>NZ_LXEV01000025.1 GCF_001654965.1 Proteus hauseri ATCC 700826
TTTTCTTTTCTTTTCTTTTTCTTTTTCTTTTTCTTTTTCTTTTTCTTTTTCTTTTTCTTTAATAGAATTTAATCTAGAAAATAGATAAAAATATTAATTTACCACTGTATATATTCACAAAAAATTTGCTGATAAGTGAATTTACCTATTAAAGTAATACCAATCGCTCACATTGTTACTAAAATAATCTATTTCATTTATACTATTTGATAATGCAATGGGAGCAACTCAACTGATTTGCATTCCTAATCTGATCATTACAACATGGATAGCTTTATGAAATCACGATTACTACTCACCTTCTCATTTTTTGCATTTTCTTCTTTTCCTTTATTAGCGAATGCATCTGCCGAATGCAATGAAGTAGACAAAGATATAAACTTTGCCAATAACACAATTGTTGCCTTAGAAGCATTTACAGGTCCGATAAAATCTATCGTTACGACAAGTACGCTTCCTCCTGATGGTAGATTTAAAGCGATCAAAAGCGAAATAAAATTTGATGAATGCGGTAGCCTCACTAAATACCACGCTTCATTGCAAGAATATACATTTGGTAATATCGAAAGCAATATTATTAGAATGTCTGAAAACACACCTTACGATTTTAAATATAAGTATCAGTTAAAAAATCGTGATTATACCCATACCTTCTATATACATGAGATATTCAGTAAAAATAGCCAAAATTTACTCGACAAAAAAGTATCCACCTTTTACAACGCTGCCGGTGAAACTATTGGTAAAGACATATCTCAATTTACGACAAAAGATAATAGAATTACTTTAGAAACAGTCGAGATAAAAGACCCGCTTGATACAGAGAAAAAAACGATTAGTTACGAATATAATGACCAAAAAAGACTATTGAAATCGGAAGAAGATAATATCGTTACATTAAATTTTAAATATGATGAAAATGGCAAAATATTACGCCAAACACAATCAGTTAAAGGTTTTTCTGATGAATTAAAAACCTATGATTTTACTTGTCTCGAATGGGATAAATATAATAACTGTTTAACTTGGGACTTAGAAAGTACCATTAAATTCGATGATAACGTGGTTAATTACAGTAAAGCCGTCATACACAATCGGTTTGAATACTACGAATAATTTTTATTATTAATTTATTTACAATAAGTTATAAAAATATTTAGAATAAAACCAGCCTAATAAAAATTAATAGGCTGGTTTATACTTTACCAATTATCTTAATTCTCCCCCACAAATATCTCTTCTAACACTTCCATAAAAAATACCGCCGATTAAACTAATGGGCGGTATTCTATATAAGCTATAAGCTCAAATTAATAATTAAGTATTTTGATATTCTGTTTCTGCTTCATTAAAACGTTGCTGATTTTCAGCACTTGGCGCTTTCCCCATCAAACTCACCGCAATAATAGCGATAGAGGCAAAAAGAAAACCAGGAATAATTTCATATAGACCAAACCATTTAAACTGCATCCACACTAATACTGTTAATGCGCCAATTACCATACCAGCAAATGCACCATTGCGAGTCATTCGTTTCCATGTTACTGAAATCAAAATAACCGGACCAAATGCAGCACCAAAGCCAGCCCACGCATTACTTACTAAATCGAGCACTTTATTTTCAGGGTCTCGTGCTAGAAATATTGCGATAATAGCCACTAATAACACCATTCCACGGCCAACCCAAACCAGTTCTTTTTGACTCGCATTTTTACGAATAAAGGGTTTATACAAATCTTCTGTTAATGCGCTTGCACACACCAAAAGTTGACAACTCAGAGTGCTCATTACTGCAGCTAATATTGCCGAAAGTAAGACACCTGCCACCCACGGATTAAATAGCAATGAAGCTAATTCCATAAAGATACGTTCATTTTTAGCCATCACAGGGCCAGCTTGTGCTGAATTTAGCTCAAAATAAGCAATACCAAAAAATCCTACTGCAACAGTACCTCCTAAACAGAGGATCATCCATGTCATACCAATACGACGCGCTTTACGGATCGTTTGATTTGAATCAGCAGCCATAAAACGAGCTAAAATATGTGGTTGGCCAAAATAACCTAATCCCCAAGCTAATAAAGAAATAATGGCGATAAAATCAAGACCTTTAAACATATCAAGATAAGAAGGATCTTTAGCTTTAATGATTTCAATAGAAGTATCTATTCCACCGATGGAGAAAATAACAATAATAGGCGTAAGAATAAGCGCAAAAATCATTAAAGTTGCCTGAACAGTATCAGTCCAACTCACTGCAAGAAAACCACCAAGGAAGGTATAAGCAATGGTCGCTAATGCGCCATAAATCATGGCTTCATGATAGGGAATATGGAAAGTTGACTCAAATAACATACCACCAGCAACAACACCAGAAGCACAATAAATAGTGAAGAAAACCAAAATGACTAATGCTGAAATAATACGTAACATTTTACTTTTATCGTCAAAACGTGAAGTAAGATAATCAGGTAACGTTAAAGCATTATTATTTTTTTCTGTTTGCAAACGTAATCGACCAGCAACCAAACGCCAATTTAACCATGCACCAAGGCATAATCCTATCGCAATCCAGCTTTCTGAGATCCCAGCAAAAAAGACAACACCGGGCAATCCCATTAACAGCCAGCCACTCATATCCGAAGCCCCGGCAGAAAGAGCCGTTACCACACTCCCTAAACGGCGACCTCCAAGAATATAGTCATCAAAGTTTTTTGTTGATCGATATGCAAGATAGCCGATAAAAAGCATACCTAAGATATAGATCGTAAATGTAATTAGCATTGGCGAATTTAAAGCCATAATTGCAGTTCTCCATCAATCTGTTTACGATCAATTGATATGCTTTCACTGGGTACAGGAACGTTGCACTTAGTTGCACACAAATGACCTTATCAGTTTTTAATTAAAATAATTTCTTACAGAAACAAATAAACCATTCACACCAATCCTAGAATAAACCTGATGGTTTTAACAAGATGTTAACCTTTAAATGTTTAATTTTTGTATGTAACTTCACACTATTCGTCTGAATTAGAACAAATGAAGAAACTCTCCTCTAAAACCACTAGAATATAATCAATTGAAATATAAATATTATTTATTTTTTTGTTATTATTATATTTTCTATCTAAAATAAAACCTGACTATTTTCACATTATTTATAAAAATATTGTTAACAATGTTGCACAAAGTTGCAACATGAATGATATTAATAAAAATAACTGTTAACTGTGCCATGTTGGATAAGATGTACGATATGAGGAGCACTGCATGAGTAGCACAACAATGGGTGTCAGGCTTGATGAAGAAACCCGTAATCGATTAAAAAATGCGGCACAAAAATTAGATAGAACATCGCATTGGTTAATTAAACAGGCAATTTTTAATTATCTTGAACAAATTGATAATAATCAGCTGGTATTAACAGATACAGTGCTCGCAACACAAGATATTGATGAAAACACTGATATTCCAGCAATGCATTATCAACCATTCTTAGAGTTTGCTGAACATATTCATCCTCAATCAGTTTTACGCTCAGCAATTACTTCTGCTTATCGCACACCAGAAACACAAGCAGTTCCTATGCTATTACAACAAGCAACTCTGCCTGAGCATCAAGCACAAGCAACCCATAAACTGGCTTATTCCATTGCCGAAAAACTACGAAAACAAAAAAATGGTATTGGTCGTTCGGGACTAGTTCAAGGATTGCTACAGGAGTTTTCGCTCTCTTCTCAAGAAGGGGTGGCTTTAATGTGTCTGGCTGAAGCTTTATTGCGCATTCCAGATAAAGCAACTCGAGATGCGCTTATTCGTGACAAAATTAGCCACGGAAATTGGCGTTCACACGTAGGCCAAAGCCAATCTATGTTTGTTAATGCCGCAACTTGGGGATTACTTTTTACTGGAAAATTAGTTTCAACACATAACGAGGAAAAGCTATCTAATTCACTCAATCGTATTTTAACTAAAAGTGGTGAGCCGCTTGTCCGCAAAGGCGTTGATATGGCAATGCGCTTGATGGGTGAGCAATTTGTTACCGGAGAAACAATTTCTCAGGCTCTTGCTAATGCGCGTAAATTAGAAGAAAAAGGATTTAGCTATTCTTATGACATGTTAGGTGAAGCCGCTTTAACTGAAAAAGATGCCCAAGATTATTTAGTCTCTTACCAACAAGCAATTCATGCCATTGGTAAAGCCTCTAATGGTAGAGGTATTTATGAAGGCCCGGGAATTTCCATTAAACTATCAGCATTACATCCTCGTTATAGCCGTGCGCAATATGAACGTGTTATGTCTGAACTTTACCCTCGCCTGCTTTCTTTAACACTACAAGCTAAACAATATGATATCGGCATAAATATTGATGCCGAAGAAGCTGATAGATTAGAAATCTCTCTCGATTTATTAGAAAAGCTCTGTTTTGAGCCAGAATTAGCCGGTTGGAATGGTATTGGTTTTGTTATTCAGGCCTACCAAAAACGTTGTCCATTAGTCATTGATTATGTAATTGATTTAGCACAACGTAGCCGTCGTCGGTTAATGGTTCGCTTAGTTAAAGGCGCATATTGGGATAGTGAAATTAAACGTGCTCAAATTGATGGGCTTGAAGATTATCCTGTTTACACTCGCAAAGTGTATACCGACGTTTCTTATCTTGCTTGCGCGAAGAAATTACTGTCTTCACCTAATTTTATTTATCCACAGTTCGCAACTCATAATGCGCATACTCTTTCTGCGATCTACCATTTAGCTGGGCAAAACTATTATCCGGGTCAATATGAATTTCAATGTTTACATGGTATGGGCGAACCTCTCTATGCTCAGGTTGTAGGTAAAATAGCTGAAGGTAAATTAGGTCGCCCTTGCCGTATTTATGCCCCCGTTGGTACTCATGAAACGTTATTGGCTTATTTAGTGCGTCGTTTATTAGAAAATGGAGCTAATACTTCATTTGTTAACCGTATTGCTGATACCACAATTTCGTTAGATGAACTGGTCGCCGACCCTGTTAAAGAAGTCAATAAAATGGCTCAAACAGAAGGTCACGTTGGACTTTCTCACCCTCGAATTCCACTGCCTGATAAGCTTTATGGTGATGAGCGTAAAAACTCTCAAGGCATTGATATGTCGAATGAACACCGCTTGGCCTCTCTCTCTAGTGCCTTGTTAACCTCAGCATCAGAAAAAATGCACTGTGAGCCAATACTTGGTGGTGAATTTAGTCAACCAGAAACATCATTAATATCTCAATCAGTACTAAACCCAGCAAATCATGCCGATATTGTAGGAACTGTCCGCGAAGCAACGCAAGCTGAAGCTGATTTTGCCTTAACGATAGCTCAAGAAAATGGTGAGATTTGGTTTGCAACACCACCAGCAGAACGTGCTGCATTTTTAATTCGCGCGGCTCAGTTAATGGAACAGCAAATGGGCCCATTAATGGGGATCCTCGTTCGAGAAGCTGGCAAAACGTATAACAATGCGATAGCTGAAGTACGAGAAGCAATAGATTTTCTCTATTATTATTCAGCTCAGGTTGAAAAAGACTTTGATAACAATACCCATCGACCTCTAGGGCCAGTGGTTTGTATTAGCCCTTGGAATTTCCCATTAGCAATATTCAGTGGACAAATTGCTGCGGCATTAGCGGCAGGAAATACCGTATTAGCCAAACCTGCTGAGCAAACTCCGCTAATTGCTGCTAAAGCAATTGCATTATTTCATCAAGCAGGTATTCCTCGCGCTGCATTACAACTATTACCAGGGCAAGGCGAAACGATTGGCGCACATTTAGTTGCTGATGAACGTGTTCGTGGTGTGATGTTTACTGGCTCCACCGCTGTTGCTCATATTTTACAAAAAACACTAGCGGGTAGATTAGATAGTGAAGGTCGTCCAGTTCCTTTAATAGCCGAAACTGGCGGCTTAAATGCCATGATTGTTGATTCTTCGGCACTCACTGAGCAAGTGGTAACCGATGTAATGGCCTCCGCTTACGATAGTGCGGGTCAACGCTGCTCAGCATTGCGTATTTTATGTATTCAAGAAGAAGTTGCTGATCACACAATTGAAATGCTTAAAGGTGCGATGGCTCAAGCAAATATTGGCGACCCAAGTCTTTTATCAACCGACATTGGTCCAGTTATTGATAAAGAAGCAAAAATAGGTATTGACCGCCATATCCAAGCGATGCGTACTGAAGGGCGTTCTGTTTATCAAGCGACTCATAATAGTTTGTCGAAACACATCGAGTGCAATAGTACTTTTGTTCAACCGACTTTAATTGAGTTAGATAAGGTCAGTTCACTGAAAAAAGAGATCTTTGGTCCTGTTTTACATGTTGTTCGCTACGCAAGCCAAGATTTTCCTACTTTATTAAATGAGATTAATGCCACAGGTTATGGTTTAACTATGGGCGTTCATACTCGTATTGATGAAACTATTGCGTATATTGCTACTCATGCAAAAGTAGGGAACTTATATGTAAACCGAAATATGGTAGGTGCTGTGGTAGGTGTTCAGCCTTTTGGTGGTGAAGGATTATCAGGTACGGGGCCTAAAGCGGGCGGGCCTGCTTATTTATATCGCTTATTATCTAAACGCCCTGAAAATGCGACAACACAAACTTTATCGCGCCAAGATGCTTATCTCCCTCTTGATACTTCAATGCGTAATAGTTTGTTGCAAACCTATCATAACTTTATGGCATGGTTAGTGAACAAAGTTGAAAAAACGCATTATGCTGCATTAGAAGATTACGCTGCTGCCTCTCAGGCAGGTACATTGCGTGTATTACCAGGTCCGACTGGTGAACGTAATACTTATCAGTTAGTTCCTTGTGGCAATGTACTTTGCATTGCAGATAACGAAAAAGATGGCTTTAGCCAAATAGCAGGAGTATTAGCTTCAGGCTGTCATGCCATTGTGGTTAACAGTGCATTCTCGCAAAAAACATACCGTGAATTACCGGATGACGTTAGGAAATCTATCACTCTTACTGATAAATGGGATGATGATTCAGTTAAAATTAACGCCGTTATTTATCATGGTGATTGCGATCAACTTAAAGAAATTTGCCAAAAAATAGCGCAACGTAAAGGTGCTATCATTTCAGTACAAGGATTCGCTAGAGATGAGACAAATTTATTGTTAGAACGTTTATTACACGAGCGAGCCCTCAGCATTAATACGGCTGCAGCTGGCGGTAATGCGAGCTTAATGACAATTAGCTAGTTAACAAATTCTCTTTCTCTCCTTAAATTTGAGACCACCTTTAACGTTACTTTTTATTAAAGGTGGTTTTTTTATTATCTATTTCTGGTTCTATTAACAAAAAATACCGCGATTTAATGAAAGGTTGTGATAGTACTCACCTTTTAGCTATTTATGATTAGTGTCTCTTTATTCCGATAAATATACTTAATCAAATATCAACATCAAGATTGATATAAATACGTCATTATGAATACTTGTATTATTTGCGCTCCATCGGGGCGCATTTTTATTTATTAAATCAATAATAATAAAGATCTAGTAAAAAATTTAGAGTAAAAAGAAATAGATAGAACGGATAAAAAAGGAAAGTAGGAAAAATAAGTAATAAAAAAGGAGTAGGCAATGCTACTCCTTTTCAGGTCTCTCTTGATAGCGATTAGTGGCTACTTAGCGATGGGGGCTCTTGGCACCAATCGAGATATTGCTCATACTTGCGCAGTGCAATGTTGTAGTTACTAAATGCAGAGGGAGTGAGCTTTTTACTCAAGTCTGACTGAATTTTCTCTGTCGTAAACTCTTGACGAGGAAAATTAGTTGAAGTCAGTAATTCATCAAGGCGACGTAAACGCACCACATACTCACGAACAGTACTGTGGCTCATTTCCGTTTGCTCGAATAAATACTGTTTAAAAGCCATAATGTCAAAGTAATCAGTTTCACTATTACAGTAAATCTCACTACAAAAACGGCACAGCGCAGAAAATTTCTCTTGCAGAGAGTCCCACGTTTCATCATCAATTAAATCAGTCATTTCAGAAATGGCTTCTTTATTAATAACTTGGCGATTGAATACGAGCGAAATACGATCAAGCGCCTTATGGCAATGTAAACAATGGGTCTGGCTGTGTTTATAGTCTTTAATGTAACGGCTTAGAGGCCGTTTCTTTTGTGTTGAAACAGACATAAGAGATAAAGCCCTGTGTTGTAGTCTTAATAAACAAAAACAAAAATAAGCAAAACTTCTATTTCTCTGGGTTTAAGCGTGCTCGCAACCTTTTAATTGCTTGGCTGTGTAGCTGGCTTACGCGGGATTCCCCGACATTAAGCACTGCGCCTATTTCTTTCAAATTAAGTTCTTCCTGATAATACAGAGTAAGAACCATTTTTTCCCTTTCGGGAAGCAATTCTATCGCGTCTATGACTCTTTGGCGAATATCACTTTCCAATAACATCTGTAATGGATTGTCATCGTGATCTTCGTCTTGAGACGGTTCACAGCTTTCACCGTAAATTTCATGCCATTCGTCATAAGAGAACAATTGGCTGTTATTCGTGTCCAATAGGATCTGCCGGTATTCTGCTAACTCAATCTGCAAATGATCAGCAACTTCCTGTTCTAATGGTGGTCGTCCTAGATCCTGCTCGAGTTGATGAATTGAATGAGTTACTTCTCTGGCATTTCGGCGCACACTGCGTGGCGCCCAGTCACGGCTGCGTAGCTCATCTAACATTGAGCCACGAATACGTTGAACAGCGTAAGTGGTAAATGCAGCACCCTGCATTGAGTCATAACGCTCAACAGCGTTTAATAACCCTATTCCACCCGCTTGCAAGAGATCATCCAATTCCACACTCGCAGGTAACTTGACCTGTAATCGTAATGCTTCATGGCGAACCAAGGGGACATATCGCTCCCAGAGGCTATTTTTGTCCATCACGCCTTCGGCGGTATACAAATCACTCACAACAAAAGACACCTTTGGATAAAAGACCGGAAACCATTATCCGGCGAAATAGATTCAGCAATCGGTTGAACAGTGAAGCAAAAGCGCCTCTTTTTCACCTATGCCAAATTTTCAGAGAAAATCGGGTTTTCATTGATAAATTAATTTGTCATTGCATTACGAGAACTACTTTACCCTAAAACATTAGTGACTAATCCTTAGAAAAACCGTTAATTAAATTGATACTTTCTCTCATTAAAAGAAATCAGCTCATAGAAAGTGCATTCTGTTCATAAAAAAATAACATATAAATCATATAATTTTATTTTGTGAGATTTAACGTTCTTAATGTTGTTTTCAGTCACACCAAAATAATTGATTAAAAAGTCTATCGAATAGATGATAAAACACCCACTACATCTTCTGTAGTGGGTGTTTTAAAGATCAAATAAAGAAACAACTCATTTTTAATTAACGAAGGAGCGATAATACATTTTGAGACATTTGATTTGCTTGTGCTAATACCGCAGTACCCGCTTGTTGCAGGATTTGGCCTTTGCTCATATTAGACACTTCAGTTGCATAATCTGCATCTTGAATACGGCTATTTGCCGCTGTTAAGTTAGCCACGGTATTATTTAAGTTGTTAACAGTGGACTCTAAACGATTTTGTACCGCTCCCATTGAACTACGCAGACTATCAACTTGTGCTAGGGCATCATCTAACCTTTTTAATGGCTTTTCAGCTACTGGATCGACCTTTTTAGTAACGTTAGCAGAAGCATCTACTTTGGTTTTACCTTTTGCAGCACCTGCGGCAAGGGTTCCGTCCAAATAACCTTCAACGCCTTTACTATCGACAGTATGAACAATGATTTTTTCCTTATCATCAGTACCATCTGCTTTTTTATCATAATAAATATCATAGCTTTTTAATGTACCCTTAGACACTTTATCATCTAACGCTTGAGTATCTAAATCTTGCATCTCTTTAGGTCCTGACGGAGTACCTGATGGGGTAATTTCTACTTGAGTTGCTTTGGAGCCAAGTTGACTTGGTTTTGATAAATCCAATGTATCAATACCCAATGTTGTTGCATCCATTTTTTTCAAATTAACACTGATTTGTTCTTTATCAAGCGCACCCACTTGTAAGTTTAATTGGCTATCTTCACTTAATACTTTTACGCCATTAAATTGGGTTTGTTCTGATATACGATTAATTTCTGCGGTACGTTGGTTAATCTCTTCTTGAATAGATTTAATATCTGACTCAGAGTTAGAACCGTTTTTTGCTTGCACAGTTAATTCACGCACACGCAAAAGGTTATTATTAATTTCGTTTAATGCCCCTTCTGTGGTTTGTGAAATAGAAATACCGTCATTCGCATTACGTGCGGCTTGAGTTAAACCTTGAATATTTGCAGTAAAACGGTTTGATATTGCTTGGCCAGCGGCGTCATCTTTGGCGCTATTAATACGCAAGCCGGAAGATAAACGTTGAATTGCAGTTCCTAATTTGCTTTGTGAGCGATTTAAATTATTTTGAGTAACTAATGACAGAACATTAGTATTAATGACTTGTGCCATACGATATTCCTTCGACTTGATTTTAAAATATTTTTAATGAATAGGTTGGTTACTACGTCTCTGTAATAACCTTGCCTAAACACTATCGTCATCAATTCTGAAGGTTTTACGATTTTTGGCGTCACGAAAATAGCAAAAAAAGCCAGTCAGTTAATTTGCAAGGAATAATTGATTGCAGAAAAAAGAAAAATAGATCGGAAGAAAAAATAAAACTAAAAAAAGTAGAGTTAAATA
This sequence comes from Proteus hauseri ATCC 700826, assembly GCF_001654965.1. Lineage (GTDB taxonomy): Bacteria > Pseudomonadota > Gammaproteobacteria > Enterobacterales > Enterobacteriaceae > Proteus > Proteus hauseri. Next base: position 10,773 of record NZ_LXEV01000025.1, read on the forward strand.
TAGAAATAAAAAATAAAAAAAGGCCCTCTTTCGAGGACCTTTTAAATATAGAAAGGTATCTTTTGTGTCAGGGTACGAATTAACGTAACAGAGACAGAACTGTTTGTGGTACTTGGTTTGCTTGAGCAAGTACTGAAGTACCCGCTTGTTGCAGAATTTGGCCACGGCTCATGTTAGAAACTTCTGTTGCATAGTCAGCATCTAAGATACGGCTACGTGCAGCAGATAAGTTGTTAACAGTGTTGTTCAGGTTGTTGATAGTTGATTCAAAACGGTTTTGAATCGCACCTAAAGAAGAACGCATACCGTCAACAGTGTTGATTGCTTCGTCTAAAGTTTTCAGTTGAGCTTCAGCTTTAGCTTCTGATTTAGTTACGTCATCAGCAGTTGCAACTTTAACTTCGCTACCAACAGTGAATTTGATTTCTTTAGCATCAGTATCTGTTGCTGGGTTAGTTACTTTCATATCTGCTTTAAAAGTAACAGTTTGTTCTACACCATCAGCATCTTCAAGTTTAGCAGTGATATAATGTTGACCATTTTTATCAACACTTGCGCTATCAACTGTTACAGTTTGTGATTTACCACCGTAATTAGTTGTAATTTCACCTAAGTCAGCAGCAACCGCACCAACACCAGCTTCAGCTGGAGCTAATTGTGCAGCAGTTTTAGCAGTTAAATCAGCAGCTTTAACACCACCAAATGCTTCTGCGCCAACTTCTAACTCGTCAACTTTCAGTGTTTTGCTGTCAACTTTTTTCAGGTCAAATTCAATTTTTTCTTTGTCGTTAGTACCAACGTGAACGGTCATTTTTTCTTTTTCGCCGCTCAGTACTTTAACGCCGTTGAATTGAGTTTGTTCAGAAATACGGTCGATTTCTTTTAAACGCTCACCAACTTCTTCTTGGATTGATTTGATATCTGATGATGTGTAATATTAATTAACGTTAATTAGCTTACAAACCCACAGCAAATAACAACAAACAAAAAATATTATTTGTATGCTTTTGCGGTGTTATGCTATTTCTCTACTTTCTTGTGTCACAATCTTGACACAGAAATTTCCCCCTATACCCATCAGCCAAATACATCATGAATCCCCCAAACCTAACCAAAGAAGAAAAATCATTATAGATTTATCAGCTCTAGATATCTCATACAAAAAACGTCTCAATATGCCAGATGTTGCTGTGGAAATTAGTCACTTAAATTGGTTACTACAAATAAAAGTATAAAAGATGAGCACTCAATCATAAAGTAACGTACACTGAATCACGATATCCCTTAATGGGTGAAAGATATGAAAGCTTTTAATGTGATAAGAATGTTTCAAGACGCACTAGTGGAAGTTACCTGCCCAAGTTGTTCTTACGTTGCTAAACAAAATAAACACAAACTTAAGAAAAACCTAATCTTATTATGCCCAAATTGTGGCTACATGTTTTATTTCAATAAAATATAAAAACAAACTCAATATGCCAGTTGTTGCATCCTAAGTTGAACGACAACAATCAACACATTTGAGAACGTATTTTATCTGGAGAGAAGCAAAAAATTGCTCGGTGCGGATTCAGTGCTGTATTTGAACATGGAATAATAATATTAATAACTTTCTCATAGAATATAATTAGATTTGAGCGAGGAACAGACGTTGGCAGTTCTTCTAACAACTGTAACTGCAAGGCTAACATTTAGAAATATGACTAATGAGTAGTAGGTTACAACGTACTTATCTTAATTAAATTTAGCCAAACCGATAAGACATCAAGAACTTATTTGGGGAAATCATCAAGGTTAGTGTTATTGATTTGTTGGGAGAGCTTACAATTAAGACGAGGGAGTAATCTTAAAAGCCCTAACCATTGAAGTCAGGGCTTTTAAGGTACTTCAGACTTCAGATTTAACATTAATGAACTTAATAAAATGATACTACGATTTATACTGCTTTCAAATGTACCCATTTACTACAGATAATATTGGGCATTAATACTAAAATCCTCCCTCTATTTATCTCGTCATACACATACCTGCACTTTCAAAACCCAAGTGTGGTAATTTAAACAAGCACATCCCCCTCGCGACATATACTCTTTGATGCGTTGCCCGTTGCTCATACGGTTACCATAAATAAAATAACCGTCAGTATCAACTAAAAAACAAGACTTTACATCGTCGCGCTAACACTACCATTTTGCGAACCAGCACAATAACTACAAGGCCTGAAAGCAACTATATCCCAAACAACAAACTTCATGGCCTATAAAGCAAAATGGCTATCCCAGAACTTCTTTCTATTCACGAAATTACTAACTACATTATCGTGCTGCTAATTACTAATTTACTCATTTGAGATTTAAGGTCAATACTGTTTTTTAAAACATGTTTTTATTTACAGTGATAGTAACTGTGATGTATCCCATTACTCATTGTATCGACCTACTAGCAAGGTCCGAGATTTATACTTCAATTGACTCAGATATGTCCAACTCATCATCAACTTCAATGTATTGAAGGTGAATGTGTCAAAGTTTATTAAATGGCTAATTTCTTCTATTCCGTCACTTTGAATAATAAAAAAACCTCAATTAAGAAGCGTGGTGAAATTTGGGCAATAAAAAACCCACCGAAGTGGATTTAAATCTATTAAATTCCGTATTTTTTTTGAGTAACAAATTTAGGCTCTTTCCAGTTAGGGCCTTTAATTGTTAGCCCCTTCTTATCTTTAGCTAATTTACCTTCCTGTAAAAGCTTACCCATTGTTTTTATAAGTATAGCTTTTTCAACAAATTCAAATTTATATCTCACATAACAACGATCAATGCTTAGGTACATCGTTTTTGGGCAAAAATAAGTTTGAGAAATTCACACCTAGAGATGGGAGTTAGTTCTGAGTTAAGAGATATGGTGCAAAATCACAAAAGGCTCGGAGTTTCCCAGAAGCATTATGATAGGTATGATTATTTAAGAGAAAAGTGGGAAACTCTTGATGCATGGAGCAAAAAACTCTCATTACTTAAAAGTAATAATTGATTTTATCCATATAAACCTAAGACTATTATTTTTTAAAAAGCCTCTGCTAAGAGGCTTTTGATAAATTAAAACTAACTAAATAATTATACATCACTCTAATATTAATTCTGTTTTTCTGCAGCTAATACAGCTATCCATGACTCTGTTTTTGTAGTTCCTAAAATATATTTATGATCATCTCTATTTTCTGCAGAATTAACAAATTGAATATCCATTACTGCTCTATCATTAGGAATAATACCATTTGATACATGCTGAGTAGGCGTTATTACTAAACTTTTAGTATCACCATCTATTTTAAATAATTCATTATTAGCTATACGTGAGTTATTTTCAGTAATAATACCTTTAACTATACCATTAGTATAATTCATTGTAATGTCTGCGGTACTAACTACTGTGTTTATTTGATCAGATCTATGATCTAAGGGTCCATATACAAAACCATCTTTTTTACTATACACAGCATTTAAATCATTAGGCACATTTTCAGCAATAAGATCTTTTTCAATAGAATAAATATAAGAAGCATAACTTGCTGTTCTATCCGCATCTAATTCAATTCGATATCCATAATATCCTACATCACCCAATAAACTAAATTGATGAAAATCGCCTTTATCTGTTACGAAAGTAATTATTTTTTCCTCACTAGATAAATAATTCTCATATGGATCTTTTGAACCTTCAATATTATAAACAGGAATATTTTCTTTCCCATACTCCCAGTTAGATTGGTATATCTTATCTATCTTACTACCTGTATATACTTTTTCTTTATCCTCTGATAATAACTTTTCACCCACGAATATTTCTTTATTTCCTGATATTTCCGTGATATCTTCTTTTCCAACTTTATTATTTACTCCATTTACTTCTTCATCTATTTCTTTATTTGATACTTCATTCACTTCTTTATTTTCTACTTCATTCACTGCTTTATTTTCTACTTCATTCACTGCTTTATTTAC
>NZ_LXEV01000026.1 GCF_001654965.1 Proteus hauseri ATCC 700826
TTCGTTACGTGCTTCTTTATTTACTTCTTCATTAACTTTTTTATTTACTTCGTTACGTGTTTCTTTATTTACCTCTTCATTAACTGTTTTATTTTCCTTTTTATTTAAACTAGATGTAGGATTATTAGATATAATATCGACTTTATTTTCCTGAGTGACATTATTATCTTTGTTCTCACCACCACTAGAACATCCAGCAATAATCAGAGGTAACACAACAAAAAGTATACTTTTTTTCATAATATAATATCCAACTTTAATTAGAAATATTTACTAAACTCAAGATAAAAATTATTTTTATCATAGCTATAAAATAAATTACTACTGTCTATTTTTTGATATACCCATGTTATTTTAGGTGTAATTCCATAAAAATAAAAATTTCGATTCCACAATGTTATATAAACACTATACTCATCATTTTTTTGTGTTTTTTTATAAAAATTAGGAACCCAATAATTATTTTCTTCTGCTATTGCTCCTTGATAAATACGCTTAGCATAACCAAATTGAAAACGAGTAGAAATACCTTGTAACCATTCTTGCCCCCAACCTGCACGGACACTAAATCGATCAAAAGCATTAGCTTTATTTTTAGCTTCTTTGTGATAAAAATCTATTCCAGAAAACCAATATTGATTACTATTTGATATATACAATATTGTATCAGATACAGAATAAACATTACCATTCAGTAGTTTTTCCTTATGATAACTTTGCCTTGATAATTCAACCGAGAGTGAATTTTTCCATTGTTTATTTAACCAATTGTTTATTTCAATCTCTGTTCCAATTGTATTTGAATAACGATGAAGTGTAGAGCTATTTTGTTGAGTTTTATTTGGATTCCATGAGTATTCGACAAAAGGTAAAAATAACACCTCATTAGTTAAATCTTTATATCCAAATCCTACTTTTACTCTAGAAGATATTTCATTATATTTATAGTTATTCCAATAATATTTTCCCTTTCCTTGAACATTCAATAAAGAAAAATAATTTTTATATATCGATAACTTCTTTTCAGCCACACCAATATAAGAAAAACCTTCTGCACTTTCAGGCTTTGATGTACTCTTCCAACTTTCAGTATTAACACCTAATTTAGGAGAGTTATTAATGTTTGACTCATTTAGATAAACAATACCACCATTAAATGACCAATCATTCTTATGATTGATTATTTCTGAATATTTATTGATAATATCAATTATATTATCATTCAAATTTTCGCTTTTTAGTTTATCAAATTGTTCTAATGCGGCCTCATTCTCTTTATTTTCAAATAATGCAATTGCTAACTGTAATCGAGCAAATAATAATTTAGGATTTCTAGAAACTAAACTTCTATATAATGATATTGACTTATCTAATTGTTTATTCTTACGAGCAATAATAGCATTACCCCATATTAACAACTCATCATCTTCTTGTTTTTTTTGTTTTTTATAAATAGAAAATAATAATTCGACACCTTCCACATCATTTCTTATTAATGCAGGAATGAATAATCGTAATAATAGAGTAGGATCCTCAATCAATTGATCCTCAGTTATCAAATTGTTACTTTTCTTATTATAATCGCTATTCGCAATACTATGAAAACTCAGAAACAGAATAAATAATAGACAATATCTGAATCTACAATTCAATATAAAATTCATAAATAAAGAAATAAACCCAATGAGTTATAACATTAAAGAAATGCTATATGATAAAATTCACAAAGTAAATATTCTTACATTAATTAAATCTTATAATATTGTAACAATGATATTAGTTGTTTTTAAGTTTTATTAAAATCACTTAGCTAACAATAAAAAACTAATTATTTAACTTAAAGGAAGATGCAACAACATAATCATTTGATTAAATCATCAATATCAGAACTAAGTAATATACTTTATATCAGATGTTTTTGTATTAATCTCAAACTATACTATAACTAACTAAAATTAAAAGTTTATAATGTAATTATAATTTAATAGAATTCTTCACTAATTTTCTTAAGTTTTTAGCTATATCTTATAATTACACTCACAATTATATCAGTAAAAAAAACCCGTATAAATACGGGCTAAAATTTAATAAACGTAATGTTAAGATTTTCAAATGAAAACCTGACGAACAATATATTAATACAATACATTAAAACTATAATCAACAATAAAAAACAACACTCAAGAGTTTCACTTTATTTTTAACATTAAAGTTAATTTTTATTATAATCATATGCTCAAAATAGAAATAACCAGTATAAATATCTTTCAACAAAATAGAGCAATCAAATAACAATGAAAATCAATATCATTTATATAGGGTATCATTTGATAAATAGTGGAAAAGAGTAAAGTGAACAATAAATGAAAAATTTTTATTTATTGTATAATCTATAATTTCATTATTAACACAATATTGAAATAACTAATAAATAGCCATCTAAATCAGATAGAGAAAACCTCACAAAAAGCACACAACCAATTGAAAGAAAACAAAAAAACACACCCTCATAAAATAAACAATATAAAAACCGTATTTTTTATTTAAACTAAATTAATCTTATAACTTTTTGCTCTATCTAGTTTAGTTGCAGGATATTATAATCGGGACAACGTCATGAATACATTGAAATTCATCATCAGTAAAAAAATAAAAGAAAATAAAAGAAAAGAACTAAAATTAACGGTATACAAATGGGATGCTTACTTGGGATAAGTCAACAACATTATTCTCGATTAGAAAATGGAAATATCAAATTCACTGTAGACCTTTTGTTTACTGCTGCTTCAGCATTAGAAGTTCAATCTCAAAGCTTATTGCCTATAACATATAGGCAGCTAATGTATTAAAGAATGCAATAAAAAGTAATTATTATGTTTCTTTAGAATTTTCCTCATAATAATTCCACAACATAATGTCATAGTGATTTCGGCTATAATTGAAATAAATCAAGTAAGAAGTAGTTAATAAAATTCAGCGCAGTATTTGAAAACAGAGTAGTGTCGATGCTTGATAGAACCGACCGAGCTATATAATCAATTAGTTATCAATTTCTGGTGTCTTATTGGTGTCCTGATTTTCTTCCTCTTCTTTTTGTCTGCGTTCCTCTTCCGCTTTCTGCGCTTCTTCCATCTCACGCATTCTCACGTTATAGATTGATTGCTCTGGCATCTGTACACGAACAGAAATAAAACGACCAGCTGGAATATCAATTGGGTCGCCATTTTTAAAGCCATCAATTTCATTATTCGCAAATGATGGTGCATCAGGATGAGTGCGATGATAAGTTTTAACGAGAATAGAGCCGTCGGAATTAATTTTAGAGTTAACCCATATTAGCGGTTGTTTATTTACATCGAGTGGAATTTCAATACCGCCATCAACACCGCCCCAGCCTGCGTCAGCATTAAAACCGAGTACGCCGTCAATGATATATTGTCCTTGAGAGATACGAGTTACCGTAGCGCCTTCTGATTCGTCGTTAGTTGTAAATGTACCATCGGGGTTAATGTCTATAATTGGAGAGGCACGTTTAATAAACCCGTTACTGTCTACCGTTGTGTTGCCAGTTCCCCATGTTGTATTCCATACCATTCCAGCAGGAGTGA
>NZ_LXEV01000027.1 GCF_001654965.1 Proteus hauseri ATCC 700826
ATACCAAGCGAAGTTATTGGCGTTATAGCCAAAAAATGATTCCAACTTACCATTCTTAACCTGAGCGCTAATGACTTGCCCTGCCGCATTGTATTTCACGTTGTTATGAACAATCGTGATATTGATGGAATGAGTGACAACACCATCACCAGCTTGATTAAAGGTGGCTTGCATCTTCTCCTGAATCATGCCTTCTTGTTTATCAAACTTAGCCTGAACTTGTGTTTTATTTTCAGCGAAAGCCTTATTTGTGTTAGAGATGGCAGTAGAGTTTGAAATGATATCGGCCTGAGCCTTATCCATTTCCGTACGAATCTCAGTAAAACGCTGGCCGATGGCCTCATCTAGTTTAGTGATAGATGTTTGCGTCTCTTTAATTGCAGATTTGTTGTCACCAACAGCGGAGTAAATCTCTTTAACTTCCTGTGCCCACGCCTCGCTATCAGTTGCGCGAACCTGCCATAACTCGCGAATGCCCGCTTGAGATTGCCCATGTTTCACCAACAAACTGCGTGATAGCTGAGAGTCCGCATTACTGAGAATTAGCGCAGTTTCTGCATTCCAATCTAAACGCTTACCGAGTTGTTTTCCAGCTTCAGTTGTCATGAAATAACCATCTAACTCATCTAAGATCTCCTTTGTATTACTATCTGGTTCCCCTTTTGCTTCAACAAATACTGATTTTCCTACGGCATTCACACTACGAACATAAATATAATAGGTATGCCCTGCCTTTAAGTTTCGGCCTTGAATAACCCACATAGAACTAATACCTAAATACTCAGCACGATTTTCCACCTCATGAATATCAGTGATCTTCTTTTCTGAAAACCAAAACTCATACTGTGCTCGTAAGCTATTTTGACCACCAGAACGCGGAATAATCCCAAGGCTAAAATAACCTGACTCCACTTCAATATAACTCGGTGGTAATGGTGGATTAATCGCGAATGACGTTGTGGCCACCTCGCCTTTTTGTTTCCGATCATTTTGAGGCACGACGGATAAAACATAATTTCCTTGAGGCAAACCACCAAAACGATACATCGTGTCAGTAGTTGACGCTGTTCCAACAATGCGATCACCCGTAGTGAGTTTTAATAAAAAATCGACTCCTCGGCTGGAATAAGGCGTATTCCAACTGGCTTCAACTTGCCACGCGCTCGCATCCGATTCGATATCCACAGAAAGATTTTCAACCGGTGAAATAAATCCACCCAGTGGCGTATCGGGCTTGGGTTCAAACTTAGCACCCTTATCAACAATCGCCTCTTTTTCGGGTGTATGTTGCACTGCGATAACCGTAAAACTACCATCACCATTATCTGCCAAACTGATGGCACGAAATAATCGGCGACGTAAAGACGGGAGCGTTAACGTCCAAACTCCTCCATCTTTTAATCCTAACGGTAAGGTATCTAGCTTTATTTGATTGGATGCGGGATAACTCATCACTTCATACGATTGCGGATCACCTTGTGTACTAATGAGTGTGACGCTTGATTTACCACTTTTTGGTGTGTCGATATTACGATCTAAAGTTAACGTTTGAGAGGCATAATCAATGTGTGTTAGACGTCCACCAATTTGATTGTCTGCGTAATAGTTATCGGCTATTTCGATAATATCACCCGGCATGTGGCGTAAACCTTCACTGCCGACAGTAAACTCAACCGTCTGTGTCTCTAATTTTTCAGTCGTTAATAACCAAAGACCATGACGATGGGCTTGCCCTCGGCTAGTACAACCAAAGGCATCGACGCGCATCACATTACGCCCAAAGCGGGCAATGCTGGCATCATCCTCAACCAACTCGACACTGGTTTTCCAGCCATTATCGGGATCAATAAAGCGAACCTCGACAGCAGTATGACGCGATTTTAATGCACTAAAACTATACTGAAAGTTACCATCAATCACGTTGGCGTTGGTATAAGGCCACACCACATCAGACGGTCTATCTTGAATAAAGGTTAATGCTCGCCCATTCCAGACAGGCATAATGCGCATCATGGCACACATATCGCCCATGACATCATAGGCCTTGCGCATATCCGTAATGTAAGCATTACACGTCATGCGTGGTTCTTTTCCACCGAACCCATCATCAACCTGCTCATCACAATAACGACCAATCGCATACAGAGCGAATTTATCGACCTCACTAATATTGAGGCGTTTTCCCATTCCGTAACGTGGATGAGTTAATAAATCCCATAATATCCATGCGGGGTTGTTGGTAAATGCAGGTTTAAAGGTGCCATCCCAAATGCCTGTATAAATCTGTTTATCCGGATCGTAATTACTCGGTACTTGAATGATACGGCCTTTAATTAAATAATTACGGCGAGGAAATTTATTACCAAACTGTTCACTATCAAACATTAATCCAGCAACAGCAGACCCCGGATAAGTTTGTGAAATATCCACTAACTCAGAATAGCTCGACCAAACGGTATTATTTTGAATTTTGTCAGAAGTGCTGTCTTGAGTGATACGGATCATGCGCACACTAAACGGAACGGGCGGTAAATCATCCAACACAACGGCCATCAAATAAGGTGAGTTAGAGCGTTTGCCATTAATCGTGACATTTTTCTCTGTTATCCATGCCCCGTTGCGCTGAACTTGGATTTGTAATTGAACAGAAGTCGGTACGCGATCACCATTATCTTTGGTTTCAACCAGTGCTTGCGTACCAAAGGTTAGACGTAAACGGTCAATATTGGGTGAGGTAATAGTACGAGTGACGGGGGAATTATATTTAACTTCGATACCCACCGGCACTTCATTCGCAGACGCGGTAAAGCCACTCATTGCCGGTTGCTCTAATGTCCCTGCTCGCCATTGTGCATACATCCCATTAATGGTGCTATTGCCAGAGCCGTCTATCACAGGCGTATCATCCAAATAAATACACCCTAAATCATCCATCGAGCCTTGAACATGAATAGGACCTTCAATCGGTCCCTCACTGATTAAATCAATTAATGAGGCTTTTTGGCGTGATGTTAAATCGTTTGGTGCCTCATACGGTGTTTTTTGACCACCACCACCTTTACCCATAATACAAACTCCTCTTAACCGCCGTGTTTGCCGGCATCGATATCTTCGCCGTCACTGTCATCCATAATTTCAACGGATTGTGAAATGACGCGTGAACCACACATAATTTCGCCATACGCAATGGGCACCGGCATCCCTTGTGCAACCGCGTTATCCAGATTACTAAAATAGGTATTGCCTTTTTCTTCATCACCACGAGATAAATTAGGGGGTTTAGGCGCGGGGATCAGCATTTGAGCGACACCACCAATCATCATGGCTGCACCACCTGCCATCAAAGAAGTCGCCACTGTTGCGGAGATCCACGCTGGCCCCCACCATCCCAATGAAAATAAGGCAGCACCCGCAACAAACTGAAAAACACCGACGTTTTTAGCCCCTGATAATTTCGGCACAATATGGACGACCGCGTTATCCGGTAAGGTTTCATTGAATTTTTGGTTAATTTCTTGCGGGGAAATATCGGTACCGGCAATGCGTACTTGATACCAACCATCCCGAATCGCTAAACGTAAGGCTGGAATTTGAATGAAAAGCGCGTGAAGCCCTTCAGAAGCAGTACTGACATTTAAATCAAAGCGACGTCCAAATCGTTGCAAATTCCCGTAAAGTCGGAAGGTTGCCAATCGCGGTAACGCCAGATTGAGTGCGTCATTCGTTGCCATCGTTCGTTATACTCCTCGCGTTTGCTCAGTTGGTTTGGAATGTGATGCAAAATCGTTTGATTGCCTAAATAGATCCCTGCGTGGTTAGCGCGAGAGCTGGCATAACAACACAAAATAATATCGCCGGGTTGTGCCTCTTTTTTGACCTGTCGAAAACCACTGCTCACCATATTATCGAGATACAACTCTTTACCTTGTCGCCACCAATTATCATGTCGCTCAAAATCAGGTAGATCATGTCCTGACAAATGGTAAGCATCACGAAACAGCCCATAACAATCTGTTGAGCCATGAGCAAATTGGCGACCTAACAGATGAGGCACCGGTTGATAGCGGTTAATTTTTTCATCACAGACCACCCACCACGGCAATGCGCTGTTCACTTGCAGTTGGCGGTCTAAGGAACTGAGATAAGGCTGACCATCAGGGTGACTGTGGACAACCGCAATCACTTCGCCCTGGTGTTCGGCTCGAATAAAATCATCAAAAGAAATCGTGAAGTGGTTTTTCGGATCGGCATGTTGATTAATACAAGGTAAATATTGCTCACCCTGCGCGGTACTTACCAATAAGCCACACGCCTCTAAGGGCGCTTGCTCTTTTGCATGCGCCAAAATTGCTTGTTCAATCATGAGAAACACCTCAGAAGGGAATTAACTATTACCAATGCGGGAAGTCGAGACAAATGCCCCTATGCGGGATTCGTTTTTTCGTAGCTTACAGTCACTCAGACGTTTACCACATTTATCTTTTAACGGATCGGTGGTTGGTTTTCCCCATTCATCAGCAACAGGAGCACCTTTATATCCGCACTCTTCTGAGCGATATCCCCAAGGGCAGATATCCGACAAAATAACGCGACCAGGAAGCATCAACCCATCGGTTTCACTGGGCGTTGCCAACATAAAAGTGGCGGTCACTGAATTTAAACTGGTCATCTGTTCAATGATCCAACGTGTCACAATCTCTTGTGACGGGTCGGCATTAGGATTACCTTGGGGAAAATTGACAGCATCTAAAAATTGGGTACTGACAATGCGACGTACCACCAGCCCACCGATTGCACTATCTAGTTGACTGGCAATCCCCGTAATCAGCCCAAATAAATTCGACAATGTAATAGTGGGTCGTCCTGATGGCCCTTTGCCATTGAAGGTAAATCCCTCACCTTTCACTGGATAAGGTTCATAGGTGTTTCCTTGCCAGATTAACGGCTCTTTACGCTGATTGAGTCCATCAAAAAAGCGGTACCGAATACCGCCTATTTTGGTTAAATCAAATTCGTAAAGCTCAAGCAAAGCATCAGTGGAGGAGAGTTCGATAACACTAATTCGCATTTCAGGAGGAATATGTTGCATATTAGCTCCAATAAAAAACCACCCGAAAAAGGTGGCTTATTATAATTTTCGTAAATATTTAAAATAATACAATTAATATGATTTTTTATAGTTTCCATCCACAGTATTTTGATACCGATTTTGAAACTTCATCTATATAATCAATTTTAAATTCGCTTACAGCTTGGGTTCTATCATATGGCTTATAACCAATAATTAATTTATTACTATTATTTATTTTTTTTATAAATTGTATCGGATTTAAAGGAAACAAGGTGTCATTATCCCCGCCTATTTCCCATCTTTCGGTATATGCTTTCTTCCCATCAATTCTAATAGTAACTTTACTATAATCATCCAAACTTATAAAATCATCTGTCGCAAGGAATACATCAGTCTTATTATCAACACATCTTAATACTAACGCCCCATCACCACTTTTAGGTGGTAATATTGCAAAATAATCTATTTTATCAGTTAATCTATTCTCTTCTTTAGTTATGATCCATTTTCCTAACGATATATTTTCACTACCAATTACACTAAATGAAGTAAATAACAAAACTGTTAGTATTATATTTTTCACCATTATTCCTTATTTCAATAATCTAAAGTAAAATAACTTATATAACAATTAGTTATTTTTATCATATTGAGTCATGATGTATTTATATATTTTTTCGGCATCCTTGCATTGCTTTGAGCTATCATTGTCTACAACACACTCACCATGATAACGTGAGATCATAGATACAATACCAATAGCATCTACAAAGTATTTTTCACACTCAACATTACTTTTACAGGCTTCTTGTTTTGCATGATCGATAACTGTAATTTCATCAATAGCAAAGGAATAAGAACATGTTAACAATGCTATCGCACCAAATAATACTCTTTTCATATCACCCTCATTAAAGTTATTTTTATCAATCAGCATAATTAAAACAAAGTCTGTTCAAATTCAGCTGTTATTTCAGTTCTAATCATTCCAACTGATGATGACCACTTTCGACATATTACCTTAATTAAGCCTGATTGGTGAGGTGGCTTCCATAAAAATGCGGTGACACCAGCATGTTTTTCTAAAAATGACTCAATCCGCAAGCTTTCACTATTTATATAGATTAGCGTTACATTGTACTTTTTTAGATTATTATTAATACCGTCAGGGCGACGCTGTTCATAACCGTCGCCAAATTTCACTGATTTTACTCGAGGCTCAAACTCCTTTTTCATATCAGGTTTAACTTTCCACTTAAATGATTCCATCTACATAGCTCCACCATCACGACGCTGGCTCATAATATAGTCCTGAGCACCTCGCTTACTGATTTCATAAACTTTTTTCAATGCTTCAGGACCTATCTGACCATTGCTACCGTCATTTTGAATATTAATATGATAATGCTGAGTAACACCTCCTCCCTGATTAGGTATTTTCGCAATAACACCCAGCTTTCCATCAGCACCACGTCGTAGAGGGAAAATACCTTCTGGGCCTGCCTCTCCCATCAAGCCCGCGCCTTTTGCAAAAGCAAACATAGTAGGCTTATGCACGATCTGCCCACTGTAAGCACTTAGGCTTGCTGAGTTGTAAACCCCGCCGTCCGCATTCGCAACTGGTGCGCTAAAACCAAAGCCCATCGCTTCTATTCCTTTGACTAAAGACATTTTAATTAAAATATCAGTTAGCATTTTGAGAATTGATTTTGTAAAGTCTTTGAAATTGGCTTCACCTTCAAATAACACGTTGGTTAACTGGCTACTAAACCCATTGAGTGCCATTGATGTTGCATTTTGCACTTGAGAGTTAACATCAAGCGCGGTGTCTTTATAATTGCCCCATGCTGTTTGGGCACCCGCTAACCAATCAGCACGCTTCTGATCTTCAACTTCATAGGTTTTTTGTTGCTCGGCTAACATATTGTTTAGCTGTGGGTTCTCTTTTTGACCTGCAAGAAGTTGAGCTCGTTCTAAGTAACGTTGTTGCTCTCTTGCTGATTTACCCATACTTTCTTCAATCGCTTTACGTTTTTCCGATTGTTGAGCAATATATTTATCAGCCTGATCTTGCATCTTATTTAAACGCTCTTGCAAAGCAACTTCATCACCCACTAATGCAAGTTTTTCCTTTTGAGCAAGAATATTTTCTTTATTTGATAATAAAGATTTTTCGGCGTTAGTTAATCGGCGTGTCAATTGCGCTTCTTCTAAAATTGCAAATTGTGCCTGCTCTTTTTGAAGATCCTTGCGTTGTTGACTGATAACATCATTAGCGCTTTGATGTTTTTTAAGAATTTCTAACTGGGCTTGTAATGAGAGTAAATCGCGAGAAGCTTTTTCCTCTTCACGATCTCCAGCAGAAACTTTATAAGGTTTGATTTTAGGTGGTTGGAGTGGTTTGTGATCCCTCCATCGACGATTGATTTCTGTTTCATATTTTTTAAATTCTTCTGTACTTAACGTCCATTTTTTTGCCTCTAATTGAGCTAGTTCCTTGTTTCTTCTAATTTCTCGATCTGCATATCTATTCTCTAACTCATCTCTTATCCTTAACCTATTTACTTCTAATTGCTCATTATTTTTTATGGCTTGAGCTTCTTTTTCCGGTTTTTCTAAATCATAGAGTTGCCCCCTCAGTTTGCTTAAATTAGCCTTAACATCCTCAACTGTTTGCCCTGTTCTGTCATGATGTAGCTTCACGGTAAATGGGTTTAACTGAAAATTAACTAGCATTTCTTCGTGTTCACGGATCTCATCTTGTAAAGAGCTTCCGAGCTTAAAACGAAGTACAGCATCTTTAGCCTGATTAGTCGCATTTTTAATGCGAACCCAGGCATCTTCTATTGTTAGCAGTTTGTTAGGTATTTCATTAGCACCATCATTGATAGATTGCGCATAAGCATCAATTGCTAATCGTGCTGCTTCGGTTTTATTACCTTGTAATTCGAGCGTTCTGATTTGCTCTAATTGGGATGCTGTAAGGTGGTGATTCGCTTTTTCTAATTCAAGCGACATTTGAAGTGGTTCATCTTGCAAGCGTTTAAACTGATCAATCGTGGTATCAATCGCCTGCCCTGTGATGTAATTCATCTGTGCGGCCGCTTTTGAAACACGGGAAATCTCATTATTTGAAAATACGCCTGTACCGACAACACTCGAAATGGATGATGCCATTTCACCACGCGTAATACCGCCACCCGCAAGGGTTCGCGCCATTTCATTTAATTGGCTGGCTGACTTATTGGCGTAGTTACCGGTTAATATCAACTGCTTATTAAATTGAGAAAACTCTCTTTCTGCATCATAAGCTAATTTTGCGACGCCCGTTAAACCGGCAGTGATCCCGCCCCAAATACCACCGCGAACCAGTGAGCCCATATTAAAGGAATTAGCAATCCCCTGAAGACGACCAGATAATGACTTACTGTTTTTATCAAACTCTTTAGTTTCTTTGTTCGATTCAGATAATCGACGAATATAGATCTCAGCTGAAGAACTGACACCTAACTGAGACGCTTGATAACGCAACATCTGTTCACGACTTAAATTTTGAGTGGCAACTTGTTCCTTTAACCGCTGAATAAATCGTGTTTTTTGTTGTGTCAGAGACTCTTCTTCTCGGCGTAACTTCATTGACTCTGAAGTAATAGCAGAAATAAGCACCTGATAATCTCGCTGATGGATAGTGCCTTTCTTCACTTCTTGGTTTAACTGAGCCTGAATGGCTCTTAATGCCGATTCACTGCCGGATAGGCCTTTGACGGCTTCAATTTGTTTATAATATCTCTCAGTATTCGCGTCTTGCTGATCTTGTATTGCCCTTATTCTTGATTTAGTGACATTTTGAATTTCGGCGAATTGCTCACCTGTAATTTTGAGTTTGTCATAAGCGTTTGTTGACTTATTTAAAACATCAGTGAGTTGTTCGAGTGCATTTCTCGTTTGCCCCACACTTTGAGCTTGCTCTAAAAAAGCATCAGCTTGTTTACGTGACTCAACAGCAGAACGTGCCTCTTCTTGAGCAATTCGCTGATAATAATCAGCTCTTTGTTGTTGAGAGATTTCTTGTTGATTGTTAAGTTCTTGAAGAGACTGCGCAGTACTCTCTGTTGAAGCGCGAGCAGATTGCGCCTGTTGTTCAACCATTTGAGCCATGCGTCGTTGACTGGCTTCGGCTTTTTCTGCGGTTTCTTGCAGTTGACGTTCAACACGCCCCATTTGCTGGCTAAAATCGGCTGTTTCAGCGCCTAAATTAATCGTGAGATCCGCTATTTGTTGGCTCATATCGTACTCCGCCCGCTATCCCTTCACTTACCGCCATCATGGTCTCATCGTCCATATCAACGGCTGGTTTACGTAACAACACGCTGAAATCTTCTGGTGATAAACTGCTACTGCCACCAAAAACACTGGCGACAGTAAAGTTAAGACCAGAAAAAGCATGATCGATAAGTTGGATGGTGAAGGGAGTTTCATTAAAGAAGTGTAACCAGTCAGCGAGCTCGGTCGCCGTCATTTCGCTGAGCATCCTGCGCCAATCAGCACGTTTAAATTCATGCGACAGGCGCAGGATAAATTGATGTTCACGGGCAACTACTTTTCCAGTGATTCTTCCTGTGCATCACTTTGAATATTTTCATTTTCCGCGCGTTCAACTTGTGCCATTCCACTAATCACCAGCACTTCTTTAGCTGCTAGGCCTAGAGCTTCAGGATTCCATGAGGAAAGAACATCATTGTAAATTTGCTCAACATCATCTGATTCACCATGTGCTAATGAACGAGACACTAACCAGGCGTTCGATTCTGTATTCACACGTATAATCAGGGCTGTTTTTTTAACACCTTCCACTTTTTCAATATCGTCGTTTTTTTCTGATTGCTCGACTAAAAAATCAAAGTATTCAATGCGTTGAAGTGCTGACAATTCATATAACGCAACAGAATTACCACCGTAAGTAAACTCTTTTTTCTTTAAAAACATACTGTTACCTTTTATTCATTGTCTTTTTTAATAACGGGCGCACTTTTGCCTTGCTCTGAAGCTGATTTAATTTCTTCTGCAAGGGCTGGACGACCACTGTTGGTGATTTTAATTGTGCGGGTGATCACTTCTTTTGCCGGTACTGTTTTTCCTAGTGAACTGACCCAACCACGATAAATATCGACAGCACCATTTGGATAACGAATACGGTAGTGGCGAACATCACCCAGCTGGAACCAATCAACCAGATCTTTTTGTCCCTGCTCGCCCGGTTTCCACGCCAGCGTAACGTTGGCTTCACCGGCTGATTTTTCACCTTGTGCAGTGGCTTTCCAGTCTGCGTCTTCATCGTCAAGATAGGTATCGTCATAACTGTCCGCGGTAATTTCACCGGGCTGTAACTCTTTAATTTTTGCCAGTCGCGTCCAATCTGTATCGTCGAATGGCGCTTTTAATGGGTCTTCGGTACCGCTATAAATCCAAAGCGTGGTACCAGCACCTTTTACGGGTGCCAATGGGTTTGGTGTAGGCATAATGATTCCTTTTACATTGAGTAACTAATTTGATAATTGAGATCGACAGAACCCCATAACCCCATTTCTTCATCACGATGGTAGTCGTAGCCGTTAGGGGTCATATTTTCGATAAGATCGGACAGTGCGGGAATGGAGGTCAGTGCGGGATAAATCACGGCTTCAACCCATTTATCTAATTCAGCATCAGGGCTATTCGCACTGAGAAAAACTTCTATGTGAACAATCGATTGCCAGCTGTCTTCATCAAGGTTTTCACCTGTTGAGACAGCATCCGTGATATACACGGCAACCGCAGGGAATTCGTTTTCATCCACAAAAAAAGGGCGACCATCAAATACTGTCGCCCCATTGGCATGAGGTTCAATCGCCTCTTTAATTGCGTGTCGGATCTGCGTGTGCTTGATCACCAAACCCTCCCTTTTATATAAAGCCGTAATTGTTGCTTTAAGGCCGCCGCCATTTCTTTAGACATATCAGATTCAATAAGCTTCTCTGACTCTTCGGTGTAAGCTGTTGTTAATGGTGTGACAAGCGGAATTTTAACTACTTCGATAGGATAACGACTTTTTCCAACGCGCTGAAGAATATGCCAGCGCCCATTATCAAGCTGTTGAATAAAGGCATTAGGAAAAGAAAATTTGCCCACTTTCAGCACACTCCCAGATCCTTTTTGATTACCTCGTTTTCTTGATAATTGAACGCGCGCATTACCCAACGCAATGGCAGGTAAATTACCCCGGTTTATCACTAACCTAGCGCGAGGTGTTTTATAGCGACTACTCGCTCGATTAAGTCGAACACGTTGACGGATCAGACGTTGAGGCACTTTGGTTTCGGCTGAAACTCGTTTAACACTGTGGCTAATGACACGACGAGCAACACGGTTGATCGCCATTGCCGTTGCTTTCGGTACCATTTCATCATTAATGCTATTTAGGTTTTTAATGGCTTGCTCTAACCCTTTCATATCACCCACCTATTTAATCCAAATATGTGGTTTACCATTAAACTTTTGATATCGCGTGATTTGGTAAGTTTTTCCATCAATTTCAACAGGATCCTTACGGTCAGGTTGATAGGTTGACGAAAAAATAACATAACTCACCCCATCACCACTCATCGGCCCCAATTCAGGGATAAAGTGAGATTCAAGTGCTTGATAAAAAACACCATTGACACGGATGGGAACCCCCATCCGTTCTTCGGTCACGTTATCCATTCTTTTTACCAACCGTTCAAATGGATTCATCGTTTCCTGCCTTATGGCGTACCCGCTGGCGCAAACACATTCAGTTTAACCGTGACATTTTCACTCGATGCATCCGCATCATCCCAAACAACACCAGCAGGTGTACCACCTGTATCCACCACGACATTATCTTTAACTAAAGCAGTCGCACCGGCTTTTAAGGCAATACCGGCTTTCTTGTTCAGCAAGAAAACACCTTCTGAGAAACCATCCCCTTTTTCACTAGGTTGAATATCGGTAATCGCAACACCAGCAATGGCACCAACGTGCACCAGTTGACCACTTTTAATGATCTCTTTTGTGCTATTAACCAGAGCAATTGTGCCGCCCTGTTGTACATAATTTTTAGCCATAAAAACTCCTTCCGATGCCGAGGCACCGGATTTTAGATATAAAAAAAGCCCATCAGGGCATCAGGGTAAAACGAAGAAAAAAGACGTCTTATTTACCGGAGACTTTCAGCAGACCACGATAATCAACTGGCGCTACACCCGCATCAATACGTACTTTTGTAGTGACACCATCTGAGGTAAAGCCTTCAAGCTGATCAATATACGGCACATCAATCCCATTTAAGTACGCCACTTCAATGGTGTCGCTACCTTGACGTGATGCCATATACCAATCTTTTTCACTCGCATCATCTAAACGAGGCTCAGCAATAATTTCGGCTAAATCACGCACTGGGTTAATAATATTAGAATTAACATCTGCGCCTTTCACACTACCTGATTTAACCACTTGGATAGCTTGTGTTTCTAGTGTGGTCGGTACCAACATAAAGGCAGGTCGAATATTGAGTGTACGCTCGCCTTCTTTTTGTTGACTCATAGCGGTACGACCCGCACTGATGGTTTCTACATCCATCCCGCCAGTGATCATATTTTTATGATCGGCACTAAATAGTGCTTTTTTATCACTCATTTTTTCATTGTCGATAAGTACCGCATACACCAAATCGCCGACTGTTGCTTTAGCTGCACGACCAAACTTCATTGGTACATCCGTCAGCATATTCATATCATCATTGATGATGGCTTGACGGGTAATACTAAATAACTCACCGTAGGTAGCCAGCGCGATGGTTTCGCCTTTATCATTGAGCGTAACATACTTATACTCAGCCCCCTCACGCACTTCACGTAAGGAAGGGAATGCGCCTAGACCAACACGATGTGCGGTTTTAAAGTCGCTGAGTTGCCCTTTTTTCGTCCATTTTTCAAAGGTTTCTTCGTTTTCTTCCCAACCGAGTAAAATCGCTTTATTCGCGACATCCAGTAGGATATTACCGAAATCAGAGGTGCTGTGCGTAAATGCCATTCCAATCATTTGCATCGGATTATACGTAGCCACACCAACACCACGTTCTGTCAGTGATGCGCGCGCTAATTCACGCAGTGTCATGCTATTAAAGGCGTTATCTTTCTCATAATCCTGATAACCCGCACGCGCCATCACAGAGGCGCGCACACTGTCACCGACGATATTGCCGTTTCCTGCGTAAATGTGTGCATTATCTTTATTTGATGGCTCAGGATTTTGTTGTTGTGCAACCGTGTTAAGTAATTGCTCACGCGCTTTCTCAACAGAACAACTCGCATCCGCTAAACAAGTGATCATCAAATCATTATGACGACCGCCGAACATGGCAAATAAATCTTTAATACCATTTAAGCGCACTTGTTCATCAGCATAGGTGACGTTAGGTTGAGGCTCTGGTGCTGGGGCTGTAATAGGTTGTTGAATAGGTGTGGTCGTGTTTTTAGGGGTAATTTGATTTTTAATTGCACTTGGCATAGATGAAAATTCCTCAATTCGTTTAGATGTAAGACTTGCCATTGCTTTTACTGGCTCAATCACTTTATCGGCGAAACCGTGTTCAACACACTCGTCACCATCAAGCCATGTTTCCTGCTCTAACATGGCAGTAATTTCTTCTGTTGTTTTTCCTGTTTTAGCGACATAAGCAGGAATAAGTACGTTTTCCAACTTGTCGAGCAAGTCGGCATATTCACGCATATCATTCGCGTCACCCCATGAAACGCCCCATGGTTTGTGGATCATCATCATGGCATTTTTTGGCATTATGACCGTGTCACCGACCATCGCAATGACCGACGCCATTGATGCGGCCAAACCGTCGATATAAACCGTGATTGTTGCCGAATGGTTTTTAAGTTGGTTATAAATGGCGATACCATCAAACACCTCACCACCCGGTGAGTGAATATGCAGATTGATATGGCTGAGATTACCCATCGAGAGCAAATCTTCCGTAAAGCGTCTTGCGCTAATTCCCCATCCACCGATTTCATCATAAATATAGATATCCGCAGTTTGGTCTTCTTTAACCTGCATGCGAAACCAGCTTTTTTGATTTACTGGCCCCGACATTTTAGGCATCGTCATCGATTTCTTGTTGTTTAGCATCTTGTGCCCCTTTGTCATTAGAAGGATCAGTATCAAATACCAGTCCTAATCGTTTATTTTCGTCAATTTCGGTTTTACGACGACGTTTTACATCCGCAGGGTTGCCCCCTTTAGCTCGTATCCAGTCACTTTCTGTTGACGCACCACCGCGTAACAAGGTTTTCCATGCCTCAGACTCTTTTTTCGGATCAATCCATGGCATCACAGGGCCACTGTAAACCGCATTAAACAGGGATTTAGTATCAACATCTGGAGGAACCACTATCACACCACTGGCTATCGCCATTTTTAACCAATTGCGATACATCGGACGGCTAATACCTGCCACAAAGGTATCTTGGAAAATGTTATAACCTTCAAATGACTCCACCAGCTCTTGTCGCTGAGCGCTATACGTACCGTTATAGTCACGAGCGATACTGGAATAACTGCCCCGACTGCCTGCAGAAACCGCACGTAATTGTCCATTGCGAAACGATTGTAGGTTGGGGTTGGGTCGGTCTGATTTGATCATGCCGACTTCTTCACCCGGTTTTAAGCCGTCGTAAATCATGCCAGGCTGAATATCGATGTTACGTTGTTCATCTTCGTCGTATTCACCCTCAGGGAAAGAACCGGCATCCCCTTTTTTGATGTACATACCTAACGAAGCTGCAATACGTGCAGAAGTTAACTCTGCGTCTTCGTAATCTTTTAACGCACTTAAGCGCATTAAGATCCCCGAAAACAAACTAACACCTCGCGCTTGATGAAGCCGCCGAGTGAATTTCAGGTGCAACATATTTTCGGCATCAATAGTTTTGATATCCCCTAAATTGGCACTGAATTGTGGGAGGTTTTTATACACCTGATACCCTGTGGGTCGCCCCCAATCATTAAATTTAATGCCTTGGATGATCTTACTTTCAGGCATATTCATGTGGATCGGCACAAAGTCAGGCTCTAAGGCTTCGAGCCAGAAATAGATATTGGCTTGAGGTTCTAACCCTTTGGCTTTACCTTTGACCAGTTGAGCAAATACTTCACCATCACGTAGCCACGTTCTAACCAATAAACGCTCTAATACCGGGCGACTAAATTGTCCTGTCACTTCGGGTAACACTGACCACTCCGCCCAGGCTTGACGAATTTGTGAGGCTAAATCTTCATGAATTTGCCCTGCACCATCGAGAGGTTGCGGTTCAACAATAATGCCCTTTGCCCCAACAATGCGCTCTTCCATCTTGTCGAGAATACCGATAGAGATATCATGATTATTATCTAGCCATCGCGCTTGCTCCCGTAATGAAGTCCCACCAAATTGAGTCAGTTGGTTACCATTACGATTTTCACGTTTAGCAGGATGAGTGCGAGTGGGTAAAACGGCTTCATAGGCTTTAATTTGTAATCGAGAGCGGAGGCGTGAGGCTTGCCAGTTTGGCGCAAAATAACCAATAGCGCTGTCTAATAATGTCATCTAAACCTCGCTAATTTATACATCGGATTGCCTCGTTTTCTCGATATCAACGCCGATAAACGAGATTCCCAACGCTCACGACCCTTAATGATTTCGTTGAGGTTTTCCATTGTCATGGCTTGTCCATTAAAGGTGATAGATTTACCTTTTAATACCGCCTCTTCCGCTAAACGGTATTGCTCAATCATGTGTTCAATTTCTTCTTTCGTCATATCCAGCCTCCGCTGTTTGATACCGGTGCCCATGCAGATACCGCAGACGTTTCCTGTTTTTGGGTTTCGGGTGAGGGTTTTATTTCAGGCTCTGTGGCAATATCAGTGATTGAAGGAGGTGAGGAAAGAGCAACATCAGGTAACCTTGCCCATTTAGGCGGCTTCTCCCAATTAATATTTTCGTACCCTTTTAATATCACCAAGGCATGAGCGTAAACCATCAGGTCAAATGCCTCATTAGCACCTCGACCCGGCTTTTCCCAATGCCCTTTTTCATCACGCTCTTCATACGTCAACTCGTCATAGAACGATTCATCCAGCCAATCAGGGAAATGAATATAATTAGGTCCTACGGTATCGCGCGATAACGCAGAACTGATCCGGTCTTTGAGTTGATCTGTTTGCAGTAAATAAAGAGGCACATCCCCTTTTGCTTGGGCGCGCCTCTCAGAACGACTGGTGTTATCGGGGAATGATTTAGTAATTAACTTACTGCGTTTATGCCCGTCGCCCTTAAAGAGATAGACTTTACGGTGTAATCCCTCTTTTCGACAGCGACGCCAAAATTTATACGCATTATCAGTAACGCCATCTTCACCACCGGAGTCCACACCCAACATCATGATTTCCATTTCATGGTGAGGATAATGTTGCAATGGATAAGTTTTCTCTAATACATCGGTGATTAATACTTGCCAATCTTCGGGATACGAACCCGGATCAATTCGACGGCATTCGCCGTTATTGTCATAACGTAGGGATTGGGTGATTTCAAATCGGTCAATCACCCAACGTTCGCCTTTTTCGCCGTAACCGACCACCTGAACCACAAAGCGTCGTTTTTTACCGCCTTGTACGTCAACCGTGGCAACCAAGAATCGCACACCGTCTGGGATCACTGACTCTTCCCAATTTTCTACGCGATTAATCAGTTCATCACTCTGACGCTGTTCTTGTGCAACTTTGGGTAAATAAGGTAAACCCCAGTCCGTATTAGTTACTGACTTTAATGTTTCTTCACTGCCCGTTAATTCATATTCTTGCTCTGCACCAACAAACTTATTCACTAATTGTGCCCATGTTTGATAAGCCGCAGCAGGGCCTTCCATCCAAAAAGAGGCAAACCTTGAATAGCGAGAATTTCCAGTTATTTTTCCTGTTTTATCAATCAATTGCCCCTCTATTAGCCATACGCCTTTATTGTTTAATGTTCTTTTTTGGTCATGTTCTATCTTTGATAAACAGTGAGGACATTGAAGATAGGCGTTTTTACCTGCTTCAAAGGGATCGTCCGTTAATGAAAACCCAACCATGTTATCTTTTATAGGTTGAAAATATTCACCACAATGTGGACAAGGCCAATACCAACGACGGCGATCACCTCGGTTATAAAGTGATAAAATCCCTGTTGTGGGTGGTGCCTCATGAGGCAATGTTCGACTCCACTTTGTATTTGTTATTTCACGACCAGGAGAGCTTTCCACCAGCGTCATGCCAGCAGACATAAAGGTGGTTGTCCGTTTTGATGCTAGTGAAAATGCATCGCCTTCACCGTCAATATTTTCAGGGAAACGGTCATAATCAGTTAAAGCAACAAAACGATAATCTGAAGATGACATAATGTTGACGGTTGGCCACCCTATCTTCAGGTAGTTTCCTGCTCTAAATGTTTTGTCATGAACGTTATTGTCGTTTGTGCGAGGGCTTAACCGTTTTGATACCTCCCTGCTCACTCTAAATGTTCTATCTAGCCGTTTTTTAGAGTGCTCTCTGGCTTTATCCTCTGTCATTTGAATTAATAAAAAATCAGCAGGATCACAAACAATGGTATAAACAATCCATCCATCAATTAATGCTAATGACTTACCTGTTCGAGCTGGTCCAACAAAAATAACAGCATCATAACGCCTTGATGTTAAACAATTCATAGGCTCCATAATGTAAGGTGTTAATGTGTCATCCCAAGGTAATGAACTACCGCCATCAAGAGGAACTCTCATATATTTTTTAACGGCTTCCGCGACAGGTAATCTGTTTGGTGGTTTTAATAATGTAGATACATCACGCCGAATGGATGAAGCGGAAGCAAATCTTACTGTCATTATTCCTCCATCGCTTCTGCATTATTTACTTCACTTGATAACAGTTCTCTCATTTCATCAATAACAATTTGAACTTGCACTAATTGTTCTGCATTCCATCCGTGATCTCGCTCTAACCTGTCTGGCCACGTTTCCAGAACCTGAGCAATCGCCTTGATAATAACCGCCATTTCTCGATGAACTTCTGATGCTGGAATAAGTTGTTTTAATGTAGTTTCAAATTTAATTCTTTCATTTTCAGATTGATACCAATCTTTTCTATCTTTAGGGAACATAAGGTCAGGATCTTGAATCCCTTCCCCACCCTTACTGTTATCTGCAAAAATTATTGGCCCAATATCTCTCAATGCATAAACAGGGTTTCCTCTGACTGTATTAGCAATGGGAACATTGGCTTCTAATAATCTCTTTTTGACTGTGCCTCGGTTTAGCCCGAATGCCTCAGCAATCTTTGCAACACTCCAGTTATAGGCGTCTCCCAGATTGCTGACATTAGACATCGACACCTCACTTGGTCAGGTGAATTTTTTGTTTTTTAATAAAAATCAATATGATAAATAGCATTGAGGTGACAGCAGTTAAAAAATATCGTCATCTCAATGCTGTTTATATTTATATATATCAATAAATTAGGAGACCTGCTGCTGACACCATGGAAATCAGAAAACTAGCCGTTTCCCGCGTGCGCGTCGCCCCGTGGAGAGGGTACCCCGCCGGGAGTACCTTTTGAATTAACTAATTGTTTTTATTTAATTATTATTTAAATAATTCTTTATCTATCTTTACTTCTGGCTACACCACGTTCTGTTAATAGCCTCAGCCCATGCTTGTTGATCTGCTACCCGTGCATTCATTAGTTCAGCAATAGCGATACTGGTTGACTCTGCTTGCTTCATTAAACCTTCTGCCTTAATCCTTATGTCCCGATCAAACTTATTATTGATAAGCACACCACTAAATACCGCATCACCCGATGCACTAAATTTAATCTTTGGTGAATCAATGACAGCATCTTTAATGAAACACTTGTCTAGAGCTGTAATAAAGAAATCGTTGCTTTGCTCTGATTTAATGCTGACCTTGATACCTACATCTTGCATCAATTGTTTAATACGGGTTAGTTGTTCTTCTAACTTATCTAACTCGCTTGTATCTACTGAGACTTTTAATTTAATAATGTTATCTGACATATCTATCTCCAATAAAAAACCACCAGCTATTAACTGATGGCTATCGATATAAACTCTATCAACGCCACTCAATGAATGACGTTTGTAGAATTAAATATATTTATGTCTCTCCATAGTCACGCCGTTTCTTCTCTCATAGCTGACGTTACTACTCATACTAAAAACGAGTGGATTCATTGTTTTTGATTCTCACCATGCGCTCGCTGTGAGGAAATGCAGGTCATGGCTAACATAGGAAACAGCGACAATGCAACGCATTAAAAATCCCCGCTATTGCGAGGTGATTGTTTTCTAAAAATTTACGTTGATTATTAACAATTGAGCTTATTGGTTATTGGTAATCTATTGTTTTCACACATACCAGTGAAAGCCCTGAGGAAGCCCAAAATCACAGGGTTATTTTTATCTTGCGTTGTTTATTTAGGTAGGAGATGGGTTAATCAGAATTATCAATCTGGTATATATACTTACTTAAGCTATACTAAGCAAATATCACTATACTTTAATTGATATATTGTTAGTTTGCCCATGCACCCATGCTGGGCTTTTTTTTGTTTACACACTCCACTCTAATGTAATCCTGCAACCCTTCAATTATTTGCTCTGACTGTGCAATTCGCTCTCTGAGTAACCAATAATTTCGGATAGCGGTGTCAGTAGGTCGGGCGGTGGTTGCATTAGCCATGCTGGTGGTGGGATTACTGGTGCTCTCTGGACAGTTGGCTTTGATGTACACCCGTTCAGGATTGCGCTCAGCACTAACACGCAACCTATCAATTTCATTCTTTGCACTGGCTAACTCCTGAGTGTATTTAATATCGAGGTGATTTAGTCGCTCTATACGTACTTGATAATCAGTATTGATAGCCTTCTGATCTTCGAGTGTGGCAGTAAGTTCTTTGTTGTTTTCTGTCAGTGTGTTAATTCTTTTCGCTTGTGCATTAATCAACGCACAACCACCAGCAACAATCCCCACCATCACAATGACAATGTAAATTTTCCAGTGCTTCATAATTAGTACCTGTGATGTGATATAGCTACCTGACAGCGCTTTTCTAAACTTGCCTTATCGTTAACACATGAATTATCAATTGAGATATACACACAAAAAGAAACCATTAGTAATATTGCAACAACGGTTATTAGAATGAGGATTAAAGATTTCCATGACATAGTGCTGACTCCGCATCTCTACGACTGACTAGCCCTCGCCAAACCTTTCCACCAGCATAAACCCAACGTTTCATTTCTTCACAAGCACCGTACTGATCACCTGCGTTTAATTTCTTTAGCAATGTAGAACGTGCAAAGGCTGTGGTACCCACATTGAAAGCAAAGGAATATAGAGAAGCTTTTGTTTTATCATCTACCGGCACTTTAACCAGGACATCAACTTGCTGTTGCGTTCTGATAAAGTCTTTCTGCAGTAACTCGTCACACTCTTGTTGTGTGTATGTCTTACCTTGAATGATGTCGTTTCCAGTATGGCCATAACAAACCGTAAGAATTCCAGCAACATCACGATAAGGCTCATAACGAACACCTTCAAAGTAACCGATCACTGTTATCGCAATACTGACCGCACCAGCACTCGCAACTGCAGCCACCTTTTGCTTTAGATTCATTAAATGTCCTTTTTAGCTTTAGTCAGCATCTCGCCAACTATCTTTTCTATGTCCTGCGGATCACTAGAACAATTTCGATGAACTAATTCAGCAAATAACGCTGTTCGTTTCCGCTGTTCCCGCTGTGTCATAAAATAAGTTGATAATCCAAGGAGCATGCTGAATCCCATCCCTATTACAAATCCCCATTCATAAAGTGAAAGACTTGCAAAAAAGGCAGTTAAGCCAGCTGTTCCGTAGGTAGCATTGGTCAATTTTTCCATGCGCATATACACCCCCTACGGAGTGTCCGAGTTTAGTTAAAGGGGAGCAGACTCACAGCTCTTGTGTGAAGTGGTTAGTGTGTGTGATTGATACTGTGGTCTGCAATGTGTAAATAGATGGTGGGCACAACTCCACCTAGTGTGCAATTATCGATATCTCTGCATGAGGTTTTCGATAATTAATGAAATACCGCTCGCCAATAAGCTTTATATTTAGATCGGGTAACGAAATAATGAAATGACCAAGCTAAGCCTAATTGCTCTTTAGTCTTACCAGATAGATTTATACATAGATTAATAAATAAATTTTTCATATTTTCTCCAATAAAAAAGGCCACCGAAATGACCTTACTGGCAAGCTTTTCTGCCTCTGGAAATAACCCGAACAGTATCACCTGTTACTGTCGTAATATAAGCGCGATCTGTTCTATTAATATCAAATGATGGGATGGCGTCTTTCTTTATGTGTTCAACCCGCGCCACGATATCTTTATTTTCTGATTCAGGATAAAACTCTAAGCGGTACATTTCACCTAAGCAGTGGACTTCTTCCACTTTACGTCCTTCACGTTCAGTAATTAATTTAAGTGCGTACATAATTTCGTTCCTTATTTTAGATAATAAAAAAGACCGCCTAGGCGATCTTTAATTAATTCATACATTTTTATTTATGACGTGTGACACTCTCTGCAGCACCAGTAGCAACCATCAGCGGTTCTATATCCATTAGCCTTTGCTTGAGAAACAGCCTGAGCACAACTGGTAAAATAACCTAAATATTGCCGATTTGACTCGTTAGGCATGTGGTTACAACCATCTTGATGAACTTCATAATCACCATGATTATCAGTAGATGTGTGAACATAGTAATGATGATACATAAATACCTCTTATTGTTGTGTACACAAAGAGATAATATGTTAAATAGTTAAATTATTCTTACTATTAGATCACATATCAAGCAATCAACAGGTAAAACAGCAAGTTGTATTTAACCACACTTTCGTAGTGGTCACGCCATGCCCTTGGGAACTGCCGTCTATTGACCGCTAATAACTGGTGTGTATTTGGCTTTTACACTGCTTTAAGAGCTATTTTTAATATATTAACCTTAACCCGTCGCTACACAGGCTAGCTATCATGCTACTCAGGGGTTAGTCATTACCTAACCATTATCACCTAGTAATTGCGGTTTAACCGCTTATTTGCACATAATAAATACTCCATAGTTATGGTGCCTTCTTAGTCGCGACCAATTTGGCGATTTAATATTTAGATAAATAAGAAAAAAATGTGAGAGATAAAGCAATTTAGGAGCGCATGAAAAAAGAAAACCCCGCCGGAGCGAGGTTTCATAATATAAGTTAGGTGACTACGTATTCACTCTTATCACATTAGCACTATTTTTGCGTAGCGCACTAATGCTTTTTTTGAATCGATAATTTTTGGTGATTTCATTACCTCAACATCCATTTCAAGAGGAACATTTAACATAGCCAAACATCCCTCGACAAATCCCTCAGCTACTTGAAGTTGTTGTCTAATGCGCCCTTCACTCACTTTCCACGATTTAGCAATGCTCCGCTTTGATAACCCATAAATATAATGAGCAACAATTAACTCCAATTCATCTTCTTTTCTAATTCGTTTTAAATGAGCAATAACACCATCAATTAATAACCCGTCGTCATCACTACACGCAATGCGTGAACTAGATGATGGTGGTATTAAACCTTTAAACCCTGCAGCTATATGAGAATAATCCACACCACTATTATCATTAGATGCCCATGCTCCCCAACG
Source organism: Proteus hauseri ATCC 700826 (assembly GCF_001654965.1). Taxonomy (GTDB): domain Bacteria; phylum Pseudomonadota; class Gammaproteobacteria; order Enterobacterales; family Enterobacteriaceae; genus Proteus; species Proteus hauseri. The sequence goes on from NZ_LXEV01000027.1 coordinate 22,924, forward strand.
CGATAAAACTTCCTGCATATCTCTCATGCCTAATACTCCTCGTGCCGTACACACGTTAAATAAATGCACCGATACCTAGCGACCGGTTTAAAAAATGAAATAACAACTCGATTTGATTGCTGTGAGTGGTTTCCCATTGTTTTGGGTCACGGTGTAGCTCGTCATGGTGAATGCGACATAATGGAATAGTGAATAAATCGTGAGCTTTCATTCCCATACCTCCCATACCATGACCAATGATGTGGTGCGGATCATCAGCCTGTTGCCCACACACGCAACACGGTTGAGTTTTCACCCATTGTAGCCAGTTGGTGCTTTTCCAACGTTGCATTTTAGGTTTAAGAAGAAATGACGCTGGTGGCTCAGGATCGACAGAGACTTTTATAACGGGTTTTATCGCATCTAAACGCTCATTCATTGCAGATAATACTGTTACGTTACTTGGAATAATGTCAGCCTCAGGAAAACCGCCATGCACTCTGCGCTCTTTAGGCTCCACAGGCCAATCCAACACTCTCCGCAATATGGCATCGTGCAACTCATCAACAACACCATGCATAACAGCAAATGTGAAAAAGTCTGGGATAGTTAGCTGGTGGTTATCATCTAACCTCAAACGAAAACGAATAGTGTCTATCATCCAATTGATACGATTTTCATGGGCTAATTCAGCTACCCACACAGCCGATGAATGACGAATATGATTATCGTGGTACCAACAAGTGCGGATCACCCCCGCCTCATGAAAGGTTGTTACTAATTCATGGTGATGATAATTATCCTCATCGTTGTCAATCTGACAGCAATGAATATTACGAGTTACCCACATATCCATTGGGGCAACCTTATCTATCGCATGAACCACTTTTTTACTATTGAGAAATTGTATGATGTATTTGTTATTCAATAATGGCTGCTCATCACCCGTTAAAACACCTGACGGGAGAACGTCTAAACTTTTAGGTACATCACTAATAATTACGCGGTTGTGCTTTTTAAATTGCTCGAGTAATTCAGCGCCCGGTTTAAGTAACACAACGCCAAGCTCTTTTTGAATATAAGGTGTTAATAATAATTTCATACACTCACCTGTTTATTCAGCATCACCATGCGGATCAACTCATCCGTTTTGCTCTCAAAGAAATGCGGTTGGGTTTCACGAGGGTTATTAGGGCTGGTCATATTCTTACCAAACTGACAACCCCTTGCCGTAACAGACCAAAACTCCTTCGTTTTGTTAGCTGTTTTCGTGCTTGGACGTGATAACCGCTCAACAATGCCAAGATCAGCTAATCGTTTGTAGGCCTGTCGTGCTGAAATAGGTAAGTTGTGTTTGTTGATCAGCGTTGATAGTGCAACTGTTGGCCGACTTGAACCATCCATAGAACCGCTGGGCGCATCAATCGCATAAACAGGGGCTAACTCAGGTAATCCAGCCATTGTTTGTAATTTTTGATAGGCACCCAACTTTGATGAGTTGGAGAAATTTAAACTTTTAGACATAGATTCTAGCAATATCACACCGGCTTGAACCTTATCACTGAGTTTTTCTTGGTGCTGTTGTGTCACTAAAGCATCAAAGGTGCGGATCACTTTTAAATGAAAAGAAGCACTGATCCACATTGCATAAGCGTAAACCAATTCTTTGCAGACATAGGTACCTTGGTTATATCCACCAGCAACAGTAACAATAGGCGCTCCTGAGATCACAGGAGCGGTCGAAATTTCATCAATTAACTCTTTTGTTTGAGCCAATGAACTCCAGTTTGACGGTTGGTGCCGTTTTTCACCACCCGACACTCGATGTAAATCATTTAAACAATAACGACCGGCTACATCTCTACGAACCTGAAAACCATCAATAACAATTAATCCATTCATGCTATTTCTCTCCACTTTTACTCGTGACCGTACATCACGTTATTAAATGAGCGGATAGTGATTTCTAACTTTCCACCCTTTACGACTTCCATTAACATCACATCCATGTGTTTCACTTGCTGATCATCTTCCCAAACCCCTGCATGTGTTAATGCATCAAATGGGGCTTTTAAAAAATTATCAATATCTCTGCGCTGTTTTGTTGGTGGATATAAGCGAACCAGGACGGAGACATTTTCTTTAATTGCTTTAGGTTTTCGTTTTAGCTGCTCATATACAGAAGCGATGGTATTAGTTCGAAACTTACGCCCTTTTTCACTGATCAGCGTTCTACCCTTAATATTTCGCCAATATGAGTTAACACTTGGTGGAAATGGGAGTGTGAGTATTAATTCAGACATAAGTCCCCCATAGACCAATCAGTAATGTCACTACAAACCAAAACGCCACAAACAACATATATTTAGTTATCATTATCAGCTCCTATTATTACGTGCTGCTCTAACTAACGAATCGTAGGGCTCAGTTGGTAATTTCCCCATTAATGAAAAATTAGATGTCGCGTGTTTTACCCATTTAATAGTTGGCAAAGCACATTTTTTAGTTTTCTGAATATTCAGTTTTTCAATGTAGACTGACTCACCTGATTTTCGTGATTCTGTTATTGCTGAATGAACTCTTTCTGCCTCTTTAGTTACTCTGTAACGTAATGGGCGCACTTCGCTGATCCTGATTAATGCACCCAAACTCCAAAGGTGAGCTAATGCCCTTGATGCGCCAGCTAAATTAATGTCTAAATCACGAGTAACAATGTCGCGATCCACTACTTCACCAACTTTGTATAACGCTAAAATTTGCTCTGTGATTTTCATGCAACACCTCTCGATACAAGCCACTTTGCCTGTTCAATAAATGTTTTGCCGATTTGCTCTAGCTCACTACGCTGAATGTAATCAATGGCGTTACCATTCCACGTTTTATCAAACACCACGATAGCACCAGCAAAAAATGCCCCTGTTGGCACTTGAGTTTCATCCGCAGGAACAAACCATTGAGGAACGTCAAAACCAACACGACCGCGAATAAAACAAATATGATCGGCCTCTTCACACCACCATGTTTCGCTTGTGGCCACTTTCAACAAGAAAACATAGCGCCCGCCTTTTTCACGCATGGCTAACGCATGATTCATGATATGTCTAACACCAGTAACAGCTTGTTTTTCATGATATGAACTACGTGAATATGGTGGATTAGCAAAAGCTGAACCGCCGATTTCTTTGAGTTTTTCCGACCAATCTTGAGTGAGCGCATTATCCTCAACGGTGTAAAAATGAGGGCATTTGCTGTTTTGTGCATCGGTAAAGAGATCTAGCGTAAAAGGCCCATAGAGCGAATTGATACCCCAGTACAGATTTTCAGGGGTGCGCCACTGATCGCCAACTTCCTTTAATTTATGAGAAGATTGGCTTTTCAAGTCGTGTAATTTCAGTGCGTAATCAATCATTGCTGGCCTCCTGTGCAACTTGCTCTGCAACTTGTTTCCAGATACCACGCCATGCAGATAACCCAGCAACCTCACTCATTCTACCTAGTCCGTTCTTGCGGGCTTGAACCGCTGACAACTCTTGAATTCTGTTTTTTGGTTTCCATCCAGTTCGAAAAATTAATAGAAATGTTTCATCGCGCTCGACAGTATCAATAGCAACTTTTTCATCACCAGCTAGGCGCAGCGTTACGCTATCCCATTGCTCCCTCAGTTTTTGGGGGCATTGAATATTCTTTTTCCAGAACTCGTCTTGAGTAATGCGTTTGTAGAGTTGGCAAATTTCTTTGTGAGAACGCCCGTCAATTGTGCTCATCAGGCGAATGTCGTTAGCCCATTCCGTGAAATTAGGCTCTTTAGGTGCTTGAAGTCCCATATCTACGAACACCTCGCATTTTCGAGCAAACAACCATTCTGCACATTTTAAATCGTCTGCAGTTCCCCATTTCTGGAAGTTAGCGCTGTAAATCACTGCTTCGGGATAACGAGTTAAAAAATCATTTTTCGGCTGGTCGCTGGATTCGTTAGAATTCTGCGACGAAGGGTTTTTAGTGATCTGTAAGTTTTTATCTGAGTTAAGATCTGTATAAAGATAGGATTCCGCATTTTCGACGTTTCCATGATTCTGCATTTCTGCGGTTTCCATTCCGCATTTTCGACGTTCCGATTCCTCACTTTCGACGTTTCCATTCCTCACTTTCGACGTTTCAGAAATAGACGGAAAAATCATAGAGATAAGTTTATTGCCATCTATCTTGTAGTGAGTAACGGGTGTTCCATTGACCTTTTTTGTCTTAGTTTCAATCACACCAGGGAAATACTTCTTACGTAATTTATCAACGAGGCGTCGAGCTTGCTCTTCACCAGAAAGCCCGTGAATTTCTTCTGCCAGTTCTTCGTGGCTTTTATAGAACCAGCCATCGTCAGCACTTGAGGAAACACCAGACCAAAAGACAAGTTGGTTTAAAATTGCAGACAAAGCATGAGCTTGCTGATCACCCTTGAAAAAGTCTAAATAGGGAACAGGAATAACAATGACGTTTTTCTGTCCCGACATGGCCTGTACAACATCAAAAATAGTCGTCATAGCGCCGCCTTATTTAACTCTGGTGTATTTCTCTTTGAATCGTTGCAAAGGCTCACATTGCGGATCATCACAACCATCCAGCATAAAAATGACACGCTGTTTTTCTCTGTCATAACGAACAACATGAACAACGATACCCCTGTGATTTTTGTAGTAGCGATCAAGTTGGTTTGGATTTTCATTGCTCATTGCCCGTTCTTACACCATGATTTGAATTGAAATCATCTACCAACCAACGCATAAACGGGTAGTTGGTTTCTTCATAGCCTTCTGGTACTTTAATTTCATAGACAAAACGACCACCCCGTATCGAAACTCGTACTTGCGTACGGTGTGTCAAGTTTGTTAATCTACTCATGCTAATTTCTCTTCACACAATTGAAATTTGCAAACCGAAGCCAGCGACCGTACATCGTTGGCTTCACCCTTTCTGGATATAGCCATCTTTAATTTCTCTTTTGATGTAACGAAACAAACGCATTCATAAATGTGCGGATCTGCGAAATTAATCCATCCAACATCATTTTTATTTTTTGCTCTTCATCATCGTCAATAACGCCATCAGCCAAACTGTCTTTCATGATTAACGCTAAACGCCCCTGCATTTCGTCAACATTGCTACGCAGTACAAACAATTCAGTTTCGTCCAACTCTGCAGGACTAATTTTGTCAATGAGTAGACGGTTCGATTCATGAGCGACAAATTCAGCAAATAAAACGGTCTTAGAGATATCCTGCATCGCTAATAATTCGTTCAGATCAAAAGAACGACACCCGTTTTTTTCGTAAAGTTTGTTATTGAATGAAGTTAAAGACAGACCAAGTGCTCCAGCCATTGCCTCGCGTCCACCAGCTATCGCCTCACACATTTCTTTCACTACTTGTTTTATTGATTGGTTACTCATTTCCTACCACCATTGATAAATTCTTGTAGTTAACTGCTTTAAACGGTTTTGTTATTGTTTGAATAAAGTTCGGGGTTGTATTTAAGGAATCCCTTAGTTAACCGTTCTATTTTTAAAGCTTGTTTTTCAGGAACAATAATCGACCACTGGCAAACAGCACTATGAGATACACCAAGCGCAATAGCCGTTTTTACTGTTCCCCCAAAATGTTCTAAAACTAAATTTTTAAGCATTACACTCCCCATAAAGTAAGCATGCTTACAATTTAATGTAGCAGGATACTAATGTCAATAAAATGTAAGATTACTTACGTGTTATACGTGAATTTGAGGCTATTTATGGAAACAGTAGGAGAGAGAATAAAGCAACGTAGACGACAGTTGAAAATGACCCAAAAAGATATAGCTGAACGAGTTGGAATCTCAGCATCAGCGGTTACTCAATGGGAAAGTGACAACACAGGTTTATCTGCAGAAAGCTTATTAAAGCTATCATCTGTTTTGAGCTGCAATCCAAAATGGTTAATGTTTGGAGTAGGGCTTCCTGAGGATGATATTGAAATAAAAACGTCTATTTATAAACCCATACCAATCATTAGTTGGGTGCAGGCTGGAGAATGGACTGAGACGTATTGCGAGTCAGATCCTGGTAATTACAAATACATTGATACTAATTTAAAACTGTCAGATAAAGCATTTGCTTTAATAGTTAAGGGGCAGTCTATGACTACCTACAATGGAGAGTTAAGCATCCCTGAGGGTGCTGTGGTTATAGTTGAGCCTGATTATGGATATCTCGATGATATAAATGGAAAAATAGTCATAGCACAGCAAAAAGGTAGCGATGAAGCCACTATCAAAAAACTTATTATTGATGGGCCAAACAAATACTTAGCCCCTTTAAACCCTCAATTTAACCCTATTCAGATAAATGGTGACTGCGTTATAGCAGGTAAAGTTAAGCAAGTTATTATAAATCTAGACTAATCCCCCCCTTCACAAAAAAAGAAAGAAATGTAAGGTAACTTATATTTTTTTCTTGACTTAAAATGTAAGTTTACTAATATCTATACTAAATAGTTATTGAGAATACTTATGACAACCGAACCAATAATCTTACTTCCAAATAATTTAACGAGTACCGATGCTGTTAAATGGATGAGAGAAAAATTGCAGGATATTGACCACTTATCTGAATTGTATGTAAGACGTGATGTGCTGGTGGCTCAATTAGAAAATATTAAAGCTGAAATAACTGAGTACACAAATAAAAGTGCTATTCAGATACAAAGTAAATGATTTTTACGTGTGAAGAGAAACAATGGCTGGCTGAGTCTTAAACCAACACTAGGGGAGTGGTGATAATGTTCTGCTCAGTCAGCCATTTTTATCAAATCTAACAATAAGTAAGGGTACTGGCATTCATCCATGACAGTCCATATCAGGTATCCACTGTAGCTAGTGCCCTTTCTTATTGTGTGAAGTGATAAAGTGAGGTTATAGAAATGAGCCAAGAAGATCGTAAGACAAATGTCCCCGACTTTCTTTCAGAATTAGACGCTGGCGTTTTTGAAAATAAAGTCTCTGCTGTTTTAAATGATGTGGCTTTAGGCGTTTTGAATAATGGTGGAAAAGGCAAGGTCACTATTGAATTAGATATTGCTCGTCTTAGTAATTCAATGGAAGAAAAACGAGTTGAAATAACTCATAAACTTAAATTCTCTGCACCAACACCTAGAGGGAAACGGGCTGAGGAGGACACCACCAAAACGCCAATGTATGTAGGCAAAGGCGGCAAGTTGACCATTATGCAAGAGGACCAAGGTCAATTGTTTTCTTTACAAGGTCAGCCCGACGGAAAATTAAAATCCGTTAATTAGTTTCCTAATTTTTAATTAAACCTATCCATTTAATTTAATACTTTTAAATAAGTAGGAGTTTATTCATGTCTCAATTAGACGGTAACGCTATTTCGCAAATTCAAGATATGACGGTGGCTTCATTAAGTCTCGATGCAATAGAAAGGTCTCTTTGCCCAGCTATTGTTCTTCCAAATGAATTTAAAGTGAGTAGTTTGGAAAATTTACAGGAAGGTCGCTTCCGTTTCCGTGGTGAAATGAAAACAACCAGTATCAGTGACTATGTTAAATACTCAATCAAAAATGCAATTGAAGAAGGTGTTAGCTGCTTTATTGATGCCGATGAAATGAGTGCCAAAACGATTTTTAATATCGGCACAATTGGTGAACCAGGTCATGCTGATAACACGGCTGTTATTAAATTAAAACAAACAGCTCCATTCGCTGCACTATTAAAAATTGATGGTGTTAAACATCGTCAAAAAGAATTAGCTGAGTGGTTAGAAGATTGGCGCGATTATTTAATGGCGTTCGATGCTGACGGTAATGTTCTAGATATCAAACAAGCTATTTCTGCTGTTCGCCGTATTACGATTGAATCAACACGCTCTGCTGAACATGAAGATAACGATTTTAGTGCTAAGCGTTCAGTATTAGAAAATGTTGAGGCGAGAAGTAAGGATGTCATGCCTACTGCATTTCAGTTTACCTGCACTCCGTATGATGAATTAAAAGAGCGTAGCATTAAATTGCGTTACAGCATACTCACTGGTGGTGATACTCCTATTTTAGTGCTCCGCATTGTTCAACTTGAAAACCTTGAAGAGCAGATTGCTCAAGAGTTTAGAAATCTGCTTTGTGATGAATTTGATGAAAGCGATATCGAAACATTCATTGGCAAATTTTTAGCGTAATTAATAGTACAAATGCCACTGCTCTGGTGGCATTTATAGAATTGTGTGGAGAGAATAATGACTTATATTGCAACAGCAACAAATAAGCACTTCAATTACCTCGATGTACGGATCGAGGATATTGATATTCAAGATATTGCAAGTGGATTAGCTAATGAATGTCGTTTTAATGGGCAGCTTGATAATTTTTATTCTGTTGCTCAGCACTCTGTATATGCGAGTTATTTAGTTGCACCTGAATTCGCACTAGAAGCCCTGCTTCACGATGCAAGCGAGGCTTATATAAAAGACCTGCCGTCGCCGCTTAAAAAACTATTACCTGAATATAAATTAATTGAATTACGTGTAGAAAAGATGATCCGCAAAAAATATAGCTTGCCAGAAACTATGTCTAATGAAGTTCATTTTGCAGATCTAATGATGCTAGCAACTGAAAAACGTGATTTAGAAATCGATGTTGGTGGTAATTGGTTAATGCTTGAAGGTATTCCAGCAAGTGATTTTGTTGTTAATCCATTAACGCCACCACAAGCAAAGTCAACGTTCCTACAGCGTTTTTATGAGTTATGTAAGGGAGAGATCAATGGATGATGACAGCTATTTCACACTGAAAGAATACGCAAGGAAATTAAAGCTTTCTCGTCACACTATATATCGAAATCCTACTAATTTTTTTATGTTTCGAGTAGGTGGATCATGGAGAGCAAACCGCGGAAGTCTGAAAAAATTTGAGCTAGCACAGTTTAATGACAATAATATTTACCGGCTAAGTGTAGTCGGTGGTAGGAGAATTTCAAAATGCCGATCTACAAAAGAGGTAAAAAATACTGGATTGATATCACATCTCCAAATGGAGGAAGAATTAGACAATCTGCTGACACCTCGGACAAAATAAAAGCACAAGAATATCATGACAAGTTGAAATATGACTTATGGCAATTAGATAAATTGGATAAGCATCCAGATAAGATCTTTGATGAAATTATTATTCTTGCTTTAAAAGATGCCGAAGGGCAGAGAAGTTTTTCAAATAAACAGACCCAAGCTAAATATTTCTTAGGTATTTTTAAAGGAAGAAAAATATCAACAATCACAAGGGAAGAAATAGCTAACTCTTTACCTATTTATAGTACAGCGAGAAAGAGAAAGCTATCTAATGCATCTAAAAATAGATATAGAGCTTTCATTATGCGAGCTTTTTCACTTGCTCATAAAATGGGGTGGGTTAAAGAACAATTATATATTCCAAGAATGAGGGAACCTACGGTTAGAGTTAGGTGGCTTGAAAAAGAGCAAGCTATTGAGTTAATTAATAACCTGAAGCTTAAGTGGATGAAAGACCTTGTTAGCTTAGCCTTACTGACTGGAGCCAGACAAGGAGAATTGCTTTCATTAACGTGGCGCAATGTAGACTTAGACAAAGGTGTAGCTATTATTACTGCTGAAAATGCTAAGTCGAAACGTGGTCGACCTCTCCCGCTTAATGAAGAGGCAGTAAATATTCTAAAAAATATGCCACGGAAATTCGATTACATATTTACTAGAACAGGAAAGAAAAAAATTCAATTGGCTTAGAGGATTTTGCTCGAGCAATAAAGTTAACTAGATTAGTTGATTTTAGGTTTCATGATCTGAGGCATACATGGGCAAGTTGGCATGTGCAAAATGGAACCCCATTAATGATACTTAAAGAAATGGGTGGATGGGAGACATTAGAAATGGTTAAAAGGTACGCCCATTTAAGTGGAGAGCATTTAAGTAAATATAGTGAGTTCGTCACAATCTCGTCACACTCGATAGATAGGACCAAAAAATGAAGCAACTAATCTCTTAATTAATTGATATTTAATAATAGTCATAATTTACTATTATACTCAATTCAATAAAATTTAATGCTTGAGGCATCATAAAATAAATAATCAATCTCAATCTATTAATATTTAATGAAATTAAAAAGTTTAAAAGGTAAGAAAAGATAGTTTAATGATACTTAATATAAAAAGGTCCTCTTACGAGGACCTTTTGCATATAGAAAGGTATCTTTTGTGTCAGAGTACGAATTAACGTAACAGAGACAGAACTGTTTGTGGTACTTGGTTTGCTTGAGCAAGTACTGAAGTACCTGCTTGTTGCAAGATTTGACCACGGCTCATGTTAGAAACTTCTGTTGCATAGTCAGCATCTAAGATACGACTACGTGCAGCAGATAAGTTGTTAACAGTGTTGTTCAGGTTGTTGATAGTTGATTCAAAACGGTTTTGAATCGCACCTAAAGAAGAACGCATACCGTCAACAGTGTTGATTGCATCATCTAAAGTTTTCAGTTGAGCTTCAGCTTTAGCTTCTGCTTTAGTTACGTCATCAGCAGTTGCAACTTTAACATCACTACCCGCGGTGAATTTGATTGTTTTATCACCAGTAGCTAATGCAGGATTAGTAACCTTCATATCCGCTTTAAACGTTACATCTTTCTTAGAACCATCAGCTTCTTCAACTTCAGCAGTGATATAATGTTGGCCATTTTTATCAACACTTGCAGTTTTAACATCAACGTTTTGAGCTTTACCGCCGTAGTTTACGTCAACTTTACCTAAAGTTGTAGCAACTTTACCGTCAGCATCAGCAGGAGCTAATTTATCAACTGTTTTACCAGTTAAATCAGCAGCTTTAACACCACCGAATGCTTCTGCGCCAACTTCTAATTCGTCAACTTTCAGTGTTTTGCTGTCAACTTTTTTCAGGTCAAATTCAATTTTTTCTTTGTCGTTAGTACCAACGTGAACGGTCATTTTTTCTTTTTCGCCGCTCAGTACTTTAACGCCGTTGAATTGAGTTTGTTCAGAAATACGGTCGATTTCTTTTAAACGCTCACCAACTTCTTCTTGAATTGATTTGATATCTGATTCTGAGTTAGAACCGTTTTTAGCTTGAACTGTTAACTCACGGATACGTTGTAAGTTGTTGTTGATTTCGTTCAGTGCACCTTCAGTAGTTTGAGCGATAGAGATACCATCGTTCGCATTACGTGCTGCTTGAGTTAAACCATTTACGTTTGAAGTGAAACGGTTAGCAATCGCTTGACCTGCTGCATCGTCTTTAGCGCTGTTGATACGTAGACCAGAAGACAGACGCTCGATTGCACTTCCTAAAGCTCCCTGAGATTTATTCAGGTTGTTTTGAGTTACCAGAGATAGATAGTTGGTATTAATGACTTGTGCCATAGCTAGATTCCTTTAAAATCAAGTCGATAAAATAAAAGTTTGCCTATTCATTTTCGGTGTCAATCACCGGCAACAAGTTTATCGGCACCCTAAATATAACCTTTAACTTTTCCTACAAAAATTTCTGCGATTTTTTATAGAATTGATATCAAGCCAATGATAAATAACGAAATTAATTTATTATTTTTTTATTAAATTTTTATCACTTTTCACCTAATGTGGTTTTACTTCTCCCCAAATTGCGCTTTGGTTACCAATAGCAATAAATGGCTTCTATATGGCAGCCTGTTTAACTCATCAAAAAAACCAAATAGACGTAAACTTTTCGCCGATTCTACCGATAACGTTTTTTGAGGATTATTTTACGAACACAGAAAGGAGACCAGTATGGCTGGTATTGCTTCACTAGGCGTGGGCTCAGGGATGCCTCTAAGCCAAACATTGGCACAATTAGAGGCGGCGGAAAATAAACGTCTCGAACCCCTTGATAAACAGATGAAAAGCTACGAAGCGCAAATTACTGCTTACGGTAAAATTCGCGGACAACTTGATAAATTACAAAAAGCTTCAGAAGATTTAAAAAAATTCGACAAAATTACGGCAACGAAAGTTGAAGATGAGTTTGACGCATTTAAAGTAACAACAGACGGTAAAGCCAGTATTGGTAACTACACTGTATCTGTGAAAGAACTTGCTCATGCGCAAACATTAAAATCGATTCCAGTCAATAATGTTAAAAGTCCTATAGGCAAAACATTAGGTGAAGGTAATACCCGTACTGTAGTTATTACTCAACCTGGTGAAAAAGAACCATTACGTATTGAATTAACAGATAAACAAACTTCAATGATTGAATTGCGTGATGCAATCAATAAAAAAGAAGGGAATGTTTCTGCCTCTATTGTTAAAGCTGAAGATGGTGTTAACCACTTGATTTTGACCTCTCGTAAAGAGGGAACAGACTCAATGATGACCATTAAAGTTGAAGGTGATGATGAATTAAATAGATTTTTATCTAATTCACCCGATCCTGACGGCGCTAAACATACACAAGGTATGAAACAAATCGTTGCTGCAAATAATGCAAAGCTAACGATTAATGGTATCGATATTGAACGTCAGACCAATGAGATTAAAGATGCCCCTGAAGGTATCGTCTTAAATCTGAAAAAAACCACTGACAACAATAAAGACAACGTAGATAAGCCTGAAATTGTCAGCGTCGCTCGTGATATTGAGCCGATGAAAAAGGCAATAAAAGCCTGGACTGAAGCTTATAACGAGCTAAGCAAAACTTATAAAGATCTCACCAAATATACCCAAGTTGAAAAAGGTGAAGATTCAGCTAAAGATAACGGTGTTTTATTAGGTGATAGCACCAGCCGTATGATTATGTCTGAGCTAAAAAGCTTTATTACTCGCTCTCAATCAACATCAGATATGGATACCCTGAATAAAATGGGTATTAAATTCAAAGTTGATGGCACTTTAGAGATTGATAATAAAAAACTCGATGATGCGTTAAAAGAGAAACCGGCTAACGTAAAAGAGTTTTTTATGGGTGATGGTAAAGAGACCGGCTTTGGTACTCAAACTTATAATTTCCTGAAGAAAACACTGCAATCTACAGATGGCACCCTAGATATTGCCACTGATGGTGTAAAAAAACGGAAAAAAACGTTAGATAAACAAATTAAAAATACTGAGCGCAATATCGCGGCCACCATGGAACGTTATAAAAACCAATTCCAGCAACTTGATAAAATGGTTAACTCCATGACTAACTCAAGTGCTTCTATTGGTCGTTTATTAGGTTAATTTTTTTAAAGTAGGACATTATGTATCAACAATCAGCCAGTAAAATGTATGCTCAAATCGACGTTGAAAGCGAGATTTTAAACGCTTCTCCTTACCAGCTGATCCAGATCCTATTTAATGGGGCGCTTAGCGCCCTTCGCCGTGCTTTAATATTAATGGAACAAGGAAATATTGCCGCTAAAGGCGAAAATATTTCTAAAGCCATTAATATTATTGGCAACGGATTAAAACAAGGCCTGGATAAGGAAAAAGGCGGTGAGCTTGCAGAAAATCTGGAGCTTCTTTATGACTATATGGTTAGTCAGTTGCTAGATGCTAACTTAAAAAATAATCCCGAAAAAATTCATGAAGTCATCAAGCTCTTAACAGAACTCTCTGATGCTTGGCAACAAATCGGCACGCAGATTAATTCTTATTAAATTAGAGTGGACAAGAATATGGATATTATGGCGGCTTACGAGCATGTCCTGAAATTAAGTGAGCAGATGTTATCGCTTGCGAAGGATCATCAGTGGGATAAGCTGATTGAAATGGAAATGGACTACCTAAAAAATGTGGAAGCTATCACTAAGATGATAAAACCCGCAGATGGTGAACTACGTTTACAACAACGACTCACTGATATATTAAAGAAAATCTTAGAAAACGAAAATGAGACGCGAAATTTATTACGGGCAAGGTTAGATGAGCTCGGTGTGTTAATTAGACAGACTGAACAAGAGCAGAGGGTACAAAATAGCTATGGTCAGTTTACAGAGCATAGTTATTATCCTGACCTTAATCTCAAATAACGTTCCTCTGCGCCAAAAGCCGGTTTACTAGCTAATGGCGTCTTTTTATCTAAGCAATTAGAGGCTTTTATTCAGCTAAATTTGTTATCGGTAACGTACTCTTTTCTGGTTTATCTGTAAGTTATTTTATTTATTAGACTGCATGAATACCATATCGATATGAGGAATATTATCTTCAAGATAACTTTCTGAGTCGATAACAAAACCATGAGATTGATAAAAATCGACTAAATAAGTTTGAGCCATTATTTTTACACTATTGGTTTTAAACTGTTTAAAAGATGCTGAAATGGCTTCTTTTAATAATAGATGAGCAACGCCACCACCACGATACTCTTTAGCAACAATCACCCGCCCTATTGATGCCTGTGGAAATACCATACCTTGAGGCAATAAACGCGCATAAGCGATTAACTGTGAAGTTATTTTATCATTAGCAAATAGATGTAATGATTGTTGATCAATACCATCCAAATCTTGATAAGCACATTGCTGTTCACAAATAAAAACCTGATTTCTTAAGGCTAAAATAGCATACAGTTCATCTGAAGTTAGCTGTGAAAATGTTTTTAAAACCCAATTCATAAGTTCTTTATTCCCTGCTTGGTATAATAAAAAAAGTAAAACAGCATAGTAATGCCAGCATTTATTAGCTGTTTATAACAGATTTAAACGCATTGCATTAACATTTATTGGATTAGCTATTGGTTTAACCATTTGAAGTGATACAGCAACGTAATAACAGACTCCCCACGAGCCTTTTTATATCAAGATTATCTCAGTTTCTAGTAACTTATCACAAATATAACACCTAATTATTTTTAAATCCGCTCAAGTCCTTTCCAGGCTCTATTTTTTACTTCAGTCACTAAAATTGCTGGATTTAATGCAATTTTTTCAGCAATAGAAAAAGCAAGCTCTATCACTTCTCTATGATTTTGCGTTTCAGTTTGATAATTAAATTCAGCCAGTGGCAGAATATATTTACCTTTCAGTCCATAAATCTCTTTTTTAAACCCTTCTTTAAGCATTCTTTGAGTTAACAATGCATAATCTGCATTTTCAGTATCAGAAAGCTCAACTCTAACAGTAAATTCAGGCATAGTATTCTCCTACAATAAGCCTATGTCCAATAAGATCCTGTTAGCTCTCGTTACTCAATATAGTAAATTGATAACCATTTTCATAGTCTAATAATGTGATAAATAGTGTGATTTTCAATTTATCATTAAATTTATCACTTATTTTTATACTGAATTCCCTTATACAAAATCGCCTACTAAATAAAATAGCAGGCGATGGTTTTAATTAAGTTTATTTACACATAATTAAAAATATTTTTATCTATTATTTAATTACATCATAAAGATGATTATCTGATAAGTAATCTGCAGTTAATCCATTAAACGGTGTGAATTGAGCCCCTACAATTTCAGAGAAGGCTTTACCCTGTTTACCTAATGAAACTTTGCGTTCGTCTTTACCTGTACTTTCATAAATAGAATAGGTTTTACGGCGCATTGCGGTGTATTTATCTAGGTTATGGTGAATATCAAGATGGTATTCTTTAATTTGTTCATTAGTTAATGCAAGCTTATTCGCTAAATCACATCCCCAACGCGTTAAACAGACCTCTGCAAAATGACGGACTAATAAACCTGGAGCATATAAGCCATTTTCACCATTAGCGCCATCTAAAGAAGCATTGCCCACTAACGTAGCATGACGCCCTGAAATAGGGAAAATATGCATTTTAGTTTCAGATTCAATTGTTGGAATAACACAAGTAAAGCCTTTAGAGCGTTCATCTTTTGCATAAAATCCGACATATTCTTTAACATTTTTACCCAAAGTTACTTTTTCAGGTTGGAAATTTAATGGGCCAGGTACTGGGTCTATAGCAAAGATATTCACTGGAATATCTTTTAATTGTGGATCTGTCAGCATCGCATTTGCCAACATATGGCAGGTAATACCCCCACGACTCCAGCCAACTAAGTTTACTTGAGTAGGAATGATGCCATCTTTACGAAAAGTACGGATAATTTGTTGTTGAAGTTGCTGCTGAGTTATATGGCGGTCGCCATAATCATATTTACGCCACAAAAAAGAACCGGTGACTTTAACATCTTCAATAGGAATACCGGCTTTTTTTAGCTGGTTATATTGTTCTTCTGTTAATTTCTCACGTTGCCAGTCGAAATTCCCTTTCATCAAACAAAGTGCGTGTTGAACATTTTCTTCCCAACCATTACCAAATAAAGAGCCTTTCAGATCAGAATAATTAGGGTTTTCAATCCATAAGTCATCTTCTTGTAGATTGCCACTTCCTGGGCCATCCACAATAAACCATTGTGCAAACTCACGATCTTGATTATTTTGTGCTAATGTAGCCACTAATTCGCCATGCCAAAAGGTAGGATTATTGCTATCAAATGAATTTGAGCCTGTACCACATAAATAAACGGTTAATACTGTCATAATTTAATATCCTTTTAATTATCACTAAAAAATCACTATTCTGATTTTTATTTCCATGTTTGAGCTATTCCTTAGCCCAGACAAACATTAGCCTTTCACCTTTTTTTATTCAATTGCAAAAAATGAATTAACACAGCTCAGATCACAAAATCAAATTTCATTTAATTGATCAATAAATAAAAAACACAATAAAATCAATTTTTTATTTAAACCTTCTTAACTAATTTTATTTAGCTAAATAAATTCACTTGTTTATTTTATTGGGAGTTATTGGTGTTACGATTTAATAAAAAAAAATCCCACTAAAGTGGGATCTTTTTATTAGGATAATTATTAGAGACGATTAAAAGCAACTACACGTACTGCAGGAATATCAGCTTGAGCTCCGTCAGCCACTTCCTGACATGCTTTTTCTAACGCAATATGAGGTGAAATGCCACTCTCAGTTTCTACTATTTTATGTCCGGCGTAGGTATCACCATTTCTGGAACGCACTTTATACGCAATAAACCAATATTCCATATCATCACCGTTTACGTTATTAATCATAGAATTACCATAACGGTTTATTTCCCTCTTTAATGTGACAATAATCAACTATCTTCGGTTTAATAAAATTTTTTAAATAGTAAAAAGCAATAATGGTAGCTCTAACACATTTCAGACTGAATAAGTGCTTTTATCTTAACCGCTTTTTCAAAGTGATCTAATTTATGCGTCATTATCCACCAATTTGCTGCTTCCATCAGTAATTCTGGTTTGTCATTTTTATTAGCAAAAAAGGCATAAAATGATAATCCGACATTTTCACCTTTTGTCGCTATTTTATCGTCACAAACTTGAATAATTTTTTTCTGTAGTCTTTTGTTCATAGATTGTTCTTCTTTTATTTTTACTGTTTTTATTTAATAACTTTATTTAATAACTTCCCGCTAATACGAATCTAGAATAAATTATTATTTTCCTCATTTTCTGATGATTGATGATATAACACACTATCTTGAGGCGCATGTTCTCTTTCATTAAATCCATAATCCCGAATAACGCTAGCAACACGTAAGCGATAATGCTGTAAAATAGAATGCCGCCCTCTGGCTTGAGCCATACGATGTAATTCAGTATTACGCCATTGCATAATCGCATTTTCACTTTGCCAAAATGAGAGTGAAAGTAATTTATCGTTATCACTTAAACTTTGAAAACGTTCAATTGAAATAAAACCATCTATATTAACTAATATTTTTTTTAAATCTTGAGCTAAGGTTAAATAATTTTGCTGTTGTTCTTCATTCGTTTTTAATTCAAAAATAACCGCGATCATGATGATAATTCCTGTTTTAAGTAAAATAATAGAATTTGTGCATTAGTCGATGTTTTCCATCTATAGTGTGTAAAATAATCTTTATTGTATTTTTGTTGCAAAATAAACTTAACAGCACTACATCCCATCGCTCTAGCAATATGTTCACCAGGGCAGCGATGCTTGCCATAACCGAAGGGTAAAGCACCGTCACGTGTTAACAAAGGTATTGCTATTTCATCTACTGAGTTATTTTGAGACTTAAAACGTTTAGTCTGTTTTATCGGAACTATTTCATTCAATACTTTTTCAATCAAAGATGAAATAGTTTGCTCAGTTCCTTTTTGAGTTTCAATTAGTGTTAATCCAATAAGTGCAGTGGTGCTATCGCTAATTTGAAAAAATAGTCCCATTAAATTACTTATAAGTAATGATTTATCTACAATTTTATGTTGCTGTGCGTATTGAGAAAACAGTACAAAAAGTTCACCATTTTGCTGTTCAATCTGAGAGTAAAGACGTTCAGCACTTTCTATTTGAGCCGATATTTCATAGGGTTTAATATGTAAAGAAAGAACTGTACAAGAAAAATGGTGAGCATCATAAGCGAGTTGTTGCCATTGCTCTGGTTTATAACCTAATAATGTTCCTAATACATAAACAGGCAATGTTGCTAAAAAAGTGTTTAATCCCTCAGCAGTTATTGTTTTCGGCAAATTTTGTTTAGCTACATTTTGTGTTATGTTAAAAATAGCGTCATAAGTATAACTATTTAAAGCTTGAGTTAGTGCTTGCTTTACTGGCACTCTCTTTTCATCATCTCGCATTCTGATTAGCTTTGAAAATATATCACCTAAGAAGCTATGTTGGATAATTTTAGGTACAGGAGTCTCTTCAGGTCGTACCCGATAATTATTATGATTTAAGTATTTTTTTAATTTATTTAATGAAGAGGTGTTTAAAGGACATTTTGACATTTTTTTTCCTTATTTTTCTGAATGAAAATAAGGATAGTTAAAAATAAAATCGATACTTCGTTATACGACGAAATGTTATTGGTGCAGGCAAAGAAAATATCACTAATAGCCCTTTCTTGTCCTATCATCATTTCAATAGGATGATTAGCTCAATATTTATTAGTAAAATCAATCGATTTTATAGGTGATAATCTACTATAAACCATGAACTCTATTCCAAAGCAAAATTAGTATCCATGCAGCAATCACCCAACATAAAACTGCGGCACTTAGTGCAGTAAATAATTTGACATAATTAAGCATAAAATAGAGCGAAACTAAATACACCATATAAGGCACAACTGCCCACATGCTAAAAATAATTGTTGTACGTAAAGCTTCTATTGAACGTTCTGATCCGACAATATAGTGAGCAATAAGTGCAAAAGTAGGAAAAAGCGGAACAAGCCCGGCAATATAGTAATTGCGAGTTTTGGATAAAACCGCAATAAGCACAACCACGAATGCACCAATTAACGCTTTAACAAGTAATCCCATTAGTTTAGTCTATCGATAGAAAAAATTGAGGTACCAATATACAAGATCAAAATGTAATCTGAGTCAATTCTATTTTGTCAGGATTGAGTTTTAACTTCACACAACACACTGTATAAATAGGCAAAAAAGTAAAATAAAATAGTAATAAGCAAATAATAAAAAAGAGAAAATAAAAAAATGAAAATACTTTTTGATAAATTAATAGAAAAAGAAAAAACACTTCACTCAGAAACTAATCGAAAAAATACAGATATCTTGGTTAATCTTTTACATGACGACTTTATTGAAATTTGTCGCTCTGGTGTAAGTGTAAATAAAATGGAAACCATAAATAGCCTAACATTAGAAAACTGTAGAATAAATATTTATTCTGAAAATTATCACTGTTCATATTTAAATAATGATACAGTGCTATTAACTTATATCAGTTATCAATTAGAAAACAAGAAGAAAATAAAAATCACTTATCGTTCTTCAATATGGATAAAAAATAAAGAACATCATTGGCAATTAAGATTTCATCAGGGAACAGCCAAAAATGACGCATAATAAAAACACTAAAACAAGAAGTATTATAAATATAGCAATAGCTATCTACGTTAAGTTTCACTATAAAAATAATAATTTTAACATGTAACGATTATAAGTTATTAATAAATTTTATTTTATTTCTTTGATTTTATTTATCAATTTTTCACTCGTAATAATACTTGAACTCGCATTAACCTTATTCATATTTTCATTATTTAAACTATAATCAGCAATTACACGCATTCCTTTTAAATTTTGCATAGCATAAGCCAGAGCAAGCAATGCCTTTTTGTTGCACGATTCTTTTTTCGCTGAATCTGCTTGTAGAAGATAATTAATCAAACCTTGATGACTACCTTTCGGCCCATATCTTATTAATGGGTATACACAATGGTATGCTGCATAATAAGCCCTAGATATTGCATTTCTATAACCCACTTCATCATCTCTATTTATACAGTCTTTAGCAAAAGAAAGTATATCAACATAAGTTACAGACACGTTAAACCTTCCTTTAATTTGGATACATCATCAACACCATTAATAAATATACTAAAGTTTTTACCTAAAAATTCTTTATGCTCGGCTAACTCATATGCTAACTGTAAATTCATTTCAGATAATATATCTGCATCATCGCATTCTGCTGTCATAATAAATATATTAGATTCTTCATTATGCACAGAAGCATTGGTATAATTAACCCCCACAATTTTAACTTGATGATTATCAAGAATTGAAATAGCCATGCTAACCAATTTCATTAATTCATCTTCATTTAATCCAGATAAGAAGCAATATTTTAATAATGCTGACTTGGTTCTTTCAAAATTATTTTTATATTTATCTGCCTTTTCTTTATTAGACAATTTGCATATTTTATTTAAATAATGTTCAGCCAGTTTTAAATTAGCTATGTAAATACTTGTTTGATAAGCTAATAGAGTAAAACTTACTGATTCATACTCGTCAGCAAAACGATATAAAAGTTTTAAATATTTTTTATTCGATGAACGCTGATTTATAACTGCCAAATAGTTTCTAGCATAATCAACATTATTAAACTGAAGAGATAATTCGAAAAAATCAATAGCTTGTTCTATTTTATTATATAAACTATAAGCTAACGCTTTAAGATAGTTTTTTTCTAACCCTGTACTATATTTATTTATTTCTCTAATAAACTGTATAAATTCAAAATCAGTACATACGTTTTCACGTACTATTTGATCTTGAAGCAAATTTAATAATTCTTCTGATTTATGAATTGGCTGCATATATATATCTCTTTTAATCTCGGCATGGTGTGCTGCAAACACTCTGCTATATTAAAATATTTAGACACCATTAACAATCCAGGAAAATTAAATTCTCGGCTTTTACCGCAAAATAAAAAATAGAGCTTAATAACTATATTTTTATTTATAATATAGTTATTAATATAATTGTATTAATAAAGTGTTTTTATTTTATTTTGTTTTATTGAGAAGCGTAGGGTGTAATATACGATAATATAATATTATTTATATTTAAATAATATTTAGATGTAACAAATCCTACCCCAAATGGCATCAATTAATCCGTAATTCTGCTTCTACATACAAAACACAAAATGGGACACCCATTTTCAAAAATAGCGCAAATAGGATGGTTTATTGCATATTTAATAATAATCAATAAATTGTATCATAACAATAAATGAAACTGAGCCAATGTCCCCTATGTGCCCACTTAATATTAATAAAAAATAAAATCATTAATATCAAATGGTTCAATACTAAACCTGCATAGACATAATTTCTTGATATGCCGCGACCAGTTTATTACGAACCTGCACACCCATTTGTAATGAAATGCTGGATTTTTGCATATCAACCATAACGTCGTTTAATTCAACGCCAGGAGTTCCTAAGGTAAACGCTTGTACTTTGTTGGCCGCATTAACTCGAGTTTCATTAATTTTACCTACAGCTTGAACAAGCTGACTGGCGAATCCCGCCTGTACTGGCTGGGGTTTAGCAATATTGGATGCTTGTAAACTCTGGATTTGCATTTTATCCAGAACACTTTCAATAGCTGGAATTGACATATAAACCTCTGCGTTAATCATCTAATTCAATTACTGAATCAATGTCATAGTAAGGAAGTGAACCAACACGCTTACTGAGTAATACCCTAACACAGGGGCTTCATTCCAAAGCGAGTAATTAACGCAAAAGTTAAAGGCTAATTACGCCATTAAATGAAACGCAAAAGGCCAATAATGAGACACCTGAGAGTAGGTTTATTTATTTGCGTAAGGGGAGTCTGTTTTGTTACGCCACGCTTTTAGTATTCATCCCGAACTACAAGGCAAGGATTGTCTATGAATGCCGAAAAAACCGACGTTGTGAACCAGAAAAAAGGTTTTAACGCCATTATTAACCGGTTAAAAGCCGATCCGAAAATCCCGTTAATTATTGCGGGATCGGCGGCAATTGCCATTTTTGTTGCTGCTTTTTTATGGTTACAAAGCCCTGAATATAAAGTGCTTTATAGTAATCTTAGTGATAAAGACGGTGGCGAAATTGTCACACAGTTAACACAGATGAATGTACCTTATCGCTTGTCTCAAAATGGCGCGGCGATTATGGTGCCTGATAATCAGGTTCACGAATTACGCCTGAAACTCGCTCAAGCGGGGTTTCCTAAAGGCGGTGCTGCCGGTTTTGAACTACTAGATAAAGAAAAGTTCGGGATCAGCCAGTTTAGTGAACAGATTAATTACCAACGTGCGCTGGAAGGTGAGCTTGCTCGTACCATCGAAACATTAGGTCCGGTACAAAATGCTCGCGTTCATTTGGCATTACCAAAGCCGTCCCTTTTTGTTCGTGAACAGAAATCCCCTTCTGCATCCGTTACTGTGGGTCTTTTACAAGGCCGAGCACTGGACGAAGGTCAGATTAATGCCATCGTGCATATCGTTGCAAGCAGTGTTGCTGGCATGCCAGACAGCAGTGTTACCATCGTTGACCAAAGCGGTAAATTACTAACACAACCTGATGCTATGGGGCGTGATCTTAATTCCACGCAGCTTAAGTTTGTTCAGGAATTAGAAACCCGTTATCAACAACGTATCGAAACGTTATTAGGCCCAATTGTTGGGCGTGGCAACGTTCACGCACAGGTAACTGCTCAAGTCGATTTTTCTCATACCGAAGAAACCGCTGAAGAGTACAAGCCAAATCAACCACCTAATCAGTCTGCTGTGCGCTCAAAACAAGTGAGCCAAAGCGAGCAAAATGGTGGCATGTTAGCTGGCGGCGTACCTGGTGCATTATCAAATCAACCTGTTGCACCACCTCAAGCACCTATTGAAGCACCTAAAGCTGAAGATGGTGAGAAAAAAGAGGATGCAACTACAGGCACAAATCGTTCCCTCACTCGTAATCCAAACAGCAATAGCCGTTTAGATGAAACGACTAACTATGAAGTTGACCGTCGGATCCGTCATATTAAACGCCCTGTTGGAAGTATCGAGCGCCTTTCTGTTGCTGTTATTGTTAACTACAAAACAGTAGAAGATAAGAAAGAAGCGGCTGAAGGCGAAGAACCTGTTGTTGAAACAAAACAGATCCCGCTTACAGATGAACAACTTCAACAAATTGAAGGTCTTGTTCGCGAAGCGATGGGATATTCTCAAGATCGTGGTGACTCTTTAAGTGTTGTGAACTCTCAGTTTAGTGATATTGAAGAAAAAGTCATTACAGTTCCTGTTTGGGAAAATCCAGAGATCTTATCAAAAGCATTAGATTTAGGTCGTTGGCTGTTACTGGTCATTATCGCATGGATCTTATGGCGTAAGCTGGTTAAACCACAGATTGAGAAACGTCGTGAAGCTGAAATTGCTGCACAGAAAGCTGTGTTGAAAACGAAGCTGAAAGTGAAAGATGACGTTAATGAAGCTGAATTAGACGACGAAGAAAGACGTAAACAAGCGCGTCAACGCGTAAGTGCCGAATTACAAAGCCAACGTATCCGAGAAATGGCTGAGAAAGACCCTCGCGTTGTGGCAATGGTAATTCGTCAATGGATGAGTAAAGAACAATGAGTAACTTAACTGGAACCGAAAAAAGCGCCGTCATGTTACTAACTCTCGGTGAAGACCGAGCGGCAGACGTATTTAGACATCTATCAACGCGTGAAGTACAGCAACTCAGTATTGCAATGTCATCAATGCGCCAGATTTCAAATCAGCAATTGATTGATGTAATGGCGAGTTTTGAAGAAGACGCCGTTCAATATGCTGCACTAAATGTAAATGCAAATGACTACCTACGCTCTGTTCTTGTTAAAGCATTGGGTGAAGAACGTGCAAATAATCTGTTAGATGAAATCTCTGAAACACGAGAAACCTCTACAGGGATTGAAACGCTTAACTTTATGGAGCCACAAATGGCTGCCGATATTATCCGCGACGAACATCCGCAGATTATCGCAACTATCTTGGTTCATCTTAAACGTGGTCAAGCGGCTGATATTCTTGCTCTGTTCGACGAGAAGCTGCGTAATGACGTCATGCTGCGTATCGCGACATTTGGTGGTGTTCAACCATCCGCATTAGCTGAGTTAACTGAAGTTCTGAATAACCTGCTTGATGGTCAGAATCTCAAACGCAGCAAAATGGGTGGTGTTCGTACTGCTGCGGAAATTATCAACCTGATGAAGAGTCAACAGGAAGAGAATGTTATTACCGCAGTACGCGACTACGACGGCGAGCTGGCACAAAAAATTATCGACGAAATGTTCCTATTCGAGAACCTTATCGATATCGACAACCGTTCTATTCAACGCATTCTACAGGAAGTGGAATCCGACTCCTTGGTTGTGGCATTGAAAGGGTGCGATCAAGAGCTGCGCGATCACTTCCTCAACAATATGTCGCAACGTGCTGCTGAGATTATGCGTGATGACTTGTCTTCTCGTGGGCCTGTTCGTATGTCCCAAGTGGAAGCAGAGCAAAAAGCCATTCTGCTTGTCGTTCGCCGCTTAGCAGAAACCGGAGAAGTTGTGCTTCATGGAGGAGACGATACCTATGTCTGATAAACATACTGATACAAACTGGAAGCCTTGGGTTCCAAAAGAACTCACTGATTGGGAATTAGCTGCCGAGGATACGGCAGAAAGCGAAAAGGATGACGAAAAACAGGAAAAAGAAGTCGTTCAGCAACAGAAAGTCCTTGAGCAAATCAATATGCTCGATGACATGAAAGAAAAGGCTCAGAAAATGGGCCACGCTGAAGGCTTTGAGGCAGGGAAAAACCAGGGTTATCAGGACGGCTATCAGGCAGGATTACAATCGGGTATCGAAGAAGGCATTCGTCAAGGTATTGCGCAGCAAGATCCATTAATTAATGAATGGCAAGGTTTACTCTCTGAGTTTAGACATTCGCTTAATGGGTTAGATAGCGTTATTGCCGCACGATTAATGCAAATTGCACTCACTGCTGCAAAAGAAGTATTAGGTCAACCTGCGGTATGTGATGGTTCTGCATTGCTTGCTCAGATTACGTTAATGGTTCAGCAAGAGCAGATGTTTACAGGGAATCCGCAATTGCGGATTAACCCTAAGCATATCCCACTGATTGAAAAAGAGTTAGGTGATTCACTTTCTGCTCATGGTTGGAAAGTTGTTGCCGATAACAGTATTCATGTTGGTGGATGCCGCGTTGTAACAAACGATGGCGATCTTGATGCAACCATTGCAACCCGTTGGCATGAACTTTGTCGTCTTGCCGCACCGGAGGCGTTGTAATGACAGCAAGATTGGGGCGTTGGCTAGAAAAACTCAGTGAGACAGAAGCGCGTTTAAATAAAATTCCACGTGTTCGTCAATATGGGCGTTTAACCAGAGCAACCGGTTTAGTTATGGAAGCTAAGGGGCTAGTGATGCCTCTTGGTTCTACGTGTTTAATAGAACGCACCATCGGCAAGACGGTTGAAGAAGTAGAAAGTGAAGTGGTTGGATTTAATGGCAGCCAAATGTTGTTAATGCCTTTACAGGAAGTCGAGGGATTAACACCCGGTGCCAGAGTCTATGCACAAGCTGCGCCAGGTAGTGAAAATGAAGGTCGTCAATTACCGCTAGGTGATGCGTTATTAGGCCGGGTTCTTGATGGTTCTGGTTATCCTTTAGATGGTCTACCACCGCCAGATACTGGTTATCGTGCACCACTTATCACACCGCCAATTAACCCACTACAACGTACACCGATAACCGATGTACTGGATGTCGGTGTTCGCGCGATCAACTCACTCTTAACCGTGGGTCGTGGACAGCGAATGGGGCTTTTTGCTGGCTCAGGTGTAGGTAAAAGTGTGCTATTAGGCATGATGGCGCGTTTTACGCAAGCTGATGTAATTGTGGTTGGATTGATTGGCGAACGTGGCCGCGAAGTTAAAGATTTTATCGAAAATATTCTTGGCACAGAAGGCTTAGCCCGTTCTGTTGTGGTTGCGGCCCCTGCTGACGTATCACCATTATTACGTATGCAAGGTGCTTCTTATGCCACACGTATTGCCGAGGATTTTCGTGATCGTGGTAAACATGTTTTGCTGATTATGGATTCACTCACTCGTTACAGTATGGCGCAACGTGAAATTGCGCTTGCCGTAGGTGAACCACCAGCAACCAAAGGCTATCCGCCTTCTGTATTCGCAAAATTACCCGCATTGGTTGAACGTGCAGGTAATGGTGTTGATGGCGGGGGGTCGATTACCGCGTTTTACACCGTATTAACCGAAGGTGATGACCAGCAAGATCCCATTGCAGACTCGGCTCGTGCCATTTTAGATGGCCATATTGTGCTTTCACGTTCATTAGCAGAATCAGGTCACTACCCTGCTATCGATATTGAAGCATCAATTAGTCGTGCGATGACGTCATTGATTGATAAAACACATTATCGTCGTGTGCAAGTTTTTAAACAGTTGTTATCAAGTTATCAGCGTAACCGCGATTTAATTAACGTGGGTGCTTATGCCGCGGGAAGTGACCCAATGCTTGATAAAGCCATTGCGCTTTATCCTTCATTGTCGAAGTTCTTACAACAAGATATCCAAGAACAATGCAGCTATCAGAGTGCATGTGAACAGCTTAATCAACTGATCACACTAAACTAATTCTGAACATAATCAGAGAACGTAAAGAGGGTTCCAATGCGGGAGCAGTCACCTTTAGTGACACTGAGAGAACTGGCACAGACAGCGGCTGAACAAGCCGCTATTCAACTGGCTCAGGTCCGGCAGAGTCATCAACAAATGGAACAGCAACTCAATATGTTGATCGGGTATCAGGATGAATACCGTGTACGTCTGAATGAGACGCTAAACTTAGGTGGAATGTCGTCTGCATCATGGCAAAACTACCAACAGTTTCTCAAAACACTCGAACTGACTATCGAGCAACATAAACAGCAACTTCTCCATTGGCAAGAGCAGTTAGATTTAGCGACTAATCAATGGAGAGAAAAACAGCAACGGCTCAATGCATTTGAGACTTTGGAGCAGCGTGCTGAGGATAGCCGTAAGCGACATCTTGATCGTATTGAACAGAAACAAATGGACGAGTACGCACAGCGTAGTACTTTACGGAGAACAACTTAATGGAGATAACGCTTCTGACTATGGATGTCATAGCACCATCTCCGGGACCGACATCCTCGACAAATAGTCAGCCCGGTGATAATGCTTCGACATTTGCTCAACTTTTGAGTAGTCAACCGCAGAATGCTCAGAGTGACAAAAAAAATGCCCATATCGAAGGTCAATCACCAAAAGAGAATAAGGCACATCTTCACTCTGAAGAAGATAAAAACAAGAATAAAGAGGACGAAAATAGCATCGTATCTGTTGCTACTCAGTCCCCTATCGAAGAGAAGCAGCCTCAAGAGAAATCTCCCCTAGCCCTCTCTTTACCTGACAACGAACAGTTTGCTGCCATTCTTGATAATAAAACAGCACCTTCGTTAATGTCAGCCGAAGAACTTGCAGCTGAACTTCCCGTTCAATTAGCAGGATTACCGGGCTTAAAACGCGCCCCATTAGGTTCTGAACATCTTGCTCAGGCATTACAGCAACCGCACTCGCTAAAACGAGAAGATAGCTTGGCTTCTTTGGCTAATTCTTTTTCAAAAGACAACGATGCGTTATCGGATCTCAACCTTTCCGAACAACAAAATCTTGCAAAATCTGATGAAAAATCACTATTAGCACAGTTACGGCCTGAAACTGCGGCATTAGCAACGCAACCTATTGGCGTAACAGCAAATAAAACTGAGAAGCCACAAGCGAAGAAAACTGATTCTCTCGCTTCATTGCTTACACCTAGCGCAGAGAAAGTGAATTCACTGCTTAATGGTGACAAGCAGCTATCAGCAAGTAAATTAGCAGAAAATGCGGCTCAACACGTTGTGGCAACAAACAGCCTTGCTGAAAGAGATCTTCATAATACGTTATCAACGACCTCTTCTTTTGCTTCGCACGCTATCGCTGGTACGCACACATCAGCGATAAACCAACCTCAAGTACATTTTTCACCAATGGCAACACAGGTATTAAATGCACAGGTGGGTACACCAGAGTGGCAACAGCAATTAAATCAGCAAATTGTGATGTTTAGCCGTAATGGCTTACAAAAAGCAGAGCTACGTTTACATCCTGAAGAGCTCGGTTCATTGCACATTCGTATGAAGATAGAAGATGGTCAGGCACAGTTACATCTTGCTTCTCAGAATGGGCAAGTGCGTTCTGTATTAGAAAATGCCATCCATCATTTGCGTCAAGCGCTCTCTGAAAATGGGATCCAGCTCACGCAAAGCCAAGTGTCTAGCGACAGTCAAGACAGTTGGCAACAAGAAAATATGTCAGATTCCTCTCAATTTAGTGGAGATGGTGCCGATAATCATCAAGGAAGTGAGGGTAATTCTATGCAATTAGCCTCCGAACCGGCACTACAAAAGATAACTCTTACGCCGCAAGAATTAGCATCTGCTCGTGGTGGCGTCGATATTTTTGCCTAATACAAATGTATTGGGAGGACACACTATGTCAATAAACGTAAGAGTTAATGGTTTTTTCCCTATCTGTTTCTGCAATTAAAAAACAGAAATAGCGGGATAATTAAGGTTGATTTAGATGGATATGGAAGTCCACAACAGTGAACACGTATCCACTACAAAACAGGAATTTAACTGTCCATGTCTAATTACAGCAATGAACGTAAAAGCTATAGCTTAATTCTGATCATCGTATTATTGGTGGTCGCCATTATTGCAGCGGCATTCGGTGGATATAGTTGGTGGGCATTGAAGCATGCTAAATCAGGTTCAGCGGGCACAAGTCAGCAAAAAGTTATACCGGCCCCCGTTTTTATGTCATTAGAACCCTTTACTGTAAATCTAATTGATGATGAAGAACACTTAGACCGAGTGCTCTATATCGGTATCACATTACGATTACATAATGACGACACTCGTAAACGTCTGCATGACTACTTACCCGAAGTCCGCAGCCGGTTGTTATTACTTCTTTCTCGTCAACAAGCTAACAAGCTTGCGACAGATAATGGAAAAATCCAGCTAATGACTGATGTAAAAGAAACGCTGAGACCGACTCTCGTACCGGGAGAATCTGAACAGATCCTTTCCGATGTACTGTTTACCACGTTTATTCTGCGATAATCATTATGAGCGATAATATCCTTTCACAGGCAGAGATAGATGCTCTGCTGAATGATGACACATCAGGTGACGACGCCCAAAAAAGCGCGAACAGGGAACCTGCGATAGCGAAGGATCCGAATGAACCGGATATTCAGCCTTATGACCCGAACACGCAACGTCGTGTAGTTCGTGAACGTTTACAGTCGTTAGAAATTATTAACGAACGCTTTGCTCGTCAATTTCGTATGGGGCTGTTTAACATGCTCCGTCGGAGTCCAGATATTACTGTTGGTGGCGTTAAAATTCATCCTTATCACGACTTTGCACGTAACTTACCCGTACCAACTAACTTGAACTTGGTACATTTAAAACCGTTACGTGGCACAGCGTTATTTACCTTTGAACCTAACCTGGTTTATATCGCGGTTGATAACCTGTTTGGTGGTGATGGACGCTTTCCTATCCCTGTGGAAGGCCGTGAATTTACAAACACAGAGCAACGGATCATCAACAAAATGTTGAAACTGGCACTTGATGCCTACCGTGATGCTTGGGATTCCATATTCAAAATTCAAGTTGAATATGTACGTTCAGAGATGCAGGTTAAATTTACTAATATCACCTCATCGCCGAATGACATCGTTGTTACGACACCTTTTCAGGTAGAAATCGGTTCAATGGTTGGGGAATTTAGTATCTGTATTCCTTTTGCCATGATTGAACCGTTACGTGAACGACTGATTAATCCACCTATTGAGAATGTCCGTCAAGAAGATGGGATCTGGTTAGATAGCTTAGTCAATCAAGTTCAACATTCAGAACTTGAATTGGTTGCCAATTTTACTGATGTCCCGTTACGTTTATCAAAAGTGCTAACACTAAAACAAGGGGATGTTATCCCTATTGATAAACCGGAAAGATTGATTGCACATGTTGATGGTGTACCTGTATTAACTAGCCAGTATGGTACGGTAAATGGGCAATATGCCTTACGTGTTGAACACCTTATTAACCCTGTTTTAAACGCTCTGGATGAGGAACAAACCGATGAGTGATGCGAATCGCCCAACTGATAATTCACAACCTGCTGAAGATATGTGGGCTGAAGCAATGGAACAGCAAACTGGGAAAAGCCAGGACAATAGTTCCGATTTATTTGAGCACCTGTTACCCGAAGAGGATGCACTGAGCCATCTGTCTGATATCAATTTGATTATGGATATTCCAGTCAAATTAACGGTAGAGTTAGGTCGCACCAAAATGACTATCAAAAAATTACTTAGCCTGTCACAAGGTTCTGTGGTTTCTCTTGATGGTTTAGCAGGAGAACCCCTTGATATTCTGATCAATGGCTATCTGATTGCTCAAGGTGAGGTTGTTGTTGTTTCTGATAAATATGGCATCCGTATTACCGATATCATTACACCATCAGAACGTATGCGTCGTCTGAGCCGTTAATTTATGGAACAGCTTCCTTCCTTTTCCAGCCAAGGTGCGGAGACAATTGCCGCACCCGCTACAACACAAACTGTCCAAACCGTTGCACAACCGCCTTTACCTGTAGGTCAAAGCCTTGCGCAAGTCAGTACGGCGCTGGCCGGTATTATTGTTCTTATCATTGTTGCAATGTGGTTATTCCGTCGTTTTGGCTTAGCTCGTGGAACATTTAAAGGTGCTCAGGCTCAACTTAACGTAAAAGCAAGTTGTTCATTAGGTGCCAAAGAGCGTGTGGTGGTGGTTGAAATTGAACAGGAATGGCTAGTATTAGGGGTAACTGCGTCGCAGATTAATCTGTTACATAAATTACCTATCCCTGATAACGCCTCGCAGGAAGCGACTGCATCACCCACATCTCCACTATTTACCCAATTATTACAAAAAACGCTAAAGCGAGATAAAGGCAACTCATAATGCATCAATGTGTCTCTTTTTTTAACGCATTAAAGCGCTGGCATCTCTTGGCTAGTGTGCTGATTTTGTCACTATTACCTAGCAGCGCGTTTGCTCAATTTCCCAGTATTGTTTCTCAATCGTTACCGGGGGGTGGTCAGAGTTGGTCATTGCCCGTACAAACATTAATCTTTATTACAGCACTTGGATTTATTCCTGCTGTTTTACTGATGATGACAAGTTTTACGCGCATTATTATTGTGCTGGGGCTATTACGTAATGCGTTAGGCACACCTTCTGCTCCACCAAACCAAGTTGTTCTTGGCCTTGCGCTATTTATGACTTTTTTCATTATGGCTCCAGTATTTGATAAAATTTATCAAGATGCCTATATGCCATTTAGTGAAGATAAAATCTCTTTTGAACAAGCGTTAGATAATGGTTCTAAACCACTACGTGAATTTATGATGCAACAAACACGTGAGACAGATTTAGCGCTATTTGCGCGTCTTGCCGATGCACCTGCATTTGAAACTCGCGAAAGCGTACCAATGCGTATATTAGTTCCGGCTTATATTACTAGTGAACTAAAAACCGCATTCCAAATCGGTTTTATGATATTTATTCCTTTCTTAATTATCGACTTGGTGGTTGCCAGTGTTTTAATGGCGCTTGGTATGATGATGGTACCCCCTGCTACGGTCTCACTCCCCTTTAAGCTCATGCTATTTGTGTTAGTTGATGGCTGGCAGTTAATACTGGGTTCATTAGCACAAAGCTTCTTTCATTAGCGCTGAGGTTATTTATGACACCAGAATCCGTTCTAGCACTTGGTACAGAAGCGATGAAAATCGCTTTATCTCTTGCCGGCCCATTGTTACTTTCAGCCCTTGTCACTGGTTTAGTCATCAGTATGCTTCAGGCGGCAACGCAAATAAACGAAATGACATTATCGTTTATTCCTAAAATTCTGGCTGTATTGGCAGCTATTTTAGTTGCAGGACCTTGGATGCTCAGTTTGTTATTAGATTATATGCGTAACTTATTTACGGGTATTCCAGGAATGATTGGTTAATTGCAATGATGACCCTGACCAGTGAAATGCTTACCGGCTACATGAGTGATTTTTTCTGGCCATTTGTTCGCATCCTTGCGCTTTTTAGCACGGCACCGCTTTTTAGTGAAAAGCAAACACCAAAAAAGTTTCGTATTGCGTTAGCCTTTCTTATCACCGCACTCATTGCGCCGGGATTGCCGCAAAATAATATTCCGTTATTTTCTATCATTGCCTTTTGGGTGCTACTTCAGCAAATCCTGATTGGTACGCTGCTAGGACTAGCAATGCAGATGGCGTTTGCCTCTGTACGCCATGCTGGAGAGGTAATAGGTTTGCAAATGGGTCTATCCTTCGCCACCTTCTTTGACCCCTCTGGTGGGCCCAACATGCCCATTCTTGCGCGTATTTTTAACCTGCTCACCATGTTGCTATTTATGGTATTTGATGGGCATTTATGGCTGTTATCTATTTTAGTAGATACTTTCTATGTCGTTCCGATAGAAAATCAAACCTTTAATTCTTTGGCTTTTTTAACCTTAGTTCAAAGTGCTAGTGCCATTTTTATTAACGGCATGATGTTAGCAATGCCATTAATCACCCTTCTTTTAGTGCTTAACTTGTCATTAGGTATTTTAAATCGTATGACACCACAGTTATCGGTATTTGTTGTCGGTTTTCCGCTCACATTAACTGTGGGTATTTTGGCTATGTCGATGATAATGCCTGCGCTGCCTGTCTTTACTGAACGTGTATTTAGTGACACATTTAACCGCATTACACTGATATTACAGCAACTGGTTTCTTAAAATCTCAATCAACTTATAGATTTACGTATAATAGATAAATTAATGCATTCAAAGAGAAAACTCTTTTAAATTAACCCAACTGACTTATTTTAATAGAAAAGCATAATATTGGATGACACATGCCAGAACAATATAGACTTGACTAATCCACCAATAAGACATGAATTAATACGAACGTTGGCAATTCATAATGCAATAATTAATATTACTACTGATTTGGGTCATATTCTCCCCGTAAGTGAAATAAAATTAGATCATATTTATTATAAAGACTCACAAGAAGTAATTGATAAATGGAGAAAGTCTAATACACGCGATTGGATAGAATTCGATTAGTCTCAAGCTTGTTCTCGTGAAACCAAAAGAAGTGATGTTACCATTCGATGTCGCGATATTTTATGTGGATTAATGCCAGTGAAACGCGCAAGAAAACGATTATGTGTAACATTACGCTACTTAGAAGATAATCCTAATAAACACCCTCTTTCAGGCTATATATTAGCTATTGCATTAATTATTGCTGAGAGCTTTGCTTTAGAGTACAAGATTAAACAAGTTTGCATAAGCCGCCCAGACAAAGGCCTTATTGCTCAATATATCGCACAAGGATATAAATTAAATACTGCGGATAAAGCTCGACAAAAAAGAAATTACAAACCTAGAGCTAAACTCATGAGCAAAATATTGAGCACTTAATCTTTGTGAGTAATTATCAATCATGATAAACCAATACAGCAATGGTGGATGTAGGGGTGAATGATATGAGTATTAAAAAATCATCGAAGGCTAAACACTATAAAAATAAAACAGCAAATATATCGCCGCATAAACAGCTATCAACAATTATAGATCAAACACCAATTCTAAATGAATATGGTGAGGTACTTGAATTTATCATTAAAGTTAACTTGCAAAAAAGTAAAGATAACAATGTCTGCTTAACTGGATCTGCTCGCAAAACAATTGAAGACGCGGCAAAACAATATGTTTTGATAGCACAATTAAGTCATATTACGCCACAGGAAATTAAGCATAAAATAACTCAACTCTCGCAAAGAAACCGGAGTCATGCTAATTGGAAAGCAGATATTGGCTTAGAGGTAAAATATAATGTTATGGCGGGATTAGCCACAAAATAACGAGAGATATCACTCTAATTTGGTTAGAGATTTAGAAATAAAGAATATTTTCTATGATAACCACCTTTATTACAGTTTTTAACTATTTTTATTTTACATACCCTTTTAATAAAAAAATCCCCTGATAAATCAATATCAGGGGAAATATCAATGTGTCGCGAGACAACACAGGAAAATAATCTTAACGGTACATCGCAAACATCGACATACCTTTCATGTCGTTAAATACTTTGTAAGAAGCTTGCAGTACAGACTCTTCTTGGTAGTATTCAGAAATCGCTTGAGTCCAATCCAAATCACGTAATTCACTTAGGCGCTTTGCATTTCTTAATGATGTATCAGCACCTAAATCATCTAAGTTATCTAATTCTTGAAGTTGTAAACCTAATTTAGCTTCAACGCTTGAGATATTATTTAATGTTGCACGATTTATACGGTTTGCTGCATCAATTTTTTCAAGCCCATCTTTACGCAATGCTTCTGCATTAGGATCGTTTTTTAACGGGGTGCGTAGCCCTGCAATAGCATCATCTAAGGCGTTAAAAATATCAGGCTGAGTGCCTGTACCGCCTGAAGATTGTAATGCTTCAATCCCAGTAAAGTTGGTCGTCATTTCAATGTTGCTATCAACTTTTTGGGTGATTTGCTTATCGCCACCTTGATAAGTAATTTTCCCTGTTGCATCTGCAACAAAAGGAGGCTTATCCGATTGGAAACCCGCAAAAATATAACGCCCTACACCATCTTTAGTATTACCAATACCCACTAATTGATCTTTTAAACCACTTAATTGGTCAGCTAAAGAAGCACGGTCTTCATCACTTAATGTCGCATCGCTACCCGCCGCAACTAAAGTTTCTTGAATTTTAGTGGTTATATTCACCATTTGATGAGACAAACTCATTTGCAAAGACATACTGTTTTTAGCAAATCCACGTGCTGTTGCATATTGTTGGTTGCGTGATTCTGACTGCTTCACCATTACCGCTTGCGAAGCGGCCATTGGGTCATCAGATGGCTTTTCTACACGACGGCCGCTGGAGATTTTGTTTCCTTCAGTCATCCATTTGCTTTGCGAAGAGGTAATATTATCCATTCGCTGGCTATAAATTTGATTTGAACTTAAACGCACAGTGTTATTCCTTATTCAGATGAAGGCTTAGAAAATTTGCATAATCGCATCAAACATGCTGTTTGCTGTTTGGATAACTTTCGCATTCGACATGTAATATTCTTGAATACGATACATTTCACCGTATTCTTCATCCATGTTGACACCAGAAACTGACTGTTGCTGTTCCTGAATACTCTTAGTGATAGAAACCTGCGCATCAAAGTCAACCTGTGCTGTGTTAACTTTGTTACCCACCATACTAATTAGTGAGCCATAAGCACCTGCGATAGTTGTTTTACCATCAATGATTTTTTCATCAGGTAACTCAAACAGTTTCTTCATGTTTTCGTTATCACTAGGGCCAGTATCTTTAGCACCCGCCGCCGCAATTTTACTTGGATCTGTTACTGCAACACTCATGCCTGCAATCACGTTACCAACAGGTTGTACCACAATAGAGTCACCCTCTTTTGGTGTACCTGTTACGGTGATTTTCATACCTTCAAATTCTAATTCACCCGCACCGTTTGGTGTGGCTTCAAATTTACGGTTACCAGGCTCTACGGTAACGTTCCACTTACCACCTTCGTATTTGACGGTATAGTCAGCCGCTTGTACGGTTTTAGTATCAGTATAATCAACTGTAAATGCCGCATTACCTGTATTTTTGCCATTAGGCATCACATGAGCACCACCAAGGTTGAAGAATTTCTCACCTTTGTCGCCGTTTAAATCAAAGCCTTGCTCATGCTGTTTATTAAATTGATCACCCAGTACTAATGCTAATTGGTTTAATTGATTACGGCTTGGGTCTAAAACCTCTTCACGGCTACGATAAGCCCCGCCTAATTCGCCACCATTAATACGTTTTGCATCTACTTCGCGAACTTCGTCGATGCCATTGCTATAACCAATAACGGTACGTTCGCTATTTTTACTTGAAGGAATGGCAGATACTTCGTAAGAACGAGTACCCGAAACCAACGGCAACCCATTAGCAAATGTGACGTTAACAAAACCGCCGTCTTGTTGAGTGACTTGTACGTCAACTAATGTATTTAGTTCTTGGATTAAACGATCACGTTGGTCAAGTAAGTCGTTAGGATCAGCACCATTAAAGCCTTTAGAACGACTAATTTCATTATTCAGCTTAG
The DNA here is from genome assembly GCF_001654965.1 of Proteus hauseri ATCC 700826. Classification (GTDB taxonomy): domain Bacteria; phylum Pseudomonadota; class Gammaproteobacteria; order Enterobacterales; family Enterobacteriaceae; genus Proteus; species Proteus hauseri. The sequence goes on from NZ_LXEV01000027.1 coordinate 59,632, forward strand.
CGATTTGTTTACTGTATTCGTTGATATTTTTAGTGGTGTTGCTCACCTGGCTATTAATATCTTTTTCTAAATCGCGTAAAGACTGATCCGCTTTAGTAAACATATTGACCATTGCTTCTGCTTTTCCAATCACGGTCGTACGCGCTGGATTGTCTTCGGCGTTATTGGTTACGTTTGGTAAGCTGGTAAAAAATTCATCAATCGCAGTAGAAACGTCATTGCCTTTATCGGCTAACAGATCATTAATCTGTGCGATATTGCTGGTATAACTGTTTAGGGCGCTTTGTTTGGCCATTGCGCGGTTCATTTGACCTGCAAGGAATTCGTTATATTCACGATGAATACGGCTGACATTAACGCCATTACCGATATAACCATTACCGGTCATCGTTCCGCCGTTTTCATTAAAAACAGTCATCTGACGGTTGTACCATTTAACATTTGAGTTAGCGATGTTATTACTGATAGTGCTCATCGCAGCTTGTGCCGCATTAAGTCCGCTCATCGCTGTATTAATTAAACTGTTGGACATTTGTCTATCCTTTTACGTTTAGTCATCACCCGTATGCACGGAGCATAGCTGGCAAATTGGAATAAATGCTCTGGTCTTTATTATCGGTTCTTCCCCTCTAAACTTGAGGGGAAAATAGTTAAAATAAATCGCTTAAATCGTGGGTATATGTTTTAGCGACTTGATCACCACTACCTTTTAATTGACCAATAATAGAAACCAGTTTTTTGGCATAACCCGGATCGGTAGCATAACCCGCTTCTTGAATACGATAAGCAGCTTGCTCTGGGGTTTGTGCTTTAGGTACTTGCGCATAACGAGGACTTTGTGTAATCAAGCGTAGATAGTCTTGAATAGCATCAACATAAGAATCATAAACACGAAAGTTATCACGCATTTTTATTGATTTACCGTCGATGACTTCAGTCGTCATAATATTCGTGACAGGCCCTTTCCAACTATTACCTGCTTTAATACCAAATAAGTTATAACTTGGCTTACCATCACCCGTTAAAATTTCGCGTTTACCCCAACCTGACTCTAATGCAGCTTGCGCCACTACCAGTAAATGGTGAACACCTGTACCTTCAGTGGCTTCTTTTGCTGGCCCTAATAGTTTAGAGGCGAAAGAAGCACTGCTTTCTGATAATCCTTTTAACTTTCCTATCGTAGTTTCAACCGCATTTTGATACGGTTTCATTGCACGATAAAGTTGTCCTAGTGCCTGTGTTGGCATTGATTGGAAAATATCGCTGCTATCTAATGACATTGGCGTTTTACCCGCCATTTCACTCGGTTCCATGGTCACTTTAGCGGAAAGCTGTTTTTCTATCATGTCAGCAAATCCCAAGCCTTTTTTAGATAAGTCTTGGGATATTTGTTGATCATAAAGGGAGGTATACATTTTGGTACTTTCTGAATTGAACATGCTTTCTTGCGGTATTGCATCTCTCATGCTCTTTAACATCATTTGAACAAAAACACCTTCAAGTTGCTGCGCCACTTGGCGCAGCCCTTGTTGATCGGCGTTTTGTCCAACCTGATATTTAAGTTTATTCAATGCATTACTATCATATGCCGGACTTGAGATGTTCGGCATTGAAGAAAGCAGAGATAAATCTTTCATCAGATAATCTCCAATCTCGCACGTAAACAGCCCGCACTTTCCATCGCCTGTAGTATCGACATTAAATCCGTTGGTGTGGCACCTAATGCATTTAATGTCCGGATCACCTCATTAAGGCTCGCGCTTGCGTTCACTTGCTGTAATGAACCACCTTGTTCACTCACATTCACACTTGTATTACGCGTGACTACGGTGCTACCACCCGCAAACGGGGTATTTGGCTGACTGACATTAACTTGACTATCAACAGTGACAGATAAGTTACCTTGTGCAATGGCACAACTTCCTAAGGTCACATCACGGTTCATAACCACTGAACCTGTTCTTGCATTGATGATAACTTTTGCATCAGCAATAACGCGTTTAATTTCAAGGTTTTGCACTTCAGCTAAAAAGCGAACTTGCTCACTTTTACCAATAGGAACACGTAATTGAACGGTACGCGCATCTAATGGGATTGCAGTACCAACTCCACGTAATTTATTAACAGTGTCTGAAATGTGCTGAGCTAAAGTAAAGTTTTCTTCATTAAGCTGTAAATTTAACAATCCACTTTGACCAAACTGAGAAGGTAGTTCACGCTCTATTATCGCACCATTACTAATGCGACCACCTGCGAGTTGGTTTACTTTTACGCTGTTCCCTCCCGCAGAAGCCCCTGCACCACCGACAACAATATTACCTTGAGCTAATGCATACACCTGATTATCAACACCTTTTAATGGTGTCATCAGCAAAGTACCACCACGTAAACTTTTCGCATTACCTAATGATGAAACCACGATATCAATAGATTGCCCAGTTCGACCAAAAGGAGGTAATTTTGCCGTTACCATTACCGCAGCGACGTTTTTTAACTGCATATTGGTGCCCGGTGGTACGGTTATTCCTAATTGTGAGAGCATGTTATTCAGACTTTGTGTGGTAAACGGAGTCTGCATTGTTTGGTCACCCGTTCCATCTAAACCCACAACCAAACCATAACCAATCAGCGCATTTTCTCTTACCCCTTCCACCGAGGTGAGATCCCTGATCCGTTCGGCATGGGCGGAAAATCCGACACATGTCATCACGATAAAGAAAAGGCTAATCGCTATTTTTTTCATCTGGATCCTACTCATTAAAAAGGTGACACATTCAAGAAGAAGCGTTGTAGCCATCCCATCGACTGTGCTTCGTTGATATAACCGTCTCCGATATATTCAATACGAGCATCAGCAACTTGGGTAGAGTTCACTGAGTTTGTGCCACTGATTGTTCGTGGATTCACAACACCAGAGAAACGAATAAATTCAGTACCCTGATTAATCGCTATCTGTTTTTCACCAATGACATGTAAGTTTCCATTAGCTAATAACTGATCAACGGTGACCGTGATTGTTCCTTTAAAGGTATTGTTAGCATTCGCGCCACCTTTACCACCAAAGTCACTATTACCTTCCATCCCCATATCTGTACGGCTATTACCAAACAATCCTTCCAAAAATCCTGGTGTAATTGAAGCAAGGAACCCTGCTTTACCATTACGGCTGGCATTTGCTGAAGAGTTTTTGCTTGCGCTGACATTCTCTTGCAACGTAATCGTCAACGTATCGCCGATATTTCGTGGACGTCTATCTTCAAATAGAGGCTGATAACCAAAATAAACTGGCTGAGTTGATTGAAAAATAGAGCCATTAGGTGCAGGTGCTGTCGGCGCTGTCGGAACAGCAGTCGTTTGACCTTCAACCAACGGTTTTTTGGGTATATAAGCGCATCCTGCCAGTGTCAGTACCAACAGGGCGGTACCTAAACGCTGATGACGACGCCATCTGACACTAAGCTTTCTTGCCCCAGAATTGTCAGTAATGACCTTTGTATCCATCTTCGATACTCTTTTAGTAAAACGCCTGACAGAAAATACTGTCAGGCTAATGAACAAACGAAATTAGAGCTGCGTTAGTTTCTGTAACATCTGATCAGAGGTTGAAATCGCTTTACTGTTAATTTCATAAGCGCGTTGAGTCTGGATCATATTGACCAGTTCTTCAGCAACGTTAACGTTAGAGGTTTCAACATATCCCTGATACAGCAAGCCTGCGCCGTTAATGCCAGGCGCATTTTCAGTCGGTGCGCCTGAACTTGCAGTTTCTAAATACAGGTTTTCACCAACACTTTCTAAGCCGCTATCATTAATAAAGGTGGTTAGTGTCAGTTGCCCCACTTGTTGCGGTGCAGGATCACCTTCAATCTCGACACTTACCGTACCATCGCGACCAATCATTACTTTTTTAGCTGTTTCAGGTAAAATAATTGCTGGAACAACTTGGAAGCCACTTGATGTTACTAGCTGGCCGTTCTGATCCATTTGAAATGCACCATCACGGGTATAAGCATCTGTACCATCTGGTAATTGAACATGGAAAAAACCTTGTCCTTTGATAGCCACATCACGGGTGCCGTTTGTTGGCGCTAAGTTACCTTGGCTATGTAGACGTTCTGTCGCAACAGGACGAACACCGGTACCAATCTGTAAACCTGATGGTGCGTTAGTCTGTTCAGATGTCATCGCACCCGGTTGACGGATGGTTTGATACAATAAATCTTCAAACACAGCACGCTGGCGTTTAAAGCCGTTGGTGCTTACGTTTGCTAGGTTGTTGGAAATCACATCCATGTTGGTTTGTTGCGCATCCAACCCAGTTTTAGCAATCCATAAAGAACGGATCATGGTTATCCCCTTACACTATTTAACTCAGTGATAGCAATTGGTTAGCCTTTTGCGCATTATCATCCGCGCTATGAATAACCTTCATTTGCATCTCAAAACGTCTTGCGTTTGCTATCATATCGACCATGGCTTCTGCTGGATTAACGTTACTGCCTTCCAACACACCAGCCAGCACTTTTATGCTGTCATCAACGGGTAATTCACCACCAGCACGCGCAGTTCCTTGTGGTGATAGATGGAATAAACCATCATCGCCACGAACTAAATCATTTTGTTCTGGTTTTACCAATTTCAAACGACCAATCTGCCCTAGCATTTTTGGCGGATCAGTCGGCACATGTGCCGTTACAATCCCGTTATTGGCGATACTGACATTAGCTTGAGGTGGCACTTCTATTGCACCGTTATCCCCCATCAACAATCTGCCTTGCACCATTAACATGCCGTCGGCATTACGTTGAATATTCCCGTTACGGGTATAGGCTTCAGTACCGTCTTCAAGCTGAACTGCCAAATAGCCGTTATCACTTAACGCAACGTCCATTGAACGGCCGGTATAGTCCATCGTTCCTTGACTTTGATCGCTACCAGGCGTTGACGCTACCGTTAATGTACGAGTTGGTAAGGTATCGCCATTGACAGGTACAGCTCGCATTGCACTAAGCTGCGCTTTGAATCCTGGCGTTGATGCGTTTGCTAAGTTGTTCGCCACGACAGCTTGATTTTCCATCGAGTGCCTAGCGCCGCCCATCGCGGTATAAATCACATGATCCATAACAGATTATTTCCTGCTTTATTAGCGCAAGCTAACCAGAGTTTGAAGGATCTGATCCTGAGTCTTGATAGTTTGTGCGTTTGATTGATAGTTACGTTGAGCAACAATCATATTGACCAGTTCTTGGCTCATATCAACGTTAGACGCTTCTAGTGCGTTGTTGGTTAATTTGCCAAATACACCAGAGCCCGCAACACCCACGATAGGTGAACCTGAACCATTGGTTTCAGACCACATGTTATCGCCTTGCGAACTTAAACCACCTGGGTTTGCAAAGTTAGCTAATGCGATTTGGCCAACAACTTGGCTTTGTTGGTTTGAGTAAGTCGCCATAATGGAGCCATCAGCTTCAATACGGAAGTTGGTGAACTCACCCGCTTGGTAACCGTTTTGTGCTAGTTTTGACACGCTAGATTCAGAGACTTTTTGCTGAGTACTGCCAGTAAAATCAAGTTCGATAGCACCGGCTGCAGAACCATTTAAAGAGGCGATAGCTAAAGGATCTTTTGGTGCAAAGCTTTTTAATACACCCGCATCAGTATATTCAAGCTCACCAAGATCAATTTCTTTTAATGGTGTTGTTGAAGTATCTTGAGCATGAACCTGCCACTTATTATTGTCCGTTTTAACGAAGAATAGATTTAGGTTATGTTCATTACCTAAGCTATCGTAAGTGGTTACGTTAGTACTGAAGTTATAAGAATCGTTGTCTTTAGGATCAAATACTGCTTTAGCGGGTTTTTCTTCACCTGAGTTCAAGTTAACCGCAATATTGATTTTATCAGTGGCACTTGCATTCATCATATCGGTAGGAATAACGATAGGTGTTGGTGTTGCGCCTTTTTGTACTACGTTTTTACCATCAACCGTTTGTACTGGATAACCGGTAATACGCATACCTTGCATATTAGTCAGAAAGCCGTTTTTATCTTTACCGAATTCACCATTACGTGAATAAAACACGCCACCGTTTTGATCTTCAATACGGAAAAAACCACCGCCTGAAATGGCAACGTCAGTTGGACGGTTAGTCGTGGTAATACTACCGTCTTTAAAGTTTTGGCTAATACCCGCCACTTTAACACCCAGACCCGCACCAGAACCGGCGAAAACGTCAGCAAAAGAGACGGTTGCACCTTTAAAGCCGTAGGTTGCTGAGTTAGAAATATTGTTACCGATAGTATCTAAGTTAGCGGCGGCTGCGTTTAAACCACTTACTGCTTGTGAAAAGGACATGCGCCCTCCATGTTGAATATGTGTTGATTAAAGAACCTGACGAATTTCATCCAATGAAACGGTATTACCTAAGCCCACATCAAGGCGCGGAGTACCATCTACCATGGACACACTATTCACCAGCGCATAATTCAGTGTCTTAACAGGGACCTGAGCATCATTAAGCGTGGCGTTAACGGTAAATTTATAGCTTCCTGCAGGAACAGGATTGTCATCTTCATCAGTGCAATCCCAAGAGAAGTTATAAACATCCGGTAGCATCTTTTTATCCATATTGATTGTACGAACCGTCGCACCACTGCTATTAGTGATGGTGATGGTCAGAGAATCGGTCGGAGTGAGTAATTCAAAACCAAAAGGTGTTGAAAAAAGGTGGTCACCATCAGGCTTTTTAGCATCAGCCGGATCTGCTTGATAAGTTCCCATTTGCTGACGAATTTGCTTATCTTTCGTGTCAGGTGTTGGTACTGTGGTATCGTCACCATCACCGGGAACTTCAGTTTCGTCTTTACCATCAGTAGGTTGGAAGACGACAATCTTATTACCTGATACCATGACACCTCGTCCAACAAGAGACGAAGCACGTAATGCCTGACTTTGGTCTATTTGCCCAACAATGTTATTAACAGTTTTATTGAGTTTCTCAATACCTTCCACTGTTGAAATCTGTGCCAACTGAGTCGTTAACTCATTGTTTTGCATCGGATTTGTTGGGTCTTGGTTTTTCATCTGAGCGATGAGAAGGTTCAGGAAATTCCCCTTAATATCTTCACTACCACTTTTTTTCGTATGGTAAGAAGAAGGCGCATCCCCGATAAGCGTATTATCATAAGGTTCATTCATTGAGGCGGAAATACCCACAATTTATTCTCCCTATTGACCTATTGTTAATGTTTTCTGCATCAGTGATTTGGCTGTGTTCATCACCTCAACGTTTGCCTGATAACTTCTTGATGCAGAAATGGTATTAATCATTTCACCAACAACATCTACATTAGGCATACGTACATAGCCTTTTTCATCCGCAAAAGGATGTCCTGGCTGATACTCCATACGAAAAGGCGCAGGATCGTCAACCACTTCAGTTACGCGAACGCCGCCAATTTCTTGGCCAGCTGGCGCATTAACCTGAAAAACCACTTGCTTTGCGCGGTATGGATCACCATCAGGACCGGCAACACTGTCTGCGTTTGCCATATTACTGGCACTTACGTTTAAACGTTGTGATTGTGCAGAAAGCGCCGAACCTGAAATATCGAAAATACTAAATAAAGACATACTCTTTATCCTTGTTGCAATACAGACATCATGCTTTTAACTTGAGAGTTAATAAATGTCACATCAGCCTGATATTTAAGGCTATTATCTGCAAAATTACTACGTTCCATATCCATATCAACCGTATTGCCATCCATCGCTGTTTGATGAGGAACGCGATATAGCAAGTCAGCTTCTAAGCGATGACCCGGTTTAATGGGAATGTGTCTTTCAGATGTCATGGTCAATTGAATGCCATTCACACCTGCACGACCATTTTCCATGGTTTTTTTCAACTCAGATGCGAAGTCAATATCCCTGGCTTGAAAGCCTGGCGTGTCTGCATTAGCAATATTTGCCGCCAAAATCTCTTGGCGTTGATTGCGTATTGAGAGCGCTTCTTGTTGAAAATGAAACGTATTTTCTAATTTATCGAGCATCCTCTATCCTTGGTGGCAAATGCCACTTACCTCAGCTGATAAAACAATTTCAGTTGACAGAATAAACGCTCAAAAAAAAGATGATTGGAGGAATAGGCGTAAATTGGATTGCTATTTATGCGTTTAAGGCGTGTTAAGACGATGTACACTATTCCTGCTGAATAGATACCAATACATAATTAGCCTGCAAACTCAGTAAGGTGACAAACAATGTCAGTTAGAACTCTTATCGGTCTTTTTTCTTTTTTCTTTATGGTTAATGTGAGTATTGCAAAATCACTGCCAGAAGAACTGCAAGACTTCTTTGTTGCCTTGCATCAACAAGGCGATAAAGTGACTGTCACGGTGTTAACACCCGAAGAGAAATTACCTCTTTGCCAAACGCAAGAGATACAACGTCATGCCGGTTCTCGTAATTGGGGCAAACTTTCGATGCCTATTTTATGTGATAACCAACGACGTTTTATTCAGGTTAATGTTAGTGTTAGTGGGTCGTATTTAATAGCCAAAAAAGATATTAATCGTGAAGACGCGTTAAGCGCATCCTCAATTAGTACTGCCGAAGGCGACTTAGAAAAATTACCTTATGATGTGTTGCGTGATCCACTTTTTATAAAAAATGCGGTCGCTATGCGACAAATTTCTGCGGGAAAACCGATAACATCAACAATGGTACGACGCCCCTGGTCAATTTTATCGGGACAAAGCGTAACAGTTTTCGCTGAAGGCGACCATTTTCAGATCCGTTATGAAGGTAAAGCGATAAATAATGCAGTGGCAAATGAAACAATTAGAGTCAGAGTAAAGTCGGGACAAGTTATTACCGGCGAAGCCCTTGAAAACGGTACTGTACGCGTACCACTTTAAGCGCTAAAGTTTCTGATTTTATAGCCGATATAAGAAGTAAGATGATAGGCGAAAACACATAGGTTGTTTACAATGGCTTCATCTGACTATTAATTGATGCCTAACAAAGGATTTTCCTATGAGTATTGAACGCACAAATCCACTGCTTCCGATAAACGCCGTTTCCCAGCGTAACCTTAACGAAGGCGCACAAGGAACACGTAAATCGGGAACGACTGAACAAAAACAGACTGCGGGTGATACTTCCGTAAAATTAAGTGAAGCGCAAAAGAAACTTGTTCAGCCTGGTAATAAAGATATTAACGTTGAGAAAGTTGCTCGCTTAAAAGAAGCAATTGCTAACGGAACATTAACCATGGACAGCGGCAAAATCGCGGACGCACTCTTTCGTGAAGCGGCTGAAAGCATAACTAAATAACATTAAAGATTATGATGGAAGAACTTCGCCAGACCTTAGATCTTCAGTTATCTCAGCTAAATACCATCGCGGGTATTTTACGCTCAGAACAGCAGTTATTATGTGCAGGTAGCATTGATATCAGCGCACTTCATGAGATAACTGAACAGAAGAATTTTGTCTTGTCGGCCCTTGGTCATACCGATCAACAGCGCCATGTGCAGAGCCAACAAGCAGGTATTGATAAGCCTTATCATGGCCAGCCTTTTTTATTTGATTTGTGGTCACAAATTATGGAAATTACGGCGGAGTTAAAAAGTCTTAATCATCATAACGGGCTATTATTAGAACGACATATCTCGCGCAATAGTGACACTATCCGTTTTTTGCACAAGAACCACAGCCCTTCTCTTTATGGGTCTGATGGTCAAGCACAGCGTTCACTGTTGGCCGGTCGTAAAATTCAGGTTTAGAATTTAGCTGATATTTAGTAAATTATCGATGCACTATAAAATAGTGCATCGAATTATTTTATTTAAAATTTAGAAACGAAATTTAATTTTTTACTATTTCGGTGCTATTAAATTTAGTAACCCCTTCACCAACATAGTTTTTATAATCAATATTATTTAAATTAAAGTCGCTTTTATCTCTAAATTGCATTTCTCCCTCTAAATCCACCGTCCCTGTTCCATTTATTCTTTTTAAAACATTGATATAATCGGATTTAACTTTAACAGAAGAATTCAACAAATTAAGATTAACGATACTCATTTTATTACTATGTGCTAAAAATTCACTCTCTTCTAAGTCTGTCAGTCCACCAAGATATAATTCTTGCTTGGCCTTTATATACAAATTAGAATTAATCATATTTACTTCAGAATGGTTACCAGCAAAATATTTATTAGCACCTATAAAAGAACGGTTTTTACTGTTATCTACAGGCTCATAAATATTGGAACCTTGATTAAGATCTAAAACACCAACATTATTAAATATATTTGTGTTAGCGACTAAAACACGCGTATTTATTCTACCCCTATTATTTACATCACTTCCAGCTGATTTTATTAATAAAAACTGGCTATTAATAGTTGCATCTTTATGTATTTTAAGGCGAGAAGAATAATCCATTTCAGGATATTTATTATCCCTCCCTCTTACTTTATACTTATTCATCCCAATATCAAAACGAACAAACTCAGCATTAAAATCACCTTTTTCTATATCAATATTATTAGAAATAATATTGATGCTTTTAGGAGCGATATCTTTAAAATTACGGTTTAATAATGCAAATTCCTTCCTAGCTACTATATTCATCCCAAAACTAAAAACAATACCTTCATTTGATCAATCAAATTCTTTTGAAAACTGTTCTTGACTACTTCCTGTAATCAGTTTTATGTCATTTACCCCTGAAAAAGAGCAATCGTAGCAAGAAATACCATTTGGGTTTGCAATAAAAACATCTGCTTTTTTTCCTAAAACAGAAAGTTCTCCACGTAATAAAGAAGGCTCATTAGAAACCACTTCATTAATAATGAGATCTGCTTGTGAGTTATTATGTAACGTTAGCCCAATATGCGGTACATTAAATTTATTATAATAAATATGTGAAACGCCATCATCATTTGCATGATTAATAGTAATAGCGGGCTTTCCTGCTCGCTCTACGACTATATTACCTGAAGCATCATGATAAACAATCTTCGGGGAAGAAGCATCATAATAAACTTCCAGCGTAGGAGAAGTATCACCACCTTGTTCTGATTGTGGTGCGAGTAAAACACTTGATTGATCAGCGTAAGCACCTGTGCTTAATAAAGCCAAAGCAACAGAAAACATATTAAGATTTTTCTTTGAAAATATCATAAATTAACATCCTACATTTGAAAATAAGCTGCCAATTTTATTAAAAAAACTCCATAACAATATTAAAAACAAAACAAAAATAATATTAATGCTTTTAAAATCCCAACTAAAATTTATTTAAAGATAACCAGCATAAATAAAAAATAATGACGCTATATTTTATAGCATCATTATTATTAACCACTCTTATATAGTCATTTTTATCTTAAAATCTTATCACCTTTTAATAATAACCTTATCAACATTCACATTATTAATATTGATTCCACTGCCTTGCTCTATTTTAATTTTATCATCATAATCATTATTAATAGTATGAATTTTTCCTTCGATATCAACACTATCATTAACAACCAGTCTCACGGATGAAAGAACATTAACTAAGTCACCTTCCTCTTTTTGAATATAGTTTTTTGATTTAAAATTAATATTTGAATATTCAAATCGATGATAACCTTTGTTAATCAAGCTCCCATCAAGCAACTCAACATCTAAATTTGTCTTATGTACAGTAAATCTTGATTTTTTATTATTTGAGAAAATACCTGACTTTATTTTTGAGTTGGAATTAATATTTATTTGATATTTATCTTCAATATTAAATGGAGTTAAAAAAGATGATATACGGCTTCCCTTTATATTTATTTCTTTAAAGTTTTTTAATATCGCATTAGATGTTAGCGTAAAATTCCCTGCATTAACAATACCACGATTAATAAAATTACTTTTGTTTGATGTGACAGAAAAGTCATTTATATTTAAAGATACATTTTTCCCAATGGTAGTGGCGCCATGATAGTTACCTTTGGTTTTAGGTATATCATTACCATATAATTTATATATTAACTCATCACTAATAATTCTCATTTTATTTGCATAAATATTCCCTCGCCCTTTAAATTCAATATTATTAGAAATAATGGAAATATCATTGTATGCCATCTCAGTTTTAGTTTTAGCTTCAGTTTTAAATGTTATTTTTGATTCACCTGTTAAGATAAAATCTATCGGTTTTTCACGACTAGTAAATCCTGTTATTAAGGTCAACTTTGCTATATTAGCAAAATCACAATTTGTACAAGTAATACCGTTAGGATTAGCAATTATCATATTAACAGGCATCCCCTCTACTGATAATTTACCTGCTAACACACTTTCGTTGCTTGATGTCACTTCACTAATAACTGTTGTGGGAAAATTATGTTCCCCAACTTTAAGTAGTGCCCCCTCTTTTCCTATATTAAAACTCTCATAATAGTTATGTGAAACACCTTGAATATTAGCTTTTTCTATTTCTATAATAGGCTTATCTCCATCATAATGAATAGCTAATCCTTTAGATAAAAATTTATCTTTTTTAATTAGATCTTGGCAGTATAATGGTGTTGATTGAAAAGTAGATGCAATAATAAAAGTTATAATTCTATTTCTTGTCATATTAAATTATTTTTAATTAAAATTGATAAGGGCGAGGATTATTATTGAAGTAATTAAATCAAGATATTATAAATAAAACATATTCAAAAATTTGTATATTTATAATTTAAATATAGAATTAATATATTGATTAATAACACATCTACTTGTATCTATCACCTGGCATATTACAGCGAAAAAAGCCACTTAATTTAATTAAGTGGCTTTAAATTTAGCTCTTTTATTATTCAAAACTAGTTTTTAATTTAGATTTAAATACTAGTTTTGTTGCCCACCAATCATTGACGTCATACGAATACGGCGGCCTTCACTAACTTCCATATTCGACAACACAGCTAACTGTGGCAGACTACGACGTAAGAAACGTGATAATAATGAACGCAGTGCATGATTAACTAATAATACTGGTGCACCGCCTGACATCTCTTGATGTCGCACTGCATCAGCCGCTTGGTGTTCAATATTTTCAGCCAGCCCCGGTTCTAATCCACCACCACTTTGCATGGCTTGTAATAATAAACGCTCTAAGCCAGCATCTAACCCAATAACCTGAATTTCCTCTTGATCACCAAACCAATGCTGAGTAATCGCGCGACGTAATGCCACACGAACAACCGCCGTTAATTCACTCGGATCTTTCTGTTCTGGTGCGTGCTCAGCTAATGCTTCTAATATGGTTCTCATATCGCGAATTGGTACCTGTTCAGAAAGTAAATTCTGCAATACCTTGTGCAATACCGTAAGAGAAAGCATATCTGGGATCATGTTTTCAGTCATTTTAGGGAGTTCTTTACTTACCCTATCAAACAACATTTGTGCTTCTTGACGACCAAACAGCTCAGAAGCATATTTGGTCAGCGCATGGTTAAAGTGCGTTGCAATTACGGTACTTGCTGCTACAACGGTATAACCCTGTACTTGTGCTTGCTCTCTTAAACTGTCATCAATCCATACCGCAGGTAAACCAAAGGCAGGCTCTTGAGTAATATCACCCTCTAGTGAACCAACGGCATTACCCGGGTTAATCGCAAGCCAACGACCTGGATGCGCTTCACCATGACCAATTTCTACCCCTTTCATTAAAATACGATAGGCAGAAGGCCTTAATTCCATATTGTCGCGAATATGCACGACCGGCGGTAAATAGCCGGTTTCTTGGGCAAACTTTTTACGAATACCACTAATACGGCCTAACAACTCGCCATTTTGCTTGCTATCTACCATCGGAATTAAGCGATAACCGACTTCCATTGCCAGTGGATCTTCTAATTGCACATCTTCCCATGACGCTTCAACAACGCGACTTTGCTTTTCAACTTGCTCCATCTCTTTTTGTTGTTGTACTTCGGGATTAGCGTTACGACGCAAAATATACCAACCCAGCCCCGCCAGTGCCGCAGTAAAGACTAAGAAAACAAAGTTTGGCATTCCTGGTACTAAACCTATTAGGCCTAATACAGCGGCTGTTAGCAATAATACACGTGGATTATCAAATAACTGCGTCACCATTTGTTGACCAACGTCTTCGTCAGTCGCAACACGCGTAACGATAACACCCGCCGCTGTTGAAATAATTAATGCAGGAATTTGGGCAACTAGGCCATCACCAATGGTTAATAGGGTATAAGTACTTGCAGCGTCGTTTAGTGGCATGTTGTGTTGAGCAACACCAACAATTAAGCCCCCCACAACGTTGATGACGAGGATCATCAAACCAGCGATAGCATCACCACGTACAAACTTACTCGCACCATCCATTGAACCGTAGAAATCTGATTCTAAAGAAACTTCTTTACGACGTATTTTAGCTTCTTCTTCGTTGATAATGCCGGCGTTTAAGTCGGCATCAATTGCCATTTGTTTACCCGGCATTCCGTCTAACACGAAACGCGCACCAACTTCTGCAATACGTCCCGCACCCTTGGTGATAACCATAAAGTTAATCAATACAAGGATAATAAACACCACAATACCGATGGCAAAATTACCACCAACAAGGAAGTGACCAAAGGCTTCAACAACGCGTCCTGCGGCAGCCGAACCCGTATGACCATCCATTAAGATGATACGGGTAGAAGCAACGTTTAGGGATAAACGTAATAACGTTGTAAATAATAAGATGGTTGGAAAAGCAGCAAAATCTAATGTGCGTCGAGTGAACATCGCCACCAACAGCACCATAATAGAGAGAGCAATATTAAAGGTAAATAATAGATCCAATAGAAAAGGTGGCAATGGCAATACCATCATTGACAGTATCATCAAGATAAGCACTGGCCCTGCCAGTATCTGCCACTGAGAACTTTTCCAATTTCCCGGCAAGCGGAGTAATGAGGCCAAATTAGCCATGACGATTATCTTCTCCAGCAAAGTCCAGTGCGGGAGGCACTGGCAAGTTCATAGGTTGTTTAGGTTTTAAACCACCTTCGGTTTTCCATCGTTTCAGTTGATAAACCCACGCCAATACTTCAGCAACCGCTGCATAAAGCGTTGCAGGTATAACATGGCCAATCTCACTGTGACGATATAATGCCCTGGCAAGCGGAGGGGCTTCCAGCAGCGGAATTCTATGTTCTGCACCAATTTCTTTGATTTTTAACGCAATAACCCCCGCACCTTTAGCTAATACTTTTGGTGCTGTCATTTTATCGTTATATTGCAAAGCAACGGCGTAGTGTGTTGGGTTGGTGACGATAACATCAGCTTTAGGTACATCGGCCATCATTCTACGGCGAGACATCGCATGTTGTTGCTGACGAATACGTGCTTTAAGTTGAGGGTCACCTTCTTGTTGCTTAAATTCATCTTTAATTTCTTGTCGAGTCATGCGTAACTTTTTCAAATGACTACGTATTTGGAAAATAATATCGAATGCAACCATAGGTATTAACATCAACACAGCAATATACACGGCAAAAATCAGTAGTTGCATGGCATTGGCTAATGCACTTAATGGAGGAAGCGTGATCAAATGAAGAATATCGTTCCAGTTGTGCCACAAGAAAATATACGCGGCTAATCCAACAAACAGTGATTTCAAGATCGCTTTAAATAATTCCGCTAACGCATTCATAGAAAAAATACGCTTTAATCCAGAAATAGGGTTCCATTTTTTTGGATCAAATTTAATTGATTTACTACTAAAGTTAATACCACCCAATAGGGCTGAACCACCAATGGCGACCAAAACTAACCCTAAGAAAACAGGCGATAGCGCAAAGACCGCTTGTTTAATCAAGCTGCCAAAACGAGGAATGAGTAAATTTTCATTACCAATAAGGTGATGATTAAAAGTAAATCCTTCCGTTAACATGGCATGTAGCCCATGAGTAATAAACCCACCGCTCATCCACAATAAACTGACACCACCTAAGATCATCAAGACTGATGAAAGCTCTTTAGAACGAACAATCTGTCCATCCTTTTTCGCTTTTTCCTTTTTATGGGGTGTGGGTTCCTCTGTTTTTTCGAGATCGCTATCTTCAGCCACAGTCAGTCCGATTTAGATAATGAGTTTAAAAGTATCAATGAAATGACTCTAAGCATGACAAATTAAGCGGAAATTGATGGGTGGAACAATCACAAATTTACGGGGCTTTTTAGGCTATGGCATAAGAAAGGAAAATATAATGCGGATCACACACAAAAATCGTACAAATAAAAATAGATTATCAATTTACTAGAAAAGTAAAGCAAAACTTAAAGGGATAATTCAGAAGCCGCTTAAGAAAGCGGCTTACATTTTCCTCAATAGAATGCACTATTAAAGTTTTATTGAGTTGTTTTTTATCCATAAAGTAAACAATCCTAAACGTGCAGAGTTGCAGAGTATAGAGCGAATGCATCCTGCATATTAATAACATCCATATCGCCCTACAACTCATCAATAAATTAGAAACCCATACTTTCCAGTAAATCATCAACCTGATCTTGATTTTTGATCACACCAGCATTGTTTTTATTCACTTGTGGACCATTTAATAAAGAGTCTGTTTCTTTCTTCACATTTTTCTCAAGTTGCTCTGGTGGTAAGTTCTCCATTAATACCATCACAAGTTGTTTTTCAATTTCTTGAACCACACTCATCATGCGTTTAATTACCTGACCCGTCAGATCCTGAAAATCCTGTGCCATCATGATTTCCAACAATTGACTGTTTGTAAAAGCCGTCGACTCAGGGATATCCCGCAAATAATTGCGGGTATCGGTAACAAGTGAGCGTACATCTTTTAGCTCTTCTGGTTGCTCAAACCATTGGTTCCAGCGTTCAGTTAGCTTACTTGCATCGGCACTTAACGCTTCCTGTTTCGGTTGCGCAGCTTCAACACAATTCAATGTACGCTCAGCTGCCTGAGCGGTCATTTGAGCAACATAATCCAGTCTTTCCCTGGCATCAGGGATGGCTTCTGCTGCTTCGGCTATTGCCTTATCCAATCCTAATTCTCGCAAACTGTCGCGTAACATCCGCGTCAATTGTCCGATCCGGCTGATAATATCTGATGTGTTATCGATATTATCTTTCGGCATAATTGGATTCCCACTCATTGTGACTCCTTAGATGCCCAGTTTTTCAAAAATTTTATTTAGTTTTTCTTCGAGAATAGCTGCTGTAAAAGGTTTAACAACATATCCACTTGCACCCGCTTGCGCTGCTGCAATAATGTTTTCTTTTTTGGCTTCGGCGGTCACCATAAGTACCGGTGTTGCCGCTAATCCAGCATCACTACGAATATTTTTCAACAGCTCTAGACCATCCATATTTGGCATGTTCCAGTCTGTGATAACAAAGTCGATAGTCGAATTGCGTAATTTAGCTAACGCGTCAGCACCATCTTCTGCTTCATCTACATTCGTAAAACCTAATTCCTTTAGTAAATTACGAACTATGCGGCGCATTGTTGAAAAATCATCAACCACTAAAAATTTCAGATCCTTACTTGCCATTGAAAACTCCTTCAAAATATATCGGCAAATGACTGTATTACTTTTTAAACTGAACTAAATCAGATGCGCAATGATTGCGTACTACTGATTTTCATCAATACCGCTTTGCTCATTGCATTGATACTTTTCACCTCATCAACTGCGCCCAGTTCAACCGCAGCTCGAGGCATGCCAAAGACGACGCAACTCGCTTCATCTTGTGCAAAGGTGTAGCTACCTGCACGACGCATTTCTAATAAGCCTGCGGCGCCATCATTTCCCATCCCTGTTAAAATAACGCCTATCGCATTACGCCCTGCATATTTCGCAACCGATCTAAACAGCACATCAACTGAAGGACGGTGGCGATTCACCGCGGGGTCTTTATTAATATGGATCTGGTAATTAGCACCATTACGACGAAGTTCCATATGGAAATCACCTGGTGCAATATAGGCGTGACCAGGTAATACGCGCTCGCCATCTTCTGCTTCTTTTACACTTATCTGGCATAAACGATTAAGGCGTTCTGCAAATGAGTGTGTAAACCCTGCGGGCATATGTTGGGTAATTAATACCGCAGGGCTCGTAATAGGTAATGGCTCTAAAAAGTTACGAATTGCCTCTGTTCCACCTGTTGAAGCACCCACTGCAATCAACTTTTCACTTGATATCATTGGAGTAAATGATATCGCCTTAGAAGGCGGGGCTTTTACTTCACGGCGACTAAGTCTAGCCTGAGCGGCTGCACGAATTTTTTCTGCGATTAATTCACTATAAGCCAGCATACCTTCACGCAGACCCAATTGTGGTTTAGTCACAAAATCAACTGCACCCAGCTCTAATGCTTTTAGCGTCACCTCTGAACCTTTTGCAGTTAATGATGAAACCATCACTACAGGCATTGGCCTTAACCGCATCAGTTTTTCCAAGAAATCAATACCATCCATTCGTGGCATTTCAACGTCTAACGTTAATACCTGAGGGTTGTACTTTTTTATCAAGTCACGTGCAACAATCGGATCTGGAGCACAGTCAACGACCTCCATATCACTGTGACTATTGATTATTTCTCGCATGATTTGACGCATTAACGCCGAATCATCAACACAGAGTACCGTTATTTTATTCATAACCTCTCCTTGCTGGTGTCAGCCCGTAAACGGTATGCCCATGCAAGTAGAATTCCTTGCTAAGCTGGCTTACATTTTCAGAATGCCCAACAAATAGCATTCCATCTGGCTTAAGTAATGGAATAAAACGGCTAAGTAGGCTTTGTTGTGTTGCTTTATCGAAATAAATCATCACATTACGACAAAATATCGCATCAAAACCACCTTCTAAATTCCATTGCCTTTCGAGTAGATTCAAATACTGAAAAGAGACCATCTCGCTGATTTGCTGTCTAATTTTCACGTATCCTTCAAAATCGCCGACACCTTTGAGAAAATATTTTTTTAAATATTCCTCATTTAATGTTTTAAGCTCTTCCTGTCGGTAAACACCTTTACGGGCTTTATCCAACACATTCGTATCGATATCGCTGGCAATAATTTTTGTTTTATAGGGATTGTTTCCAAAAACATCGCGTAAAGTCATCGCTATTGAATAAGGCTCTTCTCCAGTAGATGCAGCTGCACACCATACTCGGTAGACTCCTCCTGCCCTTTTTCTGGCATGTTTTGCCAAAATAGGAAAATGATGCGCTTCCCTGAAAAATGCAGTGAGATTAGTCGTTAATGCATTAATAAACTCTTGCCATTCAGGGTTGCGTACATCACTTTTAAGAAACGCAAGATAGTCACCAAAGTTATTCATCCGTAATTCACGTAACCTCCTAGTGAGACGGTTATAGACCATCTCCCTTTTGTTGTTAGTCAGCACAATGCCTGCCTTTTGATAAATCAATTGGCATATGGATTGAAACTGATCATCGGACAACATGAACCGTTGGGCAAATATGTCTAACGGTTGAGCAGCGATATCTGATAAGACTTCAGTAACATTACGTTTCATTATTTTTTAATGGGTCTTTTTAAAAAATGATTTTTTATCTGCTTTTTTCAACCCATTACCTTCTAGGGATTGAGAAGACTCGTTCTCATCCGTTTCAGGCAACTCGAATGCCGATACAGCATTAACAAGGTTATTAGCCTGATCTTCTAATGCTGCGGCAGCAGATGCTGATTGCTCCACCAGTGCAGCGTTTTGCTGTGTCACCTGATCCATCTGACTGACTGCATCAGCGACTTGGTGAATACCTCTGCTTTGTTCGTCAGAAGCGGAGGCGATTTCTGCCATTAACTCAGTGACTTTATTTACTGATGTGACGAGTTCCTCCATTGTTTGCCCTGCATTATTGACTAATTGAGAACCTTGAGAGACGCGTAAAACAGATTCATCAATCAATAACTTAATTTCTTTAGCAGCATCAGCACTACGCTGGGCAAGGTTACGAACTTCTCCTGCAACAACAGAGAATCCACGCCCTTGTTCCCCTGCACGAGCAGCTTCCACTGCCGCGTTAAGTGCCAATATATTGGTTTGGAACGCAATACCATCAATCACACTGATAATAGCCCCTATCTTTTGAGAACTTTGTGTAATCGCATCCATCGTTTCAACAACACTGTGAGTGATTTCACCACCACGTATCGCTGTTTCAGATGCAGACTCCGCAAGCTTACTCGCCTGCAAAGCGTTATCCGCATTCTGTTTAACTGTTGCTGTTAACTGCTCCATGCTAGCCGCAGTTTCTTCTAAAGAAGCAGCTTGTTGCTCGGTGCGAGAAGAGAGATCAGTATTTCCTCTAGAAATTTCCTGAATACCAGAATGCATCGCATGACTGTTGTCGCGTACAATACGAATAGAACCTGCAAGTTTGCCTCGCATATCCCGAAGCTTGCGAAACACATCACCAATTTCATCATCAGTAAAAACGAGGATTTCACGATTTAATTTGCCGGTAGCAACATCATTGAAGTAATGGCTTAAACTTGCGAAAGGCTTAATGATATTAAAACTTAGCCAGCGATGAGCAGCAATTGACACGACAATAACCATCGCTATTGCACCGATAAACATCAAAATAGCAATAGAATAAGATTGATGTCCTTGTTCAATAGAGTCAGTGATTTCATTTTGTACATAATTCATATAGGTATTAAATGAATTTTCCATTGCTGTTTGATAACGTTCTGTCGGTTGATCTAAATATCCTTGGAAGTCACCACTTTTGAGCATTCGGTGTAAATCTTTTAATGCGCTATATAACGCTTGATAATCACTTTTTACAGAATCAACTATCTCTTTCTCTTCTTCAGGTATCGCCTCTTTATTAATATCAGCGAGGAAAGTTTGAAAATGAGTATTCGCCGTTTCCAAGCGTGAAAGTGCTATTGATTCAATAGATTGAATATAATCCGTTGACTGTTCAGTTTTCATTGCGATAGCAACACGATTAATCGCATTGCGGGTCTGTATCAAAGATGCCCAACTTAATCCTAATTCATCTCGCTTGGAAGTATCTAAATCTATTCTGGTGATCTGATTGTTATTCAAATGCACTATTCCCAGTGAGACACCACTAGAAATCACCTGCATAACGCAAAACATCATCAGTAATATATATAGACTGGTGGATATCTTTAATTTGCGAAACCTAAACATGCCTTCACCTCGTTTAAAGCGGTGGTAAATTGCCACCGCTTGTCAGCCACTTGTTGTTGTTAGAAAGTTTCCCAGTTAGCGGGATCTTCAACACTGCTGCTCTTTTTCTTTTCTGAGGTTCCTGGTTTTATAAGTGGAGCAGCGGCTTTAACTACAGGGGTTGCATCCAATTCCTTTTTTTCTTGCAATACGACTTCTTCCTGACTTTGTTGACCCGGTAATTTGAAGATTGAAACTAAGCGGGTTAATGCAACTGCTTGATCTTCAAGACCAGCAGCAGCGGCTGCAGATTGTTCTACTAAAGAGGCGTTTTGCTGAGTGACACGATCCATTTCTGATACAGCAAGACCAACTTGTGATATTCCTCGACTTTGCTCATCCGATGCTGAGGCAATTTCCCCCATAATATCGGTTACACGAGTCACTGAATCCACAATGCGTGTCATGGTTTCTCCCGCACTTTCTACTAGCACAGAGCCAGTTTCTGTACGACTAACAGAGTCTTCAATCAGTGTTTTTATTTCTTTAGCAGCTTCTGCACTTCTCTGTGCAAGATTACGAACTTCGCCGGCAACTACCGCAAATCCGCGACCATGCTCACCAGCTCTTGCAGCTTCAACAGCCGCATTCAACGCCAAAATATTGGTCTGGAATGCGATGCCATCAATCACTGCTGTGATATCGGTGATTTTTTGAGAACTTCCGGCTATGTCGTGCATTGTTTGCACCACATTAGCAACAACTTTTCCGCCTTGGCGGGCGATATCTGAAGCATCATTCGCAAGGTTACTTGCTTGACGAGCGTTATCTGCGTTTTGTTTAACCGTCGCAGTTAACTGTTCCATACTTGCCGCAGTTTCTTCTAGTGATGCCACCTGCTCTTCAGTACGTGCAGATAAATCATTATTCCCAGCAGCAATTTCGCTAGTGCTGTTATAAATATTTTCTGTACTCTGATAAACACCGCGAACGGTATGGATGAGCTCTTGTTGCATGTGTTTCAATCCGCTGGCTAACATGCTCATCTCGTTACGCCCTTTCACTTCAATATTTGGACGTAAATCACCTTCTGAGAAGGTTTTAATACTTAATAAAAGTGCATTTAATGGTCTAATCAATGCATTACGCAGCGCAAACCAGCATAGAATTAATGCAGTAATGACGATAACGGCTAATGCAACCATAGTCGCGACTGTACGTTGATGAGAAGCTTCTAATGCCAGGTTTAACTCTTCATTAAATTTCTCATTACGCATTACATAAGAGAGGTATTCTTTATAGAATCCATCTTGATAAGTCGTAGTGGGTTGTTCAAAAAAATCCTTCAAGTTTTTATCTTGAAGGAGAATTTCCAGCTGATTTAATGCTGAGAAATATTCAATAAAGCGCCCCTTTAAGGCACGAACATCATCTTCTGAATGAACGGCAAAAGCCGTAATGTTCTTTTCAAATTCTTTGAATTTCTCATCGGCACGCGCCATATTTTTACGTGCAAGACCGGTGAGATAATCGGTTGATAATGATTCGTCAACTTTCATCTCTCTATCTTGTAATAGATAGCTAATCGCGGCACGATTAATATTATTACGCGCTTGTAGTAAGTTAGCCCAGGTTTCATCCAAGCGCTCACGTTGCTCTTGTATCGTTAGTGTTTTATCAAGGTCACTTCTTGTTTCTACAATATTTGAGTAGAAAACACCCCCGGATATAAATTGCAAAACACCAAACAACAGAAGAATGGATAATAATCCAGTCACTATTTTCATTCGGCTAAACATAGTTTCCCTTTTTATAATAAATGGTATGAGCAAGTTATCGGCAGACTTAAGAGAAACTTTATAGGTTTTCATTCGCCTTAATGCCGTTTTTACTCTATTAGTAAATGGTGTTAATATTGTTCAATATTAAAATGATTAGCATAAAAAACTTTATAGTTATATTTGTAAAAATAATAATACTACAGGTAATTAATTGGCATTCTTAATTTAATAAACCAAAGAAACAAAACTTAAATGAAATTAAAAATTTATTTTTTAATCCCTAATTTCGCTTAAGTTTAAATTAAGTGAAATTTTTATTTCTATTTAATGAAAAAATATAAAATATAAAAATAGCTATTCCGGTAAAACTACCGGAACAGTATTAGAATAAATATATTTTTAAAAAATAAAATTTATTTAGCTTGGATTGTTGCGCTATCAACTAATTCCATTTCTTCGCTATTGAGTAATTTTTCAATATCAACCAGGATCAGCATTCTTTCATCTAAAGTACCAAGTCCTGTTAAATATTCGGTTGACATTGTGACGGCAAACTCTGGCGCAGGGCAGATTTGCTCTGGTTTTAGCGTAAGAACATCAGAAACGCCATCCACAACAATGCCCACAACACGGTTTAATAAGTTAACCACAATAACAACAGTATTGTCATTATAAGTCACATTTTCTTGTGAAAATTTAATACGTAGATCAACTATCGGAACAATTACACCCCGTAAGTTAGTTACCCCTTTAATAAAGCTTGGAGCATTAGCAATACGAGTAACTTGGTCATATCCACGAATTTCTTGTACTTTTAAAATATCAATTCCGTATTCTTCATCGCCCAGCGTAAAAATTAGAAATCCTTGTCCAACAGTTTCACCGGATAATTTCTCGAAATGTTCCGAAGCCATAATCTTATTTTATCCTCACTATTAAATAACTGCACTTGCAGTTGTATTCTTTTTCTTTTTTGTCATTTGTGTATGACTTAAACGTTGTAATTCTGGCACATCAAGAATTAAAGCAACACTGCCATCACCCATTATTGTTGCCGCAGAAATACCCGGAACTTTTCGGTAATTACTTTCTATATTTTTAACCACAACCTGATGCTGACCAACTAATTTATCAACTAATAATGCATAGCGACGTCCTGCGCTTTGTACTATTACGGCAATAGCTTGCGTAATATCAGTTTGAGCACCTTCAATATTAAAAGTACGATGCAGTTCAATAAGCGGTAAGTATTCACCCCTTACTTGCAATAATTTTTCATCACCCGCAAGTGGATAAATATCATCCTCTTCAGGTTGTAACGAGCTGACAACAGTGCCTAGTGGTAAAATAAAGACTTCATCCTGAACTTTTACCGACATTCCATCTAAAATGGCTAACGTTAGCGGAAGTAAAATACGAATACGCGTCCCTTTGCCAACTTCAAAACTAATTTGAATTTGACCACCCATTTCTTGGATATTTCGTTTTACAACGTCCATACCCACACCACGACCAGACACATCAGTAACGACTTCGGCCGTAGAGAAACCAGGTGCAAAAATCAGCATTGCGACGTCTTCATTACTCATATTCTCGGAAACAGAAAGTCCTGAAGACATCGCTTTTTTCAAAATACGTTCGCGATTTAACCCAGCACCATCATCAGTCACTTCAATACAAATATTGCCGCCTTGATGTTCTGCTGACAGAGTTAACTGCCCCGCTTCAGGTTTACCGGCTGCAATACGATCTGCTGGCATTTCAATACCATGATCTAAACTATTGCGCACCAAGTGAGTCAGTGGATCAATAATTTTTTCAATCAAACTTTTATCGAGTTCAGTTGAGCTACCAATCATATTTAGCTCAACTTTTTTATTCATTTTACCCGCTACATCGCGTACAACTCGGGGGAAACGGCTAAAAACATATTCCATCGGCATCATACGAATCGACATAACCGATTCTTGTAAATCTCTAGAATTACGCTGTAATTGAGCAATACAACTTAGTAGATCGCTGTAAATAGATGGCTCAAGCGTATCACTATGTTGCGCCAACATAGATTGCGTAATAACCAACTCACCGACTAAGTTGATTAACTGATCAACTTTTTCTACCGCAACACGAATACTGGTCGATTCTGTTTTCGGTGTTGCAGCAGCTGTCGGCCTTCTTGCGGGAGCAGATGGCGTAGCCGCAGGTGCTGGGCTAGTAGACTCTTTTATTTCAGGTGTTGGAGATTGCGCAACCTCTGCTAAATCAGCACTTTTTTCTTTTACACTATCCGCAACAGCAATTTCATTAGCTTCTTCTTTAACTTCAGAAGCTTCTTGATGATTATTGCCCGTGTTCTCTTGCGATGCTGATTTACCAAATGAGATCTGTTCTGGCTCAATGACGAAACAAAGAACAGCGCTAATATCTTCTTCTGTTGCTGTTGTTTTTAATATTGCTTCAAGGCCATGATGCTGTTTTTCAGCTTGGCTGACTTCACCAAGATGTTTTAATTCATCTAGCATTAAATCAATATCTGTCTCTTTAAGGTCAGATAAAATAATGTGGTGGTAGAAGTGACCATCCGCTGCGCGTTGAGACTTGGTCTCAACTTCTTCAGTTTGCACATTATCAACTTCTGATGATTGATCAGAACTATTAAGAGGTGGGGCATCTACGGCTGAAGATGTTGCCTCAGCGACCATTTCGACTGTCGGTGCTGATTGTTCATCTTTTACATCGAGAGCCAACTGACGCAACTTCTCACAAATATAGTTAAATGTTTCCTCATCCGGTTCTTGTGAGTTTTTATGTGCATCCAATTGCTGTTGCATAATATCTTTCGCTTCCAGAAACAGGTTAATAATGTCGTCGGTGAGCACCATCTCATGGCGTCTTGCACTGTCGAGCAAGTTTTCAAGCACATGAGTGGTCTGCTGAAGTTTAACGAAGCCAAATGTTGCGGCCCCTCCTTTTATGGAGTGCGCACTACGGAAAATAGCATTCATCTGTTCTTGATCCGGGTTTTGCGGATCAAGTAATAGAAGATGCTGCTCCATATCAGCTAACAACTCATCTGCTTCATCAAAAAATGTTTGATAAAACTCAGTAATATCCATCGTTACTCATTCACCTTTACGCGATTACTAACAATTAAGAGCTTGCACCCTGTCTTGTCGTAATATTTGTCGATTGTGATGGCAAACTTTCCCCAGAAACTCCTGTTTCAACATTTTCCTTTTTTGATTCGGGAAGCTCAGATGCAGAAGACACAGACGGTTGTGTCTGTGTATTTCCTGCTTTTTCTTGTGGGGTTTCTTGCCCTGAAAGTAGAGGCTCAACTTCTGATGCCTCTTTTACTGTCGGTGCAACCCGCTCATTCTCATGTATAATTTTTTGTTCTGCCTGCTTAGTTAACACAAGGATTGTGATCCGTCGGTTTGCAGGAGCAAAACCATCCTCTTTGACTAAATGAACAGTTGATGCCATTCCAACAACTCGTAAAATTTTCCACTCGTTTAGACCTGCACCAATAAGTTCTCGGCGAGAGGCATTTGCACGATCTGTCGATAATTCCCAGTTGCTATATTTCATTGCACCACTGGCATAAGGAAGATCATCGGTATGACCTGATAGACTTATTTTATAAGGCGTATCATTAAGAATGGGTGCAATAGCAGTTAGAATATCCTTCATATAAGGCGCAACTATGGCACTGCCCACCCTAAACATTGGGCGGCTTTCTTTATCAATAATCTGAATACGTAATCCTTCATCCATCATATCGATCAGCAAATGTGGTTTAAGATCTTTTAAGCGAGGATCATTTAAAATGACTTGCTCTAAATTATCTTTTAAACGACGAAACTGTTGTTTTTCATTGAGCTGTTTATCTTCCTGCCCTTTGGGCAAAATATCACCTTCATTGTAGACAGGATCACGACCACCACCAGGAATAGGATTTGTTGCATCGCCACTAAAGCGCCCTTTTTCAATAGCGACTTTTAGTGGTGTACGAAAATATTCTGCTACACGCGTTAATTCTTGTGGGCTGGCGATAGAAAGCAGCCACATCACCAGAAAGAAAGCCATCATTGCAGTCATAAAGTCAGCATAAGCTATCTTCCATGAGCCGCCATGAGTGTTATGCTGTTTTCTCCCTCGCTTTTTAACCCTGATTATCTGTGAATTACTCTTCATAGTTACTCTTCTTTCATTGCATCAGGATTTGCCTGCATCGGTGTCCGTACCTGACGTACATGTTCTTCCAATTCAATAAATGAAGGTCTGTCTGCCAGAAAGAGGGTTTTACGCCCAAACTCAACTGCTATCTGCGGTGCATATCCATTCATGCTAGATAACAAGGTTGTTTTGATACACTCCATCATTTTCATTTGTTGACTAGAGCGTTGTCTGATCCGTGATGCTAACGGAGAAATAAATCCGTAAGCTAATAAAATACCAAGAAAAGTACCCACCATCGCGTGACCAATTAGCGCACCCATTTCACCAGCAGGTCTATCTGCCGCACCTAACGCATTTACAACCCCCATTACCGCAGCAACAATACCAAATGCGGGTAATGAATCACCCATTGTTGATAAGCCAGAAGCAGGAACTTCACT
>NZ_LXEV01000028.1 GCF_001654965.1 Proteus hauseri ATCC 700826
CTCTTCTTCGAAAGTGGCAATTTCTTCATCCATCAGCGATTCGATTTCATAAGGGTTCATATTCCCAGTAACCATTAAGCGCATATAGTCGGTAATAAAATTGAGAATATAGGCATCTTTCATGATGCGAGGATACTGTGAAAAAATATCACTTTGTTGCGGGTTTTCGATATCTCTCTCTAGCGCTAACATGCCGTTTTGGCGTGCTTTGGACAATAAACGAAACATGAGTGCCATTAAATCCATATACATCGCTTTATTGTAGTTTGTGCTACGCAGTAACTTAGGTAAGATTTTTACCGTCGATACGATAGCGCGACCGTTGTTACCTACAATAAAAGCACCGATGCCGGCACCAAAAATGATTAAAAACTCTGCGGGTTGATATAATGCGCCTAAACTTCCTCCGACGAGGGTATACCCTCCGAGGACAGCACAAGTAACCACGATATATCCTAAGAGTACTAACACGCGATATCCCTTTAGCTAATTTCGTTATAGAGAGAATGGCGAACATAGCAGCAAGAGATAGGAGGGGATGAAGAAGCGGTTCAGGTTATAGAAAAGTTGACTCTATAACCTGGTATTTAACTTTCAATCTCGAATCACATTGCAAACTGTTCAAGACCATCCAACAGTTGTAAGTTAATATCGGCAGGATTGGCGGAAAGTTTACGTTTTTTTATTGCGCGAGAAGGTGGCTGGCACAGACTACAAACATAATTGCTGGCTGGCTGATGTGCGTGTGTAATAAATGAACCATTACATCGGGTACAAACTGAAAGTTGCAACATACCACTTTCAACAAAGCGTACTAATGTCCATGCTCTTGTTAAGGCTAAAATTGGTTCTTCATTTTTGTCTGGTGGACATTGTTCTAGATATAAACGATATGCTTTAACGACCGCTTCAACACCAACACATCCCCCGTTTTTCAATAGAAAACGGTAGGCATTGTAGAACATTGAAGAATGGATATTTTGTTCCCATGTCATAAACCAATCCGTTGAAAAAGGTAACATTCCTTTTGGAGGGGGGCTCCCTCTTAATTCTTTGTATAATTTAATTAAACGCCCCCGACTGAGCTGAGTTTCGCTTTCAAGCATTTGTAAGCGAGCACCTAAGGTGATTAATTCCATTGCTAAGCGAATATCTTTCGCCTCTCGGACTATACTTTTCTCACTCATTGTTATGCCCGTTTCTTTGTTGCAGATGTATCTTGTTCCGCTAATTGACGAAACAAATTAGAAGAAAGAAGAATACCAGTATGGATTTGCTGCAAATCATCCACTCTAGACTCTTTAGTGAGTTGTTCTATTGTTTCGCTGTCTTCAAACCGGAAATTACAGATTAGTTGGTTTGTTTCAGCCAACTTAACCAATTGAGGCAATGTCAACTCTTTTAACGCATCAGCCATAGAATCACTAATACCAAGCCGAAACATTGCTGAAGCCTTTTCTTGGTTAATTAACCTTTGCGCCAAAAGCAAATACGATAAATTTATGTCATAAATATGCTTAAGCAATTCAACCGTACTCATCTCTTTACATCCCGTCCGATTATATTGAACAAAGAGGATCTTCCTTAAAGCAAGATCCCGAGGAAATTAATATAAAAGTATATTGAATCTCCAGGCCCCATTTTATGAACATGACTCGTAGTAACACTACCTTGTATTACTTAGTTACGGTCATTTTCAAAAGTAGCGAAAAAAACATTTAAATTAAAAAGAAACTTTAAATGCTCGCCAATATAGCGTGTTAAGAATAATCCTAACGCGACAACTTTACTCCTTAACGATTAAGTTATTCAACGGATAAAGTAGTCTAATTTAAATACTATGTGAGTTACATCACAAAAAGATAATCATTATTATGGAATTAGTTCATTAACTATTCAAGTGATAATGCTAATAAAACTTTGTGTAAATTAATAAGCTAATCTACCCAAATTAAAATATTAATGATAATTTTTTATTTTATACGATCTATTAAACTTATAAACTTAAAAATACAGCACAAAAATTTTACAAAACTACAATTATAGATTTTTTTGATCACAGTAACATATATTGCAATACCTCCTCCTCATCTTTGTCTAAACGGACAATCGTTATTTAATAAATATTTCTATAGATATTATTTTTTTCACTGTTTACTTAAACCCTTAGAAATGATCACTTTTTATTTACAATTTGAGCAAAAAACACCCACATATAATTATTTCTGGTTATCTCATTTTCTAGATACTTTTATATTTATAAAAAAATATTATTTTTCAATATGATATATGCATATTAAATTCAGTTAGTAGTATAAGTCACGTAAAATTAAATTCTTAGTTATGCATCTTACACCGCTAATCATTGAATATTTATTACCATCTCATTAAGGTTTCATTATGAAATAAAGTAATTTATCTAATTTATTCAAGTGACAATTTAACACGAAAATTACAGGACTCTTAATTAGAGTTTTATCGAACATAAATTAAGCATTGGAAAAAAATATCACCATATAAATAAGATTTATTAATGAATCGCTGTTTATTTTATAATCAATCTATATTTTTAATTTTAATGACATCATTATTAATCTCAATAAAAACATCTAACTTTAATAATAGTATAAAACCAATTCTTTACTCTTTAAATTAATTAAAACACCTACATTATATAATATTTAGCTTAAGTGAAATATAAACAAAAAATAAATAATTTATAAATTTTAGTCAAAAGTTTATTGTGATAATAAAGAAAATTATAATTAATAAAATAAAGTCAATTTATTAATAAAAAGAGATTAATTTATAACTCAAAAATAAAAAATATTAAGCAACATATGAAAATAATAAAAAACAATAAAAATAAGCTTTATTATTTTTATTAACTAGTCACTTTATCCATAGAAGTAAAAAAGAAATATGAAATAATCATTCCAATTAAACAGAAAAAAAATTTAAAGATATCTATTCTAATGCAATTAATTTACACCATATTAAAATGGAATATGTGCTTTTTTATTAAGATATCGCCAGCTTAATGAGTATCAAAAAATAATTTTTGCGAAAATAAGTTACACCAAGCAGGAGTTTACATCTGTATAATTAAACTTTGTCAAAGTAAACCAAAAAGAAAACAATTTGATCAAAATAACACCTTATTGACCATTCTAATAGCAAGTAGGATGAATTATAAAAAATTTTGGTTATCATTATAAAAGACAAGGTCAAAAAAACAGCAATTCTTGAC
The DNA here is from genome assembly GCF_001654965.1 of Proteus hauseri ATCC 700826. Classification (GTDB taxonomy): domain Bacteria; phylum Pseudomonadota; class Gammaproteobacteria; order Enterobacterales; family Enterobacteriaceae; genus Proteus; species Proteus hauseri. The sequence continues at coordinate 3,251 of NZ_LXEV01000028.1, forward strand.
CTCTTGTCTATAAGCCTTCTAAAGGCGACACAAGCAACCTTTGACTATCAGCCTTGATTACCACATCTTAATGTTTTTCACTGTACTTTTTGTGCCTATACTGGCAAGTCTTCAAATTGACGAAGAATGTGCCCAAATTTTGATAAATAAGGTATTGCTATATTAGGAAGTGAATCAGCCTTAAAGCCTCAAATATATATCTTCATCTTTTTTTCTTTTACACCATTATCATATAAGTCAATCACTCCTTAAATGAGTAATATAGTGGTTATAATTAATGTTAATTACAATAAAGCACTTGATAGCGGTGATTTTTAACATTTATACATCCTTTATTTTATTACTATAGCCATCAATAATTCACACCATGAATTTAGTCATAATTTGACACCTTGATTTTTGTAAAGTAGCTAATTTACAAAATATTGTTACAGTATTTATCTATTGTAATAAATTACATTATTCATCAAGTGAATACGTCGGATGTAAAGTATCGCTTTAACTTTTATCCTTATTACTCCTTGTTTTTCAGTTTTCCATCACGCAATCACGATGATTTATTTTTATCATCACATTCTATTTTTTTAAATTTTTTTCACATTTTTAAGTTTATCTATTTGTGAAAATCTAAAAAAGACAATATAAGATAACAGCTATATTTATTCCTGAGATGAATGATAACGATACGTTTATTTCAAACTAAGATAATTCTCTTTCTGTTAAAAGAGAGAGTTATATCCTTGACAAGGATATAACTAACTAATACATGGAATTATCATTTTATAGCAAGATTAGATTGGTATAATTTTTTCAGCGTCATTATAAGATTACTTATTGGTATCATTTAGTCTACAGAACGTTTACAAATAATTTGATACTTTTTCAAAAGATTTTAGCGCTCTATCGATAAGTAATGACAAACAACGTTAATTGAGTATTCATCAACTTTACTGTAGCAGGCAAAATCAGCTATTTGAGCCAGATCTCATCCTACCAGAAGAGGGTTCGATTTTATTAAATTAGAAATTTTACTTAAAAAAACAGATGTTAATTAATCAAAATTAAAATCACTGCTAGATTTTTCACCAAATACATTGAAATAATTTGAGAGTATTATTTTGTCACTTACTTAAAACTTAGTGTTATCAACGCAACGTGCTGAAAATAAGACAAAATTCTATACTGCATTAAGTACCTTAATAACGACTTTTCCTTCTACCATAGTGATAGAACCCCTGCTAAATGAGCGCCCACACCTGTTATTACTATTCTACTAAGCCATTTAAAAGATAAAATTTATGCTAAATTAACATAATTGTCTTCAAATCAAATCTAGCTTCATTACGCTTTCAATCAAAAAAGAGTCTTATCATTATTAGTATAAAACCATGCCAATAGTAGATTTGATATGAATGCTTATATCAAATACGTCTAATTTCTATTTATCACTCTCACTTTATTTTTATATACGGGTAAACCACAATACAAATATTGTACTTTTCTTGTCTTAAAAAATGCATTATTGAATACAGATAAAAATATGAAATATTTTATCTCCTCATAAATAGGTATATTGCACTCATTTTTAGTAGAATTATTTTCAACAAATAATAGTTACTCGAATAATAATTACGTTAATAAAATATTTTCAAGTATAATAACGAGTATATATACTTAAGTAATGTCATCTTATAAACTTATTTTTAAAACTAATTGCATCTTTTTAAGATCACCTCTCTTATATTTTTTTCTAATATCCTTATTCTTTTATTTTATCTATCTTTCCATTTCTGGAAAAATGAGGAATAAATTAATCACTTATAGGGAAAGTTTCTATAGAATAGTAATTAAAAAAAGCCACTTATAAGTGAATATAAGCAGCTTTATCTGATAAAAAAGCTATTTGAAATTATAGAATAATACCTAATATTTGCTACGCCGGATGTTCTGCTGCTATTTTCCAATTTATAGCGCTAACACTTTTTTCTAAACTTATCCGGCAAACTATCGCTTCAATCTCTTTTTGCTCAACAGGTGTAGCCAATACTTCTGCACAAACTTCTAGCTGACTGGGCATTAATGTGTCAGCACTACTCAGTGATTGTAACCTAACATGCAGCCCATTTATTGCTTGTAAAATAAGCGTTCTGACTAAAACTTCGTCTTCTGCATCGCAAATAATACGTATTGAATATCGTTGCTCTATATCTATAGCCTGATGAGGGGGTTGTGCATTGATCCGTTGTGCAGCTTCACGTAATAGAATATTGGCACAAAGGATCAAAAGTGTCGCCATCGTTGCCAGCGGATATAAACCTAATCCCGAAAGCACACCAATTCCCGCCGAACACCAAAGTGTGGCCGCAGTATTTAGTCCGCGAATATTCATTCCTTCTCGCATTATCACACCCGCACCTAAAAAACCGATACCCGAAACAATTTGTGCAGCGATCCTACCCGGACTATCAGGAGAAGTTTCTATTGAACTTAAAATAAAAACAGCAGCACCTGTCGCAACTAACGCATTAGTTCTTAATCCCGCCATTCTTTGTCGCCATTGACGTTCTGCGCCAATTAATGCTCCAAGAAACATTGCAACGACTAAATTTAAAACATAAGGGGTAATAACCATGGGGATTTCCTCCATAAATTATGGCTAATATTTTGTGCATAGCACAGATCTGTATTGATAGATAAGCTATTGAAATACCGCGCCAGATCTAGGAGGAGGAAATAATGAGAAAAAAACATAACACATACATTCACCACTTACTTTACGAGTAATGAGGAGATGAAACTTGGGTGAGTGTATAGAAGATATTATAAAGTACACACTGCCCACCAATATTGGTAAGCAGTTTTTAGCAGAGAAAACAACTTACCTATTTTCTTGAATTAACCTACAACTTTGATTGTCCAATTTATGTTCCCCTAACTAAAATGTGCCAAGAGTATAGGCAGTTCATTTCGAGATGTAAATGAACGTTACCTAAACAAATTATTTTTGCTGTATAGGGCGAACAAAAGTACCTTCATCGCCCTCTTTTTCATTAAAAAACCAGATACCTTTTGGATATTCTGGTAATGATACAAGATACATCGTACCCTCATTAAATTTTTCAATTAAGATAATTGTTCCTTGACGATCTTCAATACCATCTGTTTTTACTATAACTTGATCATTAATTTGCATTTCATCTCCTGATAAAAATTATCATTCTCTTTTTCTTTATTTTACCCATAAAGAAAAAGCCTGCCACCGTTAGGTGACAGGCTTGAAGAAAATTTTTAAAAGGCTTTAAATTACAGAGCTGTTACGTTAGCAGCAGCTGGACCTTTTGCACCGTTTTCAATTGTGAATTCAACGTTCTGACCTTCAGCCAGAGTTTTGAAACCGTTACCTTGAATGGCAGAAAAGTGAACGAATACGTCTTTGCTTCCGTCTGCTGGAGTAATAAAACCAAAGCCTTTAGACTCGTTGAACCACTTAACTTGACCTTTCATTTTGTCAGACATGTGACTTTCCTATATATCAATAAAACGTTGCCTTCTCGGCATCTACTGGCCTGAAACACCTATAACTTATGGGCACACATGAAGAAAACGGTCAAAAAGCGATGCTGTTTAAAACTCATTTACTTAGAATGTCAATCATAAATCAGGTCTGTATTAAGGCCTTACTTATTAACGCATGAGACAAGGTTAATAGCAATAGTTTTATGCTCTTGAAGATTAAAAAAATGCAAATTGCACATTAAAAATACAAATCCTCCTCACTTTTTGTCACCCAACATAAACTTTATTTGATATTTTATATCTATTATTAACAACAACTAAGAATAATCCCAATAGAGTTTCAATAACAGTTAAGTGCCAAATTTAAAAAAACTGTTCTACCCGCTTATCTTGCCTCCATGATAATCTATCAACAAGAAACAAGTTTGCAACATTCATATATTAAGGTATTTACAATGAATGTATTAAAAGAAATCTTAGAGCGTGATCTAGACCGAATTAATAAAGCTGAAAAAAGAGATGGCAAACCACACTTTAATAGTCAATTTTTAAAAAATCACCTTTGGCTATGTATTAGTATGGTGCTCTCTTATATTTTACTCGCCGCATTATTAATCTATTCACCTTATTTTGGCCTAATTTCACTCATTATTTTCACAGTGATGTTTGTCGTTATGGCGGGTGTCTTACTGTTTGATATAAAGCCTATCTATAAGTTCGAAGATATTGGCGTACTTGATTTAAGAGTATGTTACAACGGTGAATGGTATACATTTGAAAAAATTTCAGATGAAGCAGTAGATGAGATTCGCCAACATCCTGCTATTGCTCAAGAAATAAAAGACGAAATTGATGACATTATTCATAAAAAGCAAGAAATTCACTTTTATGATGTTTATCTAATGGCATTTGATCCCGCAAAAAAAACAATATCAATGTCACAACTCTCGCCTCAATCATAATCGACTCTCCGTGTTTACCAACAAAATACGGAGAATAACTTCTATTTTTTAACCGCTTTGTTGATAAAGCAACCAAACAGATTTTTTATCCACTTTTGGCGTTGACACTCTGATATATCATCGCTATGATTCGCCTCGTTCTGATGAAGAACCCGATTCCTCCATAGTTCAGTCGGTAGAACGGCGGACTGTTAATCCGTATGTCACTGGTTCGAGTCCAGTTGGAGGAGCCAGATTTAGAAAAGCCCGCTTAATGCGGGCTTTTTGCTATCTATGATTTATAAAAATTGTTGTCATTGTGCTTTATCACTTTCTGCACTTTCTTTTCTTCTTATATAGATAAACAAAAAAATAATGCAATAACACTGAGTTTATTGCCTCACCAACTTTTATTGGTTATTCACAATCTCATGTTCAAGATGTTTTTTATAAGCTTCGATATCTTGTTCAATTTGAGGTTGCTTAACCACATCAAAACAACCGAATGTATTCAATGCTTCCATCCCCAAAAACTGATTTGCTTTATGGAAAGGAAAATAAACCATATCAATTCCCTTACCTTCAAAGAACTGATTTTCCTCTTCAAAAGACTCTAAAGGAGCATTCCAAGTAACTGAAAGTAAATATTTTTTACCTTGTAATAATCCACCAGAACCATATTTTTTAGATGGATCTTTCCGTGTTCTACCATCATCAATAAACATTTTTTCGTGGCCGGCACTAAATACATCATCGATATATTTTTTTAAGATCCAAGGCCCTTCCATCCACCATGCCGGCATTTGATAAATAACAACATCAGCCCATAAATATTTTTCTACTTCAGCATCATTATCATAACCATCATCGATACGCGTCGATTTTACATTGATCTTATATGAAGATAACAGTGATGTTGCCACCTCAGTTAAATGGTCGTTTAGCTTTCCTTCTGAACCACCAAACTCTTTTGAAGCATTAACAATAAAAACATTAGTCACTATGGACTCCTTTGTTCACACAAGAATTAATGAGAATGACTCTAACGCAATTATTCACAATAGCCTTAACTCATTTCTCCATTATTCTTGCCTAATTATCCAAAGATACAGTTCGTGACTGATTTTCTTTTAATCGTTGCACATCCTTTAAAGGCGATAAACCAAATAAACGATGATATTCTCGACTAAATTGAGAAGGGCTTTCATATCCCACAATAAAAGCCGCCTCGGCAGCATCTGCTGTTTCTATTAGCATCACTCTTCGAGCTTCATTAAGTCGTAACCATTTTTGGTATTGTAATGGTGTCATCCCTATACGATTTTTAAAATGATAATGAAAAGAAGAAGTACTCATTCCCACCAATGTGGTTAAATCTTCAATTCGAATAGTTTGACGGTAATATTGTTTTATCCAATCGAGTGCATCACTTATTTGACGACAAGATGTACTTTGCGAAGCAAGTAATTGCTGGCGAGCACCTTGTGTTGATCTCAATAAATAATAGAGGATCTCTTTTTGAATAAGTGGGGCAATAAAAGGGGCATCTTCAGGCGCATCCATTAATTTAATCAACCTTGTCACGGCTTGTAAAATAGGCGTGGTAACATGAACAACTTGCTGAGCTTGCTGTTGGTGATTTTCTTCCATCAATTGAAATTTATTTTCCGCAAGTAATTCTGGTAACAAAGAGAGATCTAACTTGATAAGCACGGCTAAAAACGGTTCTTCTTGTGATGCTTCACACACACTGGCAAAAGTTGGGATATCTGACGAGGTCAACAGCATATTCATAGGATGATAACAATATGTAGCTTGTCCGATAGTTACCCGCTTTTTCCCTTGTGCTGCTATGGCCAAACTTGGTCCATACATCCATCCTTCAGGTTCTGTTATCTTGGTATAGCGACATAACGCTAAATTGGAAACAGCTGTATCCCACCCCCCCTCACTTCCCTGAGTATGTTTAATCAGCGTTTTTTTAAACTGTTCAAACTCAGCTAAAATAGATGTCGATAATTGTTTTATATCCATAAAAGCACCAAAATATTCAATATGTTTAAACACCGCCATAATTGTATAACTTAATTTGAGTAAAAAATTCTCTTTTTAACATCATAATTCTCGTTTCTTTTTATATACGCTCTGCTTTTTAGTAAAAAGTCAAAACCATCAGAAAAGAGATATAGATAACTATATATTTTTTATACTCTTTTGCTAAAAAAGAAACAAAATGATGCACTCTTGAGCGAACAGTCATTTTTTTCGTTTTTTTACTTTACAAGGTGATAGAGGATAGCTATTATTCGCCTCGTTCTCACGAGAACGCAATTCCTCCATAGTTCAGTTGGTAGAACGGCGGACTGTTAATCCGTATGTCACTGGTTCGAGTCCAGTTGGAGGAGCCAAATTTTAAAACCCGCCTTGTGCGGGTTTTTGCTTTTCTTACCCTTATCTTCCTTTATCCTCTTATTTATATTTACTTTCTTTTTTCACTCTCTTTTTATCACGCTTTAAATATTTATCTGCAAAAACAATAGCTATGCCTTCTTAAAATGATTTTTTTTATACAAAATATGATAAATTAGTTATTTTTTAACCACTTAAACTATTATTTTGTTTTTTTTACTTTACAAGTTCCACCAGCCTCGCTATCATTCGTCTCGTTCTCGCAAGAGCACAATTCCTCCATAGTTCAGTTGGTAGAACGGCGGACTGTTAATCCGTATGTCACTGGTTCGAGTCCAGTTGGAGGAGCCAAATTTAAGAACCCGCCTAGTGCGGGTTTTTGTTTTTATATTCTTTGCTTTTTTATTTTTTACTTCCCTTCTGCTTCTCATTTTATCTGTATCTATTTTTAATGCCTTAAGTACTTTTTTCTCAAATTGATTATTTGCCAACGCCTTTTTAGAACATCTGATTTGAAAGTATTCAATATGTTGGTTATCTATTCATTTAAACCAATATATGATGATTGCCCTTTGACATCCCCTTTTTACCGCTATATGATACACGCCACTTAATGCAATTCCTCCATAGTTCAGTTGGTAGAACGGCGGACTGTTAATCCGTATGTCACTGGTTCGAGTCCAGTTGGAGGAGCCATTTCTATTTGTGTCACCCTCGTAAGCTTTTGATTTTATTCTCTGTTTTACCTTACACACAATAAAAAAATACGATTAAATGGTAGCTATTTAATCGTTTTCGTTCTATTATTTTATCCCGGCTTGACTATCTCTATCTATATAGTCCAATCCAATCCCGAATCTTTCGATTTTCCTAAGACACACGGAGCCGGTATATGACCACTGCACAACCTATCTCTATCACCATTCGCCGCCCTGATGATTGGCATGTCCATTTTCGTGATGACAACATGCTAAAAACCGTTGTTCCTTATACTAGTCGTTATTTTGGCAGAGCCATTGTAATGCCAAACCTCGTTCCACCTGTTACAACCATTGAAGCCGCTCGCGCTTATCGTGACCGCATTGAAGCAGCCATTCCTACTGGCGATCAATTTGAACCATTAATGACCTGTTATCTTACTGATAGCACGCAACCTTCAGAAGTTGAACAAGGCTTTTTACAAGGTGTTTTCACCGCTTGTAAACTTTATCCTGCTAATGCCACAACTAACTCTAGTCACGGTGTTTCTGATATCACAAAAATTTATCCTATATTAAGTGTGATGGAAAAGATCGGTATGCCACTACTTATTCATGGCGAAGTGACCGCAGCAGAGATTGATATTTTTGATAGAGAAGCTCGTTTTATTGATAGTGTTATGTCACCAGTACGTCAACAATTTCCTGAGCTAAAGATTGTTTTTGAACATATCACCACAAAAGAAGCCGCTCAATATGTATTAGATGGAAATCAATACCTTGGAGCAACCATTACACCACAACACTTAATGTTTAATCGTAATCATATGTTAGTTGGTGGTGTTAAGCCTCACTTATACTGTTTACCTATTCTTAAACGTAATGTTCACCAAGAGGCGTTAAGACAAGCCGTCGCATCAGGTAACTCTCGCTTTTTCTTAGGTACAGATTCGGCTCCACATTTACAACATCGCAAAGAATCTTCATGTGGTTGCGCGGGCGTATTTAATGCACCTACAGCACTTGCCGCTTATGCTAGCGTATTTAAAGAACTTAATGCGTTAGAACACTTTGAAGCTTTCTGTTCTCTTAATGGGCCACGTTTTTATGGTTTACCTGTTAATGAAGGTACTATTACATTAACAGAAAAATCGGTACAAGCACCGACTCAAATTATTTGTGATAACGAACCATTGATACCATTCTTAGCAAATGAAGATATTCATTGGGAAATTAGCACTAATTAATAATTCCCCTTGATCTTTTCTTCTCAATGCACCATATATCAGTAGTAGCCGATAAATGGTGCATTTCTCTTTTTATCAGAGCCAGCACACACTTTTTTGTTACAAAAAAAATTTTTCTTTTTAATCAGAACGAATCTCGTATACTGAAAAGTAACCACATTAGTGGGAGCTTCTCTCTTAGTCAAAACCGGTTGTATGATTAGGAGGTACTATGAGTAGAAAAAATGAAGTTATTCAGACTCACCCTGTTGTAGGCTGGGATATTAGTACCGTTGATATCTACGATGCCATGATGTTGCGTTTACACTATCTTCCTGAAAATGAACATCATCCAGAAAATGCAGTTGTAGATAAAACACTTTGGCTCACAACAGATATAGCAAAACAGCTGATTCATATTCTTCAAGCGGGTATTGATAAAATTGAGTCATCTGAAGATTCTGTTTCAGACAACACCAAGCATTAATAAGAAAATTTCGAAAAGATATAGAACGCAAAGCAGGAGTACATTGTACTCCTGTTCTCATTTATGCTACCTATAGATAACTCTGTAATTTCATCATGACTAATATACAAATTAATTATTAAATTAAATAAAAAATACTCGTCTATTAAATAGCACGGTAATTATATTTATTTTATTCGATATATCTTTCATGAAATAATATATAAGCCGAATTGACACTAAACTCAGTTGTCTCTATTTTAATAAATAAGGAACGAGGCTAACAAGGAAGTTATTTGTGAAAGTATTAATTATTGATAGATGTTATTTTACTCGCAATGGCATACGCCACTTCTTATCTCAAAAGAGTTCAAAACATGATATTATTGACACTGCATCAATTGAAATTGCTAATAGTTATATAACTGATTCAATGCCCGATATCATATTTATAAATCTCACAAAATATTGCCGAGAAACATCCCATTGCGAACAGCTACAATATTTTTTTCTCTCAACGAAACAGTGCCGGCTCTACCTTTATATAGATGCAAACTATCCAGACAAAGAACGCCCTATCGCACTGACAAACAACTGTTTTATCCTACCAAAAAGAATCCTTTCTTGGGTCTTAGATAAAACATTATTACTCACTTCTCGTAATCAAGTCGTCTTTCCAACCTACAAACACTCTCTATGCTCTATATTCAGCATGCAAGAACAAAAAATAATTAATTACTGGATGAATGAATTACCTAATCACCAAATAGCTAAAAAATTAAAAATAAGCAATAGTACTGTTTATTCTCATAAAAGACATATAACAGAAAAAATAAATGTAAAAAATAGAATTGAATTATTTTTTATATATAACATACTAAAATACATATATGAGAAATAAATATATGAGAAATAAATATTATGTATATAAAAAATAAATCAATCCAAAAGAATAAGAAAAAAGGAATCCATTTCCTATCGTTACTCACTGTAATATTGATGGCAATTTAGCGTGTAAACCATCAGAATAATTATAAACATCTAGGGTATAGCTTATTAGTAACAATTATTGGAATAGAGAATAAATAATTTCAATAAAAAATAACTAGTAAGTATTAGGGCTTTATATTATGCCCTAATACTTTTATTACGTTGTATAAAACTAAGCAATACGCTCAATCTTTGCAGGTAATCCTTGACGAACAGATGCTCCTGAAACCCAATCCAACCAAGTGTTACTCACTTCGCGGGTTGGGTCTGCAAATCCTAAATCATTTAAATTGATACCACTACCAATTCCTTTATCCATTGGTAATGGCTGTTCATCCAAATAATGTTGTCGCGAACCAAGTTCTTGATGCCCATAACCATGTTCTATCGCTAAAACACCAGGCATAACACCATCAAGTAAACTAATTTCCGCTTCAACTTGACCTCCAGGTGTTACAATTCGTACTTTATCACCGTGGTTAACTCCTAGCTTCTGACCATCTTGAGGATTAATCGCTACCAAGTTTGTTGGTTTAACCATTCTTAAGCGCTGGATCATTCCTGTAGAACTGCTCACCACATGAGATTTAAATGACATCAATTTAAGTGGCCACTGATCCTCAGGGTAATGCTGATGAATATCACTACCATCAGATAAACGTGGTGGATAATAAGTTGGGCATCCACTATAGCGTTCACCCGTTATTGCATGGTGATTTTTAGCCACTTCTTCATTCCAAATTTGTAACGGTTTCTTCCATTGAGGCCCCGTTGCATCACCATTCCACGCTTTATCATAAGGTGCAAAGCGCCCACCTCGGGTATAAATATAAGCAACTCGAAGTGCTTCTTCATTTTTCAATGTTGAAGTTATTGCGGGTAAAATACGATCTACACCACTTAAGAGAATGTCTTCATTCGTCGCAGGAGTAACAGGTTTTTCACCCATAAATGCCATATTCGCGGCGACTCGTAGATAATAATCTTCAGCATTATTAATTGGGTAAAAATTACCATCCATATCTTCTATCGCTTTATCACCAAATCCAGGTAAATTCAGCGCTTTAGCGATAGCGATACAGAACGTTTCCATTGAAATAGGCTGGCCATCTGTAGTTTTAGCAACACGAGGCTCAATTATCGGCCAACGTGCTGTACTTGCCTTAACTTGAACACCAGACCACGGAGCACTAAACCCCCAACTTTCAAAGTTATGCGTATCTGGAACGATATAATCTGCCAGTGCTGTCGTTTCATTCATAAACGCATCAACACCAATAATCAATGGCAAGTGTTTTGGATCTTTAAGACGTTCTTCCATTACTTGGCGAATGCCTGCGATACCATAAACAGGATTAGTCATATTGGTTATCCATGCTTTTAATGAATAAGGATAACCTGCCAATGCTGAACCTAATTGTTCTGTTAACTGCCCAGCGGCAAACGGATACCAAGGTGCTTTTGCAGGATAAGGTGATTCACCTTTTTCTACACGCTCACGGTACTCATCTGATTTTTCATATGCTGATTTACTACGCGATAACACCATGCCTTTCGGTTTAACTTTACCTTTAAAGCTATCCATTTTGTAGCAAGGGCCATCTGTTGCACCATTAAACTTACCACCACCAACAGAAACACCACCTTTAAGGTTTAAATTTCCGATGAGTGCGTTAAGCATAATGACACTCCAAGCTGTATAAAAACCATTACCTCCCATCATACCGCCATGAGAGATAACCGCCGCTTTACGTCCATAATTAGTGAACTCACGGCCCAGTGCTTCTATGGTTTTTTCTGGTACATGGCAACGTTCGCTATATTGCGCCAATGTCATACGTTTAGCCGCTTCATCGAGTAACTGAAAACTCGATTTTACTGTCACTTCAACACCTGTTTTTAAGGTCACTTTATGGGTTGCGAACAGCTCAGCACGATCAAGTTTTGTTGCTGGCGTTAATTCACCATTGAGTGAAATAACTAAATTTTCTTCTTCACCTTCAGCAACCTCGCCAAAATGAGCCGTTGTTAACATCTGACCTGAAAGTGGATGTTTTTCATCGCTAATAACCAGATGTGTTGCGTTAGTCCAGCTTTTCTCACCCATATTTTGCATTGAGATCTCACTAGGTATCGATAAATACTCGGCGTTATAGCGCTTGTTCTCAATGATCCAGCGGATCATGCCCATCACTAATGCCGCATCAGTGCCTGGTTGTACTGGCACCCAATGTCCATGATCATTTGCCAACGTTGTGGTTAATGGTAATGCCGGGGCTACAACAACATAATTAAAAGAATCACGAATACGTGCATTTGCAAGCTGGCGACCTTGACGCTTAAATGGGTTGCCTGATTGTGCAGGCGATGTCCCTAAAAATAGTGCGAACTCAACATAATCCCAATCTGGTTTTACGTGGGCATTTTTATCTAGGTCATTCATTAATGCACCAGAGCCAGCGCGATAAGCTAAGCCACAATATGAACCATGAGCGCCAAAGTTTTTACTGCCAAACGAATTTTGTGCAAAACGACGAATAAAAGTATCTCGTCCATCATCACCCGCATTTGTCACTAAAAGCTGGTTAGCTAAAGATCCTAAAGAGGGCTGTTTGGGATCTATTGGTGTCTCTAAATCACGAATAGCACGTAAACCATCGACATGCCCTTCACCAAATAAATCACCACCTTCGACAACTTCTTGAATAAGTTGCTCGAAACTAATGCGTTTCCACTTACCCTCGCCTCGTTTACCCACTCGTTTCATTGGTTCTAAAATACGTGTTGGGCTATCAAGACTTTCCATCATTGTCGCACCACGCGCACAAGCCGTTGAACGATTTTCTAAGCCACTCTCCCCTCCCATTTTTTCAAAGGCTTCTTTTATTGGCATGTTATAGCCAAAATGGTGATCGTGAGAAAGTGGGTGATAAGGGTTACCGGCAATACGCAGTACTTTGTTGTTTTCTCTATCAACTCGGGCACGGACACCACATTGGGTCCAACAACCAAAACATTGCGTCATACAAACTGCCTGATCTGTATTGGGTTGCCAAACAGTTCCTTTAGTCACTTTACCTTCTGGTAATAGCGAGTTCCCATTTATCCTATCGAGAGTCACTTTTCCTGATGTGCCATCAACGAGACCATCTACGGCACGTTTAGCAACATCGCGGTAACTGGTAGCAAACGCGGCGATACCACCGATAACTAATCCACCTTTAAGCCATTGACGTCTTGTAAACTTAGCCATGCTGTACTCTCCTGACAACCCAACGAATACTTTCTCTGAATATAATAGTTAACGCTATCCAAAGCCCAAAGGTACCAATGATGGCTAATAACCCGTCATTACCTAACGGGAACTCATAAGGGTTTGTAATAATGTTATATTTAGGAATATATTGGCTACCCATTAACATTAACCAACGCAGTACCCATGCTAATCCCATTGATACAAATGCCATCACAGTAATAAAAGCGACTGAGCGTGCTTGTTTTGCCATCAAAGCACCCATTGCGACAGAGATAATCCATAAAGCGATAGTCCCCATAGCGCTCCACCAGCCCAAACTACCCAATGCCAATTGTTCTCTCATTGCAGCACCTGAAATGGTATCCCCAGCAATCCAAAAACCCATACATACAGCTAATAGAATTAATGAGCTGATAAACCAGATTGCTAATTCACGTTGATGAACAGGTTCGCGGCGTGTACCTAAAGCAAGGAGTGTTGGCACCACTTGCATCGCACTAAAAAACAGCAGAATCGGTAACCAGTAGGTATACAGCACTGGGCGCGCTTTTAAAATGGACGCTTCTCGGCCTGTATATAGCAACAAACCAATGGCGGTTAACGCACAAGCAAGAGCTACCCAACGCGTCAATTTGTATTCACGTTTCCAAACCAAACGCACTACCATAGCTGCAAAATAAAGCATACTAAATGCAGAAAACAACGGTAATAATAAAGAGCCCCACGCCATCCACGACCAAGGTGTTGGATAAGCATAAAAATGCCAGACTCGCGCCGTTTGGTGTAAATCAGCGGTGAGTGCAAGCGGCGCTGTAATACCAGCGGTAACAGCAATAAAAACCGCGACAGCTTCTAAACGCTGATTGCTCGCACTGCCTTTCCAACATTGCCAACAAGCATAAAGTGTTGCACAACAAGCAATACCAATAAAAAAGAAATATTGCACAGCCCAAGGCAACCAAAAGTATTCTTGAGGAATAGCTATGACTTCTTGAATTTGAGAGACTTGCGGGATCATGAGTGAACCTCCTGCCATAATGCGGGTTGCCCCTGACCAAGTAATGGTTGTACGAATGCATCATCTAAGCCGAGATAGAACACTTGTGGCGCCGTACCACTTTCTGGTTTTAATACTTTTAATTCTTTTTCATGAGTGAGAAGCATTTTGCTTATCGTACTTGTTGGATCTTTCATATCGCCAATAATACGAGCACCACCGACACAAGATTCAACACAGGCAGGCAATAAGCCAACTTCTAGGCGATGAGCACAAAAGGTACATTTATCAGCTGTTTGCGTAGAGTGGTTAATAAAGCGGGCATCATAAGGGCAGGCTTGAACACAATAAGCACAACCGACACAACGTTCATTATCAACAACAACAATGCCATCTTTGCGTTGAAATGTGGCTTGAACGGGACAAACAGGAACACAAGGAGGCTCGTCACAATGGTTACATAATCTTGGTAATAGGACGTTGGTAATTCCTTCCTGCCCCTTGATAGCAACCTGATATTGGTTTACTGTCGTTCTGAATTGCCCTTGTGGTGTCTGATTTTCAATATTACAACTCACTGTGCAAGACTGACATCCCACACAACGACGTAAATCAATCAGCATGCCATAACGTTTATCATCCGAACCTTCACGACGCTCTGGTGATAACTTAATGCCTGCTTGCGCCAAAGGAACAAGCGAAGCACCTGCGGTAAGGACCCCTAATTGCTGTAAGAATTTTCGTTTTCCAAGATCCATATTTGTCTCCAGTATCACTCAGTAAATACATGTCGTAATGAGCGAAGGAAATAGAAAGTAAATGTTAAGGGCATTGTAAAAATTACCGAGGAATTCACCTATTGTGGTTTACCACATACTGGGTATGAAATTGATCCAAAACAATATTTAACATTAGATATTTATGAAGACAAAACAGACAATTGGGGTTAAGTACATCATAGCAATGTGGCTAACACTGCTATTTTTTTCATTTCCATTACATGCAAAAGAATGGACTGTTGGTGTATTAGCGTTACGAGGAGATGCCTCAACTCAACGACATTGGCAACCGCTAATTGAAACACTTAACGAGCAATTTCCAACAGAAAACTTCACCTTGTTGCCATTAAATTTACAAGAAATGAAACAAGCTGTGGCGCAAAAAAATGTCGATTTCCTGCTCACAAATCCAGCCCAATTTGTCCAACTTGATAATGCTTTCCCGCTACGCTGGTTACTCTCTTTGCGTTCGAGCTATGAGCCAGATAACACCACTAGAAATGTTATCGGAAGCCTTATTTTAGTGCGTAATGACAGCGCAATAACATCAATTAATGAATTAATAGGAAAGCGCGTAGGAGCCATTGCACCAGATGCTTTTGGTGGTTATCTTTTAGGGTATAAAGCGCTAAGAGAAGAAGGGATTGATCCTGATAAAGATTTTACGTTACGTTTTTCTGGTTTTCCTGCTGACGCCCTACTTTACCAACTACGTGATAACGATATTAATGCTGCGATTATTCCTGTCTGTTTATTAGAAAATATGGATAACGAAGGATTAATTCGTAAAAAAGATTTTCGGCCGCTTATCTCTTATGAAACCAAAACACCCTGTCTAACAAGTACCCCCCTTTACCCAAACTGGTCATTTGCGGCATTAGATACAGTACCGGATGAATTGGTCGATAAAGTAACGCGCACTCTACTTATGGATGAGAGTAAACCTAAAATGAAATGGGGAGCGCCAGCTTCTCATACCCAAGTGGAAAACTTATTAAGGGAAGTAAATCAACATCCACAACAAAGACAACTTTGGCAAGATGTAAAAATATGGGCAATTCAGCACCGTTTTATTCTGGCACTCTCATTTTGTGGGGTGATTTTTTTGGTGCTAAACCAAGTATGGGTAAGCTATTTGGTTAGACGCAGAAGCCGTCAATTAGAACAAGCACATAATCGCTTAAGACAACACAAAGAAGAACTAGAACAAGCTCAGCGTTTGAATATTTTAGGTGAAATGGCATCAGGATTTGCTCATGAACTCAATCAACCGCTCTCAGCGATTAAAAGTTATGCTCAAGGTAGTGTGATCCGCTTACAAAAAGAGAACGAATCTCACCCTTTACTCCCCGCATTACAACAAATAGACAAACAAGCTCAACGCGGTGCAGATATTATTAGAAACCTCCGTTTATGGGTTGGAAAACAATCGTCTAATATGGAAAGCATTCCCTTAGTAGAACAAAATATAGCCACTTGTATTCAACATATTTGGACATTATTACGAGTAGAAGAAAAATATCCTCAGGTATCACTGATCATCCATGTTGATGAACATGATACCCTATATCTACCTGAGACATTATTAGAACAAATATTATCTAATTTAATTACTAATAGTCTGCAAGCTGGCACCAACACACTGAAAGTAAGTACACATAAAGCGCCTGACAGATTATTAATTGTGATTGAAGATGATGCAGGTGGAATGAGCCACAGCCAACTTGAACAACCATTCTCACCTTTTCAAACCACAAAAGCAGAAGGACTTGGATTAGGTTTAGTGATTTGTCAGCGTTTATTACTCTCGCAAGGAGCTGATATTCATATTGATAATCAGACAAATGAAAATAATAAAATTGGATTAAAAATTACCTTAATTTTCCCGAAAAAAAATTAATAACGGAGGAAAAATGCCAACAATTCATCTTGTTGATGATGATCTGGCTGTTACTGATGCTTGCCAGTTTTTATTAGAAAGCTTAGGTCATGCTGCGCATGTTTGGAATGATAGCGAGTTCTTTATTAACAATATCAATCTATATCAACCCGGTATCGTGCTATTAGATATGAGAATGCCTAAGCCTGATGGCAGACAAGTACATCAATATCTTATTGATAAACACAGCACACTTTCAGTGATATTCCTGACAGGCCATGGGGATATTCCAATGGCTGTTGAAGAAATAAAAAAAGGTGCTATCGATTTTTTACAAAAACCTGTTGATAGTAGTGCTCTGCTTTCAGCGCTTGATGCTGCATTTAATGATACAAAATCACGCTTTAGCGCACATGAAATTCGTCGTCGTTATGCCTCTTTAACCCCTAGAGAAAAAGATATTGCTCATTACGTTATTCAAGGATTAATGAATAGAGAAATTGCTCAAGTCGCTTGTGTTTCTATTCGTACTGTTGAAGTTCATCGAGCAAAAGTCATGGAAAAAATGGCGGCAAAAAATATTGCTGAATTAGTCACTGCACTGCAAGGTATCGATATTTTCGCACCTAATTTATAACAAAATTTCTGATCCTCAGTAAAAAGTGTCACAATATAGAATATTCATTGGAAAATAGTAAATAGATAGGCTCATGATAAAGTCACCCCCATTTAAAGCATCATTTCTACAGCCAAAATATTGGCTGACTTGGTTTGGGATTGGCGTACTCTACCTTCTGGTTTTGTTACCCTATCCTGTAATTTATTGGTTAGGCACCCGACTAGGCCGTTTATCTAAAGTTTTTTTAAAAAAACGTGTACAAATCGCAGAACGCAATATTGAGCTTTGTTTTCCACAAATGCCCAAAAATGAGCGCGAAGCGTTATTAAATAAAAACTTTGAATCTGTTGGTATGGGTCTATTTGAAACTGGAATGGCTTGGTTCTGGCCTGACTGGCGCGTTAAACGCTGGTTTAAAGTTAGTGGTGTAGAAAATATTTACAACGTCAAAGAAACAGGGCAAGGGATCTTACTTATTGGGATCCACTTCCTTACTCTTGAACTTGGTGCTCGTATTTTTGGTATATATAACCCCGGTGTTGGTGTGTATCGCCCTAACGACAACCCAGTAATGGATTGGCTACAAACATGGGGTCGTATTCGTTCCAATAAATATATGATTGATAGAAAAGATATCAAAGGTATGCTGCGTGGTTTAAAAGCGGGTGAAATTATCTGGTATGCGCCAGACCACGATTACGGCCCTCGTAAAAGTGTTTTTGTCCCTTTATTTGCAGTGGAAAAAGCAGCAACAATCACAGGAACATATATTTTGGCACGAGTTAGTAACCCAGCGATTGTTCCCTTCACACCTAAACGCTTACCAGAAGCTAAAGGCTATGAACTTATCATTTCACCCGCTATTGCTGATTTTCCTCTTGATAGTGAAGAAAGCAGTGCTATAGCAATGAATAAGGTGATTGAGAAAGAAATTTTACGAGCACCCGATCAATACATGTGGTTACATCGTCGCTTTAAAACACGCCCAGAGGGCGAACCCTCTTTATATAATGAGATAAAAAAAGTACACTAATACACAAAGTGGCTGTTTTTAATAAAAAAAGCAGCCACTTAAAAATATAACCATTATTTAAATACAACAATAATAAAAGTACTAACAGCACAAACGTAAACTCCTGCAAAACACATTATAAGAGCAAGACCTATCGCCCTTATTCTGTATCATGGCTATATTCTTATTCATAAGAAAACAGATAAATAACAGCCACAACGATGTGTTTGCTGCTATTTTTGCCTATGTTCTCAATTTATCCTTCATTTTCTTGGCTAAAGGAGTGACATGAATCTAAAACCTCGAAATAACTCTTGGAAACGCAATCTTTATGTTGTCTGGTTCGGTTGTTTTCTAACTGGTGCCGGTTTTAGTTTAATCATGCCTTTTTTACCTCTTTATGTAGAAGAACTAGGTATTACCGATCATGAAGAATTAAACCTTTGGACGGGTGTTGCTTTTAGTATTACATTTCTATTTTCTGCTATTGCTGCGCCTTTTTGGGGAAAATTATCCGATAGAAAAGGCAGAAAATTAATGCTACTACGCTCAGCTCTTGGCATGGCGATAGTAATGGTACTAACTGGTTTTGCACAAAATATTTGGCATTTACTTATTTTACGAGCCTTGCTCGGTGTATTAGGTGGCTTTGTTCCTAATGCTAATGCATTAATTGCAACGCAAGTTCCTGTTAAGAAAAGTGGTTGGGCATTAGGAACCCTCTCAACGGGCGCGGTTAGCGGTGCATTAATTGGACCATTAATTGGCGGAATGCTTGCCGACCTTTATGGCTTACGTCCCGTATTCTTTATTACTTCTGCTGTTTTATTTATTTGCTTTTTAGTCACTCTCTTTTTTGTTAGCGAAAATTTCACGCCTGTATCTAAAAAAGACGCCTTATCAACACAACAAGTTTTTTCATCACTTAAAAATAAACGACTCGTTATCTGTTTATTTTTCACTACAATGATTATTCAAGTCGCTACTGGCTCAGTAACCCCGATATTAACACTTTATATTCGTGATTTGAGTGGCTCTGTCGCTAATCTTGCTTTTATTAGTGGCGTTGTTGCCTCTGTTCCTGGTATTGCCGCATTAATTAGTGCCCCCCGATTTGGTAAATTAGGCGATAGAATTGGCCCAGATAAAGTGCTTATTTTTACTTTAGGACTCTCTATTTTTATGCTCATTCCCATGGCTTTAGTACAAAATTACTGGGAATTAGGTGCATTAAGATTCTTATTAGGCGCGGTTAATGCGGCAATGTTACCTGCTGTACAAACACTTATTCTTTATAACATTACACCAGCGATTGCTGGTCGAATATTCAGCTACAATCAGGCGTTAAGAGATGTAGGAAATGTTACTGGACCGTTAATGGGTGCATTTGTCGCGGCCAGCTATGGTTTTAGAGCTGTTTTTTATTTCACCGCTGCCGTTGTATTTTTTAATCTTATTTATTCCTGGATTAGCTTTAGCAAGCCTTCAAACAAGTAGTCAAAAAAACCACAAATAAGACAAGTTAATAGTTTTTTTACTACAAAAAATTACACTTTTGCGCTTAAAGCCCTAATTGTTATTTTTTTTCTTATGTATTTTATAAATTATTGTTTATTAAGAAAATTCCTAAGCACAATTTATTCCCTCTTATAAATTTTTCTTGCCCTTTTTTTTCAAAAAATAGCAAGTTTAACTATTGTAAAATGAGATTTTTATCGACTTTTGCACCAAAAAATGGTTTATAAAGTATTAAATATGCTTTTAGTCACTTACTCGCGCTAAAAGTATGTTAAAAATATATTAATTAAATGCAGTAGCAATTGATAACAGAATGAAATCGTTTTGTTTTGCCACCTGCTGTTATTTTGTTCTTTTTACTTGCAAACAACCTGTAGAGGTTTTATTTGGGATTTTAAGATGCAATCTACTCACTCAAAATCAAGCCGAACTTTCTTTGGCCATCCTTATCCGCTTAGCTCCCTCTTCTTTACCGAAATGTGGGAACGTTTTTCATTCTACGGTATTCGCCCATTATTAATCTTATTTATGGCGGCAACTGTTTATGATGGAGGCATGAATATCCCCAGAGAGCAGGCTTCTGCTATTGTCGGGATTTTCGCTGGTGGTGTTTACTTAACATCACTACCTGGTGGTTGGTTGGCTGATAACTGGTTAGGGCAGCGTTTAGCTGTTTGGTACGGCTCAATTTTTATTGCCTTAGGGCATCTTTCTATCGCGCTGTCTGCGTTTTGGTCACAAGACCTGTTCTTTATCGGTTTATTATTTATCGTATTAGGAACCGGGTTATTTAAAACTTGTGTCACCGTAATGGTCGGAACCCTGTATAAAAAAGATGATACACGCCGAGATGGTGGTTTCTCTTTATTTTACATGGGTATTAATATGGGCTCCTTTATTGCACCTCTTATCACGGGCTGGTTAGTTCGCGATTATGGCTGGCATTGGGGCTTTGGTATTGGTGGTATTGGTATGCTTGTCGCATTACTGATTTTCCGCTTCTATGCAGTACCGACAATGCGCCGTTTCGATAGTGAAGTAGGCTTAGATTCAAGCTGGGATCGCCCTACTGTTGTCCGCCGTAATGTTGCTCAATGGGTAATGGCATTATCTGTGGTACTTATTGGCATTGTGGCATTAATCATATCTGGCGTTATTCCGTTTAATCCGGTATTAGTCGCAAACTTTATGGTTTATGTCATTTCAGGCAGTGTGATTGCTTATTTTATCTATTTATTCCTATTTGCTGGATTAAGTAGCAGTGACCGTTCACGCTTATTTGTCTGTTTCCTATTATTGGTTTCAGCAGCACTTTTCTGGTCTGCATTTGAGCAAAAGCCAACATCATTTAACTTGTTCGCTAATGACTACACCAATTTAAACTTTATGGGATTTGAGATCCCGGCTGTTTGGTTCCAGTCTGTAAACGCGCTGTTTATTATTATTCTCGCGCCAATATTCAGTTGGTTATGGCCGATGATGGCGCGTAGAAATCTGAATTTAAGCAGCATGACTAAGTTTGTCATTGGTATTTTATTTGCTGCTGGCGGATTTACCGTCATGATGTATGCATCTGAAAGTGTTATCGCCACAGGTGAAGGTGTATCACCACTGTGGTTAATCTCTAGTATATTTTTACTGACTTTAGGAGAACTATGCTTAAGCCCTATTGGACTTGCTACCATGACTATTTTAGCACCCGCTAAAATGCGTGGTCAGGTAATGGGTTTATGGTTCTGCGCAAGTGCACTAGGTAACTTAGCAGCGGGTCTTATGGGGGGTAATATTCGCCCAGATAAACTTGATGTTATGCCTGACTTCTTCTCTCACGTTTCTATTGCGCTGGTAATTTGTGCAGTTGCTCTGTCTGCGTTAATTATCCCTGTACGCAAATTATTACAAAGTGCAGATAATAAAGAAAAAGCAGATGCTTAATTAACCTCTTAAGCCATGCCTTATTATTAGGCATGGCTTTTTGTTTTGATTGCGGCTTCTCTATAAAACACTTAATCTCATTACCTTATTATTTATTGTTTATTGTTTATGAATAAGGTGATTTTATGGCTGTTCTTCCTATCTATTATGTCAATGCCTTTTCTTCTACCTCTTTTTCAGGAAACCCCGCAGCCGTTATTCTTTTAGATACATGGCTTCCTGACTCCACATTATTAACCTTAGCCGGTGAAATTAATTTACCAGAAACCGCTTTTTTAGTTGGTGATCATATTCGTTGGTTTACACCTAAAATCGAAGTGCCATTATGTGGCCATGCGACTATTGCTACCGCTTTTGTGTTAAAGACAATAAAACAATCACCAGCGTCTTTATTTAAATTTAATTCTCTTTCTGGAAAGCTTTCTGTTTCTTGTCACTCATCAAGCTTTACGCTTGATTTTCCACAAATATCAGCAACTAAAAATGAACATATAAAAGCACAGCTTGAATCAGATTTAGCGATTAAAATAGATGAAGTTTGGATCTCTCATGATAGATACACTTGTTTTGTTTCTGATCCAGAAACAGTTATTAACTATCAGCCTAATTTTGACAAAATAATTCAATTACCTTTACCTGGAGTCATATTAACGGCGAAAGGCTACGCACCCTTTGATTTTATTTCACGCTTTTTTGCCCCTAAAAAGGGTGTTAATGAAGATCCCGTTACTGGTACATCTCATTGTGTATTAGCACCTATTTGGGGAGAAAAACTGAATAAAACACAATTAAATGCCCGGCAAGTTTCAAAAAGAGGTGGAAATATATTTTGTGAACTAAAGAATAAACGTATCTTGCTTACCGGAGAAGCGGCACTCTTTTTACAAGGCAGTATTACTTTTTAATGACAAACACCATTATCATCCCTTCATCTACTTTGCTTTCATTTTTCTCTATTTTATACTGTGGGGATATTATTCCCTACGGTATCAAAATAAGGTTTTATCGTTATGTCCATTGCTGATTTATCACCTGAGTTACAAAATAAAATCAAAAATTCAGTAACACGTGTTTCTAAAGTTATTTTCCCGACAACAACTAATCACCACTCTACACTTTTTGGTGGCACTGCATTAGCATGGATGGATGAGGTTTCTTTTATTACAGCAACACGTTTTAGCCGTAAGCGTTTAGTTACAGTATCCACCGAAAAAATAAACTTTAACCACCCTATTCCATCAGGCACTATTATTGAACTTGTTGGTGAAGTGATACGCGTTGGTAGAACAAGTTTAACGGTTAATGTTTCTATCTTTCTTGAAGATATGTACGCTGAAGGGCGCGAAGAAGTCATTCATGGACAGTTTAATTTTGTTGCTGTTGACAATAATGGTAAACCAACACCATTAATCGATAAATAACGCTTAATAAAGACAATAAATTTTCTTTTAAATTAAATTATCTTAAAAAAGAGTTGTTTTATATTAACCATATAGATATTTACGTAATAATACTAAATCAGAACCATAAGACATCATGTGCACTTTTCACCCAATGAAAAATTCACAATAAAATCAATAAGTAAACCAATTACTCACATATAAGACAAGAGTTATCCACAGTTAATGTGGATAACTAGCGCCAGAAAATAATCACAATACACAGATTTTTATTACTTCAAATTCAACCTGACAAACAGTTAACTTCATACCTACCAAAGCACTTTCTGCAATAACAATATCCATATGATGGGAATAGTTTCGACATATATCCAGTGCTAATTCAATAGAAGGCTCGATTAATAATATCGTACTTATCCTATCAAGCTCTGGAATATCGTAGTATTCTGAATCAATAGTAAAAATAGGATTATTTTGAGCTATTTCTAATACCTTATCTGCTGCGGCTTTATTTACTCTCACTTGTTTTATTAAATCACCACCACCAGAATAAAGATAAATCATTATTTTTTCCAAACTAAACAAAGGTTGTAATACTTATTATCCTCGTATTATAAACCAAAGCCAATCTTTAGATAAAAAGCTACAACCTTACACTTAGCGAGTATTTATTAAATTTGGCTACCAACCATAAGAAATACCACCGCCCACAACCGCTCTATCTTCAGTATTCCATGATGCTGAAACACGAAATAAAGTACTATCATTTATTTGGTATTGTACACCCGTCGCAAATGCATTAGCGTCGCGGTAATTACCAACACCAATACCTAGACTAAATGTATGATTAGTGACGTAAGGAATATTTGCCATAGCAGCAACAGAAGAAATACCTGCACTTGCTCGCTTATCTGCTTTATCTATTTTATTATCCATCGCTTTTAAAGACGCATCATTATCAATAAAAGCATTCTTAATCTTATTATTGGTATACTCATTTGCAATAAATATAGACTCATTCTTAGATCCGTCAATATACTCTTTTAACGATACATCTCTTTCTTTAAGAATAACATTTGTCTCTTTGATAAATTCATTGCCCTTTTGAGTAATATATTTCTGATTATCCCTTATTATTTTTTCATTATTTTTCCCTAAAATATCTTGGATACTCGTTGTAATTTTGCCAATTTCAATATCAGTATAATCATTGGCATCCTTTTTCGTCTTTCTCACTCGGCTATCTGTGAGTATTTCAGTTTCTCGTTTTGCATTATTAACATGCTCGATAACTTTATCATTATGCTCACTTACTTTAAAATCGGTGTATTCTTTACTATTACTTTCGATCTCCATCACTCTATTATTAGTATGTTCTTTAAGAATTATCTCTGATTTAACAATCCTATTTTCAGTATATTCTTCTATTCCTCTTTTCATACCGTCTATTTTTTTATCTGTATAATTCTCTACTCCTTTTTTTATTTCCTCAGTCTTTTTATCAGCATAATCCTCAACATTATTTTTCATTTCAGCAAGCTTATTATCATTATAAATATAAAGATCATTTTTTGCTTCAGTAATATAATTAATCGTATCCTTTTGGTGTGCCTTTACTTTATCATCAGTATAACGATTAGCATTTTTTTCTGCTTCAGTTGCTAATTCAGTAGCTTTTGTTTCACTGGTCAATAATACAACCTTATTTGAATTGGCTATATCAGATTCAATTTTCTTGTTATTTTCGGCTATTTTATTATTGGTTTCTTTTAAGATGAAGTTTTTTTCATCATTAATCTTATTATAAATAGCGTTATTATTGTCAGTAATACGTTTGTCTGTTTCTTTGAATATATTATCTTTGGTTTCTTTTAATTGTGAAACATTCACAGCATCGGTATCCGCAGTACCAGCCGCAACATAAATTATCTGTCTTGTATTACTATCACTTCCTACAGATAACGTATTATTACGATTATTCTTACTCTTATCTCCTAAGATAATTGAGTTACTTGCAGTACCTGATGATTGGCTACCAACAATAACTGTATTATTTGCGCTGTCGGCCAAATAACTACTACCACCTAAAATAACGCCATTTTCAGAATTATTTGTTGCACCTTTACCTATACTAATAGAATTATTATTTTCACTATATGCCTTATCACCAATAGAGATAGAACCCTCTCCAATAGCCATTGCACCACTACCTATAGATAATGAATTATCACCAATTGCAGTGCTACTATGCCCAATGGCTGTTGCACTTTTTCCTTCAGCCCCAGCGGTAGCTCCAATAGCTGTAGATTGGTCAGAATGAGCCCAAGTGTTATATCCCAGAGCCGTAGATTCATTACCATCAGCTTTACTTTCTGGTCCTAATTTCGTCGTATTTAGCGCATATGAAAGTGAAGTTGAAAATAATGAAATTAATAGTATATTTGCTTTAAAAAAAATAATCTTATTCATATTCACACTATTCTCCATATATATTTTACTCACACAGAGAGTAATGCATGTTTTTATTTTTACACATTATATATTTTATAAAATAATTTAATGAATAAAGTAAACTTAATCAAACAACAATAATGACAGATAGTTATTATTATATTTTAACCATAAAAAACAAAAATACAATTTCCATATATCAAATAAAATCAACAAGTAACAAGATAAATTAATTATTGAATTTAAAAATAAAAATAATAAAAAAACAAAATGTGAAATTACATGTATTTTTATCGTTAAAATAATCTTTTATATTTGCGACAAAGATCAAATAAAAAATTTTAATTAAAACCTTTTATTTTAATAATTATAAAAGTAAAAAATTAACATTATTTTCTTGGGAACATTTTCAATAGAACATTAATATCTTGTGAGAATTTATTTTTATCAACAGAAACACGGAATGATGGTGAAAGTTTACCTACCACATTTGCAGAAACTATCGACTTATTATTTATACTTAATGTCATTTCATGTCCTATATTACTTTCAGTGTAAGTGATAAACATATTCTCACACTGTTTAGTTAAAGTAATACTAAGAATTTCATCTGTTGAACTTTTTTCTGTATGATTTGATACGGGAATAACTGAATCAATACATTTGTTAGATAACGATAATATGGCTAAATCGGTAGAAAAAGACAGTATATTACTAGTTTCATTATTATTAATAATAAAAGAATCAATACTTTTACTCTCTCCAGATATTGATAATGGTGAAAAAATAACGACCAATATAAAAAGGATATTTTTCATTTATATTACTCCGAAAAAAGCCCTTGATAGCATTCACTAGCAAGGGCATCACTCTATTCAATAAATAGGCGTTCAGCGTTTAACAGTGTCTCTATCGATGATTGACATAAATAAGGCCTTAATGCTGTAAACTTTTTATCAGACCACTCATAAATACACAACGATAAAAGTTGCTCTATTATTTTTGGCTCAAAACGATATTTTAAATGCTTTGCTGGTGTTCCACCAACAATACTATATGGCTCAACATCTTTTGATACCACACTGTTCGCCGCAATAATGGCACCTTCACCAACAGTAACACCAGGCATTATCATTGCACGCATTCCTATCCAAGCACCATCATGAATATGGGTATCGCCTTTGCCAATATAAGCCTCTTCTATTTTGTCCATAAAAGGGTAGAGAGAAAACCAATCCATTCGATGGGTATGATTTCCTCCCATTAAAATAACGGCTTCAGCACCAATACAGACATAAT
Organism: Proteus hauseri ATCC 700826; assembly: GCF_001654965.1. Taxonomy (GTDB): domain Bacteria; phylum Pseudomonadota; class Gammaproteobacteria; order Enterobacterales; family Enterobacteriaceae; genus Proteus; species Proteus hauseri. The sequence goes on from NZ_LXEV01000028.1 coordinate 30,642, forward strand.
CGCCAATATATAATTTATCAATTTCCCATAATGGTTCCCACTGTAAACTAATCTCATCACCATAGAGATAACGTACAACAGAAGCCTCAAAACCATTATCCCAACAATCACTATAATAGCTATGCTGGCCTTTGATAATAATATTCTTATTCTTTACTGTTTCATGCAGATACTCTACATGCGACCAATGTTTATTTCTCATAAAATGACTCTCTACAAATTGATGAGCCATCAAAGAATGCTTAATTCTCTGATGATGTGTTCGCATTCAAAACACACCGTCTTAAGCTATTCTGGGCTGTAGTAATAATGGATTTTTTATCATTCGTATCACTTTTTCTTTTTTGAGATAGAAAAATAATGCTGCTTAATTTTACAGATAATTTATATCAGCAGAATAAAGATAAAAGCCACTCATTAACCACTAAGTGGATAACAAGTGGCAAAACATTCTATTTTATTTAAAGAAATCTTTACTGCCATGAGGCGCACAGCGTAAATATTGAGGTGCAACTTTAATAGTCTGCTTCAATTTTTCTGCTGCATGCCAAGGCCAACGAGGATCGTAAAGAATACCTCGACCAAGTGCAATAAAATCAGCCTGTTCTGTCAGTAAAATAGCCTCTGCTTGTTCAGGTTGAGTAATTAAACCCACTGCAATAACCGGCAACTGTGTTTCATTATAAATAGCCTGAGCAAAAGGAACTTGGTAATTAGGCCCCAACTTAATGGCTTGCTTATCAGATAATCCGCCAGAAGAAACATGAATATAATGACAACCTAATTCTTCTAAATGTTGAGTTAATGCAATTGAACTTTCAAGATCCCAACCACCTTCAACCCAATCTGTTGCTGATATTCTTATACCAACACAAATATTATCTGATACAACATCTTTCACCGCAGTAAATACATCCACCAATAACCGACAGCGATTATTAAAATCGCCACCATATTGGTCAGTACGATGATTTGATAAAGGAGATAAGAATTCATGCAATAAATAGCCATGTGCACCATGTATTTCAATAACATCAATACCCGCAGATTCAGCTCGTTTTGCTGCTTGAATAAAGGCTGTTTTTATCTCTTCAATTTCATCAATAGTTAATGCGTGGGGAGTATGATATTGCCCAAATGCAATAGGAGATGGTGCAACTTTTTGCCATCCATGCATTTCTGTTGATGCTAAAGATTTACCACCATTCCAGGGTAAATCAGTCGATGCTTTTCTTCCCGCATGTGCAAGTTGAATACCAATTTTAGCTGTTGAGTAGGTTTTAATATTATCAACAAGCGTTTTTAATGAACTAGCATGTTCATCTGACCATAAACCTAAATCTTTATAGCTTATTCGCCCACTTGGCTCAACAGCAGTCGCTTCCATAATAACTAATGCAGCACCTGATAATGCTAATTGCCCATAGTGCATCGTGTGCCAAGAAGTCGGAAGTCCATTTTCAGCAGAATATTGACACATAGGAGCAACAATTATGCGATTTTCTAATTGATGGGGGCCTAATTTTTTAGGGGAAAATAACAAATTCATATAAAGCCTCCTGCTATTAATAAGCATCGAGGCAAAGAAATTATTTTTACTGTATCCATATTCAGAAAATAACTTTTTGCCTACTATTTAATTTTAGATTTGCGACAATTTTAATGCAATGGAACCAGGCTAACGGATTGCCTTTATTTACGCGATGCGCTGCTTCACATTGTAATAAGAAAAAGGCAATATTTTCCTTCACACTAGCAACCCACAACCTGTACTGAAAAATAATAGTTTGCTGTTTATTAGTTCTTTATGCTATTTGCTATTAAAAACTTTTCAGTTCCCTATTTTTAACATCCATCACTACTGCCAGCACAAGCAACACCCCATACTAGCATAACGGGTATAACCATAATAATAGCAACGGGGGCCATTAAAACAGCGCCCACATCCCCTGCAATATCTTTACTGGAAATAAAATAATTTACTTCTGCAATTAAAGGCTTTCTTAGCGCATACTTTTTCGTTAATCCGTGTTTATTTTCCAATGCAACAATATTTCCATTAGTACTAAAACTATGCATTAAAAATTCTGGTTTTTCTGTATTACTAGGCTGGGTTGTCGCCGCTTTAGGTAGATATCGCGTAACATTAAAGTGATATTTATCTATCAGCTCTTTTTTCTCAATATCTGAAAGCCCTGCAACTGCAATATAAACTCGATAAGTGCCATTAACAGATTTCTTATCTGTAACGGTTAGATTTGCTGTAGAATAAATCAATTTATCTGCATAACGACTCAAGCTAAAGAGATATAATTCTTTGACTATCTCACCAGAAAACTCATAATCATTTACTTCACCAACGGCATAAAGTTTGTCATTGCTCAGCAGTAATGCTGTTATTTTTTCATTCTCTTTTTTATCGAGATCATGGGTTGTAGTACATGCAACAAGGAAAAATAAGAAACCAAGTAATAATAGTTTTGTTATTTTCATGCAATTCCTTATTTATCAAATAGTAAAAAATAATGTTAATATATTATCTTATTTAAACTATTCATTAGTTAAAATATCTGAAAATAAACCTCTAAGTTACCAACATTTTCTTAAAGTAAGGAGCAGTTGCTTTATACAGTTTTAAATAATTCTGCCCTATAAAATTAAGATTAAAAATCACAAAAAATGATAAAAACAGCAAAAAATAAAAAAATTAAATGAAAATTGAAATCTTAAACTTAAAAAGACCCACTTAATTAAGCAAGTCTTTTCTAACTTTATGATTAATGCGGTTTGACTAATAATAATGATAGTTTTCTTGCAACCGGTAATACAAATAAAACGGTTGGAAAAGCAATTAACCAAGATACTCCCCAAGAACTTAACCAAGGAGATATAATAAATAGCCCAATCCCTATAGTCTTGACTGTACTAATAAAGGATACGATGCCACACATTACAAAAGATAAGAAGAAAGGAACCAAAAAAATCATGGTTCTAACAGGAAATTTAGGAATGCCTAAAATAGTGTTTTTGTCTTGAGAAGACATAGATAAAGACTCCAATAATACGATGTACAACAGCACATAACTGCCAATACAACAGGCCAATAAATTAGTTATATGCGTTGATTAACGTAAACGCTTACGAGTCTTTTTAGACCAACTGAATGACACAGTTTATAAATAAATCTTTTTTTGTCAACTAATTATTTTTCTATTAAAAACAATATAAAAAATGGTGTTTTGATATAAATACATTAGAAAATGTTTACGTTTAAATAAACTAAACAACAAAGTTTCTTTATTAATCTTTATAGTTAAATAACTAACATTGAATGACTTTTCAATAAAAAACCTTATAAACATAAGGTTTTTTTACTACAGTTCTTACCAATCTCTAGTTGCAATTAATTCTTCAGCATCAGCTTTTTCAAATCCATATTCTTTGGCAATAATATAAATATTCTCAGCGATACACTCTCTTGCTACTGTTTCTATCTCACTATTTTCTTCTTCAAACTCTTCAGCTAACTGATTAAATTTATCTGTCGCCTTATGACTTAAAGCATAAAGTTCATTTAGCATTTTGGGTTGAGTTTCTTCAATATTAATACAAAGCTCTTTAAGGATCTCTTGACCTTTTTTCACTAAATGAGTGGGATAATATTTATCATTTTCCATCTCACTTAAGAAGTGATATTGCGCTAACACCTTGTTTTTAATTATCATAAAAAAATCCTGAATTAAAATTTATCATTTTGATTAAGAATACTTGTTTATTATTCTTAATATAACGTATATTAACGATTCATAATTAAATTACTAGTATCCATTACACTAAAATGCACTATTTTTATTATATAATCTATCATTTATAAGTTAGCGAAAAATGACAAAAAAATATTTTTTATTACCTTATTAGTTGGCGTAACTTTTCTCTTTTTTATCATAGTTAAGTACTATTTAAATACCCGACCACTCGCATCATGGCAATTCTATGGTAAAAATGGTGAATATATTACAGGATATTACTACCCACCAGAGCAAGATAGTGCAACGAATGAAATTATTTCTATTCCAGAAGTTCCAACTATTGACGGTTTAAAGTTAACTAAATGGAATAGCTGTTCTTTGGAATTAAAGGTAGAAAATAAAATTCTTTCTATTTATTATTTTAATGATAATCTCATTCAAGCATCACTAAAAAATAATGTTTATCCTTATATTCCATTTATTGAACTTTATTTGTATCAGCCTGATGACATGCATTGGTGGGCAACTCGTTTAAATGATGGTACATATCGTGGATGGATTTGGGATAATTTAGCAAATCAACTTATTCCTGTTCACTATAATAAAGATAGAATATCGTTAATTGAAGGCACTAAATATCAACTGATAGAAAATGGAAACTGGATTTTTCAGCGCTGGTCACAAGGAAAAATAATAGAAGAACGCATATTAGATGATTTGCCAGGAAAAGATAAAATAATTCCTGATATTGATAAAGAAAGAACTAACGAAGCAAAGACACAAATGCAAAAAATGGCTAATGAATTAGCCGCACCATTAAATCTACCTTTTGATCTTATTCTATGGGATAAAGTACCTTGTAATAATTAATTTTACTATTGAAATGCTCCCAGAGGGTTGGGAGCATTTCTGACACAGAATAAATTAGTTAATACTAAAAAATACCTTTTAATCCCATATTAATTCCTTTTAGCGCTATTGTTTATTCCATTTTAAACTAATGGTTTTTATTGCCGAGTATAGTATAGATAAAGTAACTAAATAAAAAGCTCGTTGCACAACAAAATAATCATACTTCATTCTCTCAAAAACAATGACAAGATAAACATAATAATTTATTGATAAATCTAAGGATAAAATATTTTTTTATTTTAATTCATTTTAAAATAAAAATATTAATCTTGTACTAAAGTTAACTTACATTATTTTATCTTATAAAAAAACAAATTAATATAGTTATTCTTTCTGATAAATAGAATTATAAATACTTAAACATAATTACTTTTTAGTTTATAACTTTAATTAAAATATAAATTACATCATACCTTACTAATGAAAATATTTTTTTAAATTATATAACAACAAATCTTGCCAAGCTGTTTTACTCATTTAATGTTATTTATACTTAGAGTATATATTAAATAAAATATCCATCTTACATTAAGATTTGATTAATCGTATTTAACATTATATTTTATTATATTGCTCAATTTTTATTTGCCACATATACTTTCTTAAATCAGATTTAAATAGGTATTATTATGAATATTTTATTAGTGGAAGACGATTTACAACTTGGCAAAGCACTATGCCGAGGACTTGAAATTGCGGGCTTTCATCCATGCTGGGTAAGATTACTCGCCGATGCATGAACTCAATTAAGTCAACGGGCATTTGATTTAATGTTATTAGATTTAGGGTTACCGGATGGCGATGGTCAAGATGAACTTATCGCACTAAGAAAAAGTGGAGAAAAAATCCCTATCATTATTCTTACAGCGCGTACACAAATCGATAATTTAGTACAAACATTAGATTCAGGTGCTGATGATTTTTTACCAAAACCATTTGCAATGCCTGAACTTATTTCCAGAGTAAAAGCAGTAAGCCGAAGAATGGCTGGATTTTCATCACAAATATGGTCAATTGGTGACTTACAACTGAATCCGTCTAATCATCAAGTCACATTAAATAATGAATTACTTTTATTATCAGGTAAAGAATATCAATTACTGTATGAACTTATGCGTAATACCGATAATGTGGTTCGTAAGTCTGAGTTAGAACAACGCTTATTTGGTTTAGATGATAGGATTGAAAGTAATTCTCTTGAAGTTCATATGCATAATTTACGTAGAAAAATAGGCAAAGAACGAATAATTACTGTTCGTGGTGTAGGTTATTTATTAAAAAAAGAAGTTAATTAAATGAAAATCCGCTCCTTTTTTATCTATACTATCGTTCTCCAGATTATCTCTATTATTATGTTATGGGGTGTTTGGTTAGCGTGGATACAGTTTGATTATCTTGCGGATTTCGAAAAAATATATAATAAGCAGCAAGAAATCATAGCTCAAGGTTTTGCTAATACTTTAGAAATTGTCGCTGATCAACCTGAAGTGGTAAAAGAAATAGCACATAATTTACAGGGTATGTATATCGATGCCATGCTCAATGGAGAAGATGATGACATGCCCTATCTTCCTTGGATTATAGCCCTCGATCAAAACAATAATATTATTTATACCAATAGACCCGAATTACCCATTCCAAGAGTGCTTTCACTAGCTTCTGAACGAATATCTGTTGCAGGTGAAAAGTGGATCCTTTCTTATAGTTGGGGTGAAAAACACAAAATAAAAGTGTTTATTGGTGAGTCTGTTGAAGACAGAGGCCATATTATTGGTAATCCTATTGAAGGAACTTTTGTTCCATTCTTATTTATTCTTGCCACAGTTATCTTCGCCATTTTAATAACGGCTTATTTTAGTTTGCGTCCTCTCAGACAAGCTGCAAAACTTATCTCTAATCGCAAACCTCGTAACCTCACCCCAATTAATGTAGGGCAACAATTTAAAGAGATCCGCCCTATATTTAAAGAGCTGAACCAACTTATGAGGAGGATTGATGCTGCAAATATTAGAGAAAAGCAATTTATGGCAGATGCCGCTCATGAATTAAGAACACCGATAGCCGCAGTTATAGCACAGCTACATCTACTTTCCTTGGTAGATAATATGCAAGAGCGCGAAGAAATTATTGAAGATATGAAACAATCGCTAGATAGAACGGCGGCACTATCACATCAATTAATTGATTTAGCACGATTAGAATGTGACGATTTTCCTCTTAAAATAGAAGAAATCGATATTTACAATCTTATCGGTAATGCTATTGCTCAAAGAGTGCCTTATGCACTAACAAAAAATATTGAATTATCATTAAATGAAGGTTGCTCTCTTGAAATAAAAACAGATAAACAAGCATTATTGTCTATTTTTAATAATCTAATTGATAACGCGATTAAATATTGTCCTAAAGGTAGTCAAGTTGAAGTGACCATCGAAAATAGATGGAAAAATGGTATAAATATTATTCTGCGTGATAATGGCCCAGGTGTTGCGAAAGAGCATATAGCAGCACTATTCTCTCGTTTTTATCGAGTTCCAGGAACAGAAGAGACAGGTAGTGGATTAGGCTTATCTATTGCTCAAAATTTAGCAAATAAAATTCATGCTTCAATTATGGTTACCCAAGGACTAGATAATAAAGGTATTGGTTTTATTATTTCTCTACCATTAGAAACGATATTAACTGATAATGATTAAAGTTAAGGGGAATATAACTCTCTCTTAACTTTAATAAACACTTTCAATAGATGGTATTAATAGGCCAAGGTACTAGTCTGTTTTTACTATTTATCTAATTTATTCCAAACAAACTGAGTAGCCACCGAAGAGCCGCCGTTACAATTGCAGCACTTAATACAATCAAAATAAAGGGCTTCTTTTTCCATGTTAAAATACCCGCAACTCCAACACCAATTACTTTTGATAAATCAGCAAGTTGCTCACCATCAAAAAAAGTGGAAGTCATAGCAACAGAAAACAGAATAACAATAGCAGAGAGAGAGAAAATTTCTTTTACACGTTCAGAAATATCTGCCTTATTATTTAGTAATACTCCTGACATTCGCATCGCATAAGTTCCCACTGCTAAAATAACAATTCCCGTAATAATAGAAGTGGTAGACATCACATTTTCCTCACAACAAATAAAACACCAAATAATGAAAGTAAAACAGGTATACCAACAGGTAAAAATAAAGTTGTTATTAGTGCAATCAAGCTACCAATAATCGCTGCTTTACGTGTTAATTTATTTTTTAATGCAGGTAAACTAAGAGCTAGAATAACTGCCGGAAACATAGCATCGAGCCCCAGCATTTTAATATCAAGAATAAATGAGCCTAAATACACACCTAACATTGTGCCTAAAGGCCAGGCAATTAAAATTCCTAATCCACAAGCCCAAAAAGCCCGTTTATTTTGCTCTGCTGTTGGTTGTGATAACCCAAAAACAACACTTTCATCATTTAAAATATGAAAACCAAGTAATGATTTAAATCCTTTACCTGGAAGATCTTTAACCGCCATACTAAATGGAATATGCCGAGCATTAACCATTAGCCCAGCCAGAGCTGCATATATTGCACTGCCTCCCATAGCAACAACACCAATAAATAAAAACTCAGATGCTCCTGCTAATACAAAAATAGATAATGCTAATGGCACCCAAAAATCAAAACCTTGCGTATGAGCCAATGCACCATAAGAGATGCCAACAATGCCATCAGCTAATGAAACAAGCAGAATGTCTCTAAGTACGTTATTATCAAGGCGATTGTTAATTTGCATAAAGAATGTGTATTTTATTGAACGATTCGTTCATTATGTTGAACGGCCGTTTTTTTTGCAAGCTGATTTTTTAAAGGAAATTATGATGTCATCACCTTGTACACCTATTGAAATTATCTCCCAAGCTTTTGCAAGAGAAAGAAAAAAAACGGGTCTTTCTCTTGCTGAAATAGCAAGGCGAGCAGGTGTTGCAAAATCTACGCTATCACAATTAGAAGCAGGACAAGGAAATCCGAGTATTGAAACACTTTGGGCAATTTGCGTTGCTCTCAATATTCCTTTTTCTCAGCTTATTTCATCACCAGAATCCGAAGTTAAAGTTATTCGTAAAGGAGATGGATTTAAAATCAGTGCAGAAAAAGCTTACTATCATGCTTTTTTACTTTCGTCTTGTCCTAATGGTGCCAAACGCGATATTTACACAGTGATTGCACAGCCAGGTAAAGATAGAGTATCGGAGCCTCATAGTAAAAACGTCACTGAACACATTATAATAATTAGTGGCAGCGCAATTGTTGGTACATTAGAAAATCAACAGGAATTACATCCTGGTGATTATATTTGTTATCCCGGTGATATTACTCACGTTTTGCGCGCTCTGGAAAGCGATACAACTGCGGTTATGATTATTGAACACCATAATTAATTTTTATATTTAATAATTTTTTACATTTTATAATAATACTACAAAGATTTACCGTACTGACTTGTCTAATAAAAGTACGAAGACAGTACGGTAATATATTTAACTATTTTAAAATTCAACTAATAAAAATAAAGTCTGAGCACTCATTTTTATTTTTTCTCTACTGCTTTATCAAGATAAATTTTTCGCAAGCGTTGTGATATAGGGCCGACATCACCATTATTAATTAAATTTTGATCAACTGAAATAACAGGCCAAATTAATGTTGTTGCTGAACTAATAAAAGCTTCTTTTGCTATTTTGACTTCATCAACAGTAAATAAACGCTCTTTAATTTCTAATCCCATTTCTGTTGCTAATTGAATAAGTGCTTGTCGTGTAATTCCTGGTAAAATATTTTGACTTAGTGGCCGTGTAATTATTTCATTATTTTGATTTACGATAAAAAAATTACTTGAGCTCCCTTCAGTCACATATCCATCTTTAATAAAAATGGCATCATCAGCGCCTTGTTGATGAGCATGATCCTTTGCTAAACACGCGGCTAATAATGCCACCGTTTTAATATCACAGCGCTGCCAACGAATATCATCGACTGTAACCACTGAAATCCCTTTCGTTGCATTAGGATGATTAATAATCGTAGAGTGCTGAACAAAGGCGACTAGAGTTGAATGTATTGATGATGAAGGAAAATCAAAAAAACGAGATGAATCAGTACCCCGTGTAATTTGTAAATAGACTAATCCTTCATGTAAAGAATTTTTTTCAATAAGCTGTAAATGGATTTGTTTTAATTCATCTTTAGACAATGAAAGTGATAAACCTAATTCTTTGCATGAACGCTGTAAACGTTGAAAATGACCATCAAAATCAACTAATTTTTTATCGATAACTGCTGTAACTTCATATACGGCATCAGCAAATAAAAAACCACGGTCAAAAACAGATATTTTCGCCTGTTCTTTAGGCACAAACTGATGATTTAAATAAACAATATCAGACACTTTACCTCCGTCACTCATTTCATTTACATTTTATATCACTTTACTACCTTACTCTTTGGTAATTACATTTCAAATGCTATTTTATCTACATCTTGTTTTATTTTTTCACTATTTATTTAAAGAAATCATGTTATACAGATAAAAATTGCTATAATTTAGCTTATTGTCGTTAAATATAAATAAGGGAGGTTGTTATGTTAGATATTAATAAGAATAATTTATCTCAACTAACAGAAAATCTGGTTAAGAAACAGTGCATATTTATGAATATTATTGCTGTTTTAGGATTTATTGCGGGGATTATCTGCATAATTAACCCACTTTCTTCTGGTGTTGTTATCAGTATTCTACTTGGCGTGATTTTTTTTGCCTGTGCCATAACCAGCATTATTGCTGGATTTAATACCAAAGTATCATCAGGCACTTCAATGTTAATTACTTTGTTAGCTGGATTTATCTATTTACTGCTAGGCTATATTTTTATTACTGACCCTTTGCAAGGAATGTTAAGCCTCGCTTTTCTTATTGGTTTTCTATTTATTTTTGCCGGTGTTTTACGCTTATTTCTTGGTTTTAAGCAAATCAAAGATAATTTTTATGGCTGGTTTAATGTATTAGTCGGTTTTTTAGATATTATTGTCGCCTACTTTTTACTTGCTTTTGGTCCTCAGAATTCGGTTGCACTAGTGATGACACTTATTGGGATCCAACTTATTTTTAGTTCAATTACAATTTTTTCTATTACAAGTGCCATGAAACGCATGGTTCGTTAAAAATAATGAGAGAAAATTAATAGTTATTATATAAAAGACAAAAAGCCACTGTAATGTGACTCTTTGTCTTTTATTTCTTTTATTTCTTTTATTTCTTTAATTTATTATGCACATGGAAGTCTTAAAGCCACAGTGTACATATTTTCACCACAGAGATAGCAATCGCCCGTTTTCTCAAATACCATCACCTGTATACCAAGATAGCCCACTTCAATATTAGGCAATGCATCAGCAAGAATACTGTTTAATTCTGGGTCTTCAAATTCAACAATATTAATAGGTTCAACATTTGGTGTTGTATCTTGTAAAAAGTTTTTCAACCTAGGATCGTCTGCATAAATTTCCATGGTAGAACGATATACGAGTGTTTTTTCACTACCAATATTCTTAGAATAACCATTAAAGATAATAATCATTTTTTGAATATTCATTTTCGCAACACGATTTCTAATTTGTAAACACAAGGTAGGAACTAAGCGTATATTAGAGGAATTAAAGTAACGATCACAAATCTGAGGGATAGTTACACTAATACAAGGTTTTGGGGCAATATTTTTAATTTTTTTACCACATTCACCAGTAAGTGAATTATCAACAATAATTCGCTCTCGACGAGAGAAACACACGTTATCAAAAATATCGACAGTGAAGAAAGAGATATAATGTACACCATTGGTTAATGCTTGATTTTCTAATCTTACTGAAATGGCTGATTTATCAGTGCACGGCAGCATTTTTAACTGGTCATTAAAATAAAAACCGACTTGAGTACTTTCACTAATATCTCGACCGAGAATAAGATTAGCATTAACACAATAATTATCACTGTGATAACTCAATACACCGTTTAATGCAGCAGGCACTTTAGGTGATGAGAGTTTTTCATTAGTTATCTCAACATAAAAATCTTTTGACTTGATCTCTTTGGCTGGTGTTTCTGAATTTTCACTACTAGCATAAAACACCGCTATTTCACCTGGCTTAGCATGTTTAAATTTAACTTTAAATATTGCTATACCATACTTATTTGTTCTTGTTTTTCCCTCACTATCATCTTCTGATTTTATTATTGTAGGCTCTGTAATTATCGTACTCTTATCCCTAGTAAAAACTAACTCAACAACTTTATTTTGTACGTCATTACCCTCTTCATCGATTAAATGAACAATAAAGTTTTTAGAAACCTCCTCCCATTTACTTGGCCACTGCATAGATTCTGAACGAATAGTTAATAGATCTTCAAATTTCTCACAATTAGTTGCTAAACAATCAAATTTTAAATCAGGTGCGGTGGAAGTTACACGTATTTGAATATTTGTACTGTATTGAGGTTGCTCGTCATTTTCATCTTTTAAAATAAGATTTAATGAAGCAACACCATTGCGATTTCCCGTTAAGGTCACTTCCGTTTTGTCGCTATCAATAATTGAAACAAAAATATCCTTTTTATTAGGTAGAACAAGAATACCTTTAGGGCTTGTTTTCCATTCAGCTAACCGTAAATCAGTTCCTGTAACCGATATTTCATATTTTATTTTTTGATTAATCTTTACTTCATGATCGGGTTCATCTGGTGTGTTTTTTATCTGTTTAAAGTGAACAACTATTCCATTATCAATATCTTTATCTCCTTTATCTAGGTCTTGATCGTTATCGTTATCATCTGACTGCACGATTTTTTTAGCTGATAATTGTTGAGCTTGTAAGATTTTCTGCAAACGTTCTTCTTTTGTTTCTATTGTCATTACGTGATTTCCTTTTTTTTATTACCGACTCCATTTTTAGCTTAAAGCAAAAATTCGCAGAGAAAATCACAATGGAAAAGAGTCAACTAAGCATTGTTAATAGATGAAAAATAAAAACCAATAAAAACAATATGATAAAGGTTAATGCAGATTAAAAATGATATTAATTTCCAAGATAAATACATCTAAAATAAAAAATAATTTAATTTTTAAAATATTTTTTAAAAAACTATTGACTGTTATGAGAATGTGACTAAAATCAGTATCAGAAAATATTTGTGACATGAATCACATTTTATTAATAGGATACTTAACATGAAATCAATGACTTCTTTTATTACTCAACTGCATCAGGTTGTTGTTCATTTATCATCATCACGCTTACTGTAATTGTTTGTTATTTAAAACAAATATAGCATAAAGCCAGAAAAGTCATCATTTTATCGAGAGACAACTTCTGGCTTTTATTTTCTTTTTATTTCTCCTCTCATTCTACTTTTCTCAATTATTTTTAGTAACATAAATTTTACTTCGCTTAATTCATTGCAATACGTTGAATATTAAATATCCAATTGACTAAGTGCTGATACTAAATTTATTTCTGAACAGAAAAAACCTTCCCTTTCTTATTTAAAGATTAACAATTATTAATGAGTCTCTATTTTATTATTATGTTAACAATCTTGTTTTTTATATTCTAATTATTACCGTTATGTTATTTATTATATATCGATTGATTGCTACATCCTATTTAACTGATATTTTTTTACCACTAAAGTGGTATATTATCAAAATATGTAACCATTTGTTTAATAGTTATTTTTTTAGATAACGTTATTAACATTTTTTATATTGATATAAATCATTATAGGTATGAGGGTTATAACTTAACATATATATACAACTTTACTTGTTGTGAAAAATGTTAGGGTAATGTCAATGTCAAAAATTAAAAATAATACTTCGATTACTGAAATGAGCCGGCGTGGGTTCATTCAGTCTGCAGCGGTTCTTTCAGGCGCTGCTGCTGTGGCAGGAACGGTGTCATTACCTTTCTCTGCAAATGCTCAAAATATCCAGGGTATCCGTCCTGATGAAACAGCGGAAACTATCAAATACAGTGCATGTTTAGTGAACTGTGGTAGCCGTTGTCCATTAAAAGTTCATGTGAAAGATGGCGTTATTCGTCGTATTTCTAATGAAACTATGTATGACGATTCAACATTTGGTCTTCACCAAATTCGCCCATGTCTGCGTGGTCGTTCTGTACGTTGGAAAACGTATAACCCAGATCGTTTAAAATACCCAATGAAACGTGTGGGTAAACGTGGTGAAGGTAAATTTGAACGTATTTCTTGGGATGAAGCAACATCAATCATCGCCGAAAAATTACAATACACCATCGAAAAATACGGTAATGAAGCAATTTATTATCAATATGGTACAGGTTCTACCGGTGCAAACTTGCACGGTAGAACAGCATGTAAACGTTTATTAAGCACCGTAGGTGGCTTTTTAAGTGACTATGGCACTTATTCTTACTCTCAATTAACCGGTATCGTCCCTTATGTTTATGGCGATATGCTGGAATCTCTGTTAACGGAAATTGAGAATTCAGACCTAGTTGTGATGTTTGGTCATAATCTTGCTGAAACACGTATGTCAGGTGGTGGCCAGTTCTATGAAACGCTAAATGCGTTAGATAAGAGCAAAAGCAAAGTTATCATCATCGACCCTCGCCGTACTGACAGTGTGACAACACTCGGTGCTGAATGGATCCCTATTTATCCAGGCACCGACGCTGCATTAGTTGCAGCACTAGGTTATGTGATGATCCAAGAAGGTATTACTGATGAAGATTTCTTACGTGAATATTGCGTCGGTTGGGATAAGCAAACACTCCCTGCATCAGCACCTGAAAATGGCTCTTATAAAGATTACATTTTAGGTAATGGACCTGATGGCATTGCAAAAACCCCTGAATGGGCAAGTAAATTAACCGGCATTTCTGTTGCGCGTATTATTCAACTGGCGCGTGAAATTGGTAATGCAAGAGCGGCGTGGATCTCTCAAGGCTGGGGTATTCAACGTACCACTAATGGTGAACAAGCTTGTCGTTCTATTATGATGTTGCCATTAATGTCGGGTCATATTGGTCGCCCTGGTACAAATACTGGCTGTTGGGGCGGTAACGTTGCTTACCCTGTTGCAAGCTTCGCACTTCCTAATCCTGTAAAAACGTTGATCCCAACTTTTATGTGGTCTGAAGCGATTGCGCATGGTGAAGAATTAACCAGTAAAAATGCGGGTGTTAGAAATAAAGATAAACTAGATACTGGCATTAAATTTATGTGGTGTTATTCCAGTAACGTGATTGGTAACCAACATGCTGACCTGAATAAAACTCATGATTTACTGCAAGATGAATCAAAATGTGAGTTTATTTTAGTGTGGGATAACCACATGACACCATCTGCAAAATACGCTGATATCTTACTGCCAGATGTGACAACGGTTGAAACAAACGATCTTATTAACAACTCTTACGCCAGTGGTGCTTACCACTATGTTGTCCGCTTACAAAATGCGATTAAACCTCTTTGGGAAAACCGCCCTTGCTATGATGTCTTAACAGATATTGCAGAAAAAATGGGTACCAAAGCGCAATTTACCGAAGGTCGGACTTACGAAGAGTGGATTGAGTATTGCTATAACCAAATGCGTGAGAAAAACCCTGCACTGCCTACCTTTGCAGAAACCAATGATATGGGGATTATAGATCGTAAATTACCTAATCGTAATCAATACGTTGCACTTGAAGCATTCCGTCAAGACCCTATCGCTAACCCATTAAAAACAGCGTCAGGTAAGATTGAAATTTATTCTGAAAAATTAATGCAAGATACCGAAGGCTGGGTTTTACCTGAAGGCGACCGTATCCCTGCTATTCCAGAATATTGTAAGAATGAAGAAGGCGTTGAAAACGTTACATTGAAAGAAGAATTCCCTCTGCAAATGACCGGTTTCCACGATAAAGGTCACGTTCACTCTAGTTACTATAATGTGGCGATGTTACGTGAAGCGATCCCTCATCAATTTTGGTTAAACCCAATTGATGCACAAGAACGCGGCTTAAAATCAGGTGATATTGCTGAAATTTATAATAGCCGCGGTCGCTTGAATATTAGAGTAAAAGTAACAGATCGTGTTTTACCTGGCGTTATTGCAGTGCCTCAAGGTGCATGGCGAGATCTTGATACAACAGGTGTAGATAAAGGTGGATGTATTAACACATTAACAAGCTGGCACCCATCGCCGTTTGCTAAAGGTAATCCACAACATACAAACCTTGTTGAAGTGAAACGTGCATAAGGAGTTAACTCATGAAGCAATATGGTTTTTATTTTGACTCCACTAAATGCACTGGCTGTAAAACCTGTCAAGTCAGCTGCAAGGATGAAAAAGATTTAGATTTAGGCCCTAAATTCCGTCGTGTTTATGAATATGGTGGTGGTAGCTGGGCTAAACAAGATGGCATCTGGACACAAAATATTTATAGTTATTATCTATCCATTTCTTGCAACCATTGTTCTAACCCAACTTGTGTTGCAGGTTGTCCGACTGGTGCAATGCATAAACGAGAAGAAGATGGTTTAGTTGTTGTTAACCAAGATATTTGTGTAGGTTGCCGTTATTGCGAATTGCGTTGCCCTTATGGTGCACCACAATTTGATGAAAAGAAAAAACTCATGTCTAAATGTGATGGTTGCTATGAACGTGTAGCACAAGGCATGAAACCGGTTTGTGTTGAGTCTTGCCCTCAACGCGCACTGGATTTTGATGATATTGAAGTGATTAGAGCAAAACATGGCACTGAGTGTGGTATTGCACCAATGCCAGACCCAAGCTTAACTAACCCAAATATCGTCATCAAAGCACATAAAGAAGCCAAACCTTCTGGTGATAAAACCGGTTCAGTTCAAAATGCGGCGGAGGTATAAACCATGCATGAACTTCCTCTAGTCTTTTTTACTGTATTAGGTTCTTCAGCAGCTGGGCTGTTTCTTATTGCTTATATCAGTAAAAAATTAGGTCAAATTGATCAAAACCAATTACGTAACGCAAATATCTTAGCATTAATCTTAATGCTGATCGGTTTAGGAATTGGTGGGTTACACGTAGGGCAACCACTGCGTTTCTTTAATATGCTATTAGGTGTTGGCCGTTCTCCTATGAGTAACGAAGCATTTTTAAGTGGCATATTTACTGGATTTGCATTTGTTACTGTTGCATTAACAGTAATGAAAAAGTGGAATGGATTACGTGAAATTTGTAATCTATTTACCGTTATTTTTGGATTAGCTTTTGTATGGTCAATTCCACAAGTTTATCATATTGCAACCATTGCTAACTGGGATACTGATTACACAACATTGCAATTTTGGATGACGTTGTTAGTCGGTGGTGGTGTTTTGGCTATGGCCACAGGTGCAAGACGCTTAGGTGCATTATCTTTTATTATTGGCGCTATTATCACCTTAGCAACACGTTCTGGTTACGTGAGCTTCCTTGGTTTTACAGGCCCTGAACTTAGTGCAGAACAAACTATTTTTTGGGGATTCCAACTTGCAGTACTTGCATTAGGTATTGTGATTGTTGGTTTCACGGCTCTGAAAGCACAGACATCAAAAATGACACTAGCAACTTGTGCCGCAGCAGTCATTATTGCTGAATTATCAGGCCGTATTGCTTTCTATAATTTGTGGCATATTACGATGTAACTTTGATTTTCTTAAAACGTAATTTTAAGAAACAAAAGCAAATGCATACCTTTTTAGGTATGCATTTTTTTTTAGAATGATGAACCAGGTTGTTGCAAGAAGAGTTGCTCTTCTGGTGTTGATTCTCTGCCTAAAATTTCGTTACGATGTGGATAGCGGCCATATTTATCAATAATTTCTTTATGTCGCAGTTCATATTGATAAGTGTTTTCATCATTTAACTGAGAGAAAAGAGTCAGCGCATCTTGGTGAATTTTTTTAGATTCAGAATGCATAAATGGCATAATTAAAAACTTTCGTTTAACCGGGGTTAAAGAAAGATATTCAGGTTGGCGAATCGCCTCTTGAGCTAAAATAAGTGCCATATTATCTTGAGAGAATGCTTGAGGTGTATCACGCCAAATATTACGTGAAAATTGATCGAGTATAATAACTTCACCTAAACGCCCTTCAATACTTTCTCGCCAATATGATAACTCTGCTCGGCTGGCTTGTTCACAAAGCGAACCAAATCTGTCTTTAATTTCTTTATCGAAAGAAGCATCTTTCTTAAACCACTGCTCGGGAGTGCATTCATCAAACCAAAAAGTTAAAACTGATTGATAGGGATTCATATTCATAACCACGCTGTCGCTTGTTAGTGAAAAATTAGCTTTATTATTACCTGAGTTTTTCTTCAAACTATCTTACTTTTAATAGTGATATATCTTAAACCTTATTATTACTTAACCCTATCATCAATTTAATAAAAAAATAAATCTCCTTTGGATCGATTCAAAGGAGATTAAAATCGCTTCCTAGCGAACACTTATATCCATTAAGTGACGCCATCCATAAGCTATCGTTCTATCTACTCAAAATATTGTTAACAATATTTTTTCAATCTCATATTTTATTATTTTAATAAATATAAAAACAAACTAACTCAAACAATATGCCTACAAAACAAACAGCAAAACAGCTTAAAAAAAATTAACGATATACTAATAAATATTACATGTATTACTTAGTAGGCTTTAAATAAGCATTATTACTTAACAATCTTTATTGTAAATAAATAATTTATAATTCAATAAGATAAATAAATAACAATCGATATTATTATAAGGATATCAATTTATTTTGTATAAAATATATGAGGATCAATAATGAGATAAAAGATTAAAAAACACGCATTACTAATGACATTTATCTAAAAATTTGCGCTATTCCTCTGTTTCTTTAACAAATTTGGAGTACAATCGTCATAGTCTATCTACTGAATGAATCGTTATGTCTACCATTGCTGTTATTGGAATAAGCTACCTTGTTGGTGCTGTACTCTCTTTTATTGTTACTTTCTTTCTAACAAAAGATCCTAGCCTTGTCATGCGTCTGCTAAGTGCGTTCTTGATTGCCATTACCTGGCCATTAAGTTTCTTTATGGCTCTTGTTTTTTCTATTTTTAGCTAAATTTTTAAGTCTATAATCATAGCCTAATTATTTTCCTTATTTAATTTTTCTATATCTACTCTCTTTTTTTAAGATAGTTAATTAAATATTAAAATAGATGTATCTATTTTTATTATTTAAAAAATAAAAAATAAAGATAAAGTAATATTGGATACCAAATCAATAAGGAAATTTTAAATGAGTGAAACCAAGAGTAATACTAAAGTCACTGCTTCAGGAGTAGCTGACACATTTTATGCTATGAATATCTCTTTTTCTGTAGGAAGAAATGATTACATGCTTTCATTGAATCGAGACAGAAAATATGAAACGAAGACACTTACTTCTGATGGAAAATTTGACCCATTGGTTGAAACTAATATCTTTAAGCATTATTATGACTACATGCAAATTATCTATGACTCTGCAAATGGAAAACAATATTTATGTTGTATTTCCTCAGATAGTAAATACTTTGAATTATTTTTAATTCAAAGTGATGGGAAATTGCTATCAACTGATACTCATGATTATTTTGAAGGTTTTAACAAATCAGGTGCTATATTTATTATTAAAGGTCATTTTTATATTTACAGCCAAAGAGAATTAGATAGATCTTGGCAAATTACATTAATGAATGCATGATTTAATTGCTATTTTCTATAAAATAAAGATAGATTATTAATTAACAGGGCTATTATCTAAGATAATAGCCCTGTTAATGTTGAAAAGTAATAACTAAAAATAATATTTTCAAAGCCAGATATTATTAATTTAAACGTTCTAAAAATAACTCTTTTAGCTTAGATTTTATTAACGAATTAACATCTAATATTCGACCATTTTATTTTGTTAAATTCTTGCCAGGTAAATTCACTTAAACACCTTAATTTAAAAACACTAACCAATTGATTAAATACAAAAATATTTATTTTAATTAACCTATTTTTTATTATACATTTACAAATAAGAGTAAAAACATTACAGTATTTTAGGTAAATTACGATTATTAATATTTTCTATTTTTAAATAGAGTTTCTACTTAGAGTTAAAATATGTTTAGTGAAAATGTCATTACTGATATTATTTGTTGGATCGAAGATAATTTAGAAAAAAATCTGAGCTTAGAAAGTGTTTCACAAAAATCAGGCTACTCTAAATGGCATCTTCAGCGAATGTTTAAAGAACAGACAAACTTAACACTAGCATCCTATATAAGAGCTAGACGTCTTTCTTGTGCTGCTATTGAATTACGCTTACAGCGTACACCATTACTTGATATCGCATTGAAATATCGTTTTGACTCTCAACAAACTTTTTCTCGTGCTTTTAAAAAGCTATTTAATATTACCCCTTACGATTATCGCCGAAAAGCAAATTGGCAAGCACATGGTTTTACTTTACCATTAAGAAAATTTGCAGGTTATAATTTAGATATGCAAATTATTGATATTGACAACCTTTCTCTAATTGGGATCAGCCATACTTACCAGTCTAATTCTATTGAGTGGAATCTAAATACTGAAAAAAAGCGCAAAGAGTATTGGGAAATATTTTTCAAAAAAGCACTTTATAATCACAATAAAATCTATGCTACTCACAATATTTTTTCTGAACAAAGAAACAATCTCGTTATTAATTATGCAACAATGAGAGAGAATTTAGTAGATAGAGATAATTCAAATTTTAATTACACCGAGATAATTAATAATAAAAAATATTTAAAAATCACGCTTTCGCCAGCGCTATTACAACTTGATTACAAAGATATTATTTACAATATTTATGGTGTTTTAATGCGAAAATTAAATATTCCACGAAAAAAAGGGGAACCGGACATTGAGGAATATATTTTAAAAGAAAACTATCACGTTTTAGATCTTATCAATAATCCATTATCTTTAATAAAAAATATTAATTATTATATTCCTATTGATATTAAACCGAACCTCAAATAATAATTTAATATTCTATCTTCTCAGAGAATAAGGGTAGAATATTAACCTTACACTATAATAAAAAATGATTTATAAAAAACTATAATTATCAATACATTACTAATCACATTTCAAATTATTTATACTAGTTAAAATTTATTATTACTCAAGAAAAAAATAAATTAATCTTTTTCAATTAAATTTTTCATGTTCTATCTGTAATAAACGAAAAAAAAATAAAATAGTTGTAATAATATTTTCTATTGAAAAGTTTATTTTCTTATTTCTTTACGTGATTTTATTACCGTATCCCATTTATATAAACTAGCTAGAGACTTACTTGATTATCTTTAAATACTACTCTTTTCTCTTTCATTGTATCAATTTTTAACGATATAAATGATTGCGATACAAAACCTAAAAACAACAATCAAAAGCATTCATACCACAGAAAATGACAATCAATGCAAATGATATCAAAAATAAAGTTCTTCTTGAATACAACCCAAATAACGCAACTCGATAATTTATAAATCACCTTGCGATAAAATGATCCTATTTTGAGGATGTTGTTTTACATATTTAATGTATTAAAATAATAAATTAATTCAGTATCATCTTCATCTAAATTATCTACACAACCGCTTTCGACGAAACCTGATCTGGACAATATCGTTTTCA
Organism: Proteus hauseri ATCC 700826; assembly: GCF_001654965.1. Lineage (GTDB taxonomy): Bacteria > Pseudomonadota > Gammaproteobacteria > Enterobacterales > Enterobacteriaceae > Proteus > Proteus hauseri. Next base: position 52,089 of record NZ_LXEV01000028.1, read on the forward strand.
TTTTAAGATTAGATTGATTTGTAGAAGTAAAAATCTTCGCTGTTTTTGATGATGCCTTAAAATATGTAATTAGCTTAGTCGCTAAACCTTGTGAACGATAGTTTTCATCAACCATAATCAATTCAATAAAACCACACTGAAAAAAACGATAATGAAAAACACCATAAGCAACAATAACCGTATCAACAACGACAAGATAAAGTGAATTCTCATTAATCCAAGTTTTTATTTCGTCAATGCGTGAAGAATGTATTTGAGCATAAGTGTCGATTTGGCTTATTAAGTGCAGTTCAGAAAGTGTAGCGAGTCTAATTTTCATAGTGATAGTTTTTAAGTAATAAAACTATAGATAAGAAAAAACCCGTTATTTCTTACGAAATAACGGGTTCTTATATGGTGCCGGCTACCGGAGTCGAACTGGTGACCTACTGATTACAAGTCAGTTGCTCTACCAACTGAGCTAAGCCGGCTAATTCTGGCGGAAGGATAGAGATTCGAACTCTAGGATGGTTTCCCATCGGCGGTTTTCAAGACCGCTGCCTTCAGCCACTCGGCCATCCTTCCATAGCGCGGAATTATGCCTATCTCTCGCCGCGCTGTCTAGTCCTGAAGGCAAAAAAAATCATTTTTTTATTCGTTTGATTAAACTTCAGTCTAATTTTGATTAAAAAAAGATAACTTATTAATATTTCGGTCGAATAGCTACATTAATGAGATATCAATAACATTAATTCATATCACTACTGATTTAAAAATAGAGGAATAATAGTGTAAAAATAAACAAAGAAAAAACCCGCTACCTCTTGCGAGATAACGGGTTCTTATATGGTGCCGGCTACCGGAGTCGAACTGGTGACCTACTGATTACAAGTCAGTTGCTCTACCAACTGAGCTAAGCCGGCTAATTCTGGCGGAAGGATAGAGATTCGAACTCTAGGATGGTTTCCCATCGGCGGTTTTCAAGACCGCTGCCTTCAGCCACTCGGCCATCCTTCCATAGCGCGGAATTATGCCTATCTCTCGTCGTGCTGTCTAGTTCTGAATATAAAAAATTTCGCTTTTTCTGTTTGTTTGCTCAAAGTTCACTCGAATATCCCTTTTAAAGTGATAACCTGTTAATATAATGGCTAAATGCTGATGGTTGTTTAACCAATAATTATCTTCTACTTACTTCGTTTTTAAAGGTTCGCAAACTGAATGCGCAAACTGACTCAATTAAAACCAAATACATTGACTCGTATATATGCCCTATTTCTTATTTTTCTGGTCATATCTCTCTTTTTATATGCCTATAGCTACTTTAACTCTTGGCTCGACAATAAAAAGAATGCATTAAATAACACAACACACAAATTCGCATTACAGGTTGAAGATTACCGCTATCATTCAAACCAGCTTTTCCAATTATCAAACAAAATGGCCGACTCGACTATTTATCCACCAATATCTATCAACCCAATAAAATTACGCACCGATGTTTATTGGCTTGAAGGCAGAGATCAAACGGTTGATACCATTGTATTTGGTAAAGCAAATGAACATACTTTTCAACTAGCAAGACGTTTTGCTAATTCACTAGAAATACTTTGGGGCGTTCGTAATGACTACAGCTCTCTTTATTACCTTAATGGTAAAGGCAATGACCTTATATTAGTTACTACACACTCAGTACTTAAACCTGAGATCCGTTATAAAGAGAGTTATCTAACTTTAACTGCAGAGAACAAACGCTCTGAACTTTTAATGCAATCTACTGCATTAGATGAAAAAGAGAGTATTTCTCCGATTAGGAAAATGTCTACAGAAAACATTTATTACTACACTTACCGGATTATGTTTAATGTTCCTGGGCAGCTAACTAGCGTCATTGCTTTTGATTTACCTATAAATAACTTTCTTCCTTATGAGTTACAGCCTCAGTATTTGAGACTACTGCCTACGGGTCAGCAAACAATTTATGATAAAAATGATATCGAAGTTTCGACCGATGGCTCTTCACTCATCTTTTCTCAGCCTATTGCAGGGATCCCTTATTCTCTTTCTTATGAATACCCTTTAAAGGCGATAATCACAGAAATCACTTATAAAAATATCTGGCTATTAATTAGCCTTTTCTCTTTTATTCTGATCTCTATTTTTGGCCATATCTATATTCGCAATAAATATGTCTATCCTTACATCTCAATGACACGCAATCTGCGTATTAAAGAAGAAATGACGAATGACATTATCTCTAACCTTCCTATCGGATTATTAGTATACAATTTTTCCTCTAATCATAAGATTATCAGCAATAGTCACGCTGAAAAGCTACTACCTCATATTGATTTATCAAAAATTCGTCAAATGGCGATAGAACACAATGGTCTGATACAAACAGCCATCAATAATGAAATCTATGAAATTAGAACAAGTAATAACAACAATATTGATAATACCTCTCTATTCATTTTTTTGAATAAAGATAATGAAGCCTTGATCAATAAAAAATTGCAACTAGCGCAGCAAGAATATGAAAAAAACACTATTGCTCGTCGTAAAATCCTTTCCAATATGTCATTAGAATTAATGCGACCAATTAAAGACATTAATGGAATGGTTTATCAGTTTAAAGAACTATTACCTGAAGATATCCATCAGCAGTTGCTTAGCCTTCTATTAGAAAAAACTAACTATATTTCAGAGTGGATTGAAAACATCACTTTAATTAATAAGTTAGAAAATCAAGAATGGAAGATTCATAAAGATGAATTTGAACTTTCAACGCTTGTTGAATCTATTCTTCTAACTACTACGCCTTTTATGATAAGAAAAGGACTAACACTTTATTTTCATAACAATATAAGGCCTGGATTACTTTTAATTAACGATGGACCGGCATTAAGTAAAATCATTTTATCTCTGATTAATTATGCCATCAGCACGACTAATTATGGAAAAATTGCTGTTAATTTAAATTTAGTAAAAAATAAAGACAAAGATAAAGAAGAAATACTTATTGATATTATTGACAGTGGTAGCGGACTTACACCACAAGATATTGCTAATATTAAATATCCATTTCTTGGGCAAGCTATGGGTGATAAATATTATTCCAACTCTGGAATTATTTTTTATTTATGCCATTTATTGTGTAAGAAAATACAGGGAGATTTAACTATTAAGAGTCAGGAAAGTATTGGTTCTCATTTCCGCATCGTACTACCATACCAGCATATTGATACCCAAGAACGTAGCTTTGACGTATTATTAGAAGGCGTAAGTGCAAAACTCGCCATAAAAAACCCTGAAATAGAAAAAATTGTTTGCCAACAGCTTGATAAATATGGCGCTACATACTTTGATAAAAATAAAGAGAATCTTTATCCTGAATACGATATCATACTTAAAGATACTCCTGATGATAAAGCAGAATCAGCAACAATATTATTAGTTAGTACTATTGTTGGATTTGAAAAAATATCAAAAAATTTAATAAAGTGTAACTATAACTTCGGTGATGCATTAATAGAGTCTATTACTTATTTGATTGAAGAAAATGAGTCATTAACTCTAGAAACAACTCAAGCGAGTATTTTAAATGAAAATAATAACCTTGATAATCACGAAGTAATTCTTAATAATTATAGACACAAGCTGGATGGTAGTGATTATAAGGAGCTATTTATCAATACTGTTCCAACTGATATTGAAAAATTACATTTAGAGGCAACTAATAAAGACTTTCCTTCTCTAGCCCAAACTGCACATCGCCTAAAAGGGGTTTTTGCCATGTTAGATTTGGAGTATCTCAAAGAGAGCTGTGAATATTTAGAGCGTGACATAAAAAATCATAATGAATTAGAGATAAAAGAACGTATCAGTCAACTGGATAAATGGATTCAACAGTTGCTGCAGCAAGGTAACAATTAAACATGAATAACCTTAATATTATTATTGCCGATGATCATCCGATTGTTTTATTCGGTATTCGTAAATATTTAGAACAAATTGAATGGGTTAATGTTGTTGGTGAGTTTGAAGATTCAACTTCACTTATCAATAACTTATCAAAGCTAAATGCTGATGCCCTAATCACCGATCTTTCAATGCCTGGTGATAAATATGGCGATGGTATTACATTGATTAAGTACATAAAAAGACACTATCCTAACTTGTCTATTATTGTACTAACCATGAATAACAACCCTGCTATTTTAAGTGCAGTGCTTGACCTTGAAATTGAAGGTATCGTTTTAAAACAAGGTGCACCAACAGATTTACCAAAAGCCTTGGCAACGTTACAGAAAGGCAAAAAATTTATGCCTGAGAGCGTTGCAAAACTATTAGAGAAAGTTAATGCCAATGGTTACGGCGATAAACGCCTATCACCAAAAGAGAGCGAAGTCCTTAGATTGTTTGCTGAAGGCTTCCTTGTCACTGAAATTGCTAAAAAACTAAATCGTAGTATTAAAACGATTAGTAGCCAGAAAAAATCAGCAATGATGAAGTTAGGTGTTGATAATGATATTGCACTTCTCAACTACTTATCATCCGTGACTATTGATAAGGAAATTAACGGCGACGATTAACTCGCTCGTTAACTTATCTTGGCAGTACCGATAAAATCAGGAAGCTCATACCCTTTGTGGGAGCTTCTCTGCTTTTTATCTGTGTTATTTCCTATCTAGACATTCCATTTACACCTCTTTTCTCAGCTTGTATCCAAACTCTAAACGTTGTATAGGGTGTTTTTAAACGATTTAAATAGATATTATTAATCTACACCCAGACTGCAAAAATTAGCGCTACATCTTCTTTTTATTAAAAATCTTATATAACCTTTTTCTCTTCTTACTAACAAAGAAAACAAAAAAGGTGCTAAAAATTAGCACCTTTTGAATACTTAATCGTTATACTCGTCGCTCTTATTTTTTATTAAGCCCATTATTAAATATCAACAAATTATTCGATTAACACCACTTTCTATTACCATAGTTAAGAAATATTTTTTAATAATGCTTCTTTTAAAATAATGAGTGAAACAGGTTTAGAAACACAATCATCCATACCCGCATCAATACAACGCTGTTTTTCTTCTGCTATTGCATTCGCTGTCACGCCAATAATAGGAATAGTACTTCCCATTTGCCTAACATGGGTTGCTAATTGATAACCGTTCATATTTGGCATGTTGACATCAGTTAAAATAATATCTATCGAATTTTTAGCAATAAATTCCAGCGCATCACAACCATCTTCTGCTGTTGCTGTATCAAATCCAATTTTCTTTAATTGATCCGTAAGCAATAAACGATTGATAGGATGATCATCAACAATAAGGACTCTTAGCCCTTGTAAACCGCTATCCGTTGTTATTGCTTTAGATTCTGAATAAATAGTATCAGCATTTATTTGAGGAAGCTGTAGCATAATCTTAGATAACTCATTAAGTTTATAAGTGCTACACAGCCACGTATTTTCATCTATTTTCTTTGCTGGATCAAAATAATGCTCATTAATTCTGATTGTTTGGCATTGAGTGATTATCTCTCGATCATAATCAGTGATAATAAAATCCGTTGAAGTAAGCGCAATTTCTTCTGTTAACTCTGCACACTTTAACCCAAAGTAACTAAGATAACGCTCAATAAAACCTTCTAAACAAAGATTTCTTACATCAAGAAAACAACGAATAGCGCTTTGTGCGTAAATATTCTTTTTATCATTATTTTCGTTATTTTCTAACGCACCATATAACGGGATCCGTACCGTAAATCGGCTACCAATATTCTCCTGTGATACCACACTAATATCATCATCCATCAAATTAATGAGCTTCTCGCAAATAGCTAACCCAAGCCCTGTACCTTCAGATGCACTCTCTGTATTTTGAGAAACTTGGAAAAAGGGTTCAAAAAGCTCGTGAAGTGTTTTTTCACTTATTCCCTTACCTGTATCATGAATATCAAAATAGAGATAATAATCATCTTTATAAAGATGTAACGTAATACAACCTGTCGTAGTAAATTTAATACTGTTATTTAATAAATTAGAAATAACTTGTTGTACACGAACAGGGTCACTATTTACGATTTTAGGCACATCAGGTTCAATAAAGCAGTAAATAGCAAGGTCTTTTTTAGCTATCAAGGGCAAATAGTTAGAAATAACAAATGAGACCACTTGACGACAATTAAACGGTTTAATCTCTATTTTTAATTGCTTAGATTCTATTTTTGAAAAATCTAAAATATCACTAATAATTTTAAGCAATAAAGATGATGAGTTATCCATTGTTTTAAGCAATCGAGCGGTTTCATTATTTTGAGTAAAAGATTGCAATAACTCTAAATTACCAATAATGCCATATAGTGGTGTGCGTAACTCATGGCTAACCGTGGCTAAGAACATCGATTTTGCTTGGTTTGCTTGTTCTGCTGCCGTTGCCATATTTTGTAAAGAACGTTCCATTTTAACGCGGGAACTAATATCCACGAGAACACAGATAGCAACATCTTCATTTTGATAACGTGAATTAACAAAACTAATTTGTAAATGGTTACGGTTATTAGTCACTACATCCACCATATTGCTGCCTTTCTCAGCAATGATAGATAAAATATTTTGCTTATCACTATGGCTAAGTAACCGGAAATAATTATGCGCTAATTCATTACTTAAAATAATCATGCCATCGCGAATACGAAGAATGCTGATGCCAACTGGCGCTGATGCTACTATTTTATGGTTAAATTGCTCATGCTCTTCTAAACGTGATGCATTATTTTCTGCTGGTGAGAATATTTTCCGTTCAAAGATCCAAACAAAAATAAAGACAAAAATGGCCGATATCGTATTTAAAATCAGCGCATTAAAAATAGTAAATTTAAATTCATTGAGAATTTGTTTTAGTGGTAACGAATAAACCACACTGAATGATGAAGGCAATAATTTCCGCTTAGAAACTAAATCACTAAAGTCCTCATCAAAACCAAAATAAGGCGCATTAACTTCAGGTGCTTGTCTTGCTGTACGATAATTATTCTCAGCCGGATAATTTAAAATTGTTGTATTGTTGCTATTAAGTAGATGAATAGAAATAACGCGATCTTTAGTTGGAGAAAAGTATTCAAGACGAATGGCTCTTTCAATACCAATCAATCCAATAAACTTTCCGGAAGCATAAACTGGAGACATCACATACAAAATACCGCTATCCCCTTTTGCATCAGGTACTATCCAATATTGATTAACTTCCTTACCCTGAGCTCGCTGATTAATATAGTTACGCGTATTTTCATAAACCATTTTTTTCAGCATTTCGGTATCAATCGGTGATGCACGCAATGGAAAATTAATCATACACATACTATGAGAACCCACCATAAAAACTTGGTTTATTCCCTGTAATGCAGGTGTATTGTCTTTCCAATAATAAAGAATGCTATTAAATGAACGGAAATAGTTATTCGTTTGACCTTTAAAAAGTTCGCAATCCGCAGTGTCATTTAATTTGTGTAAGGAAAATGCCCCTTCATAAAAAGGTAAATTTTTGATATTAGGATTTAAATTGAGCTGCTCTTGATGGCGTTCGGCGAGATATTGTAAATCACGAATGGTTCCTGAGGTTTGCCTAAAGAAACCAAGTAAATTAGTGTAGTTGTTACTATATTCTTGTCTGATATCTGATTTTGTATCGTTAAAAATGTTGATGAGATAAAACATAGTCAACAATGCGCCCATAGCCCACAACATGACACCTAATATACGAAAAAGGTAGCGGGAAATTTTTAACGACGTTTTAAAGGACGAGAGATATCTCAAACAACCACCCTAATCGATAAACCACACAAGAAACTTATTCTATTCTAGCAGAAGTTACTGTATGTCTGAATGATATGATTTTTACCATAAGAATAAATTTTCTGCTAATGCAGGCAATTATTCACACAAAAAAAGCAGGCAATTATGCCTGCTTTTTTTTCTTTATACAGCACAATAATAACGATTATTCTTCGTCGTCAATATCTGCATCGTCTTCTAAATCTGATTCTAGTGCTTCTGATAGACCCTCATTAACAATCACTTCATTAACTTCATCATCATCTAGCGCATCATCTTCATCTTCAACACGTTGCAAACCAACCACCAGCTCGCCTTCTGTAGTACGGATCAAGGTAACACCTTGCGTATTACGTCCAACAATGCTGACTTCTGAAACGCGTGTACGAACTAAAGTACCCGCATTTGTAATCATCATTATTTGGTCAGTCTCTTCAACTTGGATCGCACCAACAACTTTACCATTACGTTCACTCACTTTAATTGAGATAACGCCTTGTGTTGCACGATTTTTCGTTGGGTATTCGCTCTGTACAGTTCGTTTACCATAACCATTTTCAGTGACAGTTAAGATATCACCTTCACCACGTGGGATTATCAGTGAAACGACAGTGTCGTTGTTCAGTTTCATACCACGAACACCCGTCGCAGTACGTCCCATAGGACGAACACAATCTTCTGCAAAGCGTACAACTTTACCATCTGCGGAGAACAGCATGACTTCATTAGTACCATCGGTTAAATCAACACCGATCAGTTCATCACCGTCATTTAAATTAACAGCGATGATACCCGCACTACGAGGACGGCTGAAATCTTTTAATGGTGTCTTTTTCACAGTCCCGCTAGCGGTTGCCATAAAGACAAACTTACCTTCTTCATACTCTCTTACAGGTAAGATAGCAGTAATACGTTCATTCTGTTCAAGAGGCAGTAAGTTAATAATAGGACGACCACGTGCACCACGGCTTGCTTCTGGTAACTGGTAAACTTTCATCCAGTAGAGGCGACCACGGCTTGAGAAACAAAGAATTGTGTCATGAGTATTAGCAACAAGTAGACGATCAATAAAGTCTTCTTCTTTAATTCTCGCAGCTGATTTACCCTTACCGCCACGACGTTGCGCTTCATAGTCAGTCAGTGGTTGATATTTCACGTAGCCCTGATGAGAAAGTGTCACAACAACATTTTCTTCATTGATCAAGTCTTCGATATTAATATCTGCTGTATTTTCGGTAATTTCTGTACGACGAGGATCGTTATATTGATCTTTAATCGCATTTAGCTCTTCACGAATAACTTCCATCAAACGTTCTGGGCTTTTCAGAATATGTAATAATTCAGCAATTTGAAGTAATAAATCACGATATTCATCTAACAGTTTTTCATGCTCAAGACCCGTTAGTTTCTGCAAACGCAGATCCAAAATAGCTTGTGCTTGTTGTTCTGTTAGATAGTATTTTCCTTCATGCACACCATATTGTGGTTCTAGCCATTCAGGGCGAGCAACATTGCTATCGCCAGCACGTTCTAACATTGCAGAAACGCTGCCTAAAGCCCAAGGTTGTGCAATTAAAGCGGCTTTTGCTTCTGCTGGTGTTGGCGCTTGACGGATCATTTCAATAACCGGGTCAATATTTGCCAACGCTATTGCAAGTGCTTCTAAGATATGAGCACGATCACGCGCTTTACGTAATTCAAAAATAGTACGACGAGTCACCACTTCACGACGGTGACGAATAAAGGCTGAAATAATTTCTTTCAGGTTTAACACTTTCGGTTGACCTTGATGCAGTGCAACCATGTTAATACCAAAAGAAACCTGCATCTGAGTCTGAGAAAATAAGTGATTTAGTACAACTTCACCAACAGCATCACGCTTAATTTCAACAACAATGCGCATACCATCTTTATCTGACTCATCACGTAATCCGCTAATGCCTTCAATACGTTTATCTTTAACAAGCTCTGCAATTTTTTCAATTAAGCGAGCTTTGTTCACCTGATAAGGAATTTCCGTCACGATAATTGTTTCGCGACCAGTTTTCTCATCGGTTTCTACATCAGCTTGTGCACGAATATAAATTTTTCCGCGCCCAGTACGGTAAGCATCTAAAATTCCTCTGCGGCCATTAATAATAGCGGCAGTTGGGAAATCAGGCCCCGTGATATGCTCCATCAACTCTTCAATAGTGATGTCTTCGTTATCAACATAAGCAAGACAGCCGTCGATAACTTCACCTAGGTTATGCGGAGGAATGTTTGTTGCCATCCCGACTGCGATACCTGAAGAACCATTGACTAATAAGTTTGGAATACGGGTTGGCATGACTGCCGGGATATGCTCTGTTCCATCATAGTTAGGAACAAAATCAACCGTTTCTTTTTCCAAATCCGCCAGCAGTTCATGGGCGATTTTCGCCATACGAACTTCGGTATAACGCATTGCAGCCGCCGAGTCACCATCAACTGACCCGAAGTTACCCTGCCCGTCAACCAACATGTAACGCATAGAAAAAGGCTGTGCTAAACGAACTATCGTTTCATAAACAGCACTGTCACCGTGCGGGTGATATTTACCGATAACATCCCCAACAACACGGGCTGATTTTTTATAAGGTTTATTCCAATCGTTTCCTAATACATTCATCGCGAAAAGAACGCGACGGTGTACTGGCTTCAGTCCGTCTCGAACATCGGGTAATGCGCGTCCGACAATAACAGACATCGCATAATCCAAATATGAGCTTTTCAGCTCTTCTTCGATATTAACTGGTGTGATTTCTCTGGCAATGTCGCTCATGGAGCCACTGTCCCTCATACTACGGATTCAAAGGTGTAGAACTATACCACAAATCGCCAATTTTAGGAAAACTGAAACAACTAAATTAGTGATTCTTTCTCTATTCTCTTCGATTTCACTCTCTAACGTTGATAGAATCAGATCAATATGAAAATAGGAGTAATGCTTTCTGATGAATGATAAAACAACCTCTTTACATGCTAACGTGGATCAGCATGAAATCGACAAGTTTGAAAGTGTCGCATCACGGTGGTGGGATCTTGAAGGTGAATTTAAACCGCTACACCGTATTAACCCATTAAGGCTCAATTACATCCAAGAACGTGCAGATGGCTTATTTGGTAAAAAAGTGCTTGATGTCGGTTGTGGTGGTGGAATTTTATCTGAAAGTATGGCCTGTGTAGGTGCTGAAGTCACCGGCCTTGATATGGGTGCCGAACCGCTACAAGTTGCTCGTTTACACTCGCTTGAATCAGGTATTCCCGTTACCTATATACAGGATACGGTTGAAAATCATGCCCATGAAAACCCACAGACTTATGATGTTGTCACCTGCATGGAGATGTTAGAACATGTTCCTGACCCTTCATCGGTTGTAAGAGCTTGCGCAAAACTCGTTAAACCGGGTGGTCATGTATTTTTCTCAACCATTAATCGTAATAAAAAAGCATGGTTTATGCTCGTAGTAGGTGCGGAGTATATTCTAAATATGGTACCTAAGGGCACACATGATGCTAATAAATTTATTCGCCCATCAGAGTTATTAAGTTGGGTCGATGATACACAATTACGTACCCAAAATATGATTGGGTTACATTATAATCCGATTTCTAACAAATTCCGATTAGCGCCTAACGTTGATGTTAACTATATGGTGCACACACATTCGACATATAACTCGAATTTATGAAACAGAAAGTTTGATTTGGTTTAATAAAACATCAAACGATCACATTTTTAAAAATTGACTTTGTCTCATAATCACTGTGAATTGCGTTTCTTACTGCCTGTATTTATGCAGGGTACAGGCAGTTGTTAAAAAAATTATCCCCCATTTATCCACAGAAACAATCAGATTTGTGCACTTGATCAATCGCGCAATTACCTTTATCTTGTTATCACCATTTGAACCAACCCCTATATATTGTGTTTCCTTAAATTTCACACCACAAGACTCCTTGACAATAATTGTCATCGGGAGCGTTTTTTTGCGGTATAAAATTTCAGGTAACACTTATGCAAGAAAGGTACATCGCTCATGAATCATAGCCTGCTCGTCACAAAACGTGATGGTCACAAAGAACGCATTGACTTAGACAAAATTCACCGTGTTATTACTTGGGCTGCTGAAGGCCTAGAAAATGTCTCAGTTTCTCAGGTTGAATTACGTTCTCAGATTCAGTTTTATGATGGTATCAAAACCGCTGATATCCATGAAACGCTAGTCAAAGCTGCTGCCGATTTGATCTCTGGTGAAACACCTGACTATCAATATTTAGCTGCTCGCCTTGCTGTATTTAACTTGCGTAAAAAAGCTTATGGCCAATTTGAGCCACCAGCACTGTTTGACCACGTTACAAAGTTGGTTAATTTAGGCAAATATGACCGTCATCTTCTTGAAGATTATACAAAAGAAGAATTTGAACAGATGAACGCCTTTATTGTTCATCAACGTGATATGAACTTCTCTTATGCTGCCGTAAAGCAATTAGAAGGTAAATATTTCGTTCAAAACCGCATTACTGGTGAAATTTACGAAAGTGCTCAATTTCTCTATGTATTAGTGGCAGCGTGCCTATTCTCTCGTTACCCAAAAAATACACGTATGGACTATATCGAGCGTTTTTATAATGCGATTTCAACCTTTAAAATCTCATTACCAACACCAATTATGGCCGGTGTAAGAACACCAACGCGTCAATTTAGCTCCTGTGTACTTATTGAATGCGATGATAGCCTCGATTCTATTAATGCGACGTCAAGTGCAATAGTAAAATATGTCTCTCAGCGTGCAGGTATTGGTATTAATGCGGGTCGAATTCGTGCATTAGGCAGTGCTATTCGTAATGGTGAAGCATTCCATACCGGCTGTATTCCATTCTATAAACACTTCCAAACAGCGGTTAAATCTTGTTCACAAGGTGGTGTCCGTGGTGGTGCTGCAACACTGTTCTACCCATTATGGCATTTAGAAGTCGAAAGTTTATTAGTACTGAAAAATAACCGTGGTGTTGATGATAACCGTGTTCGCCATTTAGATTACGGCGTGCAATTAAATAAATTAATGTATGAACGTTTAATCAAAGGTCAGGATATTACGCTGTTTAGCCCTTCAGATGTGCCAGGTCTTTACGATGCCTTCTTTGCTGATCAAGACGAATTTGAACGTTTATACGTACAATATGAAAAAGATAAAAGCATCCGCCAAAAACAAATTAAAGCGGTGGAGCTATTCTCGTTAATGATGCAAGAACGTGCATCAACAGGCCGTATTTATCTGCAAAACGTTGACCATTGTAATACGCATAGCCCATTTGATCCGGCTGTGGCGCCAATTCGTCAATCTAATTTATGTTTAGAAATTGCGCTGCCAACAAAACCATTAAATGATATTAAAGATCCTGATGGTGAAATTGCATTATGTACGCTCTCGGCATTTAACTTAGGTGCAATTGAAAATCTTGATGATTTAGAAGAGTTAGCTCGTTTAGCGGTTCGCTCACTTGATGCGCTGTTAGATTACCAAGACTACCCAATTGAAGCCGCAAGAAAAGGGGCAATGGGTCGTCGTACATTAGGTATTGGTGTTATTAACTTTGCTTATTATTTAGCAAAACATGGCGTACGTTACTCTGATGGTAGTGCAAATAACATTACACATCGTGCGTTTGAAGCCATTCAATACTATTTATTAAAAGCATCAAATGAATTAGCGAAAGAACAAGGCGCATGCCCGTGGTTTAATGAGACAACTTATTCAGAAGGTATCTTACCTATCGATACCTATAAAAAATCATTAGATGTACTCACTAACGAGCCATTACATTACGATTGGGAAGGTTTACGTAAAGAGATTAAAACTCACGGTTTACGTAACTCAACGTTATCTGCATTGATGCCATCAGAAACATCATCACAGATTTCAAACGCAACCAATGGTATTGAGCCACCTCGTGGTTACATCAGCATCAAAGCATCAAAAGATGGTATCTTGCGCCAAGTTGTTCCTGAGTATGAACGCTTAAAAGGTTCTTACGAGTTACTATGGCAAATGCCAAGTATCGAGGGTTACTTACAGTTAGTTGGTATTATGCAAAAATTTGTTGACCAAGCAATTTCAGCAAACACTAACTACGATCCTACTCGTTTCCCAAGCGGTAAGGTTCCAATGAATCAACTGCTGAAAGATTTGCTGCTCGCTTACAAATATGGAGTGAAAACACTTTATTATCACAATACCCGCGATGGTGCAGATGATGTACAGGGTGATCTGGAAGAAGTCGTTGAGGCTGAAGATTCAGATTGTGAAGGCGGCGCGTGTAAAATTTAATTGAGGAAGCTATGTCTTATACTACTTTTTCACAAGTTAAAAATGATCAACTTCAGGAGCCCATGTTTTTTGGGCAGCCTGTTAACGTAGCCCGTTATGATCAACAGAAATACCCTATTTTTGAGAAATTGATTGAAAAACAGCTCTCTTTTTTCTGGCGACCAGAAGAGGTAGACGTTTCTCGTGATCGTATCGACTATAATGCGTTGCCCGATCATGAAAAACACATTTTTATTAGTAATTTGAAATACCAAACATTGCTTGATTCCATTCAAGGTAGAAGTCCTAACGTGGCATTTTTACCACTGATTTCTATTCCTGAATTGGAAACTTGGGTTGAAACATGGTCTTTCTCTGAAACTATTCACTCACGTTCTTATACGCATATCATTCGTAATATTGTTAACGATCCTTCTGTTGTCTTCGACGATATTGTTGAAAATGAAGAAATCTTAAAACGTGCGCGCGATATTTCTTCTTACTATGACGAGTTAATTCGCTTAACCAACCTTTATCACATGTATGGTGAAGGCGATCATCAAGTAAAAGGCAAAGTCGTTAATGTGACATTACGCAAATTAAAGAAACAACTTTATTTGTGTCTGATGAGTGTTAATGCGTTAGAAGCAATCCGTTTTTATGTTAGCTTTGCTTGTTCTTTCGCGTTTGCAGAACGTGAATTAATGGAAGGTAATGCGAAAATCATTAAATTGATTGCTCGTGATGAAGCCTTACATTTAACAGGAACTCAGCATATGCTGAACCTACTACGCTCTGGTCAGGATGATCCTGAAATGGCGGAGATCGCGGCTGAGTGCGAACAAGAGTGTTATGATCTTTTTGTTGAAGCCGCAGAGCAAGAAAAAGAATGGGCTGAATACTTATTCTCTGAAGGCTCAATGATTGGTTTAAATAAAGATATTCTTTGTCAGTATGTTGAATATATTACCAATATTCGTATGCAAGCTGTCGGTCTAAAATTACCTTTCAAAGGTCGTTCAAATCCTATTCCATGGATTAATGCATGGTTAGTTTCAGACAACGTACAAGTTGCACCACAAGAAGTCGAAGTAAGTTCTTATCTTGTTGGTCAAATCGACTCACAAGTTGACACTGACGACTTAAGTAGTTTTGAGCTGTAATAACACTGAGAATTAACACTGATAACGTTATGGCATCTCATAAAGTGACCCTGCATCAGCAGGGTCTTTCAACACCGCTAGAATTCTGTTCTGATTCTCATCCTTCTTTACTTGAAGCATTAGAACACGGAAAAATTCAAGTCGAATATCAATGCCGAGAAGGTTATTGCGGCTCTTGTCGCTTGCGATTAGTTAAAGGAAAAGTTTGCTATCGTAATAAACCTTTAGCATTTATTCAGGCTGATGAAATCCTGCCTTGTAGTTGCCACCCTATTAGTGATATTGAAATCGAAATTTGCTCTGAATAATTTGAATTATCTTAATTTTCCACTTTTTTCTAACACTCTTATATATCCTTGACTAAAGTTAAATTACAGGATTAAAAAAGGAAGAAATATTATGAAATTCAATTCTATTATCTCAGTTGTTGCCATTTCAGCGTCACTATTACTCGTTGCGGGTTGTTCATCACCACAAAAAATAGAAACGGTTAATGGTCAAACTATCCTAACCACAGACAAAGTTGAGATAAATGAAGCCACTGGGTTAATTACGTATAAAGATGCAGAAACAGGCAAAGTACAACAAATTAACCGTGATCAGATAAGACGTATGGTAGAGCTTGACGATTAATCTCTTTGACGAGTCTTCTCCATTAAAAACGCCAATAAAAATTAATATTGGCGTTTTTTATTTCCCCTCTCTTTTTTGTAAACATAATTTTACAGTTGTCGTAATTAAAATTTGACAGAAATTTACCATTCTTATACTCTTCATTTCAAATAAATAAAACAGTTGGAATAACAGAGGATTTTGTGAAAAATCGCACTATAGGTAGTGTCTTTATTGTCGCAGGAACAACAATAGGGGCTGGGATGCTAGCAATGCCACTTGCTGCTGTGGGTATTGGCTTTAGCACCATCATACTATTACTTATTGGCTTGTGGCTTTTAATGAGCTACACCGCACTGTTACTTGTTGAAGTTTATCAACACAACGATCCTCATACGGGTCTTGGCTCAATTGCTAAACGCTATCTCGGTACAGGTGGGCAATTGGTCACAGGCTTAGCACTACTGCTGTTGATGTATGCCTTAACAACCGCCTATATCAGTGGTGCGGGGGAATTACTCTCTGCAACAATATCCTCTTGGATTGGCAAACCGGTTTCTGTTACACAAGGTATTATTATCTTTACAGTGATTGGGGGGGCTGTAGTAGGAATTGGTACAACATCTGTTGATATGATTAACCGCCTGCTATTTACCGCTAAAGTAATCTTTTTAATCTTTATGCTAGTGGTTATGCTACCTCATGTAGAAACTGTCAATTTAACCTCTATGCCTGTTGCTCATGGGTTAATTTTATCGGCTATCCCCGTTATTTTTACTTCGTTTGGCTTTCATGGCAGCGTGCCAAGTATTGTTAGCTATATGAATGGTGATATTAAAAAGCTGCGCATTATCTTTATTATTGGTAGTGCTATTCCATTAGTTGCTTATATTTTATGGCAGCTAGCGACTCTGGGTGCCATTCCTACAAATACGTTTATGGGAATTATGGCGCAACAATCTGGCTTAAATGGCCTATTAACTGCGATCCGAGATGTTGTTGCAACGCCTCGTGTTAATATTGCAGTAAACTTATTTGCTGCATTAGCGCTAGCGACCTCTTTCCTTGGTGTTGCTCTGGGCTTATTTGACTACTTAGCAGACCTCTTTAAGCGCAGCAATCGTGCCACTGGCCGCGTACAGTCTGGTTTACTTACTTTTGTGCCACCGTTACTTTGCGCACTTTACTTCCCTAACTTTGTACAAGCATTAGCTTATGCTGCTATTGCACTCTCTATTTTAGCACTTTTGTTGCCCGCATTATTAGTTTGGAAAGTAAGACAACAACAACACGCGGATAAGCAATATAGAGTGAAAGGCGGAAAACCTGCCCTTACTATCGTGTTTATCTGTGGTTTGATTGTTATTGGTATCCAAATTGCAATTACTTTTGGTTTATTACCACAAGTAGGTTAATTGCTAAATTATGCCCATAAAAAAACAGGTGTTGCTATCAACACCTGTTTTTTATTTTGTTATATCAATGCGAAAGAACTAATTAAAAATAACGTCTAATTAGAAACTTAAACCTGCACCAACATAGAAACCATCGGCCAATTTATTGTTTGCTCTGTTATGCGCGTTTTCAATCTCAATAACACGATAACCCGCATTAACTTGTAACGGTTTAAATACAGTGTATCGAGCGCCAACATCAGCTTCATAATACGATTTACTGCCTGACGTTAACCCTTCAGGAGAAGCGTAAGCCTCGCCATACACACTGAGAGAAGGGAATACATTCCAGTTAAGTCCAACTCCCCCAGCTAAAGCCGCCCCATCATCACCATTCTTAGGCGATAAATAAAGCGCTTTACCTCCGACACTTGCAGAGAATGGACCTAAAGGCAATGCGAATTTTGCGCCTAAACTACCCATTTGACCATCATGATCACTACGTGCCCAGTTTCCATTAAAAGAGAACCCTGAATTAGCATCACCTAATCCAGCCTGAACATCAGTGTAATGTTTGCCAGCTTGAATATTCATTGATGCCGCGTTAGCGGTTCCTGTAATCAAGAAGACACTTGCCACTCCGGCCAATAAATATTTTTTCATCATTATTACTCCAGCAAATAATTATCCTAATTTATAATTATACTATAAATACACAAAATTAATTTACTTCAATTTGAAAGGTAATCTCCAGAATTTTCAATCTATGTAAATAAGTTACGACTATCAATGGTATTGGTCTAATTGGTTTTATTTATAATCTTGATGTTGCTAAAGTGGAATTCCAGCCGAAATTAACCATAATAAATATAAGGCTGTTCGCTTAGTTTTATTCGCACATGCTATTTTTTAGAACGTTCATAGTTTCATAAACTGGAGAAATGTGATGGAAAAGAAAAAGCTCACAACGGCGTCGGGTGCACCAGTTGTAGATAATAATAACGTAATGACAGCAGGCCCTCGTGGTCCTATGTTACTACAAGATGTCTGGTTTTTAGAAAAGTTAGCCCATTTTGATCGTGAAGTTATTCCTGAAAGACGTATGCATGCCAAGGGCTCCGGTGCTTTCGGTACATTTACTGTTACTCACGATATCACCAAGTATACTCGCGCAAAAATTTTCTCTAAAGTAGGTAAAAAAACAGAGATGTTTGGTCGTTTTTCAACTGTAGCGGGTGAACGTGGTGCGGCTGATGCAGAGCGAGATATTCGTGGTTTTGCATTGAAGTTTTACACCGAAGAAGGTAACTGGGACATGGTAGGTAACAATACCCCAGTATTTTATCTTCGTGATCCATTAAAATTTCCTGATTTAAACCACGTTGTAAAACGTGACCCTCGAACCAATCTGCGCAATCCAGCCTATAAATGGGATTTTTTCTCTCATTTACCAGAATCATTACACCAATTAACTATTGATATGAGCGACCGTGGATTACCACAGAGCTATCGTTTTGTGCATGGTTTTGGTAGCCATACCTATAGCTTTATCAACAAAAATAATGAGCGTTTCTGGGTTAAATTCCATTTTCGTTGCCAACAAGGCATTAAAAATTTAATGGATGATCAAGCTGAAATGCTGGTAGGTACTGATAGGGAAAGTTCACAACGCGACTTATATGAAGCAATTGAACGTGGTGATTACCCTCGCTGGAATTTACAAATTCAAATTATGCCAGAAAAAGAAGCATCAACTGTTCCTTATAACCCATTTGATTTAACTAAAGTATGGCCACATGCAGATTATCCATTAATTGATGTTGGTTATTTCGAATTAAATCGTAATCCAGAAAACTACTTCTCTGATGTAGAACAGGCAGCATTTAGTCCTGCGAATATTGTCCCTGGTATCGGATTCTCTCCTGATAAAATGTTACAAGGTCGCCTATTCTCTTATGGTGATGCGCATCGTTACCGTTTAGGTGTAAACCATCATCAAATTCCGGTTAATGCACCAAAATGCCCATTCCATAACTATCATCGCGATGGCGCAATGCGTGTTGATGGTAATAGTGGCAGTGGAATTACCTACGAACCGAATAATGGTGGGATGTTCCAAGAGCAACCTAATTTTAAAGAGCCGCCATTATCGCTAGAAGGTGCAGCAGATCACTGGAATCATCGCGAAGATGAAGACTATTTCAGCCAACCTCGTGCACTTTATGAATTATTGAGTGATGAAGAACATCAACGCATGTTTGCTCGTATTGCAGGCGAATTATCACAAGCCAGCAAAGATACTCAAAAACGTCAAATCGCCCTATTTAAGAAAGTACATCCTGAATATGGTGCTGGCGTTGAAAAAGCGATCAAAGCATTAGTCAAAAAAGACGCTAAATAACAGAATAATAAGAAGCCCTGTGAGCAACTCGGCCCCTATGCCTCTAGTTAAAAGCTAGGGGCATATTTTTATATTAAAAAGAAAATAGTTAATTATGTGAATTAAAGACTTTTACTTTAGTATTAATTCGTTTAAAAACATTTTCTCCTGTCGTAGATTCATTTTTGTCTATCTGAAAAACCCCTAGAAACCGATATAACACTCGGTTAAGTTCATCTCGAGAATGAGCCATAACAATACGATAATCCCAATCTTCGACATAATTGTTATTGGCTTCAAGACTCTTCTCAATAATCCATTCACCATCAAGAGAAAGCTCATTATCCCAAACACCGGCTTTATAAAGACGAGGAAACCACACCATTGTACGGCCAGATAACCCTATCGCTTTTACAACCTTTTCAGGTAATTTCCAACTACCCGATTGATGATGCCCTTTATTAATATAACCAAAACATTCTAAAGCATCGCGATGGTAGCGAAAAATAGTATGTGGCCCAACTTCCATAACGCCTGCATTTATATGGCGATCAGCTGTATATTGTGCGCTATAATCCCAAGGTATAAACTTCTTTTGCGCCTTTAACTTTTCTTTAGTGCCTATAAGCAACTTAACAAATTCATCTATACTGGCATTGAGCTGTTCTATAGTAACGTTGCTAGCAGAGATCCGTTTTTCACTAAAACCAGTCGCTTCAATAATATCAAATCGCTTCATTGCATCTGCTTTTTTAGCCTCGTCACTATCGTGATGCTCTTCATCTATTTCCAAATACAGATCAAATTGCGGAAAAAATAAATCAGCAAGATATATTTTATCTGAAGAATCTGCTTTTCGAATACATTGCTGACAAATAAACTCAATTTCAAGATCATCTAGTTTGTGAAATATGCGATTAATAACATAATGTTCCCATCTTTTTTTATTAATTTTTGAAAGAGAACGTAAAATATAATCGGTTTTACTCATATAATTATAACGCCAATAATTATGATAAATTGAACAGAATATTCAACACTGAAAGAAGATCAATAATATTTATCTATCAACAAATTAATCTATCTTTTACCCATTTTTGCACTTGCTTACGAGAAATTTTAATTCCCCCATTTTTTAGACTATCGGGGAGTTGTAAACAAACAACGGGTCGTTGAAATCCGGCCAAACGAGAGTGATACCATTGAGGCAACTGATTAACCGTATCAATATCAGCATCAATCACAGCGACAGGACGCTGCCCAAACTCAGCATCATCGATAGGTACAATAAATGATTGACTTATTTTTGGATGAGTATTAAGAATTTTTTCAATATCTTCAGGTTGAATACCTTCACCAGCACTAAAGAAAAGGTTATCTAAACGCCCTAAAATACACCATTCATCTGCGCTAAAACATCCTTTGTCTCTTGTTGAATACCAATCATCGGCGGTTAATGATAAGGGATTTAATTTTCCATCAAACCAATAGCCTAAAGCAACACTATCTGATTTAATTTGAATTTCATTATCTACTAATCTTACTGCTTTACCTTTAAGTGGAAGCCCTACTCCCGCTTTGCCATCAGCGCGTTTAGCACATACCGTCGATGCCATTTCTGTCATACCATAACCGCACCAGCATTGAATACCCCATTTTTCTGCTGCTTGAGTTAATTCAATAGGGATCATAGCGCCTCCCAATAAAACAGATTTTAAGGTAATAAGTTGGGGCTTATCTTGATGACTGTTTTGATGATTGTCTTGGTGTAATAAGCGCCAAAGCTGTGTTGGTACTAAAGAAGCATGGCTACAACCTTGTAAAGCATCAGTTAATGGATGCATAGCACGAACAACGAGTGTGGCACCGCGCAATAACCAGCGCCAAAATATTCCTTGCCCTGATACATGAAAAAGAGGCAAAGAAAGCAACCAGCGATCACCTTTATTAAAAGGCATTAACGATAAAACACCTTCGGCACTGCAAAGGTGCGCATTAAAAGTGTGAACAGCCGCTTTAGGTAACCCCGATGAACCCGAGGTAAGAATAAGAGTTGCCATACGATTAGCATCCCATTCAACAGCTGGAGTTATTGCTGCTTGCTGCTCAAATGCATTCTCATCATAGGCAATACCGTCTAAATCTAGTAATACTGCATCGAATTGAAGCTGAGGAAGACTAAAATCAGCATAAAAATCAATACTAAGATGAGGTAGTAAATCATCTAGCAATGATTCTGGTAATTGGGGATTTAGCGGTAAAACTTTAGCACCACACTGAAAAGCGGCTAACAAGGCAAAGATAAAATGAATATGGTTTTTACCTCTTAACAAAATAGTTTGTTGAGGTCGAACACCTTGTTTATAAAATTTTTGTGCTAATACATTGATATGACATACTAATTGCTGCCACGATATTGGCTGATTGTCAGCAATAATCGCCGTTTCATTTGGGCATAATTCAGCCCAATATTGCCACGGCGATAGCTTAAATTGAACTACTGCTGCCATGTTATCTCAAGTTGCTCAAGAGAGATAAGAGGGATATCAACATTTGGCCACGGTTTAACAAGTTGCTGTTTTATCAGATCAACCGTATCTAACCCTGGAATTGCATTTGGTGTTAACCACTGAGCAATACGAGCCAATTGAGAAAGACCAAAACTGCTTTCAATACTTGAGCTAATAATAGCCTCTAACCCCAAAGCATGTGCTTGTGATACTAAAGACTGGCATCGTTCAAGGCTGCCAACCAGTGTTGGCTTGATAACAATTGCCGTAACACCTGCTTGAGGCTTTATTTCAAAACCGTCATCTCGTACTGTTTCATCCCACGCAATGCTAATCCCGGTTTCTTGAGAGAATGCCAATGACTCAGCTGGCGTTTTGCAAGGCTCTTCTAAAAAAGCGATACGATCACGCCATTGTGGATTAACATATTTAGCAAAACTTTCTGCTTTAGCTGGGGTCCAGCTTCGATTAGCATCAAGTCTTAATTTTAAATCAGGGATCGCTTCTAATAGAAGATTTACCACAATACCGTCACGAACAGCTTCATACAGACCCACTTTGACTTTAGCTACTTTTTCGCCTTCCATTTCATTCAGGCTTAAAATTAAGTCATCAGGATCACCATTACATAATGGTGCTGCACGATAATTTGCTGCTTGAGGTAAAGTCTCAGCTAATTCAGCTAGTGCACAACTTATACCAAATGCAACACTAGGTAACTCACTTTCTGCTGGGTTTTCACCCTTGCACCATGCAGATAACCAAGCGATAGCACAAGCCTGAGCTTCAGGTAACGTTTCGCGGCTAAATTCAGGAAGAGGAGCAATTTCGCCCCAGCCTTGTTTACCATCCTGCTCTAAACAGACAAGAAAACCATCACGGGTTTTCAGCCTTTGATAGCGCAGAACAACGCCTGCCTCCATAGGCAGGCTGAATGAATAGAGTTTTGCGTTTCGCATTATGGATTACGTTTAAATTTAGAGAAATCAGGTTGGCGTTTTTCGTTAAACGCATTACGTCCTTCTTGACCTTCATCAGTCATATAGAACAGCATAGTTGCATTACCCGCTAATTCTTGAAGACCTGCTTGGCCATCACAGTCCGCATTTAATGCCGCTTTTAAGCAGCGTAATGCCATTGGGCTATTTTCAAGCATTTCACGACACCAACGCACCGTTTCTTTCTCAAGATCTGCATAAGGTACAACAGTGTTAACTAGGCCCATTTCCAGTGCTTCTTTTGCATCGTACTGACGACATAAGAACCAAATTTCACGCGCTTTTTTCTGCCCCACGATACGAGCCATATAAGAAGCACCCCAGCCGCCATCGAATGAACCGACTTTTGGCCCTGTCTGACCAAAAATAGCATTTTCAGCAGCAATGGTTAAATCACACATCATATGTAAAACGTGGCCACCACCGATAGAATACCCCGCCACCATCGCTACTACAGGCTTTGGACAAGTACGTATTTGACGCTGGAAATCTAATACATTCAGGTGGTGTGTACCGCTGTCATCACGGTATCCACCGTAATCGCCACGAATTTTTTGGTCACCACCAGCACAGAATGCTTTTTCGCCTGCACCCGTTAAAATGATCGTACCAATACCATCATCATAACGTGCATCGGCTAATGCTTGGATCATCTCTTTGACAGTCAAAGGGCGGAAAGCATTACGCACTTGTGGGCGGTTAATCGTAATTTTCGCGATGCCATCAGCCGATTTATGGTAAAGAATATCTTCAAAATCGCCTGAACAATCTTGCCATTCTATCGGTGCATACAGCTTTTCTTCGCTCGGATAAAGCATAATTAGGTTCCTTTAACCAAAGAGGGATAAAATATGGTTTATCACCGCAGCATAAGCAACAGGCTGAGCCTGATGGGCGTTATGGCCAGCGTGCGGGATAGTCGTTAATGGCAGCGAATACTGCTGCGCTATAGTCTGAAATTTCTTATCTTTCTCACCACATAGCCAAATAAAAGGTAAAGTGAGTTGCTGCAATTCTGCCACCAGCCAAGGTTGATGACCTAATGAAAGGCATTCAAGGCTTTCTGCAATACAAAAACCTGCATTACGGCTACGTTTTTCTATGAGTAACTGGCGTTTTTCATCATTTAAATCTGCAAATACGGGCTGCTGATACCACTGTTCTAATATTTTGGTTATTGGTTCATCGCGAAATCGCTGAGCCCATCGCATATCATGTGCAATTCTATTTTGTCGTTCACTGGCATCATATAAGCCGGGGTTTCCCCCTTCAACAATAAGTCCCATTAATCCTGTAGTATCACCAAAACATGCGTGATACATCGCAATTCTGCCACCCAATGAGTAACCAATTAACCAGTAATGCGTAATATCTTCAGTTTTTAATGTTTCAGTCAGTAATGCACTCACCTCAACAAAGTTTTTAGCACCGATTGACGCTGAATCACCATGCCGTGGTAAATCAATCACTAAAGAGGGGTATTCATGACAGGCAGCAATCACTGGCGCCCATTCATCTCCCTCTCCTAATAGCCCATGTAACCAGACTAACCAAGGCCCTTCATTATGGGCATTATATCTCCGACATGCTAAAGTCATGAGCTGTCACCTGTTTAACTAGCTGATTTAATGTTTGGGCACCATCAGTGTCATTAACAATTAATTCGATTAATGTGGTTTCTGCGCCACCAGCCCAACATTGTTGAACGGTAGAAAATAATGCATCCCAATCAGTAGGTGAGGCATAATTCAGGCCAAACATAGCGGCTGCGTGCTTAAAGTTTAGAGAGTGAGGCATACAATAAAAACGCTCTCGTTGTAACGCAGGTGTTGGCAACATAGAGAATATCTGTCCACCATTATTATTCACCACAATAATAACATTCGGCGCATAAATTTGACGATGCAAGGCTAAACTATTTAAGTCATACAATGCAGATAAATCACCAAGAATGGTTAAAGTGGGTTTTTCTGTTGCTCTATGCACACCCGCTGCTGTTGAAAGTAGACCATCAATACCACTTGCACCTCGGTTACTCATTACAGGATAACCTTGAGGCAAAACACCTAACGCATCAATTAACCTAACAATAAGACTATTGCCAACAAATAATTGTCCATCTTTAGGAAGTAATGTACTTAATTTATGAGCTACTTGTGCTTCACCAAAATTTTGCGTGGCTTGTTTCACTTGCTGATACGTCTGTTTAGCTATTTCAGTTAATGCTGTTGCCCAAGGCAAATTATCTACAGCAGAATGCGCCGCTAACCATTGTAATGGAGGTACGGTAAATTTCTCACCTTGATGATGTCCTGGATCTAAACGCCCCGCAATAGCATCTATTATCCAATAATTTTTTGGCGAGCAGCCAACTTGCCACTGTAATAATCGTTTACCCGTTAAACTTGAGCCAAATTGAATAACAATTTCAGCTTGGTTTAATAATGATTTTGCTTGAGGATTATTTAGCCATAAATCAGCACAAGGTAACGGCTGCCCTGTTTGAGAAAGTACATCACTTAATAAAGGCCAACCTAATTGAGATGCCCATTTAGCAACTTCAATACCTTCTTGGGCGCTGATCCTTCCAGCAATAACGACGCCTTTTTTCTGGCATAATCTATGCCATTGAGGATGCGTTGCTGCCGATAACGTCATTGTTTCTTGTAACCAAGGGCGATAATTTTGCCACCACTCACCTAATGCATCACTCCACGGGCAAGCATTTGCGTCATCATCACCATATAAAGGTTCGGCAAAAGGACAATTGACATGCAAAGCACCATGCACAAGCTCATTCATGGCATTATCAACCGTAGAAACAAGCCAACTTGCTGAAATATCGGAGGTTGGCCTTGGTAATGAAAGTGTTTTTGATGGATGACTTGCGAAAATACCTTGCTGACGAATGGCTTGATTCGCGCCACAATCAATAAGTTCAGGTGGTCTATCCGCAGTAAGGAAAACAAGGCGTTCACCGGTTAATCCGGCCTCAATAAGAGCGGGATATAAATTAGCAACCGCCGTGCCTGATGTCACAATAACAGCGACAGGCTCTTGTGTTGCTTTAGCTAAACCTAACGCTAAATGCCCCAATCCGCGTTCATCAAAATGTGTATGACAAATCAACTTGCTATTATTAGCAGCAGCAAGCGTTAAAGGTGTTGAACGAGATCCAGGAGCAATACAGATATGGCGCAAACCATGACGAGTCAAAGCTTCAAGTATAACTTTAGCCCATTGGCGATTAAACGAACTATTAGACATTGATCATCCCAACAACGAAAACTTACAATTGCTATTATAATATCTGTTCCTAAATACTTTTCCTTAGCCTAGTTCAATGAACAGAAGTTTTCGTTAAATAAATAGTGAAAGAAAACACTCATAGGAGTGCATTATTTAGGCTAAGTACTCAACATATTTTAAGTTAATGTGTTTTTCTTTCGTCAACAGTATAAATAAATAGCACTAATTATCTCAAGAATAGCATTTATTAGTTCGCTGATAGCAGAGGTTATTTAAAGAGTAGCACTAAATAACAGCATTAAATAATACTCCCCATTATGTTTCACTCTATTAGCACTACTGCGTTCAAGGAATTCCTGCACAATATTATTTTTTTTCTTGTAATAAAGTGCGTAACCCTGCGGCTTTATTCTCGATTTCGTCCCATTCTTGCAAAGGTGAAGATCCGGCAACAACCCCCGCACCAGCATAAAGCGTTAATGTATCATCATGCAATTCACCACAACGCAAACTAACAGCAAATTCAGCATGAGATAATCCTAAATAACCTGCGGAGCCGGCATACCAACGCCTTTTAAAGGGTTCATGCTGATGAATAAATGCGCGAGCAACAGTACGAGGTAAGCCACACACAGCCGCTGTAGGCTGTAAGCGTTTTAAACAATCAACATCATCTGTATCAATAAGTTTACCGTGAATATAACGACGAAGGTGCTGCACTTTGCGTAATCGAATTACATCAGCAGGCGAAACATCAATACCTTCTATTCCACCTTGTAAGCGCTGACAAATATCATCAACTACGACTAAGTTTTCATGCTGATTTTTCTTGTCATTCATTAGCCAATCAGCAAGTTCCATTGCTTGTTGCTCATTCTCAGAACTTGCTACAGTACCTGCTAATGCTTCGGTATAAAGTTGTTTTTCATCACGATAATACAAGCGTTCAGGCGACGAACCAATAAACGCATCTGAAGGAGAAAATGCCAACATATAATGATAGCAATGATGGTTAACATCACGACTTGCTTTCATAAATTGAATAGCTTTAAGCGGATTATCAAGCGTTAAACACGTTGCTCTTGCAGGAACAACTTTTTCGAAGGTTCCCTGCTCAATCTCATGTAAAGCGAGCTCAAGATAGTTAACCCACTGATCTTGAGTTAATGAATGTTTTACTGAAATAACAGAAACAGAAAGCGGCGAAATTTCTAGCTCATCATTTAATGTACTTAGAAAAGTTAATGCATCATCTCTATCTTTTTCACCAAGTAAATTGATATGCACAGAGAGTTGCTGCTGCTGACGTCTTATTTCAATTCTGGGCAAGAAAAGATAAGCATCATCACCACTTTGTTGATCAATTCGGCCAGGAATAATGGTATCCCACGCATTTAATCCCCAAATGCGAACATCATCAGTATTAGATTCATTTTTATGAGTACTTAAAAATTCTCGCGCATCACGAATATGATTAAAACAACATAATTGTCCGCAAGCTGCGATTTCCTCATATTCATCGCGATGCTGCCAATAAAACTGAGGGTAATACGTTTGTGCTGCAAGCCAAGAAAGTAGTGAAAATGAAACGTCTGAGGCCAAGGCGACTTTCAGATGTAAAAGATTACCTTGTGCTGTCAGATTTATATTTTTAACTTTTTCGTACAGTGTCGAAAACACAGGTTTAACCTTTTCCACTCCAAATACCCGCAACTAATTAAAAAGGAGATTATACGTTTCTATAAGAATTATCAAAGAGCTGATTAATTATAACCTTTGTCATTTATCAAAGTTTTGTATTTTTCATGTTACAAAGTAGAAGAGTTAACCAGCTATCTGTAAATAACAAATGCATTATTTCAAAATCATGCCATAGAATTAATATTTATTATACCTAAGAGAGAGGTTATATGGATACAACCATCTTTGAATATGTTGATAAAATCATCGAAAAAACAGAACTTCCAGAAGTTGCGCTAGGTTTAATACTCGGAAAAAATATTGAAGGAGGTCGAAGCCCTGGTATTTTTACTTCTTATGATCTTAAAAAAATTAAAAACTATATCGATAAAATATTAATACTTCCTTATCAAAAAGAAACAGTAATTGAGTTTCTTGGATATGACGATATTCATATTTCTCAAATTTCTTCAGATAATATTCAAGCTCTTTTTTTAAGAATGAGAGAACATGCTTTTGGGTGGAATAAAATAGAATATGCGATTAAACAACAAGCAATAGATCTTGAAATTATAGGAAGAGAAATCACAACAACTGGAGAACAGATTTTATTATTTATTAGCCAAATGCCGTTACTCGATAAGATAAATATAAAATTAGAAGACATTTCAGAAAAAGAAACATCAACAATTAAATATACTCAACAAGATAAAGAAGTAACAACCCAACTTATTACTATTTTAGAAAGTATGAAGAATGATATTAATGATGAGTATCAAAAAACAATAAAAATAAAGAATATGGTTTGTGACTTTATAGCCAAAATAACTGGTGGCGAAAGTAGTAATGGTGCTTTACAACAATCAATTTACTACGACATTATTAATAAAAAAAGAATTATTAATGAACACCTTAGCAGTAATAACACATCATTTATTGAAGAAAAAAGTATCTTAGAAAATGAAATTGAAGCTTTAAAAGAAGAATATAAGCAATATGTTAAACTTGCTTTTACAGGCTTAGCCTTTGGCATTGTAGGTGTTATCATCACAGGTGGTATTTTTGGTGCTAAAGCAGAGGAAGCACGCAAGAAAAAAAATGCTATTATTGAAAATCTTAATCAAGTAAATAACAATATAAAAATCCATTCTAATATTTCATTATGTTTACAAAGGTTTCAAACAGATTTAGGAGAGATTGAACAATATATCGAAGATGCCAATATGGCACTAGAACATCTTGAATATATGTGGCAGACAACATTAACTGAAATTAATGCCTCACTGATAAATTTAAAAAAAGTAGATAATGCTATGGAACTTATTCGTTTTAGTATTTACTTGGAAAAAATGATTTCACCTTGGTATATGGTTATAGGCTATTCAAAAGAGATGATTGCTATATTTGATGAAGCATTATCTGATTTTTATTCCTCTAAATAACAAAGGAATTGTTATGAATAAAATGAATATAGATACTAAAGAAAAATTCGAACATTCAGTCTTTTTTAATGCTATAAAAAACATTCGCCAAATTAGTATTCATCTATCGAAGAATAATGATGAACTTAATAATAAACTTATCTCAATTTATATAAATAATAATAAAATATTAGATAGTATTATTAGTTTTTCCATTTCTATTAAAAGTAGATTAAAACAGAAACTATTAACGGGGGCAATCGGTACCCTTGGTGAAATTGATAATGAAATATTAAAAAAATCGCAAAATTTAGAAATAGTCAAAAAATTAAGTAATGAACGAAGAATAATTGAAGATATTTTAAAAGAAGAAATTGATGAGTCAATTAATATTATCAATTTTTATCAAGTTTTTATTAATAATAATAAAGAGTTTTTAAGTAAGTTTAGTTTAAAAAAAGATATTGATCCTTTAATTATTACGGAAGAAAAACATGCCGAAGAAGTAGGCAATAAAATTCTTTTAAATAAAGAAAATATTTTTAAGCTTAAAGAAAAAATTGACATTATTACTAAAAGCGAGGATATCATTAACAATGAGAGTATCATTGATATTTTTAATGCCAGTATTCCCTCAAAAGAAACGATTTCATCATTAAATATAGATATTTCAGAAAAAAACATATTAAAACTACTAATAGATTCATTAGATAATCTACTTTCTCAACTTGATAAAGGTTTTACATATCAAAATCTCATTGAGACACGCCACCAACTTATTGATGATTACCTTGCTGAAATCAAAAATTTGTCTGTGCTAGAAAATCAAAAACGCATGATTATTTTTACTCAGACCTATTATCACTCATTAGTTAATATTGAATTTTATTTTAAATTATTAGCAGAACAACTGACATTACTCGAACAATATTGGTGCTCTCTTATTTATCAATTAACTCAGTTAAAAAACAATATATTAGATACCAATAATATTATTGAACCACACTTATTATTCTTAGGTAAATTTTTAGATGAATACTAATTAACGGGTAATTATTTTATCTTAACAACTTGAATTATTTAGCAGAAAATAACAATACGTTAGGATAAAGAAAATGTTAGATATAAAAAAGCCTGATTAAAAATCAGGCTTTTATTTAAGTTAACTAAACTATGGATTAATTCACAGTAGGTGAAATAATGGAAAAGTTAGTTAATTCAATTAATGGCTGTGGCCAAATACCTAACGCAATAACGATTATCGCACAAATTAACGCAACAAAAGCAGCCATATTTTGTGATGTTGTCGTCATGACAGGTGTGTTGTCGTTGTCTGGTTTGCGTAAGAAAACTATCGCGGCAGCACGTAAGTAATAGAACAGACCAATAGCACTACCTAATACTACCATGCCTGTTAACCACCATAAGCTAGAGTCGATACCTGCAATAATGACATACAGTTTACCGATAAAGCCTAACGTAATTGGTACACCCGCTAATGATAACATCATTAGTGACATTACCAACGCAACAACCGGACGACGCCAGAATAACCCACGATAATCTTCGAGTAATTCAAGCTCCCCTTCACGGTATGGGCTGGAAGCAACGGCAATTGCACCAAATGCACCTAAGCTAGCAAATAAGTAACCCGCTAAATAAATTTCAGCAGTTTCTTGCGCAAGTATAGGGCTGTATTGCAACACAATCAATGCAACTAACAGATAACCAAGGTGCGATACAGAAGAGTAACCCAATAAACGTTTTACGTTTTTCTGTGTCAGCGCCATGATGTTACCAAACAGGATAGATGCTATCGCCATTACACCTAAGATCATGCGTAACGTTTCACTGTCTGCTGCGGGAGCTTCAAGGAATAGACGCATAACCACTGCGAAGATACCAATCTTACTTGCCGTGGCTAAAAATGCCCCCGTTGGTGCTGGTGCACCTTGGTAAACATCAGGAGTCCACAGTTGGAATGGGAATAACGACAACTTAAAGCCAATTCCCACCAGCATCATTCCTAAACCTGCTAATACTAAAGGTTTGTGGATATTGCTATCACTTAAGCTTTGACCCATTGCAGTAAACGACAGGTTTCCTGCTTCGGCATAAAGAAGTGCCATACCAAATAATAAGAAAGATGATGCCGCCGCTGAAAGCAGCATATATTTTATGCTCGCTTCCAGTGATGGACGTTGTTGGAATGCGTAACCAATAAGACCAAACAACGGTAATGTCAGTAACTCAATCCCAATAAACATCGATGCGAAGTGGTGTGCAGAAGAGAGTAAAATCCCCCCCACTACCGCTATCGCAACCAGCATATAAAACTCTTCTTTGTTATCTTGATAACCTTCTAACCAAGGATAAGCAAAAGCAATGGTTCCAATCCCCGCAATAATAATTAATGCGGTGAAGAAACTGGAATACCCATCGACATGATAGAGCGTTGTAACATCTACTACGCCTAATGCATTAACGTAATAAAGCGATCCTAGCGCAATGATAAAACCAGTGACTGTCAAAGTGGCAATAGTAAAATGATCGCGTCGCCACGCAATGGCCAGCATCACAACCACCACCGTCAATCCGACGATCAACAGCGGTAGCATTGCGATCAGTTGTTGAGGAGTTATTGTCATGGCGAATTACGGCCTTACTGTTGAGATAGAAGCGGAATACCAAGTCTGGAGATTTTCCATCGCTGATATTGAAGTATCTAACACCGGTTGCGGGAAGAAGCCCAAAATAACCAGCATGACAACTAACGACATCAGGATAATAAATTCTCTCAGATCTAACCCTTTATAGGTTCTTTCAGCGGTTTTCGGTGAACCATAGTAAGCCTGTTGCATCATCCACAACGCGTAAACAGAAGCAAAGACTAAACCAAAGACCGAAATAATCGTGATCAGTTTAAATTGACCATAAGTACCAAATAAGATCATAAACTCACCAACAAAGTTACCTGTCCCTGGCATTCCTAAAGAGGCTACCGCAAAGAACAGTGAAAATGCAGGTAAGAAACGGATGCTTTTCCACAATCCACCCATTTGGTTCATATCACGAGTACCTAAACGCTCATACAGCATGCCACACATGATAAACAGACCTGCAGCTGACAGACCATTGGTGATCATTTGAATAATCGCACCTTGATAAGCCAATACAGAACCAGCATAAATCGCAATAACGATAAAGCCCATGTGAGAAATACTACTGTAAGCCGCGAGACGTTTAATATCAGTCTGACGGAACGCTAACAGTGCCGCGTAGAAAATGGTAATTAAACCTAACCACATTGCAACAGGCGCAAGTAATGCAGACGCTTCAGGGAATAGTGGTAAATTGAAACGCAATAAACCATAAGCCGCTGTTTTAAGCAAAATACCTGATAAATCGACAGAACCCGCTGTTGGTGCTTCTGCGTGAGCATCAGCTAACCAGCCATGAACAGGTACAATAGGCATTTTCACCGCAAATGCAGCGAAGAAACCTAACATCAGGATAAATTGCAGCTCTGAACCTAATACAGTGTGTGCTTGTAATAATATGTCGTAGCTAAAGGTCCAAATACCTGTTTCGCGGTAAAAAGCAACCGCTAACCCGATAATTGCCAATAGCATTAACAGACCACTTGCCTGTGTATAGATAAAGAACTTAGTCGCTGCACTAACGTGTTTCTTATCGCTACTTCCTTTGTGTCCCCATAAAGAAATCAGGAAATACATTGGGATTAACATCATTTCCCAGAAGAAGAAGAATAAGAATAAATCCGTTGCCAAGAAGACCCCCATTACACCTGCTAAAATCCACAGCAAGTTAAAATGGAAAGCCCCTTGTGATGGCTGATTTTCATTCCACGAAGAGAGTACTGCAAGAATACCCAAAATCGCTGTTAATACAGTCATCAGCAATGACATGCCATCAAGTGCAAACTGGATATTAATCCCTAACGCAGGGATCCACGGCACAAAGTAAAACTCTGTCCAACGTGGTGCTCCGTCCGCACTGATAAGATGATAATCGCCCTGCAACCAGAGTTGCACAGAAATAACGAGTGTTAATCCCATCGTCAGCAACGCAACCCAGCGAGGGATTTGCGAGCCGATCCGTTCAGCCTGCCAACTTAGCAGGCCACCGATGAAGGGAATAAGTATTAGCCAGGGTAATAACATGGCGCAATGTGTCCCTTAATTAAACCAGAAGCAGCAGAGCGATAACCAGCACTGCACCTAAACCGAGAGAAGCCGCATACCAACGGGCTAATCCATTCTCACTGAAACTCAATCCTTTATTGGCCCCTTTAAACAGGCAGCCGAAAGAATTAAAGAATTGATTAACAGGATCATTTTGAATAAGCCATGCCGCACCTTTATAAGGTTTGACAAACAGCACTTCATACAGCGCATCAAATCCCCAAGCATGGAACCACCATGTTGAGAAGAAACGACCCGTACGAGTTTTGGCAACCTGAGAAACTAACTGACGCTGTTTCAGATATAACCACGCTGCAATGGCAACACCCACAATCGCTACCACACCAGAAAGAGCTTCCAATACATACTTACCATCATGTGATGCTGTACTTTCTGGGAAAACCGCACCTAAAGGTTGAGTGATCAACGCACCAATAAAGGTGGATAACACAGCCAGTACCGCTAATGGGAAAGTATGAGTAAAGCCTTTAACTTGATGTGCTTCGGTTTTGGTCTCACCGTGGAATACGATAAAAATCAAACGGAAGGTATAAAGTGATGTAAACAACGCACCAATCAACCCTGCAAGCATCATATTAAAATGCCCGTTTGAATACGCACCCCATAAGATTTCATCTTTACTGAAGAACCCTGCCGTTAACAGTGGTAATGCAGATAACGCACCGCCACCAATTAAGAAGCAAGCATAAACAAATGGGATCTTCTTACGTAAACCGCCCATCTTAAAGATATTCTGCTCATGATGGCAGGCAACAATAACGGAACCTGCTGATAAGAACAGTAATGCTTTAAAGAAAGCGTGTGTCATTAAGTGGAAAATTGACGCATCCCATGCTTGTGCCCCTAAAGCCAAGAACATATAACCAATTTGGCTCATGGTTGAATAAGCGAGAATACGTTTGATATCAGTTTGTACCAGCGCTGCAAAACCGGCTAATACCAGCGTTACTGCACCAATAATACCGACTAATTCCAGTACTTCAGGTGCCATTAAGAATAAATCATGGCTACGCGCGACTAAGTAAACACCGGCTGTTACCATCGTTGCGGCGTGGATTAATGCAGATACAGGCGTAGGGCCTGCCATCGCATCTGCTAACCAAGTTTGTAATGGTAATTGTGCTGATTTACCCACTGCACCACCTAATACCATTAACATTGCCCAGTTAATCACCGTCGAGCCTGACTCCATAAGTAATGGAGCTTGCACCGCCATTTCGCGAAAGCTCAATGTACCTAACTGATCGTAGAGAATAAACATACCGATAGCTAAGAACACATCACCTACACGCGTTACGATAAATGCTTTCATCGCAGCAGCGCCGTTAGCTGGATTGCTGTAATAGAAACCAATTAATAGGTAACTACACAGACCAACCCCTTCCCAACCCATATACATCAGCAACATATTATCTGCGAGAACTAATACAACCATGCTCGCAATAAATAAGTTAGTATAAGCAAAGAAGCGAGAATAGCCTTCTTCACCGCGCATATACCAAGAGGCATACATATGAATTAAGAAACCAACACCCGTAATAACACCCAGCATAGTTAGTGACAAACCATCAAGAACAAGGGTAAATGGGATATTGAAATCCCCAACTGCCATCCATGTCCATAAAGTTTGTACTTGAGTTTCTTGCCCTTGAGCAAAGAAATCCATGCCAACCCAAAGCGTTGTTAATGCTGATAAACCAACTGAACCGGTACCAATCCATGCTGATACATTTTCTGACCAACGACCACGTGAGAAAGCGAGCAGTAAAAATCCCAGTAGTGGTAGCAGAATGGTTAAATAGAGTATATTCATCCGCGCATCTCACTAACTGTATCAATATTAAGGTTTTGACGATGGCGATGTAGTTGTAACAACAATGCCAAGCCAATACTTGCCTCTGCCGCTGCCAAGCTGATTGCCAGAATATGCATTATCTGACCATCGGTTTGACCCCAAAAGCTACCGCCGACAACAAATGCCAGTGCAGCTGCATTAATCATTATTTCTAGTCCGATCAACATAAACAACAGGTTGCGGCGAAGTACTAAGCAGGTAAAACCTAACACAAACAGTACCGCAGCCAAGATCAAACCATGTTGAAGAGGTATCATTTTTGCTCCCCTACATTTTCGTTTTCGACGAGGTCATCATGGCTCTGATCGCGACCAATATGATAAGCAACAATCAACCCTGACAATAAGAGTACTGACGCTAACTCAACGGCCAGAATATAAGGTCCGAACAGACTAATACCAACTTCTTTAGCACCAATGACTTCGCCACTAATCTCACCATGAGTCACGCTACTAATCGCATAAATAAGCACCGCTAACAAAGCAATAGATAACAATGCAGGACCAATCCAATACTTAGGTTGTAACCATTGTTTTTCTTGATCAACAACGGCTTTGCCTAAGTTAAGCATCATCACCACGAAAACAAACAGCACCATAATGGCACCTGCGTAAACGATGATCTCTAACGCACCGGCAAAGTAAGCACCAAGTGAGAAGAAAACCACTGAAAGTGCGATCAACGATATAACCAAATACAATAAAGCATGTACTGGGTTGGTATGCGTAATAACTCTCAGTGTTGCAAGGATTGAAATCAGTCCCGCTATGTAAAATGCAAATTCCATGAATATCGCTCCTTACGGTAACAGGCTTTTGACATCGATAGGTTTAGCTTCGTCGTCCGCTTCACCTTTATCTTTGCCGTTAATCGCCATACCTGTTTTACGGTAAAAGTTATATTCAGGATATTTGCCCGGCCCAGAAATCAACAGATCGTCTTTTTCATAAACCAGATCCTGACGCTTGAACTCACCCATCTCGAAATCAGGTGTTAATTGCAATGCTGTTGTCGGACAAGCTTCTTCACATAACCCACAAAAGATACAGCGAGAAAAGTTGATACGGAAAAATTCTGGGTACCAACGACCATCTTCGTGCTCGGCTTTTTGTAATGAAATACAGCCTACTGGACAGACTGCTGCACACAGGTTACAAGCAACACAACGCTCTTCTCCATCAGGATCACGCGTCAATACAATACGTCCACGATAACGTGGTGCAACATTGACAGGTTCTTCCGGGTACATCTGTGTTTCGCGCTTGGCGAAGGCATGTAAGCCAATCATCCAAATGCTTCGTACCTGGGTGCCGAAACCAGTCAATAACTCTTTTAAAGTCATGGTTCAATCACCCCTTATTGAGCGTTGTAAAGTATCACTGCAGCAGTTACCAGCAGATTAATTAAAGTTAACGGTAAGCAAATTTTCCAACCGAATGACATCACTTGGTCATAACGCGGACGCGGTAAAGATGCACGAATAAGGATAAACATCATCATGAAGAATCCTGTTTTCAGTGCAAACCAAATAAATGACGGTAAGAAAGGCCCTTGCCAACCACCAAAGAACAGCGTCACGATTAAGCCTGAAACCGCAACGATACCGATATATTCCCCCACAAAGAACAGACCGAATTTCATACCGGAATATTCAATATGGTAACCATCTGCTAATTCTTGTTCGGCTTCTGGTTGGTCAAATGGGTGACGGTGACATACCGCAACACCCGCTATCGCAAAGGTAATAAAGCCAAAGAATTGAGGAATAACGTTCCAAACAGTGGATTGTGAGTTAACAATATCAGTTAAGTTAAATGACCCTGCTTGTGCCACAACCCCTAAGATAGAGAGTCCTAAAAACACCTCATAACTTACGGTTTGTGCTGATGCACGCATTGCACCTAACAGCGAGTATTTATTATTACTTGACCAACCAGCGAACAACACGGCATATACCGCAAGCCCAGCCACCATCAAGAAGAATAAAATACCGATGTTTAAGTCAGCCACAACCCAAGTTGAGCTAACAGGGACTATCGCAAAAGAAAGTAATAAAGAAGAAAACGCGATAACCGGTGCAATAGTAAAGATAAAGCGGTCAGCAAATTTCGGGATCCAGTCCTCTTTAAAGAACATTTTGATCATATCCGCAATTAGCTGTGCAGAACCTGCATACCCCACACGGTTAGGCCCATAACGGTTTTGGAACAGACCGAGTAAGCGACGTTCCCCCATACTCATAAAAGCACCACAAGTGACCACAACAAGAAGGATCACAACAGCTTTTAAGACGGTGAGTAAAATCTCAGTAACTTCAGGAGATAACCAGCTCATTATGCAATACCCCGCAGATGACGAACCGATGCACCAACCAGTGATGGGGAAATACCCGCCATACCTAACGGTAAACCAATTTGACCTTCAGTTAGGTGCATACTGATTTTCACCGGTAAAGTAAATTCACGGCCTTCGTAAGTAAACATCGCTTGTTGCCCTTGAGTTAAGGCTAATGCTTTAGCATCAGATTCACTCAATGTTAAATAAGCGGCTTCCATACGAGATTGGATAACTTCAGCGCGTTGTGACAACTCTTCACTACCGAATAAACGATAATAAGGTGCAACCCTCCACTGATTTTTCTCAACATTAAATGCCGCTGGAATTTCAGTGAAATAGCCAAGTGTATTTTCATCACTTTCAATTAAACGCACACCTGGATCACCAAAGCGTAAGCTGCCGCCCACTTCTGCTTGGAATTTATTCCATGCTTGAGGTGAGTTCCAACCCGGAGCCCATGCAAATGGAATTTGCTGACGAGGCGCTGTTGGGCTGTTATTACCTTCCATTGAGAAAGCAAATGCAGTGTCGATATCTTTTGGCTGACGTTGTTCATGAACAGAAACATTCGCCAACATAGAAGTACGACCACTATAACGATGCGGTTCACGCGCCAGTTTTTGTCCACGAATACGGAATGCTGCATTTGGTGCTGCATCAACAATGCCTGCAAACTGAGGAAGACGCTCTGCACACAGTTCAATGACATGATCTAACTGAGTCCAATCTAAGCTTCTTTCGTGCCACATTGAATCAACACCACTTAGCCAGCGCCAGCTTTCATGCATAACAATATCTTTGTTATAGAATGATGGCTCGAAGACTTGGAAGTAACGTTGTGCTCTACCCTCTTGGCTAACCAGCGTACCGTCGCTTTCAGCGAAACTAGAGGCAGGAAGAACAAGGTGAGCTTTCGCCATAATATCGGTTTGCTGGTGGTCGATAACAATCAGGTTATCTACTTTAGCTAACGCATCATCAATCACATCAGCGTCAAAATGACGATATAAATCGTTTTCTACCACAACAACGGTATCAGCTTGGCCACTGCGCATGATTTTTAATGCATCATCCAATGGTTTCGCATTCATCATTGCCAATCCCATGCTATTTGCATCATCTGCAACATAAGAAAGGCCAACATCATTACCTTTTGCTTTTAATGCAAATGCAATGTTCGCAGCAGCTTTGATGACATCTTCGCTACCCGCATGGCTACCACTAATAATTAATGGTTTTTTCGCTTGAGACAGTGCTTGAACAATCATATCGATATGTTTATTCAGTGCCTCATCGATGCCTTCAACCGCAGGCGCTTCACCGTTAATACCGTTTGCTATCGCAAAACCTAAACGCGCTTGGTCAACCACTGGGGCGCAATAGCTCCACGCAGCCACATCATCAAGACGAGTTTCATCAACGTGAGTGACAA
Source organism: Proteus hauseri ATCC 700826 (assembly GCF_001654965.1). GTDB lineage: Bacteria > Pseudomonadota > Gammaproteobacteria > Enterobacterales > Enterobacteriaceae > Proteus > Proteus hauseri. The sequence continues at coordinate 91,502 of NZ_LXEV01000028.1, forward strand.
ACAGTGGATATTTAGCACGTTGCCCGATATTCATAATCGCCGCAATTTGCCAATCAGCCACTTTTTGCGCCGCTGCCATTTCACGTGCTTTACCTTTCACCGCTTGGCGAACAGATAGCGCCATACGAGCACCGGTTTGTGTTAGGTCTTCACCTAATACAAGCACCGCGTCATAATTTTCAATTTCACGTAAAGAAGGCGTACGAACCCCTCCTTTTTGTAAAATATCAAGCATTAGCGTTAAACGTTTTTGCTCAGCGGCTGAAATTCCACTATAGAAGTTTTCAACACCAACCACTTCGCGTAGTGCAAAGTTGCTTTCAATACTTGCACGAGGTGAACCGATACCGACAACACGTTGGCCTTTTTTCAGCATCTCTGCTGCGGCTTGTGTTGCTTGCAGTGCATTAATTTCTAACCAATTGCTACCCAAACGTTTTTTAGGCTGACGAGGTCTGTCTGCTAAATTCACATAACCATAGCCAAAACGTCCACGGTCACAGAGGAAATAGCGGTTTACCGTTCCGTTATAACGGTTTTCAATGCGACGTAATTCACCATAACGTTCACCTGGGCTTGTGTTACAACCCATGCTACAACCTTGACAAATACTTGGCGCAAATTGCATATCCCACTTACGGTTGTAGCGAGATGAATGCGTTTTATCGGTAAATACACCCGTTGGGCAAATCTCAATCAAGTTACCTGAGAATTCGCTCTCTAAGGTGCCATCTTCAACGCGGCCAAAATAAACGTTGTTATGCGCACCAAAGACGCCAAGGTCAGTACCATCAGCATAGTCTTTGTAATAACGAACACAGCGGTAACAAGCAATACAACGGTTCATTTCATGAGAAATAAACGGTCCCAGATCTTGGTTTCTATGTGTACGCTTAGTAAAGCGATAGCGACGCATAGTATGACCTGTCATTACCGTCATATCTTGAAGGTGGCAGTTGCCGCCTTCTTCACAAACTGGACAATCGTGAGGATGGTTTGTCATATACCATTCAACAACGCTTTCACGAAATTTCTTCGCTTCTTCATCATCAATAGAGATAAACGTGCCATCAGTCGCAGGTGTCATACAAGACATCACCAAACGACCGCGAGTATCCTCAGCATTTTGATATTGCTTAACCGCACACTGGCGGCAAGCGCCAACGCTTCCAAGCGCTGGGTGCCAGCAAAAATAAGGAATATCGAGCCCCAAGGTAAGGCAGGCTTCTAACAGGTTATCAGCCCCGTTAACTTCATATTCTTTGCCGTCTACATGAATCGTAGCCATAGTCAGCATGCTTCCCAAAGGCCTGCATTGCAGGCGTTAAACCTAGAATGTATCGTGAAAAACTACCAGCGATCTTTCAGCAAGTTAGGCTGAATACCTCTGATAAGGTTGGCATTCGTATAATCTTCTTGAATGATGCCGGCCTCAAATTCTTCACGAAAATATTTAATGGCGCTTTGTAGTGGTTCTACCGCACCTGGCGCGTGAGCACAGAATGTATGTCCTGGACTTAAGGAACGACATAAATGCTCGAGTGTTTCGATATCTCCGGGGCGACCTTTACCCTCTTCTATCGCTCTTAAGATTTCGACACTCCAAGGTAAACCATCACGACATGGTGTACACCAGCCACAAGATTCACGAGCAAAAAACTCTTCTAAGTTACGCGTTAATGAAACCATATTAATTTCATTATCTACCGCCATAGCGAGTGCAGTGCCTAAACGGCTACCCGCTTTTGCTATCGTGCCAAAATCCATTGGGAGATCGAGATGATCTTCAGTTAAGAAGTCAGTACCCGCACCGCCTGGCTGCCACGCTTTTAGCTTAAGGCCATCACGCATACCACCCGCGTAATCTTCAAGAATTTCGCGTGCCGTTGTACCAAAAGGCAGTTCCCATAAACCCGGATTTTTTACTCGGCCAGAGAAACCCATCAACTTTGTCCCTGCGTCTGGGCTTTTTCCTGCGCTTAAACCGATATACCAATCTTTCCCGTGTTCAATAATTGCTGGCACGTTACACAGTGTTTCAACGTTATTAACACAAGTTGGTTTACCCCATGCCCCCGATGTTGCAGGGAATGGTGGTTTAGAACGCGGATTAGCACGACGCCCTTCAAGGGAGTTAATCAATGCTGTTTCTTCACCACAGATGTAACGACCTGCACCTGTATGAACAAATAATTCGAAATCGACACCTGAACCAAAGATATTTTTACCTAAAAATCCAGCAGCTTTCGCTTCTTCTATTGCCTGGCGCAGATGCTTTGCTGCTTCGATATATTCACCACGCAGGAAGATATAACCACGATAAGCTTTCAGTGCGTGAGCGCCGATGATCATCCCTTCAATCAGCAGATGTGGAAGTTCTTCCATCAGAAGACGGTCTTTATAAGTTCCCGGTTCCATTTCATCTGCGTTACAAAGGATGTAACGGATATTCATGCTTTCATCTTTTGGCATCAGGCTCCATTTCAAGCCTGTTGAGAATCCCGCACCACCACGCCCTTTTAGGCCAGCATCTTTAACTTCGTTTGTCACCTCAGTCGGTGACATACCTTTTAATGCTTTTTCTGCCGCTTTATAACCGTTTGTTGCACGGTATTCATCCAGCCATACGGGCTGACGGTCTTCGCGTAAACGCCACGTAAGCGGATGTGTTTCTGCGCTGCGAATAACCGGTTTCACTCCTGAAATTGCTGTCATGGATATTGCTCCAGTAACTGTTCAATATTTTCAGGTTTGACAAAGCTGTGAGTGTCGTCATCTACCATCATGGTAGGACCCTTATCACAGTTGCCTAAACAACAGGTCGGCAGCAATGTAAAACGACCATCCGGTGTAGTTTGCCCGGGAATGATATTTAAATGTTTTTCAATAGCGGCCTGAATACCTTGATACCCTGTAATATGGCAGACCACACTGTCGCAGAAGCGAATAATATGGCGACCAACAGGTTGGCGGAAAATTTGGCTATAGAACGTAGCAACGCCTTCAACATCACTCGCGGGGATCCCAAGCACATCGGCAATTGCATAAATTGCACCGTCTTCGACCCAACCTCGGTTCTTTTGCACAATTTTCAGTGCTTCAATAGAAGCAGCTCGCGGATCTTCGTAATGGTGTTTCTCATTTTCAATTTCAGTGCGTTCTTCTTCTGTTAAGACAAAAGCCGCTTTCTGTGAATGAGTGACATCTACGATATCAATCTGCGATGCATGCTCTTTTTGGTTTAATTCATTTTGCATGATTAACGATCCACATCCGACATTACAAAATCAATACTACCCAGATAAACAATTAAGTCAGAAACCAGACTACCGCGGATAACCGCTGGAATTTGCTGTAAATGAGCAAAGCTTGGCGTACGAATACGCGTACGATAGCTCATCGTACTGCCATCACTGGTTAAGTAGTAACTGTTGATCCCTTTTGTGGCTTCAACCATCTGGAATGATTCATTCGCAGGCATAACCGGACCCCATGAAACCTGTAAAAAGTGGTTAATCATGGTTTCGATATGCTGCAACGTGCGCTCTTTTGGCGGCGGCGTTGTCAGTGGATGGTCTGCTTTAAATGGACCTTCTGGCATATTTTTATAGCATTGTTCAAGAATACGTAAACTTTGGCGTAACTCTTCAACTTTAAGCATCACACGGTCATAACAGTCGCCGTTACTTGCTACAGGTATTTCAAACTCAAAGTTTTCATAACCTGAGTATGGACGCCATTTACGTACGTCAAACTCTACACCTGTTGCACGAAGACCCGCACCAGTCACACCCCACTCTAACGCTTCTTTAGAGTTATAAGAGGCAACGCCGATAGTACGGCCTTTTAAGATACTGTTTTGCAGCGCCGCTTTTACGTAAGAATCTAGACGTTTTGGCATCCAGTCTAAGAATTCACGTAATAAACGCTCCCAACCACGCGGTAAATCATGTGCCACACCACCAATACGGAACCATGCTGGGTGCATACGGAAACCCGTAATAGCTTCAACAATGTTGTAAACTTTTTGGCGGTCGGTAAAGGCAAAGAACACCGGTGTCATTGCACCAACGTCTTGGATAAAGGTACTGATATAGAGCAGATGGCTATTAATACGAAATAGCTCTGACAGCATGACACGAATGACTTTAACGCGCTCTGGCACTTCGATACCGGCAAGTTTTTCAACTGCAAGTACATAAGGCATTTCGTTAACGCATCCGCCGAGGTATTCGATTCGGTCTGTGTATGGGATGTAGCTGTGCCAAGATTGGCGCTCACCCATTTTTTCCGCACCACGATGGTGATAACCCACATCAGGTACACAGTCGACGATTTCCTCACCATCAAGCTGAAGAATAATACGGAATGCACCGTGAGAGGATGGATGGTTAGGACCGAGGTTTAAGAACATAAAGTCCTCATTCTCAGTACCGCGTTTCATTCCCCACTCTTCAGGTTTGAATGTCAGCGATTCCATTTCCAGATCCTGCTTCTGCTTTGTCAGCACATAAGGATCAAACTCGGTCGCACGAGCTGGATAATCTTTACGCAGCGGATGACCTTCCCAATCAGGAAGCATCATAATGCGGCGTAAATTTGGGTGGCCATTAAAGACAATCCCAAACATATCCCAGACTTCACGCTCATACCAATTTGAGTTAGGAAATATCGATGTGATAGTCGGAACATTAAGATCGTTCTCACTTAATGCGACTTTCAGCATGATATCCTTGTTTCTGTCAATTGATATCAAGTGATAGAAAACGGAAAAATCAGCTGCTGGTAAGCCTTGACGGTGCGTACGAAGACGTTCGTCAAAGCCATGCATATCAAACAGCATGACATAAGGTTTTGGTAAAGATTTGAGGTATAGCATTACCTCAATGAGTTGTTCCCGCTTTACCCACACAACTGGCATGCCAGTGCGAGTAGGCTGGAATGTAAACGCATCTGGCCCAAATTTTTGACGTAGTTCATTAACAACCTGATCATCGATATGATCGGTTGTTTCCCACGCTGGCCGAGCGCCTTTTTGCGCTATCTGATCGGTCATTTCTATTCACCACAACTTTGATCAGGGTTACTATGATCGCAACACATTGCTCTGGTTACGTCTTAGGCAAAAGCCTTTAAATTTCGTCTGGTGTACGCAGATTTGTCACTGCGATACGTTCACCGTGTTTTCTTTCTCGTTCTGACTGCATATTGGCACGGTAAACGCCTTGATCGCCGACAACCCATGATAATGGGCGACGCTCTTTACCAATAGATTCTTGTAATAGCATCAATGCCTGCATATAAGCTTCAGGACGAGGTGGACATCCAGGAATATACACATCAACTGGAATAAACTTATCAACACCCTGAACGACTGAATAAATATCGTACATACCACCAGAGTTAGCACAAGCCCCCATGGAAATTACCCATTTTGGCTCTAGCATCTGATCATATAAACGTTGAATAACGGGTGCCATTTTAGTGAAGCAAGTTCCAGCAACCACCATAAAGTCGGCTTGACGGGGGGAAGCACGCAATACTTCAGAACCAAAACGCGCTACGTCATGTACAGCAGTAAATGACGTCACCATTTCAACGTAACAACAGGAAAGACCGAAGTTATACGGCCATAAAGAGTTTTTTCTTCCCCAGTTCACAACGTCATGCAACGCATGTTCCAGTTTTCCCATATACACACTGCGATGAACGTGAGCATCTAATGGGTCACTGACAATTTCCTGTGTTTGCAGGGGATAACGGTCATTCTCACCGTTCGGATCTATGCGGGTGAGCGTATAATCCATTTCTAATGCCTCGCTTATTACTGCTGCGGATGTTTGCCGCTGGTTAATCTAACGTGTGTATTTCCTGCGCTTTCACGACGAGAGCGAACAGGTGTCCAATTTAATGCACCAATACGAACTAAGTAGAATAATCCAGCTAATAAGATAGCGATGAAGACGGCCGCTTCAATAAAGCCTAACCAGCCTACTTCACGAACGGAAACAGCCCAGGCATAAAGAAACAGTGCTTCAACATCGAAAATAACGAAAAACATAGCAACCAAATAGAATTTGGCTGACATGCGCAGACGAGCGCTGCCAACTGAATCAAGGCCTGATTCATAAGGAACATGTTTTGCTCTTGCTTGCGCACGGCCGCCTAAATAGCGAGCCCCCAGCAACATGAGCGAACATAAACCTAATGCACCTAACAGAAAGACAGCAAATGCCCAATGATGGGCGATAACTTCAGTGGTTGTAGACATACTCATTGCTTACTCATCAAAGGTGGTGTCAATTAACCAACTCTTATCCGGCGGTTTACACCACATTTATAATTACGAAAAAAAAGGCCTAAAGAACAGACTTGCTAATTAAACAAATGATAACAGTCTATTCAAACCTTTCTTATTTTTTGGAAAACTTTGCGACAAACCACTCAGTTCCCCATCGTTTTTTAACAAACTTCACACTCTATTTTAACAGCCAATTATTGGCTAATGCTAAAACGTGTCAGTGAACCTACAAATTTTCTGCTAACACGCTTAGTCTAACCGATAATTCGATTTTACTACACCAGTATCTCAGGAAAAACCTGACTCAATATAGGCAAATGTGCCTTATTTTCTTGATCAAACTCACAAAATAGTCGAAAAAATGCATAAACAGTTTAAATTTTATCCAAATTTTAACAAATTAACTTTCCAATAATGTGGTGGAGGTCAAATATCCATTTTGATTTGTGAGTTTATTCTAGGAATACCTAGACAAACCTTTTATTTGTTAACAAATCCTACAAGCGTGTAACCGAGCAAAACGGTATACATTCTTTTAACAAATATAACTGAGGTCCAAAGAGAGTTATGTCACAAAGATGAATAGATTAATTTACATAAATATTAAAGTTATGTTACTACCACAAAAAATGACCATAAAAAAACGGAAACAAATGCAAAATATTGCACTTATTTCCGTTCATCTTATTCATCACTATTTAGTCTTATTTGACTATTATTTAATCTTTATACTGCATTTTCAAACTTGGTTTATGCCTTCGTATTCAAAATCACACTTAGGCATTAATTGATTACTCAAGTTCGGTTGAGCTTGCAGTTTCTGCTGCTGTTACGGTATACGGTGTTTTCTTGTTTTCGATAGCATTGAATACGGTTAATACCGCTTCATTTTGCTCATCAAAATTACGATATAACCAATACTGTGTTTCTGGTAAACGAGGTAAACCTTCACTTTCACCTAAAATACGTAGATCCGCATTTTGCATTTCAAGTGGACGCGCAGTGATCCCCACCTCTGCATTGACTGCTGCACGAACCGCAGATAAAGAAGCGGCCTCATAAGCAATACGCCATTGAATGCCAGCATCATCTAATGTGTTAGTCGCCAATTGGCGGAATGGATTTGTTTCATCCATCACCACTAATGGGATAGGTTCATTCATTTGTATTTGGTAGTCTGGTGCACAATGCCATAAAACAGGTGCGGTACGTAACGCGGTACGTGGGTGATGACCAATACGCGCGGTTGTCAGTGCTAAATCAATTTCATGGTTATCAAGCATTGTTTCGATAAACTGAGAACGCTTGATTCGTACATCAACTGCTAAACGTGGATAAACTGACGCGATACGATTGAGTAGAAATGGTAATAAGGTATCTACTGAATCATCTGAAGCGCCAATACGTAACTCACCTTCAGCATCACTATAAGTTAATGAAGCCGTAGCATCATCGTTAGCACGTAGAATTTGACGAGCATAACCTAATAGTTGTAGGCCATGTTCTGTTAAAAGTTTATTACGACCATGACGGGCAAATAGTTCTCTGCCCACTAATTGCTCTAAACGCTGCATCTGCTGACTTACCGCAGATTGAGTTCGACATACTGCTGCTGCGGCTGCAAAAGTGTTTAAATCTGCAACAGCGACAAACGTTCTTAGCAGATCGAGGTCGAGGTTCATTATCGGACGATTTGCATTAATCATTGTTTATTCTTCACTTATTTTTGATTTTTAAATTACATATACCTGGTGTTTTATATCAAAAGTCTAAAAGAGACTTCCGATTTAGACAGTACTCTACTCTGAAAAAGAGAGCAAAGACATACTGGATACTTTACATTTGTTTCTTATGGTTTACACCTCCTAGATAGAAAGGAATTGCATATTTTTGTAACAAATTAAATTTTATTATCATTTTAAGCATTAACAAGAAAGAACTATCAGCCGTCATCACAAGTTAGACTTGGATCATACTATATTGCCTTTCTATCCAGAAAATTTAACATTTTGAAAATAATTCAAATTATCTTAACTATGCATCGTCATTTAAGTATCTTCCCCTATAAATTAAATTTAAGATTTAAATTTAATTTATACTTAAACTGTTTGATTGCTATAGAATAAAGGAGATTTAACCATAATATTTGAAAATTTAATATATTAAGTCAGATAATACAAACTCAATAAAATTATTCAATAATTGATTATGCAACATTTCATCAACCTATGTATTACGCTGAATTATTTTCAAACCGCACACTAAAAACCCTCTTTTCACCAGATAAATATTTCAATATTTTCAAAAAAACCAG
>NZ_LXEV01000029.1 GCF_001654965.1 Proteus hauseri ATCC 700826
AACATACAACCAATCTAACCAATACAATCAGTCATCAAAATAACATTCTAAGAATAAACTGACCTTTTACACCAAAAATTACCCAACATCTTCAAAAGTTTGTAACCTAAGAGTAGAGTGATAGAGCAGTTATTTTGCTGGGACAGCCTTTTCATTTGTATCTTTATATAGAGATAGCGAGATGAACAGAAATGTCACTATGTAGTCTCTATGTAAATATAAGTCATACCCTATTAGGTAAACGTGCTATGAATCAGATTAAAAAATCAAATAAGCTCGATCATGTCTGTTACGACATTCGAGGTCCGGTTTTGCAAGAAGCAAAGCGTCTGGAAGAAGAAGGTAATAAAGTATTAAAACTCAATATCGGTAACCCGGCACCTTTTGGTTTTGAAGCCCCTGACGAGATTTTGGTTGATGTTATCCGTAACCTGCCAAGTTCACAGGGCTATAGCGATTCCAAAGGACTTTTTTCTGCACGTAAAGCCATTATGCAACACTACCAAGCACGTGATATGCGTGATGTCACCGTTGAAGATATTTATATTGGTAATGGTGTTTCTGAATTAATCGTCCAAGCCATGCAAGCTTTGCTTAATGATGGCGACGAAATGTTAGTGCCGGCGCCTGATTATCCACTCTGGACAGCAGCCGTTTCTCTATCAGGCGGTACAGCCGTACATTATATGTGCGATGAGCAACAAGGTTGGTTTCCTGATTTAGATGATATCCGCAGTAAAATCACTAAAAATACCCGCGGTATTGTTATCATCAACCCAAATAACCCAACGGGCGCGGTGTATAGCAAAGATATTTTGCTGGAAATCGTTGAGATTGCCCGTCTACATAATCTGATCATCTTCGCTGATGAAATTTATGACAAAATTCTTTATGACGATGCAGAGCATCACTCTATTGCAGCAATGGCGCCAGATCTGTTAACCGTGACGTTTAATGGTCTATCAAAAACGTATCGTGTCGCTGGTTTTCGCCAAGGTTGGATGGTATTAAACGGTCCTAAAAAACATGCCAAAAGCTATATCGAGGGTTTAGATATGCTGGCATCAATGCGTTTATGTGCCAACGTACCGATGCAACATGCAATTCAAACAGCATTAGGCGGTTATCAAAGTATTAGTGAATTTATTCTGCCGGGTGGCCGTTTATATGAACAGCGTAACCGCGCTTGGGAACTGATTAATCAAATTCCGGGGGTTTCTTGCGTTAAACCTATGGGCGCGTTGTATATGTTCCCTAAAATAGACCTAAATCGCTTTAGTATTAAAGATGATCAGAAAATGATCCTCGACTTACTGTTACAAGAAAAAGTACTGTTAGTTCAGGGTACTGCCTTTAACTGGCCGCACCCAGACCATTTTCGTATCGTCACCCTTCCTCGTGAAGATGATTTAGATATGGCTATCCAAAAATTTGGTCGTTTTATTGCTGGTTATCATCAATAAAATTTATTCAGTTAAAATAAAACGCAGTATAACAATCAGTTATATTGCGTTTTTTATTTTCTCTTCTATTACCGTTTACATCATAGCCCTATCCCCTCACAATAATCACTTCAATCACGCAATTGGGAGATATTATGAGTTACTTTTTTGCCCACCTTTCTCGTTTAAAACTCATTACTCGTTGGCCTTTAATGCGTAATATTCGCCAAGAAAATGTTTCTGAGCACAGTTTACAAGTGGCTTTTGTTGCTCATGCTTTGGCGGTAATTAAAAATCGTAAATTTGATGGCAATGTCAATGCCGAGCGAATTGCATTACAAGCGATGTATCACGATGCCAGTGAAGTTATTACAGGTGATATGCCCACTCCTATTAAATATCACAACCCACAAATTGCCCACGAATATAAAAAAATCGAAAAATACGCACAGCAAAAATTAATTGAGATGCTACCAGAAGAACTGCAAGAAGATTTTCGCCCGCTGATTGATGAGCAATTACATAGTGAAGAAGAAACCTTTATTGTGAAACAAGCAGACAGCTTGTGCGCCTATTTAAAATGCCTTGAAGAGTTAGCTGCTGGCAATAGTGAGTTTAATTTAGCTAAAAACCGGTTAGAAAAAACCTTAGCCGAAAGACATAGCCCTGAAATGGATTATTTTATGAAGGTATTTGTGCCAGGGTTTAGTTTATCGCTAGATGAAATTAGTGAGTAAATAAGCGAACCATTTTTATAGAAAGGTGAGTGCTAACAATAATCACTCACCTTAAAAATTGAGACTGCAATTTAATTTTTATTGATTTAATAATATGAATCAATCTTCATTTTTCACTTTGTTTTCGTCAGAAGATATATTCTTATCATCCATATCTTCTATTTCTGTTTTATCTTCTATTTCTGTTTTATCTGTTATTTCCGTTTCATCTGCTATTTTTGTTTCACCTGCTGTTTCTATTCCTTCAGCTGTTTTTGTTTCATCTTCTGTTTCATCTTTTATTTTGTTTGCCTGTTCCAGTGCCAGTGCCGCTGCCACTGCCGCTGCCGGTGCCGCTTCATTTATCTTTTTTTCCATTTCCTTTATATTGTCTGCTAAAATCCTTACTGTATTAGATTCAAAACTGTTGATCAAACCTGCTGTTAATTTATTTAGTTTATCGACTTTGCTATTATCTTTACCAATAACTAAATTTCTTATTCCTTTCATACCTCTAATAAATACATTACTTCTATTAACACTTTTTACTTTCCCCGTAGCAAGCCTTATTATATCATTTCTATTTATTTGAGTTTTTTTCTTATCCTCTATTGTTTTGTTAATTGCCAAATTAACTTGCTCTAATCGCTGTTCTGATTTTAATGTGGTAGCAAAAGCTAATCCTGTGTCTTTTATCATTTTTTCAAAAATGCTTTCGGCTTGCTCTAAATTAATATGAATTTCAGCATAATTAATATAATTTTCAGCAACATTTTGGAAGATATCATGTATATTTAAATCACTTTCTTTTCTAACGATATTTTTATTTTTAAAATCATTAACAAGTTCAAAAAGATCTTCTATTTTTTTATCAATCTTATTTGATGTTATCACTTTTAATATATTTTTCTTTCTGTTAGTAATATTTAATTTATTTTTTATAGCGTCTGTATATACTTGGTACTTATTATTTAAATACTTCTTTACATCATAAACAGAACCATTCTTATCATTATTTTCTAATATATGAAAAATTATTGCCTCATCTGCATTTTGCAATTCTAATAAAATAGAAAAATCAGTCATTGCCTTTGATGATTTCTTATGAAACTCAGGTGCTAATGAGGTGAAATTATTATAATCCGATAATACCTGACTCGCAAAAAGTTCATTATCATCATGATTATCGGTCGGTTGAGTAAAAAAATCAGGATTATCAGTAACAGCCCGTTTTATCTGATCTAAATCATTTCTAACACTTTTAGTTATATTTTCATTGGATTCATTCTGAAAAATAAGGTTTTTATTATTCACTCTTGTTGTTAATTTACCTTGAATATTCCTTTCTATTTTTAACTCTTTTATATTACTAATTAATACTTTATTGGTTTCTTCTGATTTAACCATATCAGAAATAGCTTTAAATTCTTTAGTCGTATTTTCTACGCCATTTATCCCATCATGAATTGCATGAGATTCATTAGATTTATCAGGTTCATTAATTTCACTTACATTTGAAATGGATGCATGGTTATTTATTAGATTTACACACATTATATATTTCTCTCTTATTAAAATTATTTATTAACTCAACAATATGACTATACTTTTTTTTCTAAGAAAGATTTTTAAAAAACACACATCAATCAACAAGGAGTATATGACATATAAAAAATCATCGATAGATAAATAAAAAACGTCGTTTATTAATTAACAAACGACGTTTCAGCACAATATGTATATTTAGAAAGGAAATAATATTGGAATTAAGAATACACTAATAAACATCACAATAATGGTAAATGGCACACCAATTTTAATAAAGTCGGCAAACTTGTAGCCACCTGGCTCAAGAATTAGCGTATTAACAGGCGATGAAACTGGTGTCATAAATGCCGCTGATGCAGCAACGCCTATCACCATAGCGAATGGCAGTGGAGAAACTTCCATTTGATTAGCTGCTGCTATGGCTATTGGTGCCATTAATACCGCGGTTGCTGTATTGGAAATAAATAACCCAATTGATGCACACAGTATAAATAAACACACCAACATAACTTGAGGGCCAGCATTTCCTGCTACATCCATTAAACCATTGACTATTAATTCAATACCGCCCGTTTTTTGTAAAGCAGCCGCAAATGGCATCATTCCGACAATTAAAATAATACTTGGCCAATGGATAGACCGATAAGCGCTTTCCATATCAATACAACGGAATTTGCCCATTAATAAACAAGCAATTAATGCCGCAATAAAATTAGGGACTTCATTTGTCACCATTAATGCCACCATTAACGCCAACGAAAATAGTGCATGAGGTGCTTGTGATGATGCAGGAGCAACGGCTTCGACTTCAGCCGCTAAGTTAAGAACAATAAAATTACGTGGTTTAGTTGATAATATGCGGATTAATTTCCAATCCCCAATCACTAATAACACATCACCTAATCGTAAAGGCTCATCAACAATTTTACCCGGTAATGCTCCGCCTTCACGGCGAATAGCAACGACGTTTAAGCCATAACGCGTACGGAATTTAATTTCTCTTAATGATTTGCCTAATAACTCAGAATCTGGGTTCATCGAAACTTCAGCTAAACCAACATCACGAGATTGTTCAGAAAAATATTCACCGCGTAATACCATTGGTTCTAACATCTGTTCACGGCAAAATTCACGTAAATCGACGTCACTTGCCGACATATCGACTAATAGTACGTCACGTTCACGTAATTCCGTGCCCCCTGTTGCGCTGACCATGACTCGCCGAAACCGCCTCCAGCGCTCAATACCGACAACGTTTGCACCGTAACGAGAACGTAGATGTAATTCATCTAGTGAATGACCAACAAGAGGAGAACCTTTTCGAATAGCCAAGCGTCGAGCTCGTCCTGCTAATCGATAGTCACGAATAAGATCACGAAAAGTCCGGCGATAAGTCTCTTTTTGCTTACCATTATCATTATTTCCTAGCCACCGGCGTACCACCAGCATATACAGAATACCTGCAAATAATACGGCGATACCAATGGGTGTAATGGAGAAAAACTGAAAACTTGGTAAACCTTCTCTGACTAATTCACTGTTCACCACCATATTAGGCGGCGTCGCCACTAAGGTCATTAATCCACTAATCAACCCCGCAAAACCCAGCGGCATCATTAAACGACCAGGGGATGTTTTCATTCGCGCAGCAACACTCAGAACAACAGGAATAAATATTGCGACAACGCCCGTTGAACTCATAAATGCACCAAGACCGGCAACACATATCATCAGCAATACAAGCATTTTTATTTCACTACTGCCTGCAACCCGAACAAGCCAATCACCCATTTGATAAGCAACGCCTGTTCTTACTAATCCCTCGCCGATAACGAAAAGAGCAGCAATAAGTAATACGTTAGGATCACTAAATCCTACCGTGGCTTCATTTAATGAGAGTGTACCGCTAAGAACAAATGCGATGATGACAAGTAAGGCGACCACATCCATGCGGATTTTGTTGGTCGTAAAAAGGACAATAGCTATCAATAGCAGGCTTAAAACCCATAACAATTCGCTATTCAAAATGGCCTCGGTCAGCAATAAGTGAAAACAAGTTAAGACATCAATTCACTAGATTGATAAGTAGACCATTTTTGCATCTATAAGTCTTTTAGTAAGATCAAATAAATGATTAACTTTTGTGCTTTATAATCACTTTTTCAGCTTGCTTTTCGATTTGAATATCTTTTAATGAGTCAATAATTAAATGAATCTCATTACGACGAGGAAGTGTAACAGGGGCATGAACTGCAATGACCTGACAACCCGCATCTAATCCTGAGTAAATTCCAGCGGCGGCATCTTCAAACACCACACAATCTTGTGGCGATAAACCCAGTTTTTTAGCACCTAAAAGATAAGGTTCGGGATTAGGTTTTCCTTTATTAATGCATTCAGCAGTCACCCAATGCTTTGGCTCAGGAATACCAGTAACAGATTGGCGAGTTGACGCAATAGGTACTGTGCCTGATGTGACAATTGCCCAAGGAATATTTAACTCATTAAGGCGATTAATCAGTGCTATCGCACCAGGAAGTGGCGCTAAACCTTCCGTTTGGGTAGATTCTAATTTTTCTAGCCAGCGGAAGGTTTCTGTAATTTCTTGCTCACTTGCATTAGGCATAAAATGGCGAATCGACTCTATAGCAGGTTTTCCATGAATATAGTCATTGATTTCCTGTGTTGATACTCCCACTCTTTCACCAAACAAAGCCCAACAATATTCAACAACAGGTAATGAATCAACTAACGTACCATCTAAATCAAACAGAAAACCTTTACATGTGATTGACATTTTTTATCTCTACTTTGCAGTGATGAGCTAACTATTGCGCACTTATATTACGCATTTAGAATTTGTTGAATTTCAACTGCGCTTAAGTGGTATTGACGAGGACAAGCTAACCATACCGCTAACATTCTTTGGTATTTTTCCCACATTGGTGTTTGTGAGTTAAATCCATGGCTACCACTATCAAAATGGGTGTAACGCCCTTCTGTGTTTACCATAAAACGCACATAACTAAGATAGCGAGATTCTGTCGCAGCATCAAAGCCCATAAATGCGACACGGCGAATATCCATCATGTCAGACTCTTTTAAGTTGTCACGCGACACTTGTAGAGCATGATACATTTCCATGATGTTAATAATGGTACGGCAAGTCTCTTCTGACATTTCATCGAAGTCACGATCAAGCTCGCGTAATTGCAAACCATAGCCACGTTCGATAATTGTCTGATAGCGACGATAACGTTCAGCGTTATCAGGATCCATCATCGTCATCATTTTGTATTGATTAGAGAGGATCAGGCGTTGTGCGTGTGTCATTTCCATCATTATTCTCCAAAGAAATTATTGGCAGGATCATGGCATTAATCAAAACTATTGAGTAGTGCTAACTCGCCGTTTTTTGATCTCAACGGGGGTATTTGGTGCAAGCTAGAGGGTAAATCAAAGAAGTGAGACAAAACGTCTACACATCATCAAGAAAAGAACGATCTAACTGTTTAAAAGCACGTTTGAGCAATTTTGCCAAAGAGAGATATGTCGGCGTTTGTTCAACCGGTGCTAGTGCAATGCCGGCTTGTTCAAATTTAGTACGAATATCAAAAAACCAGCGTAGCAGCGTTGCAGGTAACGGTGTCGCGGCTCGTTTACCTAACCACCATAACCCTTGCATCGGCAAGCTACAGGCAAATAACGCGGTTGTAATCGCGGGCCCTAAGTTACCGCCTAATGCAATTTGCCATGTCATAGTAAAAATAGCGATAGGTGGCATATAACGAATACCAAATCGCGTTGCTTTTACCATTCTATTTTCAGGAAAAACAGGGGCTAATTGCTTTTCAACCGGCCAGGTTTTTAAATACTCATTACCCAAACGTAGCTTTTTAAAGAAGCCTGGGGGAGTGACTGTCGGCTCGCTCATAATGACCTCAATCAATTTCTTCTGTAACTTTTAAAAAATATCTATAAAGAATAAAAATCTTTTAGTAGAATTAAGTATATTTTGTCTTTGTTGCCTTTACTCTGTATCCTGTGCCCATTCTAAAGCTTTGTGGCAATAAAGCGCTATATTTTGTTTGCCGGCGTGATTTTCAACCCTTTTTCGCCGATTTTACTAAAGATCGTCATCGGGTGAATAAAAATCGTCCAATTAATGATTGGCAACTATAATTAGCATCAAGTTTTTCACTTTAAGCATGATGCGCGTCATTAATGTCATCATAGTAATGCGATAGGCTTTTATGATTGACGTTTTATTAACCACCGTCTTTATAATATAAAAGACACTACGACAACAAGATAAATAGGTAATTCCATGTCAAGTAAGCTGGTGCTGGTACTGAACTGCGGTAGTTCTTCTCTTAAATTTGCAATTATCAACCCAGAAAATGGTGAAGAATTCCTTTCAGGTTTGGCTGAATGCTTCAACCTACCTGAAGCCCGCCTGAAGTGGAAAATGGATGGTCAGAAACACGAAGCGGCTTTAGGCGCCGGTGCTGCCCATAGCGAAGCATTGAACTTTATTGTTAATACTATTCTGGCTGAAAAACCAGAGCTTTCTGCACAAATCGCATCAATTGGTCATCGTATTGTTCACGGTGGCGAGAAATTTACTAAATCTGTCATTATTACTGATGACGTTATTCAAGGTATCGAAGCAGCTATCCCGTTTGCACCACTGCATAACCCAGCTCACCTTATTGGTATCGAAGAAGCACGTAAAGCTTTCCCTCATTTAATTGAAAAAATGGTTGCTGTATTTGATACCGCATTCCACCAAACAATGCCTGAAGAAGCTTATTTATATGCACTGCCATACAGCCTATATAAAGATCACAGCATCCGTCGTTACGGCGCTCACGGAACTAGCCATTTTTATGTTTCTCGTGAAGCCGCTAAAATGTTAAACAAACCTGTTGATGAACTGAACGTAATCACTTGTCATTTAGGTAATGGTGGTTCTGTTTCTGCTATTGTTAACGGTAAGTGTGTTGATACTTCTATGGGGTTGACTCCACTAGAAGGTTTAGTAATGGGTACACGTAGTGGTGATATCGACCCTGCTATCGTATTCCATTTACACGACGCTTTAGGTATGAGTGTTGAAGACATCAATAAACTACTGACTAAAGAATCAGGTCTGTTAGGTTTAACTGAAGTTACTAGCGATTGCCGTTATGTAGAAGATAATTACGACACTAAAGCTGATGCAAAACGTGCAATGGACGTTTACTGCCATCGTTTAGCTAAATACATCGGTTCTTACTGTGCACTGATGGAAGGCCGTTTAGATGCAATTATCTTCACTGGTGGTATCGGTGAAAACGCAGCAATGGTTCGTGAACTTTCTCTGAAAAAACTGGCTCTGTTAGGTTTTGAAGTTGATCATCAACGTAACTTAGATGCTCGTTTCGGTAAATCAGGCACTATCACTACCGATAACAGCCGTCTTGCTGTTGTTATTCCAACTAACGAAGAGTTAGTAATCGCTCAAGACGCAAGCCGTCTGACTGCTTAAGTTTTTTGATGTACTGCCAGTTTTTACGCTGGCAGTACTGTTTTACATAACGAGCAACCGATATTTAAAGAGGTTTCCGTGTCCCGTACAATTATGCTAGTCCCAACAGATACACGCGTAGGTTTAACCAGCGTCAGCTTGGGTGTTATCCGTTCTATGGAACAAAAAGGCGTTCGCCTTAGCGTGTTCAAGCCTATCGCACAGCCTCGTGTAAAAGGCGCATTAGATCAAACAACGGCGATAATCCGCTCTCACTCCACAATTCAATCTTCAGAACCTTTAAATATGGATTATGTTGAGTCGCTACTCAGCTCAAACCAAAAAGATGTTCTGATGGAAGAGATCGTTGCTAGATACCATGAAAACACCGCTGATGCAGAAGTTGTTCTCATCGAAGGTTTGGTACCTATGCGTAAGCACCCTTTCGCTCAATCATTAAACTATGAAATTGCGAAAACATTAGGTGCTGAAATCGTTTTTGTTACTGCATTAGGTAACAACACGGCAGAACAATTAAAAGAACGTATCGAATTTGCGCGTGCTGAATTCGGTGGTGTTAAAAATCAAAATATTACTGGTGTTATCGTTAATAAACTTAACGCACCCGTTGATGATCAAGGCCGTACTCGCCCTGATTTATCAGAAATTTTTGATGATTCAACCAAAGCAACTATTTCAAATGTAGATTTACAAACCATCGAGAAAAACAGCCCACTTCCTTTACTCGGTTGTATTCCATGGAACTTTGATTTAATTGCTACCCGTGCAACGGATATGGCAAAGCACTTAAATGCGACCATCGTTAATAAAGGCGATATCGAAACACGTCGTATTAAGTCAGTCACTTTCTGTGCTCGCAGTATTCCACATATGTTAGAACACTTCCGCCCTGGTTCACTATTAGTGACTTCAGCGGATCGTCCTGATGTATTAGTTTCTGCATGTCTTGCTGCAATGAATGGCGTTGAAATTGGTGCTATTTTACTGACTGGTGGTTATCAAATCGATGCCCCAATCAAACAGCTTTGTGAACGTGCATTTGAAACTGGCTTACCTATTTTTATGGTTAATGCAAATACTTGGCAGACTTCTTTAAATCTGCAAAGCTTTAGCTTAGAAGTGCCAGCAGACGACCATGAACGTATTGAAAAAATTCAAAACTACGTTGCTCAACATATCAATACAGAATGGATTGATTCGCTGACTGCAAACTCAGAGCGTCCTAATCGTTTATCACCACCAGCATTCCGTTATCAATTAACTGAACTGGCTCGTAAAGCGAAAAAACGTATCGTTCTGCCAGAAGGTGATGAGCCACGTACAGTTAAAGCAGCCTCTATTTGTGCTGAACGCGGTATCGCAACCTGTGTTCTGTTAGGTGATCCTGAAGAAATTCGTCGCGTAGCCGCAGCGCAGGGTGTTGAATTAGGTACGGGTATCGAGCTCGTTAATCCTAAAGAAGTACGTGAAATCTATGTACCTCGTTTAGTTGATTTGCGTAAAAACAAAGGTATGACAGAAGTTGTTGCACGTGAACAATTAGAAGATAACGTGGTTCTTGGCACCTTAATGCTAGAAAAAGGTGAAGTTGATGGTTTAGTTTCTGGTGCTGTTCATACCACCGCAAACACTATTCGCCCACCACTACAGTTAATCAAAACTGCACCGGGTAGCTCACTGGTTTCTTCTGTATTCTTTATGCTGTTACCAGAACAAGTTTATGTTTATGGTGACTGTGCAATTAATCCAGATCCAACGGCAGAGCAACTGGCAGAAATCGCTATTCAATCTGCTGATTCTGCAATTGCATTCGGTATCGACCCACGTGTTGCGATGATTTCTTACTCTACTGGTAACTCTGGTGCGGGTAGCGATGTTGAGAAAGTACGTGAAGCAACACGTTTAGCACAAGAAAAACGTCCTGACCTGATCATTGATGGTCCTTTACAATACGACGCCGCTGTAATGGCTGATGTTGCTAAATCTAAAGCACCAAATTCACCAGTAGCGGGTAAAGCAACTGTGTTTATCTTCCCTGACCTGAACACGGGTAACACCACTTATAAAGCGGTACAACGTTCAGCTGACTTGGTATCTATCGGACCAATGTTACAAGGTATGCGTAAACCCGTTAACGACCTTTCTCGTGGTGCGCTAGTCGATGATATCGTCTACACCGTTGCATTGACTGCAATTCAAGCAAGTCAGCAAGAAAACGCATAATTATTGAAGTTTGCTTCAAATAGAAAAACGCCAGATAATTTTATCTGGCGTTTTTATTTCATAATTATCTTAAGTTATTTTATTTAAATAAAAATAATGAGCTGGAAATTAAATTATGTATATTTTTCTCTTAAAAAAGAGCGCAAATAGCACAATGAATCGGTAGATCTCTTAAATATTGTCTATTCTATTTATACGATGGTAAGTCTTCAATCCAAATAGGATATGGCATTATGAAAATATCAAATCTTTATCGATGGATAATATTCATTATATTCATTGCCTTTGGTCTCTACTTTACTGCTTTAGGCGGTTATTTAGTTTCATTAGGGGGATCACCTTTTTATCTTTTTACTGGTGTTATCCTTCTTATTATTGCTGCTTGTTTTTGGAAACAAAAAAAGCTCACATTGTTATTGTTTAACCTTCTCTTCTTAGCCACAATTATCTGGAGTATTTGGGAATCTGGATTTGATTTTTGGGCTCTTTCCCCTCGGCTAGATATTGTATTTATACTCGGCTTACTCCTGCTTCCTTTCCTCTCTATAAAAAATGCTTACGCTTGTCGCATAAATAAAATCAGCTTGCTGACTCTTTTGGCAGCGACATTAGTCATTATTTTGGGAAGTATGTTTACTGATCCACATGCTATTGATGGACAATTTAGCCGAAGTCAACCCGATGTTAATCACTCACCAGTAGGAATAAGTGATAATGACTGGCCTGCTTATGGTAGGACACAGGCAGGAGTTCGCTATTCACCACTGACTCAAATTAACAGCGATAATGTTGATAAACTGGTGGAAAAATGGACATTCCATACAAAGGATGAAAAAAGACCTGATGATGCAGTCGAAATAACAAACGAAGTCACGCCAATTAAAATTGATGATAATCTTTTCCTCTGTACACCTCATCAATACTTAATCAGTCTTGATCCCGCAACAGGTAAAGAAAAATGGCGTTTCGATTCTAAATTACAATACAACAAAAGCTTTCAGCATATGACATGCCGTGGTGTTGCTTATTATGATCAAAAAAATACAGCTGAATTTGCAAAAAGTATTGAAGAGCGTCAGCCTATCGCTTCAACTGAGTGTCCTCAAAAAGTCTTCTTACCCGTTAATGATGGTCGTCTAATCGCTGTAAATGCCCAAACAGGAGATGTTTGCCGTGACTTTGGCACTGAGGGTGAAATCAATCTGTTAACCTCAATGCCTTATGCGTACCTTGGTGGTTATAATCCAACGTCTCCACCTATTGTGACAGGAAATACAATTATTATTGGAGGTTCTGTCACTGATAACCTTTCGACTAAAGAGCCTTCTGGCGTGATCCGTGGTTATGATGTTAATAACGGTCAATTAATGTGGATATTTGATACTGGTGCTGAAGATCCTAATACCATGCCAGGTGAATCAACAGAGTTTGTTCACAACTCACCGAATGCATGGGCACCTTTAGCTTATGATGCTCAAACTGATGTGGTCTATATTCCAACAGGTGTTGGTACGCCCGATATTTGGGGAGGTGACCGTCACCCGTTAAAAGAGCGTTATGCAAATTCTATCGTGGCATTAAAAGGCTCGACAGGTGAGCTAGTATGGCATTTCCAAACAACTCATCATGATCTTTGGGATATGGATGTGCCATCGCAGCCTTCATTAGTCGATATTAAAACAGATAAAAATGAAGTTATCCCTGCTATTTATGCAGTAACTAAAACAGGGAATGTTTTTGTGCTTGATAGACGTGATGGTTCACCTATTGTACCCATCACTGAAAAAGATGTTCCGACCACAGTGAAATTAGGGCCACAAACACAAGGTGAACATTATTCATCAACTCAGCCTTTTTCAGCACTTAATTTAGCGCCAGAAAATAAGTTGAAAGAGTCTGATATGTGGGGCGGCACAATGGCTGATCAGCTGTTATGCCGTATCGCTTTTAATCAACTCAATTATGAGGGGATTTATACGCCACCATCAGAAAACGGCACCCTCGTTTTCCCTGGAAACTTAGGTATTTTTGAATGGGGCGGGATCTCGGTTAACCAAGATAGACAAGTCGCCGTGATGAATTTTATTACGCTACCTTTTATCTCAAAACTCTATTTAAAAGATCCCAATGATAAAAATGTAATAGAAGGTGGTCACGGAGAACAAGGTTTACAACCTATGACAGGAACACCTTATAGTGTTGATATTCATCCTTTCTTATCACCACTAGGTTTGCCTTGTAAACAGCCGCCTTGGGGCTTTGTTGCGGGTGTCGATTTAGAAAAAAATCAACTTGTCTGGAAACAACGTTTCGGCACTATTCGCGATAGTCTACCTAACCTTATGGAACTTCCTCCATTAAAAATTGGCGTTCCTGGACTAGGAGGAGCAATATCTACAGCCGGTAATGTTATGTTTGTTGCCGCTTCACAAGATAACTATATTCGAGCTTTTGATGTCACAAACGGAAAAATGTTATGGGAGGCGCGTCTGCCTGCTGGTGGGCAAGCGACACCGATGACTTATTCTATTGATGGCAAACAGTATATTGTGATTATGGCTGGTGGACATGGTTCATTTGGAACCAAAATGGGTGACAGCTTGGTTGCCTATGGACTACCTGATAACCAATAACTATTTGTTTTTACTTATATAATAGGCCATAAAGAGGCAACTAAATAATCAGTTGC
This sequence comes from Proteus hauseri ATCC 700826, assembly GCF_001654965.1. GTDB lineage: Bacteria > Pseudomonadota > Gammaproteobacteria > Enterobacterales > Enterobacteriaceae > Proteus > Proteus hauseri. The sequence goes on from NZ_LXEV01000029.1 coordinate 14,149, forward strand.
CTCTTTCTTTTTAAGACATTAAACCTAAGAAAATCACCTTTAAATTCTATTGGTTTATTTTCGTTATTTTATTCGCAAAAGATAAGAATCAAGTGAGTTTCGATAGGTATGTAGGTGAATGCTTGGATCATTTTATTTCAAGCATTTGCAAGAGCCAAAAAGACGAAAACCCCAGTTCCTATTTAACTAAAATGCGAGACAGTCTTAATGCCATACAACATCAATTTTTCTTCTTTATAAAGAAGAGCCAAAAGAAATGACTAAATTTGCCCTAATAGAGCTGATGGCTATATGTATTACAGCACTGTGTTTATCATCACTTAGGCATGAAAGATTATGTTCTTTCAATATTCGTTGTCGTCATACAGTGGTTCAAGCGACTTTACCTTGCGATAAATAGCTTTGTGGGGAAATTTTCCCCCACAATTTTTTATAACATGTTGTTTCGTTTGGTGAACAAGTACCCTGCTTTAATCAACTAATCCCCGTTGATTAGTTGCGCCCCATAAAATCGACATCTCAGTAAATAGTGCACCACTGATATCTTCAATTTCTTCTGCGGTAATTTCGCTATTACCTTGCTTGCCAAAGAACACAACTTCATCACCCGGCTGAATATTTTTAATATCAGTAATATCTACAATTACAGTATTCATTGATGTTTTGCCCAATACAGGCACACGTTGCCCACCAATTAAAGCATGTCCTGCATTACTAAATACACGGCGATAACCATCTGCATAACCTACAGGAATATTCGCTAAAACAGAGTCACGTTTTAAGGTATAAGTACGATCATAACCAACTGTATTACCTTTCGGATAATTATTGATTGAAGCAATGGTCGATTTAAATGTCATTACGCGTTTGTAATCTGTACTCGCGATAGTATCACCATAGAAAATACCACCAACACGAACCATATCTAACCATGATTCAGGAACCGTAATGGTTGCAAAGGTATTTGCCATATGCAGTGTAATATTGTTACGGTTTAACCCTGTTACATCAATTACCTTCTGTGATTGCTGTTTAAAACGAGTAAGATCTTCTCTCACTTTATCAGCATCTTCTTCTGGGTAATGAGACATAATGCCAACCACTTTTAGGTTGGATAATTGCGCGATTTGCTGCGCTTCTTCAAGCCCTGCTTGGTTATTTACTTCTAAGCCATTACGTGACATACCACCCGAATTTAACGCCAAATGAATTGGGATAATTCTATTTTGTTGTTTCGCAATAGTATCTAATCTTTTTGCCATATCGAGATTACCAATCAGCTCTTCTACATCATAAGCAGTGGCTTGAGACATCTCTTGCTCTGTTGCGTTACGAACTCGCATTAAACGCCCTTTAAAACCTAAATCACGTACTTCTTTTAACTCTTGGTTATTGGTTACACCAATACATTGCACATTGTTTTCAATCATTACGGGGGCAACAAGTGACAAATCGTGACCATAAGCATCTCCTTTTAATACCGCACAAAGAGAAGATTTATCGCCTAGCAATGATTGGACTTTTTTCACATTAAAATCAAGTGCACTACGTGAGATTTCAATCCATGAGTTATTAACAATCACAGGTTGAACCTGCGCTGTTTGTGTTACAGATGGATTGTGATTAATAGGTTGTTGGCAAGCAGTGATAACCAAAAGAGGTACCAACGCAAGATATCGTAAACCAAAAGACATCTTATTTTTCCTTAGTGATTGTGATGTAAAACCTTGAACCAATTATTTTGTTGTAATTAATTAGGCACGAAAATATACACACAGTGAATATTCACCAAGAATAATAAGTATTTTTATTCATAAAATAAACATATAAATTCACTTGTTACTTTTTTAAAATAAATGTGTCTATTTCTTTAAAAAACAAGACATAAATGGATTTATCGTAATTTTATTAGAATAATTAGTTAGTTTTTCATTATCAGCTCTAGATATTAAATTAAGCTATCAATGACAAAAAATGGAGATAAGGGTTGTAAGTAACCAAGGAAAGAAAATAGGACTTAATGAGAAAAGGATATCTCTAATTTTGATTTCTATATAAATGTGGTTTATCCCCGTATATACGGGGAACACCCGCCTCAAGATTGGGATGATCAAGAAATACCCGGTTTATCCCCGTGTATACGGGGAACACAATGCGGTAGTCACCAACGATAGAAACTGTTTCGGTTTATCCCCGTGTATACGGGGAACACCAAGGGCTATCAGCACAGCAAACAGACCAGAGCGGTTTATCCCCGTGTATACGGGGAACACTAGAAAATATGGCTGAACTATCGAGGTTAAAACGGTTTATCCCCGTGTATACGGGGAACACTGATGAAGCCAAAAGATTATTTGGTGGTAGACCGGTTTATCCCCGTGTATACGGGGAACACATTACGGGGGTAATAAACGTCCTGGTCAGTATCGGTTTATCCCCGTGTATACGGGGAACACACTACCCATTGTTGGAATGCCACGAGCACGTGCGGTTTATCCCCGTGTATACGGGGAACACGGTTGTATCTCTCTCACAATCCGTAAACCATCAGGTTTATCCCCGTGTATACGGGGAACACATCATCTTGCTTCATGATGTTGTCGTATTCTTCGGTTTATCCCCGTGTATACGGGGAACACATATACCACAACATTTTATGATGGTTCTGGTACGGTTTATCCCCGTGTATACGGGGAACACACACCATCAAGCATTGAAGCCCATCAAACCTACGGTTTATCCCCGTGTATACGGGGAACACCCACCAGATAAACGACAAAGAGACCTCGATAACGGTTTATCCCCGTGTATACGGGGAACACTCATCATTTATGTGAAAAAATTAGTCAGTATGCGGTTTATCCCCGTGTATACGGGGAACACTCTAAATATATCCGATTGATTTAAATAAATAAAAAAACATTTTTATTTCTACCAACTATTATTCATCATCTTCTAGCGGTTTAAATAACACTAATCTTAAGCCATCAAAGTCAACAGGTTCACGGCGATTTTCTCCATATGTTTGAAAATCAAAGCCTGATTCAGTATTTGTTCCCCATGCCATAACTACATTACCATTTTCAGCTAACTCATTGATTTTTTTGCCAAATCATTTCTCTTATTCGTGAGGAAACATGACCTATATAAACACCAGCCCTAACTTCTAATAACCACACCGCTAATCGCCCTCGTAATCGAGGAGGTACAGATTCAGTTACAACCACAATCATACTCATTGCTATTTTTCTCTATGGCCTTCATCACCAAAAGGCCGCGCTTGGGGAATTGCAGGAGGTTGAGCATCGGAAGGTGGCTCCGGAGGAAAAATTTCTCCAGCCGAAAGAATCTCTTCGATTAAAGGGATCAGCTTATTTAATGTTTGATGTTTACGAAATGCTTCTCGACAAGCAATGCGAACTTCACGATCAGGAGAAATTGCTTTATATGATGCAATCTTAAAAGCAACAGGTACCACGGTATCAAACTTTATAATATCTGCAATATCATAAACAAATGAAAGTGGCTTTCCTGTATGCAAAAAACCTATTGCTGGTGCATAACCTGCGGCCAAAATAGCGGCTTCCGTTACACCATATAAACAGGCTGTGGCCGCACTAATACAGCGGTTAATAATATCTCCCGCTTCCCAATCCTTAGGATCATAACGTCGACCTTTCCAATCAACGTTAAATTCTTTAGCTAACATTTGATACTGTTTTCTAACTCGCGCCCCTTCAATTCCTCTTAGCTGATCAATACTACGTTTTAATGGTGCAGCCTCTCCAAAACGAAGCTCAAACATTTTACGTACAACTTTTAACCGTAAATCATTATCTAGGGCTAATTTTGCTTGATAAAGTAATCTATCAGAACGAGCGCCACCGGGTTGTCCAACAGAATAAAGTCTAACTCCTGCTTCACCCACCCATATTAATAGAGTGCCCGTTGTAGAAGCTAATTTAACCGCTGCATGGCTAATACGAGTTCCAGGCTCAAGTAAAATACAGGCTAATGAACCAACCGGAATAAGCATCCTTTCGCCATTAACTTCATCGATAACAACAAATGCACCATCTTTTACATCGATTCTTCCCATCCCAATAAAAATCATTGAATGCCTATCTTTAATTGGAATCGGTTTTAATGGAATAAACGCCATTTAAATAATCCTAATTAGCATTAATCCACAACCAAAAGCTTTTGCTCTACCAAATCCTTGTTGATATTGTTGCCAAAATAGCGTTGGATTTTCTATTGTAAGCGTACCTTGATAATCAACAGAAGAAAAAGCCATTATTTTTCCTGATGCTTTTTTAATACGTTCAGGTGTATATGCTCTAATATCTGGTAAATGATTTAGTGAGATCCCCCACTTATTTAAACGCTCTTCAGAACTTATCCAATTTAATGCAGCTTGTTGCATTAAATTTTGAATATCGTCTTTATTATAATTATTATCACTTAATTGAGCCTGCTTTTTAGCATGCATAAGCACATCATGACGATGTCGTTTTCCTTCTTTATCTGTAATACAAACCGTAGGGTTTGCTCTTAAAGAAAAAGCTAATTTCATTTTTGTATTCAATTTAGGTAAAAAAGGTTTGGTTTCTATTTTAAAAAAACGATGTTGAATAGTGGGTGCTACAGAAGAAAGTAGATAAAAAATAGGTATTCCATTTTTCTCTATTTCTACTCGATATAAAAATGAACGTTCAGATTCCTCAGTAAATAATTGCCACAATAACTGATGAATCGCATATCCAGCCTGCTGTTCATTGGTTAGTAATGAGTGTAAGTAATCAGAAGACCCTCTTATCGTAACCCTAGATAAGTACATTATTCACCCTCCTTTTTTACACTCATTTGGTACATTTCGCGTTGACGAAATTGCCAGTGCTGCCTATTTACCGGTTCATCCCACGGGTGCAAAGTCATTATATTTTTGCCAGTAATATCTTGGCTATTACCTTCCCAATAATAAGTTACCCATCCATCTGAGCTAAACCAAAAATTATCTGCTTTATCAGAAGACATAATTGCGGGAAACGTTGTATCTAAAGCTTCTCGTAATTGCTCAGTTTCTACAATTTGAGGCATCATTGGTAAAGATAATGGGCAAGCTTTACGACCTAAACTTAATATATAAGTAGGCATTAGTAATGCTGTTTTAAGTTGTTCTAATGTGTATTTTGAATGTTGAGTTAACTTAATTGCAATAATCCATACAGCATCACATCGATAATCTCGATTAGATAAAACAGTATTCAGATCTTTTTCAGCTAATTCGCTACGTCGAGTGGAATGTATTATATTTTTGCGTGCAGAAGGTACTTGAGCGGTATGAAAATCTCTCAATAAAGTACTGGGTACAATCTGCTTTACTGCTACTAAAATACTTTGCTGCAATTGAACGAGTGATTGTTCATCTTCTCGCTTAATTCCCAATGCTGCGCCAAGAAAACCTAAAATAGCTGAACGTGATGGCGCAAGCCCAGTTTGCCTATCGCCACCAACAGCAGGTAATCCCCAACTAGCAAGAGGCCCATAAAGTCGAAATACGAGATATTCAGCCATAATATCTCCTTATTATTCAGCGACAAATTGCAATAATTCAGAGAGCGAGCCTTCGCCTTGCGCAACATTTAACTGGTAACGAGAATCCGCACAAGCACCATAAACTTTATCAAAATTTTCCATACGTTGATTTAATGCAGTGATTGCAGAAAACTCCATATCTTCATCATCAATAGGCTTTAAAAATGCCACAGATAAAGAGCGAGGCTGATAATTCCCTTTCTCTGCTAAAACATAACTAGCGTAGGCACGGGAGGCAAAACTATTTTGTTTACCTGTTGGAGAAACTTTAATAGCAACTTCAGTTAAAGCTTGAATGGCTTTATTTGCGAGCTCTTCATTTCCCTCTAAAGATTCAATTAACTGCGTTTTATTAATACAGATATAACTATAAAAAAGTGCAGCGGCAAATCCCATTTCACCAATATGAGCAGATCCTGTATCTGTTTTACCATCATTTAAATCATCTACCGCCGTAAAATAATCATCTTCAACAACCGCACTATGAACACTAATTGCATGAGCAACTTGGCAAGCAGCTTCAACATTATATTTTGGGGCAGATGCTAACATTCGACCAAATAATGCAATATCTACAGATGTTTTAGTTAATTTTAAATTATCTAACTCTTCTTTTGTTGGTTCCCTCTGTTCTTCAATAAGTAATTTTATTAAATCAAATATTTTCTCTTTTTCAAAATGACTTATATGAACAAGCTGTTCAGTTTCAATACTGTCTTTTTTTAATTTGCCATATTGATCAACCATCAACTCTGTCCACTTTTTAGCATTTTTTTCAGTAATACCGCCCTTAACCAATTCATCATAAATTTGTAATCCAAATTGCTTAGTACGGATCCCTATATTGCCAGAAAGTGCAGTATCGAATAATTCAGAAGTTCGCCAGTGACGTTTTAAACTTTGTGAACTTATTCTTAAACGCTCAAATCCTCCCATTCTTGCAGTTTTTGGTCGACCTAAGTCATCACGATTTAAATTAGAAGGGGCATAAGAAGTAAGAATATGTAATTGAATAAATTGGCTCATTGTCTCTATCCTTTTTAACTTTATTAAAATGTTTAAATCGCTGCTTGATAATATTTCATAGCCCACTCAACAATAATTTGCTTATTGGTTTGAACAGAGCGTATTTTTTGCTTTTCTAAAACCCATTTTTCAATATCTTTACTCATTAGTAAGACATCTGTTTTCCCTTTAATTTGAATTAAAATTCGTCTTAGACGTCTTATAAATTCATCATGGGTACGCGAGGATTGAAGCTGTAAAAAGCGTGACTCACTAATTATTGATTTTTTGCTGTCATCTTTTTCACCCGCCACCGTAGCAAAATGTTTATCACTATTTTGAGTAATATAAACCAACACCGCTACAATAGTTGCCCAACGCTCAATATCTTCAGTTTTGGCTTGATTAATTAAATCAGGAGGAAAACTAAGCCACAAAGAACGGAACCCTTCCGTTAGCATAATCGCAGTAATAGATTCGCAACGCTTTAGCTCTGCTTTATATCGGCTAGGTGCTGGTGCAATACCTTTTTTTCTTAATTCATCTGGCGATAAAAATAGACTTTCCCACCACCGTAATACGATAGTTTGTAATTCAGGATGGCTATACAGAGTAATATTATCTGATTTATAAAACCCCATGTTCTTCTCCATTTTTTTTAGTGATTTTAAAGTCTGTAACAAAGCTTTTTATTTTTTTATTACCATAAAGATCTCTGACTAAATTTTGTCTGGCCTTAATAGTTCCACTTATTGCTTTTTGGGTTCCTAATGCAGATAAGGCATATTCATCAAAGATCGAAAAACAAATATTTCTTATACTATTTAGCCAAGACTTAGCTTGTTCAGGCGTTAAAAAATCATCTTTTTTTGTTTGTTCAATAATATTTTCTACGGTGTTAAAAAATATATTTTCGCTTCTTTGCCAAAAGGTTAAATCAATAAAGCTAAGATCACCTTTTATATCTTTAGGTCGATCAAACCATGCTGCTTTTATTTGATTTCTTAAACTTTTCAAACATTCAACTGTCAATAATTGAATAAGTTTTATTTCATTAATTATTTTATTATGATAATTATCTTCCACATGAAAAATAGGCATTTCTAAAGCATACCATCCTCGTGGTTTCATATTATCCATGTCGTACCCAAAGATAAGTAGCCGAGGTTTCCTCGTTAATTCTAATAATTGATACAGCTTTAAATAATGACTAACAACCGTGGCACATTTTTGCCCATTTTCACTACTTGATAATAGCAATCTATCCCAAAGATTATAATGAATTCCTCCCTGCCTTCCTTTTATTGAATTAGGGAGAGTTTCAGGCTTTTTAGGATCCCAATAATATGGTGTTAATGGATGTAACCATCCTTCTTGATAATCTAAACCGTAATTTTTAGTTAAATAGTATTGAACGGTAATATTGCTATGTTCACCGCTAATTTGGCAAGTTGCAGACTTATTTTCTACTTGTAACCTTATTCTACGAGGCATTGCCCAATACATATAGAGAGGATGAACATCATTAGGGTAAACTTTTTCTCCCATTCCCTCTTTTAAATTAAGTGGGCTCAACCAAGGGAAAACACTACCATCACGAAAATTAGGATCATCATATTGCCAAAAATCACGATTAATAATATTTAGCCATAATTTTTGCCATAATGTAGAATTCTCATCAGTGGGTAGTATTAAGGTAGTTAAAGGTCCTCCGCCTCTTAAACCAACTCTATGACCTTGTCCTCCACTTGGAGCATTTATTTGTAACGTAAACAGTGCCAATACTGCCATTTCTAATGACATTACATCGGCAACACCCCGTTTAATAAAATGATCAGTATTTTGTTTTATTCCATTTTCACCCGGTGCATCAATTAATAATTGAGCTATAGATATATTCTTTTGCTCTTCTAATGAAGAAAAATCCTGCATAAATAAAGGCGCATCACCTGTTACATTAAAAGCATGGGCGACTTTATCAAATGCTATTTTTAATTTTTCATTTGAAGGTGGCGTTTCAAAATACGCTTCCCATTCATCTTCATCTTCTGGCGCAAATACCGTTTGCAACAATCCAATTGCAAATTGATACGCAGCACCTTGAAAATCGGCTCTATTTAAAGAAAAGTCGATAATATCAGGATGAGAAATAGCTGAGATAGGAAGGGTTTTAATATCGCCATTACGAAAACGAAAAGGCAACCAAGGTTGATTAATAATATTCATGACAATTCCTGTCTTTCACTAAAACCGATTAGAGGATCATATTGATAATGAGTATCTTCTTCAGGGATCCACAACTGTAAATATCGTGTTTGTGGATATTGATTATTTATCTTTTCTTTTATATTTTCAGTTACAGTAGCAAGCTTATCAGCATATTTATGCTTCGCAATTTTCACTGTACTTAATGCAATAGAAAAATGGGTATCTTCTACCCAAGGAATATAATTATTTTCTACTTTTTTGAGTAAAAGAATATTTGCAATCTCAATATCACTATATCGCGTACTGATATCATAGTGATCTTCTGTCCAGAATTCGGAACTTTCTTCACTGTAACCTTTATTTAGTTTTAATAGTTGAATTTTTGCTTTTACTATTTTTGCTTTTTGTTCACCTAAATTATTATTTTCTTGTCGAATTAACGACTGTGGAATTTGATCATAAGCATTATCACTATAAACCGATTCAATTAATTGCCGTGCTTGTTGCGGCATTTTAATTTCACCTAATTGAATTAGGCTTTTTAATGTTAACCACAAACGACCTGGAGAACGATACACAGCCTCGGTTGATGAAAAACGTTGTGAAAGCCAATTACTTGGTGGGTCGTTAGTAAATAAAGGGGCATGTAGATATAAAATAGGCGCTGTACGTTTATCTTGTCCTGTTGGTGTATAATCACCAGTTACTGTGCGTGTATGTCGATGTAGTCGCCCTGAGCGTTGAATAAGATCATCAATAGGACAAATATCTGAAATCATAATATCTGCATCGGCATCTAAGCTTTCTTGAAAAACTTGAGTAGCAATTAATACTGCGCCTTTTCTTTGTTTAGCGGTACTCAATTTTCCAAAAATATTTAATACTTGTGCTTCACGTATTTTTCTATCTTGTAATGTAAAACGGCTATGAAATAATAAACAATTATCTCTATTTTCAGGTAATATTTTATTTATATCATGGTATGCTTTTATCGCATCATTAACGGTATTTCTAATCCAAACAACGCAGTTTCCATTCTTTATTGCATTTATTATAATATGGATACAATCTTGTTCTTCATTTATTATTTCAACTTTTACTTTTCGACTAACTTCTTTTCTACTTTCTAAAGGATATTCCATCTTTTTGACTTCTGGAAAATAAGTTAAGTGTGTTGCTAATGGAAAATTTTTTGACTGTATCATTTGTGGTGGTTGATTAAGTGCATCAAACCAACTATTAATAATTCGTTGTCTTTGTTTAAGTGACAAAGTTGCCGTTAATAAAATGACAGAACCACCTTGATATAAATGCGCCGATAATAAATGTTCAATAATTTCAAACATAAATTCATCTGCTGAGTGAATTTCATCAAAAATGATAACTTTTCTATTTAATCCTAATAATCTTAAAGATTGGTGCCTTCGAGGTAGCATAGCCAATAGCGCTTGATCAAGAGTTCCAACACCTATTGTTGCTAATAGTGCTTTCTTGCGAGAGTCTGATAACCACTGATAACATTGGGCTGATGCGGTGTTATCTTTGCTATTATATTGTTCGTTACCGTCTCGAATTATACTTGTAAATTGTTCATTCATAATGCTAGCACCATGAGCAAGTACAATACTTGGTGCTTGGCTATTTTTATCGAATATATTCGTATAATAATTGACTATTCTTGAGAACATGGCATTTGAAGTTGCCATAGTAGGTAAACCAAAATAAAATCCATCAGCAGCATCAGCTTCCATTAATCGATGAGCTAATGTTAATGCAGCTTCTGTTTTTCCTGCACCAGTCGTATCTTCTAATATAAAAAGTTGGGGATGTTCATTTATTGGTACTTTTTCAGCCCATTGCTGTAATGGGGTCGGTTTATAACCAAAATGATGCTCAACGGAAATAAAAGGTGATATTTGATAATTTCGATTAAAACCACTGGATAATATGGCCTTTTCAGCATTCTTTAAAGTTAATCGCCAATATTCAGATAATGGCATTTTATTTTTATAATAGGGGAAATATTCATTATTTGAACCAACCCAGTCAGAAAGTGTTGCCATTCCAGCTAGAAGCCATGATATCTGTTTTAATCGCCCCATCCATTCTTTATTATAAAAAAGCTCCGCTGAAATATTTGGATTAAATAATGTAAAAACATCATAAGAAAAATTAACAGCTGCAATTTCATTATTTTTATGGATAAAATTTTCCATATAATCAATATCATTTGTATTAATTGGCTTACCGTGATGCCCTAATACTGTTTCAATAATTACCAAAAAACCTTTTGATAGTTTACGTTGATTATAATCCCTATCAGGTATTATTAAAGAGAAAATCGTTTGTTCTATTTTTTTCCAAAAATAATAACCCAAACGATCATGACGATAATTTTTTCCATCGTAAGAAAATCTACTTTCAGGAACTTGGTTTTTATCGATGATATTTTGATTAATATATTGAAATGACGATGAAAACTTACCGATATCATGAAGAGAAAGTATTAATAAAAATAATTTAGAAAAGCTTTTGGGGCTAATCTGCAAAAAATTAGCAATATCTTTTACTATCTTTGTATCTGCTGAAAATAATATTGCACCAACAGCAGCCACATCGAGACTATGATAAGGAAGTAAGTGATAATATTCATTATTATTATCTGATTTAAATTTACCCCAATAATTATAATAGTCTGTATTCATATCTACCTAATCACTAATTTTTATAATTTAAAGTCTATAATGAATAGCAACTATTTTCTTAATTTAATACTTAAAATTAGATCTTCCCCTGTTTATATTTTTAGAACTCAGTTTATGTATAGCCCAAAAACCTTCTGGATGTGATTATTTTGTTAAAAAACACTTAATATAATTATATTGTGTAACAATTTAATTGTCCCCGTATATACAGGGAATACCTAAAAATTATTGCTGTTAAAAAAGTGATCCGCGA
>NZ_LXEV01000030.1 GCF_001654965.1 Proteus hauseri ATCC 700826
TTTATCCCCGTGCATACGGGGAACACATTGGGAAATTAAGATCATCAACACCTATATTCGGTTTATCCCCGTGCATACGGGGAACACTGTAAATAGTGCAACAGGACCATCTATTTTGGCGGTTTATCCCCGTGCATACGGGGAACACTGCATTCGTGGGCGGGTTATATCGCAACATTACGGTTTATCCCCGTGCATACGGGGAACACAGATCATCAAACCCACGTAAAGTATGAAATTTCGGTTTATCCCCGTGCATACGGGGAACACCGATTCATGACTGAGTAAATCCTGCCAATTCCCGGTTTATCCCCGTGCATACGGGGAACACTAAAAGCACATCAGAAAGTGTGCATTTACCACCGGTTTATCCCCGTGCATACGGGGAACACGTGGAATTGTGGCTGAAAAAACGGGGCAGTGACGGTTTATCCCCGTGCATACGGGGAACACTGCCTGTTCCGCAGCTTGTCGCTTCATTTCTTCGGTTTATCCCCGTGCATACGGGGAACACCGAATATCTCAAGCGAATGAAATCTATATTCACGGTTTATCCCCGTGCATACGGGGAACACTATCCCATGTTTATTTTTACAAAATAAATTATCGGTTTATCCCCGTGCATACGGGGAACACACAGGGGGGCGGAGTGTCTCGCCAACGTAGACCGGTTTATCCCCGTGCATACGGGGAACACAGATTGCCCAATATTTCTGATTTTCGGCTCACCGGTTTATCCCCGTGCATACGGGGAACACTAATTTTTTTGGCGACCATTTACAGCCAATTTCGGTTTATCCCCGTGCATACGGGGAACACTCTAATCATAATAGATTGAATATAAAAAAGAAATTTAACCTTCTCTTTTTTACCAAAAAAATAGATAAAAACGCCTTACTTAATTAAACCAAGTAAGGCGTTTAGTTTAGTTTAAAGCTGGAAAAAATTAACGAACAATAATACCTAATAGAATGCCAATAACACCAAAGTCAGCATCACTAAATGTTGTATTCGCGATCCCTATATCACCAAGTACTGGCAATAGGAATACAGGTAAGAAAGTAATTAATAAACCTTGAGCAAAAGCACCTAATATTGCACCACGACGTCCACCCGTTGCATTACCAAATACCCCTGCTGTTGCACCCACAAAGAAATGCGGAACAACACCCGGAATAATAACAGTCCAATCCAACAGATAAAGCACAAACATGCCAATTACACCTGCCGCAAAACTACTTAAAAAACCAACTAATACGGCGTTTGGTGCATAAGGGAAAACAACTGGGCAATCTAAGGCTGGTTTGGCATTAGGAACTAATTTATCTGAAATCCCTTTAAATGCAGGTACAATTTCAGCAATAACCATACGTACACCTTGCAGAATAATGTAAACACCCGCTGCAAAAGTGATAGATTGCATTAACGAGAACATAAACCAGTTTTTACCACCACTCACTTCACGAACAAATGTATCGCCCGCAAATAAACAAGTAATGATAAAAATAATACCCATAGTAAAGGCTATAGCAACAGGAGTGTCTCGTAAAAATAGCAAGCTTTTTGGTACATTCATCTCTTCCGTTGAATGCTCTTTATTACCAAATTTACTACCAATAAAACCTGCTAATACATATGAAATTGTTGAAAAATGACCTAGTGCAACATCATCAGAACCGGTAATTTTTTTCATATAAGGGTGTGCAATGGCAGGGAAAAATACCATCGAAACCCCAACAACTAATGAACCTACCGCAACGAGTACTGTACCTTCTAAGCCTGCTGTTGCCAGAATAACCGCGACCATCATCGACATAAATAATGTGTGATGCCCCGTTAAGAAAATAAATTTCCACGGCGTTAGGCGTGCAATTAATATATTAATTAACATGGCAAAGAACATAATCAATGCCATTTCTTTACCAAAGCTTTTTTGTGCAATAGACACAATGGCTTCGTTATTTGGCACCACACCTTGAATACCAAAAGCGTGTTGGAAAATAGTCGAAAAATCACCAAGAGAGTTAATCACCAGACCCGCACCAGCGCCTAAGATAACAAAACCTATGATGGTTTTTACTGTGCCTTTAATACACTCTGTTACAGGTTTTTTCTGGGCAATTAAACCTATCAGTGCGATTAAACCCACTAAAATAGAGGGCTCTGAAAGCACATCACTCATTAGAAAGCGGAAAAAGTCCATAGTAGGCTCCTTATAGCGCGCCTAATTCACGTAATGCAGTAGAAAGTTTTTCTTTCATTGCCACTTTATCAATCATGTTATCCAATGAGACGATTTTGCCATTTACAGCTTGAGCAATAAGTTGTTCTGCAATATCACGGGTTCCAACATAAATATCGCTTGGAGTGCCTTTTGCTGAACCTAAATCTACATGATCAACTTCTGCATTTACGGCGATATCTTTTAGTATGCTTTTGATGCTCATCTCCATCATTAAGCTACTGCCTAAACCATTTCCACAAACGACGGTAATTTTCATAATATTCCCCTTGGTAATTTTAATAATTGTTAATTAATAGTTGTTGATAACTGCGAATACTTCAGCTTTGCTTTTAGCATTTAATAACGATTGAATATCATCATCGTTATCAAATAATTCGGCTAATTTTACGATAGCATTAATATGACTATCGTTATCTGTTGCCGCCAAAACTATCAGTAATTTCACAGGATCATTTTCATCAGCACCAAATTCGACACCTTGCTCCACTATCGTTAAAGCCAATGATAATTTATTAACGCCTTCTTCAGGACGAGCATGCGGCATCGCAATACCAGGGCCTAATACATAATATGGCCCAATTTGTTCATGTGATTTATAAATCGCATCAACATAACGAGGCTCGATATAACCTTTATCAATTAATGGCTGGCACGCAACTTTAATCGCTTCTCGCCAATCACTGACATGCGGAACTACTTGCACAACATCAGGTGTTAATAATGTTTTAAGCATGTTTATAACCTTAGTGAAATATTCTCTGCGCTTTGTTGTTAATGATAGTAATCATTTATGGTAGCGCTATCTAGATAGAAGACTCACAATTGTGATAGCGCTATCATTTTAATGAAATGTTAATTGCAGAAAATGCCAACAATTGCGACTGTATTGTTTCAGCATAATGAGAAGATTTCAGGTAGGATCTACTTTCAAGAAAATTGAGATAAACAAGTATAAAAAGAATGATAAAAACACGTAAGCGCCGAAATACAGGTCGCGTCACTTTACAAGATGTCGCAAAACACGCAGGTGTCGGTTCCATGACCGTTTCTCGCGCATTGCGAACTCCTGAACTGGTTTCTGATAAATTAAGAGAAAAAGTTAATCAATCGGTTGAAGAGCTAGGCTATATTCCCAATGCGTCAGCGGGTGCTTTGGCTTCCGCACAAAGCCATATTGTCTCCGTTCTTTTGCCTTCTTTTACCGATAAAGCTAGTGCTGATTTTATGCAGTCATTACAACAAGTGCTTAATCGTCATCAATATCAGATCTTAGTGGGTTGTTATGAATATCAACCACATAAAGCAACTGATGTCATCAATATGCTATTACAAAGTAATCCAGCAGCATTAGTGACATTTGGTTCTCAATTAAGTACACCTCATTTTTTACATATTAGTAATGCCAATGTACCTGTGGTGAGCGTTGCTAGCCAATCTAACGACCAGGCTGCAATTAGTATTGAATGTCCCTACGAACAAGCAGCTTTTGAATTAACGCACTATTTAGTCTCTCAAGGTAAACGTTGTATTGGCTATATTGGTGCATTGCAAGGACAGCGCTTTCATCATCAGCAAATAACAGGTTGGTCACGTGCTTTACTCAAAAATTATTTAAATGCAGAGCAAAGCGTTACTACGCCGGATCCCGCATCAATGGCTTATGGACGACAAGCATTGACTGAAATTTTATTACGTCAACCTGAATTAGATGCAGTGATATGTAGTCATGAAAGCATTGCGTTAGGAATGATATTTGAATGTCAGCGCCGCTTAATTAAGATCCCTCAAGATCTCGCAATTGCTTGTTTGGAAGGATCAGATAATAGTGCTCAGATATTTCCTTCACTTACCTCTATTCATTTTGATTACCATAAAATGGGAAAAGATGCAGGAAAACATCTAATAACACTTTTACAGCGACTACGTGACGAAGATGATAACGCTATATTTGAAGATACCGTTATCAACTATGCTTATCGCTTTGAAACAGGGCAAAGTACGCCTTAATCGACAGTCTCTCTTGCCTCTAAACGTGTGCTGTTATTGCGTGTTAACCAAAGTGAAAGTGCTTTTAGTGAATCCGGTGTAAATTCATCACAACGCTCTGTTATTTCAGAGGGGGTTAGCCAACGAACTTCCTCAATTTCTTCTGCTTGTAAGGCGAAAGGGCCGTGAGAAACACAACTAAATAAGCTGCCCCATACACGACAACTTTTATCATCGTAATAAAACTGCCCATGCTCAGCAAAAGGAACGCCCGCAATGCCTAGTTCCTCTTCTGCTTCACGACGCGCACTTTCAAGTAAGTTTTCACCTTGCTGCACAACACCACCAGCGGTGGCATCTAACCAACCAGGATAAAAATCTTTTGTTTCTGTGCGGCGTTGTGCCAGAATTTTCCCCATACCGTCATGTATAACAATATAAGTTGCTCTGTGTCGTAGGTTTTCTGCTCGCATTTGTTGACGAGTTGCTTGGGCAACTACCTCATTTTTATCATCAACAATATCAACCCACTCGACCACTGCCGTATTTTCTTGTTCCATCCTCAACAAACCTTTTTTAACCGATATTAAACTATCGTAATTTTTATCCTGAATATATCAAAACCGCTATATTTCACCACTATAATAATCATATGTTAGTTGTTTTATCTATCTTGCTCTTTTTTGCTTTTTGTGGTGTTAAAAGGCAGACTGTGAAAATATTTACCATAACGTGCTCGTTTCACTCAGGAGATTTCTATGATTGATCTTTATTATGCAGATACCCCTAATGGACAGAAAATCACACTTTTTCTTGAAGAAGCCGAGATCCCTTATCAATTACATCCCATTGATATCAGCAAAGGTGATCAATTTAAACCAGAATTCTTAGCCATTTCACCCAACAATAAAATTCCTGCCATTGTTGATCACAAGCCAATTGATGGCGGTGAACCTATCGCTATTTTTGAATCTGGCGCTATTTTGATTTATTTAGCAGAGAAAAGCGGCAAATTATTTAGCCAAGAGTTAAGAGAAAAAACACACCAACTACAGTGGCTATTTTGGCAAGTTGGTGGATTCGGCCCAATGTTAGGACAAAATCATCATTTTACTCGTTATGCCTCTGAAACCGTACCTTATGCAATTAAACGCTATACTGAAGAGACACAACGCTTATATAACGTATTAAATAAAAGACTAAGCCAATCAACTTACCTTGGTGGCCAACATTACAGTATTGCAGATATCGCCACTTATACCTGGGTGCGTGCTCACAAACGTCATAATATTAGTCTCACTAATTACCCAGCAGTAGAAAAATGGTTTAATGCTATCAGTCAACGCCCAGCAGCGAAAAAATTATTTGGCTAATACAAAATCGGCTAACACATCAGGATGATATTAATCTTCAATATAGGAAATAAAATCAGGAGGATTTGTGATGAAAATACTTATCACTGGCGGAACAGGATTAATAGGTAAAGCTCTAGTTTGTCAGCTTGCGCTTGATAACCATGATATTACGGTTCTTTCTCGTTCGCCACAAAAGGTTTATTCACATTTTTGTAATGAAATAACCTGTTGGACTCAATTAAGCGATAAAAATAGCCTTGATGAGTTCGATGCTGTCATTAATCTTGCTGGAGAACCCATAGCCGATCAACGCTGGACACCATTGCATAAACAAAAATTAGTTGATAGCCGCTGTGAATTAACCCAAAAACTCGTTGATTTACTTAAAGCAGGTAGCTCACCGCCTTCTGTTTTTATCTCTGGTTCTGCTGTCGGTTTTTATGGTGATCAAAAAAACACGTTGGTGACTGAAAAAACACCAGCAAATCCAGAATTTACTCATGATCTCTGTGCAAAATGGGAAAGTATCGCACTTGAAGCACAAACCCCGCTAACTCGAGTCTGTTTGCTACGTACAGGTATTGTATTATCAACATTAGGCGGCGCATTACCCAAAATGAGTAAACCCTTTAAATTAGGTCTTGGAGGGAAATTAGGTAGTGGAACACAATATATGCCGTGGATCCATATCGATGATATGGTCAGCGCAATTGTATTCTTACTTAATGAAGAACAAGCTAAAGGTGCATTTAACTTAACAGCACCAAATCCGGTGCAAAATAAAGAATTTACCTACATTTTAGGCAAGGTATTTAAACGCCCCGCGTTAATGACCGTTCCAGCCACTGCATTACGTTTAATTATGGGGGAAAGTGCGGCATTAGTTTTAGGCGGACAGCAAGCTATTCCTGAAAAATTACTTAATGCCGGCTTTGAATTTCGCTACCCACAATTGGAAGAAGCATTAACAGATATTATTAATACGGGAAAATAACTTCTTTTTATACTTTAAATAATTCAAGGTGCAGCAAGGCGACAAGTAAATGAGTCGCTAGGAGCATACATAAGTATGTGACTAGTGCGAATAAACTCACAGTCAACAACACTGCAACTTGAAGTATGACGAGTATTTATCGAGCAGGTTTATCCCCTTGCCACCTTTGAAATAAATCATCAGGTAAATTAACATCAAATTGATCTAGTACACGATTAATTGTTTGATTAACAATGTCATCTATTGTTTTAGGCTGAAAATAAAAAGCAGGTACGGGAGGCATAATAATAGCACCCAATTCTGCGGCTTGTGTCATTAAACGTAAGTGCCCTAAATGTAATGGGGTTTCCCGTACACATAGCACTAATTTACGTCCTTCTTTTAACACTACATCAGCAGCACGAGTAACTAGTGTGTCAGTATAACTATGAACGATACCTGACAAGCTTTTGATTGAACATGGCAAAATAACCATGCCATTAACACGAAATGAACCAGAAGAGATAGTTGCACCAATATCACGATCATCGTAAATGACATCAGCTAACTCATAAATGTCTTTTAATGAATACGTTGTTTCTAAGGAAATAGTACGACGAGCAGCTTGGCTAATGACCAAATGCGTTTCTACTGATGGCACACATTTTAATATCTCTAACAAACGTATGCCATAAATTGCACCACTAGCGCCAGTTAGCCCTACTATCAGCTTTTTCATTATAATCCTCAGAATATATATCAACGTAAATCATTATGATGATTAACCCTCAAAAGACAAGCGCCGATGTAGAAATACTCTAGCATCGGCGCTGTATAAGGATGGCTATATTAACGCAAATTTAGCCTTCGTTATAGATTTCTAAGTTCTCTATTTCATTTTGATCACGAATTTTATGTTCATCATCACGACGTAGATTTTCTAAATAATCTAAATAGTCTTGGTCAATATCTTTTGTGATATATACACCATCAAATACTGAACATTCGAATTGGCTAATATCTGGATTTTCTTCTTGAACTGCTGCAATAAGGTCGCCCAGTTCTTGGAAAATTAAGCCATCTGCGCCAATCAATTTACGAATTTCATCAACTTCGCGTCCATGAGCGATCAATTCATTAGCGTTTGGCATATCAATACCATACACATTAGGGAAGCGAACTTCTGGCGCTGCTGAAGCAAAATAAACTTTTTTAGCACCCGCCTCTCTTGCTAATTCAACAATTTGCTCTGATGTCGTACCCCGAACAATTGAATCATCGATAAGTAACACGTTTTTATCACGAAACTCGGCGCGATTAGCGTTAAGTTTGCGTCTAACTGACTTACGACGCTCTTGTTGACCCGGCATAATAAAAGTACGGCCTACATAGCGATTTTTTACAAAGCCTTGGCGATACGGTTTATTCAGTATATGAGCAATTTCTAACGCAATATCACAAGAGGTTTCGGGAATAGGAATAACCACATCTATTTGTAATTCATCCCACTCTTTTGCGATCTTAGCTCCTAATTTTTGGCCCATACGCAAACGCGCATTATAAACAGAGATTTTATCGATAAAAGAATCAGGACGCGCAAAATAAACATACTCAAATAAACAAGGCATTAATTGCGGATTTTCCGCACATTGGCGGGTAAATAATTGCCCTTGTTCTGTAATATAAACCGCCTCGCCTGGCGCGACATCACGTAAGAACTCAAAGCCCAAAGTATCTAAAGCAACACTTTCTGATGCCACCATATATTCATGGCGTCCATCCTCCAGTGTGCGCTTGCCTAAAACAAGGGGACGAATACCAAAGGGATCACGAAAAGCCAAAAGACCGTGACTGATAATAAGAGCAACGCAAGCATAAGCACCACATAGTTTTTTATGCATTGCAGCAACAGCCGTAAAAATATTATCTGGTTCGAGTGGAAAATGATCGAAACGGTCTAATTCATAGGCAAGTACATTGAGTAAAATTTCAGAATCAGAGGTGGTATTGATATGCCTACGTGCTGTCTCAAACAGTTGGCGACGTAATAAATGCGCATTGGTTAAATTACCATTATGCGCCAACGTAATACCAAAAGGAGAGTTCACATAAAAAGGCTGAGCTTCTGATGCACTCGAACTACCTGCTGTTGGATAACGCACATGACCTATCCCGATAGTTCCTTTTAAACGCAGCATATGGCGAGTTTCAAAAACATCTTTCACCAGTCCGTTGGCTTTGCGAAGACGGAAACCATTGTTACCGTCTATCGTTGCAATGCCTGCTGCATCCTGACCACGGTGTTGTAACACCGTTAACGCATCATAAATTGATTGGTTTACTGGATTAACTCCAGCGATACCGACAATACCGCACATGAAAAGATCCTCATCAGCCAGACGGAGAGGTTACATTCTCCGACACGAAACTTGACGCATTTTGCAGGTAGTCAAAGAACCACCTAATGATATGGTTGAATTGAGGAATAAGTTCAGAACGTTGCCAATCAGCACTCTCTGCCATAGGGGTAAATGCACCCAATACAAAAAGCAGTGCTGATACAATAAGCACGCCTCTTAATGCCCCGAAACAGACCCCCAATACACGATCTGTACCTGATAACCCTGTGCGTTGAACAAGAGAGCTAATAACATAATTTACAACAGCACCAACAATTAATGTCGCAATAAACAATGAAACTATCGCTATCCCGTTACGAACCAGTTCATCTTCAAACCGGGTAAAATAGACGGCAAGATAAGGATAAAACTGACTAGCAACAAAAAAACCACAACCCCAGGTGATAAGTGACAATGCTTCACGAACAAAGCCACGGATCAGGCTAACTAATGCGGAAAACCCGATAATGGCAATAATGGCGTAATCTATCCAGACCATAAATTCTCTATCCAATAACGATGCCCCGCATTAATACGGAAGCATTCTAACAGAAAACGAAAACGTTTGCGTAACGCTAATTTTCGATAATTTAAAATAATTTACGGCGACATGAAAAATCATAATCGCCGCAATAAGTTAACACCTTGTTACATCACTCATCTGATGAGTTTCTCCAAAATACATTAAGGCTTATACGCTCTTACCTCACCTTGCAATCCTGTTAACTCTTTTAAACGAGGCAACATTGCTTGCAATTCTGATTTAGAGGCATTAGGTCCAATATAAATACGTGTCACTTGCCCTGATACAGGACGCGCGGGCACGGTATAAACTGGATAACCTGAAAAATGCATTTTTGCAATAATCTCTTCAACTTTAGCGGCATTTTTTAATGCGCCAAGTTGAACAACCCATGCCTCACCTTTTGGCGGCTTAATTTCCTCAATCGGTGGTGGAGTTGGTTGTACAGGTGGATTAACCACAACAGGTGTTTCTGGTATAGGCTGTGGCTGAGGAGTAACTGGCTGGACAACAGGTAGCTCGGGTGTTGACACTGCGGGCTGCTCAACACCGGTTACCGCTTCAGAAAGCATTGCTTCTGAAGCACCTTCTGATGGTGTAGAAGGTGTTGTCGTTTGTTGTATCGGTGCTATTGATTCAATTTCTTGCTCATCACCGGGCTTAGGTACTAAAGGAATAGAGGCGAACTGGTCTTCGTTATATTTCTTATCGCCGTCAAGCAATGCAGGTAGAACAATGACACCTACAGCCACCAGCACAACGGCACCGACTAAGCGATTTTGAAATTTACTAGCCACCCATACTCTCCTTTTCCAAAAGTTCCATTACATGAGCAACGGTATGGAATGAACCACAAACAACAACAATATCATTTTCTTTTGCATCTAAAATAGCTTGTTGCCATGCTTGCTCTACACTGTCAAATACGGCGGGAGCATCAAGATGCTGCGCCAACACTTCAGCTTTTGCACCACGAAACTCATTAAGCGGCGCGACATACCACAGGTCTGCTTGCTTTTTTAAACATGCTAAAGTACCCGCGATATCTTTATCACCTAGCATACCAACAACAAGACGAACCTTAGTATCAGATTGGCGAGGTAATTGTGCTAATTTCTCAGTTAAATATCCAGCAGCATGTGGATTATGTGCAACATCCAAAATAACTAATGGCTGATGAGAAATAATTTGGAAACGACCGGGTAATTGTGCTTGCGACATTCCCTCTACAATACTGTGATAAGTAATCGCTTGACTGACTTTATCATCTGATTGTAACAGGCAACGCACAACAGCCATTGCCGTTGCCGCATTCGCTAATGGGATATTGGGAATGGGGAGTTGTTCAAATTGTCTATCAGCACAGCGCCAGTGCCAATGAACACCATCAACAGAGAACGACCAATCAGTACCACGGCGGAAAAGCTGAGTTTGCTTTCCATGTGCCACATCAGCAATTGATTGAGGCATATCTGGCTCACCAACAACACCGAAGTGTCCAGCACGGAAGATACCTGCTTTTTCTCTGCCAATATGTTCTCTATCTGCGCCTAACCAGTCTGTATGATCAAGAGCAATACTGGTGATAGCAGCAATATCTGCATCAACAATATTTGTGGCATCTAATCGACCACCTAAACCCACTTCAAGAATAACCACATCAAGTTGAGCTTGCTGAAATAATTTCAAAGCCGCTAATGTGCCATACTCAAAAAAGGTTAAGGATATATCCCCTCTTGTTTGCTCTATTTGAGCAAACACTTCACAAAAGGCAGATTCTGACAGCTCTTTACCCTGAATTCGAACGCGTTCAGTGTAACGCACTAAATGAGGTGAGCTATAAACGCCAACCTTCAATCCCGAAGCAATCAGGATTGACTCTAACATATGGCATGTTGTGCCTTTACCATTAGTGCCTGAAACAGTAATCACTTTTGGTGCAGGACGTAACACATCCAATATCTTTCCTACCTTGCCAACACGTTCTAAGCCCATATCAATAGCGCTTGAATGTAGATGTTCAAGATAAGAAAGCCACACCGACAAGGGCGATGTGGCTTTAGGAGCAGTTATGATATTAGACATCTTCTTTTTTATTCGTTTCGATGTTAATTTCTGGCTCATTGTCTGCAGATTCAATTTCATCAGCGATAAACTCTTCACCAATGATTTCATCTTCATCTTTTACTAAATCGTATTGAGTCAATTTAGACAGTAATTCAGCCAGTTCATCACGCATTTGTGGACGACGAACAATCATATCTATCGCCCCTTTTTCTAACAGAAATTCACTACGCTGAAATCCTGCTGGCAGCTTTTCTCGCACTGTTTGTTCAATAACACGAGGGCCGGCAAAGCCAATCAGCGCTTTAGGCTCCGCAACGTTAATATCACCTAACATAGCTAAACTTGCAGAAACACCACCCATTGTTGGATCTGTCATAACAGAAATATATGGTAATCCACGCTCTTGCATTTTAGCTAATGCTGCGCTGGTTTTAGCCATTTGCATTAATGACATCAATGCTTCTTGCATACGCGCACCACCACTTGCTGAGAAACAGACCAGCGGGCAGTTATCTTCTAATGCTTGTTCAACTGCACGAACAAAACGAGCACCCACGACAGAAGCCATAGAACCGCCCATAAATGCAAACTCAAAAGATGCTGCAACAACAGGCATCGTTTTTAACGTTCCTTTCATGACGATTAATGCGTCTTTTTCTTGTGTTTGCTTTTGAGCAGCACTGATTCTGTCTTTGTATTTTTTAGAGTCGCGGAATTTCAGAATATCTTTAGGCTCTAATTCGCTACCTAATTCTGTGGTACTTCCTGCATCCAGAAAGGTTTCAAGGCGACGGCGCGCTGAAATACGCATATGGTGATCACATTTAGGGCAAACCTCTAAATTGCGCTCTAACTCTGCGCGATAGAGTACCTGCCCACAGCTATCACACTTAGTCCAAACCCCTTCAGGAATATTGGCTTTACGTGAACTTGTGATGGTGCTTTTATTAAGAATTTTTTCAATCCAGCTCATTAATGGACCTTTTCGTCTGAATCTGACCTTCGCCAGTTTAGTTATTGTGAGCATGTCAAACCACAATGCACTGGCTGTGTGGTTAGCAAAGTTTACGATGATACCGCTTACTGATTTTCAGCGCATCTCTTTATTATTGCTATTCTACGGCAAAAGCTAATGATAACTGCTCAAACCTCTTTGTTATCATTTTCTTTCTTGGCTTTTGCGCTCGCTCTACGATGGCGCATGATTTCAATGACGCCCGGTAAAATAGAAATAACAATAATGGCAACAATTAGCAATTTTAAGTTCTTTTGAACTATATCTAAGTCACCAAAAAAATATCCTGCATAAGTAAATAGCAGTACCCATACAATTGCCCCAGTTACATTATAAAAGGCAAAATGACGATAAGACATTTTACCCATTCCTGCAACGAATGGCGCAAAGGTTCGGATAATCGGCACAAATCTTGCCAAAATTATTGCTTTACCACCATGTTTTTCATAAAAAGCATGTGTTTTATCTAAATATTCACGGCGGAAAATACGCGAATTAGGCTTACTAAAAAGTTTTTCACCAAACAGCCGCCCAATTGAATAGTTAACCGCGTCACCTAAAATTGCAGCACAAAGCAATAACAATACAATAATATGCACATTCACATCATTTGTATCTAGTGATGCAAGCGCTCCTGCAACAAACAGTAATGAGTCACCAGGTAAGAAAGGTGTAACCACTAATCCTGTTTCACAAAACACAATTAAAAATAAAATGGCATAAACCCATGTACCATATTGTGCAACTAACTCAGCTAAATGCGCATCGATATGTAAAATAAAATCGATTAAAAATTTTATTAGATCAACAAATTGCGTTAATAATTCCATAAATCCTCAGAAATCGGGGCAGCTTTATTAAGACATTTAAAACGGGTTATCAGCTAAAAATAGCGGGCCCATTGCAGGTTTTGGTAATTCAAAGCTATCAGGGTAATCT
This sequence comes from Proteus hauseri ATCC 700826, assembly GCF_001654965.1. Taxonomy (GTDB): domain Bacteria; phylum Pseudomonadota; class Gammaproteobacteria; order Enterobacterales; family Enterobacteriaceae; genus Proteus; species Proteus hauseri. The sequence goes on from NZ_LXEV01000030.1 coordinate 13,503, forward strand.
ACAGCGACTAAATACAGTCCATTTGCTTTTGCTGTTGCTGCGGCTTTAGTTCGATCTTTTAATGCTAATAATTCAGCCATCCAATTGATGCTTTGATTACCGCAACCAATTTCGAGTAAGCTGCCAACAATATTTCTTACCATATGATGCACAAAGGCATTAGCTTTAATGTCTACCACCACATAATCACCAAAACGAGAGACATTAACATGCATAACATTACGCCACGGTGTACGCGATTGGCATTGCACAGCTCTAAATGAAGTAAAATCATTTTCGCCTAATAAGCACTGTGCTGCTTGATGCATACGCTTTTCATCTAATGGATAATGAAAATGTGTAACCCCTGCTGACAATATTGCAGGACGATAACGATGATTAAAAATCACATATCGATAACGCCTTGCCGTTGCACTAAAACGAGCATGAAAATCATCAGCAACATTTTTTACCCAACGCACAGCAATATCGCTAGGTAAATGAGTATTAACGCCCATTGTCCATGCTGCATCTTTACGATGAGCGGTTGTTTCAAAATGAACAACTTGCCCTGTTGCATGAACTCCCGCATCTGTTCTGCCAGCACAAAAAACCGATATAGGCTCGTTTGCTACTTGAGAAAGCGCCTTTTCTAACCGCTCTTGCACACTACGTACTTCGTTTTGTCGTTGCCAGCCATAATAATGACTACCATCATACTCAACCCCTAAAGCCAGCTTTAAGGGGGTTACTTGCGTATTGATAACAGGCTGTGCTGTTACTTCAGCGTTCATTAGTAAAACTGCTCCTGCATTAATTTTTCTGCAATTTCTACTGCCATTAATGCACCACCAAAGCGTACGTTATCAGCAACTGACCAAAATTGTAGTGCTTCAGGCACACCATAATCATTGCGGAAACAGCCTAAATTTAAGCTTGTATTACCAGAAGCATCCGTCACTTGTGTTGGAAAATCATTTTCATCACTGATGTTTAAATCATCACTTTCTTGTAGTGTTTCACGTGCTTCATCACTTCCCATAGGGCGTGTAGTTTCTAGTTGCACAGCTTGTGCATTACCGTAAAAAACAGGTGCTTGTAATGAAGTCACAGATATAGGTAAACCTTCATCTTGTAATACCTTACGTATCTGATCGACCATTAGACGCTCTTCTTTGATAGAGCCTTCGTTATCAACCATTAATGGTAAAATATTAAATGCTAGCTGTTTACTAAAGTGACTTAATTCAGCTGGAATACCATTTAATAAACGAGCACTTTGTCCTGCTAACTCATCAACAGCTTGTTTTCCAAAACGAGAAACAGACATTAAATTAGTGACATTTAGGCGAGTCAAACCAGCAGATTCAGTTAATGGGTTAATGGCACGTAATAATTGACAAACCATGCTATCGGCGACAGCGACAATATTACGAGTGCGATATTCCCCTAGCATCGAGTTATTAACACCAGGAACAACAAGAGGCACATCCCAATCCATTGCAAATACGCCACTACAATCAATAACGATACAACCTGAGTCAGCAGCTTGTTGTGCATACTGCGCACTAATCTCAACTGGCGCTGCAAAAAATGCCAATTGCACATCAGCCCACTCAATATTATGGATCCCTTGCACAGAAACACTTTTACCATTTACTCGCAAAACCTTTCCGATGCTGTCTTCACTCGCAATAGCCGTAAACTCTCCTATCGGAAATTCGCGTTCTTGTAAAAGTTCGATAATAGCTTCACCAACCGAGCCAGTTGCACCAACAAGCGCAATATTCCAACCGTCTCCCATGAGATCTCCTCCAATACAATAAAATGTTAAAAATGATGTCGCTTACTGGTATTTTGCATTAAAACCAATGGCGTTAAGTGTGTTAGCCGTTGTTTCATTATCGCAAATAACCTGTAATGAAGACCACTCGCGACGTACAGGATAAAACTTACGCAATTTATCAAACTCGCCTTTTATACCTGCAACTTGACGTAATGGTGCATCATCACGACGCACATCATAAACAAGGTGAATAAGTTGTTTGAGTAATGATTGCGTTAACTCACCTTGTACAGAAATTGTTGAAATTATGGGTACCGGTAATAATGTTGATAACTCAACATGTTGTGGTTGACCAATAAAATCACAATAAGCTTCATAAACTTGTGTCGTTCCTCGTGCCTTGCCCTCTAAGGTGTAACCTGCAATATGAGGGGTTGCTATAGCAATTTTATCAAGCAACGCTAAAGAGAGATCTGGCTCTGGCTCCCAGACATCTAACACCACACGTAATGCTTTACCACGCTCAAGTACAGAAAGTAGAGCTTGATTATCAACAACTTCACCACGACTTGCATTAACTAAAATGCAGCCTTCTGGTAATTTTTCGAGATTGCTCTCATTAATTAAATGATAACTAGTATAAGGGCCTGATTTATTGAGAGGCGTGTGGAAAGTTAGGATATCCGCCTCATTAAGTAACGTTTCTAATGGATAGAAAGTTTCATCATCACCATTATCTGCTCTGGGTGGATCACAAAGCAGTACATTTACACCAAGTGAGCGCAGTCGTTTTGCTAATCGCCCCCCTACATTACCAACACCAACAATGCCCACCGTTTTATCGGTTAATTGAAAACCGTCTTGCTCTGCAAGTACCATTAATGCAGAAAAAACATATTCAACAACAGCAATTGCGTTACAACCGGGAGCGGATGAAAAACCGATTTGTTGTTGCTTTAACCATGCTAAATCAACATGATCAAAACCTGCAGTTGCCGTTCCAACAAATTTAACTGGCTTGCCTGATAATAGAGATTCATTGACTTTAGTAATCGATCTCACCATTAACGCATCGGTGTCATTCAGTTCATCGGCTGGTAAAGGACGACCGGGAACCGCTTTTACTTCACCTAATTGGCGAAAGAGTTGTTCCGCATAAGGCATGTTTTCATCAACCAGAATTTTCACGGTTTTATCTCACTGATTTGATATTTATTTGTGTAAACAATTTGTGGAAAATAGATATGTGTTAAACAATATGAATTAAACAATATGAATTAAACAATACATATGAAACAACACATACAAAAAATAAATTTAAGCGGCCTATTTTGCCACTTATTGAAAGCAAAGCCTATTATTGCTGATGAGATCTGCCCATATTTTAAGTAAATATATGAAAAGAAGTCTTAACAATTTGGTAATCGACGAAAACGCTCTGGCGTTGTTCCTGCAAATTGTTGAAACATTGCAATAAATGAAGAAGACGAACTATAACCCACATCAAAAGCAACCTCATTGACACTTTTTCCCTGCTCTAATAAAGAAATCGCATGTAAAAATCTTAAACGCTTACGCCACTCGCTAAATGACATACCTAATTCTTGCTGACAACGCCGTGAAAGCGTCCTTTCTGAGGTATAGCGTTTTTTTGCCCACTGTTCTAATGAGGTATTATTAGCCGGTTCTTGCTCTAATGCGGCTAATATTGGTGCTAATAATTTATCTTTTGAGGAAGGTAAATACGTGTGATGAATAGGAGCCGCTTTTAATTGATCAATAAGTACCTGAGCTAAGCGAAAATCTTCTTCCGTATGAGGTTTACACACACCTCGATGAAAAAAATCAGAAAAGATCGTTGAGAAAATGGGGCTTAATTGAATAAGACAAGGCTTGTCCAATAATCCTTTAGACCACGCAGGAGAAACATCTAACACTTTAAACGACAAAGTTTTTTTATTATAACTTGCATGTCCTACTTTTTCTGGGATCCAAACACTAAATTCAGGAGGGGCTAAAAAACGCTGGCCCCCTGCTTCGAGATCCATCACACCAGAAACAACATATAATAATTGTCCGAAATCATGCTGATGGTAATGAAACTCTGTTTCTGCCAATAATTGCTCATCACGAAATCGAACTGTGTCAGGATCAGAGAGCAACCATTGCATTTGTTGTTCTATTGTCATCTTTATATTGTTCTCCTGTCATGTTGTCTTTATTGGCTTATAGGTTGTCTGGTTTTCATTATATATATCTAATCAGACAAGCATACAATAGCCATCTGGTTTAAAAATAGATGTGAGAATAATGAAAAATGCGATTTTTCCGCTTCTAGCGGTACTGATTTGGTCTATTAATGCCGTTGTTAATAAAGCAGCAGCTTCTGTGATTGATCCTGCGGCTATTTCTTTTTATCGCTGGTTCCTTGCCTTTTTAATAATGACGCCTTTTCTTATTATGCCTGTTTGGCATCATCGTAAAGCCGTAAAACAGTATTGGTGGAAATTATTTATATTGGGCGCATTAGGTATGGTGATGTACCAAAGCCTTGCTTATTATGCTGCTCATTATGTTAGTGCAACTTTTATGGGAATATTAAATTCACTTATTCCTTTGCTAACTGTTGTAATTAGTATTTTTTTATTACGTATTATTCCAACTGTCGGAATTTTATTAGGTACATTACTTTCTATTGGTGGTTTAGTTTGGTTAATTAGCCGAGGAGAACCTTCTCACTTGCTTTCTCAAGGATTAGGTTATGGCGAATTAATGATGTTTATTGCTTCTGCCTCTTATGCGTTATATGGCGTATTAACAAAACGTTGGTCTATTCCATTACCAAGTTGGCAATCGCTTTATGTTCAAATTGCCTTTGGTGTTTTGTTATTATTACCTAACTTTTTTATGGCCGAGAGTGTTGCTTTAACAAAAGATAATATCGGGTTAGTTGCATTTGCCGGTATTGGCGCATCCATTCTTGCACCTTATTTGTGGATTTTAGGTGTAATGAAATTAGGTGCTAACACTACCTCAATCTTTATGAATTTAATGCCACTATTTACTGCAATGATCGCAATTAGCTTTTTGGGAGAAGAGATGCATAGCTATCATTTAGTCGGGGGTGGAATAGTTTTACTTGGTGTAATTTTAGTTCAGCAACTGCGAACACCTCTGAATTTCCGACGTCAGTCTGCAAATAAAAAAGCAGATTGTCATCAGGAGATGTGAGTCAATGTCAAAAAGACAATAATAAAAAAATGCCGGCTAAATAATTAGCCGGTCACTTCATAATGTTAGTTTAGATAGTGCTAAACTAACATTAGAATCAAAGTGTAAAATATAAAAGTAATACAAGTATCCAGGGACAGACACTATCAACTTTCATATTAAATAGCTTCTACTTTATTAATATTAAATAACCCAGATCAATTTTTCATGTTCAATTCTTTAGTTATTGATAACTTTGTTAACCTAAATACATATAAAACAATACATTTAATTATTATCATTAAAATTAAATTAAACGATTGAATAGAAATAAATTCTTTATTTTTTTATAAACATATGTCGTTCATTTAGTCTATTAATTTAGAATAATAAACTAAGCAATTATTTGTTTTGTTATTTTTATCATTCCGTTAAAGGGTCGTTTTATAATAGTTTTTATTTGAAAATATCTTTATTCAGACTATCGAATTAAATTATTTTATTATTTTTGCATAAAAAAAGCAGATTTTATAAAATAAAGTCTGCTTTTTTAATATTTAATATAAGTATTATTAACTAGTTCTTATATTTACTCATTACTAACGAAGCATTAGTACCACCAAAACCGAAGCTGTTTGACATCACTGTTTCAAGTTTCTGTTCTGTAGGTTTAGTGATAATATTCATACCCTTAGCTTTATCATCTAGATCTTCAATATTAATGCTTGGTGCAATAAAGCTATGCTCTAACATCAGTAAGCTATAAATAGCTTCATGAACACCAGCTGCACCTAATGAGTGACCTGTCATTGCTTTTGTGGCAGAAATTGCTGGGGTTTTAGAACCAAACACTTCAGTAATTGCTTCCAGCTCTTTTAAGTCACCAACGGGTGTTGATGTACCATGAGTATTAATATAATCAACATGGTCAATATCTTGCATTGCCATTTGCATACAACGCACTGCGCCTTCACCAGAAGGTGCAACCATATCCGCACCATCTGAAGTCGCGCCATAGCCGACAACCTCAGCATAAATATGTGCGCCACGCGCCAATGCATGTTCTAATTCTTCAACCACAACGATACCGCCACCGCCAGCAATAACAAAACCATCACGGTTTTTATCGTATGTACGTGAAGCTTTAGCGGGTGTGTCGTTATATTTTGTTGAAAGAGCACCCATTGCGTCAAATTCACAGGTCATTTCCCAACTTAACTCTTCGCCACCACCAGCAAAAACAACATCTTGTTTGCCTAACTGGATAAGTTCAACCGCATGACCAATACAGTGTGCTGATGTTGAACATGCTGAGCTAATTGAATAGTTAACACCTTTAATTTTAAAAGGAGTTGCTAAACAAGCAGAAACACCTGATGCCATAGCACGAGTTACCATATAAGGACCTACACCACGTAGACCTTTAGCTCTCATACCATCTGAACCTAAAACTTGGTTACGAGGAGAGCCACCGCCTGAACCTACAACTAAGCCAGAGCGAATATTAGAAACTTGGTCTTCACTTAAGCCAGAGTCTGCTATCGCTTCTTGCATAGATAAATAGGCATAAACTGATGCGTCGCTCATAAAACGGCGGATTTTACGGTCAATAAGACCTTCAGTATCAAGCTTAACGTTGCCCCAAATGTGGCTACGAAGCCCCATCTCTTTAAATTCTTCGGAGAAAGTTATCCCGGAACGACCTTCTTTTAAAGAATCCAGCACTTCTTTCTGGTTATTACCAATGCTCGAAACAATACCCAGACCCGTGATCACTGCGCGCTTCATTTATACCTCTTTACAATAATAGTTGTAGCTGCGGGATTTCTAAGTAGCACTTTAGCGTACACTTGTACGCTGAACAAGTCCGATCAGGGGCTTTTTTACAAAAATAAAGATAACGAGAAAAATAGTGGTGCCGTTAACGGCTGGAACAACCTATAGAACAGCGCTAAGATACCTAATAATTTTTTCGAGAAATACAGGCAGTTCCGTGAAAAATACCCCTATCAATACCGCATCCCTAAGTTGGAATGAGCTAGGAACCCCCATCTCAGAACAATTTGGAGATATTTATTTTTCAAATCAAGATGGCTTAGAAGAAGCTCGACATGTGTTCTTACAAGGAAATCATTTTCCAGCACGTTTTGGTACACATGTACGCTCTGAGTGCGTTATTGCAGAAACGGGTTTTGGTACTGGGCTAAACTTTCTTACTCTTTGGCAAGCATTTGAGCAATTTCGTCAAGCAACACCCAACGCAAAACTACAACGTTTACATTATGTTAGTTTTGAGCAATTTCCGCTAACTAAACACGATTTGAACTCTGCTCATAATCACTGGCATGAACTTGAAAAATACTCACAGGAGCTATGTTCTCAATGGCCAGAGCCTGTTGCGGGTTGTCATCGTATTATTCTTGCTGAAGGTACGATTACTCTTGATTTATGGTTTGGTGATATCAACACACTTTTACCACAAACTCGCCAAGCACTTCACAACAAAATTGATGCATGGTTTCTTGATGGCTTTGCGCCTTCTAAAAACCCACAAATGTGGAGTGATACTCTATTTCAAGCGATGGCTGATTCAATGCGAGAAAACGGAACTTTCGCCACCTTTACTGTTGCTGGTTTTGTAAGACGCGGATTACAAAATGTCGGTTTTGAAATCAAAAAAGTAAAAGGATTTGGTGAAAAAAGAGAGATGCTTACCGGCATATTTCCTCATCCTCCCGCTACTGAATTTATTCCCTACTATGCGCGGCCAAGTGCAACAGAACATAAAGATATCGCCATTATTGGTGGTGGAGTTGCTAGTGCTTTAATGGCTCTTTGTTGTTTAAGAAGAGGAGCTAAGGTGACTATTTATTGTAAAGATCCACAACCAGCAGCCAATGCATCAGGTAATAGACAAGGCGTTTTATATCCATTACTTAATGGTAAATCAGATGAGTTAGAACAATTTTTCACTCAGGCCTTTCTATTTTCTCATCGCTATTACAAGCAATTAAACCAAGCTGGCGTAGCATTTACTTATCAATCATCTGGCGTTGCTCAAATTATTTATAGCGATAAAGTACGTAAAAAAGCGGAACGTATAATTAATTACTCTCAGCCTTTTACTCATCTTGCTCGCTATCTTTCAAAAGAAGAAATAAATGCATTATGCGGGCTTGATATTAATAGTGATGGACTATTTTATCCACAAGCAGGTTGGCTTTCACCGACTGAATTAACCACTAATGCGTTGCTTTTTGCTAAACGATTAGGCGCCACCTGTTTATTCAAGCATCAAGTAACACAAATAGAAAAAGATGATACAGGTTGGAATTTGATCATTAATCAGCAAAATAGTGATGGCTGTTCTCAATGTATAGCTCAACATGACTGCATTATCTTAGCCAATGGGCAACATATCACTGATTTTAGCCAAAGTGCTAAATTTCCCATTAGTGCAGTACGTGGTCAAGTAAGTCATATCCCAACCACAAAAAATCTATCAAAACTCAAAACAGTATTATGTTATGACGGCTACTTTACACCTGTTGATACTCAAGATAATTTACATTGTGTGGGTGCGAGTTTTCGTCGAGATAAATTAGATTTAGATGTTTCTCATCAAGAGCAAGAAGATAACAAATGGCATCTTACTCACTGTTTATCAAAAGCCAAATGGACTCAAGACGTTGATTTTAGCCAAAATCAAGCACGTGTAGGTATTCGTTGTACTATTCGAGATCATCTTCCACTTTTAGGTGAAGTGCCTGACTTTGAGCGGTTAGTTATAGAATATAAACACTTAGACCGATTTAAACGTCGAAAAATAACACCATCACTCGCCCCTGCTTTTCATCAACTGTATATTTTTAGCGCATTAGGTTCACGAGGTTTATGTTCAGCGCCTTTATCCGCTGAAATTTTAGCAAGCCAAATTTTTGATGAACCTTTTCCTGTTGAAGATAAAATCTTACATGCATTACACCCTAATCGTTTTTGGGTAAGACCTTTATTACGAGGAAAACCAATTGAAACAAAACAGTAGAATTATTGATTAATATTTTATTAATGGCGCCCAGTGAAAACCATAACCAATTGATTAAGTTATATATTTATTATTGCTAGTGCTAAAAAATACATTTCATTCATATTTACTACTTAATAGGGATATACAATGAAAAACACACTTTCATCATTACTTATTGGATCAATAGCACTTATCTCATTACCCGCCTTAGCCGGTAATCATTCAGAAGGTGAAATTTATTCTGTAATGAGTGTAGCAAGTAGTGTAGGAAGTTCAGCCCTTGTCAGTGGGATCCTGTTATCGCCAATTGCGTTGCCTGTTATATTGGTACAAATTTCTGTTGAGAAAAGTAATAAACCTGATGAAAAAATGATTAAAGCAAAAACAGAAAAAGGGGAAGATGTCGAAATAATTGTTCCTGCTGATGTGTTAGAAAAAAATCCAATTAAACCTGATGATAAACTGACACTTGAACCCGTTGAAAAAGGCGCTGGTGCATATTTAAAGAAAGGCGATACCATTATTTCTCATATTGTGACACAAGATGATAGCTCACTTTCTCATCAAGAAAAACTTAATTGATATGAGATCAAATCAAATCAGAATAATTGTTTTGCTTATTAGCTTGAACATAACTACTTTTTCCTATGCTAGTAGCCATAATTGTGCTGATAGAACATTATCAACACCTCAAGATATCGCATTACGAACTGAACAAGCTAAAGTTTTACGACAATTGCTTGATAACAGTGGTGATCGCGTTATAGCCCTTTTTCGCCAAGGGCAATCTTTATCTGATTATGGCTTAACATTTTCTCATGGCGCTTATGCGGTAAAAACATTAACTGGCCATTGGCGTGTTTACCATAATCTTAATGAATGTGGCACAGATCGGTCGAATTTATATATTCAAGGACTATATCAATTTCTTGATGATGATTTATCAGAAAATACTGTAGCAACACTGCACTTCTCTTTTGATTTACAAGAAAGGCTACTCACAACACTAACTAATCGACAAAAACGTCAAGATTTACATCAAGCTCACTACAATATGATTGCCTATCCATTTTCAATTGAAATGCAAAACTCTAATGGATGGATATTAATGGTGTTAGGTGCAGCCGTTTCGTCACAAGTAACCTCACTTTCAACTGGTATTGATTGGTTGACCTCTCAAAGTTATGTCTCTTCATCCCTAAGTGTTAGCTTTGTAAAACGCACTATGGCCGATATGTTTATTCCGCATATATCGATAAGTGATCAGCCGAATACTAATATTATTTATTTTAACTCAGGTGATAGTTTACTTAATTTTATGAATAATTATGGGAGAAAACAGATTAACTGTGAACATGGAAATTGGGGATCATCAGTCTGTTTATTCGCATTACCTAATTAAGGTAACTATATTGTCGTTACCTTTGCTGATTGAGTAATAAGTCGATTAAATAACCTAGTTTAATCTTAGCTATCTTTACCTTGAAATATCAAACTTCATCGCACAGCGTGTTTCTGGTGCAAAACCACCCTCAGTCACTTCATGCATTAAAATCTCTTGTAATGATGCTGGGATTTCGTTATTTGGCAAAATAACAAAACCGAATCGCTGATAAAAAGGCGCATTCCAGAGCACATGACGAAATGTAGTCAGAGTTACTGCAGAAAATTGTTTTTCTTTAGCTTTATCAATAACGTGTTGAATTAATAATTTACCAATCCCTTGGTTTTGCCATTCTTTACTGACAGATAGCTCATGAATAAACAAACTTTCGGGTAATGCTTGCGTCATAATAAAACCAACCAGTTTATTACTTTCATTAACAGCAACCCAATGTGACTGTTTTTCAATAAATTTCAAATGGCTTTCAACATTCTGTACACCATGTTCACTGATCCAACTTAAGTCTTCTAATGTAGCAAAAAGCTGCCCTGCTGATTTCTCAATTTCAGGTAATATAATTGCGTCGCTAGGTTGTGTTTGTCGTAATCTGATGTGTTTATTTTTCATTATTATTTTCCAGTAATATATATTTCAGCGCATGTAAAAAGCCACCCAATAGGATGGCTTTGAAAGTGAACTTATTAAGAGAATAATTATTCTCTAGGTAAAATACCATAAGATTGAAAAACACCACTTTCTTCTATAAATCGATTGTAGTATTTATTATCTTCAACCGATGATGTGACAACTCTTTCACCATAAGCTTTAGATAAATTAACCATACTTTCATGGAGTTTTTCTTTTAATTTGTCATGAATTTTAGGATCGCTACTTTCGTTTATTTGATTTAATAAGGCCGTTAATTTTTCAGCCTCGGCCTGAATATCAGGATCAGTAAATTCAGGTAATGGTAAGGTATAATCTATATTAATATTTACTGAATCGCTGTATTCATCTTCTTTAGACAGAGGCTGCAAATTTTCAGCGTAATCAGTAAGAAAATAATTAACAATTTCAGGCTTATCAAAACATTTATTTTTTATATTACCATCATTATTTTTGTTACTGCTTCGAATTTCAGCTGGAAATGCTTCACCTAAAGCATAAGTACATTTAAACACATTACCATCGATTAATGTCGCATTGGTACTTTGCAACGGCATTTCTAGCTGGAAGCCATTAATAATGACTTTATAATCAGTAGGTTTAAATTTATCTGATTGCCCTTTTACCGCATAAACTTCAGATAAACGATAATACATAAAGTTGTCAGGGTTTAATATGCCACCGTTATTATTATCATAAACCATAAAAGTGGATTTATTGCCGGCACTATCTTGCAAACTGTGTTCGCCTGGTAATAATGTTAAATAACCATTTTTACCCGGTTCTATTTGGTAGTCTTTACCATCAACATTAAAACTAATCAGGCTTTCGCTAGGATTACTGTAATAAAATTTATTTTTTTTATTATCTAAATCGAGTTGGTCGCAAGCTGATAAAATAAATACCGCGCCTGTAAGTAAGCCTACTTTAAAGAAATTTTTCATCGTATCGTTATCCTTATCATAAATATTCTATGCAAATCATTTGCATCCCGAGAAACATTCCTAAAAACATTTAAAAGTAATTTTACAGAAATGGCAAGGCGTTACAAAAGATAGCATTATTATGCTCAATCATTTAGAGATACATAGACTTTGAAAAATCAAATAAAAACAATTGATAAATAGTTAGGATCAATTTTTGTCTAAAAATTCATCCATTTCAACATCAAATGTCCTAAATATGACTTAATTACTCATATTTTTAATATGTACTTAAGAAAGAAAAACAACCGAACAATGTCGGTTGCTCTTTTAAAAGATAGCTTAAATTAATTAATTGAGTTAACTAAATCACGCCATGTTGATATAACTAAAACCTGATCAGGAGGAGAAAGTTCACCAGCCTTAATTGCCTTTTCAATACTCTCTTCTACACGCACTCTCAGCGCTTCTAATTGCATGTTGTTTTCTTGCTCTAACTCAGCCACGGCTAATGTAATGTGGCCTTGTAGGTATCCACCTGCAAATAATTCATCATCAGTAGCATGTTCAACACGACTATCTATTTGGTCTAATAAGTACGTTTCATACTCAGAAAGCATTATTTATCCTCAATATATAATGTTGCTATATTCGTTTTCTTATCTATTTTTCATGCCTATAAGAATGACATAGCAACCTTATTACTTCAGACTCCGCCCTATTTGGGCAAAACCTTCGCAACGGATATTGGCTAATAATTAGGCTCAACACCCTTAAATAACTAAAGGATTTTCCTGATAAGGGAACTGCGCTTCAGTTAATTCCGGCGTATTGTAAAACAAATGTAACGCATTAATAAATAGCTGCGCACGAGGCGGTATGTTTTTCTCGCGTAAATAACTAAGAACCTGCTCTCTTACTTTGTTTCTAAACTCATAGCGATCAGGCTCAAAATCGCCTTCTAAATTGTCACAACTGACATTAAAAGGATAACCAGCGGCTTGGCAAAATAACCAATCTAATGCTTGTGGTTTTATTTCAACAACTTCAAATTGTCCTTGAGTTTTCGCATCTCGCCCATCAGGACAATACCAATAACCATAGTCAACTTGCTGACGACGCTTTTCTCCTGCAATACACCAATGTGATATTTCATGTAATGCGCTAGCGTAAAAACCATGAGCAAAAACAACTTGATGATAAGGGCACTCTTCGCTTATTGGCAAATATATAGGTTCATCATCCCCTATAACTAAACGGGTTTGATAGCTATCGCTAAAGCATTGATTAAATATATCAATTAACTGTTGATAATGATGTTCTGACATTTAAAAACCATTTATTCCTATTTAAAAAGCGCAGAGAACCAAAGTGCAATAGTATCGCCATGATTATCATGAATAAGTTTGATACTCATCAAAAAGGAGATAATGACCAACATGGGTCTTATTAATTTTTGTCCTTTTGTTAGAACCAAACCAGCACCAATACGCGCGCCAATAAATTGACCACAGAGCATAACAAGCCCTATCGTCCACAAAACTTGTCCACCAATAATAAAAAAGAGTAAAGAGCCAAAATTAGAAGTAAAGTTGAGCAGTTTCGCATGTGCTGTGGCTTTTGACAGGTTATACCCCAGCAATGTGACATAGCCTAATGCGAAAAAAGAGCCTGCACCGGGGCCAAAAATACCATCATAAAAACCAACTCCACCGCCTAATAATGCGCCAAAAGCATAATAACCTAAGCGCTGTTTACTATCTTGAGCACCAATAGAGGGCGTGAATAAAAAATAAAGACCTATCGCAATGATTAAAATAGGAAGAAACTGTTTGAGAAGCTGAGGGTTAATAAACTGCACCAGCATTGCACCCGAAACAGCACCTAAAAAGGTCATTAAAATGGCAAATCGCTGTGCTTTTAAATCAATAACTCGTCGGCGTATAAAATAAAGTGTTGCCGAAAAAGAGCCACCAACAGATTGCAATTTATTCGTCGCTAGCGCTTGTACTGGCGATATTCCTACTGAAAGTAATGCAGGAATAGTAATAAGCCCGCCACCACCAGCAATAGAATCAATAAATCCTGCAATAACAGCAACAAAAAACAGAAGAAGGTAGATGCCCTCTGAAAATAGCCAATCCATTTATCTATCCGAATTAATCAGAGATGAAGGGTACGTGTTGCTACAACATACATTATGAGAAAAAAGGATAGCAACACGATCTGGGCATAATAAATTTAGGCGCCCACACCTATAAAAATATAAACTTGCTAGTTAAAAAGTTAATCCACACAACCAATAACTATGTGGATTAAGCTATTTATAATTACCACTGCATTAATGGTGACGTTACATCGCCACATTGACCACGCTGACGTAATGCATGATCCAGCAATACGATAGCCATCATGGCCTCAGCTATCGGAATAGCTCGGATACCAACACAAGGATCGTGACGACCTTTAGTTATCATTTCAACTTCTTCACCATCGCGATTAATTGTTTTACCTGCAATGGTAATGCTTGATGTTGGTTTTAATGCGATATGTGCAACAATTGGCTGACCACTACTAATTCCGCCTAAAATACCTCCAGCATGATTGCTGCTAAAGCCTTCTTTAGTAATTTCATCACGGTTTTCGGTACCTTTAAGGGTAACTACACCAAAGCCATCACCAATCTCAATACCTTTAACTGCATTAATACTCATTAAAGCATGAGCGAGATCGGCATCTAAGCGATCAAACACCGGTTCACCAAATCCAGCTGGCACACCATCAGCAATAACGGTAACTTTTGCACCTATAGAATTCCCTTCTTTTTTTAATGCCCTCATATATTCATCAAGTGCATCTAAACGAGCAGGATCAGGACAGAAGAAGGGATTGGTTTCAACAATAGACCAATCAACAATATCGCATTCAATAGGACCTAATTGTGTTAAGCAACCACGAATTTCAATACCAAATTTATCTTTAAGATATTTTTTTGCTATCGCACCTGCGGCAACACGCATCGCAGTTTCACGAGCTGAAGAGCGTCCACCACCTCGGTAATCACGTAAACCATACTTTTGTTCATAAGTATAATCGGCATGTCCTGGGCGAAAAACATCTTTAATTTCACTGTAATCTTGGGAGCGTTGGTCAGTGTTTTCAATCAATAAACCAATGCTGGTACCCGTTGTTACACCATTAAAAACACCTGATAAAATACGAACCTGATCAGGCTCACGGCGCTGCGTCGTATAGCGAGAAGTGCCCGGACGTCGTCTATCCAGATCACCTTGTAAATCAGCTTCTGTTAATGGTAATCCTGGTGGTACACCATCAACAATACATCCGAGTGCTATACCATGTGACTCACCAAAGGTAGTCACTCTAAACAATTGTCCGATACTGTTTCCTGCCATCCCGTTATTCCTGTCTTGAGCTGTGTGATGTTATCATTATGTTATTGTAAGAATAACAATCTAACGCTTAGAAACTATTACATCAACGTTTATCCGTTGAAAAACTGTCTGAATATTCTACTAGCTGTTCACGTGTCAGCATAAAGACACCTAAACCACCATTTTCAAACTCAAGCCACGTAAAAGGAACTTCTGGGAATTGCTCGATAAGATGCACCATACTATTTCCAACTTCACACACTAAAATACCTTTTTCACTAAGATAGTTCGGTGCGTTTAATAAGATTTGACGCGTAATATCAAGACCATCAAGACCTGAAGCTAATGCTAATTCTGGCTCGATATGATATTCATCTGGTAAATCACCCATATCTTCAGCATCAACATACGGCGGATTAGTGACAATAATATCGTAAGGTGTCGGTACTATTTCACTAAATAAATCAGACTGCATTGGATAGACACGATGAATTAATCCATGATTTTCGATATTAAATTGAGCTACTTCTAAAGCATCTTCAGATATATCAACCGCATCGACTTCAGCTTCTTCAAATTCATAAGCGCAAGCAATGGCAATACATCCACTACCTGTACATAAATCTAAAATACGTGTCGGTTCATTTTGAATTAATCCATCAAAATGATTATTGATAAGTTCACCAATAGGTGAACGAGGAATAAGTACGCGTTCATCAACATAAAATTCATGCCCGCAGAACCATGCACTATTCGTTAAATAAGGAACAGGGATCTTTTGCTCAATTCGATTTTCAATCAGCTCAATAATCGCTGTTTTTTCAGAGGTTGTTAGGCGTGTTGATAGTAAGGAGTCTGGTACATCCAAAGGAAGTGAAAGCGTAGGCAATACTAGCTGTAATGCTTCATCCCAAGCGTTGTCTGTGCCGTGACCATAATAAATATCAGATGAGTTAAATTGACTCATAGCCCAGCGTAACATATCTAGGATCGTGCTTAAATCAGCTATCGCTTCTTCTTTTGTTGTGATATCCAAAACCGTTGTCCTCTGAATAAATGGAAAGTATGTAGTTTGCCATGAAGATGATGATAAATCAGCGGTGAATGAGAAAAAAATACATCTTGATCGCATTCATTTCATCAGATCACTCACTTAAAAAAGCCCAATAGATTTAAATGTTAAGATAAAGACGATGTGCAACCAATAAACAAATAATTTTGATTAAATCTGGATGAATAGGCTAAAAATCCCACTTTTATTAGAAAATATAAAAATATCAACCATACTTTAAATAGCGTTTATTTACATAGTAACAAGATACGCCAATAACACTTTTTTATTTTTGTTTCACTTATATTCTGTCATTTAGCACTAATATAAGAAAATCAATGCGATTTACAGTATCAAAAAAGCGTGTTTTCGCCATAATTTGAATCAACAGAATCAAATAATCGATTTGCTTTATGTACAGATAACTCAATAAACCTAGTATATATTTATCAGACATCTCATATTTGCTAGCTATGTGACTATTTCGGCAGGGTAAATTCCCTGCCTTTTTTTGTGCAAAATTTTAGCGTATAACTTTTTTATATCTTCTTCTATTTCATGTACTATTGTTTTATAAAATAGATAACACTATGAAGAACCGAAAAAAAATGAACAAAAAATTGACACTACAACCCTCTGATTTAGCGCTATTTAAAGAAATGGTGAAAGGCACCAAAAAATTACAACAAGATAAAATAATACATTCACCTAAACGTAAAAAAGTTATGCATTATGCCGTAGAACGACTACAACAAGAGCAAGTTGATGCATCATATTATTTTTCTGATGAATTTCAGCCCAATTTAGCAACTGATGGCCCAACTCGCTATTTACGAGAAGGTGCAAATGCTTATGAACTTAAAAAGTTACGTAGAGGAGATTATGCACCAGAGTTCTTTTTAGACTTACATGGGCTTACCCAACTTATCGCTAAGCAAGAAATTGGTGCATTAATTGCCGCATGTAGACGAGAACATGTTTACTGTGCTTGCATAATGCATGGTCATGGTAAACATATTTTAAAACAACAAACACCTCTTTGGCTGGCTCAACACCCAGATGTTATTGCTTTTCATCAAGCCCCTAAAGAATGGGGAGGCGATGCAGCCTTATTATTGTTAGTTGAAAATGACGATATCGCACGCCGTTAATCTTCAATAAAACACCAAGGTATGATGATTTAAATACTCGCTTTTATACAGCTAACTTACTGATTTAATGTTGATGGAGAAACTTGCCACAATAGTGAACCAGTGCCTTTAGTAAGATCGAAATCTACACAAGCAATGGTCGATGTAGAAAACATAGGCGCACATACTGAAGGACAAAGCTCTGCAACAACATATCCCACCAAAGGTAAGTGTGAAATCACCAAAATATTTTGATAGCCCGCATCACCTAATGCACGTAGATAATGAGCAACATGATCTGGATTACCGCCAGGGATAAGCCCATCATCAGTTTCAACTTTATCAGGTAATGCTAATCCTTTTTTTACTGCATTAAATGTTTGTTGAGCACGTAAATAAGGGCTAACGAGAACATAATCAATTCGATTATTTTGCTGGGTCATCCATTGTGACATTTTTATTGATTCTTGCTGCCCACGCTCTGTTAGTGGACGAACAGCATCACTTGCAGCATCAATTGCAGCTTCTCCGTGGCGCATAATAAAAATTTGCATAGTAAATTATTAAACCTATTTTATTTTTGTAATTACGGCTTTAATTAGCCCCAACAATGTTTTTCAATCAACGTAAATTAACATATTTCTGCAAAAGATATTGAATATCATAATTTGAAATCATGCTATTTAATTTGCTGAATGACACTCATTAATCTAAAAAATTGAATTTATTTTTCAGGATATTATTTTGAATAATATCGTTTTTAATACATTTTTTTAAAATTATTTTGTCATATCTCACTATAATTAACAGTTTTGGCTTTTTTTTCCATTAAAGATTCATCAATTCTTAATCTGACTCAAAAGAGAAAAGAAAAAAGGCGCATTAGCGCCTTTTTTCTAACTATTATAGAAAATGAGAAAAAATAGAAAATAAATTAATCATAAAAACGCTCATTTCGTTTAGCCATTTCAGTTAATCGTTCACAAGGGCGATATTTTTCACCCTGTTTTTCTGCTAGCTGATTAAGTTTTTCTACAATTTTAGTGGTTCCCATACTATCCATATAACGGAAAGGGCCACCAAAGAAAGGAGGAAATCCAATACCAAAGACAGCGCCAATATCACCATCTCTCGGTTGTTTAATAATGTTTTCTTCTAAACAACGTACTGATTCATTAAGCATAAGTAATAAGCAACGTTCTGTAATTTCGGATGCAGATAATTGGCTCTTTGGCTTAATATTCAATAATCGATAAATCGTGGGATCAGAACGTTTTTTTGTTTTGCTTAATAACGATGGTAACCCATGACGCGCATAAAGATAAAAACCACGACCGTTCTTACGCCCTTTTCTATCATCAGCAATGATAGCGTCTACAGCTGATGGTGAAGCAAATCGCTCACCAAATGCATTAATTAAAATGGGAGTGATTTTTGTTGCTATATCAATGCCCACTTCATCAAGCAATTGAATTGGCCCCACAGGAAAACCAAACTGAACTAATGCTTTATCAATATTTTCTATTGGTTCACCTTGAACTAAACAAGTTAATGCTTCGCTAATATAAGGAGCAAGGATTCGATTAACGTAAAAACCCGGTTTATCGCCTACAACAATAGCGACTTTTCCTTGTTTTTTTGCAAAGGCAACTGTCGTTGCAATAGTCTTTTCATCTGTTTGATCATGGGGGATCACTTCAACTAAGGGCATTTTTTCAACAGGGCTAAAGTAATGAAGCCCGATCACTTTTTCTGGATATTTTGCTGTTTCTGCAATCTTGCTGATAGGTATAGATGATGTGTTAGAAGCAAAAATAATTTTCCCATCACCTATTTTTTCAATTTCAGCCACCATGCTTTGCTTTAAGGTAAGATCTTCAAACACGGCCTCAACGACAAGATTAGATTGATGAAAACCACTGTAATCTAATGTGCCTGATAATAACCCCATTTGACGCTGACGTTCACGAGGTTGTAATCTTCTTTTCTTCACTTTTGAAGAAAGGGCTTTCCAACTATAATTAAGAGCCTGAGCAATACCTTTATCACTTATATCTTTAATTCGTACAGGTAAATGTGCTTTTGTCGCGGTGACAAAAGCAATACCGCCGCCCATTAATCCACCACCTAGAATACCGATATGCTGTAAAATATCAGCTTTTTCATTAGAACCCGTTTCATTTTTTAATGCTGTAGATGCAAAAAAAAGGTGACGTAATGCGGATGAAACAGGAGTCATAGCTAATTCACCAAACGCATTTGACTCTTCTTTAAAACCTGTTTGAATATCTTTTTCAAGCCCTCGCTCTATTACATTCAAAATACGTTCAGCGGCTGGATAATGTCCTTTAGTTTTGGCTAAAATACGTTTTTTAGCTTGTCCAAATAAAATATTTCGCCCTAACGTCGTATTAGCCCAGAATTGTTCAAGTATTGAATGTTTTTTCTGTGTTTTTTTGCCTGATAAAATCCATTTTGCGGCAACATCTAATAGAATATCTTGAGATACCACATCATCCACAATACCTAGTTTTAATGCACGTTTAGCATCGATTTGCTTACCGGTTAAAATTAAATCTAATGCAGCAGTTACGCCAATAAGACGAGGCAATCGCTGTGTTCCACCAGAACCTGGCAATAAGCCAAGTTGAACTTCTGGCAAACCTAAACGTGTTTTACTGTTATCAGAACAAATACGTCCATGACATGCTAAGGCTAATTCAAGTCCTCCACCAAGACATGCCCCATTAATGGCGGCGACAACAGGCAATGGATAGTTTTCAAGTTGAGTAAAAAGATCTTGCCCTGCTTTAGCTAAAGCACTTGCCTCTTCTTTTGTTTTACACCCAGCAATCATTGATATATCAGCACCTGCGATAAAACAGTCTGGCTTACCAGATGTAATAATTAATCCTTTTACTCCTGAATGCTGTTGCGCTTGTTTTAAAACGTTTTGAAACTGTTCAACAAATTCCGCTTTTAAGGTATTAACCTTTTCACCAACCACATCAATACTAATAACACCAACTTTATCAGCGCGTACAGAAAATTGAAAAACAGGCAGTTTTTCTGGTGTGGTTGGTTTTGTTTGTTGTAAGTCCATTATTCCACCTCCAAAATCATCGCAGCACCCAATCCACCAGCAGCACAAGCCGTCGTTAACCCAAATCCACCGCCACGGCGTTTAAGCTCGTGTAGTGTCTGTGTAACCATTCTTGCGCCTGTTGCAGCAAAAGGATGTCCATAAGCTATGGATCCACCTAATACGTTGAATTTATCCATATCCACTTCCCCAATTGCTTTAGATAGTCCCAACTGTTCTTTGGCAAATCGTTCACTACCAAATAGCGTTAAGTTACTCAAAGTTTGAGCAGCAAAGGCTTCATGCATATCAATTAAGGTTAAATCACTCAGTGCAAGTCCAGCTCTAGAAAGCGCTAAAGGTGTGGCATAAGAAGGCCCTAATAGCATATCTTTCCACACATCAATTGCCGTGAAAGCATAACTGCGAAGATAACCTAAAGGTTGATAACCTAAACTTTTAGCAACAGATTCTTTCATCATCAACACTGCGGCTGCGCCATCAGTAAGTGGTGTGCTATTTGCTGCGGTCACACTGCCATGACGCCTATCAAAAGCAGGGTTTAATTTGGCGTAAGAGTCTAATACAGAATTTTTACGGATATTGTTATCTTGATGAAAACCTTCTTTATAAGGAGGGAAAAATGCCGTCATTACTTCATCATTCAGTTTTCCCATTTCCCATGCTTTAGCCGCAAGTTGATGAGAACGATGAGCTAATTCATCTTGTGCTACGCGAGAAATATGATAGGTCTTCGCCATTTGCTCTGCAGTATCTCCCATACGTAACCCTGTAGAATATTCAGCAACACCAGGAGCAACGGGCAATAAATCACGAGGCCTTAATTGGCTTAAATAACTGAGTTTTTGGCCTAATGTTTTTGCTTTATTTAAACTGAGCAAGACATCAGCAAGCTTTTTACTAACACCGATAGGTAAAACAGAAGATGAATCAGCTCCCCCAGCAATTCCAACAGAAACGTGGCCTGCGTACATACTTTCAGCAACATTAGCAATTGCTTGAAAACTTGTAGCACAGGCTCGGGTGACACTATAAGCATCCGTCTTAACGCTTAACCCCGCACCAAGAACAATTTCTCTGGCAATATTGGGGGCTTCTGGCATTTGTACAACTTGTCCAAAAACCAGTTGATCAATAATTTCGGGTGGAACTTCATTACGAATAACGAGCTCTTGTACAACGGTGCGCCCTAATTCAACAGCAGGGATCCCTCTGTATGCCGTCGCTTGTTTTGCAAAAGGTAAACGTAAACCACTTACAATAGCAATGCGATCTTTTACAGCACTGTTATTTGATGACTTCATAATGACTCCTGAAAAATTGATCCCACAACACCAAAGAGGTCTGACCTGACAATAGTGTTAACAAAAATTTCACTTATCAGAAACATCAATTTATGAGAACTGGGAGTTAGCACGCATTATTTCTTTCAAATGCCTGAAAGCCACAAGTAATAGTAAAAGGAAGTAATAAATAACGATGAACTATATAAGGAGTAATAAGCGAGGGATAAAAAAGGCTGTTGATTATCAACAGCCTTAGTTTTATTTATTTTCAGTGGATTAACGTAATCCCAACTGGAAAATTAAGTTTTCAGCTTCACAAGAGAAAGTGAAGTCAGCAACTAATTGAATGCCACCATCAACTTCAGAAATTTTATGCGTTATTTGGCAAGGTTCTGAAGCGATTGATCGTGCTTTTGCACTCAATTGCTCTAACATTGCTTCAGCTTGTGCTTTATCAGAAAAGATATGCTCGTATGAAGCAGTACAGTTTTTATTATCGATAATGGTACCCACATCGACACAGCAGCAAGCAGCTGTTTCTTCTGCACTACAACGATTAATTGCGTTTGCCATTTTACTCTCCCAACAAAAGAAGTGTTAATTATCTATCATAATCGTAAAAAAATAAAATAAACTGCTTTAGCTCAAATTATTTTACACTTTTACAAAAAAAATTGATTCTTTTGTTTATTTAACAATCAAAAACATCTTTATCGGCATAACTTGTGAAAAATGTGTTAATCACTTCTCAATTTTGAAATCAAAACCGCAATATTAATAAAATATACTTGCAACATTTGTGGTGTTCAACTTTATACTTAAGCAACTGGTCTGATTTGTCATAACGACAACCGCACCTAAAATCCAGCGCTTCTAATCAGAAGTTACTAACTTAAAAAAATTATGAGGGTTTAGGTCATGAACCGTAAAAACCTGTTTACTCGCACAGCACTAGCCGCCATTGTAGGAACAATCTCCTCTCAGGCAGGCGCTGCCGGTTTTCAGTTAAATGAATATTCTACATCAGCACTAGGTCGTGCGTTTTCTGGGGAAGGTGTTATTGCCGATGACGCCAGTGTAGGCAGCCGCAACCCTGCGGCACTCACTATGTTTGATCGCCCTGAATTTTCAGTGGGTGCTATTCATATTAACCCAAGCGTCGATATAAAAGGTAAATCACCCCTCACTGGCACAAACACAAGTGCTGACGATATTGCACCAAGTGCACTAGTTCCTAACATTCACTTTGTTGCCCCTATCAATGATAAATGGGCAATTGGTGCATCTGGCACAACCAACTTTGGTTTAGCGACTGATTTTAAAAATGACTATCCAGCAGGTCTTATCGGCGGTAAAACAGATCTGAAAACCATGAACTTAAACTTAAGTGCTGGTTACCGTGTAAATAATCAATTCAGTGTTGGTTTAGGCTTAAACGCTCTTTATGCTGATGCTGAAATCACTCGCCATGTTGGTGAAGCAGGTAAAGTTTTAGGCGGTGCTCTTTCTCAAAGACCAGGAATGGAACAACTAGG
Organism: Proteus hauseri ATCC 700826; assembly: GCF_001654965.1. Classification (GTDB taxonomy): domain Bacteria; phylum Pseudomonadota; class Gammaproteobacteria; order Enterobacterales; family Enterobacteriaceae; genus Proteus; species Proteus hauseri. Next base: position 36,978 of record NZ_LXEV01000030.1, read on the forward strand.
TGGCTATTTATCTGGCTTGTCTCCAAGTGATCGTTTCGCCCAATTAAAAGGCGATGCATGGGGCTTTGGTTGGAACGCGGGTTTGTTATATGAATTTGATGAAGGCAACCGCATCAGCTTTACTTATCGTTCAAAAGTAAAAGTAAAATTTAAAGATGGTGAATATCAAAGTGATATACGTGCAATTCCTGAACTTGAAGGTATGGGCGTTGTAGGTACTGATGGTCAAACCGTTGCAGGTAAACTAGACCTTAATTTACCTGAAGTTTGGGAGTTTGCCGCTTATCACCGCGTAGCACCTAAATGGGCTGTTCACTACAACTTTGCTTATACCAGTTGGAGTGCTTTTGAAGAATTAAAAGCAACTCGTAAAAGTGATGGGCAACAACTGTTTAAGAAAGAAGAAGGTTTCCGTGATGCATGGCGTGTGGCTTTAGGTACAACCTATTATCACGATGACAACTGGACATTCCGTACTGGTATTGCTTTTGATGATAGCCCAGTCCCCGCGAACAAACGTTCTATCTCTATTCCAGACCAAGATCGTTTCTGGCTAAGTGCTGGTACAACTTATGCATTTAACAAAGATATGTCTGTTGATGTAGGCTTAGCTTACATGCACGGCAAAAAAGTCACTATTAAAGAGAAATTATCTGAAGACTTACCATTACCTGCTTACGAATTTGAATCATCAGGTAAAGCATGGTTATACGGTATGAACTTTAACTATCGCTTCTAATTATTCTTTTATTTTTACCCGAAAAAAATGGTCTTGAAAAAGACCATTTTTTTATTTATCAACATAAACACAATATTTTAGTCGATAGAATCCAGATCATCCTCAATAGCTTTCGCATTAGGATTATCACTAGGTTTTAACTCTCCACCATTTGCTATAAAGTCATTTCGTTGGAAATAAGCTTCGCGCATCATCAAATATGGATCTGATGAATTTTGCAAAATAGCATCTGAATCGAGTAATTGGGCTCGAGTTTCTATTCCTTCTAATGCCCACTTTCCTGCAGACATCCAAAATGTAAGATAACTAAGCATAGGGTAAGTAACATCTGCTAAATCACCCCCCTCTTCACGAACGGTAAAACTACCATAGCCCGGTAATACAACATAAGGGCCATAATCCATTCCATAATGGCCTAAAGTGCTACCAAAACGCATTGGAACTTCTTTTTCCATCGATTCTTTAGACATACCTGCGACATCAATTAAACCACCAATGCCAAAAACAGTATTAATCCAGAAACGGCCAAAGTGTTTAGCCCCTTTTTCAAAGTCGCCACGTAATATGCTGTTAACCATACTTGCAGGTTCTTCAAGGTTGCCTAAAAAATTAGATAAACCATTACGTGCTGGTGGCGGCACATAATCACGCCAAACAACAGCCACTGGGCGCAAAATATAAGGATCTAAAACATAATAGTTAAAATCAAACATCTGGCGGTTAAATCCTTCCAATGGATCGGAACGCCCTTCCCCATTATTAGGGGTATTTGCACATCCTGAAAGTAAGGCAATTGAAAGAGCAACACCGCACAGGCGATACTTCATAATGTTCTCCGCTCGTTATTTTATTATGAATAGCATCTATTTTGCATATCCATTAACTCTATACATAATACTGTCAATGTGCCACAAGTGGTACTTTTATTAGGTGTTGATCTTATAAGATAATTCGGTTTTTGGGTTTATCCTAACGAGCTAATATGAAAAATAAACTATGTTTATTTAAATTCGCTATATTCTTTCTGGTTTAAACCTTCAGATGGCGCAGGATAAGAAAAATGCTGAGTTATAAGATCAAACTCAGCTTCTGTTGCTTGAAATGGATTTCCATTTTGTTGATTACTCTGTAATAATTTTTTCTTACATTTATTACTATCTATTTTCAGTATATGAAATAAGTAAGGCATTCTTGTATTATCAGCTAATAATTTCAACCAACTACGTTGGTTTGGTGTATTTGTAGGAAAATCCATTATAACGCTATTTCCCGCATTAAGAATATTTGCAATATGTACAGCTAAAGCATTTTTAATCAACTCACTTTTCTCTATATAGTTCGCTAATGTTGATTTCTCAGATACTATTTTTATACAAAAAATGCGAACGGATATCTGAAGTTGATTTTAACAAATCAGTGCCATAAGGATTATCGGTAACACAAAGCCATCGATTATCAATTAATTTAAATACATAAGTTGCTTCTCTTACTGTATTAAAATCAGCACCATTAGACATTTTAGTATTCAAAACTGTTTCAGCGAAAACAAGCGCACAACCTTCACCTAAAATAATTTTCACCTACCTTGATATACATGAAGAGAGTAATTAAAAAACTCAGCAATTGACATAAATACTTTTTAGCTCTGGTTTTCCTGAAATATTTAAGTTTTCTGTTATAACTAACGTACCATTCTCAGTATAAAAATTAATAAAAAAATTAAATTTATTATCAGTAATAGCACGATCAATATCAGTGATTAATTGAGTTAATAATAGACTATGTAGATTTACTTCAAGTTTAGAAAACATATTTTATTACTTATCTATAATTTTATGTCAGATAAACCGTCGTAAAAACCCGCTTATCTGGCAGATTAAAAATATAATCAATCCCTACCACTAAGTGATGGTAATAATAGCCAGAGAGGTTGATATATACGGCATAAGATAAATAACCTGATAAATAGATTGAAGTTAACCTAGCAATAAAATATTTCCACACAAGTAAGAAATTTATTATAAATAATTTTTAAGCCATAAAAACAAAGACTATTCTTATAAAAACGTTCTAAATTAGATATTATTTCAATAGCATATTTTCCTTTTAAAAAAACAGTTGTTTTTCATTATTATTATAGATGAGGTTATTATTTATATTGGCAACAGAAAGATAAATAATCCATTAATTTTGTTTTTTAAACAGCAGGATAAGGAACTGTCGCATAAGGATATAAAAACGTCACCATCTCCCTTTAATGGTTTAACTATGCATTACAATGGGGATATTTATAAAATCACGAATAAGTATTTATCAACATTTTCCTGTATGAGTATCATTAGACTTTGGCACCGTCATTCTGAGATTAGTATAATTTTTCTATCTGATGCGTTCTCTCTATAATATCTATCAAACTTATAATTTTAAGTTACTGTATTTTAATTTATAGAGCTTGATATAAACTCAATAAGCAAACTCTATTTTCTTTTTTAAAATGATAAATTAATTATTATTAATACCGACTTAGCGCTATTTTTTATCAGTATGGTGGCTAAATACTTGTTGCTTTATTGCTGAAATATCAACTTCCTCTATATACTGAATAATGTTAGGAAAAAATGTTTCATGGTATCCGTATTCTTTTTTTCTTAACTCAGCAATAGCTTGCTCTTTTGTCCAATCTTCAAATACAAGACGATACATAGCAATAATTGCTCCTGTACGATCACTACCATGCCAGCAATGCACTAATACCGGCTCAGATGTGCTATTTATCTTACGCAACACCTCAATAACATCTGAGTTTGTAATGTTATTTGCATTCATTCTTACTTGAAAAATTTTGAGTTGAGTTCCTTCTACATCGTCATTATCGCTATGATATTGTCGTAAATTAATAATCGTTTTAATTCCTTGCAATTCGAGCCACTTCATTTCGCCATGAGTTGGTTGACCAGAACGATAAACCTGAGCTGAAACCTGATGAAAATTTTCAGGTGCTACAAGCACATCGCTAGAACGAGAACTGCATCCTATTAATAAAAAGAAATAAGTAAATAATAAGAATTTTAAATACCGAGCATGATTGATTAGTTTTATATCCATATATTCTTAACCCTTTGAGTTGATTTGATTTATCAAAATACAATAGTTATTTTTACTTATTTTATTACAGCTATCATCCTAATTTTCAGCAAAACTTCTTAATCATAGTGTGATTTTTTATATTCTCAATAGGTTGATTGATGGATTAAATAAACTTCTTCACCATCAAACACCTCAGCTTACTTTCTATTAGTATAAAAACAGACTTATCATTAATTATTCTTATGTTTTTTTTGGCTATTGGATAAAAACATAACTGTTTATTTTTACTGGAAAATTTATTAATAAACAGGTAGATACAAAACTAAACAATGGATTAGCTTGATTTGATATAAATATTAGAAGTAAATCATGTGAGCAAATAAAAAGGAAATGTAATTGGCGTTCCCTACAGGAATCGAACCTGTAACTAGCCCTTAGGAGGGGCTCGTTATATCCATTTAACTAAGGGAACCTACTTAGATAGGTATAGTACTAATAATGTACGAGGGGTATTTTACCTCCCTCACCTTATTTTAATCAAGTTTTAACGCACTGATATTGGAGGAAATTTACTTTGCCGATTTTTTATACGCTGTCGTTTGAGTTAAAATATGCTCAAATACATCAGCTAAAACTGTTTTAACTGCTTCAAGAATAGCTTTGGTGAATACCCCATCTCTTTATTAAACATCGCACTAAAGGCACTTGGATTTTCATATCCTAGTTCTAATGCAACTTCTGTCACTGAATACCCTTTTTTTAACGCCGTTAATGCATACACTAAACATGCTTTTTGCCGCCAAACGCGAAAAGAAAGCCCTGTTTCTTTGTGAAATAAACGAGTAAAAGTACGAGGGCTTTTATTCAGTTTTTCAGCCCACATTTCTGGCGTGGTATGAATATTAGGTTGAGACATAAAAGCCGTGCAAAGTTTATCTAATAACCGATGCTGTGGTAATGGAGTAAAATAAGGAAGCGGCTTTGCTAACATTAATTCATGACATAACAATGTTAATAACGCACTATCTCGCCCCTCTAAATCATAAAGTAACGGTAGTTGATTAGCAGAAAGTAATAATTGATGAAATAACGGCGATACTTGTAACACCTCACAACATTTTGAATTCCGAGGTACTTTATTCGGTTCAATATAAAGACTATAAGTACTACTCCCTAACATTAATACTTGGTGCCCTTTTTCTGCTGGGATCCATACCCCACTATAAGGTAATACAATCCACTGCCCATCTTCTGTTTTTACCTTCATTACACCGTTTGGCGCATAAAGAAATTGCGCTCTGCGATGATGATGAGCCTCAAGTAATGTATCGTAAGGATAATCGGATCCTAATGCTAATATATCTCTGGGAAGATGATCCACACTATTAATATCAATATTACGCATATCTTTAAATTGTCCTAAATTCGTATAAGCTTGGCTTTATTACGTGGGTCAGCCACTAATTTATCGTATATTGTTAATCTCCTGACTCAACAGGAGAATTAGAATGACACTCTGGCTAATTTCGTTTGGTTTAATTTCAGGTATTACAACTTGGTTATTTGGCTTTGGAGGTGGGTTTGTCACCGTTCCACTACTTTATACACTTATTCTCACTCTATGGGGAATTGATAGCCTGCCCGGTGAACATGCTATGCAAATCGCGGTAGCGACTTCTGCACTTATTATGTTGTTCTCGGCAACTATCACGACACTTAAACACCATAAAGCAAAAAGAATAGAGTGGAAATCTATTACTACTCTATTTATTGGCATTGCTCTTGGTGGAATTTTAGGTGCATATCTTGCTTTAATAGTAGAAGGAGAATGGATCAGATGGATCTTTATCGGCTATCTTTTTATCACTATTTTAGATTGTTATTTACGCCCTGGCTTTATAGCGCCAACTTATATAATAAAAAATATACATAATACACAAGAGACAATTACAGGTACTTTAATTGGTATTGTTGCGGCATTTTTAGGTGTCGGCGGAAGTGTTATGACTGTTCCTTTATTACGTCGTAGGGGTACACCTATGGCGCAATCAGCCGCCATGGCAAACACATTAACACTGCCTTTAGCACTCACTGCAACATTAACCTATCTCGCTCTCTCTTTTACTGCACCATTAAATAATGAAGCTGGCTTTGTGGGATATATCTGGCTTAAAGCTGCACTAATTCTGATTTGTAGTACTTGGGTTGGCTTAAAAATATCAGAACGGTTTTTATCTCGCATTCCTGATCTTTGGCATGCCAGAGTCTACCCTTTACTATTAATTCTTGTATTACTCGTCATGTTACTCTAGTTCTTTTCTTTCTATTTCAAAATCACGGCTACTTTATATATTGCCAGTATCATTAAGTAGCCCTATTTTTTAACATTTCACTTTCTCCTTTTCCTTCACAATCTCGATTAGTTTCTTACTTGTTAAATAAGGTCTAGTAAAAAACGTCTTTATTTGACAACCAATATACACAAAGTTAACCATTAGCATCATTAATTAATATTTAAACATAATGAATAATAATTTATAAATTGTCTTACTAAAAATATCAATTTTATTGCTTTTTATAAGCATTTTTCATCCAAAATAAGTATTTCTATTGCTTAAATTATATCGGTATTTACACGAAAAATAACAAGTTATCTATTTTTAATAAAATTAAATAAAGGAAGAAACGAATTTAGAATAGAGAGAAAAAAATAATTAAGTTTAATTTAAAATAACAACTCAATTACAATCACACCTCACATCGATATATAATTAATTATATATCGAATATTATTTTCATCAATATTTAAAAATAATAAATAGTATATTTAAAATACACTTTAGAAAAATAGATTAATAACATAAGCAAGTGAAATATAAAGAACAAAAAATTATTGTTATACAAGATGCTTTCACTGATACATACAATAAATTCTTATTAAGAAGGTCAGTAGAAGAAAATAATTATCATTTAATTTTGTCTATTTTTGTTAATTATTTCCATTACGTTTATTAACGTCTTATTCTCTTCTATTTATTATTTACAACTAACCTATCACTTATCGATTAATAAATTGGAGACGCCATCAAATATTTATTTAACCGCTTGTATATAATATTTAGCTATAAGAAGAAACTGGAGGTTATATGAGTATTAGTCGTCGTTCTTTCATTAAGGGGATGGGAATAGGATGTGTTGGTTGTACCGTTAGTAGCTTACCACCCGGTGCACTTGCATTTAATCCTATAGATTCTCTTAAGGGTCAAACAAAATTGACGCCAAGCCTGTGTGAAATGTGTTCTTATCGCTGCCCGATAGAAGCACAAGTTGTTAACAACAAGACTGTCTTTATTCAAGGGAACCGAAACGCAGAACATCAAAGTAGTCGTGTATGTGCAAGAGGCGGCAGTGGTGTCAGCCTTGTCAACGATCCAAATCGTATTGTCAAACCAATGAAACGTAAAGGCCCAAGAGGGGCTGGTGAATGGGAAGTCATTAGTTGGGAACAAGCTTATCAAGAAATAGCTGAGAAAATGAATACCATAAAACAAACTTATGGCGCAGAGACTATTTCTTTTTCATCTAAATCAGGTTCACTCTCTTCTCACCTTTTCCATCTTGCCGCGGCATTTGGTTCACCAAATACCTTTACACATGCAACAACCTGTCCTGCTGGTAAGGCTATTGCCGCATCTGTAATGATGGGCGGCGATCTTTCAATGGATTTAGCAAATTCAAAGTATATTCTTTCTTTTGGTCATAACCTTTATGAAGGCATTGAAGTTGCAGAAACCCATGAATTAATGACCGCACAAGAACGCGGTGCAAAATTAGTCAGTTTTGATCCTCGTTTATCTGTGGTTTCAAGTAAAGCAGATGAATGGTTTGCTATTCGCCCAGGTGGGGATTTACCTGTTCTTATGGCTATGTGTCATGTATTAGTTAAAGAAAATCTCTACGATAAAGATTTTATTGAAAAGTTCACCGTTGGTTTTCCTCAATTAGAAGAAGTATTACAAGACACCACGCCAGAATGGGCACAAGCGCATTCTGATGTTCCAGCTCAAGATATTATTCGTATTGCTCGTGAAATAGCTGCAAAAGCACCTCACGCATTAATTATGCCAGGCCACCGCGCAACTTTTAATAAAGAAGAAATTAATATGCGCAGAATGATCTTCACCTTCAATGCCTTACTTGGCAATATTGAACGTGAAGGTGGAATGTATCAGAAAAAAGCTGCAGCAAAATATAATAAATTAGCAGGGATTAATGTTGCACCCGAATTAGCCAAACCAAGCGTTAAAGGAATGCCTGAAATTACGGCAAAACGTATCGATGCCACTGCACCACAATTTAAATATATTAATAAAGGTGGTGGTATTGTTCAGGCCATTATTGATTCAACCTTAAAGGGTGTGCCATATCAAACCAGAGCGTGGATCATGTCGCGTCATAATCCATTCCAAACCGTGAGTTGCCGCCCTGAATTAGAAAAAACCGCTCAAAAACTCGATTTAATTGTTAGTTGCGATGTTTATTTAAGTGAAAGTGCAGCTTATGCAGACTATTTATTACCAGAAACAACTTATTTAGAACGCGACGAAGAAATTTCTGATGTTTCTAGTTTAAACCCAGCTTATGCATTGCGTCAGCAAGTTGTTGAGCCTATTGGTGATACTAAACCAAGCTGGTTAATTTGGATGGAATTAGGTAAAAAATTAGGGCTAGCCCAATATTTTCCTTGGGAAAATATGGGCGTTCGTCAGCTTTATCAGGTTAATGGTGATGAAAATCTGTATAAAGAAATTCATAAAAAAGGGTATTTATCCTACGGTATTCCTTTATTACTACGTGAACCTTCTTATGTAAAAACCTTTGTTGAAACTTATCCCGATGCCATTAAACATGTTGATAATAACAACATGATGGAAAAATCGCTCTCTTTCAAATCACCAAGTGGCTTAATTGAAATCTATTCCGAAGAACTAGAAAGCCGTTTAGAAAATTACGGTATCCCTCGTTTTCATAACTTTCCATTAAAAGAAAAAGATGAACTCTATTTTATTCAAGGAAAAGTCGCTGTTCATACTAATGGCGCGACACAATATGTTCCGCTATTAGCCGAATTAATGTGGGAAAATCCAGTGTGGTTACACCCTGAAACAGCAAAACATCATGGCATTAATCATGGTGATGAAATCATTTTAGAAAACAACATAGGTAAAGAAAAGGCTCACGCCTTAATCACTGAGGGCATACGCCCTGACACTGTATTTGTTTATATGGGATCAGGCGCAAAAGCGGGTGCGAAAACAGCCGCGACGACAACCGGCGTTCACTGCGGCAATTTATTACCTCATGAAATTAGTCCTGTATCAGGTACTGATGTTCATACATCAGGTGTCAGAATTAGTCGGGCTTAAGGAAAAAAATACCTATGAATAGCAATAATAAACAATATGTTATGTTACATGATGAAAAACGTTGTATTGGATGCCAAGCCTGTACTGTCGCATGTAAAGTCATTAATGATATTCCTGAAGGATTTAGTCGTTTACAGGTTCAGATCCAAGGACCCAATAATGACGCGGCAGGACATCCTCACTATCAGTTTTTCCGCGTTTCTTGCCAACATTGCGAAGATGCACCTTGTGTGTCTGTTTGCCCTACAGGCGCTTCTTTTATAGATGAGAATGGCATCGTACAAGTCAAAAAAGAGCTTTGTATTGGTTGTGATTATTGTGTTGGCGCTTGTCCTTACCATGTTCGTTATATCAACCCAATGACTCATATCGCTGATAAATGTAATTTCTGTTCTGATACCCGATTAGCAGAAGGTGAATTACCCGCTTGTGTTTCAGTATGTCCAACCGACGCTCTTGCCTTTGGTCGTGCTGACTCACCTGAAATTCAAGCTTGGATCAAACAAAAATCTGTTTATCAATATCAATTAGATAATGTCGGAAAACCACATTTATTCCGTCGTAAAGAAATTCATCAGGGAGATAAAGCATGACAAGTATCTGGGGAGCAGAACTCCATTATACGCCCGATTATTGGCCTGTATGGTTGATGGCTGCCGGCCTATTAGTTGTTGCAATGATAGCCGTGTTAGTCCTTCATGGTTTTCTTCGTTATGCGTTAGCCCCCAAACACACGGGCCATTATGAAGAAGAGCGTGTTTATCTTTATTCTAAAGCAATTCGATTTTGGCACTGGGGGAATGCCCTGCTGTTTATCCTATTACTGGTCAGCGGATTTTTAGGTCATTTCTCTATTGGTAATGTCACATCAATGGTGCTGCTACACAAAATATGTGGTTTTATTCTGATCGCATTTTGGATTGGCTTTATCATCATTAATCTAACAACTAACAATGGTATTCATTATAAAGTTAGATTTAGTGGCTTAATAGGCAGATGTATTAAACAAGCTCGTTTTTACCTGTATGGCATTATGAAAGGAGAACCACATCCTTTTGCTGCAACAACTACAGATAAATTTAATCCATTACAACAACTGGCTTATTTAGGCGTAATGTTTGGGTTAGTACCTTTACTACTGATCACAGGATTATTATGTCTTTATCCTGAAGTACTCGGTTATGGTTATTGGATGCTAAAAGCTCACTTAGTATTAGGTATTGTGGCATTGATGTTTATTTGTGCTCACTTCTATCTATGTACTTTAGGTGATACTTTCACTCAAACATTCCATAGCATGGTTGATGGTCATCACCGCCACCAAAAGCATGATGATCATGCTGCTATTAGTGAGAAAACAAAGCAGTAATTTATAATTCTTTGCTATAAATCTGATTCTGATTTAGCCAAATGCCCGCCTATTGCGGGCATTTTTTGATCTCAGTTCAGAAATAATTTCATAATTTTATTATTCGCATATATATCATTTTATTTACATGTTATTGCGTGTATAGTCTGCCCCCACCTCGTTATATATATTTTTATACAATGAAATACATTGCCTTGCACTCGCAGTGCGCATCGTTATGTAAATTTTTAAATATCGATAGGTTTATATAACTAAAAGATGAGTATTTGGAGTTTATCGTGAATAAATTTATCATTTCGACAATAGCTTGTACTGTTTCACAAGCATTAGCCATCTCAGGGAGTGCTGCTGATAACGCTGAAAAAATCGTTGTTGTCGCACATCCGATTAACAATAGCGAAGCCGGTGCAGGATTTGTTACGCGTGAAGTGGATATGGGCCCATTAGGCGAAAAAAAATGGTTGGATACCCCCTACACCACAAATACGTTCACTCAATCAATGATTGAAAACCAGAAAATTACAAGTGTTGCTGATATTTTAAAATATAATGCTTCATCACAAATGCAAGCCCGTGGTGGTATGGATGTAGGTCGCCCTCAAAATCGGGGTATGCAAGGTAATGTCGTTGCTAACTCTCGTTTAGATGGCGTTAATATTATTTCAACTACTGCATTTCCTATCGAAATGCTTGAGCGCATTGATATCATTAGTGGATTAACAGGCTCACTTTATGGTCCTGCAAGTCCTAGTGGGCAATTTAACTTTATTCAAAAACGCCCCACATTAAAACCACTTACCTCTATTAATGCCGCTTATATTAATGATGGACAATTTAAAGGGCATCTCGATCTTGGGGGATTTATCGATGATAACAATACCTTTGGTTATCGTATCAATTTAGTGCATGACGAAGGTCAAGGTTACGTTGCGGGTAGTAAAACCCGCCGTCAGTTAATCAGTACCGCTTTCGATTGGAATATTTCATCTGATACTGTATTAGAAGTGAATTTTAGTGATTATTGGTTTAAAAAAATGGGCTACCCTGGTGCATTTTCTTATGATCCTAACGTCACCTCATTACCGGATGCTCCCGACCCAACAAAAGCAGGCTATGGTCAAGCTTTTGCTGGTGTTGATTTACATACCCGAACTGTTAGTAGTCGTTTAAAACATGACTTTAATGAAGATTGGCAAATCAGTGCTGCTGTAGGTTATCAAACTGCAGATCGTGGTTTCCGCTCTATATCTAATCAACTCAGTAATGATGGTAAACAATTTACCCCAACTTTATCAGTCCCTTCTACTTATGGTCGTTTTACTGTGTTAAGTAATGCTATTAATTTAAATGGCCGAGTGATAACAGGTGCTGTATCGCATGATTTAGTGATGGCAACCAGTGGCTATCGCTGGGATATCTATAGTGCTAATGGTGATGACCGTAAAGTTACGTTACCAACCCAAGATATCAATAATCCACACCGTTATGATGATCCTTCAAATGAAGGTTTTTATACTGGAAGTGCTCGTACGAAAGGCAGTCGCTCACTAGTTCAGTCAGTAACCCTTGGTGATACGATTACTTTTAATCCTCAATGGTCAGTAATGGGATCGTTAAGCCAAAACTGGATCAAAGAAACGTATTATCGCAACAATGGATCACATCATACCGAAAAAGGCTTAAGCCCAACGGTTGCCTTAATGTTTAAACCTATTCCCGAAGTCATGACTTATGTTTCTTATGCAGACTCATTAGAAGAAGGTGATTCAGCGCCGAATACCGCTAAAAATAAAGATGAAGTATTAAAGCCTTATCGTAGTGAACAATGGGAAATGGGGGTGAAATCACAAGTTGATGCACTCAATTTAAATGCGGCTATTTTCCAACTAGAACGCCCATTTGCTTATGTTGGGCAGGATAAAATATTTAAAGAACAAGGTAAACAGCGTAACCGTGGATTAGAGTTAATTGCTAATGGCCAAGTAACCGACGAGTTGTTTATTTTCACTAGCATGACATGGTTAGACCCTACATTAACAAATACCGGTAATGCAAAAACCGAAAATAAAGATGTGGTTGGTGTGCCCAAATACCAAGCAAATTTATTAACGGAATATCATTATCCAACATTACCTAATGTTATTTATAGCGCAAACCTACATTACACTGGCAAACGCGCCGCTAATACCACAAATACTATGTGGGCAAAAGCGTATACCACTCTTGATTTTGGTGCTCGTTACCAAACTCAATATTGGGACAAAAGAACCATATTCCGTCTTAATTTAGATAATGTTACCAATGAACATTATTGGGCATCTATCTTCTCTGGTAACCAAAATGGTGCTATTGGTGGCGCTAATGCATTTTTAGGTACACCTCGCCAAATCTCAGTGTCTGTTAGTATCGAACTTTAAGAGGGATTAGCATGTACAACAGGTTATTAAAAATCTTGTGCTCATGTTTATTCGGCGCCACAGCTCTTAGTATTTCCTTTATAGCACAAGCTGAGAGAACGATTAATTTCTATCAAAATCAATCAGCTACTATTCCTGACAAACCAGAAAAAATCGCAACTAGCTGGAATGCACATAATGCTATTTTGGCCATGCTAGGGGCTGGAGATAAAATTGTATCTACCACTGACCTAGTTAAAACGATCCCTTTTTTTACCGAAATCGTGCCTGCAATTAAAACCGCATCAATTTCAAGTAAAGGCAATAACGATACGCTAAATATTGAAGCATTGATTATGAGCCAACCTGAGATATTTTTTACAACAGGCAAGCTTTCGGATCCGCAATCTATTGCTTTAAAAAATGCGGGTATTGCAGTTGTTACTCTAAAATCAGGATCAATGGACGCATTATTAAAAAGAACACTGATAACAGGAGACATTTTAGGTAATGAAAGTCACCAGCTGGCACAAGATTATCTTATTTACTTTGAACATAACAAAGTGTTAGTGAGTAATGCTGTTAGTGATATTGCAAAAAAAGCGCCTATGAAAGTTTACCATGCTTTTGGCGCGCCTTTAAGAACCTCTGGCTCACCTTCTCTTAATCATGATTGGATAACCCTTGCTGGTGGCGTTAACATCGCAGAGCATTGGTTTGATACTGTTCCTAGCCGAGCAGGAGAAGTAACTTTAGAACAAATTATTCACGCTGATCCTGATGTCATTGTCACTATGTATGCAAAAGATGCAGATACAATAAAAAATGATCCGTATTGGCAATCGATAACCGCAGTGCGAGAAGGACGTGTTTACACAAACCCTAAAGGATTATTTTGGTGGTGTCGTGAAACAACAGAGGAAGCACTACAATTTGTTTGGTTAGCAACGTTACTTTATCCTGAACAAACTCGACAGATTGATATCGAAAACGAGACAAAACAGTTTTATCAAACTTTTTTTAATATAAAACTGAATGATAAGCAGCTCCGTTTTATTCTCACACCTATCGACGATTAGCACTACGTATTTGGGTATTTTTATCACCTAATCAACTGAGATTAGGTGATAAATCAAAATTTCATTTTCAGCTTAGATTACATCAGACGGCAAAAATTGATCTAGCATCAGTTTGACTAACATGCATTAATTTTCATTAATAAATGAAGCTGAATACATTTTTTGTCATTACTCCCATAATCCGCGTTATTTATATCAGTAGCGATGCTTGGAATGTTACCAATAAATAGGCAATCTAATAGAATATAGGTAATTATGCAGAGGAAGTAATAACTAATGATAGGTATGTTAGCTGTTTTTTATACATAGTTATTAATACCGATAGGTTATTTATTTTTAGTTTAATAACACAGGTTTATTTTAATAGAACAACATTGCAATTTATTAATATTTAAAAATACGACTCGATAAAAATGTAAAATGCCCTATAAGGGCATTTATTTCATTTAGAGGCTATCATTTGTATTTAATAAGATAATTCTCATTAATAAATAATTAGATTCAACTTTCTATATAAGAGTTTTCTTACTCACTCTAACTATTTTTAAATGATTTAACTTTCTAAGTTAAGAATAATCTTAGAAAATAGAAAGTGCTTTGCTATCGAAGTGAGATGGAATATGTTGTTCATTACGTTCAGTTTCTTGAACCATGCCACCCATAACCTCTTCAAAGAAGCCGCCAATATTAACGCCTAATACTTCAAGTACTCTTACTAGGCAATCAATATCTATACGATTAACACCACGCTCGTAACGAAATAATTGTTGTTCACTAATATCAATCTCTTTTGCTAACTGGAATACAGTATAACCTTGAGATTTTCTTAATGACTTTATTTTTTGTCCAACAGCATAAGCGACTGGATACTTGCTACTCATAATATTTCTCGCTTTTCACTTTGATTGATATCTAAATTTATAATGATGTGCATTTTTACAATAAAATATAAAATCATATATTATCGAATGCACTTTTTGTTTTAATAAAATATAATTTTTAGTAGATAAGAAATATTACAATTCATAACATGACTTATCATATGTAAATAATATACTACGCATTTAAACACTTTCAACTAGTCAAAAAAAGATAATTCAAACTTGTCAATTCACTCGGTATAGTTAAAAACACCTAGGATAAGCAATTAATATCTTACACTTCAATTAGTTAAAATAATTAATTTATAAAAACACTCTTTTTTTTCCTTAAACTTTACTCATAAGTTGGATTAAACAGCTAAAAAATAGTTAATTTACAGAATAAAAATTCACTTTGAATAAAAATAAGTCAAGTTATGTTAGGTGAATTTATTTAAAATAATAAATTAACCTAAGAAATAGAGTGTTTTTATTCTCTTTTATAAAAGAATATAAGAAATCTCAATACATTTAGTAAAAATAGAAAAATAAACATGAATATATATAAAAAACAAATGATTACATTGATTTCATAATTAAATAAGACCAACATCACTCTTTAAACATTTGTTAATTAATTTATATAAGCATAAACCCTTAGATCTTTGAGTAAATAGTTTTTTAAAATGAATAATAATTATCATTTCTGAATAATTAGTAATTAGCATCACACTAATTAAATTTTAAATTCATATTAATTTACTCATATCTTGTTCATTGTATAAAATAAAAAACTCTTTATTAGATAAAACTGAAACTTTGTTATTGAAAATAATATAACCACTTTAATCATATAGTTATTGTTGTTTTTTATAAGTTAAATTGATATTTCTTTCTATCATAATCCTTACCAACGCCCTTCTTTTCTTTTCACGCATAAGCGAACAGCAAGAAAAATCTTATGTCCGCATTTATCACAACTAAAGGGAAATGGATGAAATATTAATCTAATATTTATGTTATTTATCATGATCTAATTTTGTTAAAAAACCAGAAATAATACTTACCTTATTCCTACGTAATAACACCTATTTAGCATGGGAGTTATTCTTACCCCACAATAAACATTAATATTTTTATATAATTTATATTCCTGCTGCATGCACAAATTTCTCTAATTATGGTGAAAAATGAAATTTACCACTCTAAGACAAATCAGTAATAGATAGAAAAAGATGTTTTTGCTTTATATCACATATTTTGAAGAGTATTATCATATTAAGATTGATAAATATCAAATCGCCAGGAAAATAAAATAAAAATCAATTAGTTACATTTAAATTAGCGACAAAATGCATACTAATTTGATTAAACTAAAAATTAAAAGATACAATTAAATTTAACCATTTATATTTAATCTTATTAAAGTTGAACAGTAAAAAAGTGAATAATATCAATTAGAACACACAATAAGTTCTTCATTTTATTATTAGGGGTTTTCGAGTGATGGATAGTGAGCTTTTTAATCAGCGCGTCAGAGTAAAATGCTGCAAATCACTCACTTTACGTTAATAAAATTATAATAGAAAAGAGAAAAAGCTAAAAATCAATCCTTTTCTGTAACCAGATATTACGAACAAAAACAGCGTACTAGTAGGGTTCTGTAGTAATGATATTTGATTACAGCAAAGAAATTTATTTCTAGTAAATAGGCAATAATGTAGCTCGTAATCAATGCCTTTATCACGCCATACTTTGATGTTCTAACGAAACAATCAGCATTAACCTACTCCAATATTTAACTCGCACAGCCGACGATACACGCCATTTAGTGAGTAATGGTGACAATACTTAATAATAGCTTTAATACAAAAATAAGAAGGTTATAAAGGTATAGTGAAAGGATGATTTTAAAATCATAAATCTTTAGATTTGGTCAATTGCAAAACAATAAAATATTACAATAGAGTATTAAGTGGATATTTTGATGGGGAAGTAAGATGAACTGCATAAGTAAATATATGGTGGGCGGTATTGGGCTCGAACCAACGACCTCCTCCTTGTAAGGGAGATGCTCTACCAACTGAGCTAACCGCCCGCTTTGATTATTAAATGGTGGGTCGTGGGCGATTCGAACGCCCGACCAATTGATTAAAAGTCAACTGCTCTACCGACTGAGCTAACGACCCATTTAATAATTTTTGCGTAAATCTTTAAGTAACTTTGTGAATGGTGGGTCGTGGGCGATTCGAACGCCCGACCAATTGATTAAAAGTCAACTGCTCTACCGACTGAGCTAACGACCCGTCACAATGTTTTTACTTTATTTTCAGAAATGGTGGGTCGTGGGCGATTCGAACGCCCGACCAATTGATTAAAAGTCAACTGCTCTACCGACTGAGCTAACGACCCATCTCTGATTTTTACTTATGTGTGATATTGCTCGAAATAACCGGATGAAGTGGTGGGCGGTATTGGGCTCGAACCAACGACCTCCTCCTTGTAAGGGAGATGCTCTACCAACTGAGCTAACCGCCCACTTCATGATGACTAAATTCTCACTACCACGCTTTAATGTAATTGGTGGGCGGTATTGGGCTCGAACCAACGACCTCCTCCTTGTAAGGGAGATGCTCTACCAACTGAGCTAACCGCCCAATCACACTAAATTTTATTGCTTTTTTATCACGCCGAAATGAATGGTGGGCGGTATTGGGCTCGAACCAACGACCTCCTCCTTGTAAGGGAGATGCTCTACCAACTGAGCTAACCGCCCGTCGTGATGGGGTGCATTATAGGGATACTTCTCTATGAGTCAACGATTTTTATCGGATTTTTATCGTAAAAACGTTCGTTCGTTTTATTTTTAGTCAAGATGTGTTTTTTAGCACCATTACCTACACATCAATTGACCAAAGTAATCCGCTTACCGGCTCTCGTCAAACAAAAAATCGACAATATTAAATTTTTATTCTTGTTAAAAGCTTAATGTCATTGAGGAATTAGCATCCAGTGATAAAATAAGCCAACAACTTCGTTTTTTTGATAATCACGATTACTTATCTATATAAGTAAGACGTACTAAGGCAATCCCAATGAGTAAAATAAAAACCCGTTTTGCACCAAGTCCTACTGGCTATCTACACGTTGGTGGTGCGCGTACCGCACTTTATTCCTGGTTATATAGCCGTCACAATAAGGGCGAGTTTGTACTGCGTATTGAAGACACCGATTTAGAGCGTTCTACTCAGCCAGCCATTGATGCAATCATGGACGGTATGAATTGGTTGAACCTAAATTGGGATGAAGGCCCTTACTATCAAACCAAACGCTTTGATCGCTACAATCAAGTTATCGATCAGATGTTAGAAGCGGGTACGGCTTATCGTTGTTATTGTTCTAAAGAACGTTTAGAACAACTTCGTGAAGACCAAATGGCTAAAGGTGAAAAACCCCGCTACGACGGCCGTTGCCGTCATGGTGAACATGTTCACACTGAAGGTGAGCCTCATGTTGTCCGGTTCTTAAATCCACAAGAAGGCTCTGTTATTTTTGATGATAAAATTCGTGGCCCAATTGAATTTAGCAACCAAGAACTTGATGATCTGATTATTCGCCGTACCGACGGTGCACCAACTTATAACTTCTGTGTTGTTATTGATGACTGGGATATGGAAATTACCCACGTTATCCGTGGCGAAGACCATATCAATAATACACCTCGCCAAATCAATATATTAAAAGCATTAGGTGCACCTGTACCTGAATATGCTCACGTGTCTATGATCCTTGGTGATGACGGTAAAAAGCTATCTAAACGTTATAATGCAGTTAGTGTTATGCAATACCGTGATGATGGTTACTTACCAGAAGCATTATTAAACTACTTAGTGCGTTTAGGTTGGTCTCATGGTGACCAAGAGATCTTTACTATTGATGAAATGGTTGAGCACTTCACTTTAGAAGCTATCAGTAAATCAGCAAGTGCCTTTAATACAGATAAATTGCTGTGGCTAAACCATCACTATATCAATACATTACCTGCTGAAAAAGTAGCTGTTTATTTAGATTGGCATATCAAACAGCAAAATATTGATACGAGTAATGGCCCATCATTAGTTGAATTGATTAAATTACTTGGCGAACGCTGTAAAACATTAAAAGAGATGGCTGAAAGCTGTCACTACTTTTATGTAGATTTTGATGCTTTTGAGGAAGCGGCCGCTAAAAAACACTTACGTCCTGTTGCCCGTCAGCCATTAGAAGTTGTTCGTGATAAGTTAGCTAAAATCACAGATTGGACAGCCGAGAATGTGCATCAAGCAATTCAAAATACCGCTGATGAATTAGAAATCGGGATGGGTAAAGTCGGAATGCCACTACGTGTTGCTGTAACTGGTGCGGGTCAATCTCCTGGCTTAGATGTCACTGTTCACGCTATTGGTAAAACACGAAGCATTGCGCGCATTAATAAAGCATTAGACTTTATTTCTGAACGAGAAAACCAAGCGTAATTTTTACATTTATCTCACTTATTAATGAAGATACATTCCTTATTTTAGGGATGTATCTTTTTTTTGTACTCTTTTTCAGCAATCAATAAATAATGTGAGATTAACTGATTGACAGTATTGTGCTTGTTGCCTATTATCAAGCCCGTTCCAGTATGTTGGGGCTATAGCTCAGTTGGGAGAGCGCTTGCATGGCATGCAAGAGGTCAACGGTTCGATCCCGTTTAGCTCCACCAATATACTTGCAGAACATACCACTTATGTGGGGTTATAGCTCAGTTGGGAGAGCGCTTGCATGGCATGCAAGAGGTCAACGGTTCGATCCCGTTTAGCTCCACCAAAATTTAAAAACCCTGAAGAGAAATCTTCGGGGTTTTTCTTTTCCATTATCTTCTGTGATTTATTATTGTGCAGTATAACCACCATCAATAGCGTAAAAAGCCCCAGTTGAAAAACTGCTTTCATCTGAAAGTAGAAATGCGGCTGTTTTCGCAACTTCTTCTCTGGTTGCCATTCTTTTCATTGGATGTGTGCTTGCCATCCATTCTCGTACATCATTAGGTAGCATCTGCATACGCGGTGTATCAACATAACCTGGGCCAATCGCGTTGATTCTAATTCCTTTATCGGCAAATTCTAAAGCAGCGGAGCGAGTCATACCTAAAACAGCATGTTTGGCAGCGGTATAAGCTGATATTCCTGCAATACCAACAATACCGTTAGAAGATGAAAGATTCACAATGCTCCCTCCTCCACTTTTTAATATTGCTGGAATACCGTATTTCAATCCATAGAAAACACCATTAATATCGGTGTCCATCACCGCTTTCCAATCATTTATTGGGTAATCAACAATAGAGGTATTATGCGGCCCTGTTATACCTGCATTATTGACTAAACCATGCAATGCTCCTGTCCGTTGCATTACAATATCAAACATTTCTTCCACTTGTAACGGATCACACATATCCGCTTTGATAGCAATAACTCGATTAGAAGTAGCATCAATAGCACGAGCACAATGTTCTATCTGCGCTAAATTCCGCCCTGAAATAAATACCATTGCACCACGCTGGTACAATAATTGAGCGATGCCTTCGCCAACACCCGTACTTGCACCTGTTACAAGTACAACTTTATTCTCAAAATTATTCATTTCTTAATACCTTTCTTTGTTACTTGTTAAAAAAGCAATGATTAATAAGCTCTTTGTTGTGTTGGATCTTGGATTTAAAGCCTTAAATAATTAACCAAAGTTAACTATATACAAACAGGGTATTTGATTAACCTTAGTTAATCAATATAAAGTTTATATGCCATAGTTGAACTGTTACTATTAACTTTAGTTAAAATGAATACATAGAGTGATTATTGATGAACCAAGAAATAGAACTAGAAAATGCACTATCACTATTACAGTGCACACTTGTTGCGCAGCGTACACGTTATAGCCCAGAGCTAGTCACTTGGGGGCAATATGATATTTTAGAATTATTACGTTTACGTGGTGATTTAACGCCTTCACAACTTAGTGATGAATTGGCCATTTCACGCCAAAATCTGTCTAAGTTTATGAGAGGATTAAAAAGGTTAGGATTTATTGCCCAATATCAGTCTGAACAAGATAAACGCGAGTTTATTACTCATTTAACTGAGGCAGGAAAAACATTTTTAGAAAAAGCGGCATTAGGCCGCAAACAAAATGCGCTAAAAGTCAGTGAAAGCTTAACACAAGGAGAGCAAGCCATTTTTATTGAGTTAAGTCATAAAATTATTGCAGCGCTAGCGAGCGAAAAATAACGCACTGATCTCATTTAGTTACAGCCTACCCGCGATTCTGCTTTAACGGCTTTAGAAGCTCTTCTAAGCCATCTATTTTAATAGCTAGAGTCATTTCCATTAATTGCCCTAATTTACCTTCTGGAAAGGCGCTTTTTTTAGCAAACCACAGTAAATACTCTTCAGGCAGATCCACCAACATACGCCCTTTATATTTACCAAATGGCATCTGTGTATTAGCAATATCAATTAAGTGCTGTTTTTCTAGCATTGTTTTATTTTCACTTTTTCCCATAAATATTAATTCGATTATAAGGGAATTTTACGATAAAAAAAGCAGCCCTAAGGGAGCTGCTTTTATTTTTCTGTTACTTGTTTTACCAGTTGCGCGATTTACATTGTTATTTAATTCACATGCTATTTATCTAATTTAGATTTTATTAGACAAATAGACCTGCGATAGCTGCTGATAAGAAGCTAACTAATGTTGAACCGAACAATAATTTCAGGCCAAAACGAGAAACTACGTTACCTTGCATTTCGTTCAAACCTTTAATCGCACCTGCAACAATCCCGATAGAAGAGAAGTTAGCAAATGAAACTAAGAATACAGACAGAATACCTACAGAGCGTGGAGTAAGTTCTGCGGCTACATCTTGTAGGCTACCCATTGCAACGAATTCGTTAGAAACCAATTTAGTTGCCATGATACTACCAACACGTAATGCATCTTGTTCAGGCACACCAATAACCCATGCTAATGGATAAAAAACATAACCTAAACAATCTTGGAAGCTAATACCGAAAATCATACTGAAGATGGCGTTAACCGCAGCAATTAAGGCGATAAAACCAATCAGCATAGCAGCAACGATTAATGCTACTTTAAAACCAGCTAAGATATATTCACCTAACATTTCAAAGAAGCTTTGGCCTTCATGTAGATTACCCATTTGAATGTCTTCTTCATTCTCAACTGAATATGGATTAATAACAGAAAGGACGATAAATGTACTGAACATATTCAGAACCAGTGCAGCAACAACATATTTTGGATCTAACATTGTCATGTATGCACCAACTATCGACATTGATACCGTCGACATTGCTGTTGCAGCCATAGTGTACATACGACGTTGAGACATTTTGCCTAATACATCTTTATAGGCAATAAAGTTCTCTGATTGACCAAGAACTAATGAACTTACGGCGTTGAAAGATTCCAATTTTCCCATACCGTTCACTTTAGACAGTACAGTACCGATAATACGGATCACGAAAGGTAATACTTTTATATGTTGAAGAATACCAATCAATGCAGAAATAAAGATAATTGGACATAAAACATTCAAGAAGAAGAACGCTAAACCACCTTTCATCATGCCACCGAATACGAATTCTGTACCCTGTGCTGCATAACCTAATAAGTGATCAAATAATCCAGCGAATCCACGAACAAAGCCTTCACCAACATCAGAGTTGAGGAAGAACCATGCTAATGCTAATTCAATTACTAATAACTGCACGATATAACGCAAGCGGATCCCTTTGCGATTATTACTCGCAATGAATGCTAATGCGCCGATAACGGCAAGTGCCAAAACGAAGTGAATGATAGAGGACATGCATGCTCCAAAAATAAAAATAAATCTTGAGGAGCATTTTATGTAACGCGTAACATTAGGATGTGATTTTCATCACAATATCATGAAACTATATACACACTATTTATTAAATAAGATAGGTTGATCACACTTTGTGGGTATTTGAAGAAGTGCAAATTGTAAATTTAGCTTAAGTAAAAAGTGTTACTGAGAGGCTTTCTCAGTAACACAGAGTAGATACTAGAGTGGTTATTCCGAGAGATCAAGTAATCTTATCATTTCATCTTCATCAATGACGGTAACACCTAACTCATTAGCTTTCACCAACTTAGAGCCTGCCGCTTCTCCTGCAATCACCATATCTGTCTTTTTAGAAACACTACCACTCACCTTTGCACCTAGCGCAACAAGCCTATCTTTTGCTTCATCACGTGTTAGTTGTGAAAGTGATCCTGTCAATACCACTGTTTTACCAGCAAAAGCATTATCACCTGCTTTATGAGTCACGATAACTGGGGCTGCCCAAGTTATTCCTGCATCATGAATTAGTTGATCAATAACTATTTTGTTGTGCTCTTCTTGGAAAAAATTCACAACATGTTTAGCCACAATATCGCCTACATCAGGTACTGCTTTTAAAGCATCAATATCTGCATGACGAAGTGCGTCGAGTGTCGCAAAATGTGTTGTTAAACCATTTGCTGTTGCTTCCCCTACTTCTCGTATTCCAAGCGCGTAAATAAAACGTGCAAAAGTCGTAGATTTGGCTTTTTCTAAAGCATTAATTAATTTTACTGCTGATTTTTCACCCATTCGTTCTAGACCCGCTAATATTTTCGCATCTAAACGGAAAAGATCAGCCGGCGTTTTTACGTATTCTTTTTCAACAAGCTGGTCGATAATTTTATCACCCATGCCATCAACATCCATTGCACGGCGTGAAACAAAGTGTTTTAACGCTTCTTTACGTTGAGCACCACAAATTAAGCCCCCCGTACAACGCGCAACAGCTTCTCCTTCAATACGTTCAACGTCTGATTGACAAATAGGGCACTGGGTAGGAAAAACGATTTCCTGAGCATTTTCAGGGCGTTTTTCTTCAATCACACTAACAACTTGTGGAATAACATCGCCTGCACGACGAATAACAACCGTATCGCCAATACGAAGCCCTAAGCGTTCAATTTCATCTGCATTATGGAGTGTCGCATTACTCACAATCACACCCGCAACCTGTACAGGTTCTAGGCGTGCAACAGGTGTTATTGCCCCTGTACGACCGACTTGGAACTCGACATCTTTGATGACGGTTATTTGTTCTTGAGCTTGGAATTTGTAAGCAATTGCCCAGCGTGGTGCTCTTGATACAAAACCTAATTCTTCTTGTAGTGCAATATCATCGACTTTGATAACTACGCCATCGATATCAAAACCTAAATTAGGGCGAATTTCTTCAATGTGCTGATAAAAAGCTAAAACAGCTCTACTGCCAGTGCAGAGTTTTACTGCATCACTAACGGGTAATCCCCATTTTTTAAACTGCTGCAAGCGCTCATAATGGCTTGCAGGTAATTCACCACCTTCAAGCACGCCCACGCCATAGCAAAAGAAAGTGAGTGGACGTTTGGCCGTAATTCGAGGATCTAATTGGCGTAATGATCCAGCTGCCGCATTACGTGGGTTAGCAAATACTTTACCGCCAGTACGTCTTGCTTCTTCGTTTAAATGTTCAAAGCCTTTTTCAGTCATAAAGACTTCACCACGAATTTCAATACGAGCGGGGATATCATCACCATATAAACGCAGAGGGATAGCCTTAATGGTTCTCACATTTTCAGTGATATTTTCCCCTGTAGTACCATCGCCTCGAGTTGCAGCTTGTACTAACACACCATTTTCATACAGTAAGCTGACCGCTAAACCATCGAGTTTTAATTCACAGCAAAAGGTGATTTCTTGATTATTTTTTAAGCGGTCACGTACTCGTTTATCAAATGCCTCATAAGTCGCTTCATCGAAAGCATTATCTAGAGAAAGCATAGGTATTTCATGTCTAACTTGCTCAAATGCCGTTAAAGGCAGAGCACCAACTCGTTGAGTTGGAGAATCAGGTGTAATAAATGACGGGTGTTCAGTTTCTAATGCTTTTAGCTCATTCATTAAGCGATCATATTCAGCATCAGGAATTTCGGGTGCATCCATGACATGGTAGAGATATTCATGGTGACGTAAGGTAGCGCGAAGTTCATCAATACGTTGTTGGATATTTTTATTCATGAGTTATATCACCAAAGAAGAAAAACCCCCGCAAGCGGGGGCTTTTTTACAAATAAAAGTTATTGATTTAAATCTAGCGTCCTACGTATTCTAGATTTATAAAGCTCGATTTTTTGTGGTGTAAGTAGTTTGCGCTCGTCATCCAGCACAACACCACCCACATCAGAAGCAATCCGCTGAGCGGCTTGCAACATCAATTTGAAGTTTTGATTAGCATCGCCATAAGATGGCACCATCATAAACATTGAAACACCCGGCGTGGTTAATTCTGCCATTGTCTCTATGTTGAATGTACCCGGTTTTACCATATTCGCTAAACTGAATAAAACAGGCCCATTACCTGATGGATTTAAATGACGATGGAAAATATTCATAGCACCAAACTGGAACCCTGTTTGAAGGATGCTCTGCATAAGAATTTCGCCATCTAACACTTGCCCATGATGCGCACTCACATTCAATACTAAGACTAGCTCTTTTTCAGCCGGAGGATGTGCTGATGTATCTTCAGCGTCTTCCATTTCAGGGTGAGTATCAAGATGAGGTTTAGCCTCTGAATGAGTAATATCAGCACTCAATGCATTATCTGATAACGGGTTATCAGGTTCAGCAATATGATCTGAGTGAGTCGCATGAGAAAAAATAGCTTTCTCTTCAACATAAATCGTTGTTGCTTCTCTTGGCTCACCCTTAACAACAGTGGCATTTTCTTTTTCAATAGCATCAAAAACACCAAGACTAGGTTCTTGTTGTGATGATGTATCGTTAGAATGCCCATGTGTCGGGGATCCAGACAATAATGGATCTTTACCAACCTCTGATATTTCAGGTTCAAATGTACTCTCCACTTTTATTGGCGGTACATTCTCTTCTTTTTCAGAAGTGGATAAAGATGATGTCTGATGGCTAGCCTCATATGGTGGCTCGTCATCGTTCTCATCTGACTGATAATTCTGTTTCTGACGTTTTACTGGGCGATTACGGAAAAGCTTGGAGCGCTCTTTTCGACCAATCCATAAGCCGTGTAATAACAAAGCTATGATTAAAATCGCACCAACAACGATTAATATCAGACGCAAATTTTGCTGCATCATTTCTATCTCTGTTGTCTTGAGGTTTAATAGCCACGTTGGCGAATATTCTTTTACTAAGAGTATTTGCCAATGCTTATAAGTGCAAGCCAATACTTAATTTTCTTGTCACAAAGATACACTCTTCAATCTCTTATGCGCATTTTTTAGACAATTAGTGACTAGTAAGGCTGATTATCTCTCTATATGATACTAGCTTGCACTCATAGGAGAGAATAGGAAGTATGACAAATTTGACTGAAACGACTAAAAATTTAAATGGATTTCATTATTTTGCTCTTGGCTGGCGTTTAATCACACGCTCAGGGTTAAAGCGTTTTGTTATCTTACCTTTACTTGCCAACATTATTATTCTCGGTAGCGCGTTTTGGTGGTTATATGGCCAAATTGGTGACATGGTCAATTGGATGATGGAAAAAGTACCAGATTGGCTACAGTGGTTAAGTTATTTAATTTGGCCACTCTCTGTCATTTTTATTTTATTGGTATTTACCTACTTCTTTAGCACCATAGCAAATATTATTGCATCCCCTTTTAATGGCTTACTCGCTGAGAAACTTGAAAGCCAAATTACCGGTATTGCGCCACCAGATACGGGTGTTATGGGAATTATGAAAGATGTTCCTCGTATTTTAAAACGAGAATTAACCAAAATAGCTTATTATCTTCCAAGAGCTATTGTTTTGTTATTACTCTATTTTATTCCAGTAGTAGGCCAAACTGTCGCACCTATTTTATGGCTTGTCTTTGGTGCATGGATGATGGCAATTCAATATAATGACTTTCCATTTGATAATCACAAAATATCATTTGCAGCAATGAAATCCTCTTTAAAACAGGATAAATGGAATAACCTACAATTTGGCTTTGTGATTAATATTTTTACCATGATACCTATTTTAAATTTAGTCATCATGCCAGTGGCAATTTGTGGCGCAACGGCAATGTGGGTTGATCGTTATCGCAACCAGCATATTGAAAAAGGCCAATGGTAAATCACTTTTAAATAAGGCTCCTTAGTTGGAGCCTTATTTTTCTTATTCGCCCGAATTAATAAGCGAATGGATATATTCTAATGTTTGTGATTCATCCATAGGTTCGCGTTCATTAATTCCCATTTCAAAAATATTCAAGACAGAATCTAATTTTTCTAAAATCTCTTCATCATCATGAACACAGAGAATATAGCCATTTTCAAATGGAGTAAGATCCACTAATCGTAATCCTTTTTCCGTTAAAAAATGGTTGATATATTCCAAATAAGGCAGCTCATAAGGCAACATATAGGGGTCAACACTCACTTCATCCCACTCTATATTTTCAACTTGCGATAAAATGAGTGCGCTAGGTGATTGTGAAAAAGTAACTTGCTCTAAAGATTTTAATTCTGGTATTTCACCGAAATATTCTGTCCATTCAACGTAATCCATTAATCCTTGAGCAGAAAGCGACTCATATAACCAATTTAGGACATCTTCCTGAGCATCTGATTCCGGTGTGTTTTCACGTAATGCTTGAGCGTCTAATTCGGGAATTGCTTGTTCTAATACCTCGATTAACTCATCTATCGTTTCCATGTCTACCTCAGTGTTTATAATAAACAGACTCATAATTTATCCTGATTATCATCATAACATTCATCACTATAATTAATATGTGGAATTTCTCACTTTGTATTGATTAGATTTTTTTGGAATAAAAAGTAGAAATAGTTATAAGGATATTCATAAAGCTTATTTCCATCTTTTGTTTGATGGCGTATGGTAAATTCATCTGACCTTATAAAAATGATGTACCGAGGATTAAAATGAGCAAAATTTTCGAAGATAACTCGCAAACCATTGGCCATACCCCACTTATCCGTTTAAAACATTTCGGAAATGGCAATATTTTGGCTAAAGTAGAATCTCGTAACCCAAGCTTTAGCGTTAAATGCCGCATCGGT
Source organism: Proteus hauseri ATCC 700826 (assembly GCF_001654965.1). Taxonomy (GTDB): domain Bacteria; phylum Pseudomonadota; class Gammaproteobacteria; order Enterobacterales; family Enterobacteriaceae; genus Proteus; species Proteus hauseri. The sequence goes on from NZ_LXEV01000030.1 coordinate 65,141, forward strand.
GCAAACATGATTTGGGATGCAGAAAAAAAAGGGATTTTAAAGCAAGGCGTTGAACTGGTTGAGCCAACAAGTGGTAACACAGGGATTGCACTTGCTTATGTTGCAGCTGCGCGCGGTTATAAATTAACTCTAACAATGCCTGATACCATGAGCGTTGAGCGGCGTAAATTGCTTAAAGCATTAGGCGCAAATTTAGTGCTAACAGAAGGCGCTAAAGGTATGAAAGGCGCTATTGATAAGGCAAATGAAATTCGTGATAGCGACCCTACTCGCTATCTGCTATTACAGCAATTTAGTAACCCAGCAAACCCTGAGATCCATGAAAAAACTACAGGGCCTGAAATTTGGAATGACACCGATGGTAAAGTTGATGTCGTGATTGCAGGTGTAGGTACTGGCGGCACGATTACAGGTATTGGTCGCTATTTAAAGAAAACTCAAGGTAAGGCAGTTACGATGGTAGCGGTTGAACCAACCGGTTCGCCTGTTATTACACAAGCATTAGCAGGAGAAGAAATTCAGCCAGGACCACATAAAATTCAAGGTATTGGTGCCGGATTTATTCCTGCAAACCTTGATTTAACATTACTAGACCGTGTTGAGCAAATTACTAACGAGGAAGCTTTTGATACCGCTCGTGAATTAATGACTAAAGAAGGTATTTTGGCAGGTATTTCCTCTGGAGCTGCGATTGCTGCGGCTGTTAAATTGACAAAAGAACCTGAATTTGCAGATAAGCAAATTGTGGTTATTTTACCTTCTTCTGGTGAACGTTACCTCAGTACACCACTTTTTGCAGACATCGCAGATAACTAACCCCAGCACATTTAATTGTAAACAACTTATTAAAAAAGCACCTATATGGTGCTTTTTTTGTGGTGGAGATCAAACTTTGCTACGTAGACAGGTGATTTATTCCTTCGAGTTTAGTATTTAATCAATTAATTATTTCGAAGGTCGAAATTAATCAGAAAATAAACGAGAAAATAAAACAACTCTCATTTATATTTCTACGATAAATTTTTATCAGATGATACATTCGTTTTATCTTATCTGATATTGCTACGCAAAGCAGGACAATTTCATCTACACTTACTAAGTCCTGACTTAATGTGAAAACTTGAGTTATAAAAGGAAAATATCCTATGTACCAGCAAGAAGTTACTATTACAGCACCAAACGGTTTACATACTCGTCCAGCTGCGCAGTTAGTAAAAGATGCCAAAACATTTTCTTCTGATATCAGCCTTATCTCTGGTGGTAAATCTGCCAGCGCTAAAAGCCTATTTAAATTACAAACTTTAGGTTTAACTCAAGGCACTGTCGTCACTATCTCTGCTGAAGGCGAAGATGAAAAACAGGCTGTTGAACACTTAGTTAAATTAATGGCTGAATTAGAGTAATAACTCTGATAGACCATTAACATTGTACACACCCCTGAATAACCTTCAGGGGGATCACCCAAAGATGATTTTAAAACAGCAGTGTCGCAAGATCCTATTCTTTTAAAATTATCACCAGCAAGTCGTAGGATAAATTATGATTTCAGGAATTTTAGCATCACCAGGTATCGCTTTCGGTCAAGCTCTACTTCTTAAAGAAGAGCCTCTTATCATCAGCCAACGTAAAATTCAAAGTGATGAAATAGACAATCAAATTGAACGTTTTAAAGATGGCCGTAATAAATCAGCGCAACAACTAGAAATTATTAAAGAGCGTGCTGAAAAAAATCTGGGAGCAGATAAAGCCGAAATTTTTGAAGGCCATATTATGTTGCTCGAAGATGAGGAACTTGAACAAGAAATTGTGACCCTTATCAAAGGTGAAAAGAAAACTGCAGAAGCCGCTGTTCAATCGGTTATTGAAGACCAAGCAATGGCATTAGAAGCCTTAGATGATGAGTATTTAAAAGAGCGTGCCGCTGATGTGCGAGATATTGGCAAACGTTTAATGCGCAATATCTTAGATATGCCAATCATCGATTTAAGCGCTATTGCAGAAAAAGTTATTTTAGTTGCTCCTGATCTCACCCCTTCTGAAACCGCACAACTTAATTTAGAAAACGTCTTAGGTTTTATTACCGATCTGGGTGGTAGAACGTCTCATACATCGATCATGGCGCGTTCTTTAGAAATTCCTGCCATTGTTGGAACATCTAATGCGACTCAAACCATAAAAAAAGACGATTATCTTGTCCTTGATGCAATTAATAATAAAATCATTATTAATCCATCTGAAGAGGAACTTGATAAACTTAAAGCTATCAAAGCTGAGTACCTACATGAGAAAGATGAGCTCGCAAAGTTAAAAGATTTACCTGCGATAACACTTGATGGTCATCAGGTTGAAGTTTGTGCAAATATCGGTACCGTACGTGATGTTGCGGGTGCTGAACGTAATGGTGCTGAAGGCGTTGGTCTGTATCGTACTGAATTTTTATTTATGGATAGAGATTCATTCCCAACAGAAGAAGAACAATTCCAAGCTTATAAAGCTGTGGCACAAGCAGTAGGAAGCCCAGCCGTTATTATCCGTACTATGGATATTGGTGGCGATAAGGACTTACCTTACATGAACCTACCAAAAGAAGAGAACCCATTCTTAGGTTGGAGAGCAATTCGTATTTGTCTTGACCGTAAAGAGATCCTTCATTCGCAATTACGTGCTATCTTAAGAGCATCTGCTTTTGGTAAACTACGCATTATGTTTCCAATGATTATCTCTATTGAAGAGATTCGCGCATTGAAAGCAGAACTTGAAATACTGAAAAGCCAGCTTCGTGCAGAAAACAAAACTTTCGATGAGTCTATCGAAGTCGGTGTCATGGTTGAAACCCCTGCGGCGGCCGTAATGGCACGTCTCATGGCAAAAGAAGTTGACTTTTTCAGTATTGGGACTAACGATCTAACACAATATACTCTGGCTGTAGACCGTGGAAATGAGCTGATATCTCATCTGTATAATCCAATGTCACCAGCAGTACTTAACCTGATAAAACAGGTTATTGATGCATCACATGCAGAAGGTAAATGGACTGGAATGTGTGGTGAACTTGCCGGGGATGAAAGAGCAACCCTGTTGCTTTTAGGCATGGGATTAGATGAGTTTAGTATGAGTGCTATTTCAATTCCTCGCATCAAGAAAATTATTCGCAATGCGAATTTCGATGATGCGAAAGCATTAGCTGAGCAAGCACTTGCTCAACCAACGGCGAAGGAATTAATGGACTTAGTAGAAACTTTTACTAAAGAAAAAACACTGTGCTAATCGCATTAGCCAGAGCCCGGTCCCAACTAAAATAATTAGGAGAAGATTCATGGGTCTGTTTGATAAATTAAAATCACTGGTTTCAGAGGAAAAGAAAGGCAGTGGCACGATTGATATTGTTGCACCACTTTCTGGTGAAATCGTCAATATCGAAGATGTTCCTGATGTTGTTTTCGCTGAAAAAATCGTAGGTGACGGTATTGCTATCAAACCTGCTGGTAATAAAATTGTTGCACCAGTTGATGGTACTATCGGTAAAATTTTCGAGACTAACCATGCTTTCTCTATTGAATCAGACAATGGTATCGAGTTATTTGTCCACTTCGGTATTGATACTGTTGAACTGAAAGGTGAAGGATTCAAACGTATCGCTGAAGAAGGTCAACAAGTAAAAGTTGGCGATACTATTTTAGAATTTGATCTGGCTGTGCTAGAAGAAAAAGCAAAATCTGTACTTACTCCAGTTGTTATTTCTAATATGGATGAAATTCAAAGTTTAACCAAAATGACAGGCCCTGTTACCGTTGGTGAAACCGTTATTATTCAGATTAAAAAATAATCTAACAGATTAATGATATTAAAACCGCCACTAACCATATGTTGTTGTGGCGGTTTTTTTATATTCAAAAACTAAGAAATACTAGATGCAGTCAACAACGCTACAACTTGAAGTATGACAATATTTTTTACTCTAAAAAATTCAAGATGCCGCTAGGCGACAAGTGAATGAGTCACTAGGAGCATACATAAGTATGTGGCTAGTGCGAGTAAACCTAGTCAACAACGCTGCAACTTAAAATATGACAATATTTTTTACTCTAAAAAATTCAAGATGCCGCTAGGCGACAAGTGAATGAGTCACTAGGAGCATACATTAGTATGTGACTTGTGCGAGTAAACCTAGTCAACAACGCTGCAACTTAAAATATGACAATATTTTTTACTCTAAAAAATTCAAGATGCCGCTAGGCGACAAGTGAATGAGTCACTAGGAGCATACATAAGTATGTGGCTAGTGCGAGTAAACGTAGTCAACAACGCTGCAGTTTGAATTATGACGAGTAAACGCCCGTTGATAAATAACGATCACCCCTATCACAAATAATCGCCACAATTACCGCCCCAGGATTTTCTTTTGCAACGCGCAGAGCGCCCGCTACAGCACCGCCAGAACTTACGCCACAGAAGATGCCCTCTTGACTTGCTAAACGGCGCATAGTCTCTTCTGCTTCATTTTGAGACATATCTATGACTTTATCCACCAGCTCTTTTTTAAAGATACCTGGTAAATATGCTGGTGACCAACGACGGATCCCTGGAATTTGGCTTTTCTCTTCAGGCTGAAGCCCAACAATTTGAACATTATCAGATTGTGTTTTTAAATAACTCGCCACACCAGTGATAGTGCCCGTTGTTCCCATACTTGAAACAAAATGAGTAATACGGCCTTGGGTTTGCTGCCAGATTTCAGGCCCTGTAGAGATAAAATGCGCTCGAGGATTATCCGGGTTATTAAACTGATCGAGCACTTTCCCTTCACCCTTTTTTTCCATTTGTTGTGCTAAATCTCGCGCCCCTTCCATACCTATTTCACGGCTAACTAAAATAAGCTCCGCGCCATAAGCTTGCATAGAAGCCTGACGTTCTTTACTCATATTTTCAGGCATTAAAAGCTTTAAGTGGTAACCTTTTACAGCGGCAATCATTGCAAGTGCAATACCTGTATTACCACTGGTCGCCTCAATCAGCGTATCACCCGGCTGAATTTCACCTCGTAATTCTGCTTGTTCAATCATTGATAAAGCAGCTCTATCTTTCACTGAACCTGCCGGATTATTACCTTCTAACTTAACCCAGATTTCAGCATCTACACCTTGTGTCAGCCGTTGTAGTTTTACTAACGGTGTATTACCAATAAATTGTTCTAACCCAGCCACAGTAAGTCCCTGATCATTTGTTAGTCTATATCTATGAAGAAATCACATTTGCTTTATTAACGCAATAACATTAACGAAATTAGATAAATATCAACACAATGAAAAATACCCACACTATCTTTAGTACGGGTATTCATAAATTAAATAACTTATTGATAATAGATAAAATTATGCAGTATAAGCTAATGAAACTGTATTTAAGGGGGTATCACCCGCATATAAACGTGCTTGGGCGCCCCCCATATAGTAAGTTTCCCCTTTAATCGGTGCAGTAGCGATATCGTTCCAAATTGCTGTTATTAGCGTATTACTCCAACCTATAGGTTGTAAAATAAGCTGCCAATAATGCCCTTTAGGAGAGGCTTCTATTACTTTAACAGGTAATCGACAAACGCTATTTTCATGAGCATTTAACGTCACTTCCCAAGAACGTAAAAACACATCGACCTGTCCCTGATAAAGTGGTGTTACCGATAATGGAAGATGATAACCACCAATTTGCAACTGAGCACCATTAATCTCGCCTTGAAAGTGATTTACATCACCTAAAAATTCCAGCACAAAGCGACTTGTTGGTGATTGCCATACTTCTTGTGGCGTACCGACCTGCTCTATTTTGCCGTTACCCATAATGACAATACGATCAGCTACTTCCATCGCTTCTTGCTGATCATGAGTGACAAATACACTGGTAAATTTAAGCTCTTCATGCAATTCACGTAACCAACGACGTAACTCAGTTCTTACTTTTGCATCAAGAGCCCCAAAAGGCTCATCAAGCAATAATATTTGCGGCTCTACAGCTAATGCTCTTGCTAATGCTACTCGTTGTTTTTGACCACCAGACAATTGAGCAGGATAGCGTTGTGCTAAATGCGGTAACTGTATCATCTCTAATAATTGCTCAACCTTTTTACGGATAGCCTCATTATTTGGTCTTTCACGACGAGGTAAAACGGTTAAACCAAATGCAATGTTGTCAAATACTGTCATATGGCGAAACAGGGCGTAATGTTGGAACACAAAACCCACTTTACGCTCTCTTGCATGTAAACGACTGACATCTTTTTCTTGAAAAGAGAGATTGCCTTGAGTTTGATGCTCTAACCCAGCAATAATGCGCAATAAGGTTGTTTTACCTGAACCCGAAGGGCCTAACAATGCCACCATTTCACCTGAATCAATATTTAAATTAATATCATGCAACACTTCAGTGCGATCAAAATATTTTGTGACGTTATTAATTTTAATACTCATATTTTGCCTCTACCTATGTGTCAGTGGTGATAGTGTTAATAGTAATTATTTTTAATGATGATCGTGTTGCTGCTGGCGAGCCAGATGCCATTGCAATACACTTTTAATCATTAAGGTTAAAATAGCCATCAATGCTAATAATGCCGCAGCAGTAAATGCCCCCACAGTGTTGTAATCTTGATGCAATAATTCAACTTGTAATGGCAATGAATAGGTTTCACCACGAATTGCACCTGAAACCACAGAAACTGCACCAAACTCACCAATAGCTCTCGCATTAGTTAATACAACGCCATATAACAGCGCCCAGCGAATATTAGGTAATGTGACCCGCCAAAACATTTTCCAGCCACTCGCGCCTAATAATACAGCCGCTTCGTCTTCCTGACTTCCTTGGCTCATCATCACAGGAACCAATTCTCTAACCACAAAAGGGCAAGTCACAAAAACAGTCACCAACACCATTCCCGGCCATGAAAACATTAGCTGAATATCAAAACCGGCTAACCATTGGCCTGCCCAGCCATTACTACCGTAGAAAAGAAGATATAACAGACCTGCAACGACTGGCGATACTGCAAAAGGAATATCAATTAAAGTCATTAATAACTGACGTCCCGGAAATTGAAACCGGGTCACTAGCCATGCCATACTCACACCAAAAAGCATATTTACTGGCACAGTTATCAATGCAATTAATACTGTTAACCAAACAGCATGTAACATATCGCTATTGAGTAAATTTTGATTAAAAACTTCAATACCTTTTGAAAACGCGGTCATAAAGATCCATGCTATCGGTACTACCAAAAATAAAATCGATAACACAACGCCAGTAATAATCAGTCCCCATTTAACCCAGTTAATTGGACTCCGATACACTGAATGTTGTGGCATTGAGTCTGATAAACCTGACATTAATGCCCCCTTAAGCGTTGTCCAAAGCGACTTTGTAACCCATTAATTGCAAACAGTAAGACTAAAGAAACCAATAAAATCACAGAGGCAACAGCACTTGCCGCAGGATAATCAAACTCTTGTAAACGAATAAAAATCATCAAAGAAACAACTTCTGTTTGCCATGCAATATTGCCTGCAATAAAAATCACTGCACCGAACTCACCTAAACTACGCGTAAAAGAAAGCGCTGTTCCTGCTAATAATGCGGGGGATAATTCAGGTAATACTACTTTACGAAATGTTTGCCAGCGGCTAGCACCCAGTGTTTCTGCTGCTTCTTCGTATTCTGGTCCTAACTCTTCTAAAACAGGCTGAACGGTTCTTACCACAAAAGGTAAACTGGTAAATGACATGGCAACAGCAATACCAATCCATGTATTTATCACTTTGATATCAAACTTATCTAATACAAAACCATACCAACCTTGTGTTGAAAAAAGCGTTGCCAGTGTTAATCCCGCAACAGCAGTGGGTAAGGCAAAAGGTAAATCCATTAAACCATCAAGTAATTGTCTGCCAGGAAATCGATAACGTGTAATTATCCACGCTAACAACATGCCAAATAACGCATTAAACAAGCTTGCAATACCTGCTGCTAGTAATGTTACTTTATAAGCGGCGATAATTTGAGGATGGGTAATCACGGCCCAATATTGCGCCCAACTCATATCAGATAACTGCACAACCAGCGCACTCATAGGTAATAAAAGGATCAGGCAAGTATAAAACAGTGTTCCCCCTAGACTTAATCCAAATCCTGGTAAAACTCGCTTGCTGGTTGTGGCAAACATTATCTGCGTCCTTGTGCTAACAATTTATCCAAGGTGCCATCTGTAGAAAAATGCGTTTTCATTACATTATTCCAATCACCAAACACCTCTTCGAGAGTAAATAGAGAGGTTGCAGGAAACTGAGCTGCTTTCTGTGCCATAACTGCTTTATCATTTACGCGATAATTAAATTGCGTAATAATTTCTTGGGCCTTAGGGCTATAAAGATAATTAAGATAGGCTTTTGCAACATTTTCTGAGTCATTACGCTGAACGTTCTTATCTACCCAAGCAACGGGGAACTCAGCTAAAATATCGACAGGCGGCACAATAACCTGGTAATCATCCTCACCATATTGCTTACGAATATTATTCACTTCTGATTCAAAACTGATTAATACATCCCCTAAATCACGCTCTATAAAAGAGGTGGTTGCGCCACGGCCGCCAGTATCAAACACTTCAACATTTTTCAGTAACTTAGTCATCGCTTCACGGGTTTTTTCATCAGTACCATAAGCTTTTTCAAAAGCACCCCAAGCGGCTAAGTAAGTGTAACGCCCGTTGCCTGATGTCTTAGGATTAGGGAAAACAATTTTGACATCGTCACGGGTTAAATCTTCCCATGAAGTAATATTTTTAGGATTTCCTTTACGAACGAGGTAAGCCATAGTCGAGTAATAAGGTGAGCTATTATTTGGTAAACGTTGTTGCCAATTAGTAGGAATTAAATTGCCTTTATCATGCAAAATTTGCACATCAGTCACTTGATTATAAGTCACGACATCAGCGGGTAACCCTTGCAATATGGCAAGTGCTTGTTTAGATGAACCTGCATGAGATTGTTTAATGGTAATTTTATCATCAGGATGTTGAGCATCCCATTGTGTTTTAAAGTCGCTATTAAGTGCTGTAAATAGCTCTCTTGCGATATCGTAAGAGCTATTAAGTAATTGTGCCGCCCCTGCATAACTACTCACAACTAACGACAATGCTGCGGTTGCCTGTAATGCAAAGGTTCTTATTGTGTTTTTCTTCATTAAAAGTTACCCGTCATTGAATGTGTTGTTCTAAGGGTTACTGTATCGGCTTTATTTATAACAGTGTAGTTAGCTTTTGTTATTTGATATAACTAGCAGTTATTAAAAATGAATAAAAGTTGTGCTAATTAGCCAAAAATAAATCACTTTGAGTTAACTTGAAAAAAATTCAGCGAAGAAAGCGACAAAAAGAGAACTTACTAAGTAGAAACAAAACGCCAGCTTATTCTCAAAGCTGGCGTTTTGTTTAAATAAGGTATTTTTAATAAAACCTAATACTTATAGCGCCTTTAATACTTCATAAGACGGTGCAAAATAGTAACTACCACTGACTGGTTTACTCATTCGCAGTAAATCATCGTGTTTACCATCTAATTCACCAAACATGCTTAATAGCTGCTGTTCTATATTATGTAGGCGGCCACAATATGCTAAGAAATACAGCCCGTGCTTTCCACTTGCTGTACCATAAGGCAGACTATGACGCAAAATAGCTAATTCCTCGCCCTCTTCTTCAATGACGACACGAGAAACATGAGAAGTAACATTGCGTTCTGACGCATCTAATTCGACGCTATCTTTTTTAGTACGTCCAATCATTTTCTCTTGTTCAGACTCACTAAAACGTGCCCATTTTTTCAGGTTATGTTCGTAACGCTGTACTAACACATAACTACCACCAGCATCCACACCATCATTAATAAGTGCAACACCATAACGCTCGTCATCTTGTGGGTTTTCTGTACCATCAATGAAACCACTAAGATCACGCTCTTCAGTCCAGCGGAAGCCATGAATCTCTTCTTCAACGCTAATTACATTGCCAAACGCAGCAAGTGCAGCTTGAGCTAATGTAAAGTTCACATCATGGCGCATCGATTGAATATGAATAAAGAAATCACGCTGTGTTGCAGGAGCCAAACCTTTACCTAATGGGCGAAAAGGTTTTAACTCTGGAGCACTATTTTCATCTGATAGTTTTTTCCAAAGATCTGAACCAAATGCAACTACAGCACCCAACGAAGCATCAGGAAATTGCTTTTGTAAATCAGAAAGTGATTGCATAAATTTCTGACATCCTTGACGCAGAAGATCTAATTCACCCACAACCATTGCTTCAATAAACAGACCAAATTTACTATGTGCGACTAAAATGCCACTTTGTGCATGAGACATATTGCTTCCCTAATCGATAATCAAAACGCTCAGAATAATGTCTGATTATATCTAATATTTATTTTCTAAGATTTGCCTTTTAACAAACTTCAGTTGCTCTGTTGTGCTAAATCAGATGTATTTTATAAAGAATATCTTGGTGTCATTTTTTCTGCCAGATAATTTGTATTACTTTCCAATCAGTTAATGCAGTATCAGGTGGCATTAACCCATCTGGGCCATCCCACTTTCCACTAAATACATAGCTAACTGATTTAGCTTGTTCTGACTGACACAAAATAGTTTTTTGTTCGTCAATTACAGGTCCTTTACTACAAGCGCCAAATGCTTTTTTATAAATATCTTTAAATGGCGTACCCATTGCTGTACCCCATGTTGTCTCTACTTTAGGGTCAGAAATTTCTATTTTATCAACGGTACCATTTTCTTTACCATAAAACGCCACTCGAACCTTATTCTCTTCAAGTCCTTGCAAAATCACCATAATATCGCCATTTTGCATTTCCATACCTTGTCGATAATGGTAACGGCTTCCTAATTCTTTTTTTATTTCACTTTCAGTGATTTTTGTTGAGCCAGTAATATTTCCTAAACCATCAGCAGAAACCATCAAATTATCGCTAGAAAACCAATTGATTGGATTTAGTGCAGAAAAAGACATCCCCCCCATGGATGAACAGCCACTGAGTAATAGAACACTTGTACTTAAACACAAGGGTAACCAAAATTTAGGCATCATAACGCTCTCCGTTAAACTTTTTCATAACACATTAAAAATAACACTAATACCACCTCGGTAATAATGGATACCCAAGTAATAAATAAGCATAACAAAATATAAGCAAACTTAATCTGCGATAATGACATGAAAAAGAAAGCCTAATTACGACCACCTATATATCTTTTTGTTCCATATTGTTCGATATCTGCCAAGTAATGAATAAAGTAAGGTTAATAAACAAGCAACCATCCTCATCGGATGAATAAGATAAACAAGATAATACAATAAGATGGGGGTTTAAAAAGATGAGAAGAGAGAACATAAAGCCCCTAATTAATAAGGGGCTTTAGCTGTAAATATTAAAGATCAAAATCTTGATCAACAATTAAACGCTTAGTGTAGGTTGTGCTTTCTTGGTTTTGATCTTCATATAGCAATTTTTCAAACATAAAAATAGTGGCATCATTTTCTTCTGGGATCACCAAGGTGATTTGCGGACAACCTTTAGCAATAAGCTTTTTTTCAAGGCGAGAAATTAACGCATTCGCAATACCTCTGCCACGAAAATCAGGATGTACACCTAAATAATATAAAGATCCCCGGTGGCCATCGTAGCCCCCCATCACACTTCCTACTATTTCCCCTGCAACTTCAGCAATTAAAAAGAGATCAGGTGAGTGATTAATTTTTCTTTCAATATCAATTTCAGGATCGTTATCAGGTGAAATTAAATCACAACGCTCCCAAAGTGTAATAATTGCCTCAAAGTCATCTTGGCGAAATAGTCGTATTTCCATGGTTTTGCCTGTTATCGGTCATATAAATCTTAATTTATTATCGCTTGTTTAGTTTATGAATCAACTTGAAAATGAGAACATAGAGAATATAAAACTTTATTTTTAATAAATATGATAAAAATTGTAGGTTATTATGAGCTTACCTGATATTCATCGTGTTAAAGAATTTTTTTTGTCTCTGCAAAATACCATTTGTCATTCTATTGAATCCGTGGATAAAAAAGCCACTTTTCAACAAGACAATTGGGAAAGAAAAGAAGGTGGTGGCGGGCGTACTAGAGTACTCACTGAGGGGGCTATTTTTGAGCAAGCGGGTGTTAACTTTTCTCATGTCTATGGTGACAGTTTACCTAAGTCAGCAACAGCACATCGCCCTGAGTTAAGTGGTCGTAGTTTTCAAGCAATGGGCGTTTCATTGGTAATTCATCCAATAAATCCTTATATTCCAACATCTCATGCTAATGTACGCTTTTTTATCGCTGAAAAAGAAGGAGAAGAGCCTGTCTGGTGGTTTGGTGGTGGCTTTGATTTAACACCTTATTATGGATTTGAAGAAGATGTAATTCATTGGCATAAAATTGCTAAGTCAGTTTGCTCTCCTTTTGGCGAGGATTATTACTCTCGTTATAAAAAATGGTGTGACGACTATTTTTATCTCAAGCACCGCAATGAGCCACGTGGTATTGGTGGACTCTTTTTTGACGATCTCAACACGCCAAATTTTGACCACTGTTTTGAATTTGTTAAGCAAGTTGGCTTAGGTTACCTCGATGCCTATTTACCTATTGTAGAAAAACGCAAAACAATGCCCTGGGGTGAACGTGAGCGTCAATTCCAACTATATCGCCGTGGCCGCTATGTGGAATTTAATTTAGTTTGGGATAGAGGCACATTATTCGGCTTACAAAGTGGAGGACGCACAGAATCTATTTTAATGTCGATGCCACCACTTGTTCGCTGGGAATATAATCAAACCCCTGAGCCTAATTCACCAGAAGCAAAATTATATACTGACTTCTTAATTCAAAAAGAGTGGGTGTAAAACTGGTTAGATAATGAAAGATAAAGCCACTTAAATAATGTGGCTTTATTTAAAGTAAGTTTTATCTTAACAATATTTGAAATTTATGCTTTGCGGCAATGACAGTTGCGGTTAATTAAACAAAAAGGCTAACAACCCGGTGACTTTATTTTTATTTTCCCACCCTTCTGCTCTCATACAGGTATTAAAATAATCTTTTCGCTCCCACTCATTTCTATCAGAAGAGAAGGTACTCCCTGCTGCTGTATTGGGTATTTCTTTACCATTTACCCTCATCGGAGAAAAAGAAGTATTAGCTGAATTTATTGAATAACTAACAGGATATCTTTCTGTAACACGCTGCATACACATATTTCTAGCTGATCCTAAAGGCGATGGCTCCGATGTATTTGCTATCCATTTTTCAGGCGTAGCACATGAAGAAAGAACAAATAGCGATGCAATAATGATACATTTTTTCAAGATACAATAACTCATCAAATAAAGATGTATTTTAGTTTAAACTTTTTTTGAAAAAAATAATTAATTTTTTATGAAGATAATGTCTTTAAGTAAAGAACCTATCAATACTATAAGATAGGTTACTCTCTGTTCAAATAGTGCTAATCGATTCTATTTAATTAATATTATCGATATTTAAAATATGTTATTCTTCAAATAGCTCATCTGGGCAGTCGGAAATAACATCAAATCCTAAATAATAATATAAATGGTATTTATTTATATCATCTTTATTAAATATATGAATTCCTTCAGAGCTATAGCAATTTGTAATATTCACTTTATCATTATTAAAAATGATTTCAGATTGATTTAGTGCACCTGTAATCTTAATCGTATTGTTATTATTAGGATTATTACTATAAATAACAGAAGTTGATAACTCATCCATAAAGTGTTCAAGTTGTGTCAATTTTTTATTATAAAGAAATGTGTAAGTAATTTTATCATCTACAGAATCATAAACCACATTGTCTTTATCTGTAATATCAAAATCTTCACCTTTTAATGACAAACAACGATTGTTATTTTTATCTATCGGGTCATTAAAACAAGTATAAATAGATTGGTCTGCTAACATTGCCTTGTCCGTGTATAAAAATAGCCCGTCATTTTTATTAGCAATAAGCCCAATAGAGGCATCACTGAAACCATTGCTACTAAATGCAATGCTTTGATGGCCAAAAAGAACAAAAAGAATGAGTACTCTAAGCATATTAAACTTCCTAAAAAGAAGAGAGGAATAGAGGGTATTTAACTAAATAATTATTGCGATTTCTACGAATGTACACTACCGAAATATATTAGCAAATCAAGAATTAACTCATTTAAAAGCCACTAAAATAAGTGGCTTTGTGATTCAAAATTATTTATTCAAAAAAGGTAATAATTCCACCATTAATTGTTCTGGGCATTCTTCAGTTACAAAATGTCCGCACTCATTGAGAATAACGCCTTTCAAATTTATAGCTCTACCTTGCAAAGTTAATTGAGGCGCATCGCGAGTAGCATGATCAGCACCAATAGCCAGAACAGGCATAGTAAGTTGTTTCTCTGCACGCTGTTGGTTTTGGAGTATAGTTTGCGGAATTGCTCGATAATATGCGAATCCTGCTCGTAACCCACCTGGTGAAGAATAAGAATCTATATAAGTTTGAGCAGCGACTCTATCGCGTCGATATGACCAATTATCAAAGATAAAATTGAGATATTCACGCTCTTTGCCTGCCGTTAGCATTTCGGGTAAGTCTTGCACTTGATTAAACATGAAATGCCAAAGAAAAATATTTTCTTCCGGTTTCACAAATATACTAGGTGCAGGGGCTAATCCTGGAATAACAGCTTCAACTAATGCAATTTTATTAATCGTTGAAGGATAGTCACTCGCCATTGCATAACCAATCCACATGCCAATATCATGCCCTACAACGGCATACTGAGTATATCCCAATTGTTTCATCATATTATACATGGTTGTCGCTACAGTTCCGGTGTCATAACCGCTATTGGGTCTATCGGAATAACCCGTTCCTGGTGGATCAACGGCTATCGCCATATAACCATTTGCGGCAAGTTCAGTCATAACATAACGCCATGTATACCAAGTTTGTGGCCATCCTGGTATCAGTAAAATAGGTTCACCACTACCGATAGTAACATAATGAATTCGCTGACCATCCACTTTCACATAGTGATGCTGAAAATCAGCTTCATTGGCTTGAATAGATGCTGAATTCAACACTTCTATTGGTTTTTTTATCGTTTCTGCTGCTAAAGAAATCGTACAAGGCAATGCAAAAAACATTGCTGAAGCAAATATCACCTTCTTAAATAATGTGTTCATTTATATTCCATAAAGTAGTTTATTAACGTTTTTTGAAGTGTTTAACAAGTATTCAATATCAATTAACCAAATGAATTTATTAATAATTAATCACCATTGTCATACCATTACACTTAATTGTTTATCGAACGACAAACAATAGATTAAGATGATCTTTAATTATTTGTCAATCACTAAAAAATAATTCTTTGTCATTTAGCAAATAATTGGTAGTATTTAATGATGATTAACTATGTGGAGAATTTTTCATGGCAGGAAGACCTAGAGAATTTGATCGTGAAGCGGCATTACGAAAAGCAAAATTAGTGTTTTGGCAACGTGGTTATGAGGGGACTTCTATTTCAGATTTAGTCGAAACATTAGGTATCGCCTCTGCTCGAATTTATGCTGCATTCGGCTCAAAAGAGGATCTTTTTCGAGAAACTATCGCACTGTATCTTGCTGAAGAAGGCGCCTTTGCTGATAAAGCCATGCTTGAACCCAATACACGTTTAGCTATTGAACAACTTCTTATCAATGCAGTTGAAACCTACACCAAAGAAAACCAGCCTCATGGCTGTATGGTGGTGTTGTCGTTAACAAATTACACTCGTGATAATGAAAATATTATGACTTGGCTTACTCATTATCGCCAAGCTCGTACCGCCGCAATTATAGAGCGCATAAATCAAGGTATTCAATCTGGCGATATAACGATAAAAACCGATATACAAGCTATAGGTGACTACTTTGCAACGCTTTTACACGGAATATCGATTCAAGCAAGAGACGGCGTCAGCCGAGAACGTTTACTGCATATGGTAGAAGTTGCAATGAGTACCTTCGATGTTTTTATCACCTCATCATCTTCACACTGATAATTTATTTAACGATAGTAGGAGAAAGACATAATGTCATCTTCAATACCTTTTGATTCTTCACAAAGTGAGTGGGTGTGTACATGGCTTTCAACCTCACAACCAACATCAGGCGACGCATTTCCTTTTCCACTAGAAATACCGACTACATTAAATAATCAGACGCTAAAACAAACATTCCGTATCAGTTTGGGTGGAAAGAAACTGCGTTTAATCTTTTCTAATCGCTATGGTAAACAACCATTGAAATTAGCAGATAGCTGTATTTCTGTGGAAAAACAATCTGATCTATCTGAACCGATTAATATCACATTTAATGGAGATACTAGCGCAACCATTCCTGCTGGTGAAATATTATATAGCGATGAAATTTCTCTACATATTTCATCATTATCAATTATAAAACTCCAAGTTTATTTACCAGAATTAGTTTTTGTAGATACATTTCATTGGGATGCTCGCCAGTTTTCTTTCTTGGAAAACGGTAATAAAACCAAAGAAAAATCAGGATATGACCAAAAAATCAGTTCTCGTTTATTGTTAGAAAGTGTGCATGTTTTACCCGAAACTAGAAGTAAAAGCATAGTCGTGATTGGGGATTCTATGGTTGATGGTAATGGCGTAGAAATGGAGTCTTATCATCGTTGGACAGATTTTTTAGCCGAGCGTGTAGTGTCCCAAAATATTGCTATCGTTAATGCGGGGCAATCTGGCTCACGTTTATTAAAAGACGGTATTGGTATTAGTACACTAACTCGTTTTGAGCATGATGTACTAAATCAACCGGGGATCACCACTTGTATTGTACAAATAGGATTAAATGATTTGGGGCTTGCAGGTACAACCTTAGACCCTAGTGGCCAAATACCAACATTCGATATGCTAATTGAGGGTTATCGCCAATTAATTAGCATGGCACGTAAAAAAGATATTGATATCGTCGGTGTTACTATCGTTCCATTACGAAGTGCTGATGAATATGGTTTAGAAAATTTCTATCAACCTGAAAAAGAACTTATTCGTCAAAAAGTAAATCAGTGGATGCGAGAAAGTGGCGAATTTCATGCGATTATTGATAGTGATGTATTGATACGTGATCCTCAAAATGTTCATCAGCTCAATTTACAATATGATTCTGGTGATCACCTACATTTAAATTATAAAGGGCATTTACGCATTGCTGAATTAATATTTCTTAAAAAGATCATGATAAATTAAGTTATTGAGATAAAAAATTCATTACGTACTCTCCCGTTTTATATGATGACGACTATTACTATTTCTATCAGATTATTATTAGTGATATACACTTTTTTTACTCTGTTAAACTAATAATACATTGAAAAATAAGAAGGCGAATAATGAGAAAATTACGCATCGGTATAGTAGGTTTAGGATCAATTGCACAAAAAGTTTATCTACCTATTTTAACTAATACCGCTAAATGGGAACTTGTCGGTGCATTTTCGCCTAATAACGAAAAAGGAAATAGAATTTGTTCTGCTTATCGTATTCCTTTTTTTGATAATCTAGATACCCTTGCTAAACAATGTGATGCTATCTTTGTGCATAGTGCTACATCTAGCCATTTTGAAGTCATAAAATATTTATTACATGCCGGTGTACATATTTATGTCGATAAACCATTAACAGAAAATATTGATCAGTCTGAAGCCCTAATTGAGCTAGCAGCTAAAAAAAATAAAAAATTAATGGTGGGCTTTAATCGTCGATTTGCCCCTTTTTATCAGTCATTAAAACAGAATATTACACACCTTTCTTCTTTACGAATTGATAAACATCGATGCGATAGTATAGGCCCCAAAGATACTCGTTTTACTTTATTCGATGACTATTTACATGTTGTAGACACAGCTCTTTGGTTTGCAGGTTCAAAAGCAAAACTTATTAGTGGCAATATTATTCAAACAGAAAAAGATGAATTATTTTATGCTGAGCACCATTTAAAAATAAATGATTGCTGGATAACAACATCGATGCATAGAAAAGCAGGAAGCCAGCAAGAACAACTTATTGCAGTTGATGAGGATAATCTTTATCAAATTACAAATATGAATTTATGGCGTAGTGAAAACAAAAATATTATCGCTGAAAAGCACCCTGAAAATTGGGATCCTATTTTATTACAACGTGGTTTTATTGGTGCTGTTGAGCACTTTATTCACTCTGTTATAAATGATACAGAACCGATGACTAGTGGTGAGCAAGCAATTATTGCTCAATTAATGATAGAGAAAATGTTAGTGAATCAATAAGCTTTAAATATAAAAAACTGAGTTCATTATTAGCTGAACTCAGTTTTTATTTGTTTAAGTTGAATTAACTTATTTAGATTTTTTCAAATGGGATAATAAACGCTTACGCTTGCGCATTTGAGAAACAGTTAATTTATTTTTCTTGTCCGCATATGGGTTTTCACCCTCTTTAAATTGAATACGGATTGGCGTCCCCATGACTTGTAATGTACGACGGAAATAGTTCATCAAATAGCGCTTATAGCTATCAGGCAAATCTGACACCTGATTACCATGAATAACGACAACTGGTGGGTTATAACCCCCTGCATGCGCATATTTCATTTTTACACGACGTCCACGAAGCATCGGTGGTTGGTGGTCATCTTCAGCCATTTTCATGATACGTGTAAGCATAGAAGTACCTACGCGGCGTGTAGCACAAATATAAGCTTCTTGAATAGACTCGAATAAATTACCAACACCACTACCATGTAGCGCTGAAATAAAGTGAACACGAGCAAAATCAACAAAACCTAATTTAAGATCAAGCATATCTTTTACTTGATCACGGTCTTCTTGTGTCATGCCATCCCATTTATTCACAGCAATAACTAATGAGCGTCCAGCGTTAAGAATATAACCTAATAAAGAGAGATCTTGGTCTGAAATACCTTCTCTTGCATCAATAACTAATAATGCAACATTACAATCTTCAATAGCTTGTAGTGTTTTGATAACAGAGAATTTCTCGACCGTCTCTTTTACTTTACCGCGCTTACGCACGCCCGCAGTATCAATGAGAATATATTCTTTCTCATCTCGCTCCATCGGAATATAGATACTGTCGCGAGTTGTACCTGGCATATCGTAAACAACCACACGCTCTTCACCTAACATACGGTTAGTTAATGTGGATTTACCTACATTAGGGCGGCCAACTATCGCCAGTTTTACGGGTAATGTTGAAGGATCGAAATCATCTTCTTCATCTTCTAATTCTTGCTCTTTTTGTTCAGCTTCTAACGCAGCCCAATAGGCAGCATTTTCTTCTTCTTCAGTCAGCTCTTTTTCTTCTTCAATCACTTTACCTGTGATAGGTAATAGTGCTTGTTCAATAAGTTGAGCAACACCACGACCATGAGAAGCAGCGATAGGGAAAATTTCACCTAAACCTAATGAATAGAAATCAGCAAGCGCAGTATCGGTATCAATACCATCTGTTTTATTCGCAACTAAATACGTTTTTTTCTCAACACCACGAAGATGTTTAGCAATGCCCTGATCTGCTGGCATTAAACCTGCGCGTGCATCAACTAAAAATAGAACAATATCAGCTTCTTGAATAGCCTGTAATGATTGTGATGCCATGTGGGTTTCAACACCCTCTTCAGCACCATCAATACCACCGGTATCAATAATAATAAATTCTTCCCCATCTAACTCTGCACGACCATATTTACGGTCACGAGTTAATCCAGGAAAGTCAGCAACTAATGCGTCTCTTGTGCGTGTTAGTCGATTAAATAATGTGGATTTTCCCACATTAGGGCGCCCTACTAAGGCAATAACGGGTATCATTCTTTGATGCCTCATAAAAATACAATTATAAATCTATGATTGTATTTTACATGTAAATACTAAAAAGACGAAACGGCTCCTTTAAAGGAGCCGTAAAATAAATAGGTTAGTCTGCAATAAATTACCGACTATAAAGATAAAGCTTACCATCACGAGCTTGGATCATCAGTTTATCTTTTGCAACTTGAGGACGACTAAGTAAACCAGAGCTATTTACTGAATTTTGCGCAATAAATTTTCCTGTGCTGGTATCAATCCAGTGAAGATAACCTTCTGCATCACCAACAACTAAATAGCCATCAAAAATAGCAGGAGCGGTTAAATTGCGATGCAATAAATCTTCTTGTGTCCATAATGTCACACCATCAGATTTACGAACAGATAAAACTCGGTCATTTTGGTCAACAAGGTAGATATTATCACCAAGAAGAACCATATCATTAACGGAGCCTAAATCACGTTTCCATAAAATCTGACCCGAACGCATATCTAAGCTAACTAAATTACCATTGTATGCCATTGCATAAACAGTATTTTCATCAATAACAGGTGTGATATCAACGTCATTTAATCGGCTAATTTCTGTTGAGCCTTTCACTTGCGAGATATTCTGTTGCCAAATCAGCTGGCCCTGAGATAACACAACCGCACTAACACGACCATTATCTGCACCAATAATAGCAGCACCATAAGCAACTGCTGGAGCAGATTCACCACGAACTGACAATGATGGTGTATCTAAGTTAACTGTCCATGAAATCTCACCACTAAGCAAGTCAAGCCCTTGCAACATACCATTGCTAGTATGAATAAGAACTAATCCATCACTAACGACAGGACGAGAAATTGCCTCTCCTGCAACATCAGATTCCCAATCAATAGAACCATCATCAGTATTAAGTGCGTAAACTTTCGCTTTTTCTGTTCCCACAAAAATGCGAGAACCAGAAACAGTTAAACCACCGGAAAGCAGCGCTGATTCATTAGAAGAGAAGAAGCCTGTCTTAGTTGAGAGATCTTGTGACCAGAGCTCTTTACCTGTATCGAGTTCTAATGCTTTAACTAAACCATGGCGATCAGCGACATAAACAACTGAGCCATCCCATGCTGGTGACAAATGGGAATAGTATTTTCCAATACCATTTCCAACTGACTTGTCCCAAACAACCGTTGGTGTAAATTGACTCTGCACCTCAGGTAATGGAGACATAGTCACATTATCCTGTTCACTAGAACAACCTGCCAATAAAGCAGATGCTAGTAGACCAACCAGGAGAGTTTTACGCAGTTGCATGTCTGAAGATCCCTTTAATTGGATAAATTATTGAGTTTAAGTTCAACCAGTGAGCGAATAGCACCTGCATTTTCATCAGTTAATGCGGCTCGATACGCGGCTGTTGCACCTGCACTATCACCTTTTTTCGCTAACACATCACCACGGATATAATTTTTCATTCCATTCCATGCTTTACTTTTCACTTGCTCAAGCGAAATTAATGCGGCATCTGTTTTATCTAATGCCAATTGTACGCGAGCTAAGCGAAGATTAAGCATGTCTGCAAAAGCATCATTTTTCACTTTTGATAAAGCTGCAGTTAAGTGACGTTCACCGTTCACTAGGTCATTTGCTTCAATAGCAATTTGAGCAAGCTCTAAAGCCGCTAATGCACCATAAATATCGTTAGTTTCAGTAACAAATTTTTCAGCGGCGGCAATACTTTCTGGGGTTACTTTACTTAGGCCATCATTGACTGTAGCAAACGCATCTGCGCTTTCTTGCAGGCGATTGATTTGGTGTGACTGCCAATATTTCCAGCCAAATACACCACCAAAACCAATAACTACTGATAACACAATAGTTAAGCCATAATTTTTGAAGAATTGCTTAATTGCATCAACTTGTTCATTCTCAGAGCTATAAACTTCCACAAGTCTCTCCTTAACCTAATAACAGTGACAGTTGCTGGGCCAGTTCATTACGAGCAACGATTTTTTGTTCACCTGAACGTAAATCTTTCACTGCAACTGTACCTGCATTAATTTCGTCTTCACCCAAAATTAGTGCAATTTTAGCACCTTGTTTATCAGCGCGGCTCAACTGTTTTTTAAAGTTTCCATTACCGTGATTCGTCATGAGACGTAATTGCGGTAATTGGTCACGGATCTCTTCAGCCAAGATCAATGCTGCACTTTGGCTCTTATCGCCAAAAGATGCGAGGTAAACATCAGCCACATTAGTATCAGCAACAAAATCAGGATTAACCGCTTGAACTAATAAGATCATGCGTTCCATACCCATCGCAAAACCTACAGCTGGCGTTGGATGTCCACCTAATTGCTTCACTAAACCATCATAACGTCCACCAGCACAAACCGTGCCTTGTGAACCTAATGCGCTAGTTACCCACTCAAAAACAGTACGGTTATAATAATCTAAACCACGAACTAAACGCTGATTTACTCGATAAGTAATACCAACAGAATCAAGTAATGCACAAAGGCCTTCAAAGTGCGCCCTAGATTCGTCATCAAGATAATCGAAAAGTTCAGGCGCATCATTCAATAAAGTCTGAATTTCAGGATTTTTAGAGTCTAAAACACGCAATGGATTAGAATACATACGACGTTTACAGTCTTCATCTAATTTATCAACGTGTAATTCTAGGAAAGCGACTAAAGCCTGACGGTATTTAGCACGCGCGTCTAAAGAACCGATAGAATTCAATTCTAAAGTAACATGCTCAGAAATACCTAAAGCGCGCCACCAGCGTGCTGTTAGCATGATAAGCTCAGCATCAATATCTGGGCCTTGAAGGCCAAAAACTTCAGCACCTAATTGATGAAACTGGCGGTAACGACCTTTTTGTGGGCGTTCATAACGGAACATCGGCCCTAAATACCATAAGCGTTGTTCTTGGTTATACAGTAAACCATGTTCAATACCTGCACGAACACAACCAGCTGTATTTTCAGGGCGTAATGTTAAGCTTTGAGCATCTTCACCACGATCAACAAAAGTATACATTTCTTTTTCAACAACATCGGTTACTTCACCAATTGCTCGCTGAAATAGAGGGGTATGCTCTACGATAGGTGTTCTGATTTCGCTAAAACCATAACCCGCTAAAATTTGCTTTAACGTGTTTTCAATTTTCTGCCATACACGTGTATCAGCAGGAAGATAGTCGTTCATACCACGAATGGCTTGGATTTTTTGGGCCACTTTTTTTCTCTAATAGTTATTCATTGTTCAATAGACTGATTATAGAAGCGAAATCAATCAGCATTCAATCTGAAATCAATAGTAATACGGGCTCATTGTACAATGAGCCCGTAAATTGAATATTAATTGTCCAATTGATTTATATTTATACGCATATTACTATCAAGCATTGATGCTTTAGCGCGAATTTTGGCTTCTAATAAATCAATCATATTACCATTATCAAGACGCTCTTTTTGTCTGATACCATCTTCATAAAAACCACTGCGTGTTTTTGCACCTGTTACACCCAATGTTGATACTTCAGCTTCACCAGGACCATTAACCACGCAACCAATAATAGAAACATCCATTGGGGTAATAATATCTTCAAGACGCTGCTCTAATTCATTAACGGTACCAATAACATCAAACTCTTGGCGAGAACAAGTCGGGCAAGCAATAAAGTTAATTCCACGAGAACGAATACGCAACGATTTTAAAATATCAAAACCGACTTTCACTTCTTCGACAGGATCTGCTGCCAATGAAATTCTTAATGTATCGCCTATCCCTTCAGATAATAAAAGCCCAAGACCTATTGCAGATTTTACTGATCCAGCTCTTGCCCCACCCGCTTCAGTGATCCCAAGATGCAAAGGTTGATCGATTTTCTTCGCTAATAAACGATAAGAATCAACGGCAAGAAAAACATCTGATGCCTTAACACTGACTTTAAATTTATCAAAATTGAGTCTATCAAGGATATCAACATGGCGCATTGCTGATTCTAATAATGCTTCTGGTGTTGGTTCCCCATACTTTTCTTGAATATCTTTTTCAAGAGAGCCACCATTCACGCCAATACGAATTGGAATATCATAATCACGAGCACAGTCAACAACTTGTCTAATACGTTCTTCGTTACCAATATTACCTGGATTGATACGTAAACAATCAACACCATATTCAGCGACTTTTAGTGCAATACGATAATCAAAATGAATATCAGCAACTAAAGGTACATTAACTTGTTGTTTGATTAATTTAAATGCTTCAGCAGCATCCATTGTTGGTACAGAAACACGAACTATATCCACCCCTACACGTTCCAGAGCTTTAATCTGGCGAACAGTCGCTTCTACGTCTGTCGTTCGTGTATTCGTCATCGACTGCACCGCGATAGGCGCACCATCGCCAATAGGTACATTACCAACATAAATTCGGGTCGATTTACGACGAATAATAGGTGATTCTTTATGCATTATTAATTCTCCCATGCTTCCATGCTTACTCAAATATGTAGTCAGATTAGGCGCCAGGTACGGTTATTTTTGCTATTTTGCCAGTAAAACGACTTAGATCGATAGATTCGCCATTAAACTGTAAGCGAGTTACTGAAGGCGCACCTATTTTTAGTTTATAAGGTTGCTCACCATTAAATTCCAGACGTTCGCCCGCTTTCTTAATACCATTAAATAAGACTTTATTTTGAGCATTACGAATTTCTAACCAACATTCACCATCAAACATGATAACAAGCTGATCAGCGACAGCTGCGCTTGCTGTTTCATCAGTTGCATGTGCACGAGAAGTGGTTGATGTAGTTAGAGGTGACACTGGTAATGGAACCGTTTTTACTTCAGCTGTTGATGTTGCTTCTGCAGGAGTAGGCTCAACAACCTTATTCGGCAGATTATTTACTATCGCAGAATCAGATTCTTGCAAATTTTCACCCTCTGATACAGGCGTATTATCTAAGGATGCTAAAGGAGAATTTATTGTATTCGAACTTTCTTGCGAGTTGTTTTTCTCTATGTTTTGAGATGCCATAGAGACCAATTCTTGTTGATCGGCTTGATGCCCTTGCCACCACCAAACACCCACGAATGCCACCATCACAATGAGAATAACCCATGTAATTTTCATCAACCAGCCTTCACGTTTTTTGTGTCTTTTGCCTAATGAATAATTTTGAGTAGTGGTCACTCGAATTTGTTTAGCCGGTGCTTGTTGATTGATAAAACCAAGAATTTCACTTTCAGGAACACCAACTAACTTAGCATAAGAACGCATATATCCGCGTAAAAATGTTGGTGCAATATCCGAAGAAACATCATCCGTTTCGATTTCACGAACTGTCGATAACTTCAAACAAAGTCGATCAGCAACAGTTTGTTGTGTTAACCCCACTCTTTCACGAGCCTGACGTAAAAGTTGACCTGCTGTTAATTTCACTTCTTCGGTTTTGTTTTCAGTATTCATTAGCAATCTAGGCACTGTGGCTATTGGATGTTTAACATTGATGAACACGTAAAGCACCCAGTACCTTAACGCTATCACCGCGAATTTTGTGATATATCAGGATCACCTTGTTGGCAAACCAAATATTCTGGCGATATATCCTCAATTACTACTCTATTGTTATTTAATAGATTTTGTTCACAAAGGAAATTGCCATAAAGTCTTAATACATTAACATTTACTGGCTTCGACTTCATCGCTAATTTGTAATAATGTTGCGCTTGGATCTTATCGCCTAATAATTGAAATGTTAAAGCCATTCCTGTATTTGCTTGAGGATGTGTTGGCATCACTGAAAGCACTTTTTGGAAATGGTATTGCGCTATTTGGTATTGCTGTTCAGCTAAATAAGCTTCACCTAATTGTAAGCGAGTCGAAACAGCCACACGCTTTTGATTGGCTGATGGTTGACAACCTAATACCAACAGCATCAAGCCAATAGTTGCTACTAATGATGATATCCTTATCATCGCCATATTCCTTAAGTGTTTTCATCCTTGTAACTCTTTGTATTATGATAATTCTACATTACGCACAACACAAAGAGACATCCACCTGTATCAGACTGCTTTAATCGAGATTGGTTCACCTTGTTGACGCTTTTTCAGTGTACGCTTAGTACGGTCGATAACATCGCCCGCTAATTGACCACATGCAGCATCAATATCATCACCTCGTGTCTTTCTCACTATTGTTGTAAAACCATATTCCATAAGTACTTTAGAGAAACGGTCAATACGACTATTAGAACTACGCCCATAAGGTGCCCCTGGGAACGGATTCCAAGGAATTAAATTGATTTTACAAGGTGTATCTTTTAACAAATCCGCTAATTGGTGAGCCTGTTCAGTACTGTCGTTAATATGATCAAGCATGACATATTCGACAGTTACTCGGCCTTGATTTGCATTTGATTTTGCAATATAACGACGAACACCATCAAGAAACATTTCAATATTATATTTCTTATTGATTGGCACAATTTCATCACGAATATCATCAGTTGGTGCGTGTAATGAAATCGCTAATGCGACATCAACAGCATCACCTAATTTATCTAATGCAGGCACAACACCTGATGTTGATACAGTGACTCGGCGTTTAGATAGACCAAAACCAAAATCATCCATCATTATTTCAAGTGCAGGAATAACGTTATTCAGATTAAGCAACGGCTCGCCCATTCCCATCATAACAACGTTCGTAATAGGACGACGACCGGTCTCTTTTAAAGAACCAATAATTTTAGCCGCTCGCCAAACCTGACCAATAATTTCAGAGACTTTTAGATTACGGTTAAAACCTTGTTGTGCCGTTGAGCAAAATTTACATTCTAGCGCACAACCCACTTGCGAAGAGACACATAACGTTGCACGATCATCTTCTGGGATATATACCGTCTCTACTTGTTGATCACCAACAGTAATTGCCCATTTTATGGTGCCATCGGTTGATCGTTGTTCTTCAGATACTTCCGGTGCTTTAATTTCTGCAACTTCTTTTAATTTAGCTCGCAGCACTTTGTTAATATCTGTCATCTGATCAAAATCATCATAACAATAGTGGTACATCCACTTCATAATTTGATCAGCACGAAAAGGTTTTTCCCCCATAGAGGCAAAAAACTCTCGCATCTGTTTACGATTTAAATCTAACAGATTAATTTTTGCTTTTTGATTCACAGTATTTTCTTTAGAAACAGCGACAGAAGCGCTTGGCGCTGGAGTTATAGATTGGGACATGACATTGCCTCGTTGTTACACTATGCGGCCTGTGTTAACCAATTGGTTAACTGGATACTTTATAAAAAAAGACGCCCCGTTAATTTGCTAACAGGGCGCCGCATTGTACAGTTTTTCGTATATAGATGCTAATAAATTAGCGAGCGCAAACTTCGTCTTCAGCGAAGAAATAAGCAATTTCACGCGCAGCTGATGCTTCTGAGTCAGAACCGTGTACAGCGTTCTCAGTAAAGCTATCTGCATAATCTGCACGTAATGTGCCAGCTAATGCGTTATCTGGGTTAGTTGCGCCCATCAGATCACGGTGGCGTTGAACGGCATTTTCGCCTTCTAATACTTGAACCATAATTGGACCTGAAGTCATAAACTCAACGAGTCCGTCAAAGAAAGGACGGCCTTTGTGCTCTTCATAAAAACCTTCTGCTTGTTCGCGAGTTAAATGTAACATTTTAGCTGCAACAATGCTGAAGCCCGCGCTTTCAAAACGGTGATAGATAGCACCAATTACGTTTTTCTTTACTGCATTAGGTTTAATGATAGAAAATGTACGCTGAATAGCCATGTCTTACCTCTGATTATTTTATTAATTACAACTTTTGTTGTCTCTTTTTATCGCAGATCATGGAAGAGCGAATAAAATACCGCATTCCCTGCAAAAATAAGGGCACGATTATAGGAGGATAAAAACAAATTTCCCATATTAATCCCCCTCTTTTTTTAAAAAAATGTGGCAAAAAAGTTATAAATTATCGTTCCAATCACATTTTTACCTTTATTTGAGCCCTTTTAATCAGGAGCCCAAATAAAATAGAGCTCATTAATTCTATAAATAACAAATTATATTCAATGATAAAAATTACGATGCTCTACTTTTATAAGCACCATTAGTTTAACGGAAAGTAAAATTAACCATATCCGTTTGTCCACTTAGGTCAAGAACAGAAAGCTGATACTTACCACGCTTTTCTAGTAGATAAGAGAATACCTCACCATTTTCAGTACTACCTATCTGTTCGCCATTTAAAAACCACCACTGAGTTCCATTTCCACCTTGTGTGGATACAGTGAGCTCTAAATTCGTTTCACCCGGTAATGGACGTAATAGATCTCCTGCACGAATTCCTGAAATAAATAGTGGAGTATTGTCTTCTTTAATTGGCGGGCAAGTATCAGAAATAGGAGGCAAGCGCCTTGCCCTTCGCTCTTTTTCAGGTAGCCATGCTTCTAAGGCTATCGGCCATAATGCAATATCTTTTAGCTCTGCATTTGGACAATTTGGCCCTGTACGTTTACCTTCTTGGTCTACCCATATTTTTTCGTTGATCCCCAAAATACCTTCTTGGTTTTCATTAAGTAATGTAGGTGGAATAGTGTTATCAAGGATCCAGCTACGGCGACTAACTCGGCAATTGCTATCTTCTTTCGCTAATATTTTACCCGTTGGCCAACAAATTGTTGCTGCGGTGACACTTTTAGGTTTTAAGTCAGTTGGTGGACGCTGTTTGTTTTGATAAATATATCCAGTTAATAGATTATTTACTTGATTCATTATGGGTACCGCTGTTGCAAAACCAAATTGCCCAACAACAGGGGTGCCATCCGGTCTACCAACCCATACGCCGATGGTATAGCGCGCATTTACCCCAATTGACCATGCGTCACGATAGCCATAACTTGTTCCTGTTTTCCATGCTAATGGAGCAATAGCTGAAATAGCACTATCAGGACGAGGCCGTGCTTCTCCAGCAAGAATACGACGTATTATCCACGCAGAACCCGGCGACATTAACACTCTATCTTCGATAATTTGTTCCGGCTTAAAACGCAAACCAGCAGTTTTTCCTTGTCGCGCCAATGCACTAAATGCAGCAACCAGCTCATCCATTCGTGTTGCAGTCCCGCCTAAAATAAGCGCTAAATTAGGCTCTGAACCATAAGGAAAACGCATTTCTAAATGATTATGTCGTAATTTAGCTGCAAACTTTTTTGCACCATAGACTTCAATTAATTGTACTGCGGGTAAATTTAAAGAACGACTTAACGCCTCACTCGCACTTACTGCACCATTAAATCCAGAATCAAAATTACCAGGTCGATAATTATCAAATCGCCGTGGAACATCCTGCAATAGTGATTCAGCATGAATTAATCCTTCATCTAATGCTAAGCCATAGATAAAAGGTTTTAATGTTGAACCTGGCGAACGCCATGCGCTAATCATATCCACATGACCAAAGCGTTTATTATCATTAAAATCCGCAGAACCAACATACCCTTTCACACTCATATCTGTATGATCAACCACGAGTATTGCTAAGGATGTCTTATCTGCCAGCTGGTATTTCCATTGATTAGTAATATCTTCAAGTTGCCTTTGAATATTAATATCAATCGTTGTTGTGATAACTGGCGCTTTCTTTTCGTTATACATTCTACGAGCAAGTAAAGGCGCTAGCTGAGGGGTTTGCCTTGGTGCCAAAAGCACCTGTTCTTCTTTAATTTCATCAACTTTTTCTTGTGACCAAACTTTGTATTCAGCCAGTCTATCTAATACTTTATCTCTTGCCATCTGAGCGCGCTCAGGATAGCGATCTGGTCGTAAACGGCTCGGTGCTTGAGGCAACACCGCCATTAGTGTTGCTTCACCCGCAGATAAATCAGCCGGTGACTTGCCTAAATATGCCCAACTTGCAGCACCAATGCCTTCAAGTGTGCCACCAAAAGGAGCCCGGTTAAGATAGATTTCAAGGATTTCGTCTTTCGAGTAATACCACTCTAATTGTGCTGTTCGCCATAATTGCTTTAATTTTCCGCCTAAGGTACGAGAATGTGGGTCAATTAAGCGAGCAACTTGCATTGATAATGTACTTCCTCCTGACACTATTCGTCCTGAGCTCAAATCTTGCCAAGCCGCACGTAATATCGCCATAGGATTAACACCGGGATGTTGATAAAACCAACGATCCTCATAAGTAATTAAAGCTTGTAAGTATTCCGGAGAAACATCAGCAAGCTTAACATGATAACGCCATATACCGTCTTTATCGGCAAATCGCCATAACGGTGTTCCATCTTGAGCAGTAACAATGGTTGCAATTTGTGGTTCAGGATCAGGAAGAGGCCAGATTTTATCAGCTACCCACACTAAAACAGGGGTAGCTAATACAAAAATAATAACGACGGCAATAAACCGTTTATATCCTATTTTCATTCAATAACTCAAAGAAAAAGCCCTTTCCAAAGAAAGGGCTAAGAATATTAAGGAACAACATCAATTTTAGTTTCAGTTTTTCCTAATGCACGCCAATAAGGCACATACATTGATTCTACTTGTGGTGGTGGAACTTGATAACTGCCCGGAGTAACCGCTCTGGCTAAATACAACAAGGTTACAGGACGATACTTATCAACAGAAACTACAGCAACAAATCGGTCATCTCTATATTCAAGATGTTTGATATTTGCTTGTCCCATATCATCAATCAATTCCTGTAGGTCAGCAGCACTATCACTTAAGCTTGCACTACTTGATGCCAAGTTTTGATTTTCAATTTCAAGACCTGCCGGCAACATATCAACCACCAGCGCATCTGGCACATCTCTATCTGCTGATACTTCAAGTTTCACTACCAGCATCTCACCACTTTGTAAACGATTTGGATGAACTCGATTACCTTTCAGGTCATAGTAGCTACGGTAAATATTCAACACATTAGAATAAGGTGCAGGTGCAACCTTCGGATATCCTACAACATTCATTCGTGAATAAATCGTTGCGCCACCACGGTTGTTTAGCTCTAACCCTTCTTGTAATTGAGTTGCTGTTAGCGTTTCATTCACTGCACGATCACTGCTTATCGATGGAGTTTGACGATTTACTACAACTTCCCAAGGTTGCTCAGCCATATTGATAAAGAAACGGCCAGCAAGATAGAGAGAATTACTTTCTTGAGTTGAGAACCACTCACGCCCTGTTAAATTATCGGATAACGTCACAACACTGATATCGCGAGATTGAGTTTCAAGATTGTTTTCACTTAATAATGCGATAATCAGCGCTTGATCTCGAATAACACTACCGTAATCACCTAAACCGTAATTATATTTACGCTCTGTTGTCACACCTTCAGCAATTAGGCTTTCAGCGCGACTATTGTCGCCCATCTGTTTTAATGCAATACCTAATTGAACTAATGCTAAACCACTTCCTGCTTGGTTACGCTCAAGGTATAAGCGGCGCAAGTCTCCCAATGGGGCTTTTTGCTGACTTGCTAACACTAATGCAGCGTAAGCTCTTGCAGAGAAACGCGCAGCATCTTGGTTTACGGCATATTCGTAGTTAATTAAGCTCTTATCTTGTAAATAGCGTAATAAACGGTCGTTAGCACGTTTTAGTGCGTCAGTAGGGACTGAATAACCTTGCTGAGATGCACGGAACAAGAAATCAGTAGCATAAGCAGATAACCAATACTCTTCACGACCACCTTGGCTCCATAAAGAGAATCCACCATCGGCTTTTTGCATTGTTAACAAATGCGCTATACCCGTTTCAATGGCTAATTTTCTATCAGCATCGGTTTGTGTTTTTATGCCTAGTTGCTTTAACTCTTTTTCTGTTGAGTAAAGTGAAGGATAAAGACCACTCACCGTTTGCTCTAAACAACCATAAGGATAAGCAAATAGCTCTCTGACATAACGTGCAATCTGTAACGGTGGACGACTAGTAAGTAAAAGCTCACCCTCTAATGTTGAAGTATTAAAACGATTTAATATCTCTGTTGGTAAACTCCAAGTCTCACCATCTTGCAATGTACTGGCATAATGTAGCGTTTCTGCTGGGTAAGCCGGACGCACACCTATTTTCCATGTGTTTTGATAAGGTTTTATCTCTTCACCAGGCACTTTAACGCCATAGATAGACAGTGAAAATTCACCTTGTCCAAAGCCATGTTTTGCTTTTACTGGAATTTGAATTTGAGTTCGTTCACCTTTTGTCAGCGAAACGGTTTTGCTCTCAGAGCCAGCCAAACCTACTAACCCAGAAGCGGTATAATTTAAGGTAATTGCCTGTGCATCATCGGTTAAATTGGTTAAATCTAAAGAAAGCAACGCATTATCACCGCCAGCCATAAAACGTGGTAACGATAATTGTGTAACTAATGGCGCAGCAATAACCACTTTGCCTTCTTGGCTACCAAATTTATCGGCAGTCCAAGCCTGTGCCATTAAACGAACTTCACCATTAAATTCAGGAATAGGTAAAGAGACTTCCCCTTCGCCTTTTTCATTTAATTTTACTGGAGCACTTTGCTGAGCAATGATTTGCACATCCGTTAATGGTTTTTTACCACCTCGAGATAATGTTGATTCCTCACCACCATCACCACCAAAACGCAAGTTAGCTAAGCGCCCTTCACCTTCAATTAATTGACCATAAACATCATATTGGTCAACGCTATAACGTTTACGACCGAAGAAGGCATCATAAGGATTTGGTGTTTTATATTCAGTAATATTTAGCACACCAGTATCAACGGCAGAAACCAACACATTGATATTTTCTGGTAACGGCTGCCCTGCAATAGGATTCGCTTTAATACGGATTTTTAAATCCTGATTTGGGCGAATTTTCTCTGGAGCATCAAGGGAAATATCGATTTGGCGATTCTTATCTTGCAAAGGTAAATGCAAAATACCTACAGCGCGTTTTACTGTCGCTTGTTTTGAGGTATCACCAGGACGAACGACAACAGAAGTTAAATAAAGATCGTGTCGTGCCCACTCTTTATTGATAGGAACATCAACAGTAAGTCCTTTTTCTGGCACATCAATTTCTTGCCACCATAAAGGCCCATCACTTGATTCAAGCAACACATAACCTTTACCCGAATGAGGCGCAACAATATTTAATTTAACTTTTTCACCGGGTAAATAACTTTCTTTATTGAGAGACAGTTTTACTTGATCAGGTCTTACCGCACCGGTGCCGCCAGTGTTATCCATCCAAGAATAACCTGCCCAAAAACGCAAGCTACTGACTAATTCAGTTTTAGGGTCGATCACTTCAATACGGTAAGAACCCCATTCTACTGGGAATGAGACTTTCGCTGTGCCATCTTTTGCGATTTTAATGGTCTGCTCATCCATTTGCAGATCTTTTTCGTTATAACCTGATTCCCAACCATTTGAACTAGACCAACGCCAGTAATAATCATGGCGCTCATAAATAAATCTTACCTTAAGGTCATTAGCGGCTAATTTTTTACCGTCTTGGTCGGTATACACAATTTCAAACTCGGCCATCGAGTTTTCATCAACGCTATAGCCAGCTTTATATTTATCTGTGCGATAGTCGTAGACTTCTTTTTTAGGGAATACAGGTCGAATACCCGCTAGATGTGTAGCTGGCCATACCGCTTGTTGATAACGACGCGTAACTGGTCGTCCACCCGCCTCAAGTAAACTTGCTTGTAATATAATGTTAATTGGTGATTTCAGTTCTGCGTAACGTTCACTATCAACGCTTAATTCGCTTACACCGTCACTATCAAGATTAAGCTCAAATTCATCTAAAAGGCGACTAAAGTTTTCATCTTTTACCGCACCAAATTCATAGCCTGGTAATTTGCTTACGGCTTCACGCGATGATTTTAAGAACACTTGGCCTTGTAGTCGATTATCCGCAGCTGGAGCGCCATAAAGATAGCGGCCTTTAAAATCAAAATAAGCATCATTACCGCTTAACAAGATACCTTTTTTACCGGTTATTTCTAATGCCATACGCTCTGGCATAAAATCTTCGACCTGAAACTCATAAAAACGTGGTGTACCATCACCCACATCAAAACGAAGTGTGCGTGTACCGGTACTTTCATCTTCAGGAATAACCAGTTTTAATTGATATAAACCATTTTCAGGTTGCCAAACAAAGCTACGTGAAATTTGACCATCTGTTTTGAGTAAATCAACTTTAACGGGTTGTTCTTTAATCGGATTACCATCACCATCGCGCAATAATGCATTAACGATTAAGGTTTCACCAGGGCGATATAAATCACGGGGGCCAAATGCAAAAAACTGTTTGTTATAACCTTGAGGCCCACCAATATCAAATTCTGATAGATCAAGCGCGGGTTTGCGCAAATCAATCATACTGGTTTGCCCATCACGAACAGCCATTAATAAACGGGCTTCATCACTTTTTTCTAGTGTTGCATGTCCTTGGCTATCCGTTTGGGCTTTAGAGATTAAATTCCCTTTTTCATCTAATAAACGGATTTCAACTTTACTTAATGCTGAGCCATTTTTTAGTGATTGAGTAAAAATATCGATACTATTGAGATAACTGTGCATAGACAGACCAATATCACTAAAAGTGAATACTGTTGCAGGCACGGTATAAGAGTATTTCCCTGCTTGCTGCATCACAGCAATATAGGCACCCTCTTTTTTCAATGCATCGATAGATCTCAATGGTAACAAGACATTTTCACGCGTATTTGTTTCTGTATTTAACTCGAAACGCCCGGTATAAACTAAATCGGCCTGAGCTAGAAACTCATCTGATTCCCAATAGTTAATATTAGAACGGCTTTCCCACTGTGTTAGAAATTGTGCTAATTTGTCGTCCTTAACACGGAAAAAGTTAACATCAACTTGCCCCACATTTAATGCAATAATAGGCAAACCTTCAGCTGCCTCTAACGGTAATAATGAGCCTTTACTTGTAAAACCAACGGAAGGAAAAATTTCTTCTGTAGTAAATTTTTGGCTAAATGCGGCAGTTAAAGCACGTTCATTTATACCTTTGATTTTATCATCAATGGTTAAATTCAATTCAGTTGATGGAGGTAAATGACGGAAACGTAACTCCATTAAGTTATCTGATAACTCCCACGCGCCTTCGAGCTTACCTTTCTTGGTATCAACAAGATGCACAACATCATCAAATTTCTGATCAGGGTCGAGTGGTACTGAGAAAGTGACCACCATAGTACTTGCACCATCACGTTGGAGTTCAGATGCATCTAATACCGTGACATCCTTACCCGCAAAACGTGTTGCTAATTCATTACGTACTTCTTGGCTTGTTAGCGCAGTTTCATTCTTAGTTTTGGTTGTTACTGACGCATCTTCACCATTTTGAGTTGCACTATTTGCCATCTGCTGTTCAGTGTTTTTTTGTTCTGAAGCTTGCGAGTTTGCTACTTTATCTGATGTAGATGATTCAGCTTCTTTGTCGTCACATCCTGCCAAAGCGAGTGCAGACGCCAATACAACGGCAAGAGAGCACCAACGATAGCCTCTTTTTTCCGTGTATTGTCTAAATTGACTTTGATTCATACCCTTTTCCTTTAATTCAAACCCTGAATAATGCGATGTTTATGCAGGCTGAGATAATATATAAAAATGACGATTCTAATAAGATAAAAAGTGACAATATCTATTATATTTTATCGAATGATGCACGTAGGCTAAGAATTCAATATGGAGTTATCTCCATTTTTTAACCAAGACGCTATAAAAACAAAGTGTTACATAAAAATGCACATAATTCGTCAATTTAATCATTTTATTATTATAGGGTAAAAAAAAGCGATATCTGATGAGATATCGCCTAAATTTACTGTATTAATCGTTATAGATTCACTATTGGAATACCTTTACGTAGAAAACCACCGAGTTTACGTTGATAGAAAGGTGATACATGGTGGATCATAAAGTGACTCACACCCTTTTCATCTTTGTTTACAAAGCAAAAATCGATAGATTGTCCTTCATCTAAGTGCTCAAAAACAGATTCCGCAGCTTGTGGGAGTAACTCAGCAATAGCCTCTTCTTCTCCGGTGATCTCTAGCCCAATGAGATAAAATGTTTCATCGTCTCCAACTTCCTGCGCATTAACAATAAAAGCTCTACGAATAGGTTTATGCTGAATAAAAAATTCACTTAATGCATTAGTCAGTTTTTCAGGTTGTGGCTCTAGAACACTTAATTTTAAAGAAGAACCTTCAACAGCAACAATTTCTTGTGTCTCAAATTGCTCAGATACAGCCATAACAAACTCCAAATCAAATAACGTTTATTTTTATTTTGCTTTTGCTTTTGCTAATAGCAGGTTCGCAATAGAGCGAACACCATAGCCTGTTGCACCGGCCGCCCATTGTTCTACAGAGGATTTTCTGTAAGTCGCTGAGCAATCGATATGCACCCAACCTTTTTTATAATCGGTTACAAAGTGCGATAAAAATGCTGCCGCAGTACTAGCACCAGCAGTATGAGATGGCGCTGCAATATTATTCAGATCGGCAAAACTTGAAGGCAGTTGACTACGATGGAAATCCGCTAATGGTAAACGCCAGAACAGCTCATTTTCTTGATCAGCACTGTTTAATAATTCAGCTGCAAGCTGGTCATCAAAGCTTAAAACAGAGTGATAGTCATTACCTACAGCAACCTTCGCGGCACCCGTTAAAGTTGCTGCATCAATAATTAATTCTGGTGCCATATTGCTTGCATCGATAAGTCCGTCAGCCAACACTAAGCGGCCTTCAGCATCTGTATTCATAATTTCAACAGATTTACCATTACGGTAACGAATAATATCGCCCAATTTAAACGCATTACCGCTGACCATATTATCAGCAATACAAAGAAGCAGTTTTACGCGTTTATTTAAGCCACGAGTTATCGCTAATGCTAATGCTCCGGCTAAAGTTGCTGCCCCCCCCATATCAGCTTTCATTGAGTTCATAGATGATGAAGGTTTAATGCTATAACCACCTGAATCAAAAGTGATACCTTTACCGACAAGGCAAGCAAATACAGGAGCAGAAGGATCTTCTGTTGGATTAAAGTCGAGTGATAAATAAACCGGATCACGAGAAGAACCGCGGCCTACCGTGTAGATACCCGCATAGTTTTGATCTCGTAGATCTGCGCCTTTCGTGATTTTATAATTGATATCGTCTTTATCAAGGCCACAGAATAGATCAACGGTGCGCTGTGCTAGCTGTTCAGGCCCCAATTCTTCGGCGGGTGTATTAATTGTATCGCGAACCCAATCGACAATGCGGATGCGTGCTTCTAATTCGTGTTTATCCGCGTCATTTAATTGTGGCCATTCGATAGAGCGTGCACCTTTAGGTGCTCTGAATCCTAACCAAAATGCCCAGCTGCGCTCTAAATCCCAACCATCACCAACAAGAGCAACATTACGAATACCTTGACTATCGATTTTACGTCCACCACGCTGAATTGCGCCCAATCGATTTTCTTCCGTTAAATGGATCGTCATGCCAGTTTCGTTAGTGCTAATTAGTGCTTTTTCACCCCAACATGCTGATGCAGGTTCATTAGACAGCATGATAGGCATAATTTGTTTATTCATTTATTGTCTCACTTATTATTACTGGTGGCAGTTAACCTATTCAGACTAACAGATATTTACCTTTCAGAGTTATTAATTTACGGCAAAAATAGAGAGGTCACCATATCTATAAGGTCGTCTCGTATACTTACACTATGTTCTACGAACAATATCGCATTGCGACATACAATTATTTCCCTAGTTCTAGTTATTTATTCTATGAAAATAGCTATTTATCGTCATGCTCATAAACAAAAAGACTGGCATTAGCCAGTCTTTAAAACGCAGTGTTATTTGCATCAATTATTCAAATTCGTCCAACCACACTAAAAGGATCGCTTCGAGAACTTTTTCATTTGATTTTTGTGGATCATCATCAAAACCTTCTAGTTCACAAATCCATTGGTGCATATCAGTAAAACGAACTGTTTTAGGATCCGTATCAGGATAGAGATCAAATAAGGCTTCGCCTATTTCTCTGGTATCACTCCATTTCATGTTTATCTCCTAAAATCAGTGCTCTCTAGCATGGTTAATAGAATATTTAGGTATCTCAACGACTAAATCTTCATCAGTCACTTTTGCTTGGCAACTTAGGCGACTTTCCGCCTCTAATCCCCATGCTTTATCTAACATGTCATCTTCAAGTTCTGTACTTTCTTCAAGAGAATCAAAACCTTCGCGAACAACACAGTGGCATGTAGTACATGCACATGACATTTCACAAGCATGTTCAATCTCAATGCCGTTTCGTAATGCGACATCAAGAATAGATTCACCTTCAGTGGCTTCAACAACGGCACCTTCAGGGCAAAGTGTGCTATGGGGTAAAAATACAATTTTAGGCATAGTTATATCTCATCCACAGAATGACCTGCCAACGCTTGACGAATGGAGCTATCCATACGGCGCGCCGCAAAATCCTGAGTTTGCTTATCCAGTTGTTTAATTGCGTTTTCTATCGCGACAGGATCTGTCCCTTCAACGCTTTCTATTAAGGTATCTACAATTTTGTCGATAGCAGTTTTCTCATCTTCACTTAAGAGATGAGCATCTTCTTCTAATGCTGCGGTTAAGCTTTCTAACACGCGAGCTGCTTCAACTTTTTGCTCAGCAAGGCGACGAGCTTGTAAATCTTCTTGGGCATTTTCCATCGAAGATTGGATCATCTTAGCGATTTCTGTATCACTAAGACCATAAGACGGTTTAACTTGTACTGAGGCTTCAACACCCGTCGATTTTTCCATTGCACTGACACTCAACAAGCCATCAGCATCAACTTGGAAAGTCACTCGAATATGCGCACCACCCGCAGCCATTGGAGGGATCCCTCGTAATGTGAAGCGAGCCAATGAACGGCAATCACTCACCATTTCGCGCTCACCCTGAACCACATGAACGCTCATGGCCGTTTGACCATCTTTAAAAGTGGTAAATTCTTGTGCTCTTGCAACAGGAATAGTGGTATTACGAGGAATAACTTTCTCGACTAATCCCCCCATAGTTTCTAAGCCAAGTGAAAGAGGAATGACATCAAGCAGTAACATGTCGCTATCAGGTTTATTTCCCACTAAAATATCAGCTTGGATTGAAGCACCAATTGCAACCACTTTATCGGGATCAATTGAAGTTAACGGTTCACGTTTAAAATAGTCACCAACCATTTGGCGAACTAATGGGACTCGAGTTGAACCCCCCACCATAACAACTTCTAAAACATCGTCAATTTCGATATCAGCATCTTTCAATGCACGACGAACAGATAATAGAGTACGTTTAACTAAAGGTTGAATTAATGATTCAAATTCAGCGCGAGTGATTTCTCCTTTCCAGCCATTAATACTG
The DNA here is from genome assembly GCF_001654965.1 of Proteus hauseri ATCC 700826. Classification (GTDB taxonomy): domain Bacteria; phylum Pseudomonadota; class Gammaproteobacteria; order Enterobacterales; family Enterobacteriaceae; genus Proteus; species Proteus hauseri. Next base: position 104,607 of record NZ_LXEV01000030.1, read on the forward strand.
ATATCAACGACATCGTTATCACTCAATGCAATTTTCGTTTCTGATGCAATATCAATCAATTGGCGCTGTAATATAGCATCTTTTTGATGACCAAAGCCTGCGCGATCTCTTATCCAATCCGCTAGCATCATATCAAAATCATCACCACCTAAAGCCGTATCACCACCAGTGGCTAAAACTTCAAAAACACCTTTAGTTAAACGTAAAACCGAAATATCGAAAGTACCACCACCTAAGTCATAAACCACGATGGTACCTTCTTTTCCGGAATCTAAACCATAAGCTATTGCCGCAGCAGTAGGCTCATTGAGTAGACGCAAAACATGTAATCCTGCGCGGCGCGCTGCCTCTTTAGTACCTTGACGCTGTGCATCATCAAAATAAGCCGGCACAGTAACGACAACGCCATCCAGTTCACCACCTAATGATTGAACTGCGCGCTCAGCAAGCGCTTTAAGAATTTCAGAAGACACTTGAATAGGATCAACAATACCCACTGAAGTTTTAATCAGTGGTAACCCATTTTCATTATCATGAAAATGATAAGGTAAATTAGGATAACGACTCGTCACATCACTTAATGAGCGACCTAACATTCGTTTTATCGAGCTAATAGTATTCGCAGGGTCTTTTTCAGCTTCTTTTTTTGCCTTCCAACCCACATTGATATTATCAACCTGATACTGCACAACAGATGGCAATAAATAGCGACCTTCGTTATCAGAAAGCGCTTCGGCTTGCCCACTACGTACAGTGGCAACTAATGAGTGTGTAGTTCCTAAATCAATACCCGCAGCAAGTCTACGCTGATGTGGCGCAGGTGTTTGACCTGGTTCGCTAATTTGTAATAATGACATAACAATTTCCCTTAAAAACCATCAAACAGGCGTTCTTCTAAATGCGCAACTTGCTCTTTCAATTTAGCCAGAAAACGTAGTTTTCTAACATTATCAGCAGCAACATCCCAATTTTGGTTATCCAGCGTTTTCACCATTTCGTCATGACGTACTGTGTACATTTTTTCTAGACGAGAGGTAAAATCAGCCAGCAAGCTTTCAGCATCAGTGCTGTTTTCGATATTATCCAGCTCTTCACGAAGCGTGAGTTGCTCCATTAGAAATGCGGTGTCATGCATCGTTTGCTGCTCATTTGCAATATCAATGCCTTGCAACGAAAGCATATACTCTGCTCTAGAGAGAGGATTTTTTAAGGTTTGATAAGCCTGATTGATTGTTGAAGCAAGGGAAATAGCTTGAGTCTGTTCTTTTTCTGATTTTCCAGCAAAGCGATCAGGATGATATTGACGTTGCATATCCTGATAATGCGACGCAAGTTGCTGTTTATCAATATCAAAACAATTAGGAATGCCTAACAGTGTGAAATAGTCCATACATCTACTCTTGGATTAATTAACGTTAATACCGTGTTTTAACACAAATTACACAGTAAAGCTTTCACCACAACCACACTCATTTGAAACATTAGGGTTGTTAAACTTAAAGCCTTCGTTTAATCCTTCCTTGACGAAATCAAGCTCTGTTCCATCTAAATAAACAATGCTTTTACCATCAACGATAACCTTCACACCTTTGTCTTCAAAAACAGTATCTTCGTCATTGATAACATCAGCAAATTCAAGAACATAAGCCATTCCAGAACAGCCAGATGTTCTAACACCTAAACGCAAACCTTCACCTTTTCCACGATTAGAGAGAAAAGAGCGAACACGATCCGCTGCGGATTCTGTAAGGGAAATTGACATGGCACACCTCACTCATAAAGAACGAAAGCGGATACTGAAAAATTATCTTCAGCATCCGCCAATATTTTATTTTTTTATTATAAAAGACAATTACTTGCCTTGGCGTTTGCTTTTATAGTCTGCAATCGCTGCTTTTATTGCATCTTCAGCAAGAATTGAACAGTGAATCTTCACCGGTGGTAATTCTAGCTCTTCTGCAATAGCGGTATTTTTAATAGATTCAGCTTCGTCTAATGTTTTGCCTTTCATCCATTCAGTCACTAATGAACTTGAAGCAATTGCTGAACCACAACCATAAGTTTTAAAACGCGCATCTTCAATTACGCCGTTATCATCAACTTTGATTTGTAACTTCATTACGTCACCACAAGCGGGTGCGCCAACCATACCACTACCTACTGTAGGATCGTTATTATCGAATGATCCCACGTTACGAGGATTTTCATAATGATCAATTACTTTATCGCTATAAGCCATGATTTAACTCCTGAAAACGTCTGATTAATGGTGAGACCATTCGATACTGTTGATATCAACACCTTGTTTATGCATATCCCAAAGTGGAGAAAGATCACGTAGACGACCTATCGCACTATGAATTTGTTCAATTGCATAATCTATTTCTTCTTCTGTAGTAAAACGACCTAAAGAGAAGCGAATAGAACTGTGTGCCAATTCATCTGTAAGACCTAAAGCACGCAGTACATAAGAAGGCTCTAAACTTGCTGAAGTACAGGCAGAACCTGAAGAAACAGCAAGATCTTTCAGTGCCATCATTAATGACTCACCTTCAACATAGTTGAAGCTTACATTAAGAATGTTTGGCGCTGTATGTTCCAAAGAACCATTGATATAAACTTCTTCAATATCTTTAATGCCATTCCATAAACGTAAACGTAGCTCGTTTAAACGTTTAGTTTCATCAGCCATTTCTTCTTTCAAAATACGGTAAGCTTCGCCCATACCCACAATTTGGTGAACGGCTAATGTACCTGAACGCATACCACGCTCGTGTCCACCACCATGCATTTGTGCTTCTAGGCGAATACGTGGTTTACGGCGAACATAAAGCGCACCAATACCCATAGGTCCGTATACCTTATGTGCAGAAAGAGAGAGTAAATCGACTTTTAATTTAGAAAGATCGATAGGTAATTTACCGACGCTTTGTGTCGCATCTACATGGTAAATAACACCTTTGCTACGGCATAATTCACCAATAGCAGCAATATCTTGAACCACACCAATTTCGTTATTTACATGCATAATAGAAACTAGAATAGTATCTTCACGCATAGCTTCTTCAAGCTCTTTCAGATCAATAAGACCATCACGTTTTGGTGCTAAATAAGTCACTTCAAAACCTTCACGTTCTAACTGACGGCAAGTATCTAAAATAGCTTTATGTTCAGTTTTAGAAGTGATGATGTGCTTACCTTTCTTTTGATAAAAGTTAGCAACACCTTTTAAGGCAAGGTTATCAGCTTCAGTTGCGCCTGATGTGAAAACGATTTCACGAGGATCTGCACCGATTAAATCAGCTATCTGATTACGGGCAATATCTACCGCTTCTTCAGCTTGCCAACCAAAACGATGTGAACGCGAGGCTGGGTTACCAAAAATACCGTCCATTGTCAGACATTGCATCATTTTTTCAGCAACTCGTGGATCAACAGGAGTGGTTGCTGAATAATCTAAATAAATGGGTAATTTCATTGCTCACTAACTCCAAAGACGACGAATCTTCTTTAATAATTTTGTTTTTTTGCCTACTCAAAAATCGCCGTTACACACGCATATTAATAATGGTTTCTTGTACACGGCCATTGAGCGTCCGACGTTTTTCATTGTCTTGACGGTCGGCAACATCCATAACCTCTTCGTTATTTACTAACTCTTCAAGGCTGATACTACTAAGGAAACTGGTAATGCGATCACTTAAGTCACGCCACAAAGTATGAGTTAGGCAACGGTCGCCACCTTGACAACCTTCTTTGTTACCCTGACAACGAGTAGCATCGACAGATTCATCAACCGCAGAAATAACTTGAGCAATAAAAATTTGCCCTGCTTCACGACCTAATAAGTATCCGCCACCAGGGCCACGAACACTTGCGACTAGCTCGTTTTTACGCAAACGTGAGAAAAGCTGCTCAAGATAAGAAAGGGAAATCCCTTGACGCTCAGAAATATCAGCGAGGGGAACAGGGCCTTGCTGTGAATGCAACGCAACATCAAGCATTGCAGTAACGGCATAACGCCCTTTTGATGTCAGTCTCATAACAAATACTCCGTGGTGAACAATAACCAAATTGTGTCATTCCTGAGTATTTTAGTCAACTATTTATCTGAGTGTTTTAGTCAAGTATTCTGCTCAGTAAAATTGTCGACTTTGTTAGTCAACTTGGCCCTCTATTTCTTAGCCCATTTCTCTACAGAAGTCAGAATGCCACGTAAGATATGAAGCTCTTGTGTTTCTGGGCGAGCACGCGTAAATAGACGGCGCAAACGGCTCATAATTTGTCCTGGATGTTTAGGTCGGATAAATCCTGACTCATTCAGTACCTGCTCTAAGTGAATATAAAAGCGTTCAATATCTTCTGCGGGCGGATACTCGGTCTCTGATGGACTATTTTCCTCTTGTTTTTCTTCTTGAGCAAGTGCGGCCATCCGAATTTCATAACAAACGAGCTGAACAGCCATTGCTAAATTTAAAGAACCATATTCTGGATTTGTTGGAACATACAGATGGAAATCACATTTTTGTAATTCTTCGTTTGTTAAACCCGTACGTTCACGACCAAAAATAACTGCAACAGGCTTATTTGCAGCTTCCACAACACAACGCTCACCGCATTCTCGGGGTGCCAGCATTGGCCAAGAGAGTGTTCGGCTACGTGCACTCGTTCCTATCACTAATCCACAACCTTCAATTGCTTCATCGATAGAATCAACAATATGAGCATTGCCAATAACATCACTTGCACCAGCGGAAAGTGCAATAGAGTGCGAATCAGGCTTTTCTTTTGGATTAACAAAATAAAGATTAGTCAATCCCATCGTTTTCATAGCGCGAGCGGTAGAACCCATATTGCCTGTATGAGAGGTTTCTACAAGGATAATGCGAATATTTTCTAACATTGATATCTAATTATTTGCTTGATGATCCATCTATTTTATCACAAATGTAGCCAGAAACACGAATGCCTGTTATACTCTGGCACGTTTTTTATCCCCGTTCTTTAACATCTTGTGGAAGATAACCATGCATCCGATGCTGAATATTGCCATACGCGCTGCGCGTAAGGCTGGTAATTTAATCGCCAAAAGTTACGAAAATCCTGAATCTGTAGAAACAAGTCAGAAAGGTAGCAATGATTTTGTCACTAACGTTGACCGTGACGCAGAACAAGCAATCATTGAAATTATTCGTAAATCTTATCCAAAACACACCATTGTTACAGAAGAAAGTGGCGAGTTACTCGGTGAAGATCACGACATACAATGGGTTATTGATCCGCTAGATGGTACTACCAACTTTATCAAACGTCTTCCACACTTCTCAGTTTCTATTGCTGTACGTATTAAAGGCCGTACTGAAGTGGCTGTTGTCTACGATCCTATGCGTAATGAGCTTTTCTCATCCGTCCGTGGTCAAGGCGCACAACTAAATGGTTATCGTCTGCGTGGCTCAAATGCACGTGATTTAGAAGGTGCTGTACTAGCAACTGGTTTTCCTTTCAAATGTAAACAGCACTCAGCCGCTTATATTAATATGCTAAGTAAATTATTTGTTCCTTGTGCCGATTTCCGTCGCACTGGCTCAGCTGCATTAGATTTAGCTTATGTTGCAGCAGGTCGTGTTGATGGTTATTTTGAAATTGGCTTAAAACCATGGGATTTCTTAGCTGGTGAATTAATTGCTCGTGAAGCAGGCGCAATTGTTTCTGACTTTACTGGCAACCACGGTTATCTTCAAACAGGTAACATCGTTGCAGGTAATCCTCGTGTTGTAAGAGCATTATTAGCAGAAATTCGTAGTGAGTTAACAGACGCGTTAAAACGTTAATAGCGAACAACTAAAGAATCAATTAAAAAGACCATAACGTTAATTTCATTATGGTCTTTTTTTTCCACTCAAATAATTGTATTTATATCAAACTTAACTATCGATTAAGCTTCATTTAATAAAGCACTTACCGAAAGCAGGCTTATCTCTTGAGCGATATTAGCTAATAATTTATTTGATATTTCAGGTTTATCAATTCGTAATAAAAATGCTTTTCGTGCAATCACAAATCCTAGAATTTGTCCTATTACTGCATGTGCTCGAATTACTGTAGTCGCTGTCGGCATATTTTTATCTATTAACGTAATAATCTTTGCAAGACGACAATGAAAAGGCTCAATAAGATTGCTGTAAATTAATTCATAATTATCTGTTGGCTCTAACTGCTCACGCAAAATAAGTTGGCTATAATATTTTCGCTCTGGTGCTAATAATGCACGACAAAGTCCTGTCGTTAATAAAGTAATAAGTTGTGCAATATGCTCTTTATTCGGATTTTGCTCTTTTAACAGTGGCTGAAGCTGAATATCAAATTGTTCAAAATGAATTTCACCAGCCAATTCCATAGCAATATGCTGAATAACTGCGGTATAAACACCAAGCTTTCCGCCAAAATGATAAGGTATCGCCGATTGGTTAACACCAGCATCCTGCGCAAGTTGTCTTGTTCTTAATCCACTAATACCATAGAGTGCAAAAAGTTTTATTCCTTCTTCCACTAATCGCTGTTGTGTCTGCTCTGCACTTACGGAGGTTTTACTGGTGTTTTCCATTATTTATAATTACTTATGATCAGATTATAAATCAGCACGCATTAATTGTGTTGAGTTTGAATTTAATTCAATTCCTCTATTTTTACCCACAACCACCGTGCCGCCTAAATTACAAAGATGATAGCCAAAGCCACAATTGGGTTCAAACGCAAATGTCATTCCCTCTTGCAGTACTAATTCTCGACCTGGATTAGGTAATCGCTCAATTTGTTTGTAACGACTAGCCAAAGGAAGCGACTCAATACCCGGAGCCGTACCAAAACCAATTGGCCCATAAGGATTAATGCTATGGATCAGAGGATGAACATGCCAACCACCTGATTTTAAAAGCGGTTTTTCCATTAAATCAACCACTTCACCAAAAGTAATCCCTTCTTTTAAGTAATCCACACCTATTTCATAACATTCACGAGCCACTAATGCTGCTTTTTCTAAATTTTCGTGAACTTTGCCTACTGCAACAGCTGCTTGGTGCTGTGTTTCATACATACCATATAACGCAAAAATCTCTGATAAAACAATATCACCCATTTGAATTTCACGCGGTGCTTGAGAACGGTATTGCCAAGCTGGAGGACCCCAACCAATATATTCAGAACCTGAGCCCAATAGTATTTCAGCGGTAAATCCACCTCGAGATAAGCATGTTGCGGTAATTGCCGCAGCTAAATCAGCTTCTGTTGCACCAGGTTTAGTGGTTACTCTCATAGCTTCGCTCATCGCTTCACCAATCGTTGCAGCATATCTTACATGCTGTAACTCTTCTTCACTTTTTACTGAAGCTCGTTTAAAAAAATCACGATAAACACAACTAAATCTAGCATGTGGAAAAACCTCTTTAATGCCATTAAGTGTATTAAATGGCATTGCTCCATCAAAATAAAAAGGAGGATAAGGCTCTAAACCAATCACACCTATGTGGGCATTTTGTTGTATACCCATCTCTTTTAGTAATTGAGCAATGTTGCGCCCTGTTTTTCCTACAACCAAATTATCTTCATCAATCCACTGTAAATCACCTCGTAATTTTGCTTGCATATGATCTGCAATCATCATTGGAGCAAAAGTCACAATAAGAGGTTTTTGGTTTTCGTGAAAAATAACCACAGAACCTAATCGGTCATTAGTAAAATAGTGATCAATACAAAATGGTGCTGGTGCAGCTGATTCTCTATCTCCATAAACAATTAATGTATCTAATTGATTATCTTTCATTATATCTCTAGCAAGCTGCCAACGTCTGTCTCTTTCTTGTAAAGAAAAACTTGCTGGGATCATTAATTTCTCTTTCATTATATTATCTCTCGCAGGATTAATTCATTTGAATGAATTAACCATAGTCTTAAAATTAATCTCCGTCAATCATAAGAATGAACATAAAATGCGGTTCTTATTTTGAACGAATTCTAGAACGACTGATAAAAAAATAAAAAGAAAGACAATCTATTGAAATTATGAACTATTTAAATTTATTTTTATAACGATATAAAAAAATCCGCCATATCATTCAATATGACAGATCTTTATTATTTAGAGCCAATGCTAGTTTTTTTGTATCTGTGCTCTAATTTGAGGTCGAATAAACATAGCTGGAATAGTTAATGCTGCCATTAGCCAGAAAATAGCGCCTTCTTGTCCCGGTAATTTTTCATATAACCAACCGGAAATAATAGTCATCACAGCGATACTTCCGCCCATAGCTAATGCAGAATAAACCGCTTGTAAGCGAATAATTTCATGCTCTTGTCGTGCACTAATAAAGCGCATTGCCGCTAAATGACAAACGGTGAACGTACCACTATGTAAGATTTGAACAATAATAAGTGCTGGCAATGCGGTAAAACTACCCATTAATCCCCAACGTAAAAGGCCACAACATGCAGAAAGTAATAATAAATTTCTCGCACTCCAACGACGAAATAATCGATGGCTCAACATAAAGACAACCACTTCAGCAACAACACCTAATGACCACAAATAGCCTATCGTTGCAGTATCATAACCCGCTTGTTCCCAATAAAGAGCGCTAAAACCGTAATAAGCGGCATGTGCCCCTTGTAATAAAGAAACGCATAATAAAAAACGCCAAACTGGAGCATCAGAAACAAGCTGCATAAAGGTGATATTGCTGTGTTCTGCTTTTTTCACCTTACCTTGAGGCATAATTTTAGGGCGTAACATTGAAGTTAAAAATAGAGCTAATGTACTCGCAATTAGCCCATAAAGGATAATGGGATGCCCATAAGCATCAATTAATATTCCCAGCAATGATGAACTAATAATAAAAGCTACCGAGCCCCAAACACGGATTTTGCCATAATCAAATGGAAACTGTTTTTGCCACGCACCAGCTAAGGAATCGCCTAATGGTACCATTGGTGAAAAGAATACGTTGAATCCTGTCATAACAAAAAAGAGCCATGCCCAATGAGTACCCAACATAAATGCAACGGTAAATAATAATGAAAGAAATGCAAATAATCGCAGTGCCGTAATAAGCTTAGACGGATCCTTTACCGCAGGGGTTAAGATCAGGCTACCAACAAAACGCGCGGTTAAACCTACCCCTAACAATAAACCTATCATTGCTGGATCGACACCTTCTCCTTTTAACCAAATAGACCAAAAAGGTAAAAAAATGCCATACGAAAAAAAATACGTAAAATAATCTAAGGCAAGCCACAATGTTGATGGAATGACCATCCAATCCCCCATATTTAAAATGCAAAAAACCCGCCAAGAAAATGTTCTCGAAGCGGGTTTGTACAACGGGTTTTAATTATATCGTTACAAACTTATGCGTAAACAGGGAATTTAGCGCAGATATCCAAGACTTTTTGCTTAACTTTTTCAATGTTCGCTTCATCATTGATGTTATCGAGGACATCACACATCCAACCAGCTAATTCACGAGCTTCCGCCTCTTTAAAACCACGACGTGTAATCGCTGGAGAACCGATACGAACACCAGAAGTAACAAATGGACTACGAGGATCATTTGGTACGCTGTTCTTGTTAACAGTGATATTTGCACGACCTAAAGCTGCATCTGCATCTTTACCTGTAATGTCTTTATCAACCAAGTCTAATAAGAACAAATGGTTTTCAGTTCCGCCAGACACTACTTTATAACCGCGATCTAAGAAAACTTCTACCATTGCTTTAGCGTTTTTAGCAACTTGTTGCTGATAAACTTTAAATTCTGGTTCCATTGCTTCTTTTAATGCTACCGCTTTACCTGCGATAACGTGCATTAAAGGGCCACCTTGTGAGCCAGGGAATACTGCAGAATTAAGTTTTTTATAAAACTCTTCACTACCACCTTTAGCGAGGATAAGACCACCACGAGGACCCGCTAAAGTTTTATGGGTTGTTGTTGTCACAACGTGAGCATGAGGAACTGGGTTAGGATAAACACCTGCCGCAATCATACCTGCAACGTGAGCCATATCGACAAACAAGAAAGCGCCAATGCTGTCTGCTATTTCACGCATTTTAGCCCAATCAACCAGACCCGAATAAGCAGAGAAACCACCAATGATCATTTTTGGCTGATGTTTTTTAGCTTGAATAGCGATATCTTCATAGTCAATTTTACCTGCTTCATCAATACCATAAGGTACGATATTATACAGTTTGCCCGAGAAGTTAACTGGCGAACCATGAGTCAAGTGGCCGCCTTGAGCCAAGTTCATACCTAATACTGTATCACCCGGTTGTAACAGTGCCATATAAACAGCCGCATTAGCTTGAGAGCCAGAATGTGGTTGAACATTCGCATAATCAGCACCGAATAACTCTTTAGCACGATCTATAGCCAGTTGCTCTACAACATCAACATATTCACAACCACCGTAGTAACGTTTACCCGGATAGCCTTCTGCATATTTATTTGTCAGCTGAGATCCCTGCGCCTGCATAACACGGGGGCTAGTATAGTTTTCGGAAGCAATTAATTCGATATGTTCTTCTTGACGAACAACTTCACCTTCCATTGCGTTCCATAATTCTGGATCGTAATCAGCAATATTCATTTCACGTTTTAACATTCAGATCTCCTGACTCAGCTAACTTCACTAAAGACAAACTCCCTTACGGGAGAAAGAATGACATACAGTGTAAACTCTTTTTCCTCATTGAGATAGCCCCTAAAGAAAAAATACGCAATCGTTTGCCAATCAGCAATAACAGACCTTTATTACTTTTTAACAACCTCATTTTATCCTGTGTCTATTCTAGTTTTTGAGAGAGAACTCGCCAAATGATGTAAACACTCCACATCATTCTCTAAGATTTGTGTTTTTTTGTTAAAAAAATAAAAACAGGTATTTACAACTAAATCAAAAAAATATAAGTTGCATATATAATACATGTTTAAAAATTCACAATAAACTGAAAATAATTCAGGAGCAATTATGTTAGAAGCACAAACTATCGCGACAATTAAATCCACTATTCCGCTGATTGCCAAAACAGGGCCAGCATTAACTGCACATTTTTATGATCGCATGTTTTCTCGCCACCCTGAGCTCAAAGATATCTTTACCATGAGCCATCAAAGTAGCGGCGCACAACGTGAGGCCTTATTTAATGCGATATGTGCTTATGCCACTAATATTGAAAACCTAACCACAATATTACCCGCGGTTGAAAAAATTGCACAAAAACATGTCAGTCTTAATATTCTTCCAGAACATTATCCTATTGTTGGTGAAAATTTATTAGCCACTATCGATGAATTATTTCACCCTGGTACAGAAGTACTTGATGCTTGGGAAGCGGCTTATCAGGTATTAGCCGATGTATTTATTAACCGTGAAGAACAAATTTATCAACAAAAAGAACAAACTCGCGGGGGATGGAGAGGATTACGTGCATTTAAAGTGAAACATAAAATCCAGCAAAGTGATGTGATAACCAGTTTTGAATTAGAACCTGAAGATAATCTAGAAGTCACCACTTATCAACCAGGCCAATATTTAAGTCTTTATATTCGTGATGCAAAACTCGCTAACCAAGAAATACGCCAATATTCGTTAACTAAACCTGCAAACAATAAAACCTATCGGATTGCAGTAAAGCGTGAAGATAAAGGTATTTTATCGAATTTTTTACATGACCATGTTCACGAAAATGATATTTTACACGTTGCCGCACCTAGTGGTGATTTCTATTTAGATATCTCACCAACAACACCTGTCACATTAATCTCAGCGGGTGTTGGGTTAACCCCCATGCTATCAATGTTACATACACTTTCAACACATCAAACTAATGTGAATTGGCTACATGCTACAGAGCATGGTGGTGTTCATGCATTTAAAGACGAAATAAACAAAGTGGGCAATCAAATTTTACAGTATCACCAAGCTGTTTGGTATCGTACACCACGCTCACAAGATATATTAAATACAGATTATCAATTTGAAGGCTTAATGGAATTAAAACAAGTTGAAGATTGGCTAATGATCCCAGATATGCATTTTTATTTTTGTGGGCCTTTACCATTTATGCAATCTGTCGCTAACCAACTTATTTCACTCGGAGTTTCTAGTGATAAGTTTCATTATGAATGTTTTGGTCCTCATGCTGTTATTACAGAATAATAAATAATAAATTTCAACGAATTAAAAAGCACTGTATTCAGTGCTTTTTAATTATTTTATTATTCAGCTATTAATGCTTAATGATATTTTTCTCAATTGCAGTCGGAATATTATGATATTTAGCTGAAAAGCCGTACCAAATAATACTAATTAAGCACAAAGTATAACCAAATAATTCACTGCCCTCTTCAACCATATTTTTAACCGCGCGATTATAATCTTCACCTAATAGTTTTCGCCACAATTCGCCCATACCAAATAATCGGGAAAAGAGGAGTACACAGAGTAAGCCCGATACCAACACACCATGACTTGGGTGAGTAATAAAGTGGATTAATCCTTTTAGCGTTTTCTTTCCTTCTCTTATTGCAATAGCAATACAAATAAAGGTTACTGTTAATGCAAACCAAACCCATGAGCCATGCGCTAGTTGGTCAAAAACGCCATCTAACTCTCGGATTAAAATACATAAGAAAAAGCCCATTATAAGCGTGAAGCTGCCACGCATTTCGCTATCTTGGTATGCTTTAATAAAAAAGAAAAGACAAATAATAGCAACGATTATCTCTTGTCCAATCTCAGTAACCGAGGTTTCTGAAATACCATTATCTAGCAGCAAAATGTCAATAAAAATAAATCCCGTCGTTAATGCGACAAGCATCGCCGCACATAAAAATAAAGCCATACGCTTTAATAAATAATTAAACATTATTTTGCCCACACCTTAATGACTTTTTAATATTGATGATCATAACTTCCCTTAGAAGTTATTGAATAACATTTTGTGCTTTAAAGTTTATAAAGAATAGTAAAATAAATTGTTCATTATCTTCAATGGATTTATAAAAGACAGAAAAAGCATTATAGGCAAAACATAAAATTTTATTTTATGAACAACAAAGAAAAAGCCTAATATTAGAATTAACAATATTAGGCTTTTATAAAAAAAATAATGCTATTATTTAACTTAAGCGTTTTAATTATTAAATTGCTTCTTCGTCTTGTTCGCCCGTACGAATACGAATAACTCGACTTACATCAAAAACGAAAATTTTACCGTCACCAATTTTGCCCGTTTGAGCTGTCGCCATAATAGTATCAACACAGCTTTCCATGATTTCATCGGAAACCACAATTTCAATTTTCACTTTAGGTAAGAAATCGACCATATATTCAGCACCACGATAAAGCTCCGTGTGCCCTTTTTGGCGACCAAAACCTTTTACCTCAGTGACTGTCATTCCCGTAATACCGACTTCTGCTAGCGCTTCTCTAACATCATCTAACTTAAACGGTTTAATTATCGCTTCAATCTTTTTCATCGTATTATCCTGCTATTTTACCAGTTGTTGCGACCAAAACCGCATGTAATGGGGTATCGGCGATCTTTACCGAAATTACGGCTTGTAATACGCGGTCCTACGGGTGCTTGGCGTCGTTTATATTCGTTGATATCGACTAACTTTATCACTTTTCGGACGGTATCTTCATCAAACCCTGCTGATACTAAATCAGATACAGACTTATCCTGCTCAACATAACCTTCAAGAATAGCATCCAAAATATCATAAGGTGGCAAATTATCTTGGTCGGTTTGCCCCGGCGCAAGTTCTGCTGAAGGTGGTCTATCAATTACACGTTGAGGAATAGCTGGAGAAATTGTATTACGATACTGAGAAAGTGCAAAAACTAAGGTTTTAGGCACATCTTTTAATACATCAAAACCACCAGCCATATCACCATAAAGTGTTGAATAGCCAACAGCTGATTCACTTTTATTACTGGTAGTTAGTACTAAACGGCGACGCTTATTCGACATCGCCATTAAAATAACAGCTCGACAGCGGGCTTGTAGATTTTCTTCTGTGGTATCAGCCGCAGTATCTTTAAACATCGGTCCTAATTGCGCCATAAAAGCATCGAACATTGGTTCAATAGAAACCGTATCAAATTCTACGCCTAATAAATCCGCTTGTTCTTTAGCATCATGAATGCTCATTTCTGAAGTATAACGAAATGGCATCATTACTGCGTGCACATGTTCTTTACCAAGGGCATCTGCTGCTATTGCGACGGTTAAACCAGAATCAATACCACCAGATAAGCCTAAAATTGCACCATTAAATCCATTTTTAGTCACGTAATCTCGTGTCGCCAACACTAATGCTTGATAAACCTGCGCTAATGGAGAAAGTTCTGGTGCTGGTTGTGCCATTGGTATGATTTGTAACTCATCCAATTCAACCATTACTATTTGTTCATCAAATGCTGCAAGCCTATGTGTAATGCAGCCTCGTTCATCAAATACTTTAGAACAACCATCAAATACCAACTCATCTTGTCCACCAATTTGGTTAAGATAAACCACCGGAAGATGTGTTCTTTGGCAATGATCTTTGATCAATTGAGTACGAATATGAGGTTTTTCTCGGCTGTAAGGTGAAGCATTAATAGATAAGACTAAATCGGCACCTGCTTGTTTTAATGCATTTATCGGTTCATTAATCCAAATATCCTCACAAATCAATAAACCTAAATGATAGCCTTTGAAAGGAACAACACAACGTTCATTACCCGGTTGAAAATATCTTTTTTCGTCGAATACGCCGTAATTTGGTAATTGTTGTTTAAAATAGCGAGCCTGTAATTCACCTTTATAGAAAAATGACAGTGCATTATAAATCTTGCCGTTTTGCCACCAAGGGTGCCCAACCACTATTGCTATTTTTTTACTTGCTTGTTCTAAACGAGTGAGTTGTTTTTCGCAACGTTGTTGGAAATCAGGACGAAAGAGAAGATCTTCAGGAGAGTAACCACATAATGCAAGTTCAGAAAACAGCACTAAATCGGCGTTTTCTTGCTCTTTCACTGTGGATAACATGCGTTCACAGTTGCCTTCAATATCGCCGACAACCCAGTTTAGCTGAGCAAGCGCGAGCTTTAATTTACGACTCATAGAAATTAGTCTCTCCGGCTATCTTTCTGATTAAAAGAAAGTTAGTTTAAAAATATATTGGTTATCTGAAAAGCTTATTCTTTAAAATCATTAGGATCTAGCTCATGACGAGATAACAACTTATAAAATTCAGTTCGATTACGTCCTGCCATACGCGCAGCTTGGGTTACGTTGCCTTTTGTCATTTGTAATAACTTTCTTAGATATGTCATTTCAAAGTGCCCTCTTGCTTCAGCAAAAGTTGGCAACGCTGTATTTTCCCCCTGCAATGCTTGAGTAACAAGCGCTTCACTAATCACTGGTGCGGTGGTCAATGCTACACACTGTTCAATAACGTTCACTAATTGACGTACATTACCAGGCCAACTCGCTGCCATTAAACATTTCATCGCATCCGTTGAGAAGCTTCGAACAAAAGGCTTATGCCGTTTAGCAGATTCTCGTAACAGATGATTAGCTAAAACAGGTATGTCTTCTGCTCTTTCACTTAATGTAGGTATACGTAAGCTCACTACATTTAAGCGATAAAATAAATCTTCGCGAAATTCATTACGTTCCATTGCCTTAGGCAAATCGCGGTGGGTAGCAGAAAGAATGCGAACATCAATATCAATATCGCGATTACTTCCTAAAGGTCGGACTTTGCGCTCTTGCAATACCCGTAGTAGTTTAACTTGTAATGGCATTGGCATATCACCAATTTCATCTAGAAAAAGCGTACCACCTTCTGCTGCTTGAAATAACCCTTCACGACTACTTACAGCCCCGGTAAAAGCCCCTTTTGCATGGCCAAAAAGCTCAGATTCAAGCAACTGCTCAGGTAAAGCACCACAGTTTATTGCAATAAAAGGTTTTTTCGCTCTTGGACTTGCTCGATGAATTGCTTGAGCAAGCACCTCTTTCCCCGTCCCACTTTGTCCATTAATCAGTACACTAACATCTGATTGAGCGACTAGTTTTGCTTGTTCTAGTAAACGCAGCATTTGCGGACTACGAGTGACAATATCTTTCGACCACTCTTCATCAGAAACAGTAGTAACGAGCTCTAAAGCTTCATCAATTGCTTTATATAGTGCATCTCGGTCAACGGGTTTAGTTAAAAAGCTAAATACACCTTGTTGTGTTGCAGCAACTGCATCAGGAATAGAACCATGCGCTGTTAGGATAATCACAGGCATTCCGGGTTGTTGGCGCTGAATTTCAGCAAATAACGCCATACCGTCCATCTCATCCATACGTAAATCGCTGATAACAAGGTCTATTTTTTCTTTTAAGAGAAGTTTTAGTGCTTCTTGCCCACTTTCAGCAGTAAAGATATGAAAACCTTCACTTGTTAATCGCATACCCAGTAATTTTAGTAATCCAGGATCATCATCCACAAGTAAAAGATTTGCTGATTTATGGCCAGCCATGCACATTCTCCTTATTTAGATCCTGCTTCAGTTGGTTTTTCTGCTTCCGATTTATCAGTACCTACTTTGGCTGGTTCTGATTTTGTCGGTTCTGTTTTAACTTGTTCAGGTTTTTCCGCAGTTTTCACTGGCTCAGATTTATCTGCTTGAGGCTTATCTGTTGGAACGCTTGTTGTTATCGATTGCGTAGCATTTTCCTGTTCAGTCGTTTTTTCTGTATTAGCGCTTTCGGCTGGTGTTGAAGCAGCTTCAGAAAGCGCACTATCTGATGATAATGTATCAACAGATGTTCCTTGCTTTCTGCTTGATAATTGGCGCTCAATTTGCGTCAGATTTTCTAGCTTCTTCAACGTAATTTTTAATTCGTGCTCTAATGCGGCATTCTCTTTTTTTAGCAGCTCTATTCTATTTTCAGTTTCTGTTGAAAAACGACGATAGCGATTTTTCTCTTCAGCTAACGATAAAATCAATGTCTGATTTTCAATCCAAATAGATAAAAGAGCACGCATTGAGCTAGGAAATTGCAATTTATAACTTTCGAGTAGAATTAATTGAGTTCTTCGTTCAGCCGTCGTCATTCCTGCCCGTTCTAATAAAATACTTTTATAAAAAGCATCATCCCAACCTGTTACTACCACACTTGTGGCTTGGCGCTGCGCCTCAGTTGTCATGATACGATTTGTACACTCAATAGTACGTAACCAATACAGCGCATTATTAAGCCCTTCGTCATAAAATGCGCTTAAAGTTTTACATTCAGCCCAGCGATAATCGATAGTTTTTTGTTTAACAACAGGAGGCTCTGGTTCTGGATTTAGCGTTTCAGAAAGTGACTTAGCAACACATCCAGAAAGAACAAAAGGAAAGAGGATTGGCAGTAAATAGACGCGCCAATTTGATACAATTTTTCTAATCGATGCAGGGGCCATACTTAACTGTTCAGCACTAAGCGTCTTTTTGTTTATTTTTATATGCCCATGACGAGCAGACACTTGTAATTGTGACCTGATTTGCATTATTTATTCTCAGAAAGTAGCGGTAGTTCAATACGAAAACAGACATCAGCATAGTCTGAAGGAACGACATTTAATTCGCCATCCATTCTTTTGATACAATCATGAGCAATACTTAACCCTAAACCACTTCCTTTTACCGCCCCTTTTCGTAATAACGTACCTTGGAAAAAAGGTTCAAAAATCATTTTTTGCTCTGATTCAGGAATAGGCGTTCCTTTATTGGCTATATCAATAACTATTTTCTGTTCAACTTGATAACTAGAGATCCAGATATTACCCGATTCAGCGCCATAGTGCACCGCATTCGAGTAGAGATTGTCGATAACTCTAGATAATAATGTGGCTTCTGCACGACATTTTGTCAGATTTAACGAAATTATCGTCTTAATATCTTTCGCTCTGGCAGGCAAACTGTGTGCTAATACTACATCATTAATCAAATCGGTAAGATTGACCTCTTCAATTTGTTGAGGAACTTCAGAAAGTTTACGGTTATAGTCTAATAATTGTTCAATTAATAATTGAAGTTGTTTGCTGCTGTTATCAAGGATTGATACTACTTCTTTTTGATCAAGCGTCAAAGGGCCCGCTACTTCATCAGCTAATAATTCGGTGCCTTCTCGCATACTTGCTAAGGGTGTTTTTAATTCATGTGAGATATGACGCAAAAATTCATGACGCTGCGACTCTAACCAAGCTAAACGTTCACTTAACCAAATAATCCGCTGAGCAAGAGAACGTAACTCACGAGGCCCTTGAAAAGCATCCAGATTATTACTTAACGTACGTCCTTCGCCTAATCGATTAATCATTTTTTCGATACGCTTTACGGGACCAATAATCATTCGAGTAAATAACGCAATTAAAATAAGACTAAAAGCAAATACAATAAGGCTTTGCCAACCAAAGTAGCGCCCTTTCTCTGCTATTGCCATCTGCAGTTGTTCACCACGATTAAAAATAATCTCTTTTGTTAATACAACGATGCGATTATTGGCATAAGAGAACTGTTCTAATGCTTGTTGCATCTCTTGGGTAGGCTCGCTGCTTTCACATTGAATAAGCTTTAATTTGGCAAGAGAAGAATTAAGAACTTCAGCCTCTTTAGAGGCAGAAAGGGGAATAATTGTTTGTTGGAGTGTAGAAAACATTTTAGCGTATTGCTGATAGCGTTGCTGATACATATTTTCATCAGTCTTATCGCGTAATACACAATACCTTCGGTAGTTACCTTCCATCTCAATCGCTAAATTTCGCATTACTTCACTACGTTCAGTATCTGCGAGCGCATTTTTATTAGTGATTGCCGCTTGGTTACTCAGTTGATCAAGGCTTTGATAAGCCTGATAAGCCAGTACCAACAGCGGTAATAACACCATCCAAAATGCCATAATAACAAGCTGTCTTAAAGAACGGGGAAAAATACGCCACTTTTTCAATGAAATCATCTCAACACCTATTGGAGTAATGCGATGCTACATGACTTGAAAACAAGAAAAAAGTCCGACTTTGAAAATTAGGTAAGAGAAACGAACATAAGATGGGAAATTTGACAGGCTCTTTAAGAGGGAGAGCGGAATATCTTATCAAGATATCCCGCTCGTCAATATTTCATCTCTTTTTTCTTTAAAAGAGGATGAAGGTGGTGCCTCACTCCACGTGTCGCCCTGTGTTTGATAAGGTCCGAAGACGAGTATCATGATGTTGGACGGTAGGCACCTTACTCTGGCGTCATTCCTGGCTTATGTGGTATGTTCCCACCCATATTGTGGACCGACATAAAAAGTTGAATGAGCAACTGATTAATATAATGCACAACGCGTGCCAACTTTTCAAAAAAATAATTAACATACTGTTTTTAAAGTTAAAATAAAAATAGCCGCCTAATTTATTACTTAGTACCCTTTTTTATTTAGTTAAAAAACCAGCAAGCTGTCTCTATATGCAGACAGAGTTATGTCAAATTTATTTAATCATTATAATTCAATTAGTTAAATGTCTCTAAATGGAGACGGTGAAATTGTTGAATGTCGTCATTTTTATACAACATAAAAATAATGCTTAATTATCAATAAAATAAAGCCTCTATCTAAAGTAGAGGCTTTCGTATTTATGACTACTAATTATAAGCTAATTAATCAAACTGTTTTCTTGCATTACGGAATAAGCGCATCCAAGGGCTATCTTCTCCCCAATTATCAGGGTGCCATGAATTACTTACCGTTCTAAATACTCGTTCAGGGTGCGGCATCATAATAGTTGAACGGCCATCAGGGGTGGTTACTGCCGTGATCCCTTTCACTGAACCATTAGGGTTTAATGGATATTGTTCTGTTGGTCTACCATAGTGGTCAACAAAACGTAAGCCGACTAAGTTCTGTGCTTCTAATTGAGCGACTTGCTCAAGAGAGCGAAACTCAGCAAAACCTTCACCATGAGAAACAGCGATAGGCATGTGTGAACCCACCATACCTTGTAACAGTAAAGATGGACTTTCCGTCACTTTAACTAAACTAAAGCGAGCTTCAAAACGCTCTGAACGGTTACGAACAAAACGAGGCCATAAATCAGCACCCGGAATAAGTTCAGATAATGTAGACATCATCTGGCACCCATTACATACCCCAAGAGAGAGAGTATCTTGGCGCTCAAAAAATTGAGCAAACTCATCGCGTAAACGTGAGTTGAATAAAATAGACTTAGCCCAACCTTCACCTGCACCTAAAACATCACCATAAGAGAAACCACCACAGGCGACTAACACATCGAAATCAGTGAGTGAGCGCTGTGCTGAATGTAAATCACTCATATGCACATCGATGGCATCAAAACCAGCGCGATCAAAAGCCGCGGCCATTTCTACATGGGAGTTCACGCCTTGTTCTCTTAATACCGCAATACGAGGACGGCTGCCTGTTGCTATATAAGGAGCGGCAATATCTTCAGTTGGATCAAAAGTAAGATGAACATTTAACCCTGGATCATTAAGATCTCGCTTCGCATTATGTTCTTCATCAGCACATTCAGGATTATCACGCAGACGCTGCATTTGCCATGTTGTTTCTGCCCACCACATGCGTAATGTGCTGCGTTTTTCATGGAACACTTCGGTTTCACGACTACTAATAATAATGTCATCACTCGATGTTGCTTGACCTAAATAATGTAAGCTATCCGCCAAACCATATTCTGTAAATAGCGCTTCTACATCATCTTGATGCTGCTGACTAATTTGTATCACCGCACCAAGTTCTTCGTTAAATAATCCAGCTAAAATATCTTCATCATAAGCACTGATATCGACACTTAGACCACAATGGCCTGCAAATGCCATTTCAGCTAATGTCACAAGTAATCCACCATCAGAACGGTCATGATAAGCAAGTAACTTATCTTCACTCACTAATCGCTGCATCGCATTAAAGAACTGTTTTAATTGTTCAACATCACGAATATCTGCTGCTTTTTGACCTAATTGGCGATAAACCTGCGCTAAGGCGGTTGCACCTAATGCGTTATGCCCATTACCTAGATCGATAAGATATAATCGATTTCCAGCTTGAGTCGATAACTCAGGCGTCACCGTTTTACGAACATCTTCAACTCGAGAAAATGCGGTGATCACTAAAGAAAGGGGTGAGGTAACTTCTTTAGTCTCACCTTTTTCATCTTGCCAGCGTGTTTTCATCGACATCGAATCTTTACCCACTGGGATCGTTATTTCCAATTCAGGACAAAGCTCTTCACCCACCGCTTTTACTGCATCATATAACCCAGCATCTTCACCGGGGTGCCCTGCTGCAGACATCCAATTAGCTGACAATTTAATCCGTTTTAATGCCTGAACATCCGCACATGCCATATTTGTTAACGCTTCACCCACAGCCATTCGTGCTGAAGCAGCAAAATCTAATAGTGCTATTGGTGCTCTTTCACCTATCGACATTGCTTCGCCATAATAGCTATCTAGTGTTGCAGTAGTAACCGCGCAGTTAGCAACAGGAATTTGCCAAGGGCCAACCATTTGATCTCGCGCTACCATCCCAGTAACAGAGCGATCACCAATGGTAATTAAAAAAGTTTTCTCAGCAACAGCAGGAAGGTGTAGAACGCGATATACCGCATCTTTTAAATTAATTTCTTTGCGATCTAGATAATCACCCGCTGTTTTAAGCGTTTTCACATCTCGCAGCATTTTTGGTGCTTTACCTAATAGAATATCTAAAGGCATATCAATAGGTTGATTATTAAAATGTGCATCA
This sequence comes from Proteus hauseri ATCC 700826, assembly GCF_001654965.1. Classification (GTDB taxonomy): domain Bacteria; phylum Pseudomonadota; class Gammaproteobacteria; order Enterobacterales; family Enterobacteriaceae; genus Proteus; species Proteus hauseri. Next base: position 126,463 of record NZ_LXEV01000030.1, read on the forward strand.
TTTAAGACAAGATCACGCGCTTGTGTTGCTTCACCAATAACAGCATAAGGTGCTCTTTCTCGTTGGCATAACGCATCGAATAGTGGCATTTTTTCTGGTGACACTGCTAATACATAGCGTTCTTGAGATTCATTACACCAAATCTCTAATGGACTCATACCTGGTTCATCGTTTAATACATCACGTAGCTGAAAACGACCACCACGCCCACCATCATTCACTAATTCAGGCATCGCATTTGAAAGGCCACCAGCACCAACATCATGAATAAATAAAATTGGGTTATCGCTACCTAACTGCCAACAACGATCAATCACTTCTTGGCAGCGTCGTTCCATTTCTGGGTTATCGCGCTGAACGGAAGCAAAATCTAAATCTGCATCAGATTGACCCGATGTCATTGAAGATGCTGCACCGCCACCAAGACCAATGTTCATAGATGGGCCACCAAGTACAATGAGCTTAGCACCAACGGTAATTTCACCTTTTTGTACGTGATCTTCGCGAATATTACCAATACCACCAGCAAGCATAATGGGTTTATGGTAGCCACGAATTTCAATACCATTATGGCTATTCACTTGTTCTTCATAAGTTCTGAAATAACCAAGTAATGCAGGGCGACCAAATTCATTGTTAAATGCAGCGCCGCCTAAAGGCCCTTCAGTCATAATATCTAGTGCATTAACAATGCGTTCGGGTTTACCGAAATCTTCTTCCCAAGGTTGTTCAAATCCCGGAATACGTAGATTAGAAACTGAAAAGCCCACTAAACCTGCTTTTGGTTTTGCGCCCCGTCCTGTTGCGCCTTCATCACGAATTTCACCACCTGAACCTGTTGCTGCACCCGGCCAAGGAGAAATAGCCGTTGGATGGTTGTGGGTTTCGACTTTCATCAAAATATGAACAGGCTCTTGATGATAATGATAATGCCCTTTTTCTGCATCAGGATAGAAACGTCCAGCAACAGAGCCTTCCATTACCGCAGCATTATCTTTATATGCCGACATAACATAATCAGGTGTTTGCTCGAAGGTATTTTTAATCATTTTAAATAATGATTTTTCTTGAGATTTACCATCGATAATCCAATCTGCATTGAATATTTTATGGCGGCAGTGTTCAGAGTTGGCTTGTGCAAACATATAAAGCTCAACATCCGTTGGATTACGTTCTAATCGCTTAAAAGCTTCAACTAAATAATCGACTTCATCATCAGCAAGTGCCAGACCCATTTCGATATTTGCATTCACCAGCGCGTTTTTGCCTTTGGCTAAAACATCTATTGTTTTAAATGGCGCGGGGGTTTGTTCTGAAAAAAGAGCTTGTGCATCTTGATAATTTAAGAAGATGGTTTCCATCATACGATCATGAATCAAACCATAAAAAAACTGCCACTGTGCATCACTCATTGCATCACAATCAACAAAGTAAGCAATGCCTCGTTCAATTCTAACAATACTGGCTAATCCGCAATTATGTGCGATATCAGTCGCTTTCGAAGACCACGGTGAAATAGTGCCAGGGCGAGGCGTCACCACTCGCATTTTCCCGACAAGTTCATGTTCTGTTAATGAAGGGCCATAATGCAATAATTGACTTAATTTAATTTGGTCGTCTTCAGATAACTGCCCTTCCACTTTGGCGAAATGAACAAACTCCGCATAAATACCTCGAACAGGAAGATGATTTTCCTGACATTGCGTTAATAATTTATTAATACGAAATGCGGATAAAGCTGGGGAGCCACGCAGAATTTCCATAGTATTGAGTTCTCTCTTTTAGCAGCTAATCTGAACGGTGATTCAGGGGAAACGCGGCTAGTATAATAGAATAACGACTCAGACGAAACCGTTTGCGTGAACAAAATAACGGCATTTGACTTAGCGTGTTTTCATCATTAATTGGTTTAATCAAGTTGCGTCTTAGCAAGATGTTAAGCAGAATGCTCGATTACTGGAAATTTATCCATGTTAAAATGACGACTTTACACACAATAATAAACAACGTTAACGAGAAATAACCTATTGAATAATATAAGGATTAACTATTTCGTTATCGTTATCATCGCGCTATTTTCAGCGGCCATTATCGCCCTGAATATAACATGGCCTGATAGGCAAAAAGCGCAGATAAATAAGATTTTATCTCGTGGTGAGCTGCGAATAAGTACAATGCCTTCACCATTGATAACGATGAATGATAAAAAGGACCCCGTAGGTTTCGATTATGAATTAGTGAAACGCTTTGCTGACTACTTAGGCGTGAAACTTGTCGTTAATATGCGGACAAATATCAACCAAATGTTTGATGATTTGGAGAATAACAAAGCCGATTTTATTGCAGCAGGATTACTTTATAATAAAGAAAGATTAGAGACGACGCGAAGTGGACCGGCTTACTTTTCTGTCTCTCAACAGCTAATTTACCGTAAAGGCACACTAAGACCACGAAGTTTTGATACCTTAAATGGTCGATTAGTTGTCAGTGCAGGATCTGCTCATGCCAGCTTATTACGTACATTAAAAGAGACACAATATCCTGATCTTGAATGGGAAGAGTCACAGACACAAACGACATCTCAACTATTAGAAGAGCTATCTGAAGGTAAAATTACCTATGTATTAGCAGACTCTATCAGTGTTGCAGTTCAACAACGGATCCACCCCAATGTGGCAGTTGGATTTGAAGTAACCGAAAGCCAACCTTTAACTTGGTATCTTCCTGATAGCGATGACAACAGTCTATATGCAGCAATGTTAGATTACTTCAATCAGCTATCTCAAGAAGATGTATTAGCAAGACTTGAAGAAAAGTATTTTGGTCATGTCGGATCATTTGACTACTTTGATACCATTTCTTTTATTACTGCTATCGATTCGGTATTACCCAATTATCAACCATTATTTGAAAAGTATGCTGATACCTTTGATTGGCGATTGTTAGCGGCCATTGCTTGGCAAGAATCACATTGGGATCCCCATGCAACCTCGCCTACGGGTGTTAGAGGTTTAATGATGCTCACACGCCCAACCGCATCCAGTATGGGAGTCACCGATAGGCTAGACCCTGAAGAAAGTGTGAAAGGTGGAGCCCAATACCTTAAACATCTTTTATCACGCTTACCTGAAACCATCCCAGAAGATGAAAAAATTTGGTTTGCACTCGCCGCATATAATATCGGTTTTGGCCATATGTTGGATGCAAGAAGGCTCACTGAACAGCAAGGGGCTGATCCTAATAGCTGGTTAGATGTTAAATCTCGATTACCTTTACTGAGTCAAAAGAAATACTATGTTGACCTCCCTTACGGTTACGCAAGAGGGCATGAAGCTTACCGTTATGTAGAAAATATTCGGCGCTATCAACTTAGTCTTGTGGGTTATTTACAAGCTAAAGAGAGTAAAAATAAAATTTTATCTAAAGATAACCATAAAGATGAAGAACAAGCTGAAGCACCACCTAAGTTAATACAAGAAACTGTAGCGAGTAATCCTTAATACCACAGCCTCTTTTATAGGGGCTATTTACCCCATCAAAACATCCCTTCTTTTTTTATTATAAAAATACGCGTTAAATAACCTCTATTACACTATTTTAAGATAAAAAATTGTTACATTTTTTATCTTTTATTTTATTTTTTAGTCTAAAAAAGATATGTTAAAAAATGTAACACCATCACTATAAATCACTCACTCAGTGAGTGAAATGTACTAAAAATCACCTAAATATTCTTTTTAAGAGTGTCAGAATAAGTAATATATAAGAAAAAATTAACTTAAATACGTAGGAATTATCTCATCCGTGATTGTTCCTTTTATGATTAATTTTTATGAAAAACTTATTTTCACATAAAAATTAACCTAATCAAGATAGTGTTAACATCTAAATTATTGAAATATATACTTTATGATATTCTATTATTTGTTTTATTAATTTAATTAACGTTATGTTAATAACATTACTCTTTATAAAGTTAATATAATGTTAATTATTACATCTATTAAGTTTATCTGCCCGATAAACTTTTTCACCCGTAAATTGAGTAATAAAAAGAATAAACCTGTAGAAAACACTATTAATATGGAATAGGCAAAATTAAATATGAAAATTGAGGAAAGCAACAAAACGTTATATCAAGTTAGGTGGATTTATTGATATCATATAAACCAGTCATTATTCGAAACAACTCGAAATGTAATGCAAATCAATTTTTGTATTCAGTAAAAAATATTATTGCTTATTAATAATAAACACGTACGACCTTCAAGGGATTATCTATAATGAATCTGAGTAAAATTGCTTTAGCTGCGGCTTTAGTTTTTGGTATTAATTCTGTTGCAACGGCTGAAACTTCTGCACCTAAAATTGGTGCTACTAAAGGCGAAATCCAATTAAAAGGCGAAATTGTTAATTCAGCTTGTGGATTAGCTGCATCATCAAGCCCAGTTATTGTCGATTTCAGTGAAATCCCAACTTCTGCATTAGCTAATATGCAAAAAGCGGGTAACATCAAAAAAGATATCGAATTACAAGACTGTGATACTACCGTGGCAAAAACAGCTACTGTTAGCTACACCCCAAGCGTTGTAAACCCTACTAATAAAGACTTAGCTTCTTTTGTATCGGGTTCTGCTTCAGGTGCGGGTATCGGCTTAATGGACGCATCAAGTAAAGCAGTGAAATGGAACACAGCAACAACACCTGTACAATTAGCCAATGGCGTTTCTAAAATTCCATTCGTTGCTTATGTACAAGCAGAAGCGGCTGATTCAGCAGTAACACCTGGTGAATTCCAAGCCGTAATTAACTTCCAAGTTGATTATCAGTAATTCTTTTATTTAATTAATTAAATAATAAAGATTAATTACTGCAATAACGCAGAGGGATCCCTCTGCGTTAAATTTAATATAACTCTTAACTTAATTAAATATAAAAAATGAAAAAGTAATTAAATAAATATTTATTATTTAATTACTTTTTATTTAATAAAATAGATTAGGCGTTTATTCATGTTAATTCCTTTTTCATACAGCACAATTTGGAAATACAGTTGTGCCATTTTGCTATTTTGCTTAGCGTTTTCCGCTCAAGCAGAGCTTGATGATTCTGTGGAATTTAACATTCATATGCTAGATGCAGAAGATAGAGATAATGTTGATCTCTCTCGTTTTGCTACCTCTAATTACGTTATTCCGGGTATGTACTATTTAGATATTCGTCTAAATGGTAGAGACTTCCCTAGACAAAACATTAATTATATTGAAGTCGGTAAAAACCTTTCAATGGTCTGTATTGACCCCGCATTATTAAAAAAGTTAACAATTTCAGAAGAAAATCAAAAATATATCAAAGAAATAACACCCGATTGTTTCGATATAAGTCAATTACCCGGCGTCTCTGTGAAGAATGATGGTGGTGTTTTAGATATAACACTTCCTCGTTCTTTAATGAAATATGAAGATACTGACTGGACACCCCCAGAGCTTTGGGATGCGGGGATTTCAGGATTACTGATTGATTACACCATCACGGGTACTTCAACACATCCTAATAAGGGCAATAACAATAATTCGCTGACAGGTTATGGTCAAACCGGTATCAATCTTGGCAATTGGCGTTTACGAGCAGAATATCAAGGGAATTATTCTTCAGAATATTCATCAAATAATAATTTTGAATGGAATCAAATCTACGCTTATAGACCACTGCCTGATTACGCAGCAAAACTTACCTTAGGGGAAACTTATCTGAACTCTCAGATTTTTGATAGCTTTCGCTTTACGGGTATTAACTTACAAAGTGATGAACGCATGTTACCGCCTTCATTACAGGGTTATGCCCCCGAAATTCATGGTATTGCTAATACTAACGCCAAAGTCACTGTTACCCAAAATGGCCGTTTAATTTATGAAACAACAGTGCCAGCAGGCCCTTTTACTATCAAACACCTACAAGATACCGTGCAAGGCCAATTAAATGTCAGAGTTGAAGAGCAGAATGGAAAAATCAATGAGTTCCAAGTACAAACTGCAAATTTACCTTATATGACGCGCCCAGGAGCAATACGTTACAATACATCTATTGGTCAATCATCGTTACATAACCATAAAATGGAAGGGCCTCTTTTTTATCAAGGCGATTTTTCCTGGGGTATGAATAATACATGGTCACTTTATGGTGGTGTGTTATTGACAGCAAAAGACTATAACGCTTGGTCTATGGGGGTAGGCCATGATATGGGTCGATTCGGTACTTTATCTGGTGATATGACACAGTCTTATAGCAAAACGCTTAATGATGAAAACATTAATGGTATGTCCTTTAAGCTCAACTACGCAAAAACATTTGATGAATATCACAGTACCATTACCTTTGCGGGATATCGCTTCTCAGAAAAGACATTTCGTTCTTTCTCTCAGTATATTGATGAACGTTATAACGATATTAATAACAATGGTTATGAGAAAGAGATGTATACCATAACGGGTAATAAAACTTTTTGGGCTGATGATATTGAAAAATCGACAACCCTTTATCTCTCTTATCGTCATCAAAATTATTGGGATAAAAATACACAAGAGCAATTTGGTGCTACGGTTAGCCGTAATTTCTCTATTATGGGTATTGACCAAATAAATACGAGTTTATCAGCCTTTCGTACTCAACATAAAGGCAACACTGATGACAGTATTTCCTTTAATATTTCACTGCCATTAGGGAGTGGGAAAAGCGTTGGCTATAGCTTACAAGATAGTAATGGAAAAGTGAGCCAAATGGCGTCTTATTCTGATAATAGCAATTATAATAATTTATGGCGTGTACGTGCTGGATTAAGTTCTGATAATAAAGCTAGTACAGATGGCTATTATCAGCATCGTTCTCAATATGCCGAAATAAATGCCAATGCTAGCTATCAACAAGATAACTATACGGCTGTTGGTGCAACAATTAAGGGTGGCTTTACAGCAACACGTTATGGTGCAGCATTACACAGTAGCAGTATGACATCGAGTACCGCTCGTATGATGGTTGATACTGATGGCGTAGCTGGTGTGCCATTTAATAATCGCAGTACTACCACTAACTTATTTGGTATTGGTGTGTTAACTGACTTAACAAGCTATAACAATGTTGATGCCCGAATTGATGTTGATAAAATGGATTCAGATATTGAAACGCGCAAAGCAATCACATCCGCAACCTTAACCGAAGGCGCTATTGGTTATTATGTTTTCCCTGTTCGTAAAGGTGAACGCTTAATGGCGATTCTACAAACCAGCGACCATAAATATCCCCCATTTGGTGCTGAAGTCACCAACAAAGAGGGTGAAAATATGGGAATGGTGATGGAAGATGGCCTCGTTTATATTGCAGGTGTCAGCTTAAATGAATCATTAAATGTGGTTTGGGATGGTAAAGCACAATGCTCAATTACTATGCCAACTCAAATTACAGACCCGCTAAAACGTGAATCACTTTTATGTCAGGGGCATTAATGAATAAAATGAATAACAGAGATAATTGTATGAACTCATTCAACATACTGAAAACTTTATTTTGCGGATCATTACTCGCGTTAAGTGTAGCCAGCACCACGCAAGCGGGTGTGTCATTGGACAGGACTCGCATCGTTTTAACCGGTAATGAAAACTCTGCTAGCGTGAACCTGAAAAATACCAGTCCAGATATTCCTTTTTTAGCTCAATCATGGGTTGAAAATGAAAATGGGCAAAAAATTTCATCACCTTTAGTTGCACTCCCCCCTTTACAACGTCTTGATGGCGACCAAAAAGGTGTTGTTAGGATCACTAAAACGGCAGAAATTGGCCTGTTACCACAGGATAGAGAATCGCTGTTTTATCTTAATGTGCGTGAAATTCCACCAGCACCAAAACAAGCCAACGTATTACAAATGGCGATGCAATCTCGTATAAAGCTCTTTTATCGCCCAGCCGCTATTACACCTGAAAAACCAGGTATGGTTTGGCAAGATCAATTAATATTTAAAAAACAAGGCAATAAATTTATTGCTGAAAATCCAACACCTTATTACATCACCATTATTGGATTATCAAATAAGTTAAATGGTGAAGATAACGATAAATTAACAACCTTTCCAGGCTTAATGGTTGCACCTAAATCTTCATTAGATATTCCGGTTAAAACCACTAACGTAAATCAATTTTATATGATGTATGTGAACGATTATGGTGGACACCCTGAATTAAAATTTGTCTGCCAACAAGACAGCTGCAAAGTAGCGCCAAAAGAACAACAACCTAAATATTAATTAACTCGACGCCAGTAGGAATAAAATGAAATCCAATAACTGTAATTTTTATTTCAATACGCTAAAAATATTTTTTACTGGCGCGCTGTTGTGTACCCCCCTTATTGCATCTGCTTATATCCATGGCGAGGTTCGAACTGTTGGTGGGCCAAATGTATTTAGAGTTACTTTAGATAACACCACATTTCCACGTAATAAACCCGGTGAAACAGCTACCGTTAATTTCTCTTTACCTGATCGCTATTTAGCAACCGTTTATTGTCCCAAAGATCCATTAGTAGCTAATTCCCGAACCTATTATATGGCGAATTCAGATCTTCGCCCTTCCACTGGTAATTACTATGAACTCAACGAATATGTTGATGTACAAATAAAGTTTTCAATTTGGGGTCCGGATACTTTACCTACGGTTCCTTTTATTGAAAAACCGAATAATAAAAATGGTCAACAAGGATGCCGAGTTCCTGAATCACCAAAACCCAATATGTCTTCAGGAAGTAGTGGTGTATTAGTTTTTCGCTTAAAAAAACCAATTATTAATGGTGTTTCTTTAACGGGCCAAGCCGTTGCACAAATGTATGCCCGTGTAGGTAATGGTTTATATCAAGAATATGGCCCAGAGCCTATTTCAAAATTGGTTATTAGCTCAGGAATATTAACTACTGAAGATAAATGCACATTTAATAATGGCTCACCTATTACTTTTAATTTTGGCAACGTAGGGAATACTTCTGAATATTTAAATGGTCAAAATTACAAAATTACGCGAAATATTCCAATAAAATGTGAAGGCGGCAGTTTTACCAATCCAAACAGTCGAATTATGTTTAAAGTTCAGACCGGTAGTTCTGGAGTAGCCAGTTTTAATTCTGATTATTTAGGTACCACAGGCCCTGTTGACAGAACAAATTTAGGCATTGTTTTAAGAGATAAATCTGGCGCTATTGTTGCCCCTAATAAATATTTTTCTGTAGGGAAATTAAACAACTTTACAGGTAGTTGGGAAGTCACTGCGGCACCAATAGCAAAAACTGGCAGTAAAATTACTGAAGGTGAATTTTCTGCTCATGCCACACTCGTTGCGGAATTTATGTAATGAAAAAAATAATAAAAATATCAGTAAATAAAATAATATCATCATTTCTATTACTGTTATCACCATCCGTATTTGCGGGAACCGAATTAATTGGTGGTGATATGGAATTTAAAGGCGTTGTCGTTGCACATGGATGCACTATTGTTGCTGGTGATGAAAATAAAGTAATCGATTTCAAACAGATATCATCTAAAGATCTTTATACTTTTCAAAAAACTGAACCTATATCTTTTAGTATTAGCTTAGAAAATTGCAGCCAAGATATTTATAAAAGTGTCACTATTACACTTGATGGAAAAGAACATCCCACAATGCCAAATCATTTAGCTGTTGTTGGAACGGGTTCAGAAGATCCTAAAAGTATTGGTATCGTATTTACTGATTTTAATCGTAATATTATTCAATTAAAAAAGCCGAGCACCACCCGACTTCTTAATAATCAACGTATTCAATTTAATTTTATGACCTATGTTGAAGCATCATCTAGCGCGATTAAAAACCAAACAGTACTAACGGGACCTTTTCAAGCTCAAGCTACTTATACTTTAAATTACCAATAATAAGTCCTTAATCAGGTTACTTACCTTGTTGAGCTATTTTTTTGATATTAATGATTGGTAACGCCATTTTTTGTGATTTCAACTGCTTTTGTTGTGCTCTTCTCA
>NZ_LXEV01000031.1 GCF_001654965.1 Proteus hauseri ATCC 700826
TCTTGAAAAATTGACTTAATTGTTGGGAGCATTGTTCTGCTAACACGCCCGATGTTATCTCAACTTTATGGTTCATTCCTGGATGCTGCAAAATATCAATAAATGAACCCGCGGCTCCAGTTTTTAAATCAGACGCACCATAAACGACTCTTTTTACTCGACTATGTATAATTGCTCCCGCACACATCACACAAGGTTCTAACGTAATGTAGAGTGTTGCATCAAGTAAACGATAATTTTCCAAATGCTTTCCCCCTTTGCGCAATGCCATTATTTCGGCATGTGCAGTAGGGTCGTTATCAATAATCGAGCGATTCCATCCTTTAGCAATGATTTTATTATCAACGACTAATACAGCACCAACCGGAATTTCACCTATCTCTTGGGCTTTTTGGGCTTGCTCAATCGCTTTATTCATCCAATAAATATCATCTTTAATTTCTTTCACAAGGATATCTCTTTATTATCGTATAGCAGCGTATTGTACCCTGTTTTCTATTGATAACTAAAGATATCACATTGATTTCTTTATTATGACAATATGACCGTTTAGCCTTAGCCCGCTCGAGATTCTGTTACTAATTTAATCGCCAATACACCTAAAATAGTTGCCATAAACCAACGTTGAATAAGAGCCCAGCTAGGCCTGTTAATAAAGAAGCTCGCAATAGATCCGGCAGCCACAACAATCAAAGCATTCACTGTAATACTAATAATAATTTGAATACTACCTAACACTAATGATTGATTTAAAACGCTACCATTATCAATGGTAATAAATTGAGGCAGCAGTGATAAATACATCAGTGCGATTTTGGGATTTAGTAAATTGGTAACAAATCCCATAACAAAGAGTTTTGTGGTATTACCTGACAGAAGCCTCTTGGGATGAAAAATAGAATGTCCACCGGGCTTAATTGATTGCCAAGCGATGTAAATCAGATAAATGGCGCCACAAATTTTTAAGGTATCGTATGCATAAGGCACTGCCATAAAAATAGCAGTAATACCAAATGCCGCTAATAACATATAAAATACATAACCAACAGCGACACCAAATAGCGAAATAAACCCCGCTTTTTTACCTTGTGATATTGAGCGAGAAATAAGGTAAATCATATTCGGGCCCGGCGTTAACACCAATCCCAATGATAAAAGCGCAAATGTCCACATATTAAACAGCGTTGGCATAGATATCCCCTTATTGTTATTGCCATTATTTAACATCAATAACAAAGTGATATGTGTGTTTACTACCACAAAATATGCCTATAATAAAAAATATTTTTTTACAGCTGATCTGCTATTTTACGGCAAGCAGGATAAATGTTACTCTTGTGAGGTTTTTACTCTGCAAAATATACATCTATTAAATAGAACCACTAACAATGCAGAAGTTTAAGATAAATAAATAAATGCAATAACTAATTTGTATTAGCAATAATTCTACATGTAACATATAAGTGCAAGATATAAGTTACTGAAATTTAATAATTTATATACTAAGTGACTGATATGGCTTTACTCATTACGAAGAAATGCATCAACTGCGATATGTGCGAACCAGAGTGCCCTAATGATGCTATTTCAATGGGGGATGAGATATATGAAATTAATCCTGATCTTTGCACAGAATGCGTAGGCCATTACGATAAGCCAACTTGCCAGTCGGTTTGTCCTATTACCAATACGATCATTACTGACCCAACTCATACTGAAACTCAAGATGCGCTCTGGGAAAAATTTGTTTTAATTTATCACTCAGACAAGATCTAACCCGTCATATATAAAAATGATAAATTACGGGCGATAAATTTAAGATGGTTATTATTTCAGAGTGACTGTTGATAGTTACTGCTAAGCGTTACTTCTCTAAAATAACCGTTGCACAGGCATAACGTTGTTCATCTGCCAATGTGACATGAATAGAATTTATCCCCGCTTTATCTGCCATCTCTTTAGCCACCGCTAAAAAATGTAATGTGGGTTTTCCTAGTTTATCATTGCGCACTTCAAAATGATTAAACGCTAAACCTAAACGAATTCCTGTTCCTAATGCTTTTGCTGCGGCTTCTTTTACTGCAAAACGTTTAGCAAGAAAACGAATCGGTTGCTTATGTGATTGGTAGATTTCCCACTCACTTTCAGTGAGAATACGCCGAGCAAGGCGTTCACCAGAACGCCCTATTATTTCTTCGATACGAGATATCTCAACGATATCCATACCAATGCCAACAATAGCCATTAACGACGCGCTTCTCGCATTAAGCGTTTCATTTCTTCAACTGCTGACGCTAATCCGCTAAATACCGCCCTACCAATAATCGCATGGCCAATATTCAATTCATAAAGCTCAGGTAATGCAGCAATACGCTGCACGTTATGATAATGCAAACCATGACCAGCATTCACTTTCAGGCCTTTAGATGCAGCATAAGTCACAGCGTCGCGAATACGCATAAACTCTTTATCTTGTTCCATTTCATCTTCAGCATCTGCATAAGCACCCGTATGAATTTCAATAAAAGGAGCGCCGACACGATCTGCTGCGTTAATTTGCTCATGGTCAGGATCGATAAAAAGAGAAACTTTAATACCAGCAAGTGATAAACGTTTAATCGCATCAGCTATTTTAGCTTCATTGCCAACAACATCTAAACCGCCTTCAGTAGTTACTTCTTGGCGTTTTTCAGGTACTAAACAGCAAAAATCAGGTTGAGTTTGGCAAGCAATCTCAATCATCTCTTCTGTTACTGCCATTTCCAGATTTAATCTTGTTTGGACAGTTTGGCTTATCAACATTAAGTCACGATCAGTGATGTGGCGTCTGTCTTCACGTAAGTGAATAGTGATACCATCTGCACCCGCTTGTTCCGCGATAAAAGCGGCTTGAACAGGATCGGGGTACGTTGTGCCACGGGCATTACGAAGGGTGGCGATATGGTCTATATTAACGCCAAGTAGAATATCAGACATGCTCTTCTCCTGAAAAATAACGTTGCATTACCATAGTTTACACATTCTATAGAGAAGAAAAAGACAATATTATTGATCCGCGATTAACACCTTTTTTTTCGGTGCTCTTTTAATGGCAAATTGCCTAAAAAGTTCTCTACTCTTTAATGGTTTTCCACCTAAATAAGGCTTTAATGCCATACGTGTAAATCGTTTAGCCGCTTTTAATGTGTCTAAAGTAGGAAATTCGCGACTTGCCAAGGATTTTAATTCAAATCCAGTAAAACTATTATGATCAACGACTAAACTCGCAATAAAACCTTTTTCTTCACGATAACGATAAGTCATTGTATCAGCAACTGGCTCGCCACTTCCTGCGCAATGCAGAAAATCTAAGCCATAACCAAGTTGCGCAAGTAATGCCAGCTCAAAGCGTCTTAATGCCGCTTCAGGAGTGGTTTCACTTGCAGCAAGAATTTGTAAACAAGAAAGGTATTCAAAAAAAAGGACACTATAAGAAGTGCCATTTTCTAATACGCGAGAGAGTAACTCATTAAGATACAGACCACTGTAAAGAACAGTGCCTGAAAGAGGTAGTGCTAAAGAGATTGGCTCTGCATCACGTAGAGTTTTTACTTCTCCTCGCCCACTCCAACGAATGAGCAAAGGAGTAAAAGGTTGAAGTGCGCCTTTTAAAGGTGAGCGTTTACCGCGTGCGCCTTTAGACAAAATGCGAACTCGTCCTTCATTTTCAGTGAAAAAATCCAGTAATAGACTCGTTTCACTGTAAGGACGAGCATGGATAACAAATGCACGTTGCCAGCCATCCACTTCAGTTACCTATTTTAAATCGTCCACATAGCCAAGGCTACGTAACGCACGTTCATCATCAGCCCAACCCGCTTTTACTTTCACCCAAAGTTCTAAATGCACTTTGTTTTCAAATAAATTTTCCATATCCATACGGGCTTCCGTACCGATTTTCTTGATTTTAACGCCTTGATTACCGATAACCATTTTTTTCTGGCCTTCACGTTCAACCAGAATTAATCCATGAATATCATAGCCACCACGAGCATTAGTAACAAATTGTTCAATCTCAACCGTGACAGAATAAGGTAATTCTTCACCTAGAAAACGCATCAGTTTTTCACGAATAATTTCTGACGCCATAAAGCGTTGAGAACGGTCAGTAATATAATCTTCAGGAAAATGATGTGTTGCTTCAGGAAGACATTTACGCACTATTTTCGCAATAGTATCAACGTTCATATCTTTTTCTGCACTGATTGGAACAACATCAAGAAAATCCATTTGTTGGCTTAAAAAGCCAATGTGAGGCAGTAGCTTGGTTTTATCAACCACGTTATCTACTTTATTGATCGCCAATAAAACAGGACAACGTAATGATTTCAGCTTATTTACGACCATTTCATCGTCTGCAGTCCAGTTAGTTCCTTCAACTACAAAGATAACGAGTTCTACATCGCCGATAGAACTACTTGCTGCACGATTCATTAAACGGTTAATTGCACGCTTTTCTTCAATGTGCAATCCCGGTGTATCGACGTAAATTGCCTGATATGCACCATCAGTATCAATACCCATGATACGGTGACGCGTAGTTTGAGGTTTACGTGACGTAATAGAGACTTTCTGCCCCAGTAATTGGTTCAGTAGTGTTGATTTTCCCACATTTGGGCGACCAACTATCGCAATAAATCCGCAATAGGTTTGTTCTTCGCTCATTCAAGCTCCAGTTGTATTAATGCCTGTTCAGCAGCGGCTTGTTCAGCTTTACGACGGCTTGTACCCATCCCCTTTACAGGTTGCTCGATGCCGCTTATCTGACAATGGATCGTAAACTCTTGATCATGGGCTTCACCACGAACCTGTACCACAACATAAGCAGGTAATGGTAAATGACGCCCTTGCAGATATTCCTGCAAACGAGTTTTAGGATCTTTTTGCTTATCGCCGGGGCTGATTTCAGCCAAGCGATTCTCATACCATTTTAAAATGATATTTTCGATGTTTTGAATATCACTATCGAGGAAAATTGCACCAATTAATGCTTCAACAGTATCAGCAAGAATAGATTCACGGCGGTAACCGCCACTTTTTAATTCACCCGGACCTAAGCGTAAACATTCACCTAATTCAAATTCACGAGCTAACTCAGCAAGTGTATTTCCGCGAACAAGGGTTGCTCTCATGCGGCTCATATCGCCCTCATCAACACGAGGAAAACGATGATAAAGCGCATTTGCAATAACATAACTTAGAATTGAATCACCTAAAAATTCTAAGCGTTCATTATGTTTACTGCTAGCACTACGATGCGTTAATGCCTGTAGTAATAATTCATTTTGTGTAAAAGTATAACCCAGTTTTTTTTGTAACTGGTTTACGAGTAAAGTATTCATGTGCGATCAATTTCCATTACTTAATTTGAAGCACACGCAACAAATCTGTTTAAATCAACGGGAAAAATTATCGGGTTGGATAACAGAACTGTTGCGTTTGCACTGGCTCCTGTTTATTACAGGAGCCAATCATGTTTAAAGAAGTGACATATTCTACACTGAGATAAATCGGAATGCTGTAGCTATTTTGTTAATAATTACTTTATGCCGCCAATACGGCTAAAACGAATACCCGTTGGCCATTCATTCTCTTGTTTTTCAAAGCTCATCCAGATAGTTGTTGCCTTACCAACTAGATTTTGCTCAGGAACAAATCCCCAGAAACGGCTATCAGAACTACCATCTCGATTGTCACCCATCATAAAATAATGACCATCCGGTACTATCCATGTGCCTACAGGTAAGCCCGGTTGGATAAATTCAGGCATCGTCATATCACCAGGAATAGTCATAATACGGTGTGATACTTTACCAATTGTTTCTACTCGCTCTTCTTGGCGGAATTGCGTCGCAGTAGAAATAGGATCTTCAATTGGAATAGATTTCATACCATTAATACGTTGACCACCCGGCACATTTTGTAAAAGCAGAGTCCACTCGCTCGGATAAGCAGTACCATAAGTCACTGAAATCTCATCGTTACACATTGCTTTATCACAATTAGGGTAAATATGTACTTTTTTAGCCATCATGTCATAAACAATTTTATCACCTGGTAGACCAATAACACGCTTAATAAAATCAGTAGAAGGATCTCGTGGATATTTGAAAACAGCAATATCACCACGTTTTGGCTTCCCTGTATTTATTAAGGTTGTTTGTGTAATGGGATCTTTTAGCCCATAAGCAAATTTTTCAACCAAGATGAAATCACCAACCAATAAGGTTGGCATCATTGAACGAGAAGGTATCTGAAACGGCTCATACACAAATGAACGCAGAATCAAAACAATAATCAATACAGGGAACAGAGAAGCAAGGGTCTCAATCCAACTTGGCTTATTGATTGATTTTGCTAACTCTTGCTGATCCCCACTGCCTTTCGCCATCTCTTGAAAGCGCTTTAATTTTGCCATACGAGCAGGTTTAAGCTTAAAGCGCTCAATTCCCCAAAGAATGCCCGTAATTAGCGTTGCCAGTGTTAGGATCAAGGCAAACGTGTTAGCCATGTTTTCTCCTTAAATTATTTATCTTTACCAACATGAAGAATGGCTAAGAACGCTTCCTGTGGTAACTCTACGTTACCTATTTGTTTCATGCGTTTTTTACCATCTTTCTGTTTCTGTAATAGTTTTTTCTTACGGCTAACGTCACCACCATAGCATTTAGCTAATACGTTTTTACGTAGCTGCTTAACCGTTGAACGAGCAATAATATGGTTACCAATAGCAGCTTGAATAGCGATATCAAACTGTTGGCGTGGAATAAATTCTTTCATTTTTTCCACTAAGTCACGGCCACGGTAAGGCGCATTATCACTATGGGTGATAAGAGCTAAAGCATCGACTCGGTCACCATTAATCAAGACATCAACACGAACCATGTTTGAGCCTTGGAAACGAATAAAGTTGTAGTCTAAAGAAGCATAACCACGAGATGTCGACTTTAAGCGGTCAAAGAAATCAAGCACTACTTCAGCCATCGGTATTTCATAGGTTAGTGAAACTTGATTACCATGATAGACCATATTTGTTTGCACACCGCGTTTTTCAATACATAAGGTAATAACGTTACCTAAGTATTCTTGCGGCAGTAACATATGACACTCAGCAATAGGTTCTCTAATCTCTTCAATATTATTCAGTGGTGGCAGCTTAGATGGACTATCTACCAATACAATTTCACCACTAGTTAATTCAACTTCATAAACTACTGTTGGCGCGGTTGTAATCAGGTCGAGATCATATTCGCGTTCTAGACGCTCTTGAATGATCTCCATATGTAAAAGGCCTAAGAATCCACAACGGAAACCAAATCCTAATGCAGTAGAGCTTTCTGGCTCATAAAATAATGATGCGTCGTTAAGACTTAATTTACCTAATGCATCACGGAAAGACTCATAATCGTCAGAACTAATCGGGAACAATCCCGCATAAACCTGAGGTTTTACTTTTTTAAAGCCCGGTAGTGGTTTATCCGCCGATTTTTGTGCCGAAGTTAAAGTATCACCAACTGGAGCCCCTAAAATATCTTTAATACCACAGACAACCCAGCCTACTTCGCCACAATTTAATGACGTAGTATCTACTTGTTTTGGTGTAAAAATACCAATGCGGTCAATGTTATAAACTTGTCCCGTACTCATTACTTTAATTTTATCACCCTTGGAAACTTTACCGTTTTTAACACGGATAAGTGAAACAACACCAAGGTAATTATCAAACCAAGAGTCAATAATCAGTGCTTGTAATGGTGCTTCAGGGTCACCTTCTGGTGCTGGGATCTCTTTGACCAAACGCTCAATAACTTCTTTAACACCAACACCTGTTTTGGCAGAACAACGCACAGCATCTGTTGCATCAATACCAACAATGTCTTCAATTTCTTCAGCGACACGTTCTGGCTCTGCAGCAGGTAAGTCAATTTTGTTTAATACGGGTACGACTGTTAAATCCATATCCATCGCGGTATAACAGTTTGCTAAGGTTTGAGCTTCAACCCCTTGCCCCGCATCCACAACTAATAAAGCACCTTCACAAGCAGCAAGAGAACGAGAAACTTCATAAGAGAAGTCAACGTGGCCTGGGGTATCAATAAAGTTAAGCTGATAAACTTCACCATCATCAGCTGTAAAATTTAGTGTGACACTTTGCGCTTTAATAGTGATACCACGTTCACGCTCAAGATCCATAGAATCAAGAACCTGCGCAGCCATTTCACGATCAGTTAAGCCACCACAAATTTGAATAATTCGATCTGATAATGTCGATTTACCGTGGTCAATATGCGCGATAATGGAAAAGTTACGTATGTTTTTCATTCTGAAATTATTTTTCTCTGTTGCCTTGCTCTATAAATCTAGCTTTGGATACATTCATGAACACAAAGCGAAAACTCTATATTGCAGATGAGTTATGATTGATGACGCATTCTACACACTAGAGACATTATACTCAAAGAAACGTTCATCAAACACAAACATTTACGCTAAGAGTTACATTTATTTGTAATTTTTTGTTGATGTTTTACAGATATAAAGAATGATTGATTTATAAGAAATAGAAGATAAATAACAAAAAAACAAATTAAAAAGGGGCACTAGCCCCATTTTATAGAAAATAGTTATTATTCTTGATATTGAATTTTTAACTCATTAGGTGGAAGCCCTATTTGTAGAATAACAGGCTCAAAACCTTCGTCTTTACTCCACAGCGTTGCCACTTTTTTGGCCAGTAAAAAACCTATTACACCACCAACAAGCCCACTACAAAAAATAGCAAACTCGCTAGAAAACCAAAGAGTCGAAATGCCTGCAACAATAAATAACCCCAGCAATGGTGTTAAGTAAACTAACATCGCAGAAAGCAATAAGTTATTTTCCGGAATACCGACTTCTACTTTTTGTCCTTCAACTAAAGGTTGCTCAACAGGCAGCTCCAACTGATGTACAGTTTCAGGACCGATTTTATTAAGTAAATAAGAGCCGCAAGCAGCGCGAGCCTGACAACTACCGCATCCCGCAGAAGAACCATAACGTAATAAAGCTCGCCCCTCATGCCAATGTATGACGGTTGCCCACTCTTTAACCATAATTTACACCTGCTACTTTTTCGTAAAAACAACGCTATTTGCTATATTTTGCGCCGTAGAAAATGGTAATTGACCAATAAAGGTTATCTCTTTTCCTTCTTTGTCATAGGTATAAATAGTATTACGACCATACCTTAATAATTTATCACGTTCGAGGGAATTTGCTTGGTGCCCACTTTTATTCACATAAATAGAGAAATCAAATAATCCATCGCTAAATAAAATTGACTCGCTAAATTCAGTCTCAGAAATTTGATGATTACTACGTTTAACTTCTTTAAACCCTTCAGGTAACGCCGTTACAGACCAGCTATATGTGTTCTCTTTTGCTTTAGGCACAAGAAGCAATGGTGGCATATTCACCGCTCGTAACGCACTTAATGCAGTGACAATATCTTTATCATTTTGATTTGCAGTAATTACCCTAAACTGCTCAATTACATCACTATTTTTATCTAAAAGATCAACTCGTAGTGGTAAATACCTGACTTCATCAATAAATAAAACATAATCATAACGATCATTATTTTTTGATAGTACTCGCACAACACGACTCGAGATATCTCCAATATGAGTTCTACCGCCATCAATGAAATTATAATATTCAGATAATTCATTGAAATCTTGATAAATTATTGACGGAATATAATCGACGATATGATCATTTCTTAAACTAAAAGCATCTAAACCAGGTTCGAAATAGCTGATTTCATCACCACGCTGAACAATTTCACGTCGTGTGCTATCCATTTGCATTAACTGTGCAAGTGGTTCTCCATCAAGCAATGTATGACGATAACGAATGGGAACAATACCTTGAGAATTGATATTGATAAAAGATAATTCATAGGTAGAGGTCTGAGCTGTATTACCCATCTTTTGCAACAAAGCCTCGACACTACCTGTTTGAGGTTGTGCCAAGGCTTGTATTGACATCGATAGGCTGCCCACCAGCAATGTGGTAGATAACCATGATATTTTCATTACGACTGTTTTATTCCTACAGGTTAGGATTTTTCACACTGTTACTTTTGCAGCTGTTGCTGAGCAGATCCCTGCATCTCTGCTGTCGCTTCATTTTGTGGTGCATTATAAATACGACGGTCTAACTCATATTGTTGCAACATCAAACCAAGACGCTGATTACGCTCTTGTAAACGTGTTTGTTGCTCACGGCCAAGGTTATCATTTTGAAGATTTAAACTTACTGGCGCACCACTGCCCATAATAGGTTGCGTGTTGAATACAGGTGAATCAACTTGGAAATCGTCAGAACTACTATTTCCGTTATATTGCTGAACACCAACAATAACAGCCAATGATACACAAGCCGCGACCCCGATTTGAGTCAACTGACTTGCCCAAGGACGTAATGTCTGTAAGAAAGAGTGCTGACGCCATTGTGATGGCGCAGGTTGCTGTTCTCTTGGTTGTTCAGGACTTATGCGGACTGGCTCATTTTCAAGTGCTAAAGCAACGCGACTCGCGATATCAAAGTGAATCACTTCACTAACATCACCCCGCATTGTGTCTCGAACTAAATGGTAACGTTGCCATGTGTCTTTCATTGAATCATCATGCGCTATCGAACCAATAAGTTCTTTATCAAGAACTTCGCCATCCATAAATGCAGAAAGTTTCTCTTTTTGCATGTAAAAGTACCCTTCAGTCAATGATGGTTCACCCATGATTATAAATCTTGTATCAATGGTTGAACCTTATTATCAATAGCTTCTCTCGCCCTAAAAATACGTGAACGTACTGTTCCGACTGGGCAATCCATAATGACCGCTATCTCTTCATAGCTCAGTCCGTCAAGTTCCCGAAGCGTTATAGCAACCCTTAAATCTTCAGGTAATGACTCTATGGTGTGAAAAACTACTCGCCGTAACTCTTCAGACAACATTAAGTTCTCAGGGTTCGAAATTTCTTTTAATGCATTTGATGTTTCAAAGTTTTCAACATCACTTGCATCTAAATCATTTGAAGGCGGACGTCGCCCTTGCGCAACCAGATAATTTTTTGCCGTATTTACTGCAATACGATAAAGCCATGTATAAAAAGCACTGTCGCCACGAAAAGAACCGATAGCACGATAAGCTTTAATAAAGGCTTCTTGCGAAACATCTGGTACATCACCCTGAGGTACATAACGGGAAATCAGGCTTGCTACCTTGTGTTGATAGCGGATAACCAATAAATTAAATGAATTTTGGTCACCTTTTTGTACCCGTTCAACCAACATTTGGTCCGTTAACTGCTCGCTCATTAGAGATGGACTCTCCCGAAGTCAAGCTTCGCACTATTTATTGATGACTCCGTCATGTTACTCTCGTTATTCCTTCTCGTTTTTATGAGCTACAGGACTTGGAGTATGAAAATAGTATGAAGTTCAATTCAATCATTATTATAAGAGATGAATCACAAAAAAATCGTTGTTGTAATCACCAACCAAAATGCAATTTGCCAATAAAAACACGACAACACAATGATATAATTAAAAAATATACTTTTATTTACAACAATATATAAAATCTTAAATAAGGTAATAATAAATATACTTTAGTAATATAAATAAAAATCTGTTACCCATGTTCGAAACTCATCTGTGTAATGACCGTCGCTATTACGAATAATAAGCTCATCAATACTACAGTTTATTGTTTCTCGGTTTTGTCGCTGAAATGCTAATAATATACGATGATAAGGTTTATCCGCACTATCTTTAACATTGACTCGATTAACTAAAACCCACTCTTTTTTTTGTGCTATTTCAATAAATTGCTCGCCAATAAAATAAGGCAAGACCACACAAAAAACACCATTTTCAGTAATCAGTGCTTGAGCGCTGTCAAGCAATCCGTCATGAGTCAATGTTTTGGTATAACGTGCTTGTTCTCGCACATCATCACGGCACGCAACAGCAGGCTCAAAATAAGGAGGATTACTTACTATTAAATCATAACTTTTATCTGTTTGCTGAGCATAATGATAAATATCACAATGATGAATATGAATAAGAGGATCCCACAATGATCCTTGCGCATTCTCCATTGCCTGTAAAGCTGCTTGTTCATCAAGTTCAATACCGTCAATAAACTCTGCTTGAACCGCTCGTTGAGCAAGCATCAAAGTAATAAGCCCGCTACCAGTTCCAATATCCAGTATTGTTTTTACTCCTTCGATAGGTGCCCATGCTCCAAGCAAAACGCCATCAGTACCCACTTTCATTGCACATTTATCATGAGCAACAAAAAATTGTTTAAAGGTAAAGCCACCTTTACGTAACCCTTCTTTTTTTACTTTTTTATGATTCATTTATTTACTCTGTTTATTCTTATAGCTTTCTCTTTATCCATCCTTATCATTCCATGTCATTGGAAAAGAGATATATGGTAAGATAGTGCTTTATCTTGTCGCTATCTTAACATTAATATTTTTGTATACGTGTCTGGTTATTTACATTAAGCCCAAAAACATCGAATACCATTAGCAATCTCTATTATATAATGTGATAGCGGTAAATCCTCTGGCTTTTAGCGGGGGATAATGTCAAAATCCGCGCCCTAAACAGAGGTATACAATGACAGCCACTACATTTTCCAGTCTTGAACTTGATGAAAGTTTATTGACCGCACTAGAAGAAAAAGGATATCACCGTCCTACCGTAATTCAGGCAAGCGCCATTCCAGCAGCAATGGACGGCCGTGATATTTTAGGTTCTGCACCAACAGGTACAGGTAAAACTGCGGCATTCTTATTACCAGCAATTCAACACTTGCTTGATTATCCTCGTAAGAAATCAGGCCCGCCACGTATTCTTATTTTGACACCAACTCGTGAACTAGCAATGCAAGTTGCAGATCAAGCAAAAGAATTAAGTGCGCACACACATTTAGACATCGCAACCATTACTGGCGGTGTTGCTTATATGAATCACGCTGAAGTATTTAGCGAAAACCAAGATATTGTTGTTGCAACAACAGGACGCTTATTACAATACATCAAAGAAGAAAACTTTGATTGCCGCGCTGTTGAAATACTCATTTTAGATGAAGCAGACCGTATGTTAGATATGGGCTTTGCTAACGATATCGAAACTATCGCGGGAGAAACACGCTGGCGTAAACAGACTCTACTGTTTTCAGCAACCCTCGAAGGCAATGCTATTGTTGATTTTGCACAACGTATCCTGAATGAACCTGTTGAATTAAACGCCGATCCATCTCGTCGTGAACGTAAAAAAATCCAACAGTTTTATTATCATGCCGATAATGTTGAGCATAAAACAGCATTACTCGCACACTTACTCAAACAAGAAGATGTCAAAAAATCCGTCGTTTTTGTTCGTAAAAGAGAGCGAGTAAGAGAGCTGGTCACCGCATTAGAAAAGCAAGGTATAAAATCAAGCTACCTTGAAGGTGAAATGGCACAAACACAGCGTACTGATGCCATTAAACGCTTAGAATCAGGTCAGATGAATGTACTTGTTGCAACTGATGTTGCTTCTCGTGGACTTGACTTAGACGATATCACCCACGTATTTAACTTTGACTTACCACGTACAGCCGATGTTTATTTGCACCGCATAGGTCGAACTGCTCGTGCAGGACGTAAAGGTATTGCGATTTCATTGGTAGAAGCTCACGACTATCCATTACTGGGTAAAATTGGTCGTTATGTGCAAGAACCCATTAAATACCGTGTTGTTGCAGAGCTACGCCCTGAGACTAAAGCACCGGCTGAAAAGACCTCGTTTAAACCGTCTAAAAAAGTGCTTGCTAAACGCAAAGCCAAAAAAGACGAAGAGAAAAAAGCCCCTAAAGTTAAAGTGCGTACTCGTGATCGCAAAAATGTTGGTAAACGCCGCAAAGCATCTAACGAAGTTTCAGCAAAAGAGGCTACTGTCGTAACCAAACAAAATACTGAAACAGAGTAAGTTTACAACTAAGTAACTCAATTACCTCTTATTAAAAGCCGTAACTATTCAATAGCTACGGCTTTTTTATTACTTACTATTACGTCAATAAAAATTAATCGACATATTAAAACGTAAAAAACCCGATATTATTCATATCGGGTTTTATTTAGACTGATAGCTATTTGCTATTATTGTGCAGTAAATTACAGACTTTCTGTGAAAGTACGAGTAATTACATCACGTTGTTGTTCTGGAGTCAGTGAGTTAAAACGTACTGCATAACCAGAAACACGAATAGTCAGCTGAGGATATTTCTCAGGATTATTTACAGCGTCTTCCAATGTTTCTCGGCTTAATACGTTAACGTTAAGATGCTGACCACCTTCAACACGTACAACAGGTTTAGATTCAACCGGTACTTCACGGTACTCGATATCACCTAGCTCTTTACGGTTAATCACTTGGCCTTCTTCAAAGCCTTTTTTAGCACAGATGCAACGAGCTTCGCCGTTCTCATCATCTAATAACCAGAAAGAATGTAATAAATCGTCGTTATCTGCTTTAGTAATTTGGATACCAGTAATCATTTCGACCTCCATCATGGGCACAAAATCAAATTCCGAACTCGTATCAGAACTTGGGTATTTGGTCTAACCAATGTTTCTTCTTACTTATATACCAGTATAAATAGCGTTATTCTTTGATTAATATCAATAAAATTCATAAGTGTTTTATGGATGCAAGCGCAAAGTCTTGTTTTAAATCAATAATCACTTTCTGTGTATTTGAAATTTTTTTGTAAATTTCCAAAAAAAAGTTGAAGAAGTAATAAGTTTTAATTTTTATGCGGGATTGTTTTCTTTCCACTTCTGAAGTCGGTAAGCTTAGTAATAAGATATCAATAAGGATTTTATATTATGACTACACCACTAACCTGGCACGATGTTATCGGAACCGAAAAAGAAAAACCGTATTTTCTGCAAATATTGACACAGGTCTCACAGCAACGAGAAGCAGGGAAGATAATTTATCCACCACAAGAAGATATTTTTAATGCTTTTCGCTTCACACCTTTTAATAACGTTAATGTGGTTATTTTAGGGCAAGACCCTTACCACGGTCCTAATCAAGCTCATGGTCTCTCTTTTTCTGTACGTCCAGGCGTGCCAGCCCCCCCTTCATTAGTAAATATGTATAAAGAATTAGAAAAAGAATATCCTGATTTCAAACGCCCTAATCATGGTTATTTGGAAAGTTGGGCACAACAAGGTGTTCTACTACTCAATACCGTATTAACTGTTGAAAAAGGCCAAGCACATTCTCATGCTAATTTTGGCTGGGAAATTTTTACTGATGCTGTTATTGAACAAATCAATCAACGCAGAGAAGGTGTTGTTTTCTTACTTTGGGGGGCTCATGCTCAGAAAAAAGGTCGTTTTATTGATACAGACAAACATTTTGTCTTAAAAGCACCGCACCCATCACCATTATCGGCTCATAGAGGTTTTTTAGGCTGTGGCCATTTCAAACAAACAAACGACATACTACAGCAACAAGGCCGAACCCCAATTAATTGGTTTTTAGATCCCATCGCTTAATAGCTACAGCCGCACAATATTAAGATCATAGATATTGTGCGGCTTTATTCATTGATATTATTTAGAAACAATAACCATAGCTGGACGTAATAAACGACCGTTTAAGGTATATCCTTTCTGCATGACATCAACAACATGATTAGCATCATGAGCTGGGCTATCAATTAATGTCATCGCTTGGTGTACTTCAGGGTTAAAGACCACATTTTTTTCGTCAACCACTTCAATACCAAACTTATGAACAGCATCTAAGAATGATTTTAAGGTTAACTCTAAACCTTCAATCATTGGTTTTAACTGTTCATTGTCGTGATCAGCGGCAGATAATGCACGCTCTAAGTTATCTAGTACTGGCAATAACTCATTAGAAAACTTTTCAAGTGCAAATTTATGCGCCTTTTCGACATCTTGTTGTGTACGACGACGAATATTTTCTACTTCAGCTTGAGCGCGGATCATCGCTTCACGTTCTGTTTTTTGCGATAATTGCAGTTGCTCTTCTAAATCAGCAACACGCGCTAACGCAACAACTAACTCGGCTTGTGCATCAAAGTCAGCCTGAGTTTCTTCTGTTGTTGCTTGTTCTTTCGGCTCATTCATTGCAGATTCCATTCCTTCATTTTCTTTTGAGACTTGCTCTTCATGTACATTTTGTTCTTTACTACTCATGAACATCTCCGCGTAGTTTTAGTATTCATCTTCATATTTAGTTTATTATGGGGATCAATAAACGGGTTTCAAGGAATTGGCGCAAAACGAGGGTAAAAAAATGCCAGATAATACCGTAACGGAAGAAAAACACTTTAAATGCATTGGCATTGTCGGACATCCCCGCCATCCTGAAGCACTTTCAACTCATGAAATGCTTTATCATTGGCTTAAAGATAAAGACTATGAGGTCATCATTGACACTCAAGTGGCTCAAGAGCTAAAGCTTGAAAATGCATGGATGGGCGATTTAACCCAAGTTGGTAAAGCCGCAGACCTTGTTATTGTTGTTGGTGGTGATGGTAATATGTTAGGCGCTGCTCGTGTATTGTCACGTTATAATATCAAAGTTATTGGTGTTAATCGGGGTAATTTAGGCTTTTTGACTGACCTTGATCCTGATAATGCCTTACAACAACTTACCGATGTATTAGCAGGCCATTACCGTGAAGAAAAACGTTTTTTACTTGAAGCTCGCGTTTGTGCGGCAGGAGAAAGAACACGCATAGGCACAGCTATTAACGAAGTTGTTCTTCATCCCGGAAAAGTCGCTCATATGATTGAATTTGAGGTCTATATTGACGACCGTTTTGCCTTTTCACAACGTTCTGATGGCTTAATTATTGCGACACCGACAGGCTCTACTGCCTATTCACTTTCAGCTGGAGGCCCTATTCTTACACCAAACCTTGATGCAATTGCTTTAGTGCCTATGTTTCCACACACCCTATCAGCTCGCCCTTTAGTTATTAGCAGCGATAGCCAAATTCGGTTGAAATTTTCTCAAACCAATATCGATTATGAAGTCAGTTGCGATAGCCAATTAGTTTTACCTATTAAAGAAGGTGACGAAGTCATTATTAAACGTAGCCGGCAAAAACTAAATTTAGTACACCCTAATGATTATAATTATTTTAATACTCTCAGTTCAAAATTAGGCTGGTCAAAAAAAATGTTCTGATTTTTGTGCCTCACTACTTTACTGTATAAAAAACCAGTTTATACTGTATGCAATTACAGTTATGTTTTTATACACAGGAGAGGCACTATGCTGACTCAATTAACTATTAGTCATTTTGCCATAGTCCGTGAACTTGAAATCGATTTCTCTGGTGGAATGACCACAATTACAGGTGAAACAGGCGCAGGTAAATCTATCGCAATAGATGCTTTGGGTTTATGTCTAGGAAACCGTGGTGATGCTAATATGGTGCGCTCTGGAGCTACCAGAGCCGATTTATGTGCGCGCTTTTCACTCTCCGATACACCATCAGCGAAAAAATGGTTAGAAGAACATCACCTTGATGATCATAACGAATGTCTACTCAGACGAACTATCTCTACCGATGGCCGTTCTCGTGGTTTTATTAACGGTACCTCAGTACCACTCTCTCAATTACGAGAACTCGGTTCGCTGCTCATTCAAATTCATGGCCAACATGCTCACCAACAATTATTAGAGCCTCGTTATCAAAAACACCTTCTTGATATTTATGCTAATGAACCCGCATTACTGAAAAAAATGAAGTTGTCTTACCAAACATGGCACCAAAGCTGCCAAACTTTAGCTGCGTTTCAGCAACAATCATTAGAACGAGAAGCGAGGCAACAGCTTATTGATTACCATTTAAAAGAACTTAATGAGTTTCAACCTATTCAAGGCGAATATCCAGAATTAGATCAAGAATATAAACGACTATCAAACTGTGGGCAGTTTTTGAGTTTAAGCCAAAATAGCTTACAAATTTTAAGCGAAAATGAAGAACAAAATATTCTTAGTATGCTTAACCTCGTTAAACACGAAATAACAGAGCTGACCTCAATGGAGAGCCAATTTAATTCGTTACTTGATATGCTAGAAGATGCCACTATCCAAATTAGCGAAGTAAGTGATGAACTACGCCATTACAGTGATAAATTAGAAATGGATCCTAATCGTCTCTTTGAGCTTGAAAAACGTATCGCAAAATATATTAGTTTGTCTCGCAAACACAGAGTCACGCCAGAAGAACTGTATGAGCTCCACCAGCAACTTATTGAAGAAAAAAATGCACTATTACGCCAGAACGATGATTGCGAGATATTAATTGAACAAGTAAAGCACGACCATATTGCTGCATTAGAAGTTGCCAAAGAACTACATCAAGTACGCCAGCAATACGCAAATGAACTAAGCAAACTAATCACAAATAGTATGCACCAACTATCAATGCCTCATGGTTATTTGACTGTCGATACTTTTTTTGATGACACATCACTACAAATTGATGGTGCAACCAAAGTTGAATTTAATGTCACAACCAACCCAGGACAACCACATCAAGCGCTTTCAAAAGTGGCATCTGGTGGTGAGCTTTCGCGTATCGCATTAGCAATCCAAGTGATTACTGCAAAAAAAATGGACACACCAGCACTTATTTTTGATGAAGTTGATGTCGGTATTAGTGGCCCTACAGCAGCAATTGTTGGTAAATTATTACGTGAACTTGGTGAATCAACGCAAGTTATGTGTGTAACCCACTTACCTCAAGTTGCAGGCTGTGGTCATCAGCACTATTTTGTAAATAAAGAAACAAACGGTGAAGAAACAGAAACCTCTATGAAACTGTTATCTAAAAAAGAGCGTCTTCAAGAGTTGGCTCGTTTATTAGCAGGCAGCGAAGTAACAAAAAACACCTTAGCAAATGCAAAAGATTTGTTGGCAGCGTAACGATTAACAAACTTTTATTGATATTTAAGGTCATAGGCAGAGCGTGAAAGGTTTTCAATTGCTGCGTTGTCGATTATCATCGTCACTATGACCCTAAAAGGAATGTAATAACCATGCGTTTTAAACTGTTAAAAGTTGCCGCTTTATCTTTAGTCGTAATGACTTCAGGTTGCTCTATGTTTGAGAGACTGGTTTATCACCCAGATATCAATCAGGGAAATTATTTAACGCCAGCTGAAGTTGCAAAAGTTCAGCAAGGAATGACACAACAGCAGGTTCAATTTGCCCTTGGCACACCAATGCTTAAAGATCCTTTCGGAAGCCAAATTTGGTATTATGTTTTCCGTGAAGAACCTGGCCATGAAAAAGTACGCCAAGAAACGCTCACTTTGACTTTTGATAGCAATGGCATTCTGACGAAGATAGAAAAACAAGGAAATATGCCAAGTTTTTCAAATCAGGCAGGCAAAGAGTAATATTTAAACGATAGTAATCGGCAAAATGAATTGCACCCCATACGTTAATTAACGATGGGGTGTGTTTTATTGCAGATAATTAATTATTTAATCAATAAAACTAAAACACAGAACACCACTAACAAAAGCATTATTACAATAATCTATTACTCTGCTTTTTGGCGTGCTTTTTCTGCGCGTTTACGGCGCATTTCTTTAGGATCTGCTATTAATGGGCGATAGATTTCAACTCGATCTCCCTCTCTCACATTATCCGTCAATTTAGCAGGGCGACTATAAACGCCTACTTTATTCTTTTTTAAATCAATATCATTACAAATCATTAAGATATTTGATGCGATAATGGCATCTTCAACAGTATCCCCTTCTGTTAATTCAACAGGGATAAGATACTGTTTATCTGGTAACGCATAAGTTACCTCGACCCATATTTTAGTCACGATAGATCTCTTTCGCTCGTTGAGTAAATGCCTGCACCATATTATTGGTTAATTCTTTAAAAATACGACCAAAGGCTAACTCAACTAATTTATTTGTGAACTCAAAGTCTAACTGAAACTCGACCTTACAAGCATTATCATCTAATGCGGTAAATACCCATCCTCCCGTGAGTTTACGAAAGGGGCCATCAACAAGACGCATATCAACTCGTTCATTTGTCTTTAAAAAATTATGGGTAGTAAATGTTTTACTGATACCCGCTTTAGAGACCTGAACTGATGCAATCATTTCTTCTGGTGTGCTTTTGATCAGTTTACTTCCAACGCATCCTGGTAGAAAATCAGGATAAGTGAGAACATCATTCACCAGTATAAACATTTGCTCTGCGCTAAAAGGGACTAGAGCAGATCGGCTAATCTGAGGCATAGTTATTCCTGTACGACAACACTGTGTGGGATCATATCATTGAACAGTGGCTAAATAAAAATCTAATGGAATATAGCTCAATTTTTATGCAATTGAAAAGAAAACAGTCGGTTAAATGATTTCTTTCTGTTGCTCATACGGTATAATGTGGACATTATGACAAAGAAAAAATCACACAAACCTGGTTCTGCGACTATTGCGCTAAATAAACGTGCTCGCCATGAATATTTCATCGAAGATGAGATAGAAGCGGGTCTGTCGTTACAAGGCTGGGAAGTTAAATCACTGCGTGCGGGTAAAGCAAACATCAGTGATAGCTACGTTGTTATGCGTGATGGCGAAGCTTATCTTTTTGGTGCCAATATCACACCGTTGAATGTTGCATCAAGCCATGTAGTTTGTGATCCAACACGTACTCGTAAACTGTTATTAAAACAACGCGAACTTGATTCACTTTATGGTCAAATAAACCGTGATGGTTACACCGTTGTTGCTCTTTCGCTTTATTGGAAGAATGCGTGGTGTAAAATTAAGGTTGGTGTTGCTAAAGGTAAGAAAGACCACGATAAGCGAGACACGATCAAAGATCGTGAGTGGAAATTAGACAAAGCAAGAATTATGAAAAATGCTAATCGCTAAATCACGTTAAGTACTAGCTATTACAAGTATTTTTCTGATATACTTGCGTTTATCAACTTGGGGCTGATTCTGGATTCGACGGAATTTGCGAAACCCAAGGTGCATGCCGAGGGGCGGTTGGCCTCGTAAAAAGCCGCAAAAAGATAGTCGCAAACGACAATCAGTACGAAGCACTAGCAGCTTAATAACCTGCTTAGAGCCCTCTCTCCCTAGCCTCCGCTCTTAGGACGGGGATCAAGAGAGGTCAAACCCAAAAGAGATCGCGTGGAAACCTAGCTTGGGGTTGAAGCGTTAAATATAATCAAGCTAGCTTATTTGTGGCGTGTCTGTTCGCAGCAAGTAAGTGAAATTAAAGACAGACTAAGCATGTAGTGCCGCGGATGTAGGAATTTCGGACGGGGGTTCAAATCCCCCCAGCTCCACCAAATATAATATCATTGATGTTCAGTGATGATTAAAAAAGCCTTCAATATCATAGTTGAAGGCTTTTTTTATGTGTGTTAATGGTCAGTTATGCTCAGTGACAAGCAAATTTTTTAGTTATACGCCTTTTAGTTATATCCCTTATGTATAACTAAAAGGCGTATAACTATATGGCGCGTACAACAGTACCACTCAGTGATACCAAGCTTAAATCAGCAAAACCCAAAGATAAAGATTATACGCTGCAAGATGGAAATGGCTTATATCTGCTAATCAAAACAGCTGGATCAAAAATATGGCGCTTTAACTACTACCGCCCTATAACCAAGAAACGAGTACTTATCAGCTTTGGTAGCTATCCTACAGTTAGCCTTTTAGATGCTCGGCTTAAACGTGAAAACGCACGAGAGCTTCTAGCTAAAAATATAGATCCACAAGAACACAAAAAAGCTGAAGAACAACGCCTATTTGAAGAAAAAAATAATACTTTTGAAAAAATAGCTCAGCAGTGGTTCGAAATCAAAAGTAAATCTAGTTTGCAAGAATCAACCTTGAAAGACATTTGGCGTTCTCTTGAGTTACATGTCCTCCCTCATGTTGGTGATATAGCAATAGCTGATTTAAAAGCCCGCCACTTTATTAGCGCATTAGAACCTTTAAAAGCACAAGGCAAACTAGAATCATTTAAACGAGTAGCGCAACGCATTAATGAAGTGATGTTTTATGCTGTGAATGTGGGCTATCTTGATGCTAATCCTGCTGCAAAAATTACCGCCGCTTTTGAAAACCCAGTTGTAAAAAACATACCTGCATTAAAACCTGATCAGCTTCCTGAATTGATGGCTGCAATCCAAGGAGTCAACATTGAGCGACAAACTTATTGTTTACTGCAATGGCAATTATTAACTATGACTCGCCCAGCCGAAGCGGCATGGTGTGAGATCGATCTCGATAATAAGCTTTGGACTATCCCACCAGCAAGAATGAAGATGAAAAGAGAACATATCATTCCTCTCTCTCCTCAAGCATTGGCAATATTAGAAACTATGAAACCTATAAGCGGTCATAGGGAACACATTTTTCCCAGTATGAAATCACCACACACTAAACCAATGAATAGCCAAACAGTTAATGCGGCTATCAAGCGTGTTGGCTTTGCAGGTCGCCTTGTAGCACATGGATTCCGTTCAATTGCATCAACTGCATTAAATGAGCATGGATTTCAACCTGATGTGATTGAAGCAGCTTTAGCCCATATAGATAGCAATGAGGTAAGACGTGCTTATAACAGAGCTATTTATCTTGAACAAAGGCGTGAAATGATGGATTGGTGGGGAGAGTTTGTTAATAAGGCAATCAATAAACGTTAGTGCACAATTAAATTTAATTGTCTGTTTTGTGCCAGGAGCGGACCTTACTAAGTTCACACAACATTGATTATTGAAGATTAGGTCAGAAATATATACGTTATTTTGCTAATTTGTTACGTTAGAACACCGCACTGCACAAAGTAAAAAATAAGGAATAATATGACTCGGAGTGAAATAAACGTCTGGGATGTGAGACGAGGCACCAATAGTCCTCGAGTTGAGGAGATTCGATCTGAAGCTCAGCGCGACCTTTCTCGATTGATTCACTCGTCTCCTTTCAGACGATTGCAATCCAAGACACAGGTTCTTGGTCTGGGTGAAAGTGATTTCTACCGCACACGACTGACTCATTCTATGGAAGTCGCCCAAATCGGTTCAGGTCTTCTTGCTAAGCTGAAAATAAAATATAAAGGTAAAGAGGAAGAGCAATTTTTACCAGATAACGATCTGATGCAAGCAGTATGTCTCGCACATGATATTGGACATCCTCCATTTGGTCACGGCGGTGAGGTAGCTCTTAACTACTGTATGCTGGATTACGGTGGTTTTGAAGGAAACGGCCAGACGCTTCGCATTCTCTCGAAACTAGATAAGTATACCTTAGAACACGGACTCGATCCTACACGCAGACTTCTGCTAGGCATACTGAAATATCCGGTTAAATACTCGGATCTAGTGGTTAAAAAAGACAGTATCCCGGCCACTATCGGATCGCCGAACTGGCTCTTTAAGTCATCTGATTTTAAACCTCCAAAATGCTATCTAGATTCAGAATGCGATATTGTAGAATTTGCTCTCTCACCATTTACTGAACAGGATCGGAGGCTTTTTACTTCCGTTGAATATGGTCAAACCAAATCCGATCATAAAAAAGCTTCTTATAAAGCTCTCGATACAACCATCATGGATCTTGCCGATGAAATTTCGTATTCGCTGCACGATTTGGAGGATGCTATTTCTCTCGGAATGGTGACACGAGCAATGTGGATGGAGCATTTCAGTGGACATGAAACCCTATTTACTGACTGCCATGGAAAAACATTTGCCGGAACATGCGAATCTGTCGCGGATAGCCTTTTTGGTAAAAGTTACAAGAGAAAAGAGTGCATCGGGATGCTAGTTCACCTGATGATTACAAGTGTTGAGCTGAATACAAAGAATGCAGCATTCGAATGTGGCATGCTCAAATATAATGCGGTCCTTCCGGATGCGGTCGAAGCACTAAGGTTGAAAATTTTCAAACTGGTCAAAAACAAAGTAATTAAGCATGAAAATGTACAGCAGCTTGAATTCAAGGGACAAAAGTTGATTGTTGAGCTTTTCGGTGTACTGGCTAACGATCCGTGTCGGTTTCTACCTGCCTCAACGAGGGAAATTTACGATCAGCAGATTAGCTTAGGCGAGAAGGCTGGTATGCGAGTCATTTGCGACTATGTTTCAGGGATGACTGATGACTATGCAACAAAGCTTTATGAGAAAATCCTTATTCCACGTAAAGGGTCTATTTTTGACCATCTCTGACGCGGCAAGAATGATGCTCTGAGTTCAATTGACCTATAAACATTAACCAAGGCATCTACCAGGGGGATATCAAATCCCCCCATTCTGAATTTGTTCGTGCAGAATCGGTGAACGTTCTCATCTGAGCGTTAAGCGCCAGTAATCGTTGATCTATACTGTTCAATAATACACCTTAATATCAGCAGCGTCTTACTCCGTTATGAGAACAATCGCGAACTTCCGCTCTTCGCTCATAGCAGACTACTACCCTATTAAATTTGACGCAGATATAATTAATATCACTCAAATAGCCTAAAGCCAATGTAACAAAGGCCTTCCAGAAATAACTAGAAGACCTTTAATATAATACCTTACTGATTGAACAGTTAACTTACAACATCTACTTTCAAGCAGTAACGGCGGCTCAATTTCACACCATTAACCTTACACTGACGAGTGCTTTTGCCTTGGGCATCAGTCAGTAACTTCCCTTCTGAGACCAACTGATTAATCACTGATTTTTTGTTCCCAATAATATTATTATTAAAAAATAATGGGTTTACAGCTGCATAATGTTCTCCCTTGATTTTTAAAACAATAACATCTAAGTTATTTAGCTCGTCCTTGTCGACTAGACTCTTTTTCGGTTTGCAGGGATTTTTCAATGTATCTAATAGCTTTTGAGTGAAAACAACCTTTTTAATAGGGTTTTGATCTATAGCTTTCAGATAACAATGTGTAATTCCATCAAAAACTTCCTTCTCAGTAAAGGGGAGAACCTTAGTTTTAATACCTAGGATCCCACTTGCGTATGCTAAGGCAAAACGAGTAGCTATGCGTTTTTCTAATCCATTAGAACCTACACCATTCTTCTCTAAGAATTCGGCAATATAATCTTTGAGCTTATTAGTAATGTACTCATAGGACTTTTGATTGACCTTTGCCAGTATCTTCCATACGAATGCATCCCCAGCTGTACCATAATAGTTATTGCAATTTTCTTTCAAACCTTCTGCATATTCAGCAGATGACGATACACCTTCAGGTAATGAACTAAAAATACCCATATCATTATCACAATCAACAGGAACATCTATGAATCGAGCTATTTCACCATTCTTACGACTCATTAGACCAGAGCTGGCATGTTGACTTAAAGCTTCTTCTCCATTGCTTAAAGCGACTAATTGCCAACTTGCCGAACGTTCTTGATAGATATGACTTCTTGACTTACCAGTACCAGAACCAAGCATATACACAAACTTTTGCATTTTTTGGGCGGCAGCTTGGCGATTAGAGTCTATTAAAATAAGTTCGTCAGTCAATAATAAACCATGATTACGAGACTCCGCTTGCTGCTCAAATGCAGCCTCAGTTATATTCCAATCAAGAATGTATGAGGAGTCTCCAAATACAGAAGCTGCTGATTCTAACATTGTACTTTTCCCAGAAGAACTCTCACCATGAGCATGAAATCCTCCTGATTCTATTTTTGTAAAATAAATGCACATGCCAGCAAAAGCTGAACATAAGCCAAGCATAATATAAGGACTATATTTAGCAGTTTCTGCTACCTTATTCTTCCATTGTTCCAATGTCCCTTTAGCCTGACATGAGTAATACCGTTATTCACTGAATTATCATTGGATACACAATCCCTAGAATACCGTTGCTTGATTCAGGCTATCGTCTGGCAGCGTATTGTAGTCTGGGTTGAAGAAATCGAGATCGAGAGCGGTACAACCAATATATTGAAATCTGTTTCTCCGTTTGAATACCTGATTGATACCCACAGCGATGACATTTATCAGGATACGCTCCGCAACAACGCCAGTTCTTACCGTTTTCTTGCTACGTTGCGCCCTGAAACCCCATTGGATGTGCTACGGCAACATGGGCGCATTAGCTATCAACCCTGCTGGAAGCTACCTCGTATAGTACAGGAAGAATGGCAAGGCTTATGGGTACCGAATGAGGCTGGCTGGGAAAGTCTATGTGAAGAAAATATTCATCAGCCAAGAGGGATTGGTGAGTGGCCTGACTTACCCAATAAAAGCATGAAACCGTTGGTGCATGGGCTGCAAGATATAAATAACCGAGTATAACCACATTAATATTTAGAGGAATAATGTGAAATATTCATTACTAGTCATTGCCACTGTAACCATATTCTTATCAACAGCACATGCTGCAAATTCACCTTTCCAAAATCCCGCAGAATACAAAAGCAAACATGGAATACTAGAAATAACACCAAGCCAAAATGATGCGCCAAAGTTCGATTTCCAGATTAATGCCAATGTTGATATGTATGTCTGCGAAGCTGAAGGCACAGCCTATATTACAGAAAGAGACATCTCGTCAAATACTTGGAATGCTACAGCGCTAGTCAGCACAGATAGTGACTATGGAGACCAATATTGTAAAATGGAGTTTTCTATGGATAAATCAGGAAAGATAGCAATCAAAACAAATTTTGGTTGCTCGGCTCAATGCGGTATAGGGGCTGTCGAGGCAATGGATGATACATACAAAAAATAACCTTCTTGAGATAACACTAAGTAAATAATGTAATAAATACATTACGATAAATAAGCGATTTAAATTACAGTCTCTGGGAGCATTTTGCTCCCTATATTCAACACTAGCTATGGTAAGTCTATATTTTCTCTAAGTGATTAACTTGACTCTTACTGATAAAAATGGACTTCTTAACCTAAAATTCTTATTGCTAAATTAATCAGATAAGGCTGGTAAAAAGACTTTCCTCAATGGCACAAGCAATTTAGTCTCAATATCAACATGCTCATAATATTCAATCAAAGTGCGAACTAAATCATCGAGAGTCCAAAGAGATAACGGAATTTTTGATCGTTCAGCTTCGTAACGTGCATCCTTTGTAAAGCCGCCAGTACTGACATATAAGCCACGATCATCGTGATGACGCCCACCGATAAATCCTCTTAAATCTTGACTGCCTATTTGCCCTTTGCGATGCTTAACTTCAACCACAATTCTTGGGTTTTCAAATCCAAAACCGTCAGGTGATGCGATAATATCTTTGCCTCTATCTGAGCCACTATTTGGCGAAACTTGGGTTTTATATCCCATCCCACGCAGAATACCGGCAACTAATAATTCCATTTCATCTGCATCAAGGGTAATTATTTTATCTTTAATACGTTCTAACGCTTGAATTTCCATATCCTTTAATGGATCAGATACAATTTCTTCATCGTCTATATTTGAAATATTAGCGTTTTTTCCGCTTTCAGATAATGGTTTATTACTCAATAAGTCTTTCACTGCAAAATCAGGAAGTTTAAAAACGGTCAATGTAGAACCTAGGGTATTTTTGGTTTTAGTTGATAAGGTATCCCGATCAATCTCATCAGTATTCCATTTAATCTGACGCGCAATTCCCATCCCCATAGAACAAAGATCAGCACGGTATTGAAACTCAGAAACAACCTGCCCTAATAAATAGGTACGGTTAGCAGGTGAATAAGTGATTACCCAATCGCTAACTTTAATTTCATTAACAAAACGCCATACTTGAGATGCACCAGAACGCGCTGTACCAAGTTTCGTTGCTGGGTCTACTTGACGGTATAATTTCAGTATCTCTTTTCTTGATTGCCCTATTTTCAATAATGGTGCTAAGCCAGACCAGCCTAAACCAACCAGTTCTTTTTCTCGAAAATCATCATATAACTTCCCTGAATCACCACGTACCATCCACATTTTATGACTCATTAATCTATTCCTGCGTTAAAGATAAATCGGTTAAAGTAAAACCCACTAATTTGATTTCAACAATTCATTCGATAGCAGCTCCGCTTGTGCCAAGACAGTTTCTGTTGCCAATGCAGACATATCAGGCGGATAGCCATAACGGTTAAGTAACCGTTTAACGATAACGCGTATTTTTGCTCTTGCAGACTCTTTGATAGTCCAATCTAATGTGACGTTATTACGGATCATTTCAGTTAGTACAACCGCTAATTCCCTTAGTTTTGATTTTCCGATTAGTTCTTGAGCACTATCATTTTCAGCCACAGCCGTATAGAAAGCATATTCATAAGGTGATAAATTCAGGGCATTCGCTTCGGTATCAACCTTATTGATATCTTTCGCTAATTTAATTAGCTCATCAATAACTTCAGCTGCCGTCAAAATTTTATTTTGATAGCTTTTAATCGCCCCAGTGAGCATATCCATCAATTTTTTACCTTGAATAACGCTCATTTTTGTTCGCACATTGATTTCATCTGCTAACAATTTTTTCAAGGTTTCCAACGCGATGTTTTTATGTTGATAATCCTGCATCTCCATTAAAAAGTCATCCGAAAGGATCGATATATCTGGTTTTTTAATCCCCGCAGCATCAAATACATCGACTACCGTATCAGTCACTAAGGCTTGATCAATAGTCTGTTTAACGCGAACTTCCATGCAGTCATCACCGATAATGCCACTTCCTCCAGTTGAATCAAACTTGTTCAATCTGGCTTTTACCGCTTGGAAAAAGGCTATTTCAGGTGCTACCTCCATCGCTTCAGAGTGTGGCGTTGCTAATGCAAAGGCTTGAGATAAAGCGGTTACCGCTGTTAAAAAACGCACTTTTCCCTGACCTTCATCAATCCCTAAAATAAAATCTTCTGCTTCTAAAATAATGGCTAATTTACGAGATGTGGATGCGGTAAAATATTCACGATAATCAAAACCAAAGAGCATTCCGTCAAGGATGTCTAATTTCTCTTTCATTACCTCAACGGCTTTTTCTTGGGTAAGTGCAGGATCACCTTTACCACCCGCATCTGAGTAAAATGATAATGCTGATTTTAAATCCGCCGCAATTCCCAAATAATCGACAACCAAGCCACCTGATTTATCTTTATAGACTCGGTTAACACGGGCAATCGCCTGCATTAGGTTGTGCCCTTTCATCGGTTTATCGATGTATAACGTGTGCATACTCGGTGCATCAAACCCCGTTAACCACATATCACGCACAATGACTAATTTCAGCTTATCATCTTCATCTTTCATGCGATTAGCGAGTACTTGCCTGTCTTTCTTCGTCGTATAGTGTTTCGCTATATCAGGGCCATCAGATGCGGAAGACGTCATCACGACCTTAATCACACCATCATTGAGATCATCACTGTGCCACTCAGGTTTGAGTGCCACGATTTCCTCATACAATGCCGCAGCAATCCGACGTGACATAGCAACGATCATGCCTTTACCGTGATCCGCATTCGCCACTAACCGTTCTTCAAAGTGAGTGACTAAATCTTTAGCGATCACTTTAATACGCTCTTTACTGCCAATAATACTTTCAACTCGCGCCCATTTAGCCCGTTGTTGTTGCGTCAACGTTAGATCTTCATCAGTGAAACCTTCATCAAACGCCTCGATCAGTTCACGGCCTTCATCGCTAATTTGGACTTTTGCTAAACGGCTTTCATAGTAAATAGGCACTGTTGCCCCATCTTCTACAGCCTGAGCAATATCATAGATATCAACATAATTACCAAATACCGCGGGAGTATTTACATCTGTTTTTTCAATAGGCGTGCCCGTAAAGCCTAAGTAAGTCGCATTTGGTAAAGCATCACGCATATATTTGGCAAAGCCATAAACGGTGCGCTTACCGACAACATTACCCTGCTCATCTTTCACATCCACTTCTTTTGCGGAAAAACCATATTGAGAACGATGTGCCTCGTCAGCAATGACAATAATATTGCTACGATCAGAAAGTAATTCATAAACACTACTGCCATCATCAGGTTGGAACTTTTGAATAGTGGTAAATATCACGCCACCTGAGCCAACTTTCAGCAATTCTTTTAATTCTTCTCGATTTTCAGCTTGTTTCGGGGTTTGACGTAACAGTTGTACCGCAGAAGAGAAAGTACCAAATAATTGGTCGTCTAAATCATTACGGTCAGTGATCACCACAACCGTTGGGTTATCGAGGGCTAAAACAATCTTACCTGTATAAAACACCATTGAGAGGGATTTACCCGAACCTTGGGTATGCCATACCACCCCCGCTTTTCTATCGCCTGCTTTTTGTTCTAAAACAAGGTGCTGTTGGCTTCTGCCTTGTTGTCGTAGCGCCACTTCCGCAGAAGGTGAATTCGCATTGACATTCGAGGCGCGAATGGTCGAAAGAACCGCCGCATTCACCGCATAGTATTGGTGATAGGCAGCCATTTTTTTGACGGTTTTAATCGAAATGATACCGTTGTTATCTTCCTGTTTGCTGGATTCAAACACGATAAAATAGCGGATCATATCTAGTAGCGTAACGGGATTAAGCAAGCCTTGAATTAACACTTCCAGCTGTGGCTGAGTATTTTTTGCCTCAGTCATGCCATTATGGGTTTTCCATGCCATAAAGCGGCTAAAATCGGCAAAAATAGTCCCTGATTTTGCCTCTAATCCATCAGAAAGCACGCTAAAGGCATTGTAAGTAAATAATGAAGGGATTTGTTGCTGATAGGTTTTAATTTGATTATATGCCCCTTCAATGGTGGCATTTTCATCAATCGCATTTTTTAGTTCAATCACGACCAAGGGTAAACCATTAATATAGATAATCACATCAGGGCGACGCTCTTTGCGATCTTCCCGAATAGTGACCTGATTAACCACTAGAAACTCATTATTATCAGGCTGATTAAAATCCACCAGCCACACATATTCCCCTTGAGTATTGCCATCTTTACTGACTTCAATGTTAATACCTTCTGTCAATAAACGATGAAAACTCAGGTTATTTGCCATTAAATCAGGCGAGTTAATTTGTGTGACTTGTTTTAAGGCTTCCTCACATTTATCTTGTGTTAAATGCGGGTTTAAGCGTTGTATCGCTTCTAATACTTTTTGCTGAAGAATGACTTGCTGATAAGCTCGTAGAGGTTTAACACCTGACGGCTCAATATCAGGACCATACACATATTCATAACCTAGGGCTTGTAACTGCTCAATGGCCATAATTTCAATATCGGATTCTGTCATTTTTGACATTATTTTGTCATCCTTTAGCAAAAGGGAATAAAAAAAGCAGCGCCAAAGGTACGCTGCCTAATTCGATTATTGTTTTATTTCTTCTGGTGTATAGTTAACGCGCACTTCTCCACTCATTAATTTAGGGAGTAACGTGTCACGAAGGTTTTCTAGGGTTTGGATTTGCTTTTGATTTTGATTAATTTTATTCCACATTGCTCCCACAACATTATGATAATCATTTAATTTTTCTTTAGGAGGCAATGCGAATGATACATTTCCAATATCTTCAGGTTTCAATGATGGATAAGTCGATGTAGAACCTTCAGCTATAGAATGCAAATATTCAGTCATATCTTCGGATGTTAATAAATAATAGACAAAATATGGTGTAATCGTGTCACAAGTTATCGTACAAAATCCCGTTGATACCACTAAATTTGCTTCAGGTTTAAAGCAAAAACCATAATGACACTGGTCAGGTCTTACTGTTGAAATTAATATATCAAGATGTTGGACTAATCTTTTAGCTCGACTAGGTGCCTCTGATAGAATTAATGGTTTCAACTCACTAATATAGCCTTTCGTCAGAGAGCTTGTATCTAAATATAGAATACTTTGGTGATCATATTTTTTAGTTATCGAGCTTTTATTTAATGTTACAAAATGACTAACTTTAACCTCTTCCCAATCGTCCTGCACTTCCTCTACAAACCACTGACGAAAAAGGGTTTCAGCCATTGATTCTAAGGTTTTATTTTGACGATGGAGTAAGTCTATTTTGTCATCTAATGAGGAGAGAACTGAGGCAATAGCTTTTTGTTCTTGAACACACGGGATAAATAGTTCAAGATTCTCTATATCAGATTTAGATATATTAGCCTGATTAGCACTCCCTGATGATTGATTCGCTAAATACTCATGCACCGATTCATCTTTTAAATAATAATAAATGAAATCATCTATAGATAACGTGGGTAGTGAAGATATTTTTGCTACACGTTGATTTATATATAATTGTTGATTTATTTTCTGTTTAGATACGGCCCCAACAACTTGAGTAAGTGCTTGTGGGTGATTTCCAGTCATAGCAATAAGTATATCTCCTTTTACTGAAATATACTTACTTAGTTTTTTATCAGTTTTATGGTATTGAACATTATCTAAATTAACATCTCCATTAGCAACATTTCTTATCTTTACTACGGGTAATGAACCTTCTGAGAAAACATTACTAAAGTTTATAGACTTAAAAGCATAACCATTAGTAATTTCAACTATTTTCCCTAATAACGTTTTATGCCACTCACTCATATCATCACCTTTGCCAAATTCTCAGCAATTGCTTGATTAAGTTTTGCTTCTTCTTCTAATTGTGCTTCAAACTCGGCTTTTAGTGCGGTAAAACGCTCTTTAAAATCAAAATCATCCTCTTCATCAGCAAGACCCACATAGCGACCTGGTGTTAGCACATAATCCAGCTCAGCCACTTTCTCGATAGCGACAGAAGCACAAAAGCCCGCAACATCTTCATATTCGCCACCTTTATTACGCCAATTATGATAGGTATCTGAAATCAGTTTAATATCTTCATCCGATAACACTTTAGTGCGGCGATTAATTAAATGACCAAGATTACGTGCATCAATAAACAGAATTTCATCACTGCGATCTTGATAAACCGAAGAGTTATTACGATCACGGCGCATAAACCATAATGCAGCAGGGATCTGCGTATTTAAGAATAACTTAGCAGGCAAATTAACTATGCAATCAATCACGTTAGCATCTTTGACTAATGCCGCACGGATATCGCCTTCACCGGAGGTTTTCGAAGTTAACGCCCCTTTAGCCAGCACAACACCCGCTTGCCCCTTTGGTGACAAGTGGTATAAGAAATGCTGCATCCACGCAAAGTTTGCATTCCCTGCTGGTGGAATACCATTTTGCCAACGGGCATCTTTACGTAATTGTTCGCCAGACCAATCAGAAACGTTGAACGGCGGGTTCGCAATAATAAAATCCGCACGTAAATCTTTATGGGCATCATTTAAAAACGAGCCTTCATTGTTCCATTTTACTTGCTCAGAGTTAATACCACGAATAGCCAAGTTCATTTTCGCCAAACGCCATGTGGTTTGGTTAGACTCTTGACCATAAATAGAAATGTTATCAATATTCCCTTGGTGGGATTCAACAAATTTTTCTGATTGAACAAACATACCGCCAGAGCCACAGCACGGGTCAAAAATACGCCCTTCATAGGGTTCTAACATGTTAACAAGTAAGGAAACTATCGATTTCGGCGTATAGAACTGACCACCCTGTTTACCTTCTGCTAATGCAAATTCACCTAAGAAATACTCAAAGACATGCCCTAGCACATCCGCAGAGCGTGATTTAGCATCACCTAGTGCAATATCTCCCACAAGGTCAATTAACTCACCGAGTACCGTTGCATCAAGATTTTGACGTGCATAAACCTTTGGTAATACCCCTTTTAATTGCGGGTTATCTTCTTCAATGGCTTCCATAGCGTCATCGACCAATTTACCGATATTGGGCTGTTTTGCATTATTGAGTAAATTTGTCCAACGTGCTTTTTCAGGCACAAAGAACACATTGTAAGCAAGATACTCATCACTATCTTCGGGATCTGCCCCTGCAAACTCGCCTTGACCCGCTTTAAGCTTTTCATAGTGAGACTCAAATGAATCAGAAATATACTTTAAGAATATTAATC
The DNA here is from genome assembly GCF_001654965.1 of Proteus hauseri ATCC 700826. GTDB lineage: Bacteria > Pseudomonadota > Gammaproteobacteria > Enterobacterales > Enterobacteriaceae > Proteus > Proteus hauseri. The sequence continues at coordinate 34,110 of NZ_LXEV01000031.1, forward strand.
CCAGTACAACATGCTTGTATTCTGCTGCATCAATATTCTTACGCAATTTATCAGCGGCTTTCCACAGGATAACTTCTAACGGTTCAGATTTGGTTTCTTTCGGTTTTTTAGCCATTGTTCCATTACTTACATCAGTAAAAATAATGGAACTATTGTTACCGATTTATAGCCAGAAATCTAATAGAACAGGCTGATAACTTGCGATAGTTATCAAAAGGATGGATTATCAGCAAATGTCATGTTTAATACTTCAACACTGCTTTCAAATTATGAGTATTAGATAATAATTTTTTCTCAATATCTCTTGAGGCAATAACTGCATCAAGCTACTATGACTAATCATTTTCTCTTTCAAAAATCACACTAAACTTACCGTTAAAAGGCTCACTTTTCTGCGTAGCTCTACACTCTATTTATTTCCACTCAATGTCTATAGCATAAACTTGTAGTTATACGTTTAGTTATACATAAATTTCATTAAAATAAAATGTAATTAAAAATCAATTAAGTAGATATCAGATTCAACTTACGCCAGCCCACCAAAATTCTCCATCAATGATTACCAGAGTCATTTGATGAAGTTCAAAAAAACTCGTAAGGCGAAAGCTCTACGAGTTTTTTTGTATCTGCAATTTGTCAAAAAATCCAAGCTAGTAGTTACTTTTTCTCGATACCTTATAAAACATTATTATTTTTGATATAGCTAAACACAATGGAACATCAAAAATAGTAAGAAAAACCAACCCGTTATCAGTAAAAAGATCAATGCAGCTAAGCTCGAACAAAGTGATTATGTTCTCTATAATAATGATGAGCTAGAGAGCTATTGGTTAAATTTAATGGCAGTAAGCTATGGTCATTTCGCTACATTCGCTCACTCACTAAAAAGCGGAGCTAAAAAGAGCTTTGCTTCTTACCCTGCCGTCAACCTTGCTAATACACGTAGTTATCGCCTTGAAGCAAGAACGAAAACGCCGCTCACTAAACAGATAGACCCACAGTTCACTAGAAAGAGCAAACTCACAACATGTTAAAAGCGAAGGGAAAATATCTTTTAACTTGTCATCTTTTATTTGGTATTGCAAAAAAGCAAGATTCAATTGCATCTAACTCTTGGGGGAAAGCTGGGCTCCGATATGTAAATAAATAGTCGAACCACCACACCAGATCCCCCCCAAATAATAATCTGTTTTAATTAGATAACTTAGAATATCGACTCTATTCCAGTTAATACAGATCACCCCAACTGATATTTTTTAAAATTCTCGGCTTGTTCCAGCACATTTTTATACACTTCGTCATTGGCCACTGGCGGAAAACCATAGCGGTGTAATAACAGAATCAAATCAACTTTCAATTTGGCCTTAATATCATCACGGTTACTCCAATCCGGATACTGAGTGCTGTCATCAACAATCAGCTTCATATCCTTTGCAAGTGCCAACATTTTGTCGTCATCATAGGTAAAATCGTATTTCTGGCACATATGCAGCAAAATATCGAGAAAGGCCTTCTCTTCCATATCGATACCAATATCCTCAAACGACATCATTTCTGCCTTAATGTCATAAATCATATCGGCCATTTGCTGCGTGAAATCATCGAACTCTTCACCATTAAGTACATCATTTTCTTTGCGTTGATTGTACTGCTCCACTAACGCTTGGAATCGCTTAGAAAAATTAATCCCTTGCAGTTGGTTGATCTTTTGAAAATCACTAATGGCTTTCTGTAGCATCTTTTGCAGCAGTTGCATTTTAGTGTTTGGCAACTTGATTTTATTGATGCGCGCCATGTACTCATCATCAAAAATGTCGATGGTTTCCGCTTTGTCGTCCCCTAAAGTAAAAATCTCTTCTACCCCTTCGGCTTTGAGGGCTTCAGCTATCATTTCACGCACTTTTTGGTTCATCTGCGCCGTATCAGGCGCATCGCCTTTGGTTAATTTGTAGACAATGGAACGGACTGCCAAATAAAAATGGATATGCTCACGTTCATCTTGAGCTATCTCTTCACTGCCAACACAAACATCATAAGCCGCTTTCAATCGCTTCACTAATCCCATAAAGCGCAGTTCAACTTTCTTGGTTTGCAGAACAAATTCAGCCGCCCTATTAAGGCAGTCTAATTGCAGCGTTGGCGAGCCTGAAAAGTAATCACAGCTATCAAATTTATGGAATACTTGAGAAAGCAAGTTGAGGTGATTACGTACTTCGACGATGGATTGCTGAATATCTTCAAAGTTAGATTTGTCAGCCTTCGAGTACATCGCCAGCGCCATATTCATACGGCTCTTAATCCCAATATAATCAACAACCAATCCCTTTTTTTTCCCTTCAAAACGGCGATTCACGCGGGAAATAGTTTGAATAAGGTTATGCTTTTGCAACGGCTTATCGATATAAATAGTATCCAACTCTGGCACATCAAAGCCCGTCAGCCACATATCCACCACTATCGCTATCTTGAAGTTAGATTTTGGATTTTTAAATTGCTTATCTAACTCTCTGCGGTAATCTTTCGTCCCTAATAGATTGTACATGGTCTCTTGATCATCTTTCCCTCGGGTCATCACCATATTAACCCTCGGCAAACGCATCAATTCGCTTTTTTCTTGCTCAGATAGAGAAACGCCGTCTATTGCCTGTTTCGCTTCAAACCACTCTGGACGTTGTAATTTCAGGCTCTGATAAAACGCATAAGCTATTTCACGACTAGCGCAAACCATCATCGCTTTCTCTTTGATGGTCGATCCTTCTTCCACTCGTTTTTCATAATGTTGAGCAAAATCTTTCGCTAGCGCATCAATACGGTCAGGATCACCCAGAATAGAGTTCATATTGGCTGTGGCTTTTTTGCTCTCTTCTATCTGATATTCGCTAGTGCCTTGCGCCTCACACTCTTGGTAATAGCGTTCGATTTCTTCTAATTTGCTGTTATCAAGCGCGATTTTAGCCGCACGTCCTTCGTACACAATGCGTACTGTGATTTCATCATTTACCGACTCAGTCATGGTATAGCTATCGATGGTTTCCCCGAACACATCTAGCGTGGCATCAATAGGCGTGCCGGTAAAGCCGACGTAAGTGGCATTAGGCAATGAATCATGCAGGTATTTAGCAAAGCCGTAAGACTTTTTAACCGTGCCGTCTTGTTGGTTAATTGTGATTTTTTGGTCAAGGTTAATTTGGCTACGGTGGGCTTCATCAGAGATACAGATAATATTACTGCGCTCAGACAGCAATTGAATATCTTCGGTAAATTTATGAATAGTGGTCAGGAACACCCCACCACTAGCACGCCCTGCGAGCTTATCGCGCAAATCTTGTCGGCTTGATACTGGCTCAATAATGTCATCACCAATAAATTTAGTGGCATTACAAAATTGTTTCGCCAGCTGTTCGTCAAGATCAGTACGATCAGTAATTAAAATGATGGTAGGGCTGGAAAAATCGATGCTTTTCATCAATAGGCGCGTCAAAAATTGCATGGTGTAACTTTTGCCACAGCCTGTTGCACCGAAGTAGGTGCCCCCTTTCCCACTTCCGCCGATATTTTCACCAGCTGCAATAATCTGCTTACGCTCTTTTTTAATGTTGTAATACAGCTTACGGGCAGCATAATACTGCGGATAACGGCAGCACACTTTCACTTCATACTTGCTAGTATCTGGAAAAAAAATAAAGTTCTTCAGTACATCCAGCAAACGAACGGGATGGAATAACCCTTCTATCAGGGTATACAGACCATTGATACCTTGTTTTTCCGTTGATTCGTTGCCGTTGACTTTGCGCCATGCGTAATAGAATTCATAAGAGGCAAATAGGTTGCCCATTTTGTTATTCACGCCATCGCTAAGAATACACAGGGCGTTATAAACAAATAGTTTAGGAATATCACGACGATAGCGAACGCAAAGCTGTGTCCATGCATCAAACAAAGTTGCCTCTTCACCACGCACTGCCGATTTGAATTCAAACACCACCAGCGGTAACCCATTGACGTATAAAATTGCATCAGGGATACGTAGTTGTACCCCACCGTCTCGGGCTTGCCCTTCTATTTCTAATTGGTTAACTAACCGATAGCGGTTATTATCTGCCTCTGGTGCGACTTCGTTCTGCGAAAACAGCCTAGCTAACTGGCTTGGTAACGCTTGGGTATCCATCAGTTCGATATACAGGTCTTTTTGCTTGCGGTCTTCACGCTTAAGTAAAAAGCCATTACTAAGCCAATGGCAGAAAATTTTGTTGCTTTGGTATAGATCACTGGCAGGCAACGCCTGTAGCTGATGTATAATTGAGTTAATTTCACCTTCTGTGATGCCATCCTCTTGATACTGACTAGCGAGATACTGACGTAAGTCATCCACTATCAACACTTCGCTATTGTCTTTGCGCGGGATGGTGTTGCCAGTAAAATGCGGATAGCAAAGCTGGCCTGCATTATTTGCATGTTGTCCTAGCAGTTCAATAATCGCCTGCTCCAGCTTAGCTTCGGTGAAAATATAGCTCATATCAGTGGCTTCTTATTTGTTTTATAAATTGTTTTTTATCGCGTTTTTTAATTAAGCTAGTTTAATTGATTAGATAAGAAAAACCGCCTCACAACAATAAAAATGTGAAGCGGTCGAATGAATTAAATAAGCGTTTCTTCTGGAATGTCTATTTTTAACTCACTTAATGATAGCTCGCCAGAGATTAGTTTGGGGAGAAGTGTATCGCGGAGTTTTTCTAACCCCACCCTTTCTTTCGTATTTAACGTTACTTTATTAAGATAACTTTTAATTGTAACTGTATAATTCTCAATCACCTGAGTATCAGGTATAACCATTGAGATACTCTTAAACGTTTTCTTACTGATTTCAGCAAAAGTTGTACCACCAGCGATCCCTTTAATTTCATCCATCGAAGAATTCAACCAATAAAGGATATATTCCTGTGAAAGCCTTTTTGCTGTAGTAATTGCAATATATCCCTGATTAATCGCAACTGGAATTTTTGCCATGGTAAGGTAGCCAATAGGTGCTCGTGAAGACATCAATACCGTATTGATGGGAAGTAATCCAGATGTGATTTTTCTTAGCCCAAGTTCAGTGATTTTCCGCTCAGTATCGAGCATTATTTTCTCTTGGCTACCTGAAAGATCTTTTGGAGATGTCCAGTGAATATTCCCCCGCTCCCAAAACTCTGGATTTGCAGTGCTTGGTGTGGAACCACCTTTTACAATAAGTTCATCATCTACTGTTGATACTTCCCACCCCTTCGGCACCCATCCCCCAAGCCCTAATGTAGGCTCTGCACATTCTTCAAAAGCATTAGGAAATAACTGCCGAATATCCTCTGGTAACGGTTTAAAATTATCACTTTCTCGCACAGCTTTACGCACTTCAACTCGGCGTAGTAATTCTTCAGAGAAAGCTAAATCCTGCTCAAAAAAGCCTGTATCGAGTGCATTATCGATAACAGGGTCAAAATCTACAAACCATGATTTAAATAAGGTCTGAGCCATTTGCTCTAGGGTTTGATTGATTTGGCAGTTGAGGGTGATTTTATCATCGAGATTTTTCAAAATGGCAGCAATCTTTGCCTGTTCCATTTTTGGTGGGTAAGATATTTCAAGTCTCCCGATCATTCCATTATTGAGGCTTGCGCGTGTTGACATAGTTGAAAATGCAAGCATCGCTTGTCTAAATATAGAACTGCGCAGGTAATACCCTACATATTCTGGTAATAATTCACTCTGCTGAGTAGGGCGAAGACGCTTACAAAAACCATTGAACGTTGCGTTTTCATAATCTTTAAGAGCCACAGAACTCATCCCTAGTTCATGCATTGTTTCGCTAGTCCGCGTTAAAAACACATCACCACGTTTAACAGAACAATTTTCACGTTCCTTGTCATTAGACTGCACTAGGTCACCGAGTTTATCAGGAGTAAAATAATTATAAAAAACATCTTTGAATGTCAGAAATGGATATCCACTCCCAAAGTCCTTTGCTGGCTTAGATAAACCTGAACGAATCTCATAATGTTCAAGTAATTTAGTTGTTTTCCACTCACTCCCCATAACCCAGCGCCTCCATATTTTTACGGATAGCCTTATCTAACTCAGCGGCTTCATCCATCTGGCGATAAAGGGTTTGGGTCAGTTTCTGCATCTTGGTTTCAAAAGGAATACCATCATCCTCAATATCCGCAGCCCCCACATAACGCCCCGGGGTTAATACAAAATCATTGGATTTGATATCGTCAAGGGTGGCAACCTTGCAAAAACCTGCCCTATCTTGATACTGCTCAACACTGATTTCTTTAGCTGTTATACGACGTTTCAGTTCGCTTTCACTACTGCGCCATGCGTGGAAGGTATCGGCGATAGTGGCGATATCTTCCGCTGTAAGCTCTTTTTGGGTACGGCTGATCATAGTGCCAAGGTTACGGGCGTCGATAAACAAGGTTTCCCCTTGGCGGTCACGATAGCCATATTTGGCACTCGCTTGCTTACTTTTGCTGATAAACCACAAGCAAACGGGGATTTGCGTGGTAAAAAACAACTGACCAGGTAAGGCAATCATGCATTCAATGCGATCATCTTCAATCAGTTTTTGGCGAATTTCCCCTTCACCACTGGTGTTCGAGCTCATCGAACCATTAGCTAACACAAACCCTGCAACACCGTCTTCACTAAGCTTAGACAATATATGCAAAATCCACGCATAGTTAGCATTTCCCGTCGGCGGGGTGCGGAAACCAGCAAAACGTGGGTCATTGGTTAATTCTGCGTCATTACGCCAATCTTTTAAGTTAAACGGCGGATTCGCCATAATAAAGTCGGCTTTCAGATCAGGGTGCTGATCGGCAAAAAAGGTATCCGCAGGGCGTTCCCCTAAGTTGCCCGTAAGCCCCCTCACCGCCAAGTTCATTTTTGCCAGTTTATAGGTGGTACTGGTCAACTCCTGCCCATAAATCGCAATATCTTTACTTTTACCTTGGTGACTTTCCACAAACTTCAACGATTGTACAAACATACCACCCGAGCCACAGCACGGGTCATAGACCTTACCTTGATAAGGTTCCAACATTTCAGCCAGCAATGTTACTACCGATTTCGGGGTATAAAACTCACCACCGCCTTTACCCTCGCTGGCAGCAAATCGTCCTAAGAAATATTCGTAAACGCGACCCACAAGATCCTCTTCCCCTACCCCACACTCCGAGGCAAGAGTATTGATGTTTTCAATGCTGTCGATAAGTGAAGCGAGCTTTTTAGGCTCTAACCCTTGGCGGGAGAAATAGTTATCAGGTAAAGCGCCCGTTAGCGATGCGTTGCTTTTTTCGATAGTGGATAAAGCCGTATCAATAATGACTGCAATATCATCTTGCTTTGCACGCTCTTGGACATAAGACCAACGGGACTGTTGCGGTAAAAAGAAAACGTTATCTTGTTGATAAAAAACATCCATATCAACAAAGGCTTCCTGACCATTAGCAATTAACTGGCTACGTTTAGCTTCGAATTTATCACTGATAAATTTCAAGAACACCAAACTGAGTACCACATGCTTATATTCGGAAGACTCAACACTGCCACGCAGTTGATTAGCCGTATCCCAAAGGGTTTCTTCAAAGCCTTTACTTGGTTTCTTAGCGGGTGATTTAGCCATGTAAATAGATTCTCTTTTTTTATTAGTCATTATCGCAGAGCACGGGTTAAGGGCTAAGTTAGCGCGGATTATTTTTATGCCAACTGCCGATAAAATATGCAAAATAGGTTTAGATAGGATTATCTCATAAAATCAGGAAGGTTTGGGCTGCTAAAACTAAAATTGTATCAGCCTTTTTTAACGCAGTATTAAACAGTACCCAATACTACTGCATTCGCAGCTGAATATAAGCCTAGTTAAGTTAAGTAAAGGAGGAGAAAACGGGTCATCAACAATATATAAATCAATAACGTCAGTATTTGTTATAAACTATACCATTCCTGTATTTTTCTGAGTTTTTAAGTTTTTAAGTTTTTAAGTTTTTAAGTTTTTAAGTTTTTAAGTTTTTAAGTTTTTAAGTTTTTAAGTTTTTAAGTTTTTAAGTTTTTAAGTTTTTAAGTTTTTAAGTTTTTAAGTTTTTAAGTTTTTAAGTTTTTAAGTTTTTAAGTTTAGAGCACCAATGCAAAGTAATTTCCATCGTTCAGTATCAATTTCTTTTATTTATATACCGTAGTCACATAGTCCAAATCGACTAATGCTTGGTGATGTATTTCATATTTAACAAAAATTCAGATCTTCACGAAATAGATAGCAAGCACATTATTTTATTTATGAATTAAATTTATATGCGCTATCAAAAGCCCATATAAGATAGCTGACGGGTACATCTTGCCATAGCAAGAGAATGGCGAGATGCGGTCAATCGATATGGGGGTGATGTGGTCGTTATCCATTTACCTAAAATTGGCATTAAAGGAAATACCTATTTTCTTTTTTCAGATCTGAACAATATTCAAATTGCTCATTTAATTAGCCAGTTTCTTGAGCAAAAAAATCCACAGTAATTCACTTCTATTATGAGCAGAACCCATTATTTATGAATTCTGTTCATAAACCCTAGAAAACTAGGGCCTCTAATCTAATCAATAAATCTACGCTATGCTTTATTCCAACAAGGATAAAAGGAGCACATTATGCAAACGGTTAAGTTAAACAATGGGATTGAAATACCGCTGTTAGGCTTTGGTGTCTTTCAAATGACAGATGCGGCCGAGTGTGAACGCGCTGTACTTGACGCTCTTGAAACAGGCTATCGATTAATTGATACCGCAGCATCTTATCAAAATGAGACTCAAGTCGGAAACGCACTCAAGCACAGCGCAATAGCGCGAAAAGATTTATTTATAACCACAAAATTGTGGCTACAAGATACCAACTATGAAGGCGCGAAGGCGCAATTTGAGCGCTCATTAAACCGCCTGCAACTCGATTATGTAGACCTCTATCTTATCCACCAGCCTTATGGCGATGTCCACGGTGCATGGCGTGCAATGGAAGAGCTCTATCAAGCAGGGAAAATCCGAGCGATAGGTGTCAGTAATTTTCATCCTGATAGATTGGCTGATCTTATTGCGTTTAATAAAGTGATACCCGCAGTCAACCAAATCGAAGTTAACCCATTTAATCAGCAACTACATGCTGTGCCGTGGATGAAAAGTAAAAATATCCAGCCAGAAGCTTGGGCGCCTTTTGCTGAAGGTAAAAATGGATTATTTCAGCATCCCAAATTAACGGCTATCGGTGAAAAATACGCCAAGAGTGTTGGACAAGTCGTTCTACGCTGGTTATTTCAACGTGGGGTTGTGTCACTGGCTAAATCAGTTCGTAAAACCAGAATGGAAGACAATATAAACATCCTGGATTTCACTCTAACCGATGATGAAATGCTGCAAATCACGGCAATGGATACTGCAACAAGTGCATTTTTCTCACATCGCAACCCTGCGATGGTCGAATGGCTTACTAACCGCAAGATAGATGTGTAGTCATACCAACAATTTCTAGTTAATTATCAGGATATTAATCATGAAAAAACGTTTTCTCGGTAATTCAGATCTTGAGGTTTCTGCGCTTGGATTGGGTTGTATGGGGCTAAGTCATGGTTATGGTCCAGCCACAGATAAACACCAAGCCATTGAATTACTTCGTGCAGCAGTAGAACGTGGGGTGACTTTTTTTGATACCGCAGAAGTCTATGGACCATTTTTAAATGAGGAAGTGGTAGGTGAAGCATTAAAACCTTTTAGAGATAGCGTCGTTATTGCGACAAAATTTGGTTTTAACTGCAGTAATGAAAACAAACAACAGCTTTTAAATAGCCGTCCAGAACATATTCGTAAAGCCGTCGAAGGTTCATTACGTCGGCTCAAAACTGACGTTATCGACCTACTGTATCAACACCGTGTTGACCCTGATGTACCGATTGAAGATGTGGCAGGTACAATAAAAGATTTAATTTCAGAAGGTAAGGTAAAATATTTCGGTCTCTCTGAAGCTAGCGCGCAAACAATTCGCAGGGCACACGCCATTGAGCCTGTCACTGCACTGCAAAGCGAATATTCTCTTTGGTAGCGCGAGCCTGAAGATGAAATATTACCTGTGCTCGAAGAATTAGGCATTGGATTTGTGCCCTTTAGCCCATTAGGGAAAGGATTTTTAACGGGTGCAATTAGCGCAAATACCACATTCAACGACGATGATTTTCGTAGCAAAGTCCCACGCTTCAACCCAGAAGCTTTAGAGGCGAATGCACAACTGGTCACTCTGTTAGCAGACCTCGCTAGCCAGAAAGGCGTCACTTCAGCACAAATCGCGCTGGCTTGGCTATTGGCACAAAAGCCGTGGATTGTGCCTATTCCGGGTACAACGAAACTACATCGTTTAGAAGAGAATTTAAGTGCCGTAGATATCATACTCACTGAGAATGATTTGCAAAAAATTGCTCACGCATTAGAAGCAGTAAAAATTATCGGGGAACGTTATCCCGCAGCGTTACAAGCACTGATTAATCGCTAAATACATCTTAGGTTGGTGGCCGCCAATTCATTTATCTCACACTGCCAACCTTTATTTCTCATTTTCACTCACTATAACGCAGCTCATCAATCAATAATGCAAACGCGGGAGGATGCTGTTTGCGACTCGGATAATAAAGGTAATAACCTGAAAACGTCGGACACCAATCGCGCAAAACTTGAATAAGATCTCCTGATTTTACTGCACTTTGAATGGTATCTTCAGGGACACAAGCTACACCAAACCCAGACAGCGCTGCATCAATTCGCTCAGATAATAAATTAAAGGTTAATTGTCCCTCTACTCTTACTCGTAACGATTTGCCCTCTTTTTCAAACTCCCAATGATATAACCCTCCTGCGGTAGGAAGACGCATATTGATGCAGCGATGATGCTGTAACTCATGAGGGGTTTGCGGTATGCCTTGAGATTCAAAATAACTTGGTGAGCCAACAATCGCTAAGCGCATATCAGGACCAATCCTAATAGCGACCATGTCCTTATCAACACTTTCCCCCAAACGTACACCCGCATCAAAACCGCCATCGACAATATCAACAAATCCATTATCAACGACCCGTTCGACATTAACATCGGGGTATGTACGCAGAAAAGGTTTGAGTTTAGGCCAAAGAAGACTACGTGCTGCATGCTCGCCCGCTGAAAGACGGATATTGCCAGATGCTGTGCCATTCAGCTGAATGATAGCCTCTAATTTATGACTAAGATCAGTCAGTTGAGGTTCAAGGCAGGCAATCATCTTTTCGCCCATTTCTGTAGCAGCAACACTTCGTGTTGTTCGTGTTAATAGTCGTGTGTTTAAACGCTCTTCCAATGTTTTAACTGCATGACTCAGTGCTGATTGAGAAACACCCAGTTTAGCTGCCGCTTTGGTAAAACTTCTTTCCTTTGCAACAGCAAAAAAAATTTGTAACTCATTAAAGTTATCTTTTAGCACAATGTATTCCTTAATATAGCTTTAAATTTTGTATCCTTTCTAGCAAACCACAGAATGCCTGAGTGTTATTTTTCTACATTTTATATATTTCGGTAATAGCTACTCCGTAGCAGCGTAGTAAGCTTGTTCATATAAATAGATAGCTGAAGTACAGAGTTGCTATATCGCCCTGCAATCACTGAATGACACAAAGATCCTTTATTTTCTGGTGATCAGATGCGGCTTTTATTTCACGATGACATAGTCATAATCAAATCTCCTAAATATAAGAGTTTTAATTATACTTTTGTCCTGAAAGAGCAAAAAACTGAAGTTTAGATAATTATTTATACTATGTATTTTCGCGTTAATTTTAATTCTTTCACTGCAAAGTGTGGATAAAACCGCCATTGAAATTTGGTATCTAAAACAGAATCGATGCGATAATCAACAGCAAGTAAACGTGAAGGATAAATTGTAGCGTTCAATTTGCCTTAAACCTTAAATTAGGCACTAATAATCAAACTATCTAAAAATTTTAGGTAATTATACTGCAATAAGTCCTATTTTATGAAGATATTAGAAATATTAAGATGTTCAAGGAGACGAAGAAACGTATAATGGAAAAACTCATGGTAAAAATATCAGCATTTTCATTGAAAAACGAAGATAACTTTGAACTAAACTCAACATATTGTTGAAATAACGCCAAACCACAAAAATAGCGAGAATCTAAGGATATAAAGGGCATGACGATAAAGAATAAAAAAATAAAGATAACCATACTTATCGTTATAATAATGGTGTTATCTGCTGGATTTATTTTATCTCACTCTTCTGAACATGAGATATTAGAAGGCATTGTTGATACAGATGAAATCAATATCACAAGTAAAGTCACAGCAAGAGTTGATAGTCTGCATGTCAAAGAAGGAGATAGCATTCATAAAGGACAATCCTTAGTCAGCTTATATGACAGACAAACCACTGAAAATGCGCTACAGACAAAAGAAGCGCTAGCTGCGGCTATAGCTAATCAGGATAAAGCATATAATGGGGAACGCTCAGAGTACATTGAATCATTAAAAGCCAACTGGATCAGTGCTCAAGCGGATGAAAAAAACCTCAAAATAACCACTGATCGAGTGGTAAAACTTTATGAAAAGAGCAAAGCCGTCTCGACCCAAGAGCGCGATGATGCCATTGCCAAATATAATGTTGCTAAGCAGAAAACAAATGCTGCCTATGAGCAATATATGCAAGCTAACCGAGGTAACCGAGCAGAAGACATTCGCATTGCAGATGCTAACGTAAATGCAGCTAAAGCCGCGTTTGAATCAGCGAATTCACTAGTCAGCGAACTCAGTGTTCTCTCAAATAACGAGGGAGAAATTGCCAAGCGTTTTGCCAATCAAGGTGAGCTGGTTTCTGCGGGTAAGCCAATATTCAGTATGATTGATTTAAACAATCTATGGGTAACCGTTAATTTACGTGAAGATCGTTTCAACGCATTAAAAATAGGTGATGTGATTGAAGGAACTATTCCTGCACTGAAAGATCAAACGGCGAAATTTGAAGTGTTTTTTATTAATCCCAAAGGTAATTTTGCCACCTGGCGAGCAACTCGTCAGTCAAGCGGTTATGACGTCAGAACATTTGAAGTACGGTTACATCCTATAGATAAAATCGAAGGAATGCGTCCGGGTATGTCTGTTATTTTTGATTGGCCTATTGGTAATGATTAAAAATACCTTTTCGAAATTTTCAGCTTCATTGATAGATGAAATTAACTTCATCTATCATGATCGCTATATGAAAATTTTACTGTTTATTGTGCCGATATTTTTGTTAATTTTTGTCAGCGCAATGTTCAGTAATGGTGTGCCTGAAAAGATACCCGTCGCACTGGTAGATCATGATCATTCCTCATTAAGCCGAGAAATAATCAGGAATATTGAAGCATCAAAAAGTATTGAGCTAATCGAAACACCGATAAATGTTACACAAGCTCAACGCTTGATGAAAAGCATGAAAATCTATGCATTTATCGAGATACCAAGCGGTGCATCGGGTTCAATTCTCCGCCAAGATGATAATGCGGTAGTCATTCGCTATAACGGGCAATTCCGGTCAACGGGTAATGCCGCCTCTAACGGATTACAATCAGCAGCAAGTGATGCCTTTAGCTCACTTAAAGACAGGAAACTATTAGGCGTTGAGCATAAAGGTGCGAGTGACCTATCGCTAAACATACAAGTGGTTAATATCAGCAATCCACAAAATAGCTACGAAAGATTCTTAACGCCAATTGCAATACCCGTGTTGCTAAGTATAGTTCTGAGTAGTGCTGTAATTTGTGCTATCGGACGTTTTTTTGAAAATGATAAACTCTACGCCAGTTGGGTAAATAAAAGCAGAGCCTGCCTATCAATTCAGATTATTGCTCGCATCCTACCCTATATAGCCATTATTTTTCTCTGGAACTTAATATATAACGTCTGGCAAACAGTGGGACGAGGCTGGCCAATTTTAGGTAATTCATGGATTTTAATGCTGGCGATATTTATGCTGTGTCTTCTTACTGCATCTATTGCCATTATGTTTATCTCAATAACACGAGGCGTACTCACCGCATTAAGTATTTCAACGGTATATACTAGTGCTGCATTAACCTACTCTGATGGCACACTATCTATTTTGAATGCCAATGGCTGGGCTCAGTTTTGGAGTAACTTTCAGCCATTTACTCACTATTATCGCATACAGCTTGAGCAAGTTAATCTTGGTAGCGATATTACAACAAGCCTTCACCAATTTGGTATTTTGTCACTTTATATCATCATACCTCTAGCTGTTTCTTTTATCCTGTTGGGTAAACACAAAGATAAACAGTTACCCGCTGCGTTCCAAGAAAATATAAATTTTAATGGTATTACACAAAGCTTTATCAGAACTCTGACATCAATAAAAAGATCTCAGCCTATATTTTCAACGGCTGTTATGTCATTAATTCTCTACAGTATCTTCTACCCTAGTGCTTATAAAGCGCAGGTTAACCTCAAACTCCCTGTCGCAGTTGTCGATTTTGATCAATCATCCTTATCACGTAACTTAATCGATAATCTACAAACCACCCGTGAAATTGATGTCACTCATGTTGATAGCTCTTTGTCTAATGCATTAAATTTATTGCGCAATAGAAAAGTTTCTGCCGTGATAACTATCGATAATGATTTTAAAAATAATCTTATCCGAGGTGGAGATGCAGGGGTTGATATACACCTATCCGGTGGCTATATGGCTGTGGCAGCAGATCTGAGGTTGGCCGTAACTAATGCAATAAGCTCTACGACAGATGTCAATAGATTAGCACCACAAGCCACTAATAATATTATCTCGCTTCCGCTATATAACCCTACGTTAGGATACGAATCTTTTATTATGCCACTGGTGTTTATTATCATACTTCAACAAACACTTATTTTTGCTAGTTCTATGCTCATTGCACTACGCAACAGCATGGGTTTAAGCAAAATAAATGTATCACAGTTTATTGGAACATTTTTTGGCTTGTTTATCGTTGGCTTTTTCGGGGCAATATTTGTGTTTGGTTGGGTTTATTACTTACAAGGATATCCCAACGAAGGTAATATATTTTTGCAGCTCTATCTGATTATTCTGTTTTCTGCTGCTGTAAGTTCAATGGGTATGTTACTTGGTAGTTTTATGGATAATATTAATCGCCCTATGCAAATTCTATCTGCTACTTCGATGGTTATTTTTTATGCCTCAGGCGCCTCGTTCCCTACGTTTAATATGCCTGGCTGGGTTGTGACAACGATGGAAATCTTCCCTTCGAGTACAATGGTGAGTGGATTTACCATGCTAAACTCTCAGGATGCGAATATCCAAGAGTTAATACCGGTGATCATAAAAATAACGTTGTTAGCAACTATATTATTTTTACTGGCAATGTATCGGCTGGTTTGGCGGACACCCAAAGTCGCCTGATATTACTCAGCGCTGATGATTTAGCTAGCTATATTCTTTAACCAAAAAACACACTAATTTACTCCACTTATTGATTATATTAGAGGCTAATATAATCAATAAAGCTGCGCTATTATTTATATCAGTAAACAATTATGTTATTAACTAATTCATTCAGGTTAACCGATGATTAAAAGCGACAAATCATTACGAAGGACATAACTAAAAATGTATTTTTCTTACACCAAACCCCGGTGATAGTTGCCCAGTGTTTTTCCGTATTCTTTAGTCGAGCATCCTATATCATATCCACCTTATTTATTTTATAAATAATAAAGTTAACGTAAAAATTAATATTAAATAGTTATTTAAAGAGTTTAAGGTAATAACAATGAAAATACTCTTAATTGAAGATCATCAAAAAACAGCGAGTTGGGTTAAAAAAGGACTAGAGGAAGCGGGATATACTATTGATACCATAAGTGATGGTCGAGATGGCCTTTATTTGGCGTTAGAAAATGATTATGACTTGGTTATTCTCGATATTATGCTGCCTGGTATGGATGGTTGGAATATTTTAAAAATATTACGCACATCAAAATCTGTTCCTGTGATTTGTTTAACAGCAAGAGATGCCGTAGGTGATCGAGTAAAAGGATTAGAATTAGGAGCAAATGATTATTTAGTAAAACCATTTTCATTTTCAGAATTATTGGCCAGAGTTAAAAATCAATTACGAGTACAAAAAAATATTTCACCCATTATTGAGATTGCGGATCTAAAAATTAATTTGTCTCGCCATGACGTTGAGCGCAATGGTATACAAATCCCAATGACACGCCAAGAATATTCTTTATTACTATTTTTTGCTTTACACATTAATGAAATATTACCAAGAACATTGATTGCAAGTGAGATTTGGGGAATTAATTTTGACAGTGACACAAATATTGTAGATGTTGCTATTCGCCGTTTACGAAAAAAAATTGATGATGGTTTTGATATTAAATTAATCGAAACGGTTAGAGGCATGGGTTATAGACTAAATGGGATCAATAATGAAAAAAAAATCATTGAGATTTAAGATTATTTCTTTATTTATCATACTGATGGTTGTAAATGCAGGGTTTATGGCTTTAACGCTTTATCAATCACTCAAAAATGAATTAATATCCCGTGATAATACCTTACTGGTAAACCGAGCAGATCAATTAGCTAAATTAATTAATAGCGGAATTGATATCCAAACTTTACCAATCTATTTCCAGCGTATGATGGATATGCAGCAAGATATTATTTATATTACCGATGCCCACAATAAAATTTTGGTTGATACTAACTCAGATATCCTATTTTCAAATCACCTGAAAACTGTTGATGTGCAAAATATAGATTTAAACGCAGTTACCTATTGGGAAACAACATCAGGTGTACCTGTTTCTGCCATTAGCTTTACAATAGAGTCACCAATAGGCGCATTAAATGTGGTGATAGCTAAAGCTTCCTTTGTTCGGATCAGTATGCTAAGTGAATACTTAAGTAAAATCATCGTCATCTCATTAGCGTCTATTTTATTTATGGGAATACTAAGCTTCTGGTTAATTAAACATGGACTGAGTGATATCCGTTTTCTTAGCCAAATTACGGCTAAAACAGATATATATACTCTTAACCAAAAAATAAATATTTCACGACTACCTAATGAGCTTAAAAGCTTGGGGGAATCATTAAATATAATGAGGGAAAGGCTAAAAAATGATTTTATAAAACTAACTCAACTAGCAGATGACTTAGCCCATGAACTTAGAACGCCCATTAATGCAATAAAAGTTCAAAATGAAATTATGTTACAACACTCTCGCTCCACTGAGGAATATCAATCAATTATTATTAGTAATATTGAAGAATTAGATAAACTGGCAAAAATTATCGAAAATGTTTTATTTATAGCCCGAGCTGAAAATAAAAACATTATATTAAATAAAGAAAATCTGGCTTTATCAGACCTGATCGATAAAGTTTATAATCTATTTTCATTTTATGCCGAAGAAAAAAATATTGAGCTATTAAAAGAACCAACAACATTAGTCATCAACGCAGATCATCTGCTACTTACTCGCATATTAATGAATTTAATTTCAAATGCGATTAAGTATTCACCTGTTAATACACAAATAACTACTCAATGTAAAAAAGAACATAATCAACTCGTTATTTGCATAAGTAATGTTGGAGAAGAGTTGAATCCACATGAACAGATATTTACGCGTTTTTGGCGTGGTGATAATGCAAGAACAACGGACGGAAATGGTTTAGGTCTGTCGATAGTACAAGCAATTATGACATTGCATGGAGGTAAAGTGAGTTATCAGTATATAGACGGACACAATCTATTTTATTTAACTTTCCCATGCTAAATACGTCACATGACAAAATTGTCATCATAATGTCAGCTTTTTTTTAAAATATCTCAGCATAATGAGCTTATTAATCGAATAGACTTTTTAAGGATCTATACGTTTTTTAATTATGCAGAGGTAACATAATGAAAAAAAATAGAAAAAGTAACCTATCAGAGATTACACCTGAATCTATCTTTATGATGAAACGACGAAATTTACTAAAATTATTAGGCGTTGGAGCAGCAGGGATAGCCGTCTCATCGGTTGTAAAAGCGGATTTATTTTCATGGTTTTCTGAAGATAACAAGCCTACAACGCTCAAGTCACCTTATAAAGACTTACAATTTATTCAACCGAATGAATACAAATCTTCATTACCATTAACTCCTGAAGATAAAGTAACGGGATATAACAACTTTTATGAGTTTGGTCTTAATAAATCTGATCCTGCCGAATATGCACATACAATGAATACAGATGAGTGGACATTAACCATTGATGGTGAAGTAAACCGACCACTCACCTTAAATTTAGATGATATTAATCATAAATTTCAATTAGAAGAACGTATCTACCGTATGCGCTGCGTTGAAGCGTGGTCTATGGTGATCCCTTGGGTAGGATTTCCATTAGCAAGTTTACTTTCTTTGGCTGAGCCCACTAGCCGAGCAAAATATGTTGCCTTTGAAACACGTTACGCACCACAGGAAATGCGAGGACAAAATAGTCGCTTTATTGGTGGTGGTTTACAATACCCTTATGTTGAAGGATTGAGATTAGATGAAGCAATCAATCCCCTCACCTTATTAGCAACAGGGGTATATGGAAAATCACTACCAAATCAGAATGGTGCACCAATTCGCCTGGTTGTTCCTTGGAAATATGGCTTTAAAGGGATTAAATCCATTGTCAGAATTCGTCTAACAGAATCAATACCACCAACAACATGGAATCTTTCAGCACCAAATGAATATGGTTTTTATGCCAATGTTAATCCGGATGTTAGCCATCCTCGTTGGTCGCAAGCAACAGAACGATTTATTGGTGCCGGTGGTTTAGGTCAAGTCACCAGACAACCAACATTATTGTTCAATGGTTATAGCGAGCAAGTAGCGCATTTATATAAAGGGTTAGATCTACGGAGAAATTTTTAATGCAACCACAACATGGAATAGACGTTAAGTTATTAAAAACCATATTCCATCTTATTGGTTTATTGGCTTTTATTTGGCTTATTTATGCTCTCTATAATCAACAATTCAGCGCAGATCCTGCAAAAGACATTCAGCATTTCACAGGGATCACCGCATTACGTTTATTGATTCTATTAGCGCTAATCCCTATGGCTGCCGATTACTTAAAATTAAACGCATTATTTCAGGTAAGAAAACTATTAGGATTATGGTGTTTTTTTTGGGCGAGTTTACATTTAACGAGCTATTTATTACTGGAAATCGGTTGGGAAAATATGGCTCTCTTTTTTAATGAGGTTTTTTCCCGAACTTATCTAATTATAGGCACCATATGTTGGGTAATTTTATTCTTGATGGCTATCAGCTCATTCAAATGGTTACAAATAAAATTTAACAAGTGGTGGAAAAAAATACATAGTCTGTTTTATCCACTTTTGCTATTAGTTTGTATTCATTACCTTTTATCGTTGAAAACACTAACACCAGAACCTATTATTTACTTATTAATGATTGGGATCACCTATTTTTATCGTTTTTTGCAACAAAAAAACAAGAAATAAAATAACGAGTTTTAGTGTATGGAATAAATAACATCTCAGGTAATAACTTATTTAATCTCAGTGAGTAAAAATATTTTTTATTATATAAAAATGATTAAAAAACATCACACCATCTATATAAACATAAAATCACAAATTAAAGTAAGGTATCAAAAATAAAAGTAGAATTATTAATCATTAAAAACCAATAAAATGCATTTATCACGATAAAGTGATTATAAAGTGTAAACACAATTCTCTGAAACTCCATTTAACCCTTGTTGTCTCTGTTCAAATAAAACGCTTTTACCCCCTTCTTCATTTCGGATTATTTTTAAAATATAAATACTATCAAAGTCACTACTTTTCCACTTCGGAATTAAATCAGGGTCTCCACCTTCTTGCTTCATTATCTCTTTAGTCACTTTAACTAAATTATCATGTTCCCATGCAATAAAAATAACTGTATTTTCATATTGGTTACTCAATAATTCTTCTTTCAACCCTTTTATTTCTTTTGCATGAAAATTAAGGTGAATAGGTAGTGAGACTCGAATTGCCGTTGGCGTTATTGTTTGCAAAGAACGTAATGAATTACCTAACTTACTCTGCTTAGGTGCAGCGGCAAACAGTGCATTAGGTTTACCAAATTGATTAATAAGTACATCTGGCAGAGATAAAGCACGGTTTAAACCTTTGCAGGTTAATTGCCCGCTGTCATTATCCGGTTTCTCACCATGTCTTACAAAAACAAGTGTTTGTTCTGAATATGCCATATGACTAAATCCTAAAATCAGTAAGCTAAAAAAAATAACTATTTTACGCATCTATTTTTGCCTTTATACGAATTAACAGTCGTTTTATCTTATTATTTTCTTATACACAATATACAGCATGCTTACTTTTACAAAAGTTAAAAATAGAAAAGACAGTATCTATCTAAATGTTACCTTTATATTATGCCAAAATTATTAAAACTAATTAGCTACAAATAAGTTGTTGTCATCCTCATGCTAGTGGAATCCCCATTAATTACAGATGCTGTTGCTAGATGAGTATAATCAATTGCTAAAAAGCATTAGACCAATCATCAAATTGTCCTTTTATCATGACCCAGTAACACTTCAATTTGCATATTTTTGTTATGGATATCGGCGATGACACCTCAGTTCATACCAGGAGTACATTTTTTGGCTCTCTAATGTGCCGTCATTTTTTAAATGAAAGAGTCAAAAAGTATCGAAGCAGCTCTTGTACAAAAAAACAACTACCATTTTTACATATATATTTACTATAAATTATCTAATTAACTGATAAAGTTTTCACCCTTATCGAAAAAGATAAAAAATATATCTAAAGGAACTTTGAGGTAAAAATCATTTTTCTTTTTTTTACACGCCATTGTGTGTTTAATTAATATACAAAAGACAAAGGCCGTACCCCGATTTGAACCTTCTAACATGATTTAAATTGCTATAGCTTCAATACTACTTCAGTGATTATGTTACTCTTTTTTTTCAAAAAAGAGACTACCATCTCAAATGTTAAATCCTAAAACATCGCTAACATAAGCGCCGATATTTTTTATCAACTAATAATATAAATTAGAGTATAAAACACAGCAATATGACGCATTTTTTTACCCTTTAGTTACATTGCCACAGTGAATTATTATTAGAGCAAACAACATATTTTTGATGATTTACCATCAACCAGCGAGAATGTAAGAAAAACTCACTGTGAAAATAAAACCATCATGCAAAAAGCATCTTATAGAAGAAAATAATATCGGTACGTAACTAATGGATTTTTTCCTTACTTATGTTCTAAACTTAAATAAATAACCATAAGACCAGATTAAAAATCAAAAAAGCAATAATACTGATACAAGATAGATAAATCGATATCGCTTTTCTACAAATAAGCATCATATATGAAAAGTGAATTTATTAAACAATTGAAATATCATTCATAGGAATTTAAAATAAATAAATAGAAAAAAATTACTAATAAAAAAGTATAAATAAAAATAGCTAAAACTTCGTTTTTTAGTAAAAAAACAATACAAAAGAATAGTAATTAAAAAAAAACACGATCAATATGATAATTTTTCATTTCAAAATTTACATAAACAACCTACTTATAATGCTGATTTGTAATACAAATAAAGCATCTCTCAACGCTAGCATTTTAGCCACCTAAGCGCGATAGCGACCTCCATCACTGATGCTAAAAGAACGTTTTAATTATTTAAACAATAAATATAAATTTAGTAAAATTGTATAATTCACTTTATATTATCATTTAAAACAGAATTAAATAAATTTAAAACATTAATAATGAAAATATAATATCTATAGGCCTAATTCAAAGTAAAGCTTATTAAAAACCTTCACAGAAATTATCATAATTAACAAACAAAAAAATAATATTTTTAAAGGTAAAACAGTAGTAATAATTATAAATACATTAAAATATGATATTAAAAACAACAGTCAAATATAAAAATAAAAAATCTATAATTTAAAAAACACTGATAAAACAGAGAGATTTTAATAAAAAAAATGGCTTTAACATTTTAATAGTTAATTTTTTATAATTTTATAAATTAACTTAAAATCAAGTTTATAACTTAAATATATTATTAAAAAACAACGCTAAAAAGCTGCTTTACGACCAATATAAACCCACAAAAACACATTAAAAAAACTTATCAAATAGATATATGAAAAAAGAATTTTCAAAACAGAAAAAGCTTTTTTTTACTTAGTGTGTCCATAAAGTTATCGCGATGAAAAGAATAATGCTGTACTTTTTTTCATCTAAATCAATATTTGCAACAACATTAATAACTCAATTACATTGATGAAAGTCAAAAAACCAGCCAATTAATAACCAAATCATAACAAAAAAGGATTTTTTTTATATTTGTCACACAATTGGCTTTATTCTATTACATCTCTTCAAATATTCCCTACAATAGCCAACTTATCAAACCTAACAATCTCCTGTGTAATTATTACGAGCATTGTTTAGTTAGGTAACTATCTTTTTTTACTTATAGTTTATCGTTTCAGCAAAGTAGAGCATTAATAAAACCGAGTACCCTACACAATAAATAAATGACCAACTTATAGTTTTGCCGACGCAGTAATAAACGATAAAAATTGCAAACTTAAGGATAAAAATAACATGTCAGACTATCTATCATTTTTATTGGGAATAGTTCCTTTGGCTGTTCTGATTTTTATGATATTAAAGATGAAATCTGCAGTTCACCATGCAGTACTTGTCTCTTTAGCTATCTCTGTCGTTCTTGCTATTTTCCATTGGAACAACACCCTCCAATTTGCCTCAATGTCTGTGCTTTATGGTGCAGTGAAAGGATTGTGGCCGATAATCATCGTTATTCTTGCCGCTATTTACAGTTATAACTTAATGTTAAAAACCGGTGGCATGGAAGTTTTAAAAAATGTGCTAGCAGGCATCAGTGATGATAAGCGTGTGCAAGTGCTGCTTATTTCATGGTGTTTTGGTGGTTTTCTAGAAGCAGTTGCAGGGTATGGTACTGCGGTTGCTATTCCTATCGGCATTTTAATTGCATTAGGATTTGATCCATTTAAAGCGGCTGTTGCTTCTTTAGTTGCCAACACCGTACCTACAGCATTTGGTGCGGTAGGGATCCCTGTTTCTATTCTTGCGCAAAATACCGGGCTTGATGTCCTGATTTTAAGTAAAACGATTATTATTCAGCTGGGATTATTTAATATCTTGCTGCCGTTCGTCATTGTTGCGATAGCCGGTGGTGGAATTAAAGCAATTAAAGGTGTGGTATTTATCACGCTGATGTGTGGTATTAGTACTCTTATTCCACAATATATCGTCGCCGCCAATTTAGGTGCAGAGTTGCCTGCTTTTGCTGGTAGTTTAGTAAGCCTTGTTGTTGTTGTTTGCCTGGCTAAATGCATGAAAGGTAAAAATAACAAAAATAAAAATACTAAAAAGTACAGCGCAAAAGAACTGCTGACAGCAAGTTCTATCTATTTATTCACTTTTATTTTTATTCTTGCTTGTTCACCACTGTTCCCAACACTACAAAGTGCAGCTGGTGCTATCTCTACAAAAATTCCATTTGTATTAAGTGATTCACAAACTGAATATCAAACTATTGCTTGGTTAAGCACACCGGGTGTGTTGATTATTCTAGCGAGCTTTGTGGGAGGAACAATTCAAGGAGCCAGCGTTTCAACGTTGATTTCAGTATTAGTTCAAACCACTATCCAACTAAAAAATTCCATTATTGCCATTATGGCGATAGTTGCGATGGCAACTGTTATGGATTTCAGTGGCATGATAGGCAGTATTGCTGAAACACTGGTCGATTTAACCGGCTCTGGTTTTATCTTTATTGCGCCAGTGATTGGTGCATTGGGAACCTTTGTAACCGGTAGTGACACCAACTCTAACGTGCTGTTTGGTAAGTTACAAACCAGTGCGGCGGCCAAACTCAATATCGACCCATTCATTCTTGCCGCTGCAAATACCTCGGGTGCAACCGGCGGTAAGATGATCTCTCCTCAAAGTATTGCGATAGCGGTTTCTGCGACCAAAATGGATGGCCAAAGTAGTGCCATTATGCGTGAAACCCTAAAATATTGTATCGCTTACATTGTTATTCTTGGGGCAAAAATTGGCATTATTTATCACCTAATGAATTAACTGATAAAGAGAAGTGAGTTCTTAATTTACTCACTTCTCATTAATAAATAACACAGTAAAAAGAATTTTATTTTAAGTAAAAATGACAACATCTGAGCGATGTTATGGAGTTCAATTAATGAAAGTTAATTTTTATGCGACCTGCCTTGGGGATGTGCTGAAGGCGGATTCAGCAAGAGATACCGTATTGCTACTCGAAAAGCTAGGTTGCGAAGTACTATTTCAAGAACGCCAAGGTTGCTGTGGTCAGCCTGCTTTAAATAGTGGCTATGTAAATAGTGCAAAACCGGCAATGAAATCCTTAATTGAAACATTGGAAGTCAATGATTACCCGATAATTTCACCCGCGGGATCTTGTACTTATGCCATTAAAGGTTATCCGACTTATCTTGCTGATGAGCCACAATGGGCATTACGCGCACAAGGTGTCGCAGACCGATTAATCGACTTAACCAGCTTTATTGTCAACAAATTAGGCATTGTTGATGTAGGTGCACGCCTTCCAGGAAAAGCCGTTTATCATCCATCGTGCAGTTTAACGCGAAAATTGGGCGTTGTAAGTGAGCCATTAACTCTACTAAAACATGTTGAAGGGCTTGAAATGCTGCCTTTTGCCAACTCCGAAACCTGCTGCGGCTTTGGCGGTACATTCTCCGTTAAGATGTCTGAAATCTCAGGTGAGATGGTAACTGAGAAAGTTAAACATATCATGGAAGTGAGTCCTGACTATGTTATTGGTGCTGATACCAGCTGCTTAATTAACATACAGGGGCGTTTAAACCGTGAAAAACGCCCTGTAAAAGTGCTGCATATTGCACAAGTATTAATGAGCCAATAAGGAAGCCCACTATGTCGATTAAAACCAGTGATATAGATTTCAGACCCCGCCTAGAACATGAGATGAAAGATACTATCATGCGTAATGCTGTTGTCATGGCGCAAGAACGTATCGGAGCTAACCGTGAAATTATGGTTAAGGAGTTGGGCAATTGGGAAGAATGGCGAGATCGTGCTGAACAAATTCGTAATCATGTGCTTGAAAATCTTGATGCTTATCTCTATCAATTATCAGAAAAAGTAACCGAAAACGGTGGCCATGTCTATTTTGCCAAAACCGCTGAAGATGCTTCTCGTTATATTTGCGAAGTAGCCAAAAAGAAAAATGCCAAAAAGATAGTCAAATCTAAGTCGATGGTGACTGAAGAGATAGGCATGAACAAAGCCTTACAAAATGAAGGCATTGAAATTATCGAAACCGATCTTGGTGAATATATTCTTCAAGTGGATAACGATCCACCATCACATATCGTCGTGCCTGCAATTCATAAAGATCGTTACCAAATTCGTAAAGTATTGAATGAAAAGCTGGGTTATGAAGGCAGCGAAAATCCTGAAGATATTACACTGTTTATTCGTCAACGTATTCGCCAAGATTTCCTCTCTGCCGATATTGGTGTAACAGGCTGTAACTTTGCTGTTGCTGAAACAGGTTCTGTTTGTTTAGTCACCAATGAAGGTAATGCGCGTATGACAACGACATTACCAAAAACCCATATTGCCGTAATGGGAATGGAGCGTATTGCGCCAACATTTGAAGAAGTGGATCCGCTTATTACTATGCTATGCCGTAGTGCGGTGGGCTCACGACTCACCAGTTATAACACATGGGTAACAGGCCCCCGAGAAGCGGGTAACGTTGATGGCCCAGAAGAGTTCCATCTAGTTATTGTAGATAATGGCCGTTCTAAAATTTTAGGTTCGCAGTTTAGAGATATTTTACGTTGCATCCGCTGTGGTGCTTGTTTAAATACCTGCCCTGCTTACCGTAATATTGGTGGTCACGCTTATGGCTCTATTTATCCAGGCCCAATTGGTGCCGTTATCTCTCCTTTATTAGGCGGATATGAAGATTTTCATGATCTCCCTTATGCCTGCTCACTGTGCAATGCCTGTAATGTCGTTTGTCCCGTTAAAATTCCTTTAGCGCAGTTAATTTTAAAACATCGCCGAGTTATGGCAGAAGGCGGTTTAACACCAAAAGCTGAGCGTCGCGTAACCGGTATGTTTAACTACCTAAATGCACATCCTACATTATGGAAAGTGGGCATGAATGTCGGTGCAAAAATGGCAGGCTTAATGATCAAAAAAGGCACTACGCCAATTAAGATCAGCGTATTAAACGATTGGATGGCGTCAAGAGATCTTCCAGAACCTGATGGCTATAGTTTCCGTAGTTGGTTTAAACGCCATAAAGCAGAAGGAAAAAAATAACATGTTAAATGAACAAAATCGTAATGAATTTCTGCAAACTATTGCTCAACAATTAGGTCGTCCTGTTGCACATACACCACAGCCTCAGCCAACGCCTGTTAATGATTTAGCAAAAACGCGGTTGGCAAATCTATCACAAGATGAGCTATGCAACGCATTTACCGAGTTCGCACAAACACAAATGGTGAAATGTGTCGTTACTAAACCCAATGATCTCATTAATAGCCTCATTGAATTATGTGAAAGTTATGATTGTCAGGGTTCAGTGGTGATGAGTGGTGATCAACGTTTACATGATCTTGGTGTCACTCAGGCCATGAGTGAAAAATATGAAACCTATGTTTGGGATCCACAATTAGGTTATGACAACATTACTCATGCTGAAAGATCGCAAATTGGTATTGTTTTTGCTGAAGCTGGATTAACAGAATCAGGGGGGATCGTATTATTTTCATCTCCTGAAAAAGGACGTTCAGTCAGTTTATTGCCAGAAACATCAATTGTGATCCTGCGTAAAAGCGATATTTTACCTCGTGTTGCACAAATTGCAGAACGTCTGCATAAAATGGCGCAAGATGGTATTAGAATGCCTTCATGTATTAACTTAATTGGTGGTGCAAGTTCAACTGCTGATATTGAACTGATAAAAGTATGGGGCGTTCATGGCCCTGTTCATGCCGCTTATCTTATTATTGAAGATTGTTAATAACATATAAAATCAGTTAATTACAACAATAACGTTAACAAGCAAACTAAGGTCATGGTCAAAGGATTGGCCTATTAATATAAAAGACGCCAAATAAAGGCGTCTTTTTATTATTGCGATCTTATCATTGTAGCTAGGTATTGACATATCAGCGGCGTGATTAATTTTCTAACAATACTTTTGCTCGCCATTGATTAAGTTTAACTTCACAAGCTAACAAAACATCACCAGCCCCTGTTCCCCCCATCACTAATGATGATTGACGTTGGCACTCAGCACTTCTAAATTTTATAAAATGCTCTTGTGAACTCACCAATGCTTCTATCGCACTTTTTACTGCAACAGAGTCGATATCTTCAAGATCACTTTTACTTTTTTCATAAATCAAATTCATTTGCCGCTCTGAAAGTTTTAATTCATCTAATAAACAAGTCTGAATTTCTGTTCTAGGTGCTTGTGAGGTTAATTCATAACATTTTGTTAGAGGATCACTTGCTACTTGAGCAATAGAAGAAAAAGAGAGAAAACTCACCATGAATAAACTGCAAGAAATAATAAATGCACTCACTTTCATGCTAACTCCCAATGATAAAATATTAAATAATGAAACTATTATTAGCCTAAAGTATAAATTAATATTTACCACTGCTATTAATGCGATACAACAAAAATAGGATATATCGTATCTCAAAATAAAAAGAATATTGCGCAGTAATAATATAAAGAAATTATTATCAATTCTCTTTTTTATCAAAAGATAACATTTAAGAATGATATCAAGGGATTATTATTGATAAAAAAGAGGATAAAAGTGAATTTTTTGTGATTAACACTTAATTTATGATAAAAAGTGAAAAAAGCATTTTTATCAGTTCTTATTACAATTTAAATCGTCTGATTATTTTAACTTAAGCTAATAGAAAAATATCTTTTTTTGCAGTAATCTCACCGTCTTCATTTAGGTATTTTTGCCTTAATCATTACCAATGGTATTGCCAACATGTTCTACAAATTGACTCCTATTATTTTATTGATTATTTCAAATATTTTTATGACCTTTGCTTGGTATGGTCACCTTAAATATGGGAATAAACCTTTAATTATTGTTATTATTTTAAGCTGGCTAATCGCTTTTGTTGAATACTGTTTTGCTGTACCCGCTAATAGAATAGGCCATAATTACTACAGTGCAGCTGAATTAAAAACGATTCAAGAAGTCATTACTTTAACTATTTTTGCTATTTTTTCGGTTACTTACTTAGGTGAAAACTTCACGTTAAACCATTTTATTGGCTTTCTTTTAATTGGTGCCGGCGCTTTATTTATTTTTAAAGGTCCTTTTTAAAATAACTAAATAAACGAAGAAATAATTACTCGTTTTATTGCTATCCCAGCTACTTTTTTTATCTATTAACCTCATGATAAAAATGAGGTTTTTTTGTACTTTCCATATAGTCAATCGATTAATTTTAGTACAGCCCACTCTTTTTATACGCTATAAATAAGATTACAACATCGTTTATCATTAAGTCATATAATTTGCTTAATTAGTTTATATAAAATAATAGACTGCTTTAGTATAAATATAGTTGCCTCAAACCAGACTTTCCTCTTGAAAAAACATTTTCACTCAGCGCATAATGTACTCTCTTAAGAGAAGCATTGTTTCTCTGTCTTTTTATTGCCTCTCTTAAATAAATGCGCTGTTAAAGCGCCCCTTTGTTACTTTAACGTCAGATAAAATGGTATCTGGTATGAGCAAACAGTCTAACGATTTTATTTATATGCAGGATAATCCCTGTATGCATTGTGGTGCTTGTTGCGCCTATTTTAGAGTCTCTTTCTATTGGGCAGAAATGGTCAGCGGCGGCGGTGTTGTTCCTGATGAATTAACAGAACCACTCACACCATTTTTATCTTGTATGAAAGGCACGAATGAAAAGAAACCTCGTTGTGCAAAACTGGTTGGGGAAGTAGGTGAATGTGTGAGTTGTACTATCTATGAACAGCGCCCTTCACCTTGCCGTGAGTTTAATCAGTCCTGGGTTAATGGCGTGCAAAATGAGGCTTGTGATCGTGCAAGAGCTGCTTATGGTCTTCCACCATTAACCAGAACCGAGCTACCACATTCAGCATAATACATCAGAGGGGTTAGCCCCTCCTGATCCATCAAGATCACACTATTAGACTTATTTTAATAAAAACAAGAAAAACCACGAAAAATATCATTATAAAATAATATGTTAGTTTGACTTTGCGTTTAAAACATCTAGTATAGATAGTAATCGAGTAATAATGTGTATTTAGTGAGGTTTTTTATTTAAAAATAGTCGTTATCTTGGAGGGCATTATGATTAGTAGCTCTTTTTTTATCCTTTTTTTATCTTTCATCTGTTCTATCGCCGTCGTTAGTATGTTACTAGGTGGCTTAGAGGATTAATTATGAATATTTCTGATGAAAATATTCTTCCCCAGCAATAACGCCCATACTCAATTTATTAAAAAAGTGTATGGGCGATTATTTAATTCTCTATTTATCAGATAACTAAATTATCCATTTATTATCTAAAGTTGATAATTCAGTTTTATTTTTTAAATTAAACTAAGCTTTCAATCTATATTTTACTTGCTTATTTTTACTTATCGTTTTTAATCACTATTTTAATAACTATAGTGTCCTGTTATTTTCCACGAAAACAAAACATCCTCAGCCACTTGCCCAAAACCGATATTGTGCATTACCAAATAGCGTTTGTTATCACGACTTTTACTATCCACCACAATACCAATATGAGGTCGCCCATTATCTAAACGCCAACTAACAATATCCCCAGGAAGATAATCAGCCGCATTTTTAGTTATTGGTTTTACTTTTCCTTTGCGTGAAAAAAACACCTCTAAATTAGGCACTCTTCGGTGATCAATATTAGTATCAGGTTTTGTTAATCCCCACATACGATGACTAGGGTAAGCAGAAAAATGGGCTTTTATATCTTCATGTAGTAATTTTTGTAAATCGATACCAACACCTCGATAACTACGAATAACCACATCACTACACACCCCATAATTTTCAGGCACATCGCCATTAGGGTAATCTATCTTACGATAAGCGGGATCGTAAAAAACAGCACTTGGTAAATTGCTCGCATGTTCCACCAGCTGTTTATTTTGTTCAGGTGTTAACGCTTGAGCATTAGAAAAAGGTATAAAAAATAATGCAGATAAAAGAGGTGCGATGATTTTCAATAGTGAGTCTCCATGCAAGTTAGGTGTCCATAATTATTTATTGTGTATTATTAGCAATGATAATTAGCTAAGTAGACTAACAAAAAAATGAGCGAACTCTTAATTATTAAGAATAAAAAAACCGAGCCCTCTTTTACAAGATAAGCTCGGTATAAAATAAACAAGAAAGAGAGAGATAAAAGCTAAAAATAGGTTAGTTCAATACAATATGACTCTTACGACGTAAGCTTGCGAAGAGCATATAAACAGCCGTTGCTAATAACACAACAAAAAAGAAGTTCATAATACCGTCATTCGCCTGAGACATAAAAATACCTGCGCCTAATGGGCCTATTGCTGAGCCAATGCTATAGCTCAATAACATAATTTGTGTAATAGCAACGATATAACTCGCATTTACATGGTCACACGCCAAAGTAATTGCGATAGGATAAAGTGCAAAAGAAGACATTCCTAACAATCCCAGAGCAACAATTAGCACTATATAATCGTTAGACAAATAGGTTATTCCCATTGCAAACACACCAACTAAACACATCATTGCTAATAACAATGTCTTGCTCATTATCACTGACAATTTACTAATAATAGGCTGAACAACCATTCCACCTAAAATAATGGCAGCCATTAATACACCGATTTGATCGGTAGTAAATTGTCCTTGATTTAATGCTAGCGGCATCATCCCATAGATACTGCCCATCACTACACCAGAAACCATACAGCCCACTAAAGCGGCTTTATTTAAACGGCTTATCTGTTTTAATGACAAACTTTTATGTACATGTCCTTGTGGCTGCCCTTGTTTAAAAAACAACGGAGGTAATACCGCGATTAATAACAGCGCTAATACCGCCATAAAAGGAATAGTACCCTGAGTACCAATTGTACCAATCGCTAATTGCCCCAATGTTGTGCCACCATAAAGCGAGGTCATATAAAAGCCCAAGCGTTTAGCTCGTTCTTTAGGATTATCACCAATTAATAGCCATGATTCGACAACAACAAAAATACCTGCAACCGCCATACCGCCGATAAAGCGCGATACCATCCATACTGATAAATAAGGCAACAACGGTAATATACTGACAGTTAATGCCAGTAATAATAAAAATACAACGAATGAAAGACGATGCCCTATTCTTGCAATAATAGGTTCTATCATCACTGAACCTATTAATAATCCAATAAAATAAATACTTGCTAACCAGCTAGCATAAAGAGTATCAAACCCAAAACTATCCATTGATAGTGGTATTAAACTCATTAAATAGCCTGATGCGATAGCAAATACCGTTAACCCAGCTACAGGTACTAATGTACCGTCGCCTTTGCGTACCAAAGTAGTGTTCTGTTTCACTACCCTCGTCTCCACACTCAAACGGTTGATAATGCGCTGCTTTTTCGATGCCAGATATTGGCAAAACGTTCATCTAGGAAAGATGATTGTTTTCATGATAAAAGCAGTGGATGGCGTCCCTAATTTCAGGAGACGCGAATATAGCTTGTTACTCAGCACAAATAAAATTATAAAATCTAATGCCAGAAAATAATTTTATTTATCCTATAAGTTATTATCGCCTTTTCTTGCGAAAAGAATAGCCTCTCTAGCAATTTTATTTTTATAAAAATAAAATTAATTCTATATTAATAATATTACGATAAAATACGGAGATAAGATTAATCATTATCCTACCGTTATAAGATAGGATAATGACAAATAAACTATTACAATCAATTACTCTGCACTATAACTAATCGCCGTTTTAATGGCGTCTGGGATAGAACCGCCATGTGTCTTTCCAGCAAAAAGCTGAAAATCACACTGTTTCCCTGCTTCAGATAAATAATGACATAATTGGCGAGGCGTTAGCCAACTACTGCGACCTTTATGATTTTGCTGTTGCTCTTGATTCATTTTGGAAAGATCGGGAGTTTCTTCTTTTTCGCCAAGGGTAATAGTCACTGAAATATCATTAGGAATAACTTGCCATTTCTCTTTAGCTATCCATTCCCCTTTTCCCCACCATAATGATGGGCTTGCCGCAGTATAATGCTGGAAAGTCTCAGGGTGATTCAATAAAACATATAGCGTAAACACCCCTCCAAAAGAGTGACCAAATAATGAACGTTTAGTAATGGTTAAATTAGCTGTTTCGATTTGATTATCTGCATAAGGTTTTACCTGCGTTAGAATAAACTGGTAAAAACGCTCCGCATTACCACCTTGTTTAAACTCATCTCCTGTTACTTCTGGCGTATAATCACGCGTACGCTCAGGAATAAAATAAGCTTGATCACCAACATAGCCAATACTAACAATAACAGGTAACGGCATACTATTTTGTTCAACGATTTCATTAACTATTAATGGAAATTGCGCATTACCATCAACCGAATAAAGTAGCGAGGTTTTTGTTGTTGCTTTAGGAATAGCAAGGAAAATACGATATTGTTCGCCTTGATAATCCATCTCTTTTTCGGTTATTTGATAATATTCTTGAACCTGAGGATTTATTTCTGGAACCTCCTGATTAGGTCTTG
Source organism: Proteus hauseri ATCC 700826 (assembly GCF_001654965.1). Taxonomy (GTDB): domain Bacteria; phylum Pseudomonadota; class Gammaproteobacteria; order Enterobacterales; family Enterobacteriaceae; genus Proteus; species Proteus hauseri. The sequence continues at coordinate 67,218 of NZ_LXEV01000031.1, forward strand.
CTTGTACTAAAGAGGACAACATAATCATTCCACATAAGATGAGTATTCGCATAAGTCAGATACACTGTAAGTAATAAGAAAAGCGTAATCGTCAATAATATAATCAGATATAGCGGTAAAAAATAAACCTCATGTATAACATGAGGTTTATTTAAATCGAATAAAATTAGAAGCTATATTTTACATTGGCCCAATAACGACGACCTTCATCAACAACCCAGTTGCCGCCTTTGTCATTTACTGCGGGACCTGTTTCATCGGTAATATTTAATACAGCCAAATTAAACAGCGTATTTTTATTAATGTTATATGTCATACCTAAATCAAATGTGGTGTAACCACTACGATAACGCGCACCCGTAAAACCATTACGTTGTGCAGCCCATATCTGCTTACCTGTATAAGCCGTATTTGCGTAGAAGCTCATATCTTCATTAAAATCCCAATCCACTCGTGCATTCGCGCTGTGTTTTGGTGTCATATCCAATGGATAACCTTTTAATGACTCACCTGAACCTAATTTCTCATCATCACTTTTACGTTTTGAATTGATATAAGTGTAATTAGCATTTACACGCCAATCTTCAGCAATAGGGAATGCAATTGCCGTTTCTATCCCTTTAATATTCGCTTTACCTACATTATCGTACTGATAAAGTTTTAAGCCTGTGATTGGATCTATTTCACCCGTATCGTAATTAGTCAGTTTGTCTTTAAATTCAGTATTAAAGAATGTCAAACTGGCTGTAATACCATCGCCATTGTCATAACCAATACCAATCTCTTCACTTACAGAGGTTTCAGGTTTTAAATCACGATTACCATACATAATCGCACGACCTTTTTCTGTTGAAGTACCGTATTCAGGGCTTAATTCACGTAAACTCGGGGCTTTAAAGGCTTTAGCTATTCCCCCTTTTAACGTAAATTCATCGGTTAAATGATAAACAGCATAAGCTCTTGGATTCCAATGATTACCATAATATTCATGATCATCAAGACGTAACCCACCAGTTAAGGCTAAATTATCAGTGACACTATATTCATTTTCAATAAACAGAGCTTTTTGATCAGCCGTTACTGTTGATTGTTTGATTTCATCTTTACCAAGAGAAGATTCATCTTTTAAGCGAGCATATTGATATTGACCACCAAAGGTCATCACATTATCAGGTAAGAATGCTGTGAATTTGGCATCAAATACCGTGTTGGTGATTTCAGGGCGACGATCTTCATAAAACTCATGACGATCTTTCGTCTTTTCATCAATCTCTTCTGTTTTAGTGATACGTTTAGTCTGTTCTTGATAAACGCTTAATTCAGAATGCAAGATATCCATCTGATTTTTATATGTTAAAGCCCAATGATTGCGGTCATTATTGGTCTCTAGCATTTTATTTTCATCAGCTTTACCACCACGGATAGTAAATTCACTCATCGATTTGCCGGGTGTGGTTGTGCGCTGTTGTGTAGTACGACCCGCTTCTAATAAAAATGTCTGGTTATCTGTTGGGGTAAAAGCCAATTTCGCAGTAATATTTTTATTATCATTTCTGCCTTGACCGTAAGTAATTTTATCTTCAGCTCGTAAATAACCACCACCATAAAGCTGTAAGCCTAATTTATCTTCGATAAGTGGTCCTGAGAGATAAAAATCACCATTAATAGAATCACCTGCATCGCGATTATGTTGAATAGTTCCCCCCACACCAATAGAGCCATGCCACTCTTTAGTTATAGGTTTTGTAATAATATTAATTACCCCGCCCATCGCATCAGAACCATACAGTGATGACATAGGTCCGCGAATAACTTCAATTCGTTCTATGGCTTCAACGGGTGGAATAAATCCCCCTTCATAACCACCACTTCCATTTGGACGTGATTCACGGCTATTTTGACGTTTGCCATCCACCATAATCAGTGTGTAGTCACCCGGTAAACCGCGAATTGTAATTTCTTGTTTGTTCGCATTACCGTTAACACTCACACCTTCAACACCTTTAACCGCATCAGCAAGATCATGAACGGGTTTTTTGGCAAGTTGTTCTTTGCTAATAACAGTGATACTTGCTGGTGCATCGGTGAGTTGCTGTGCAAAGCCGGAGGCTGAAACAACCAATCTTTCCTCTTTGTTTTCTTGTGCATAGAGAGGATAAGAGGCGGCAAAAATACAGGCTGCTAAAAGGCCTATTTTATAATTCATAATAATTCCCTGAGATTAAAACGATTATATAAATGAGAATTATTAATATTATCTTAATCAATTATTGATGAGAATGATTTTCTTTATCTATTAACTATTTTTTTTTAATCTACATCAAAGCAAATTTACGCAATTGTTGATAACTCAAGGAATTTATCACTCAGTGCTCACAAAAAAGAGCAAGCGACTTAGCCACTTGCCCTTTTCTTGTAGGGGATTATTTCGGTTCTAATAATTACCAGAAGACGGCATACAACACACAAAGAATAATCATGATGATATAAGAGGAAATATTAAATCCACTTTGTGTTTTAAAGGTTGTATCAGTCAGCGCAATAGCACCAACGCTATCATCTGTTTTAGTTGAAGTTAAACTCACTAAACCAATCACCACCGTGGTAAAGATAAAGGTGTACATCATCTGGTCAAGGAATGGCATACCTAATGGCATTAGTTTTAAGAATAACGCAAAAGGAATGGATAATACGACCCCCATAATGGCTCCTTTTGCATTGGTTTTTTTCCAAAACAGACCTAACAAGAATACAGCTAAAATTCCTGGACTCACTAAGCCAGTATATTCTTGAATATATTGGAATGCCTGATCGATGCCGCCTAATAGTGGTGCGATAAAACAAGCAATAATCAATGCGACTACAGCACTAATACGTCCCACATTAACTAAGCGAGTTTCTGATGCTTTTGGCCCCACATATTCTTTGTAGATATCCATCGTGAAAATAGTCGCGATAGAGTTAAGCATTGAAGCTAATGAAGAAACAATAGCAGCCGCCAATGCAGCAAATACCAAGCCTTTTGCACCAACAGGTAAGAATTGAGTTAACCAAGGATAAGCTTTATCAGCTTGCCCCATTGTTGGAATATGCTCTTGAGCCATTGTTCCTAAGCCTGCCATTAATTCAGGATTAGTCGTAATAACAAATGCAGCGATCCCCGGCACTACCACTAAAATAGGCACAATTAATTTTAAGAAAGCGGCAAAAACTAAACCTTTTTGAGCTTCATTAATAGATTTAGCGGCTAACGCGCGTTGAATGATATATTGGTTAAAACCCCAATAATAAAGATTAGCAACCCATAACCCACCGATAAGCACAGCGATACCTGGTAAGTTCATAAACTGCGGATTTTCTTTTTCTAAAATCATTTTAAAGTGGTCAGGAGCAGCCGCGGTCATTTTCGCTAAGCCTTCTGTTATACCTCCATCACCACCGATATAACTTACCGCTAATATTGTCGTAAACAAGCCCCCTAAAATAAGGAAAAAGACTTGTACCACATCCGTCCAAGCTACAGCCGAAAGACCACCATAAAGAGAATAGACCACGGCAAATAGGGCAAGGCCCACTATTGCATACATCATTGGCACACCAAGAATAGTTTCTAATGCCAATGAACCTAAATAAAGAACTGAAGTTAAGTTAACGAAAATAAATAACGCCAGCCAAAATACCGCTAGGATCGTTTTTAAATTACGACTTTTAAAGCGGTTTTCGACAAATTCAGGAATGGTGTAAATCCCTTTTTCGATAAATACAGGTAAAAAGTATTTAGCAACAATAATTAGCGTAAGAGCCGCCATCCATTCATAAGAAGCGATCGCTAAACCAATAGAAAAGCCAGAACCAGACATACCAATAAATTGTTCTGCTGAAATATTAGCGGCAATCAACGAAGAACCAATTGCCCACCAAGGCAGTGTTTTACCTGCAAGAAAGTAATCTTTGGTTCCTTTTTTTTCACCATTTTTAGTACGAGAGACCCATAATCCCACACTAATAATGATCACAACATAGAGGGCAAAGATTGCATAATCTATTGTGCTTAATCCAACACCTTCTGTATGCATAATATTATCCTTTCAGACCCAGAGTAAGATAGAGAAGGAACAAATGTAAACGTTTCCACACTCTTTTTCCGTTACTCTCTTCACAAATTCATCGAGAATGTTACGAATATGCATTACAAAATAGTAAAACAAACGATTACGTCACATAAAAACAGAAATAGTCTGATGAAAAAACTATTTTTATAACTATATTTGGATGTTTAAAAAGACAGAATAATAAAGACAAACAAGAACAACACCAATAAATTGATAACGATTACAATTTATAATTGTATAATAACAAAGTACTTTTATATTGATGATATTGAAGATATGCAAAGGAAAATAAAAAGGAGATATGGTTTCTAATCACAAATCTCACGACTAGAAACCACTGAATAAAAAGAAAACTAAAAAGTAATTAGCTTTATGACTGATTTAGATGGCTTAAATTAAATACTGAATTTCTCTGTACAAGTGTTGGCGAAAAAATACGCTGTTTTTGTTCTAATATTTCACCGCGAGAAAGTCGAATTGCCAGTGTTGCCGCTTGTTCTGCCATCATTTGAACAGGATAACGCACTGTAGTTAAGCGAGGATGAATATAACGAGCAATTAATACATCATCAAAACCAATTACTGATATTTTTTCAGGAACTGGAATTTCATTTTCATCTAATACCGATAAAGCACCCGCAGCCATAAAATCGTTGTAAGCGACCACCGCCGTAAAATCTATTGATTTAGTTAAAAGATGTGTCATGGCTTTTTCACCACCCTCACCTTCAGGTTCACCATATTCAATATAACTGGTTGGTAAGTCGATTTTATATGCGGCTAAAGCAGCTTTATATCCAGCAAGTCGTTGAGCGGTATCTTCAATATTATGAGTTGACGAAATATAAGCTATTTTACTATGGCCTTGTCTAATAAGGTGTTCTGTCGCCATCCAGGCACCTTTATAATTATCAAGAGCAACACAGCGTTGTGCTATTTCCGGAATAAAACGATTAATAAGCACCATGCTTTTAACTTCATTGGCGTAAGCGAGCAATTCATCATCACCTAATGCTTTAGAGTGGATAACTAAACCATCGCAACGGCTATTAATTAGAAGCTCGATTGATTGGCGCTCATCTTGTGCATCATGATAGCCATTACAAACTAAAATATGTTTTCCCGCATCTCTGGCAACATTATCAACGGCTTTAACCAATGTACCAAAAAAGGGATCTGACACATCATGTACCAGCACACCTAAAGTTTGCGTACTTTGATTAACCAATGCTCTTGCCGCTGCGTTAGGGCGATATCCTAATTTTTGCATCGCGGTATTCACAACATCTATTGAAGCACGGCTTGCTTTTGGCGAGTTATTAATGACTCGCGATACCGTTGCAACAGAAACACCCGCTTCTTTTGCTACATCCTTGATAGTCGCCATATACACCTCATAAGGTCACCCTTATTTCACCACCAAGGAATAACCTGAAATTTAATCTGAATACAAAAAAAGTTCGCTATAAAAGCATTGGTAGGGATTATCAGTGAAGTTTGGAAATTTAAAAAGCAAAAAGATCAAATAAGTGATGAAAAGGAAAGCGTTTACACTTTCCTCTCTTATTTACTGATAAAACTTATAGATTGTTTGGCTATTCCATTGCTGATTAGCAGGAAGGATCCCTTGGCTATCACCCCATTCAGGGTGATTTGGCCCGTCAGGAAAATATTGAGTCTCTAATGCGAGTCCCGAATAATTGCCATAACGACGACTTTTTCCCTTTGTTTCAGCCAAGAAATTAGCAGTATAAAATTGAACTGATGGCATAGTTGTCATCACATCCATTTTTAATTCACCTTCAGGCGAAATTACAGTGGCAATGACTGTTTTCCCATCCGTTTTTTGTTTATCTAAAACAAAAGCATGATCATAACCATGAGCCGCTTTTTGACACTCATCGGTCATAAAATCTCGCCCGACTCGCTTTAATTTACGAAAATCAAAACTGGTTCCAGTCACATCAACGAACTCACCCGTTGGGATATTACCAGCACCATTTTTTAAATAATGATTTGCGGATATAAATACATCATGCTCAAGTGCAGTACGTAAAGTATGCTCACCGGCAAGATTAAAATAAGCATGATTAGTTAAACTAAGTGGCGTTGATTTATCACTTATCGCTTGATAATTAATAAAAACTTCATTGTTATCCGTTAACATATAGGTCACAGAAACATCAACATTACCCGGAAATCCTTGATCACCATCGGGAGATTTTAATGTAAAAGTGACAGATTGCGCTGATTTTGCAGCAATATTCCAGCGGCGACGACTAAAATTATGTTTTCCTCCATGAAGTGTATTTTCACCTTCATTGGCAGCAATAACATACTGCTTTTCTGCTAATGAAAATGTACTTCCCGCAATGCGATTGGCAAAACGTCCTACAGTAGCACCCATATATGCGGTTTGTAGTTTGTGGGCGTTCATATCAGGTGAGCCTAATAGCACATCTCGACGAACACCATTCACAGGAACAATACAAGTTAGCCATGTCGCTCCTATATCCATAATAGAAATGGACATACCAAGGCGATTTTTTAAAGTGACTATCTCCGCAGGCAACCCATCCCACGCTGGATGAGCCGTCATTTGTTCAGGTTCAAAAAAACGAATATCATTAGCTGCCATTACTTTGCCTCCGTATAGCCCGCTCCTTGGCTTGCAGAGCAGACATAAATAGTTTCTTTTAACCCTGTTTTTGCCTGATATTGTGATACAACAGCTTCGGTGACCTTACTAACCAAATCAGGTGTGACTAATGCAACCACACAACCACCAAATCCGCCTCCCGTCATTCTAGCGCCACCTTGTTCGCCAATAACCGATTTAATAATATCGACGAGAACATCAACTTCAGGCACCGTAATTTCAAAATCATCACGCATTGATTGATGAGACAGTGCCATCAGCTGACTTAACACAGGTAAATTACCTTGGCGTAAAGCATCAGCCGCAAGTAATGTGCGATCATTTTCAGTAATAACATGGCGAGCACGACGATATACCACATCGCTCATTATCGCTTTTTTAACCAATAAATCATCTAATGATGCATCTCTTAAAGCCGTTACATTTAATATTTTTGCAGCTTCTTCACACTGTTGGCGACGCGTGTTGTATTCACTATCCACTAAACCACGCTTTTTATTACTATTAATAATCATCACCACAATATCTTCAGGCATGGTGACGGCTGTCGTGTCTAAAGAACGACAATCAATTAAAAGTGCATGATTTTCTTCACCACACGCCGAAATAAGCTGATCCATAATGCCACAGTTACAACCAACAAATTGGTTTTCTGCTTTTTGACCATTTAATGCAATAGCCTTTTGACTAATAGGAAGCTGATAAAGTGTTTTAACTGTTTGTCCAATAGCAACTTCTAATGCAGCTGAAGAACTGAGTCCCGCACCTTGTGGAACATTACCTGATATAGCAATATCCATACCCTGAAAATGGTAATTGTCTTGCTGTAAAAAATGAATTACGCCACGAATATAATTAGCCCACATTTTATCAGCCAAAAATTCGATGGGAGAATCAAGATTAAATTGATCTGTTTCATCTTGATAATCGACAGCAATAACACGAACAATACCGTCAGTGCGTTTTGCCGCAGCAACCACCATTTGATAATTAATGGCACAAGGAAGAACAAAACCATCGTTATAATCAGTATGTTCACCAATCAGATTAACTCTTCCCGGCGCTTGTATAAAATGGGTTGGTGTATAACCAAAAGCGGCCGAAAATGAGCGAGTCACATTATTAATAAGTGCCTGCATAATAGTTCCTCAACTTAAAATTAAGTAATAATAATCCGTTACATCACAATTAATGAGATGCACTCTTTTATCTGTTTAATCATCAAATAATCGCGCTAATTAAAACTGAAGTTAATTAGGTTTCTGGCAGAATTAGGACTGTTTTTTATAATGAATATCGCTCAATTGACGTAAGTTAGCAGCGGCTTGTTCTGGTGTTAGATCTCTTTGCGTTTCAGCTAACATTTCGTATCCCACCATAAACTTACGCACACTAGCTGAGCGCAATAAAGGGGGGTAATAAAGAGCATGTAATTGCCAATGATCGATATTTTCACCATCATTAAAAAATGGTGCAAAATGCCATCCCATTGAATAAGGAAAGGAACAATGAAAAAGGTTGTCATATCGACTCGTTAACTTTTTCATTGCTAATGCCAGATCATCTCGCTGTATATCGGTTAATTCGCTCATTCTACGAATATGCGTTTTAGGTAATAGCATAGTTTCATAAGGCCAAGCCGCCCAATAAGGTACAACTGCAATCCAATACTCAGTTTCAACAACAGTACGGCTTCCATCTTTAATCTCAGCATTAACATAATCGATTAATAAATTGCTGCCTCGCTGATTAAAGTAATTACGTAAGTAGTGATCTTTACGCGCTAATTCATTAGGTAAAAAATCACTTGCCCAAATTTGTCCATGAGGATGAGGTTGAGAACACCCCATTGTTTCACCCTTATTTTCAAACACTTGAACCCAGAGATATTCTTTACTTAATTCTTCTATTTGGCTATCCCATGTATCAACGACTTTACGTAATTGGTTAACAGGTAATTCAGGAATAGTTTTTCCATGATCAGGCGAAAAGCAGATAACTCGACTAATACCTCTAACAGATTGAGTCTGAAATAAAGGATTATCAGAAGGTGCTACATTATATTCATCAGACAATAACGCGGAGTGATCGTTATTAAACACATAAGTATCTTTGTAATCAGGATTTTTATCACCTGAAACTCGCATATTATTAGGACACAAATAACAATGTGGATCATAAGAGGGAAGTGTCGCTATCTGAGGTTTTTCATCTTTGCCATTCCAAGGTCGTTTCGCTCTATGTGGTGAAACTAAAACCCACTGACCCGTAAGTGGATTATAACGACGATGAGGATGTTCAACAGGATCAAAAATCAGTTTCGACATAATCTTCTCTCTTATTTATTAGTGATTATCCGATAGCATTTAATCGCTTATTTCAGATAACCATTTGGATTTTTTGATTGCCAACGCCAAGCATCTGCAGCCATATCATCAATAGAACGGATTGCTTTCCATTTTAAATCTGCGGCTGCTTTCGCAGGGCTTGACCAGCACTCAGCAATATCACCAGGACGACGAGGTTGCAGTTCATAAGGAATATCTTTGCCACTGGCTTTGCGGAACGCTTCAATCATTTCAATAACGCTAGTACCATTACCTGTACCCAAGTTATAAATATGCAAACCCGCTTTCTTACCCAGTGCATTTAGTGCAGCAATATGACCATCAGCCAAATCCATCACATGAATGTAATCGCGAACACCGGTACCATCTTTAGTCGGATAGTCACTACCAAACACAGCAACTTTTTCACGACGACCAATAGCAACCTGAGCGATATAAGGCGTTAAGTTGTTTGGAATACCTTTAGGATCTTCCCCCATAGAGCCAGATGGATGAGCCCCTACTGGGTTAAAATAACGTAATAAGCTAATTGACCAGCTTTCATCAGCAACATATAAATCAGATAAAATACGCTCTACCATATATTTACTGGTGCCATATGGATTGGTTGTGCCACCCACAGGTGAGTCTTCAGTAATAGGTACTGTTTGTGGATCACCATAAACGGTTGCAGATGAACTAAAAATAATGCTTTTTACACCCGCGTCACGCATACAACGCACTAAAACTAAAGTGCCATTCACGTTATTGTCATAATATTCAATTGGTTTTTGAACCGACTCACCCACGGATTTTAATCCTGCAAAGTGAATAACGGATTGAATTGTATGCTGAGCAAAAATTGATGCTAATAATTTGTCATCGCGAATATCACCGTTGTAGAACAGTGGACGTTTTCCTGTGAGTGCCTCAACTCTATTAAGCACTTCTTCATTGGCATTACTTAAGTTATCCAGAATAATTGGCGTCATTCCTGCTTCAATCATTTGTACGCAAGTATGGCTTCCGATATATCCCATTCCACCTGTGACTAGTATTTCCACATTCACCTCTTTTCATTCATTTCAAAGGAAAGCTAAAGACGGTTTCTGCTCATTGACAATGAGTTTAACAAGATCAACAAAGTATTTTCGTGATCAAACCGACATTTAGTGTAAACGTTTACACTCATTTCCTGTTATTTAAGATAATAAAAAATAATTTTTATATCAGTATTACAATAGACTGGGCATCTTAATGAAAAATCGTTTATTTTTACTATCGTATTTATCACAATAAAAAAGAGAACGATTACATCTCATTTAATGCGCTAATAATCTGATAAAACTGACATTACTTGGGTTTTATCATACCTTATTAACACCCCTTGTAATATGTATAAGAGGGCTGAGAATATTCTCAATAACAATTGTTAAAAAAATAAATCGTATCAAGCCTTATAACCCCTTCCGTTAGGAGAACATAATGAAACCGATAGTCGTGCTTTATCAAGACCTACCAGAAGACTTACAGCAAAAATTAGCAAGTTTTGCTGAAATAAAACAATTTCGTTCACTCTCTTTTGACTCGGCGGACTTTTGTACTGCACTAGCTAATGCTTCTGGACTATTAGGTGCTGGTGGAAATATAGATAAACACTTTATCGAACAAGCACCTAACTTAAAGGCGGTTTCAACCATCTCTGTTGGCTATGATAATATTGATGTGCAAGCCCTCACTGAGCGCAACATTAAGTTGATGCATACTCCGACTGTACTTACTGACACCGTTGCTGACACTATGATGGCACTTGTATTATCTGTTTCAAGACGCATTCCTGAACTCGCTGATAATATTAAGCAAGGCTTATGGTTAAAAGGAATTACACCTGATTGGTATGGCACTGATGTTCATCATAAAACCATGGGGATTATTGGTATGGGTCGTATTGGTAAAGCGTTAGCCAAACGCGCTCATTTTGGTTTTGATATGAAAATTCTTTATCAATCTCGAACTGAATATGCAGAAGTAAATGATCGTTTTAATGCAACTTATTGCTCATTAGAAACATTATTGCAGCAGTCAGATTTTGTGTGTATCACACTTCCTTTAACCGCAGAAACGCACCATTTAATCAGCAAAGCGCAATTTTCATTAATGAAACCAGACTCCTATTTAATTAATGCAGGTCGAGGTGCAGTGGTTGATGAAAAAGCCTTAATAACAGCGCTAGAGCAAAAAGAAATTGCTGGAGCAGGATTAGATGTATTTGAAAAAGAGCCGCTTTCTGCTTCATCACCATTATTAGCGATGAAAAATGTCGTGGCTGTTCCACATATTGGATCGGCAACCAAAGAAACGCGTTATGCAATGGCACAATGCGCAGTGGATAATTTAATTGCCGCATTAAAAGATAAAGTAAAAGAGAATTGTGTTAATTTTTAATCGAATAGAATATCTCAATTAATTTATTCTAGATAAGAAAAAGGTAATGAATATATTACATTACCTTTTATTGATTACACTCAATCTCAATGAATTAAGCCGGATCCACGTGCGCCATAACACTTAATATCTGTTTATTTTGCAAAACTTTATTACGTGCTTTAACAACTATGTCATGGCTTTCTTTAACGGTTAATTCCCCTGCAACCTCTATATGGACATCAACTAAGAAATAATCCCCTGCGCGGCGTGTTTTTAAATCATGAATACCTTTAACACCCGGAGTGCTCTCCAATATATTGGTTATCTCCGCTAGCGTTTCTTCATCGGCGCCTCTATCCATTAAATCTTGCAGTGCTTGATAAGTAAAACGCCAACCCATTCGACCAACAAAAATACCCACAATAAGTGCTGCTAACGGATCAAAAAATTTAAATCCTGCAAGACTTCCGATAATACCAATAGCGACAACCAAAGAGGATGCTGCATCAGAACGTGCATGCCATGCATTAGCGACAAGCATATTTGAATCAACTCGTTTCGCTACACGTAGCATATAACGAAATAGTCCTTCTTTAGCAGCTAATGCTAATAACGCAACATATAAAGCAATACTGTGAACTTCCGGAATAGCCGAAGGATCAAACATTTTATGTATTGCTGATACCACCATACCTAAGCCAACAATTAATAAAATAGTTCCCAAAATCAGTGAAGCTGCATTTTCATAACGAAAATGCCCATAAGGGTGATCAGCATCGGGTTGCTTCTGGCTCCCTTTATTAGCAATCAGTACCACAAAGTCGGCAATCAGGTCAGACAGTGAGTGAATTCCGTCAGCAATTAAGCCCTGAGAGTGTGAAAAAAAACCAATCGCTATTTGCCAAATAGATAAAATGATATTAACGAAAACGCTAACTAGCGTGCTTTTTTTTGCCGCTTTAAACTTTTCTAACTGGCTATTATCAGCCAGATCTAACTCAATATCATCAATGTGATTATGTGTCATAGTGATTATCTTATTCTGTTTTAAATAGCCTACTCTATTAACAGGTGAAAAATAGAGTTCCATAGGTTATTTCAGGATCCATAACTCATTGGTGAGGATAAAGGACGACTCTGAATAACAATCCTGTTTAGGGACTAAGATTGCTGTCCAGACATCATATTGAGATGTCATTCTTTATTAATATGCCATATTTAGACCTTATTGTCTTTAATTTTTATCAATAAAATCCTATAGATACAGAACAATAATATAATTGATAATCATTCTTTTATTCATTTTGTATTGATAGATAATATTAATTATAGGCGACTTTAAAAAAATGTATTTATATCTATACTGTCAAAGAGTTAAGTCGTAAGCTAATTTAGGTCGTATTAATTTAGTGATTGTTATTTTATTATTTTAAAGCGTGGAAGTAATCATTCTCACTATTATTTAGAACACAGATCACAGCTATTTTTTTATATTAAGCGATAATAGAAGATATCCTTTGACTAACATTAAGTGAGGTTTGTAATGTACAAAAAAATTCTAGTTCCAATCGATATTTTAGAAGACGAACTGTCTCAGGAACTGATCTCCCATATTGAACAAATTGCAAAGGTTGGTAAGCCAGAGATCCACTTCCTCACTGTTATTCCTAATGCTGAACTTTTCTTTGGTATCGAGTTTGCAGCTATTCCTGAAAAATTTAAAGATTCATCAGAACGTACTCGCCTTGCCTTTATCGCTCTGCAAGAAATGATTAAAGATACTAAAATTCCTGATGAGCAAATTGTTTGCAATGTGGGTATTGGTAACGCAAAAGATGAAATCTTAGAATATGCTCGTCACATTGATGCGGACTTAATTGCAATAGCTTCACATCGACCTAACGTTTCATCTTATTTATTAGGTTCGACGGCGTCATCAATTGTACGTCATGCTAAAATGTCAGTACTTGTTATCAGATAACATAAAAAAAGCCCTCTGATTATACAAAGGGCTTTATTTTTTTTCGCTATATTATTAGCCTAATTGAATTCTATTTTTTTACAGAATCTTGCACTGCATCAGCAGCAGACCAAATACGATATTTAACATCAACACCAGTAGGTGCGTAAACAACGATAGGCAATTTACTGTTATAACGGATAAAAGCGTCTTGTCCCATATTTGCCTGAACAAATTCTGCTTTTTTCGTATTATCAAGGCATCCCATCATCGTCGACATTGGGCCACTTAAATCGCCGACGACATAATAGTCATAACCCCAACCTTCTAAATCTTTTTTATCTAGCTCAGCGCCAAACCATTGGCGATTACAATCTACCATTGACTCTTTACCAACAATTAATTCGACTTGGTAATTACTCTCGTTATCTTTTTTCTCTAGTTCTATAACATGGCGTACTTGATTGTCTTGTGCTTTTGGATAAGGTGCTACTTTTTCTAAACCATCAACTGCTTGAGCGCAAGCAGATAAAGACATTGCTGCAACTAAAGTTAAAATTACTTTATTCATCATTTTCTCCATTTTACAGCGATATCACGCTGATAATAATTTAGCTTAGATGTTTCTATTAATAATCATCTTACAACTAATATTTTTATTAGTTGAATGCTAACACCTTAGCAGATATCACTATGAGAGGATAATTCCGAATAATTTTTTAAAAGAAAATAGCTCTTATTCTAATGAAATGTAAATTTGTGATATATCACCGTGCAGACAATCGCTCAATGATTATACTGAAATAGAGATCCCAATTTCTCTTTTTAGGAGGTTATATGTTCTCAGATCAACAAACTTTAGTTGCTCAGTTAAAAGATAGCAATCCTCGCTTTCAAGCCCTCTTTGATAAACATAATCGGTTGGATCAAGAAATAGCTAAATTAGAAGGACCTAATGGTGCAGGCTATAATGATGAAGTGGTAAAACTAAAAAAAGAAAAGCTTCATTTAAAAGATGAAATGCAGAAGTTACTTCAACAAGCTGAAAAATAATCAGTATTTAAAAGCGATGGCATTATGTCATCGCTTTTATGATTAAAAACAAAGTTACTCACAGTAAAAGATGCATAATTAATATATCTTTATTTTTAGGATGCTAATTATGTCTTCTATACATGGCCATGAAGTTTTGCATTTTATCTTATCGTCTGAAACCGCATTCACAAAAGAATCGTTAATAGAAGCAATTCACCAACAATTTGGCAATGACTCACTTTTTCATACTTGTTCAGCTGAAAATATGACTGCATCTCAGCTTGTGGATTTTTTAGAAAGGAAAGGTAAGTTCATTCCTGCTGAAGGTGGATTCACAACCAGTGAAAGTAAGATTTGTCGCCACTAGTTTTATAAATTGCCAGTGATTTATTTTGAAAATAATTTATTACTGGCAATTTTCTTAATCTATTTTTATATCACTTTATTCGTCGTCTGTTTGTAACCAGCTGTCGTCTTCCCAAACACCCTGAATAAGTTCCATAATATGCTCATGTTTAGTTTCATCTTTTACACCTGTAACTTGAATTGAATTCATACTGCTAAAAGCGATACGATATTGCATATCAGGATATTCTGGAGTGATTTTTTTTCTTAGTTCGAGCTCTAACAGCGGAAATAATGACTCTGTAATTTTAGATTGCTTACTAAATAGAATTTCCACACGCATGGTTTTCACCGTTCAAAAACAAATAAACTGTATATAAATACAGTATTATATTCTAAGAAAAAAGAAAAGTGTTTTTAATAAAAAAATTCACTTTATTTCACTAAATAAGTTTTTAGCATCATACAGGCACAAGTGATAAGATGCATAATAAATGCAACATATTATTTAGAGAGAAAAATATGTCAGGTAAAAGAATTCACCGAGAGAAAAAGACAATTCAAAAAATGGTTTTGCTTTATGCCCGCAACCACCCTGAACCTGAACAAAACTATTATCAGCAGCTTATTGATTACTCTTACAACCGATTAGATAAGTGTCGTTATGGCGAAGAAAAGCCAGCATGTAAACAGTGTCCAATTCATTGTTATCAACCCATAAAAAGAGAGACAATGAAACAAATTATGCGTTGGGCAGGGCCTAGAATGCTAATTTATCACCCAATTCTAGCGATTAGACATCTTATTGATGATAAAAAGCCTATTCCCCCATTACCTGTTAAACGTAGTTCTACACGTTCGACGGAAAAATAAAATCCTGTTTACTTAGCTTATATAATACATGCTCAGCTAAAGGATGCCCTTTATCTAATGCTGGATGTAAAAAGTATTCAGTTTCGGTCATACCCAGCTTTTTCATAACGCCTTGCGAAGGTATATTTGATATTGCGGTAAATGCGACTACTTCGTTAAGAAATAACTGCTCAAAAGCAAATTTTAATACCGCTATTGCTGCTTCATAGGTATAACCTTTACGCCAATGTGTTTTTGCAATACGCCAACCAATTTCAACACAAGGGTTAAAAGGTAATACTGCTTGAGGAATATTAAGTCCGACAAAACCGATAAACTCTTCAGTCTCTTTTAATTCCACAGCCCAAAGTCCCCAGCCATTTTGCTGAATAAATTTATCTTTAATCATCTCAACGAGTTTATCACTTTCAGCCTGCGTTAATACCGAAGGAAAATAGCGCATTACATCAACATCAGAATTAATATGATAAAAAAATGGCGCTTTATCACTTTCACGCCATTTTCGCAGTTGTAGTCGGGGAGTTTCTAATTTCAACGTTATTCTCTTTTTATTCGCTCTAAGACAATAATGATAAAATAGAATAAATAGCAAACGATGAAAAGAAAAAGGGTCTTTTATTTTTTATTTTCTTTAAGTGGCATTTCTACTGGCGCTACATCTTTCTCTTTATTAGTATGGGTACCTTCTTTAATAGAAACGACTCGCTGTTGAGCAACGGCTTTAGCTTGATGCTCTACCTGTTCTGATTGTCCGGTGAAAATACCACCACGTTTAATCGACATGCTGCCGCAACGACTTGTACCACGCAATTCACCATGTTCCAAAATATCTAAGTTATTAGCTGCACAAATTCCTTTAACAAAACCATCAATAATAATATCTGGCGCTGCTAATTCACCTTCAACTTGACCTGCATGCATAACTCGGATCACACCATCTTTTACATTGATATTTCCAGCGACTTTTCCCCATATTTGGATATCACCTTCAACATTAATATCACCTTGAAATACCGAGCCCTTGGCAATAATGGTATACAGGCGTTGTTCTGGCATCGGTTTTTTCTCTTCAGTAATTACTGTAGTAATTGGCTCCGCAGCTTTTGGTATTTCAGTTTTACGACTAAACATAGCTGTTTTTTTTAACCTCAAAGTCATAGAATAAATAATAATGCTAAAAATTAGGATAAGGATAATCAAAAACTCGCCCGCTATTTTGTAACGCCAAAAAGCAATTAATGCGATAACCCAAATAACCCATATCCCGCTAAATATAATATTTTGCTGTGTTCGCTTATTATCCATAATTAGCTGCAACTCTACCTCCCTGACAATAAATACACTAATGCATTCACTATATTAATAAATAATCATCAAATATAATTGCAGTAATAGGGCCACTATTTCTATTCAGTTTATTGGTTTGCTTTTAGAAAAAATTAACGTCATAGATAATATTAATAGCTTAATTTTTAATAGCTTAGATTTAAATTTGATTTTCGTAACATTATTAATCTTTTATTGATTGTCGCTTTTTATGTAAAATTAACATCTATTTATCAATCGTAATATTCACCCAAGAAATCATTCAAAAAAACTCATCATTTAAAATATTTTTTTATTAGGGAGGAATATAAGTTAAATTAAAAAAATATGAGATCAACGTCACGTAATGAAAAATTTAATCTATTTTAAATAGATTTTTTTGATAAATTACTCCGTCTACAAAATATGCTTTTGCCTATTATTATTTATTTTTTCGTGTAATTAAAATAAATGTTCATAATTTAAATTTGGAAAGCAATACATTAGCATCAAATTTTAAAAGTTATCGACAAAAAGATCACGAATAAAAGATACAAATGAAACAATAAAGTAATGAATTATAAACTTATGGTTTTATTTTTAATTGTTAATTATTTAAAGTATTTCACTTATATTTATTTACAATAACCAATTATATTTTAACTAAATTGAAATAAATCACATTTTATCTAAGCTCTTTATTTCTATAATTTATAGCTGAATATTTTACACTGTAAAGAAATTAATCATCCATAACTTATTGTAATTAAATTAGTTTAGCCATTCATATAATATCTGTAAATAATAAGTTACAAATTTTCATGACTATATCATTTTATTTTTTTCCATTAAATTTGGCTTAATTAATTTTTTTTTGCAATTCATTAAAAATGACATTAAATTAAGAAAAATCACTTATCTTAAATCACCAATGGTTATATCGATGTCTAATATCTAAAAAAAAACCACATTAGAATAAAGAAAACATTCTCTTTTTTATTTTTAATAACGGTACAATAATAAAAAGACAGTTTTTTAAAACTCTCTATTTATTAATTTTTAAAATATAGTGATACTTATAAAATAAATTTTGGGCGAAAAATGAATACAATACAATGCAGTGAAAATAATCTAAATGATTGTGCTATTCAAAAAAAAACTTATTTATATCCACAATATCAAATATTAGAAAGTGATCAAAAAGCTTTATATCTTATAAGAAAGAATGCGCTCATATTACAAAACTGTACCGATACAGTTTTGGTAGAACAAGACCAAGTACTTTTCCTGCAACAGGGAAATTATACAATAAAAACACAAAATGCTGAGCCTTGTGAAACAATCTATATTCCACTGCCTGATGATTTTTTAAGAAATTTCATGTCAAAGTACAGTGATATTCTTAGTAATATAGAACGAGATGAAACTTTTTCTTCAGCTTTTATTTGCTTTCAAGACTCCCCTCTTATTCATTTTTGCAATAATGGTTTTGAATATTTATTTTCTCAAGATTGTCCTAATACTTTTACCCAATTACGTATTGAAGAACTTTTAATCTTATTACTCTCGACAGAACAAGGCTCTGACCTTATGGCATTATTACGCCAATTAAGCCATCGCCAAGTTGACCGCTTACAAATTTTCATGGAAAAAAACCATTTAAAAAATTGGAAATTAAAACAATTTGCTCGTGAGTTTGGTATGGGACTAACCACATTTAAAGAGTTGTTCAGCCATGTTTATGGTACATCACCAAGAACATGGATATGTGAAAGAAGAATTATTTACGCACACCAGCTATTACTAACCACTGAAATGAGTATTGTGGATATTTCAATGGAGTCCGGTTTCTCTAGCCAATCTTACTTCACACAAAGTTATCATCGTCGCTTCAACATGACACCAAGCAAAGCACGAAATCTCAAGTTGAAATTATAAAAAATACAGACGAATATCATAATATAAAAAATCTATTCATCGTTAGAATACTTGAAATTTATCCTTACGAGAGAGTAAATATTATGATAAAAAACAATCAGCACCATTATTACCGTGATCTAGATTCACTAAAAAAAATAATGGCTAATAATGATATGAAAACTGTAGATAATTTATTTAATCTTCAGTTTTCTTCATTTTTTAACGACGAAGATGTTAATGAAAAACAGATAAAAGTCTTATCGCGCCTTTTATGTCGAGAAGATTTAGATAGCCTGTTGCAATCAACCTGGTTTTTACGAAAAAAACATTGCTCGGTTGAAATGTCAAAAAATGATATTAGAGATATTATCGAATTAGCTCGTGTTTCAAGCCTTTCATCTGATAATTCCTTACCTTTAGATATAAAATGGAATGATTCTCTTGATGCTACAGTGAACATCACAGAACACCTGCGCCTTATTCAATCTGTAATCAAACCTCTTTTTATTTGGTGGGTTAACCATATCGCTCCACAGTTATTCTCTCTTTATAAAATAAAAAGAGATTTGGAGTTACAAATTAATCAATGTAATAACATTAAGCTATTTGAAGAAAAACAACCATCAAATAATGCTGATTCTTTTTTATCTTTAGATGATATTAATATAAAACTAGATGCAGATAAGGTAAGACTAATGCTTATCGAAGATTTATTAAGCAAAGAGTTAAAAATACTTTTAGATGCATGGAAAATCGAACCTATTTTTACTGTTGAAATAAAAAATACTCGAGAATATATTCAAGCTATTTATCCACACTCAGAGATCTTAAAGCCACTTTGGGATATATTAAAAACAATTCCTGAACATCACGATAATTGTCAAAAATTAAAAGATTGGCTACTTGAAAGGTCACTATGTTTAAATAATGATAATTTTTTATGGCGTGAATAACGACTCAGCTCATCTAAACCCAAAGGAATAGAAGAGCTGATATTCTCGAAGGCTATTTAATTTCTAATATTTCAACAGTCACAATAGACATAGACTCGGGTGGTATTTGACCCGGAACACCATTTTTACCATAACCACCACCAGGCTTAATATAGATTTTAGCTTTACCATTGATACCTGCCTTAGCAATAAAGGTATTCAATGGTAGTGGTAACTGACGATAAGGCAAAATAAGCGGATTAGACTTATCATAATTGAGTGTTACCGTACCATCTGTAAGCTCTTCATGCATAACGAAAACTACCGTCTTATTCGAAATAGAATCAACCGGTTTACCCTGTTTTAATATTTTAAAGTAGGTGTTGTCATCATACTGAATATAATTTTGTTTTTGTATATCCGAAAGAATCGTTTTATTTCGCTGAGCATTATCTTTTCCAATAATGGAATACGCATATGCAAGTTGTCCTGAGATCATTTGCCCTTCACCCATCACTTTTTCTAGTTGTTCTTTGAGTGATTTATTTTCTTTTTGGATACTCGTTGTATCAGTATTCGTTTTGACTAATTCTGCTTCTTTCGCTTTTAGTTGCTCATTTAATTTTAACTCTTTCTCTTCCAGAGTTTTGGTTAACACACGTTGAGCTTCAAGCTGTTTAGTAACATCAATAAGCTCTTTTTGGGCATTTGTTAATGTACTTTCTTGCTGTTTAACTTGTGCAGTAGATTCGGCTTGTTGTTGTTTCAATGAAGCAATTAATTGCGTATTTTCTGTGTTCTGTTGTTCTGACTGAGCTTTTGCTTGTTCTAATTGCGTTGCTAATTTATTAATAGCATCCTGTTTTTCAGCAAATTGTTTTTCTAATAAAGCATACGCTTTTTCATTCTCTATTTTGCTCACATTTAACTGAGCAATAGCAATATTACTTTCTTTATATTGATTATCTAATGCCTGATATTTGGCCGTTAAATCACTTTGTGCTTTTTCTAATTTAGTAATCAAATTATTTTTATCAGCGACTAAAGTTTCAATGGCTTTTTCGCCAGCAGATAATCCTTTTTTGAGATCTGCTAATTCTTTTACTTTACTGTCTAGCTGTAGTTTTAGCTCAGGAATAACCTTTAGTTTTTCATCTGCGTCTGCATTTTGCTGTTGAGCTAATAATAATGATTTATTAATTTTCTCTTGTTCTTGCTGACTCTTAGCTAATTGAGTTTTTAACTGCGTAATTTCTTGTAATTGATTATCAACTTGTTGCTTATTTTCTTGCTGAGTTTGTGTTAGTAACGCTTGATTATCTGCTAGTTTTTTAGCAACATCTTCACGCTCAGCAGTAATGTTTAATATTAAGCTTTGAAGTCTTTCGAGTTCTTTTTGAGCTGTATTATCTTTTAATAAAGTCTGAGCTTGTGCATATTGAGCTTGCACATTCTCTTTTTCTTTTTCGACTTGAGCAAATTTAGCTTGTACTTCAGTTAACTGATTAGTGAGTTTATTCTGCTCATTCTGTACTGATTCTAAAGTTGCTTGTAATTTTTCTATTTCTTTATCTTTTAATGCCTGTAATCTAGCAATCTCTTGATCTTTCTGCTCATCATTTTGATTGAATAACTGTTGAGCTTGTACATATTGTCCTTGTATATCTTCTTTTTCTTTCTCTACTTTAACCAACAATGCTTGTCTTTCGTTTAATTGGTTAGTTAATTTTTCATGCTCATTCATGATATCTGTTAATGAGCTTTGTAACTTATCAATCTCTTTCTTAGCCGTATCGTCTTTTAATAAAGCTTGCGCTTGTGCATATTGTGACTGAATTAGCTCTTTTTCTTTTTCAAGATCTGCCGCTTTTATTTCTAAGTCTTTGAGTACATCTTTTTGTGACTCAAATTCTTGTTGTAGCTTTACAAACTCATTATTTTTTTCTGTTGAAGCCAATAATGTTTTTTCTTTTTCTGCAAGTTGTTCAGCTAAGGAATTACGCTCTTTTTCCGTCTTATCTAACTCAGTTTGCAGATGAGTAACCGTCTCTTTTAGAGTGTTATCTTTTAATAGATCATTTGCCAGCACCAGTTTTTTTTCTGTTTGCGTTAATTCTGTTTGTAATTGCTGAATTTGTGCATTGGCATGTAAGAGTTTTTCAGAATACTGGGCAATAACACTTGCTTGCTCAGTAAACTGTTTATGTAATGTTTGATATTTCTCTTTCGTGGTTGCTAGTCTATTTAATAACTCTTTATTAAACAGAGGTTGCTTGTGATCAAGCAAAGAACGATTAAATTGATAAGCAAAATGGAATGGAATAGCTGTAATTGAATAAAATGCACCAGGGAAAATATCTAACAGTGCATTTTCATTACGTGATTGTTTTGGAAAACGCGCACCAGTATAAAGATCAAGTGGATTATAAACAGTCGGTTTATTGCTATAACTATATCGATTTAAGTCGTCAGCTGAAAACTGTGGCTTAATAGGAACGAAAGAAAGTAATGGTGTTAAATAACGAGTGTAGTCGTTATTTATTTTAGCATAATCAATTTGAGGTACAGGACAGTTTTCAGACAACGTGATATCAGGTGTACCATTGGGCACTATCACCTGATTATCTGTTTTATTAACTGTTGGCTGCGTTACTTTTGATTCTGTTTTTATTTGTTGAGACTTGGCGGTTGCAGTATTTGCCCCTCTTACCTGTCCCGTTCTTGATGAAGATGAATTAACAGCAGATGGTTTAGGATCAACTTTTAGTGGTTTCTGAGGCTCTTGAGTTTCAAAATAACGGTCAAAGTCTTCAATAACAGAATTAAACTCATTATTAGCAAATGACAAAGCCGGAAACAACATAAAAGCAAGACAAACACTCTGCTTTAATTTCATGATTATTATTCACCTAGTTTTTTCAATGTCGAATTCACTGACATTACAGAGAGATAGCGAACTTTCGCACACAATACTTCCGTCTTCGACTCAATACTCATTCTTAAAAGATCTAAGCTATCTTTGCTTGCTGTACCTTGAACACTACGGTACATCGCATTGATTTCACTAATTTCCTTAAATGCCCCCATCATTGATTGATAATCTGAGGGAGAAAATGTTTTTAAGGAGTCAAGTTGCTTGATACAAGTACTTTGTGGTGCTAATCCTAATTTTTGTGTATCTAAACCACTATTTTCCGATCCTAAAGTAGGTGTCATGGAAATAGGTTGTGCCGCTGCGGTTGGCTGTGTAGTCGTATTAGGCGCAGGATTTTGTGCCGATACTGGCGCTGATGTTTGGGCTGGCGTCTCAACGGGTTGGCTTTGTGATGACCAAACACACCCTGATAAAGCAATAGTGCTAGTTGCCATAAACACAGCAAGAACATTCTTTTTATATTTTAATAAGGACATCATTTTTCCTTAATTCCGATCAGACTTAAATAAGAGCGTATGAGTTGTCGCATTTTAAGCCATTTTATTATAATTTTCTATTACCTACTGCATACTAAATAAATAAGCCGAAGCCTTAGGTAGCAACGAGCAACCTTGTTGTTTTGTTTGTTTATGCTTAAAACACAACATACATCACACAAAAAACATCAAAAAATGAATACAACCTTTATTTAGTAAATAATATTATCTTTTTTTTAGCCTGTGATTAAGTTTTTCTTGAGAAAAGGATACCAGATAATAATAAAAATAATAATACTAAATTTATCATTTATTTACGTATTTTACGTGTATTTTCTTTATTTAATTTTTATTGCTGTTTCTTATTATCAGGATAATATCAGAATACGAATATCAAAAATGTAATTGATTTTCGTTTTATCCTTCAATATAGGAGAACTAAAATGAGTAGTTTTAAAATTGGTATTGTTGTTGGAAGTTTAAGAAAAGACTCGTACAATAAACAAACAGCAAATGCACTCATCCCGCTATTTCCAAAAGACTTTACATTTCAGTTTCTCGATATAGGCATTCTTCCTCTCTATAATCAAGATGATGATAATAGTACTCCAGAAGCTGTAATACATTTCAAGCAACAAATAAAAGAGTGCCAAGGTATTATTTTTGTTACCCCCGAATATAACCGTTCTGTTCCAGGTGTACTTAAAAACGCACTAGACCAAGCATCACGACCTTATGGGACTAACGCATGGGATAATATCCCTGCTGGTATTATCGGTGTTTCCATTGGTAATATCAGTACTGCTATCGCTCAACAACATTTACGCAACTCTTTATCCTTCTTAAATATGCCAACATTAAACCAACCTGAATGCTTTTTAAAATGGTATGACGGTATGGTTGAAAATGGGCATTTTTCAGAAAAAAGTGCTAATTTTATGCAACATTGGGTTGATGCTTATGTCGCTTTTGTTAAGCACAATCAGAAATAAAAAATAAATAAAACGAGCCTAGTAATCTACTATTAAGTTATTAGGTTCGTTTTCTAATTACGACTAAGTAATGATATTTAATCTACTCGATAGCGAAATAACTTATTTAATTTCTGCTGTTATCATTTGTTTGTTTTTCTACTTTAAAAATAAATAGGCTGCTATACAAATGATAATAGCTAACTTTTTTATCCATAATTAACAATCAAAAAAAGATGATTCCTGTTTTTAGTTATAATTGAATCATCGCTATATCCAAAAAATAGCCAAAACCAAAAAGTATCCATAGGATCAAAAATGACTACTCTATGATTTTTATGTAAACACAATAGCAATCAAAAAATTAAAAATGCAAATTAGAAAATAGGGTAAATGTTTGATAGTTATTTTTTTGTTAATTGATATTAATTTAAAGTATTAGGTATAATGTGCGATATATCTCTAAATAATATAACTCCCTAATTGTGATAGACGAAAAATTTACCTATATTACCAATCCATTAAATACGGACAGGTAAATCATGGATAAAAACTTAAAAGAAATCGAATGTGAGATCGCTGCACTAAAGATTGTCATAAAATCTTTACTTTCTACTTTAAGTGACAAGCAGCGGCGCGATATGTTAGGCAATATATCCTTAGTCATTGAAGATACTTCAAGCAAATATCCGCAGCTTAATGAGGTTATCAATCTTACTGAACAATATGTAAAAAAACTTACTCAGGCTTAATTCTATTTTTATCATTATTGGTAAAATAAAAATTAATTTTTATATGGGATGTATACCCAAGCATCCTATCTATGTTTTAAAATCTTCTTATAATTTAATTTCTCATATTTATTATCACCCTAAGCTAAATTTATTCAATCAAAACTTTCTAGCAAAAAATTCGTTTATCTCATCCTAAATTTAAATAATTTTTCATTCTAATTTAATAAATTTAACTTAAAAATCACCTTCTTACTTTCTACAACACTTTTCCCTTGGAATTATTTAAATAATTAATTACTATGCAAAATAAATATTCCTACAGCAGAAGAAAAACAAGATCCTTGAGGTTCTTATGGAAAAAAAAGTCATCAATATCGAGTATGAGGTTGCCGCTTTAAAGGTCGTTTTAAAGTCTCTCTTGCTAACCTTAACAACTAAACAGAAAGAATTGGTTATTCGAGATATTGATAAAACTATCAATACAGCTTATGTTAATCATCCACATCATAAGGATGTAATAAATAAAACAGAACAATATATAAAGAAAATGCTCTAGAATTCTGGCGCTATATTTTTAGTATCATCAATAATTATCTTTATAATCGCTATGATTCTATATTAGCGCCCGTTGTAAATCATTTTTCATTTCACCAATCAAACATCATCATTGATTGATTGATGAACTAATTAAATAATATATCTCAGCTAAGCTAAAAAATTTTTTAATATAGATTAATCAATAATTAAAATAAGGGTAGAAGATTTCTACTGCTAATAGAAAAAGAGTGTTCCCCTTTTATATTAAGATTAGTTTATATAGTTTTAAATAATATTTTATTGATACCACACATCGATACTCAATCAGCGATCAAGTTAGTAGTTCGAAGATAATCATATAAATTTTTATCCGTTAATTTAAGACATAAAGCTAATTTCGCATTTAGATTGTTAAATATAATGTGTCTAATGAGTAAAGACCTACTACCTAGACACATTTTTAAATTTTATTCTACTGCTATAAATTAACTGTGATTAGCAATATTGAATTTTTGCACGGATAGCTGTAAACCTTCAGTTTGCTGCTCTAATGAAACAGCAGCAGCTGAAACCTGTTCAACTAATGAAGCATTTTGCTGAGTAACTCCATCCATTTGAGTTATTGCAACACTTACTTGTGCAATGCCTTTACTTTGCTCTTCTGATGCAATACTGATTTGCTTCATTATTGTGGTTACTTGATTAACCCCAATTAGGATCTCTTCCATAGTTGATTCCATATCATTGACGAGTTTGGTTCCCTGATTAACTCGTAACGCAGAATCAGTAATTAATACTTCTATTTCTTTCGCAGCTTTAGCACTATCCGCAGCTAAATTGCGCACTTCATTCGCGACAACCATAAATCCTCGCCCATGCGCACCGGCTCTAGCCGCTTCAACCGAGGCATTTAATGCTAATATATTGGTTTGAAAAGCTATTTTATTAATAACATGAATAATATCTGCAATTTTCTTTGAGCTATCATAAATTCCATCCATAGTTGTAGCTACCGATTCAGCTAATGTATTTCCACGCGCGACCGTTGTTGAAGCAATATCAGCAAGCCCACTGGCTTGATAAGTATGTTCCATATTCTGATTCACCGCGGCAGTAATTTGTTCCATACTCGCGGCTGTCTCTTCTAATGCTGTAGCTTGTTCTTCTGTTCGAGAGGCAAGATCGTTATTTCCTTTTGCTATTTCAGATGCTCCACGATAAATGCTTTCACTTCCCATACGAATAGTACTTACCGCGTCGTGTAAACTATTTTGCATCTCCATTAATAATGGAATCAATCTACCGGCACAATTATCACCAAATGGCTTAAGTGAATGGCTTAGATCACCTTGAGTAATTTTTATAAAATGCTGGCGAATACTTTCTAATGGCTTTGTAACATAACCACTAAATAGCGATCAGTTAGAATTAAAATTATCACGCCTAAAATAACACTAATCAAAATTACCTTTTGAGTTAAGCTAATCAACTCATCAACTCATCAACTTCTAAAATAGTATTATCAATTTTAATATTGGCAATGTGGTTAAAATTTTCAGTTACTGTACCTAATTCTCGACTTAATGCAGGAGTAATATTTTTTGCATGATGTTCATATTCAGCAATAGTGCCGTTTCTTGCTAGATACATTTGACGTTTAACCCCTTGTTCAAAAAGGGATTGCCAAACAGTCATCAATTCTTGAGAAACTTTTTCATCCATTGGGCCTGGAGAAACAGATTTCATATATTCTAGCTGTTTTTCCATATTATTCATGGCTATTTGTGAAGGTGTAAAATCAACTTCTTTACCTGCTGCTTTTTGCTCGATAACTCGATTTAAACGAGTCACAAATCGAAAATACTGATCATTTCCCTGACTTAACGCTGCCATTTGTTTTATTATTTGATTATCGGCTTGATTACCTTTAGATATCTGCGATAAAGACCATGCACTATATGCACTCACACCACCAAATATCAAACATAACAAACCAAGTATCACTAACATCATTAGACGAATAGTAATATTGCGAAGTTTCTGCATTTAATTTCTCAACTGACAAGATAAAGTAATCCCAATAGGGGCTAATCTATTCTTATCGTCACTTTTTCAATTAATTTTAATTTTTTACTAATATTTTTTATAAATTAGTTTTTTATTTTTTATACGCAGAAAGAGTTAGTACTGAGAAGCAAAAGTGTTACTTATATAACAGTTTTTTAAACGATATAAAAAAATAGACAATCACTTTAAAATCATATAGTTACTATAAAAATCACAAAGGTGATTAATAAAGGAAGTTTAAGATATTTTATTTATATTTTATTTATATAGTTTTTATCAAGAATATGTAAATTTTAGGGGAATTGAATGAGATTTACTTGGAGCGGGCGAAGGGAATCGAACCCTCGTATAGAGCTTGGGAAGCTCTCGTTCTGCCATTGAACTACGCCCGCAGTCGCATTTTTAGATTATACGCCCACTGACTTGAACAGCAATCCCTCGATAATTTAAATGCTTATTTTATCACCAAAAATAGCATAACCTATGGTTATTAAAAGTAAAAAAGCCACCTTACAGGTGGCTCCATGAGTATTTAATCACTCAATAATAATTACGCTTGTGATGATTTACTCGGACGCATTGCTGGGAATAAAATAACATCACGAATAGTATGACTATTAGTAAATAGCATTACCATGCGGTCGATACCAATACCTAAGCCCGCCGTTGGTGGTAAACCGTGTTCTAATGCAGTGATATAGTCATGGTCAAAGAACATTGCTTCGGCATCACCCGCTTCTTTTTGGCGCACTTGCTCTTCAAAGCGTTCTGCTTGGTCTTGTGCATCATTAAGCTCTGAGAAACCATTACCGATTTCACGACCACCAATAAAGAATTCAAAGCGGTCAGTGATAAATGGATTATCATCATTACGACGTGCCAGTGGCGAAACTTCTGCCGGATATTCAATGATAAAAGTAGGTTGAATTAAATGGCTTTCAGCTACTTCTTCAAAAATCTCACACTGAACACGACCTAAGCCCCAGCTTTTCTCAATTTTAATACCTAGTGATTGAGCAATAGCAACTGCTTTATCCATATCATCAAGATCAGCCATTACGGTTTCTGGACGATATTTGCAGATAGCTTCTTTCATGGTGAGTTTTTCAAATGGTTTACCAAAATCAAACTCTTCATCACCATATTTCACTAATGATGAACCAAGAACATTTTGAGTTAATGTACGGAATAACTCTTCAGTTAATTCAATCAGATCACGGTAATCGGCATACGCCATATAGAGTTCCATCATAGTGAACTCTGGGTTATGTCGTGGTGATACACCTTCGTTACGGAAGTTACGGTTGATTTCAAATACGCGATCAAAACCACCTACAACCAAACGTTTTAAATACAGTTCTGGTGCAATACGCAGATACATATCAATATCTAGCGCATTATGGTGAGTGATAAATGGACGCGCACTTGCTCCACCAGGGATGGTTTGCATCATCGGTGTTTCAACTTCCATAAAACCTTTATTCACCATAAATTGGCGAATACCCGCCATAACTTGTGAACGAATTTGGAAAGTTTTACGTGACTCATCATTAGATATCAGGTCTAAGTAACGCTGGCGATAACGCATTTCTTGGTCAGCTAAACCGTGGAATTTATCCGGTAAAGGACGCAGCGCTTTAGTCAATAAACGCACTTCGTGACAGTGAATACTTAATTCACCTGTTTTCGTTTTGAAAACACGACCACGAGCACCTAAAATATCGCCAAGATCCCATTTTTTAAACTGCTCGTTATAAATGCCTTCTGGCAGATCATCACGAGAGACATAAAGCTGAATACGACCACCCATGTCTTGCAATGTAGCGAAAGATGCTTTACCCATAATGCGGCGAGTCATCATACGACCTGCAATTGCAACTTCTACATTCGCTGCGTCTAACTCTTCTGCGCTCATTGCATCATATTTTTGATGTAATTCGTCAGACATTGCATCTCTGCGAAAATCGTTTGGGAATGCGTTACCATTACTACGTAAAGTAGATAATTTTTCGCGGCGTGTTTGCAGTTCGTTATTTAAATCAGGTGCCTGCTCCGCACCTTGTTGCTGTTGCGACATGTTTTTCCTCACAGGCCCGCTTTTAAGCTAGCTTCAATAAATTTATCAAGATCACCATCTAATACAGCTTGTGTATTGCGTGTTTCCACGCCGGTGCGTAAGTCTTTAATACGCGAATCATCGAGGACATAAGAGCGGATTTGGCTACCCCAGCCAATATCTGATTTATTATCTTCCATAACTTGCTTATCTGCATTTTTCTTTTGCATTTCCAGCTCATACAACTTTGCTTTCATCTGTTTCATTGCCTGATCTTTATTCTTATGTTGAGAGCGATCATTTTGGCATTGAGTGACTAAACCGGTAGGAACATGGGTAATACGTACCGCTGATTCTGTTTTATTGACATGCTGACCACCAGCACCAGAAGCACGGTAAACGTCGATACGTAAATCGGCTGGATTAATTTCAATATCAATATCGTCATCAACTTCAGGATAAATAAATGCAGAGCTAAATGAAGTATGACGACGACCACCTGAGTCAAATGGACTTTTACGGACAAGGCGGTGAACGCCTGTTTCTGTACGTAACCAACCATATGCATATTCACCAATGATCTTAATTGTTGCAGATTTTAAGCCAGCAACGTCACCATCTGACTCTTCAATAATCTCAGTTTTAAAACCCCTAGACTCAGCCCAACGTAAATACATACGCATCAGCATACTTGCCCAGTCTTGTGCTTCTGTACCGCCAGAACCCGCTTGTAAATCTAAATAACAAGATGCGCTATCATATTCACCAGAGAACATGCGACGAAATTCTAATTGTTCTAGCTTTTGATTTAATACATTTAATTCTGCGACAGCTTCGTTGAAGGTTTCTTCATCGTCAGCCTCAACAGCGAGTTCAAGTAAACCAGAAACATCTTCTAGTCCTTGATCGAGTTGATCAATAGTTTCTACTATTGCCTCAAGAGATGAACGCTCTTTACCTAATGCTTGCGCCCTTTCTGGCTCATTCCAGACATCAGGTTGTTCTAACTCTGCGTTAACTTCTTCTAAACGCTCTTTCTTGGCATCATAGTCAAAGATACCCCCTGAGGATGTGCGTTCGTTGCGACACTTCCTCGATTTGGTGTTTTACTGGATTGATTTCAAACATGCTTTTTCGTCTTTATGTTGTTTTTAAAAACAATTGGAATAAATTTTGAACCGCATATTGTAACGGATCTATCAGTGGGTTTATAGCATTTATATTCAATTGTCTATGGGATTGTCACAACGCTTTCTGCTCTGCTGTTTATGTCAGCAAATATCGTTATTTTATCAATATTAACAAGGCCAAATATGCTCAACTAAAAGCTGAGGATTACGCTGACCTCTAAACTCGTTAATATCTAGTCGATAAGCAATTTCAACCATTTTGATACTGTTATCAGGCCATACATTTCTATCAATATTAAATGCAATAGCATCTATTAGTAAGTGGCTATTTAATGGCTGAAGTATCATTTTCAAATGTTTTTCCCCTACAATCCGAGGTTTTAATAACTGAAATTTACCATCAAACAACGGCTCTGGAAATGCTTGTCCCCAAGGCCCCGCTTCTCGCAACATTTCAGCAGTAGGCAAGGTTAATTGGCTGTCTGTTAACTCACCATCAGATAAAATCACACCTTGCAGTTGTTCTTTCGAAACAAGCTCTGCCATTAATGATGAAAAGTGTTGTTGAAAAAGAGTAAATTTATCTTCTTCTAATGAAAGCCCTGCCGCCATTGCATGACCACCAAATTTCACCATCAAACCTGGGTTTAAGGTATTTAGTCTTTCTAGTGCATCCCTTAAATGTACACCATGAATAGAACGACCAGAGCCTTTTAACAAGCCATCACCACTCGGTGCAAAAGCAATAACAGGACGATGCAATTTTTCTTTAATTCGAGAAGCTAATATCCCGACCACACCTTGGTGCCACTCAGGATGATAAATCGCTAATCCATTAGGTAAATCATGTTGAGTTCCCATAAATTGGCGAAATATCGTTGAAGCCTCTTCTTGCATTCCAGCTTCTATTTCACGACGCGTTTGATTTAACCCATCAAGTTCATTCGCAATTTCGCGTGCGGTGCCAATATCATCGGTTAATAAAAGCGCCACGCCAACCGACATATCATCAAGGCGCCCCGCTGCGTTTAATCGAGGCCCTAAAGAAAAACCAAAATCACTACTCACAAGTTGGGATAATTCTTTACGAGAAACTTCTGTCAGCGCTTTAATACCCGCACAACAATGCCCAGCTCTCACTCGACGTAACCCTTCATAAACAAAAATACGATTGTTTTCATCTAATGGCACCACATCAGCAACCGTTCCTAATGCGACTAAATCAAGAAAATCAGCCATATTAGGACGTTTTAACTTCTGCTGTTCAAACCACCCTTGTTTTTCAAGTTCGGCTCTCAGTGCTGTCATCAGATAAAAAGTCACCCCAACACCAGCTAACGATTTAGAAAGAAAAGCACAATCATCAAGATTAGGGTTAATAATGGCATCTGCAGCTGGCAGCGATTGCCCTGGCAAATGGTGATCGGTAACCAGTACACGAATACCATGTTCATGAGCAACATCAACACCTTCAAAAGAAGAAATACCATTATCTACAGTGATAATGAGCTCTGCGCCTTTTTTCGCCACATCATGAACGACTTGCGGGCTTAATCCATAACCATCATCAAAACGATTAGGAATATGATAACTCACTTGCTGATATCCCATCTGGCGCATTACTTTTATTGCCAGTGCAGTACTGGTTGCGCCATCAGCATCAAAATCACCAACAATCACAATTTTTAATTGTCGCTTTAGTGCATCAATTAATAACTCAATCGCAGTGTCAATTCCTGTTAACGATTGATAATGCAGTAGACCTTTTAAGCTTCTTTCTAATTGCGAATCTGAGGTGATTCCCCTATTCGCATAAATTTGCCGCAACAGTGGATCTAAACTTTCTGGCAATTGTGTTGATTGAGCAGCACGACGGAGTAATTTGGGTTCGATAGTGACCATAACGCGTTATTACTTCTCTTCTTTATCAAGTAGTTCAATTAAATCTTTAGCAGAAATATATCCACCATAAATACTCGCATTAGGTAAAATAATGGCGGGTGTGCCTTGGATCCCCATCATTGTGCCTAATTTAAAATGCTCATTGATATTAATTTTTTTGCATTCATCGATAGGGACAATGGCATCACCTTTAAATGCACTATCTAATGATTTTTTAGGAAAACCACTACACCAAACTGCATTCATCTGTTTGCTAACTGCATTATTGCTAACGCCATTACGAGGAAAGGCTAAATAACGAACAGTAATACCTTGCTTGTTTAACTCTGGAACTTCTTGATGTAATTTTTTGCAATAAGGGCAACTAATATCAGTAAAGATAGTTATAATATGGCGTTCATTACGGGCTTTATAAACAATCATTTCATTCTTTAGTGAATCCACTTTTTTCATGACTATCTGATTTGCAATACTCACTGGTTCACCATTACTAATATTATAAATAGGTCCTGCGGTTAAATATTTACCATCATCAGTAATATAAAAAATACCTTTATCAGAAAGTACCGCGTTTAATCCAACAATGGGCGTTGGTTGAATACTTTCGGCTTTGATTTGCATTTTTGCAAGTTGCTCTTCTATTGAATTGTTGTCTGCTAAAACAGGCATTGATACCAAACTCAATAATATAGGCAACCATAGCATTTTCTTTTTCATTCTAATTCCTATTCTAAGCCTATAACTAGAGGCTAACCCCTTGGGTGATGCTGCTGATGAAGCGTTTTCAATCGCTCAGTAGCAACATGGGTATAAATCTGTGTTGTAGAGAGATCACTATGACCCAATAACATCTGTACAACGCGCAAGTCTGCGCCATGATTTAAAAGATGTGTTGCAAATGCGTGTCTCAATACATGGGGTGATAACTTTTCGCTATCTATTCCTGCAATCACTGCATAATGTTTTATACGATGCCAAAAGGTTTGTCGTGTCATTTTCTGCCCTCTTAAACTGGGGAAGACAATGTCATCTGTTTTTCCTTGCATCAGTGTCGGTCTTCCATATTGCAGATATTGTTCAAGCCAGTAAATAGCTTCTTCGCCTAAAGGAACTAAGCGTTCTTTATCACCTTTACCAATAACACGTAGCACACCTTGTCTTAAACTAATATCAGGTAGAGATAATCCGACTAATTCAGAAACTCGCAAACCACAAGCATAAAGAACTTCAAGCATGGCTTTATCACGCAACTCAATGGGTTCATCAATGCAAGGTGCGTTAAGTAAATCTTCAATTTGTCGCTCACTTAAATCTTTAGGAAGTCGTTTGGGTAGTTTAGGTGTTGATAACAGTGCGCTAGGATCATCCAACCGTAACTTTTCACGATAAAGATATTGAAATAACCGACGCATTGTACTTAGCAAACGCGCCGCACTACTGGCTTTATATCCTTCATCAAGTCGAACAGCGAGAAAAGATTGAAGATCTAATGTTGTTACAGATAGCCAATCTAGCTGATTTTTATCTAACCATTGACCTAATGCTTGTAAATCTAACCGATAGGAACTTAGGGTGTTTTCAGATAATCCTTGTTCTAGCCAAATATTATCTAAAAATTGCTCAATAATGAGATCAGTTTTGTCTTTTACGCTTGTTGTATGCGTTGTTGGTTGTTTTACGTCACTCACAGACATTCCCCTTATGTTGCTATACAAGCTTTACATTATGCCTCATCAAAAAAGTTTTCTGGTACAATAGTGTCCTTTATTGGCAAAAATATCTTAAAACTTTCATGAAAATTGGTCTATTTTACGGTTCCAGCACCTGTTACACCGAAATGGCGGCAGAAAAAATTCGTGACATTCTCGGTGAGGAGTTTGTTGACCTCTATAATGTCCAAGAGTGTGATATTACGCTTATGGAACAGTACGACATTCTTATTTTAGGCATTCCAACTTGGGATTTTGGCGAAATTCAAGAGGATTGGCTAAATATTTGGGAAGTTCTGCCTACACTAAATTTAAAAGACAAACTAATTGCCATGTATGGCATGGGCGATCAGGTCGATTACAGCGAATGGTTTCTTGATGCACTAGGTATGCTTTATCATCATTTATTACCAAGCGGCGTTAAATTTATCGGTTTTTGGCCTGTTGAAGGTTATGAATTTGTCAGCCCTAAACCGTTGTCTAATGATGGTAAATATTTTGTTGGTTTAGCACTGGATGATGTAAACCAATTTGAAGAAACCGACGAACGTTTATCACAATGGTGTATGCAAGTTTTACGTGAAGTTGAAGAAAACCTGTAAATTTATCAAGCTCAAAATTTAAAAATAAGTACATGTTTTCATTTTTATTAACACCATAATTTTAAGCCCAATGATTTACCTACCAATGCCCAGTATTTAAATATCTGGGTATTGCATTAATAATTGAGAAAAATTTCGCCATTCACATTCGGGCATACTATCAAAAGCCACCCAGAGCGTTATCTTTTTTTTATTTAAAATAGAGGTTAATGTTATTTTAGTACCAAATCGGCTTATCCACGGTTGCTTAGTTAATTGCCATTCGTGAAGTTTCCATTGAATACGATTTCCATTAAGTAAAACTAAATCACCTTTGATCTTACTAATGTTTTTTTGAGTAAAATACCAACTCGCTATCAGTAAAAGTAACAGAGGAACCCAAATATAAATAAAATCGGCAGGCCAAGGGTAAAGTAAAAGCGCTATTTCAAAAGCAACATAGACGCCGGTTGAAAATAGCTGTGTAAACCAAGAAACGGTGAGATGCGATTTCCATAAAATCACGAGTTATTTCAACTCCGCATAATAAATAATGAAGCAATTAATGTATTCTAAAATAATAATACACGCTTTATTATAAAACTTCTTTGTTCCATTTAAAAATATCTGTTAGCTATTATTTTTTGTTTTTCATTATATTTATACTCTTTAAGAGGTTAATAAAAAAGAAAATTGAATTCGATACAATAAACTATACCGTCATCTGATTAAAATAATCATAACTTATCGGCTAAAAACAAAGAAAAAATAGTGATAAAAAAGAAGGTTGAACTTCATTTTCTAGAGATTACACGCAATTTTTTGATTATAAAGAATGCTATTTCATTAAAATATTATAAGTCTATTGTTTCTGTCACAAGTTTCTGTTTATACAAAGCAAAACACCCTTATTTTAAAAATAAAGGCGTTCTTTTATTATGTTGTTTTTATAATCTATTTATTATCGATACTTATCAACAATATCAGCCATTCTTGCTTTATTACGCTCTTGAATTAATTTAACAATATAATAAAGTTTATCGTCTTCAGGACGACCATGGTTCATTAACCAGTTGAATAAATCGGGATCAGCGCACTCTAGTAAGCGAACAAACAGCGCTTTATCATCATCAGATAGCGTATCATACTCGTTTTCGAAAAAAGGCATGATGGAAATGTCTAGTTCGCGCATTCCGCGACGGCATGCCCAGTGAATTCGTGCTTTGTTCTCTATATCGATAGTCATACTCTGCTCTTTGCATTGTTCAAATCAAGAAATACCACTATTTCTTCCTGCCTTTGATGATAGTCTTATCATGAAATTTTTAACATCAAAATGATCACAGTTTGACGGTTTAATCTCAATATCTTTTCTCAGCAACCCTTTGAACGTAAATAGTTTGTTATTTATAAATATTTTTTCTGTGCTCTATAAATAATAATGACTTGCATTGTCTTGTGACTCTTTTACCATAAACAACAATATTTGATTAATAAAATGGCTGGTGATGTCATGACTCAAAATTCTATTCAAACTAAACGCCCTCATGCAGCAATCAATCTACCGTTAACACTGATTTCTTTAGATGAGTGGTCACTGATAACAGCAACCGGCGCTGATAGTGAAAAATATCTACAAGGTCAATTAACTGCCGATATTGCAGCATTACCGGCAACAGAACACACTTTGGCTGCGCACTGTGAAGCAAAAGGTAAAATGTGGAGCACACTGCGCTTTTTCCACCAGCAAGAAGGGTTTGCTTATATATTGCGTAAAAATGTCGCGCAAAAGCAGTTGAGCGAGTTAAAAAAATACGCCGTATTTTCAAAGATAACCTTAGTGGAAAAAACGGATGCCGTATTATTAGGGCTTGCAGGACAAGGCGCAGCACAAGCTTTAGCAGAATTTTTCCCAGTAATTCCTCGTAAAGCTAATGAAGTGGTTCATCACGAAGGCTCTTACTTGCTGCAATTACCTTTACCTATCGAGCGTTTTTTAATTGTCACGGATGAAGATACAGCAAGAACGCTCGCTACCACACTAAACGCAGAAGCCAGCAATAGCGAACAATGGTTAGCGCTTGATATTGAAGCCGGATATCCCGTTATTGACACACCTAACATTGAGCAATTTTTACCACAGGCGACCAACTTACAAGCTCTGCCACATAGTATTTGCTTTAAAAAGGGCTGTTATACGGGTCAAGAAATGGTATCCCGAGCAAAATTTAGAGGGGCAAATAAACGTGCTATGTATTTATTATCTGGTGGTGGTACTGAATTACCAGAAATAGGTGGCAGTGTAGAGTGGCAATTAGGCGAAGATAAATGGCGTAAAACAGGCACTGTATTAAGTGCTGTTCGTATGGCTGATAATACTATTATTGCCGAAGTTGTGATGAACAATGATATGGAAGCTGACAGTGTTTTTCGCGTTCAAGGCGATAACATCAGCAAACTATCTATTAAACCATTACCTTATTCTTTAGACGAAGAATAATACTTATTTCAACACGAACGGATTTTTATGACTCAATTACCTAATGGGGCTTTTGGCCCCTTTTCCGATACCATCAACTTTATTATTGAATTAGACAAACTCAAACGCGTTTATCGTAAAAACAACGTATTAGATAATAGCCGCTCTGAAAATACGGCTGAGCATAGCTGGCATTTCGCCGTAGCTGCCATGAGCTTTCAGCCTTATGCCGGTGACATTGATATTGGTCGCGCTATTCAATTGGCATTAGTTCACGATATTGTTGAAATAGATGCAGGTGACGTGATGGTATATGACGTTGCAGCTCGTGAAGCGGTAAAAGAGCAAGAGCAAAAAGCAGCAAGACGTATTTTCTCTTTATTACCATCACCTCAAAGTGAGTATTTTCTGAATTTATGGCTGGAATATGACGCAGCTGAAACGCCAGAATCTCAATTTGCTAATATTCTTGATCGCACCATGCCAATGCTAATGAACTTACATAACGAAGGTCAAAGCTGGGTAGAAAATAATATTCGCTTAGAGCAAGTATTAGCACGCAATCTGTTTATTGAAGAACAGTGGCCTGAATTCTGGCAATATCTCTACCCGCAGTTATTAGCAGCAAAAGAGAAAGGTTGGCTGAAGTAAGAGTCTGAAATAACGTTCTTTCATTAATGATAAAAAAATACCGATGGTTAACCCATCGGTATTTTATTTAAGAATATTGCTAGATTAAAAGCTTATTCGTAATCGCTAATTGGCGCACATGAACAGTGTAAATGGCGATCACCATAAACATCATCAAGACGTTTTACTGCCGGCCAATATTTATTGCTTTTAGTCGCCTCACTTGGGAATACCGCACATTCACGGCTATAACTATGTGGCCACTCTTGTACTAATTCATATTGCGTATGTGGCGCATTCACTAATGGGTTATCATCTATCGGCCAAATGCCTTTATCAACCTGTGTTATTTCTGCACGAATCGAAAGCAGTGCTTCAATAAAGCGATCAATTTCAACTTTACTTTCAGACTCTGTCGGCTCAATCATTAAAGTACCCGCAACAGGGAAAGACATCGTTGGTGCGTGGAATCCATAATCGATTAAACGTTTAGCAACATCCATTTCACTAATACCGAAGTTCGCTTTTAGTGGACGAATATCAATAATACATTCATGAGCAACATAGCCATCAGCACCAGCATAAAGAATGTCGTAATCTTTTTTCAGGCGTTGAGCAATATAGTTCGCATTTAAAATGGCCACTTGGCTGGCTTGTTTAAGCCCTTCAGCGCCCATCATGCGTATATACATCCAACTAATAGGTAAGATAGATGCGCTACCAAATTGGGCAGCTGAAACAGCACCTTGTGTCGTGACATGTTCCATTTCTACAACAGAGTGCCCTGGTACAAAAGGCGCTAAGTGCGATTTCACACCGATAGGCCCCATACCTGGACCACCACCGCCATGAGGAATACAGAAAGTTTTATGTAAATTAAGATGAGACACATCAGAACCAATAAAGCCTGGTGTTGTGATCCCTACCTGCGCATTCATATTTGCGCCATCAAGATAAACTTGTCCACCATATTGATGAATAATGTCACAAACTTCGCGGATACCTTCCTCATAAACACCATGAGTAGATGGATAAGTCACCATTACACAAGAAAGCTCAGTTTGATGTTTTTCGGCTTTAGCTTTTAAATCTGCAATATCAATATTTCCGTTGTCATCACACCCCACAACGACCACTGTCATTCCTGCCATATGCGCAGATGCTGGATTTGTACCATGAGCTGAACTAGGAATTAGACAAATATGACGCTCACCTTCGCCACGGCTTTGGTGATAACGGCGGATAGCTAATAATCCTGCATAT
Organism: Proteus hauseri ATCC 700826; assembly: GCF_001654965.1. Lineage (GTDB taxonomy): Bacteria > Pseudomonadota > Gammaproteobacteria > Enterobacterales > Enterobacteriaceae > Proteus > Proteus hauseri. Next base: position 106,583 of record NZ_LXEV01000031.1, read on the forward strand.
TCACCTTGCGCTCCTGAATTTGGCTGCATACACATAGCATCGTAGCCAGTTAGTGCTGCTAACCATGTAGAGAGCTGTTCAATCATTATCTGATAGCCTTTAGCTTGATAAGGCGGGCAGAACGGATGAAGCTCAGTAAATTCAGGCCACGTAATTGGGATCATCTCAGCAGCAGCATTAAGTTTCATCGTACAAGAGCCTAATGGGATCATGGCTTGATTTAACGCTAAGTCTTTATTTTCTAAACGATGCATATAACGCATCATTTCCGTTTCACTGTGATAATTATGGAAATTCTCATGAGTTAACACAGTATCATTACGCAGCATTGATGTAGGAATAGAGCTAGATGATGATGCAACTTTTGCGTCTAATGTATCAATATCAACGCCAAGTGCTTTACCGCTAATAATTTCTATCAGTACGAGGACATCTTCACGCGTTGTTTTTTCGCTTAATGTTACCCCCACTGCACCCGCAATATCTGTACGTAAATTAATTTCAGCATCTTTAGCTCGTTGTAATACACCCGCTTTATCAGCTGTTTCAACGGCTAAAGTATCAAACCAAGTTTGATGACGTAACGTCATGCCATTTTGTTTTAAACCTGCGGCTAAAATATCCGTTAAACGATGAATACGTTGTGCGATTTTTTTCAGTCCTTCTGGACCATGATAAACCGCATACATTGCAGCAATATTGGCCAGCAGCACTTGTGATGTACAAATATTAGAATTGGCTTTTTCTCGACGAATATGTTGTTCGCGGGTTTGCATTGCCATTCGTAATGCACGATTACCTGCTGCATCACGAGATACACCAATAATCCGTCCTGGCATGGCACGTTTATATTCATCACGACAAGCAAAGAATGCCGCGTGAGGCCCACCATAACCCATAGGTACGCCAAAACGCTGCGCTGAACCTAAAACAATATCAGCACCTTGATGCCCCGGTGCCGTTAATACCACCAGCGCCATTAAATCAGCAGCAACACTGGTAATAATTTTACGATTTTTTAATTCAGCTAATAATTTACTGTAATCATGCAGTTCGCCAGTTGTGCCAACTTGCTGCAATAGCACACCAAACACGCCTTCAAGTTCTAATACTTTTTCTGCTTTATCAACAATAACTTCAAAACCAAAGGTATCAGCACGTGTTTTCACGACATCTAATGTTTGTGGATGAACATCATCTGAAACAAAAAAACGCTCTGCATTTTTTAGTTTGCTTACACGTTTTGCCATTGCCATTGCTTCCGCAGCAGCAGTTGCTTCATCAAGTAATGAGGCTGAAGCTAAATCCATTCCAGTGTAATCAATAGTGACTTGTTGGAAGTTTAACAGTGATTCAAGACGTCCTTGAGAAACCTCTGGTTGATAAGGCGTATAAGCAGTGTACCAACCCGGATTTTCTAATAAATTACGTAAAATCACCGGCGGAAGTACAGAAGGTGCATATCCCATACCAATATAAGAAGTGAAACGTTTATTTTTGCTGGCGATAGCTTTTAATTCAGCTAAGGCAACTTGTTCTGTCGCCCCTTCGCCTACATCAGGTGGCGTAGCTAATTGAATATTATCAGGAACAATTTTTTTAGTTAATTCATTCAAAGAAGAGACACCAACAGCACTGAGCATCTCTTTAATTTGTTCTGGGGATGAACCGATATGGCGACGAATAAACTCATCACGATATTCTAATTGATGTAAAGTCTGTGTCATTGCGAGTAATTTCCTGAATTTCACTGTGGATTTATAAACAATTGTGTGATTAACAATTGCTTAATAGACAAAGAAAAACGCCCCGTCATATGATGGACGAGGCGTTGTTTTTACTCTTCGTTATCTACCAACTCTTGATAGCCTTCGGCACTGAGTAAGTCATTTAATTCGCTTTCATTATTAGCTTTAATGCGAAATAACCACCCTTCACCATATGGCGCACTGTTTACTCGCTCAGGAGAACCCTCTAACTCTTCGTTTACAGCAATAATTTCACCCGATAATGGCGAATAAATATCAGAAGCTGCTTTTACTGATTCAGCAACTGCACAATCTTCGCCTGCGTTCACTTCTCTACCGACTTCAGGTAAATCGACAAACACCATATCACCTAAAAGCTCTTGTGCATGTTCAGAAATGCCCACAGTGTATTCACCATTGCCTTCAGAACGAACCCATTCATGAGATTGTGCGTATTTTAATTCACTCGGTATTTGACTCATTGACCATACTCTCCATTGAAAATAGTTATGCGTGTTATACCAATGCTTTACCAGAACGAACAAATCCTGGCTTCACAACTTCGACTGGCATTTCACGATTACGCATTAATACAATTGCGCTATCTTTAATACTTGCAGGAACTCTTGCTAATGCAATGCTAAAGCCTAATGTTGGCGAGAAAGTTCCACTAGTCACAATACCTTCTTGGATTTCTCCATTATCGTCAGTAAAGTGAACTGCTGTACCTGCTCGTAACACACCTTTTTCTCGCATCACTAAACCCACAAGTTTATCTGTGCCTGTTGCGCGTAATTTTTCTAATGCTTCTCTACCAATAAACTGACGATCCTCAGGTGCCCATGCTATCGTCCAACCCATATTAGCTTCGAGAGGATTGATTGTTTCATCCATCTCTTGGCTATAAAGATTCATTCCCGCTTCTAAACGTAATGTATCTCTTGCACCTAATCCCGCAGGTTTTACGCCCACAGCTAATAACTTGCGCCAAAAATCAACAGCCTGTTCTTTTGGCATGGCGATTTCATAGCCTGCTTCACCGGTATAACCCGTTGTAGCGATAAATAACTCATCAAGTTGTACGCCATAAAATGGCTTCATGGCTGAAACAACTTGGCGTTGTTGTTCGGTTAATAAACTTTGGACTTTTTCTTGTGCATGAGGGCCTTGAACAGCAATTAAAGCAAGATCGTCACGCACTTGAATATCGACGGCATAATCTTTGGCATGTTCTGTTATCCATGCGAGGTCTTTTTCGCGCGTTGCTGAGTTCACCACAAGGCGATAGAAGGTTTTATCAAAGTAATAAACGATAAGGTCATCAATAACACCACCTGATGCATTAAGCATTCCGGTATAAAGCGCCTTGCCTTTTTCGGTGAGTTTAGCGATATCGTTCGCTAATAAATAACGCAGAAAATCATGAACTTGAGCACCATGTAAATCTACAATGGTCATATGAGAAACATCAAACATACCTGCATCGCGACGTACAATATGGTGTTCATCAAGTTGAGAGCCATAATGTAACGGCATCATCCACCCATGAAAATCCACCATACGAGCACCGCAAGCTACGTGCTCATCATATAACGGAGTCTGTTTTGCCATTCTTCCCTCTTTCTACTTTTACTTTAGATTATTCAGAGAACGCATATTGTTAAATATAAAATAGAACCTGATTAAAAATCATAGAATTAACTAGTAAGTTAAATTAATTTTTAAACATACATTTAACAATCATGAGCAATTAACGTACAACGCAAACGATACCATCCCCTTGAACTTAGCATTATGAGAAAAAATAAACCATAAGTTAAAATAGGGTATTGCCGTTCTTAATGATAAGGGAGAGCTATAAGTATGCAGAACTAATGATTGTAAATATGCGGTTCAACACTCATTTTTAGTGAAGAATTACTGAAAAAGGGGAGGTATCACAAAGAATAGGCTGAAAAAATAGATTTTTTTAGTTCTATTTCTTCAGCTAGATATAAGTAAAAGTAATGTGAAACAAGAGATAAATTAGATTTTTTCAACTGAAGTGGAATTTTTATCACTTAGCCATTCAGGTAAATCAGAAATGCCCATTGCTTGCTCAAGCAACTTAGGTTTTACGCCTGGTAAACTATCTGCTAACGAAAGCCCTATATCTCTTACTAATTTTTTAACTGGGTTATTGCCAGCAAAAAGCTCTCTAAATCCTTGCATACTAGCCAACATAACCGCAGCCGCATGTTTACGACGTCGTTCAAAACGTCTCAAATAGAGATATTCACCAAAATCTTTGCCTTCTGCTTTCAGGCGTCTAATTTCACCAATTAATTCGGCCACATCCATAAAACCAAGATTAACACCTTGTCCTGCTAAAGGATGAATTGTATGAGCCGCATCACCTAATAGCGCTAAGCGAGGAGCCGCAAATTGACGAGCATAACGGCCTGTTAGCGGTATTGTCATACGTTCGCTGATTAACTCACATTGTCCTAAGCGCATATCAAAAGTAACACCTAGTGTACGCTCAAATAAGGTTTTATCGGCATTTTTATATTCTTGCGCCAGATTTGCGGGTAAAGACCAAACAATAGAACTTGTTTGTGGGTCTGATAGTGGTAAAAACGCTAAAATACCTTCACCATGAAAGACTTGGCGAGCGATATTTTCATGAGGTTGTTCAGTACGAATAGTAGAAACTAATGCGTGATGTTCATAATCCCAAAAAGTCAGTGGAATATCTGCATTTTTACGCAGCCAAGAGTTGGCACCATCAGCACCAACGACTAATCTTGCGGTAAGCATCTCACCATCATTGAGCGTAATAAAAGCATCATTTTCCCCCCACACTACACGTTCAATTTGAGTGGGCGAGTAAAATGTAATATCACTGTGACTTTCGCATTTTTGCCAAAGTACTTCGCGAATTAAATGGTTCTCAATGATAGAACCTAGGTGAGTAAATCCCTCTTTTTGAGCCGAGAATTGAATGCGACCAAAGCTGTCTTTATCCCACACTTCCATACCTTGATAAGGTGTTGCTCGTAATGCATTAAGGTTTTCCCATACACCTAATTTTTTAAGCAATAATTCACTTGCAGTATTAATTGCTGATACCCGTAATGCAAAATCATCTTGCGGGTGAAAATGTTCTGTTACTGGATGATTTTCTATTATCGCTATACGTAAACCACACCCGTGTAATCCGCAGGCTAATGCAAGCCCTACCATTCCACCACCAGCAATAACAACATCAAATGATTTCATAATAAAAGTATCCTAAAAACAATTATACTTAGTCAGTCCAACCTAAGGTTTGGTGTGCCAATCTGTTACGTAAAGCAGGAACAAGCTCCATTGCCATTAAGCCAAGATTGCGAGATATAATTAAAGGCATACAACGGTTAGCGAATACTTTAACTAGCCCATCAGTGATCCCGATAGTTTCTTCTCTATCGTTTTGGCGCAACTGTTGATATTGAGATAGCACTTGGTAACTCCCAATATCAGCACCAGAATTAATTGCCTTAGTTAATGTATTCGCCAATGTCATCACATCTCGTAGACCGAGATTAAAACCTTGCCCAGCAATTGGATGAAGCGTTTGTGATGCATTTCCGACTAAAGCAAGGCGGTGGCTGATAATCTGATTGGCTTTCTGTAATGCGAGAGGATAACTATTACGCTTGCCTATATGCTCAATGCGCCCTAATCGCCAACCAAAATCACGCTGTAAACGGGTTATGATTGTTTTATCATCCCATTTGGCTATTTCAGCCTGTTTTTCCATGGGATGACACCATACTAGTGAGCTACGTCCTTCACTCATTGGTAGCATCGCCAATGGTCCAAATTCTGTAAAGCGTTCAAACGCTTTACCTTGCGGGTCAATTTCTGTTTTTACATTAGCAATCACCGCGACTTGCTCATAAGGTTCGCGTTGCCGTTGGATATGGCATTGATGTGCTATTGCCGAATAAGTCCCATCGGCGGCGACTAATAAATCACCTTTTAACCGAGTGCCATCATTAAGAGTGACTTCAACGGAGTCAATATCGCGATGAACATACTCAACTTTTGCTGGACAATATAATTGAATATTGGGCTGTTTTTTTAATTGAGCAAAAAGCTGGCGACCCGCATCGTGTAGCTCTATTACATAGCCTAAAGCAGAAATAGCATAGTCTTGTGCACTTATATTCACAAAACCACAATGCCCTTTATCAGAAACATGAACATGATTAATTGGTGTAACAAAAGATTTGAGCGTTGACCAAATACCAATTTGATCTAACCGCTTTGCTGTGCCGTGAGCCAATGCGATAGCTCTGGCATCAAATCCCGGATGACCTTTATCAGGCTCTGACGTTTCAATTAACGATATCGAAATTTTATCTTTATTTAGTGCAGAAAGCGCGAGCGCAAGTGTTGCACCCGCCATTCCACCACCAACGATAATCACGTTCATGTGGATATTAGCCTTAAATTTTTCCTGCCATGAGAGCTTCAATTTCATCAGGATCTTTAACCACAGAGGCGGTAAGATTTTCATTACCCGTTTCTGCAATTAAAATATCATCCTCGATACGAATACCAATACCTCGATATTCCTGAGGAACATCTGCATCAGGTGCGATATAAAGACCGGGTTCAATGGTGAGTACCATTCTTGGCTCTAAAATACGGTCACGTTCAACGCCATAATGCCCAACATCATGAACATCAAGCCCTAACCAATGACTTAGACTGTGCATAAAGAAGCGCTGATAAGCTTTAGTTTCGATCAAATGTTCGATTTCACCGTGCATAATGCCCAGTTTAACTAGTCCCTCAACCATGATATACACCACATGTTCAGTGACTTCTTTGATACTTGTACCAGGTTTGTACAATTCGAGAGAAACATTGAGTGATTTTAAAACAATCTCGTAAATTTCACGTTGTTGACGCGTAAATTTACCATTAACAGGGAATGTGCGTGTAATATCACCAGCGTAACCTTCATATTCACATCCTGCATCAATCAGAACCAAATCCCCATCACGCATTTTGGTTTCATTTTCGGTGTAGTGCAAAATACAGCCATTTTCACCGCTGCCCACAATGCTGTTATAAGAGGGGAAACGTGCGCCATGAGAAACAAACTCATGCTCAATCTCACCTTGAAGCTGATACTCATACATACCTGGCTTACATTTTTGCATTGCACGCGTATGTGCTAATGCAGAAATTTCACCGGCTTTACGCATTAAGTCAATTTCAATATCAGTTTTAAATAGACGCAGTTCATGAACTATTGGACGCCAATCAACAAGTGTTTGTGGTGCTTTTAAATTACGCCGAGAGCCTTTTCTTAAAGTATCTAAAGCGTTAAAGACAATTTCATCCGCAAAAGCATATTCACCCTGCGCATGATAAACAACATCCAATCCATTAAGTAATTGATATAGCTGATCAGCAACATCTTCATAAGGTAACGCTTTATCAATTCCTAGTTTCTCAGGTGCCGCATCTTGACCAAGCCGGCGACCAAACCAGATTTCCGCAGTAAGATCTCTAACGCGATTAAAGAGAACACTGTGATTATGAGTTTCATCACTTTTAATCAGTACAAGAATGGCTTCTGGCTCACTAAAACCAGTTAGATAAAGAAAATCACTATGCTGACGATAAGGATATTCACTATCAGCGTTGCGCTGCGCTGTTGGTGCAGCAAAAAAGATAGCCGCACTAGCAGGTTTCATCTGTGCCAATAACGCCTGACGACGGGATAAAAATTCTTGCTTATTCATACCCTCTCCTGTCTTTCTTTTATCTTTATGATTATCTAATTAATGGTGTGATTATTAATGTAATATACGTTGGTCATCTTGTTCATTACTTTCCTTGCCTTTTGGTGTAACAAAAGTAATGTAGCAAAGCTGAACAGATACTTTTACATATTCGGTGACTTCTTCAAGCGCATCTTCAAGCTCTTCTTGATTTTCCTCTTCGTCATAACCTAGTTCACCAATATTGCGTAAGTCAGTAATAACTTCGAGAAGTTCTTTATGATCAGATAATTTAGGCTGTGCAACGCCAAGACCTAAAAGAAAATGATTTACCCAACCAGCAAGGGCATCTGCTCTTAAAAAAACAGAATCTGATTCTGCTGGAAGTAACATCGAAAAGTTAAATACACTGTCATCGAGCTGTTCATAAGTCACATGATAAAGAGCTTCAAGTTGGTCTAATAACGTTTTAGAAAACGCTAAACCTTCGTTAGTAAGATCATGTAACAGCGTTTTCCAGCTACTATCGCGAACAGCACCACAAATAAACCCTGTTATCAACCCATGCATTTCAGCAGTAGTTAAAGGAACAGAGTGCTGCTGTAATAAGGTATCAATAGACTGATAACTCGGTAATGTATTTTGTTTTGACATAGAATAAAGGTCGCATTTAGGGGAATAGTTCAAGATATGCTACCATCAATAGAAGTCGCTGTACTAGTTAAGCTATGTTAATCATTGGAATTTTTGCAGTAATAGCGTTTAATACAGCGTTATAACCGTATACACTACTAACTACGTAGCACAGATTTTATGTCAGGAAGGAATCATGTCCGCACAACCCGTTGAACTTCAAATTTTTGGGCGATCATTACGTGTTAACTGCCCACCAGAACAAAGAGATGCTTTACTGGCTTCTGCTGCTGAACTTGAACAACGATTACAAGATCTCAAAGAACGCAGTGGTGTTTCGAATACAGAGCACTTGATTTTTATAGTGGCATTAAATATGAGCCATGAGTTGGCAGAAGAAAAGTTAAAAACCAGAGACTATGCCTACAATATGGAAGAGAAAATAAAAATGCTACAACAGTCCATTGAACAAGCTTTACACGATCAAGGCAAGCACCATGATCGCACTTTTTCAACTGCGAAGTAGATTTGTTCAGAAAGCACGCGTACACCACGAAATTAACAGATAATAGGTTGCTTTCTACAATTAAAATAATACAATAGTTCATAGATAGGGTGCTGAACGGCACCCAACAAATTTCTCTGAGATGTTTGCTAGTGGGCCAGTCCCCTGAGCCGATATTTCAAACACATAGAATGTGGTGGTCAGTTACTTGTGAGCATACCCGATTCGTTCAGGCAGCCTAATGGTAATAACACTACGTTCACCTTGGACCACGGGTTCAAGGGTTACAGCCTACGGCGGCATCTTGGAGACCTCTATCTAAGTTCTAAACATTAAGTGTTTTATAAATGCTTAATGTTTAGAATTTTTTTTATCTCTTTTTTATACCTCTTTATCCAATTTTTAACCTCTCTCTCTATTCTTACCTCTAAAGTGTGATAAATTGACTCGAGTGATATTTTTCTATTAACACCAACCATTTATTGATAGGCTAATAAATGACAAACGCCTCGCTTTTTCAACAAAGAGACCAAATCCGTAAAGTGGTTCGTCAAAAAAGGCGCTCACTCACCCCAGAGCAACAACAACTCGCCGCTCAACAACTCAGTGAACAGGTTCTTTCTCATCGCAAAATCAAAGATGCAAATACTATCGCTCTATTTCTCTCTTTTGATGGCGAAATTGATACAATACCGTTGATCTCACAATTATGGGGATTAAAAAAAACTGTTTGCCTACCTGTATTGCATCCTTTTCATCGTCACCAGTTACTCTTTTTGCGTTATACCACTGAAACTATTTTAGTCAGAAACCGCTTTAATATTTCAGAGCCACCATTAAATGTGAATGATGTTATTCCCATTACTGATATCGACATTATATTTACTCCTCTTGTTGCTTTTGATTCGTCAGGAGAACGACTAGGCATGGGAGGCGGTTTTTACGACAGAACATTAGAAAACTGGCAGCAAAAATCATTTTATCCAATGGGACTTGCACATACTTGCCAACAAGTAGAGCATCTTCCTGTAGCTGATTGGGATATACCATTACCTGAAATTATTACACCGGAAAAAATATGGCGTTTTTAATCTTAGGAATATATTCCTTTTAGTTATCTTTGTTTTTTTATATTAAAAATAAAATAAAAAATATTTAATACATCCCTTATGCACATAGTAATAAGAGGGATAAATTAAAAATGTCCAACAATAAAAATATAATAAAAAGTATTAACATCATTCTCATTTTAACAGGAAAGGAAACATTACCCTTAAAGTTAGAGCATAATAGCACCATAAAAGAATTAGAAAAAAAATATTCATTCAAGCTAAAAACAACAGAGATAAGGTTATTATTAAAAGAAAAAACAAATCAGCCAATTATTTTTTTAGATAAAAATAATAATTCTTTTGTTTTATTAAAAAACAATGAAAATAAACATCTAATATATAATATAGCAACTAAAAAAACAGAGGTATTAAACCATGAAAATCTAATCAAAAATTATATATCAAAATGCTACTTTCTTAAATTTAAAGAAAATAATCATTTTGATATTTCATGGTTTTATTCTGTTTTTTTAAAGTATAAAAGTACATTTAAAAATATTCTATTTTATTCATTAATTCTTCAATTATTAGCACTTGCATCCCCATTAGTTATGCAAGTTATTATGGATAAAGTAGTTATCCATCAGGCACTATCAACACTAGATGTTTTAATTATAGGATTAGTTTTTGTTGCTATTTCAGAAGGCGTATTAAAGGGCCTTAGAGAATATATTTATCATCATACAGCAAATAAAATTGATATGATGTTAAGCTTAAAGCTTACTCAACATCTATTTAAACTTCCTATTGGTTATTTTAAATCTCGTCAAACAGGAACTGTCGTAACAAGAATAAAAGAATTAGATATTGTTAGAGAATTTATTACTAACACACTATTAATCTTAGTTGTGGATTTTTCTTTTATATTTATTTTTATCTTTGCAATGTTCATTCTATCCTTTAAATTAACATTAATATTTCTTTCCACTATTCCTTGCTATTTTATCTTAGCCAAATTACTTGCACCTAGAATAGAACAAGCAGTTCAAAAGCTATATCAAAAATCGGCTATAAATACTGCTTTTTTAACTGAAAGCCTAAGTGGAATAGAAACTATAAAAAGTCTTTCTCTTGAACCTCGATTTACACAACAATGGAATAATCAAACGCATCAACTTACTAATGAAAATCTGAGGTTAAAGAAAATTGATAATATTTCTCATTATTTCATCACTTTTATCCATAAAATTACTACCGCTTTAATTTTATGGATAGGTGCTTATGAAGTTATTTCACTTTCAATGACAATAGGCCAGCTTATCGCCTTTAATATGTTACTTGGTCACTGCTTACAACCTCTTGGAAAAGCAATAGACATCTGGGGGAAATATATTAGAGTCAAAACTGCAATCTATAACTTACAAGATATTCTTAACATTCCTAAAGAACAAGCACAAACAACAGCGACAATACAATTAAAAGGCGAAATAATTTTTAATAGTGTTACTTTTTATTATAAAAATAATATGCCCCCTATTTTAAATAAAATTTCGCTTCATATTAAAAAAAATGAAATAGTAGCTATTATAGGTACATCAGGCTCTGGGAAAAGTACATTGGCCAAGATGATACCTAATCTTTATACACCACAATCAGGAAGTATTACAATTGATCATATTCCTATTTCACAACTTGATCCCGCAGTATTACGTCAGCAAATAGGTTACGTTTTACAAGAAAATTATTTATTTCATTTAAGTGTTTTTAACAATATTCGCTTATCTGTACCTAATGCCTCTTTAGAGAATGTTATTCATATTACTAAATTAGTCGGTGCTCATGAGTTTATTCTAAAGCTACCTTTTGGTTACGACACCATTATCGCAGAAGGAGGTGCATCATTATCTGGTGGACAGCGTCAACGTATTGCCATTGCAAGAGCTATTTTATCCAACCCTAAAATTTTAATTTTAGACGAAGCAACGAGTGCATTAGACGATGAATCTCAAGAAATTATTCAACAAAACACGCCTCTTATCGCTAAAGATAAAACAGTTTTAATTATTGCGCACCGTCTTTCAACAATTAAAAGCTGCCATCGAATTATTGTATTAAAAAAAGGCAAAATTATTGAAGAAGGAAAGCATGATGAACTAATAAAAAAACAAGGACATTACCAAAAAATTTGGCAACTTCAACAGGAAGGTTAATCATGAAATTAAACATTCGTTTCTTTAAAGAAATATTTTTAAAAAACAAAAAAAAGATGATAAATTATGATTTCTATCCAAATCATATTTCTATTATTGAAAAACCTTATTCTCCTTACATACGACATATTGCATTAACACTATCATTAAGTGTTATTATATTTATATTATGGTCTTATTTAGGAAAACTAGATATTCAAGCGCCAGCAACAGGAAAGTTGATTGTTTCGGGTTATTCTCAGCATATTCAAATTTATGAACATAGTCGTCTTGTCGCTATTCATGTAGAAAATGGACAATATGTTAATCAAGGAGCACCACTATTAACACTTGATATTTTGGGTATAGACGAGGAAATAAAAGGAATTGAAAATAAAATAAAAAATTTGTTAGCACTAAAAATTCGCTATCAAGCATTAAGTCAGAATACATCACCTCATTCTCTTTATCACTTTAATATATTGGATAAGCGTTCACAAAAAAATATTTTTTTAAGTTATAAAAAAGAGAAAGAAGAATATGAATCAAATATTAACCACATTAATTCAGATATAGAAATAAACCATAGAAATCAATCACACATCAAACAAGAACTATCATCACTAAATACATTAAAAATTAATATTGAAGAACGATTTAAAATTAGAACAACGCTCTACAATAAAAAAACAATCAGTAAAATGGAGTATTTAGAGAGCGAAAAAGAGCTACTTGATATAAATAAGCAAATAAAAACAAAATCATCAGAAATGACAATTTTAATTGGTCAAGAAAGACAACTTAATGAGTACTTAGAAAAAACAGAAAAACAAAAAGCATTAGAATGGCATGACAAATATAAACAATATGAAAGTGAAATAGTTATTTATAGACAAAATTTGAATCACTCTCAAAAACGTCAACAATTAAAATTTGTTCGCTCTCCAGTCGAAGGAACGGTTCAACAACTTTCAACTCATACATTGGGTGCTGTTTTACAACCCTCTCAAACTGTTATGGTTATTGTACCTAAAGAACAAAAGAATATTGCTGAAGTTAATATTCTTAATAAAGATATTGGTTTTATATATCCAGGGCAAAAAGCAATTATTAAACTAGATGCTTTTCCTTATACTCGATATGGCACAATTGAAGGAGAGATCATTAATATTGCTAAAGATTCTATTCAACATGAAGAGTTAGGCTTAGTTTACCCCGCTTTAATTGAGTTAAATAAACAATTCATTAATATAAATAATACTCAATATAAACTTACCGCTGGAATGTCTTTAGTTGCCGATATTATTATCGATCAACGCAGAATTATTGACTACTTACTGAGTCCTATTGAAGTGTATAAAAATGAATCTTTAAGAGAAAGATAATAGCAAATACAAAAAAATTAAAAATATAAAATAAACAGTCCATATAAAATAAACAAAACATAGAAAATTAGATATGAAAAAAGAGAATAAATATCACCAATCTATTCTAGATGGTTTGCTTTATGTTGCTAAAAAAAATAATGATAACTTTAATAAAAAACAAATTATGCATCTATTAGGCGAGAATAATAATTTAACTTATTGGAGCATTATTGAAGCTGCTGAATTTTTAAGCTTAAAGTGTGAGTTTTATTTATTTGATAGCGAAAATGATAAAGATATAACTAGCAATACACTTATAGAAATTAACAATTACTGGTATATTTTAAAAAAAAATAAAAATAATAAATTTATTATTACAGATCCTAAAAATGAAATAACCGAAGAGTTTATTATTAATGATAAAAAAATCTTTAACATATTAAAAACAATAAAAAAAGAAAAACAATTATTGACTAGATTTAATTTAAAATGGTTTATCCCTTCTTTATTAAGACAAAAAAACATATTATTATTAATATTTATCTTGTCCTGCTGCATTCAATTTTTTTCTTTAATTAGCCCTATTGTTTTTGAAAAATTTATTGATAAAGTATTAACAGGAAGGAACATTACCAATTTACATGTATTAGGATGTGTCTTGGTATTAATTGCGATCACAGAGCCTATTTATCTTCTTTTAAGAGATAAATTATATACTTTTGTTTCATGTAAATTAAATTCTGAGTTTTCAGGTAAGGCCTATCAACACCTTATTCGCCTTCCTAATCATTTTTTTAATCAACAACAATCTGGACAAATTATTTCTCGTCTTCAAGAATTAGCAAACATTCAGCAATTTATTACAGGCTCTGCATTTATGATGCTGCTTGATGTTATTTTTATTGTCATTTTTATTTCAGTTATGTTTTCTTATTCAACATTATTAACTTGGATAACATTAGGCTCGCTAGTTATTTATTTTTTTATTTGGTTTATTTTCGGCCCTATAATCCGCTATTGGACTGAAAAAGAATATAAAGCAAATTCAGATAACACTAGTTTATTAACTGAAGCGATTAATGGTATAGAAACAATTAAAATCACAGCGACAGAAAATTATTTTATTGAAAAATGGCAATATAGACTAGCTAATCATATTCTCTTTCGCTTTTCAGGTACTAAGAAAGCATTATTAGCGCAACAGCTCATTCTTACTATCCACAAAATCATGACTGCCATTATTTTATGGCATGGTGTGAAGTTAGTCATGGATATACAATTAACCATAGGAGAATTGATTGCCTTTAATATGTTTGCAGCACATATTACTCAACCTATTTTACGATTGGCTCAAGTTTGGCAAGATTTTCAACAAACGATTGTATCACTGCATCGAATTGGTGAAATTTTAAACTCACCAACGGAACACCAAAACCAAGGCTTAGCAACAATGCCTAGCATTGAAGGTGAAGTTATTTTTTCTCATGTTCGCTTTCGTTATTCCACCAATACTCCAGAGGTAATCGAAGATCTCTCATTATCAATTCCCGCAGGAAAATTTATTGGTATCACGGGGCCATCAGGCTCAGGAAAAAGTACTATCACTCGTTTAATTCAACGTTTTTATACACCACAGCACGGCCAAATTTATATTGATGGAATGGATCTCGCCATTGCAGATCCTCTATCTTTAAGACAAAGCATAAGTATTGTTTTACAAAATAGTTTTTTATTTAGTGGCTCTATTGCTGAAAATATTCGTTTAGCAAAACCTTATTGTTATGAAGAAGAGATATATAATGCAGCAAAACTAGCAGGTGCTTTAGATTTTATACAACAATTACCACAGCAATTTAATACTCAAGTAGGAGAAAGAGGAAGTAATTTGTCCGGTGGGCAACGTCAACGTATTGCATTAGCGAGAGCACTTTTAACTAATCCTCGTATTCTTATTCTAGATGAAGCGACATCAGCATTAGACTATGAATCTGAAGCCGAAATTCTAGCTAATCTACCTTTAATTTGTAAAAACAGAACCGTTATTAGTATTGCCCATCGCTTAAATACCTTATCACGTTCAGATTATATCTATGTTATAGAGAAAGGGCGAATACGAGAAGAAGGAACGCACTCAAATTTATTAAACAATCATGATCTCTATCGCCAATTATGGGATAAACAATTACGATAACTATTTGCTCTCAATTAAATTGAATATAACAACTAGAAAAAGGCTCAATAATTAAATTGAGCCTTTTTCTTATTAATTAACGCAAGCTATAAAAAAATAAAATTAATACAACATACGAGCACGAATAGTTCCCGGCAGTGCTTTAATTTTTTGTAACACTAATTCAGCTTGTGCTTTAGTTTGTGTTGTTATATCAATCACAACATAGCCAACATTACCCGATGTACGTAAATACTGCGCGGCAACGTTGATATTCTCTTCAGTAAAGACTTTATTAATGCTATTCATCATACCAGGACGGTTTTCATGAATATGCAGTAAACGGTTTACATCATCACCATGACTTGGTAATGAAACTTCAGGAAAATTAACTGCTGACAATGTAGAACCATTATCAGAGTATTTTGCTAGTTTACCCGCCACTTCATAACCAATATTCTCTTGTGCTTCTTGCGTTGAACCACCAATATGAGGCGTCAGAATTACATTATCAAATTGTATGAGTTCTGAAACAAAAGGATCATTTGGATCATTATTTGCACCCGGCTCTGATGGGAATACGTCAACGGCTGCACCCGATAAATGCTTAGATTCTAAAGCTTGAGCTAATGCCGGAATATCTACAACCGTACCGCGTGAAGCATTAATTAAAATAGAACCAGGCTTCATACGTTGAATTTCTTCATGACCAATCATGTTTTTTGTAGATGCGGTTTCTGGTACATGAAGGCTTACGATATCGCACATGTTTAGTAGCTCAGACAGGTGACGAATTTGTGTTGCATTACCTAAAGGTAGCTTGTTTTCGATATCATAAAAATAGACATCTAAACCAACACTCTCCGCTAGAATGCCTAACTGAGTGCCAATATGGCCATAACCAATGATACCTAGTTTTTTACCACGTGCTTCAAAACAACCTTTAGCTTGTTTATCCCAAACGCCGCGATGTGCTTTAGCATTTGCTTCTGGAATACGACGAAGTAAAAGTAATAACTCACCTAATACCATCTCAGCTACGGAACGAGTATTTGAGAATGGTGCATTAAAAACAGGAATACCGCGACGAGAAGCCGCATCTAAATCAACTTGGTTAGTCCCGATACAGAAACATCCAACAGCAACCAATTTTTCTGCTGCTGCAAAAATGTCTTCTGTTAAATGAGTACGAGAGCGAAGACCAACAAAACGAGCATCACGGATAGCTTCTTTTAATTCTTCGTCCGATAATGCACCTTTGTGATATTCAATATTGGTATAACCTGCCGCACGTAAATTTTCTACTGCACTTTGATGCACACCTTCCAATAGTAGAAACTTTATCTTTTCTTTTTCCAAAGATACTTTAACCATTTACCCTGCCCTATCGTTGTTACATTTATGAAAAACTCAATCCTGTTCCATCAACATAACAAAAATAGATTTTGTCGCAATACAACCGATTGCAACGATGGCAGAATAAGCGATAGATAAAGTGATTTTCTGCCGAGCAAAATGATTTTGACTAGGATAATGGCAGAATTTTAGGTAGCAATATAACTATCGTGTGATATATATCACTGTATTTAAGGTTTCTGAAATAATTTGAAAAAAATAGGTAGCTACTGCTACCTATTTTCTAAGGATTTACTTGATTGTTTTAACGCCTTGAGATGTTCCCATCAATACAATATCTGCACCACGATTAGCAAATAATCCTACAGTGACTACACCTGGGATGCTGTTTATTTTATTTTCTAACTCTATTGGATTAAGAATTGTTAAATTGTAAACGTCCAAAATGACATTACCATTGTCAGTAACAACATTTTCACGGTATTCAGGCAGGCCACCTAATTTAACTAATTCACGCGCAACAAAAGAGCGAGCCATTGGAATGACTTCAACAGGCAATGGGAATTTACCTAACACATCAACTTGTTTAGATTCATCAACGATACAGATAAAGGTTTTTGCTACACCAGCAATAATTTTTTCACGCGTTAATGCTGCGCCGCCGCCTTTAATCATTTGCATTTGATGGTTTATTTCATCAGCGCCATCAACATAAATATCTAAAGAGTCAACTTCATTACAATCAAAAACAGGAATGCCGTAGCTTTTCAGTTTTTCGGTTGATGCAACTGAACTTGAAACAGTACCTTCAATTTGACCTTTCATTGTTGCTAATGCATCAATAAAGTGTGAAGCCGTTGAACCAGTACCTACACCAACGATCATGCCGGGTTTTACATAATCAAGTGCTGCCCAACCTACCGCTTTTTTTAATTCATCCTGAGTCATTTAATAAAACCTTATTTATCACATTAATGGAATAAGAATAGCATATTGCATTGAAAACTAGCAGGAGACGTATCAAAAACTGAGAAGCAACATTTTAACTCATTACAACAAAAAATATGGCATAGTAGACAATAGAATATAAAATCTAAGAGAGTCTGTTAATGAAACGTCCTGATTATCGGGCACTACAAGCCCTTGATGCTGTCATTCGAGAGCGCGGTTTTGAACGAGCCGCGCAAAAGCTATGTATTACTCAATCTGCCGTTTCACAGCGTATCAAACAATTAGAAAATTTGTTTGGACAACCTTTACTTGTGCGTACCGTCCCACCTCAGCCTACAGAGCAAGGACAAAAATTATTAGCCCTATTACATCAAGTCGAATTGTTAGAAGAACAATGGTTAGGTGATGAAAACAGTGGTTCAACACCTCTTTTACTCTCTTTAGCGGTGAATGCGGATAGTTTAGCAACATGGTTGCTCCCAGCTTTACATCCTGTTTTAACGCAACTTCCGATTCGTTTAAATATTCAAGTTGAAGATGAAACCCGTACTCAGGAACGTTTAAGACGCGGTGAAGTTGTCGGCGCTATTAGTATCCAACCACAAGCATTACCGAGTTGTCTTGTGGATCAATTAGGAGCACTTGATTATTTATTTGTTGCCTCACCTGATTTCGCCCAACGCTATTTTGCCAATGGTGTAACCAAATCATCATTATTAAAAGCACCTGCGGTCGCTTTTGACCATCTTGATGATATGCATCAGGCCTTTTTACAACAAAATTTTGGCCTCTCCCCTGGCAGTGTTCCTTGCCACATCGTTAACTCTTCAGAAGCCTTTGTTCAATTAGCAAAACAGGGGTCAACTTGTTGTATGATCCCGCATTTGCAAATTTCAGATGAACTAAAAAATGGTGAACTCGTTGATTTAACACCGGGGCTTTGCCAACGCCGAATGCTCTATTGGCATCGTTTTGCACCAGAAAGTAGAACAATGAGAAAAGTGACTGATGCACTTATTGATTTTGGCCGTAAAGTATTAAAACAAGATGAAGAGTAAATAAATTTTATTTTATTCATAAAAAATGGGTTTCACTCGAGCAGGAAACCCATTTTTTTATCTATGGTTAACTATTATTTGTTAGGTTTCAATTCAAATACCACATCAACGTAGTCTTTAAACTCAATACTCTGTTGTTGATAAGTTTCTTGTACATCCGCAGGCGATTGTGCTTTTAATGCCATAGCATCCATTCGTACTTGTGCTATTGGATATGGCGTTGCTTCTGGTGCACGATAATTCACACTATAGACCGCGCCCAAATTTGCACCAAAACCCTTCGCCACTGAGCTTGCTTGTTCGATGGCATTTTTTATCGCAACTTCCCGTGCTTTTGTTTTGTATTGCTCTGGATTATTTACACCAAACTCAACATTATTAATCTCATTTAAACCAGCAGACAATGCGCCATCAAGCAGCGTGTTTAGTTGATCTAATTTTTTAATTTTTACATTAACTGTACGCGTTGCAGTGTAGCCATTAATCACTGAGCGTTCAGTTTTCTTATCATATTCATAATTTGGTTGAGTGCGGATATTTGCCGCATCAAT
Organism: Proteus hauseri ATCC 700826; assembly: GCF_001654965.1. Taxonomy (GTDB): domain Bacteria; phylum Pseudomonadota; class Gammaproteobacteria; order Enterobacterales; family Enterobacteriaceae; genus Proteus; species Proteus hauseri. Next base: position 125,928 of record NZ_LXEV01000031.1, read on the forward strand.
ATCCTCTTTCGCTACACCATTTTCTTTTAAGAAAGCAAAATATTTAGCAACGCGGTCATCAACTTGCTTTTTAGCCTGAGCGGCATCTTTTGCTCTTTCATTTACCTGAATATTTAATGTCGCCATATCAGGAGTCGCTTTAATAGTTGCATTACCCGATGTTGTAATATGTGGTCCTTCTGGCTCAGCTGCGGCTAGTGCAACTGAAGGTAATCCAACTGCCAACACGGATGCTAATACAATCGCTTTTAATTTCACAAGAACCTCCTGACAAGAGAATAAGTTACACCATCTTATGACGGATAAAATGAACATTAGCACATTTGTTGTAAAGATCTTTAAGATTGAAAGATAATTTTCCATCCCTGAGCTGCTAATTGCACAGCAATAAACCACATCACACAGCCAACAAAAAGATTAATAATGCGCTGAGATCGTGTTTTACTTAACACAGGTGAAAACCAAGCGGCTAATAATGCTAAAGCAAAAAACCAGCCAATCGATGCCATTATTGCCCCAAAAGTAAACCAGGGACGTAGTTCCGAGTTTAATTGACCACCAATACTGCCAATGACCACAAATGTATCGAGATAAACATGAGGATTAAGCCAAGTTACCGCCACTAAAGTGACAATTACACGCCAACGACTTTTTACCTGATTAGCCGTTTGAGTTAATTCAATTTCTTTTGAAAATGCCGTTTTAAATGCACTCCAGCCATACCACAATAAAAAAGCAACACCTCCCCACGTAATAATAAACATTAGGGTTTCAGATTGGCTGAGCAGTGCACTGCCGCCAAACACCCCAACTGTTATTAATACAACATCACTTAATGCGCATAAAAACGCACTCATCAAATGAAACTGTTTTTTGCTTCCTTGTTGCAAAACAAAGGCATTCTGGGCACCTATAGGTAAAATCATCGCAGCACTTAATATAAACCCCTGAAAAAAAGTCGTGAACATGCAAAATACCTTAATAATTATTCGTTTAATGTTTGCTGAATAATAAGTGGATTTTGGTATTAGAGGAAATGAATGATTCTTATTGATAATAAGAAAAACTAATAGGAATATTATTATTAGATATCACGAACAGCCAAGAATAATTAAGATGAAAGCACCAAGCTAATTAAAATAACAAAAGCAATGCTAAATATTGAAATCACATAAGGAAATATCAATAATAATGCCAATAAAAAGAATAATATCCGTAAGGATTTTTTAGGTGTTTGGCTTGAATACCAGATAAATACCAATACAAGAAAAAAAATGATATAGCTATTAATATGATTAAATATCGAAAATAAAAAATAAATAAAATCCACCATAACCCATAATCCTTTTTTTAGAGTGCTTTATTTTCTCCTTCTATTAAGATCTTATGATACAAAAAAGCCACGTTATTAACGTGGCTCTATCACATTTATTTTAGTGAGATTATTCTGCTTTAGCCGTCGCATTTTGTGGCTGATGCATATAGATATCCATTTGTGGGAATGGAATACCGATATTATGAGCATCTAATGTACGTTTAAAATCTTCCATTAAATCCCAATAAACAGGCCATGCATCACCATTTGTAGTCCAAACTCGTACCACAAAATTTAATGAAGAAGGTGCCATTTCATGAAGACGAATAGTCACACCTTTTTCATGCTGAATACGCTTATCTTTAGCAACAACATCGCCCAATACTTTCTTCACCGTATCAATATCAGCATCATAAGCGACGCCGACCATAATTTGTGTACGACGATCAGGCTCACGGCTTAAATTAATTACTTCACTGCTGATAATTTTGCTATTTGGAATAACAATAATGCGATCATCTGCTGAACGTAAGGTGGTTGAGAAAATCTGTACATCTTGAACCGTACCTTCTACAGCACCTATCATGACATATTCATCCGCCCGAATTGGACGGAAAATAACAATAAGCACGCCCGCTGCAAAGTTAGAAAGTGAACCTTGTAAAGCTAAACCAACCGCTAAACCAGCCGCACCTAATACCGCGATAACAGACGCAGTTTGTACACCTAATCGGCCTAATACTGCAATTAAAGTAAAAGCAATAACAGTATAACGCACTAATACAGACAAGAATGTTACTACCGTTGCATCGATATGACGCAACGTTAAGACTCTAGCAACACCTTTCCCAATCATTTTTGCCACAAACAAACCGACAAATAGGATCAGAAACGCTGCAATAATATTCACCGTATACTGAATAAAGAGGTCTTGATTTGCAACAAACCAACCTGTTGCTTCATCTAAACTACCCGGTAATTCATTCATTAGGCCACCTTTTTAAACTTAAAAACGTAATAACAAGAATAGCAATAGAGAGCATATTGTGGCAGATTTATTCTGAAAATATATAGTATTTGTTAATTTTTACTATTTTCCAGAATAAATAACCGATATTTTTGTAGCATTGTAGCAAAATCATCTAACCCACAAAATGAGATACTTTCGTTATCGTAATAGCTCATACCTTCTTCCATTTCATCAGTCTCAAAATGAAGAGTATTAGCTCTTATCATGATTTCTTCATCATCAATAAATAGGCTATATTCTTTTCCGATAAGCTCCCACTGCCTTTCGCTTCCTTTAACTGCATCCATCTCTTCCAAAATTTGGTCTATTTGGCTTATATCACCCTGAATTTCATCATTAAGCCAATAACCAATAGCTTCATGATCCATCGAAAAACGGGCAAAAATACCACCTGTTAAATCTCGCTGAAATTCATAATCCATGGTGTACGCCCCTTATTTAATTTATTTTTTTATAAAAAACATCTTATTCTTATTATGACAAAAATAATAACAAACGGGAGGTTTTATCCTCCCGTTTGTTCATATTAAATACGCTTAAAGCGAATAAATAAAAGTATTACACCGTTGTTTGAAAAATAACTTGGTCTGCTTTCTCTGTATATTGTTCTAGTTGATCAAAATTCAGATAACGATAAGTATCTTCAGCGGTTTCATCCACTTTATTCATAAAATCAAGGTATTCTTGTGGCTCTGGTAAACGACCTAATAAAGAGGCGACCGCAGCGAGTTCAGCAGAAGCTAAATACACGTTAGCGCCAGTACCTAAACGATTAGGGAAGTTACGTGTTGATGTAGAAACCACTGTTGCACCATCAGCAACACGCGCTTGGTTACCCATACATAATGAACAACCTGGTACTTCAATACGCGCACCACTCTTACCAAAGACGCTGTAATAGCCCTCTTCCGTTAATTGAGCCGCATCCATCTTAGTGGGTGGAGCTACCCATAAACGTGTTGGTAATTGACCTTTATGTTGATCTAACAGTTTCCCCGCAGCACGGAAGTGACCAATATTGGTCATACAAGAACCAATAAATACTTCATCAATTTTGCTATTTGCTACATCTGATAATAAACGCGCATCATCAGGATCATTGGGGGCACACAAAATTGGTTCTTTTATTTCATTTAAATCAATTTCGATAACTGCCGCATATTCTGCATCTGCATCAGCTTCTAATAACTGCGGATCGTTTAGCCAGTTTTCCATTGAAGTAATACGACGCTCGATAGTACGACGATCACCATAGCCTTCAGCAATCATCCATTTCAATAATGTTATGTTTGATTGTAAATATTCAATAATTGGAGCTTTATCTAACTTGATTGTACACCCAGCGGCAGAACGCTCCGCTGAAGCATCAGCTAATTCAAACGCTTGCTCTACTTTAAGCTCTGGCAGACCTTCAATTTCTAAAATACGTCCTGAGAAAATATTTTTCTTACCTTTTTTCTCAACTGTCAGTAAGCCGTCTTGGATAGCATAATAAGGAATAGCATGCACTAAATCACGTAATGTAACACCCGGCTGCATTTCGCCCTTAAAGCGTACCAGAACAGACTCTGGCATATCTAATGGCATTACCCCGGTTGCCGCAGCAAAAGCCACTAAACCAGAACCTGCTGGGAATGAGATACCAATAGGGAAACGAGTATGCGAGTCACCACCAGTACCCACGGTATCTGGTAATAACATACGGTTCAGCCATGAGTGAATAATGCCATCACCTGGGCGCAGAGAAACACCACCACGATTCATAATAAAATCAGGTAAGGTGTGATGTGTAGTCACATCCACGGGTTTTGGATAAGCTGCCGTATGACAAAATGATTGCATAACTAAATCAGCCGAGAAGCCAAGACACGCGAGATCTTTTAGTTCATCACGAGTCATTGGGCCGGTAGTATCTTGAGAACCAACCGAAGTCATTTTTGGCTCGCAATATTCGCCAGGGCGAATACCAGGGCGTCCACAAGCTCGACCAACCATTTTCTGCGCTAAAGAAAAACCACGGTTACTTGCTTCTACAGGTTTAGCATGGCGGAAAAGGGTACTTACTGGCAAACCTAATGATTCGCGTGCTTTAGACGTTAAACCACGACCAATAATCAGTGGAATACGGCCACCTGCACGAACTTCATCTACCAGCACATCGGTTTTCAGTTCAAAGTTTTCTAAGAGTTCATTCGTATTATGATCACGAATTTCCCCTTTGTATGGGTAAATATCAATCACATCACCCATATTTAATTTAGAAACATCAACCTCGATAGGTAATGCACCAGCATCTTCCATTGTATTAAAGAAGATAGGGGCAATTTTGCCACCTAGCACAACACCACCACCGCGTTTATTAGGAACGTAAGGAATATCATCCCCCATAAACCACAGCACTGAGTTAGTTGCGGACTTACGTGAAGAACCAGTACCAACAACATCACCGACATAAGCCAGAGGGAAGCCTTTTTTGTTTAACGCTTCAATTTGTTTGATTGGCCCGACATTACCCGGTTGATCAGGTTCGATACCTTCACGCGCATTTTTTAGCATTGCTAATGCATGTAATGGAATATCAGGTCGTGACCACGCATCTGGTGCTGGTGATAAGTCATCCGTGTTAGTTTCACCTGTTACTTTAAATACGGTAACAGTAATTTTTTCTGCTAATTCGGGGCGCTCTGTAAACCATTGCGCATCAGCCCAAGATTGCATAATTTGTTTAGCGTAGGTATTACCAGCTTTGGCTTTCTCTTCGACATCATAAAAGTTATCGAACATTAATAAAGTATGAGAAAGCGCTTTAGCCGCGATAGGCGCCAGTTTTTCATCATCCAGAGATTCAATTAAAGCATGAATATTATAGCCGCCTTGCATTGTACCTAATAATTCAACAGCTTTTTCTGGAGAGATAAGTGGTGATGAGGTTTCGCCTTTAGCAAGGGCTGTTAAAAAACCGGCTTTAACATAAGCAGCTTCATCAACACCAGGGGGAACGCGGTTAACAATAAGGTCTAGAAGGAACGCTTCTTCACCTTTAGGGGGATTTTTTAATAGCTCAACAAGTGCTGCTGTTTGTGTGGCATCGAGAGGTTTTGGAACGACACCTTCAGCTGCACGCTCTGCTACGTGCTTACGGTATTCTTCTAGCACGACTTTCTCCTCGCTTCTTTGTCATTTTGTATACCCGGCTGTCTGCACCCTATCTATTTTGGATGCCAGGTCAGAGGATCTTTTGCTCGCATAAAACTTAAGAGGTTGTGAAATTATGCCCAGCTAAGGGCTATCAGCATAGCAAATCTTCAACACGATGTTAATTCGTTCACATAAAAGTAACATTAATAAGATTCAAATATCTACTTATTCAGATTAAATCACTTAAACAAAATGTATAAGACGTATTTTTACCCAATTTTTTAGATAAAATACTATAAAGAATCTATGAAAATGAATAGAAATATACGATTTATGATAAAAATTATGCTTATGCTCGCAAAAATACCAATAATTGTATTAGTGTATGATGAAAATACACCTTTTATATAGATAGCAATGGCAATATATGCAATTAAAAAACATCTATTTAAGTCGGTAAAAATAAAAAATTTGATTTTAGAAAAAATAGATTAGGTATATTTAATAAAGAAAATAAAAACACCTTTATAATAAAGTATCTTATAGAATAAAAATAAAAATATTACTTTAAATTAATCAAATACATGGTTAAGAACAGTAGCGATTATAGATGTTCCTATTGCGACCAAAACCAAATCATTTCCTACAATCTTCCACTCATATCCTTGATAGTAAGGTAATTGATTTAACATATTTTGTGGAATGGTTTTTTTCATAATTCCAGGAGGAAGAGGCTTTCCTCGAACAAGATTTTTAGCAATTCCTGGTGGTAATGATTGATAACCAATAATATTATTTCTTACTGCTAAAGCTCTTGCCTCATTGTAGGTTAAAGAGACAGAAACAATACCATTACTATTAATTTTTATTTCAGATGAAAAACCATTGTCTTTGTTAAAAGATCTATCGTTATCACTTTGGTAATTTGATATTTTTTGATGACCTTTGCCATTTCCATTTCCATTTCCATTTCCATTTCCATTTCCATTTCCATGAGAAGGATTAGCTAAAGAATCTAAAGAAAATACCATCGTAAACAACAATAGAAAAAAACCGAAAAAAGATCGTTTGCGCATCATAGATATCATCCAAAGCTAAAAAGTTAATTTAAAATAGGAGAATCAGCGCCTAAGTACAACTTCTAATATTCCGATAATATGGCTGTTAAGCATATATAGCTAAAAAACATTTCATCTTATTTGAATGAATAAAAAAGAGCCAAGTTCCATCAAGAACTCAGCCCTTATTTTCAAACTACTTTAGTTATAAAGTCAGCTTATTTTTTCTTTTTCGCTTTTGGATTTGGCAGGTCAGTGATGCTACCTTCAAATACTTCCGCAGCCATACCGATTGATTCATACAGCGTTGGGTGAGCGTGGATAGTTAATGCGATATCTTCAGCATCACAACCCATTTCGATAGCCAGACCGATTTCACCTAACAATTCGCCACCGTTAGAACCGACAATTGCACCACCGATAACACGGTTAGATTCTTTGTCAAAAATCAGTTTAGTCATACCATCAGCGCAATCTGAAGCGATAGCACGGCCAGATGCCGCCCATGGGAAAGAGGCAACTTCATAGCTTACACCTTTCTCTTTTGCTTCTTTCTCTGTCATACCAACCCATGCAACTTCTGGTTCAGTATAAGCGATAGATGGAATAACTTTAGGATCGAAGTAATGTTTTTTGCCAGAGATAACTTCTGCTGCAACGTGACCTTCATGAACACCTTTGTGTGCCAGCATTGGTTGACCAACAATGTCACCGATAGCAAAGATGTGAGGTACATTTGTGCGCATTTGTTTATCAACATGGATAAAGCCGCGATCATCAACTTCAATACCCGCTTGACCCGCATCTAACAGTTTACCGTTAGGTACACGACCGATAGCAACTAAAACAGCATCATAACGTTGTGGTTCTGCTGGTGCTTTTTTGCCTTCCATCGTGACATAAATACCATCTTCTTTTGCTTCAACCGCAGTCACTTTGGTTTCTAGCATCAGGTTAAATTTCTTGCTGATACGTTTGGTAAATACTTTCACCACATCTTTATCAGCTGCTGGAATGACCTGATCAAACATTTCAACCACATCAATCTGAGAACCCAGAGCATGGTAAACAGTACCCATTTCCAGACCGATGATACCACCCCCCATGACCAGTAAACGCTCTGGTACATTTTTCAGTTCCAGCGCATCTGTTGAATCCCAAACGCGTGGGTCTTCATGTGGAATAAATGGTAATTCGATAGGACGAGAGCCTGCAGCAACGATAGCATTTTCAAACGTAATTGTTGTTGAGCCTTCAGCACCAGCAACAGATAAAGTATGAGAACCTGTAAATTTCGCTTCACCGTTAACAACAGTAACTTTACGGCCTTTGGCCATACCCGCTAAGCCACCCGTTAACTGAGAAATAACTTTGTCTTTCCAGATACGAATTTTATCGATATCTGTTTTTGGTGCACCAAAAACAACACCGTGTTCAGATAATGCTTTCGCTTCTTCGATAACTTTAGCAACGTGGAGTAACGCTTTAGAAGGGATACAACCCACGTTCAGACAAACACCACCCAGTGTAGAGTGACGTTCTACTAAAACTGTATCTAAACCTAAGTCAGCGCAACGGAACGCCGCGGAATAACCCGCAGGGCCTGCACCGAGAACCACTACCTGTGCTTTAATTTCAGTACTCATCGTGACCTCATTATTTATTTGTCCGGCGAGTCAGACGATAATCCATATTTAACACCGAGACTTACATACCGCATGCAGTTTACAGAAATGTTAATAAACTGAAAAGCGCTCTAACATGATGGATCTCACAACATACGATGTATGACTGTAAAATCCATCACTGCAATCAGAGAAACCGGCGCTAAGCACCGGTTTTAATGATTACATTACCAAACGACGTAAATCACTCATGTACTGATTAATCAGAGTGATGAATCGAGCACCATCAGCACCATCAATCACACGGTGATCGAAAGATAATGACATTGGTAAAATCAAGCGTGGTACGAATTCTTTACCGTTCCATACTGGTTTCATAGAAGAACGAGACAGCCCCATAATCGCAACTTCTGGTGCGTTTACGATAGGTGCAAAACCGGTTGTACCGATACCACCAAGGCTAGAAATGGTGAAACATCCGCCTTGCATATCAGCAGCAGTTAATTTACCTGCACGTGCTTTCTTAGAAACTTCTGCTAACTCATAAGACAGTTCGATAATGCCTTTTTTGTTAACATCTTTGAAAACAGGAACAACTAAACCATTTGGTGTATCTACAGCAATACCGATATTGATGTATTTTTTCAGGATCAGTTTCTGTCCATCTTCAGAGATAGAGCTATTAAAGCGTGGCATATCTGCCAATGCTTTTGCAGCTGCTTTCATCACGAAGACTAACGGCGTGATCTTAACATCTAGTTTTTTCTTCTCTGCTTCTTTATTTTGCTGTTTACGGAATTCTTCAACCTCAGTGATATCTGCTTCATCAAACAGATTAACGTGAGGGATCATTACCCAGTTACGGCTTAAGTTAGCACCAGAGATTTTCTGGATACGGCTTAATTCAACTTCTTCAATTTCACCAAACTTGCTGAAGTCAATTTTCGGCCAAGGCAACATACCTGGTAATCCGCCACCTGCATTTGCTGGCGCAGATTCAGCACGTTTAATTAATTCTTTCACGTAAGACTGAACATCTTCACGCAGAATACGACCTTTACGACCCGTACCTTTTACTTTCGCAAGGTTAACACCGAATTCACGTGCTAAGCGGCGAATAACAGGTGTTGCATGCACATAAGCATCGTTTTCAACGAATTCTTCTTTCGCGGCTGGTGCTGCTGCTTTTGCAGGTGCAGGAGTAGACGCAGCTGGCGCGGCTACTGGTGCTGGGGCTGCTTGAGCAACAGGTGCTGCACCGGCAACTTCAAAGGTCATAATCAGTGAGCCAGTTTTCACTTTATCGCCCACGGCAATTTTGATCTCTTTAACTACACCGGCAAATGGTGCAGGCACTTCCATAGAAGCTTTGTCACCTTCTACAGTGATCAGTGATTGTTCTTCAGAGATGGTATCACCTACTTTTACCATCACTTCCGTCACTTCAACTTCATCGCCACCGATATCAGGTACATTGACTTCTTTTACAGCAGACGCTGCTGGTGCAGATGCCGCAGGAGCAGGAGCCGCTGCTGAAGGCGCAGGTGCTGCTGCACCCGCAACTTCAAATACCATGATAAGAGAACCCGTGTTCACTTTATCACCTGTTGCGATTTTAATTTCTTTAACCACTCCAGCAAACGGTGCAGGGACTTCCATAGAGGCTTTGTCGCCTTCTACCGTAATCAGTGATTGTTCTTCAGCAACGCTGTCGCCTACTTTTACCATCACTTCGGTAACTTCAACTTCGTCGCCACCAATATCGGGTACATGTACTTCTTTTAATGCCGCCGCAGCAGCAGGAGCCGCTGCTGGTGCAGGTGCTGCTGCTTGAGCGGGTGCAGCTTGTGCTGAATCTTCTGCTTCAAAAATCATAATAAGAGAACCCGTCTGGACTTTATCGCCCACGGCAATTTTAATCTCTTTAACCACACCTGCTTGTGGTGATGGGACTTCCATAGAAGCTTTATCGCCTTCTACAGTGATTAAGGATTGCTCTTCCTCAATACGGTCGCCCACTTTCACCATCACTTCGGTAACTTCAACTTCATCAGCACCGATATCAGGGACTTTAATTTCAATAGACATTAACTTTACCTCTTACGCCAGACGTGGGTTTACTTTCTCAGGGTTGATGTTGTATTTATTGATTGCTTCTTCAACAATCTTCACATCAATCTCACCACGTTTAGCTAATTCACCTAATGCAGCAACAATCACATAAGAAGTATCAACTTCGAAGTGGTGACGCAGGTTTTCACGGCTATCAGAACGACCGAAACCATCTGTACCTAATACGCGGTAGTCATCAGCAGGAACATAAGTACGAACTTGTTCTGCAAACAGTTTCATATAGTCAGTAGAAGCAACCGCTGGTGCATCATTCATCACTTGAGCGATGTAAGGCACACGTGGCGTTTCAGATGGATGCAGCATATTCCAACGTTCACAATCTTGGCCATCACGAGCCAATTCAGTGAATGAGGTTACGCTATAAACATCAGAACCAATACCGTATTCAGCAGACAGGATTTGTGCAGCTTCACGTACATGGCGCAGAATAGAACCTGAACCCAGTAACTGTACTTTACCTTTCGCGCCTTCCAGTGATTCCAGTTTGTAGATACCTTTACGGATACCTTCTTCAACGCCTGCTGGCATTGCTGGCATATGGTAGTTTTCGTTCAGCGTTGTGATGTAGTAATAAACGTTTTCTTGTTTATCACCATACATACGTTCTAAACCATTTTGCATGATAACAGCAACTTCATAAGCGAATGCTGGATCATAAGAGATACAGTTAGGAATAGTCAGTGATTGAATATGGCTATGACCATCTTCGTGCTGTAGACCTTCACCGTTTAGTGTTGTACGACCAGAAGTACCGCCCACTAAGAAACCGCGTGCTTGTTGGTCACCTGCCGCCCAGCATAGGTCGCCAATACGTTGGAAACCAAACATTGAGTAGTAGATATAGAATGGGATCATTGGCAGATTGTTAGTGCTGTAAGATGTTGCAGCCGCTAACCAAGATGCGCCAGCACCCAGTTCGTTGATACCTTCTTGCAGAATTTGACCTTTAACGTCTTCTTTATAGTAAGCAACTTGCTCACGGTCTTGAGGCGTATATTGTTGGCCATTCGGGCTATAGATACCGATTTGACGGAACAGACCTTCCATACCAAAAGTACGCGCTTCATCCGCGATAATTGGTACTAAACGATCTTTAATTGATTTATTTTTTAACATTACGTTCAGTGCACGAACGAATGCAATAGTCGTAGAGATCTCTTTAGATTGCTCTTCCAGTAACTGGCTGAAATCTTCCAGTGTAGGGATATCCAGTTTTTCTTCAAAACGAGGACGACGAGCAGGCAGATAACCACCTAAATCCTGACGACGGGCATGCAGGTATTTATGTTCTTCAGAATCTTTATCAAAAGTGATATAAGGCAGGTCTTTGATTTGCTCATCTGCAACAGGAATGTTGAAACGATCACGGAAATGGTGAACGCCATCCATGTTCATTTTTTTCACTTGGTGAGCAATATTTTTACCTTCCGCCGTTTCACCCATACCATAACCTTTGATGGTTTGAGCTAAAATAACGGTTGGTTTGCCTTGAGTCTCTTTTGCTTTCTGGAATGCAGCAAAAACTTTCTTCGGATCGTGACCACCACGATTTAGTGCCCAAATCTCATCATCAGTCATATCTTTAACTAATGCAGCGGTTTCTGGGTAACGATTGAAGAAATGTTCACGAACGTAAGCACCGTCACGTGATTTAAATGTTTGGTAGTCACCATCCAGCGTTTCGTTCATTAACTGAACAAGCTTGCCTGAAGTGTCTTTGCGTAGCAGTTCGTCCCAACGGTCGCCCCACATCACTTTAATCACATTCCAGCCAGCACCTGCGAAGATGCCTTCTAGTTCATTAACAATTTTACCGTTACCAGTAACTGGGCCATCAAGACGCTGTAAGTTACAGTTAACAACGAAGCACAGGTTATCTAATTTTTCGCGTACTGCGATGGTGATTGCACCTTTAGATTCTGGCTCGTCCATTTCACCATCACCTAAGAACGCATACACAGTTTGTGCAGTTGTGTTTTTCAAGCCACGATGATTTAGATATTTCAGGAATTTAGCCTGATAAATAGCAGATAGCGGACCCAGACCCATAGAAACGGTTGGGAACTGCCAAAATTCTGGCATCAATTTAGGATGTGGGTAAGAAGATAAACCTTTACCACCAATCTCTTGACGGAAATTATTTAACTGTTCTTCAGTTAAACGCCCTTCTAAGAATGCACGAGCATAAATCCCTGGGGAGATGTGACCTTGGAAGTAAACTAAATCGCCGCCATCAGTTTCATTTTGAGCACGGAAGAAGTGGTTAAAGCAAACTTCATATAAAGTAGCAGAAGACTGGAATGATGCCATGTGTCCGCCGAGCTCTAAATCTTTTTTAGATGCACGCAGAACCATCATTACCGCATTCCAGCGAATAGCAGAACGGATACGACGCTCTAGCTCCAGATTGCCAGGGTAAGCGGGTTCATCTTCAACAGGAATAGTATTGATATAATCGCTATGAGCAGAGCCACCTAAAGCAATATTAAGTCCGCCATTACGGGCTTGTTTTAATACCTGATCAATCAGGAACTGCGCACGCTCAACACCTTCTTCACGGATGACCGAATCAATCGCTTGTAACCAATCGCGAGTTTCAATCGGATCCACGTCATTTTTCAGCATATCTGACATGGTGTATTCCTTATCTGTTATCTGTTTCTAATGGTTTTATGGGAGTCTATCTTCCCGTTATACCTATGGGATACGACGGGAAGATAGACCCTGCTGTTATTACCGCTACCCCTGAAAAATAGCAGGGAGATAGGTAGTACAGACTCAGCGGTCAGGATCTGTCCTACTAAAATAAATCAGGGTGTTGTTGGAGCCGGCGCAAAGAGCGCTCACGGCGAGTGTGTTCACGACTCATATCCAACAAAACATCCTCAATAAAGGCCAGATGGCGATGTGATGCTTCACGCGCAGCTTCTGGTTCTCTATTCATAATCGCCTGATAAATCTGTGTACGATGCTCACTTACAGCAATTAACATCTCTTTACGGGTATAAAGAAATTCAAAATTCTGGCGGATATTTTGCTCAAGCATGGGTACCATACAACGTAATAAATGAAGTAAAACAACGTTATGAGCAGCTTCCGTAACAATTAATTGGTATTGCAATACAGCTTCAGATTCAGCAGTTAAATCGCCTCTTTCATGGGCTTGAATAATCAAATCATGACTTGCTTTAATGCGAACAAGATCTTCATCAGTCCCTCGTAGCGCCGCATAATAAGCAGCAATGCCTTCAAGGGCATGACGAGTTTCTAATAGATCGAATTGAGATTCGGGATGTCCGCTGAGTAACTGGGCAAGAGGATCACTAAAGCTTTGCCAAAGGTTAAGTTGAACAAAAGTACCACCGCCTTGACGGCGCAGTAAAAAGCCTTTTGCTTCTAACTTTTGAATTGCTTCACGCAAAGAAGGGCGAGATACATCAAATTGTTTTGCCAGCTCACGCTCAGGCAGGAGTTTTTCTCCTGGGCGCAGAGTGCCTTCTAAAATAAGATGCTCAAGACGTTGTTCTATCACATCAGAAAGCTTAGGTTGGCGGATTTTAGTATAAGCCATATTGCTAGAAGCCATTATTGGATAACTATTACCTTAGTTATTGAGTTGTCAATTGGTAATACCAATTCAATGTAACGAGTAATAAAGTAACAAAGTATTCACTAACTGTCCATACAGTTGTTGAGCGAAATCATAAAAACCTGCAAAATTTAACAAATTATTTTAAAAATTCATCAAAATTGATAACTAGATCGCATAATATAAAAACGATAAAATTAATGATTTTTAACGTTTTTTAAACACATATTAAGTCAAGCTGAAGCGTAACAGCACTAGTATTTAGAATATAAATTCAATCTAAATGACTTTGCATTCAAAATAAGACCATTATTTTTCTAATAACGTTCGATAATAGGCCCAGTCAAAATGAGGTCCCGGATCTGTCTTTCTATTAGGAGCAACATCACTATGCCCTGTAATATTCTCTTTTATCTCTGGATAAAGTGAGATAAGTGCACAAGTCAGCCTAGCGAGCTTCTGATATTGCAACGAAGTAAAATCACAACTGTCTGTTCCTTCAAGCTCTATACCAATAGAAAAATCATTACATTTCTCTCTTCCTTTATATAAAGAAACACCCGCGTGCCACGCTCTATCAGTAAAAGGAACATATTGCACAACTTCCCCATCTCGTCGAATAAGGCAATGGGCAGAAACCCTTAGTTCACTAATCTCACTAAAGAAAGGGTGTTCAGTTTCAACAAGTGTATTGGTAAATAATTGGTCGATATAAGGTCCACCAAACTCACCAGGAGGTAAACTAATATTATGAACGATAAGTAAAGATGGAGTCTCGCCGTCGGGTCTTTTATCATGATTTGGTGATGGAACATGCCTTACTCCGACTAACCAACCTTGTTTAATTTCCACATTTATCCTCTTGATTGATGTTTACTTAGCTAAGTATTGATGATTTTTCTGGCTAACATTCGTCAATAAATGCGAATTTCCTCTCAATAATAATAGCTAATTCTGTATCACACCTTTTTCTTTGCGATATTTTACGCAAAGAAATACTTATCTATTCGTCAATAAAACACTTTTTTTTCATACTTCTGAAACCGACTTATTACGAAGGAACAGAATATGAACTCACCAAACTCTCACTCACTCAGTTATCACTCATCTGAGGTCGGTTTTACATTAATGGAGCTGATGATTGTCATCGCAATAATTTCAATTCTAAGCTCTGTTGCTATTCCCGCCTATCAAGGATATATACAAAAAGCAGCATTAACAGATGTCTTACAAACAATCTCACCTTATCGTTCAGCCGTGGAACTATGTCAATATGAAATGGGTCACTACAACACTTGTCAATCAGACTCCCCTTTTATGCCTAAGCAATTCCGCAGTCGTTATATTGATAATATCACTGTCGTTAATGGTGTCATTAGCACCAAAGGAAATGCTCAACTTAAAGGACTAACTATTATAATGGCACCGGAGAAAACAAGTACTCACTACTTAGCAGAATGGAAAACAACCTGCACTTCGAGCAATGAAATATTACAAAAACAGTGTACTGAAATACTCAAATCATATTAATACCTTCTTTATTACTTATTTTTTATACCGAAATAAAAATACAGTTACATTTTTTATTTAAAGTATCAGCACCTAGCCAATAGGGGTGATTAATGAATACAGCCCATACTGCAACAGAATTTATTGAACAATTATTACAAAAAAGTATTTCACAACGTGTTTCAGATTTACATTTTGAACCTCAAAGTGAGGGGTTTAGAATACGCGCAAGAATAGATAATCATTTATATCTATTTCCATCACCATCAAATAACTGTTCTGGTGAAATAATCACTCGTTTAAAAATACTTGCTGATTTAAATATTGCAGAAAAACGATTACCACAAGATGGACAATTTAATTGGTTTTATGATGAAAAATCTTATTCCATACGTATTGCAACATTACCTACACTTTATGGAGAAAAAGCCGTTTTACGATTAATAAATAATTTACAACAACCCGAACTAAATAAATTAGGTTTTCAGCCTGTGCATTTAGTTTTATTAAAAAAATATCTCACCTCACCACAAGGAATGATTTTAGTCACAGGTCCAACAGGAAGTGGAAAAACACTGACACTATATAGTTGTCTTCAATATTTAAATAAAGACAACCATAATATAAATAGCGTAGAAGATCCCATTGAATTACCGCTTGATGGCATCAATCAGACTCAAATTAGCGAAAAAGCAGGCATTACTTTTGCAACAATATTACGTGCATTATTACGCCAAGATCCCGATGTGATAATGGTGGGAGAAATAAGAGATCAACACACCGCTGAAATTGCAATTAAAGCAGCGCAAACAGGACATTTGGTATTATCTACACTTCATACTAACTCAACTCGTTCCACACTAATGAGGTTACATAACTTAGGTATTGCTGAAGACCTGATCTACAGTTGCGTAAATTTAATTATTTCGCAGCGATTAGTTCGCTGCTTATGCCAACATTGCAAAACTCGGTTGCCAGATAAACAAACCGTTCACTTAAGAGATAAAGTAATCTGTTTGCCTCATTGGCAAGCTAATGGTTGCCAATACTGTTTTTCAGGTTATATCGGCAGAACGGCTATTTATGATTGTCTTGAATTAGCAAAACAAAAAATACCTTCACCTTTTGCATTATTCAGTTCTGGTATTGAATTAATAAAACAAGGCATAACTTCGTTAGAGGAAGTTTATCAAGTTGTGGGGGATATTGAATGAAACTACAATATATCTACCAATATGATGCTTTCACTTACCAAGGAGAATACTGTTCAGGAAAACTCATAGCCACATCTAAACATGATGCGTTTATTAAAATGATGCAACAGCAAAAAACACCATTAAAAATTAAGTTATATAAAGCTATTTTATTAAAAGAAAGCGATAGCCAATATCGTATCCAACTACTAGAACAACTCTCTTTATTAATACATTCTGGTTTAGCACTATTACCTGCATTAACATTACTAAAAAATGAGTGTCGCTATCTTCATTGGCAATGTGTATTAGATGAGATTACTTATAATCTGGCTCAAGGTAGTACCTTTTCAAAACAGCTTTCTCTTTACCCTTTTTACTTTCCACCTTCATTAACTTATTTTATTTATATTGCTGAAGAGAGTGGAAAATTAGACGAAATTATAACATCACAAGCCTCTCAATTAAAAAGCCAAAAAGTACTTATCAATAAAACAAAAAAAGCTTTGAAATATCCCATTTTTTTAGTCTTTGTATTAATTATAACCACTACGATAATGCTACTTTATGTCCTTCCTGAATATCAATCATTATATAGCTCCTTTAATACTGACTTACCCTTAATCACATCTTTGCTTATTACTATATCTCAATGGATTATCAATAATAGCTTAATTATTATCAGCTTACTTATTTCTCTAATAATAAGTTATTACTGTGCACGAGTTTATTTTTTTTCATTTTATCTGGCAGAACAACAGTTACTTATTCGTACTCCCTATATAGGTATATTATTGAAGTACCATCAACTACAGCTTATTTTTCAAATATTGACGATCACACAACAAGCCGGGCTTCCATTATTAAAAGGATTAAACTTTATTACCGAACAACTTACCCATCCACTTTATCAACGCGCACTTTCTCAAATGATAGAACACGTTACTCAAGGAAAATCGTTAAGTTCATTTATGAAACATGAACCACTTTTCCCTCCAATTTGTCATCAATTTATTATTTCAGCAGAAAACTCAGGGCAACTACTCTTTTTTTGTCAAAAATTAAATGAGTGGTTTAATCATCAATTTGAAGAACGTCTAAATACACTAAATTCTTGGCTAGAACCTATATTAATGACAGTTATTGCTCTTATTGTTGGCACCCTAATTATTGCAATGTACCTTCCTATACTACAATTAGGTGATATTATAAGATAAACACAATGCTTATGAGCATTTAACAATATTATAACTTTTCATCTCGACTTATTGATTGTGGATAGTTCTGTTATCCTTCATGAGGTACAATTTCAGGGTAGCAGAAAATTACACATCACAATAACCGAATAAAACCCAAATATTGCGGGTATTATCTTGTGATAAAAACAAAATTAAGCTTTAGAATAACACCACGACGAGTAAATTTTCATTAATCAAAAATAGATAATTAGAATGACTTATACGGTTGCTCTTACAGGGGGAATTGGTAGCGGGAAAACCACCATTGCCAATGGATTTGCCTCTCTGGGTGTTCCTCTTGTTGATGCAGATATCATTGCCAGATTAGTGGTAGAACCCCATTCGCCCGGATTAACAGCAATACACCAGCATTTTGGGGAAACAATCCTACTACCCGATGGCACATTAAATCGTGCACTATTAAGGGATATTATTTTTAAACATAAAGAGGAAAAAGCATGGTTAAACCAGCTTCTTCACCCTCTAATACAGCAAGAGACACAAAAACAGATCCAACAAATCAAAGCACCCTATTTTATTTGGGTGGTTCCGTTACTTATTGAAAATAAACTGACTCACCTAGCAGATCGCGTTTTAGTTGTTGATGTGACTGAAGAAGAACAGATCACACGTACAATGCAACGTGACAACGTGAGTCGTGAACATGTACTTAATATTTTAACGGCACAAGCCAGCAGGCAAGAACGATTAGCCGCTGCTGATGACATTATTGATAATCATGATAATAATCAGAATATTACTGATGTGATTAAACAGCTTCATCAGCATTACTTAGAATTAGCTCACCAAGCGTTACAGGACAACTGCCATGAGTGATGACATCACAACAATCATCTTTGAACACCCTCTTAATGAAAAAATGCGTTCATGGCTTAGAATCGAAAATTCATTAACACAGATTAATAGCTATCATATTATTGATACTCTGCCTTCTGCGATGTCTTTTTTCCGTGCTATTTCAGAATTTATTGAAGTATTAGATCGTGGCGAAATTCGAGCTGAGCTATTAAAAGAACTAGAAAAACGACAAAAAAAATTACAACAATGGCTTTCATTTCCTAATGTCGATAAAGATATTGTTAGCCAAATAATTGAAGAACTTTCACAAAATGCTTCAATATTAAGTAAAGCTCCTCGTATTGGTCAGCATTTAAAACAAGATAAAATTATTAGTTTAGTCAAACAGCGTCTTAGTATTCCTGGTGGATGCTGTAGCTTTGATGTTCCCGCATTGCATTTATGGTTAAGTCTGCCTCAAACTGTTAGAGATGAAAAATTGCAAAACTGGATAATCGGCCTACAACCATTACAAAATGCATTAACTAGCTTACTCACACTTATTCGTCAATCTGATACCTTTAAGCCAGCACTTAGCCATCGTGGTTTTTACCAAGATAGCGCTGAAGACGCTGAGTTATTGCGATTAAAAGTGTTTATCGACCATCAGATTTACCCTCAAGTTTCGGGCCATAAAAACAGATATGCAGTTCGTTTTCTCCCTCTTGATAGCGAAAATGGCACTGTACCTCTAGAGCTACCTTTTGAGATAGCTTGTTGCTAACATTGTATTTATTAATTTTAGTAGCAATATATAGAACAAAAGAAATAGCCGATAGAATTCAGGAGAGATAATGAGCGAAGAATTAATTGTAAAATGCCCAACATGCCAGACAAACGTTGTTTGGAATGAAAACAGCCCTTATCGCCCTTTTTGTTGCAAGCGCTGTCAGTTAATTGATTTAGGTGAATGGGCAGATGAAGAAAAACGAATTCCAAGCCAAGGCGATATCAATGAAAGCGATGATTGGAGTGAGACGCCACCATCAGAGCAAGAGCCTAAATTATTTTAATCTAGAAAAAACAGCCACGACATAATGAGTGGCTGTTTTTATATAACAGAAAATAAACGCTTATTTCTGTAATAAAGCGACGATAGTGCGATTGGCAGGTGGAAAATCATCAGCATTTAAAGACACAATAGGTGCCCAACGCGACAACTGCCCTTCTTTTCCGTAAGGCTCATTTTTCCATTCTGTTACCAAGAAAAATGACAAAGTAATATGCCTATCTGGAAAATCATGCGCTACTGTATCAAGAAGGGTGCATTGTGTAACATCAATACCAATTTCTTCTTGTAATTCACGTAATAGCGCTTGTTCTGGTGTCTCGTTATCTTCTAATTTTCCACCTGGAAATTCCCAAAATCCTCCCATATGAGATTTCAAAGGACGCTGGGCAATAAAGACATTATTGTGTTTATCACAAATAACCCCCGCAGCAATATGTAGCTTTTTTTTATCCATCATCGACAACCTATTGAATAATACCGTATTTATAATATTTTACTTTATTATAACGTATATTCAATGGTGCTACTCTGGTTTTATTTTCCCTGATTTGAGTTCTTATTTAACGATAAATAGGCAGTAAATTAAATTGCGCCAGCGATTGACAAATAATACCAACAACACCAAAAGCAATAACTGCATAAATCAGCTTTTTACCACCCCATACTTTAAAGCCTGAGTTAGGAAACTTCTGTCGTGCTTTCAGTGCCATTACTGCCGGACAAATAATGGCCCATACACAAGCAGCAGTGCCTGCATACGCAATAGCAATTAAGAAACCATTAGGGAAAAATAGACATAATAGCAATGGAGGTGTAAAACAAAGCACACCTGATTTCAATCGCCCTGTTTTATTATCTTTAAATTTTAATGACGCTAAAATATAATCAAAAAGACCTATCGCGACACCTAAAAAAGAGCAAAAAACAGCACTAATAGAGAACCATAATAAAAATCCTTCAATATATTTACTATTTAATACCGTATAGAGTGAATCAATAAAGGCATCTAAGTTACCGCCTTTTTGGATAATAGTAATAAATTGTTCTCTCGGTAAATTACCCATAGTGCCAATCATCCAAAGTAAATAGATGACTAATGCTAACAAGCAACCAATGATACAACTCTTAACTACTTTTCTTTCGTTTTGATTATAAAGCTTATAAAGACTACAAACATTACCATGATATCCAAATGAGGTAATGGCATAAGGAATGATAATAAAAATAAAAGGATAAAGATATAATTGGCTTTTTCCTGCAAAAGTTGCACTAAATAATAAATCACCTTTTGCTTTAAAAAACAAACCCGAAAACGCTAATATAAATAATACTATCTTAATGAATAAGAAAATTGAGGTTAAACGGCTAGCACAAGCGCCACCCCACCATATTGTAGCACCAAGGGCTATCGTAAAAATAAAAAATATAGCTCTCAGATTAAAATTAATACCATATAACAGTGATGCTTCATAGATAATAGAACCCGCCGCAGAGATATAAGCATAGATCAATATATATAATACAAAGATCAATGAAGCATTGGCAATATAACAAGCCCACTTCGGTAATAACTCTTTGGATATATCAAAGTAATTTGTTCCTGCGCCATATTTAGAAATACATTCAAGAATATATATCCCCGAGTGGAACATAAAGAAACAAACAATAAACAATATAAATAGTGAGTTTATAAACCAAGCACCAGACATTATTGTTGGCAGGCTAAACATACCTGCACCTATCATAGCACCACCCAGAACAAATCCCCCTACAATAATTGAGGGTTCTTTATTTACTGAAGTATTTTCCATTATTTGTATCCCTTAAATATATAAGGATAGGGCTCTCGCATTGCACGAGAGCCATTATTTAATTGTGGATTATTACTTATTATTCGATAGGTTTTAATCTTGCAGTAAAGTGTCTTAATACAGGTGGTTCATATTCGAACTCTAGACCTTTAAGTGTTGCAAACTTCTCTTTTAACCCAATTAATGCATCAGCAATATAATCCATATGGTCATTGGTATAAACACGGCGTGCAATAGTTAAACGCATAAATTCCATATCAGCATGTTTTTGTTCACCCGTTGCAGGATCACGACCTAATAAGAATGAACCAATTTCTACCGCACGCACACCTGACTCCAGATAAAGTGCATTAATAACTGCTTGAGCAGGAAATTGATCACCCGGAATTTGCGGAACTAATTTTTTACAGTCAACGAAAACCGCATGCCCACCAGTAGGATATTGAATTGGAATACCCGCTTCACGTAAGCGATCACCTAAATACTTAACTTGACCAATACGATAGTGCAGATACTCTTCTTCAGTTCCTTCTTCTAAACCTTGTACCATTGCAGCCATATCACGACCAGCTAAACCACCATAGGTTACAAAGCCTTCCATGGGTACACAACGTTGTCTGGCTAAAGTAAATATCTCTTCATTATCACGAATAGCGACTAAACCACCGATATTTAATAATGGATCTTTTTTCGCTGACATTGTTAATGCATCAGCATATTTATACATATCAAAAATAACTTCTTTAATAGTGGCATTTTTATATTTAGGATCACGCGCTTTAATAAAATAAGCATTCTCACAAAAACGAGCTGAATCCATCACAACAAAAATACCGTGTTGTTTCGCTATTTCATAAACTTCTTTTAAATTACTCATAGAAACAGGCTGGCCGCCGGCACTATTACAAGTCACGGTTGATACAATAGCAACAATATTATCAGCACCGTGTTGTGCAATATTCTCTTTTAATTTTTTAATATCAAAATCGCCTTTCCAATCATCATAGGTTTCTGAATCGAAGGCTTTTTCAGTAACAATATTAATTGCTTTACAACCATTTAATTCTACGTGGGCAGCGGTTGTATCAAAGTGGAAGTTAGAAATAAAAACTGGGTTTTTCGCTTTTCCTTCTTTTTGTTTATATTTTAATAGCACAGGAAAAAGAATATTCTCAGCGCCACGACCTTGGTGAGCTGGAATAATATAATCATAATTAAAAAGTTCTTTTGCTTTATCTTTTAAATCATAATAGTTTCTTGAACCCGCATAGGCTTCATCACCTGTAATCATCGCTGCCCATTGATGATCACTCATTGCGTTAGTTCCAGAGTCAGTCAATAAATCAATATATACCGCGCTGCTTGGTAGTAAAAATGGGTTATATCCTGCTTCTTTTAATGCTGCTTCACGTTCTTCTCTTGAAGGAACTCGGATTTTTTCTACCATTTTAATACGGAACGGTTCTACGATTCTTTTAGCCATGATAATACCTTTAATATAAATTAAATAATAAATAAAGATTAAATAAAATAGTCTCTCCGTTTTAAATAAACGGAAAAGAATTATTAAATTAATTTAGATATGTATAGAAAAGGGATTATTTTTTAGGAAAGAAGAAGGCGAGTTCAGAGTCAATATTAAACCATTTCTTCAATCTGACGAAACCTCTTAATATTATCAATACATTAAATGATGAGAACATACTTTCACCCTTCTAGTCAGGAAATAGTACAATTTACACACTAGTTTATATAACAGTTAGCTTCGTTCAGTAATATAACAATAGTATAAATTGGATAATAATCACACTATTTAGTGTTTATTATAAATTAACGTGATCATCATCACTTACTTTAAATAATAATAAACTAATTTTTATTATTTAAAGTTTTTTTGATGAAGCATTATAATACTACATGTATATAAATAATTTATTTTTATTTTATTAAATAACTAAAATATTTTGCCCATTAAATCTAACTATGGTAAATAAATTGGGCTCCATTTATTTTCCATCAATTTATATGTTTAACAACCTTAAGTTTCACAATGATACTTTTATTCAATTTTAATAGATAAAAATTCAAAGTTTATTATTACCATGTTATAACATAAATAAACACACTCACAACAAATGAAAAGTCATTATCATATTAATTAAATTAAAATCTCTGTTAAAAGAACAATTCCATCTCCATAAAATATGCTAAAAAATTATGAGCATATAAAGTTCAACATTAACTTACCTCTAATAAAAACATCAAAAATAAAATCATATACATATAAATCAATATGTTATGTATTTCATCATAAAAATCCGCACTAATAATCAACATTATCATCTCAGCACATTTGATTTATGTCGATATTAAAAACCAAAATAATAAATAATTTATCTTTATTTCCTTAATTTTTAATTTCTTTTCATCTTAAGAGTAACAGGTGTTTATTATTTTAATTTTAAAGATAATATAAAAACATTAATTAATTCTTTTTATATTTAAGCAATATTATTTAATCTAAATTAATACCTTTATAATGAGGTAAAATGAGAAAAAAAGTTATTTTATTAACACTCTTAAGTGGATTTTCAACCAGTGGATTAACAGCAAATGATATTGGCTATATGGGTTCAATAAGTGAATCACGACGAGCATTGCAAGATAGTCAACGTGAAATTAATCAACTTATTGAACAAAACCGTTATCAACAACTTC
Source organism: Proteus hauseri ATCC 700826 (assembly GCF_001654965.1). Classification (GTDB taxonomy): domain Bacteria; phylum Pseudomonadota; class Gammaproteobacteria; order Enterobacterales; family Enterobacteriaceae; genus Proteus; species Proteus hauseri. Next base: position 150,155 of record NZ_LXEV01000031.1, read on the forward strand.
AAGAAAATGCACTTGAAACCTCATCAACGCCCACACTTATAACTGAGTCAGATAATTGTCTGCCGATAAATGGTGTCTATATTCAAGGTATTACATTATTAAGTGAAACTGATCTCGATTCATTATCGTCTTTACCAGAACAGTGTATTAAAAGTGTTCATGTTAATCGTTTAGTTAAAGAACTAACACAGCATTATCTACAACGTGGCTATATCACAGCCCGAGTGCAATTTTTACGCCCTAATGAAAATCAAGAATTGGGTTTGTATGTTATTGAAGGCTTTGTTGAACGTATAGAAGGGAGTGATCGCGGTGTCAATACTACCCTCTTATTCCCTCGTATTGAAGGTCAACCACTCACTCTTTCAGTATTAGATCAAGGGCTTGATCAGGCAAATCGCCTGCAATCCAATAAAGTAAAACTGGATATATTACCCGGAACCCGATTGGGTGGTTCAGTTATTCAATTATCAAATCAACGCCAAACACCGTGGCATTTAAATGTATCTACAGATAACTATGGCCAAAAAAATTCGGGTCGTTGGTTAGTTCGTACTAATGCGAGTTTAGATAGCCCATTGGGGTTATCTGACTTTGTTAGTTTAAATGCCAACATCACAACGGATAATCCCAATACCCGTTTTAATCGCTCTTATACCCTACTTTACTCATTACCTTATGGTGCCTTTACTTTTAGTACCTTTGGCAGTTATTCAGAATATGAATTCCACCAGCAACTTCAAACGAGAACCGTACGTTTACATGGTGATACCACACAAATAGGGATAAGAGGCGATTACGTTCTATATCGCAACCAAAAACAGATAGATACCTTTAATATGCAGGTAACTCACAAGCGTATTCGTAACTATTTTAGCCAAATACGTCTTGATCTTAGTAGCCCTGCATTAACGACCGTTGAATTAGGGATCAACCATTTACACATCATCCCTAATGGGGTTGTGAGTGTTAATCTCAGCGCAGAAAAAGCCGTTAGTTGGTTTGGCGCTGATAGCTCTCCAAATATTGCCAATGGCAATAACAATGATTACCGCTTTACAAAAGTAAAGCTATTTGCCAATTGGCAGCAACGATTTTCAATGTTGGATTCTACATTTCTATTCAATAGTGTCGTTATTGGTCAGTACAGCCCCGACACTCTGCCTGGTGTTGAATGGCTGAGTTTGACAGATAAAAGCGCCATTAGAGGCTTTGATCAAAGCACTCTCTCTGGTGATAACGGCGGCTATTTACGTCATTCACTTTCTTATCCTTATCGCATTAACACCTTCGCAATCACACCTCGAATTGGCTTAGATGCTGGCCGTGTTCAACAACATGGCAATGTTGAAGGATGGCGAAGTGGTTATGGCATCAGTTCAGGTATTAATTTTCAGTATCGCCAAGCGCAATTAGATGTGGAGGTCGCCAAAGGCCATCTGCTCTATGCCCAATCAAATTCCAATAAAACCAAAGACCCTACTCAAGTGCTAGTTAGATTTTCATATTTATTTTGATTCACACTTATAGCAATAAATGGAGATAACTCAATGAAATCACAAAACTTCAAGCTTTCTCCTTCGGGTAGGCTTGCTGCATCTTTAGCGATAATTTTTGTATCACTAAATGCATATGCTGGCGGTATTATTCCAGACTCTGGTAATCAAGGACCAAATATTTCTTCGGTCAATGGTGGTACCCAAGTCATTAATATTGTCACACCTAACAACGAAGGTATTTCTCATAACCAATATCAAGATTTTAATGTTGGTAAACCTGGTGCTGTTTTTAACAATGCGTTAGAAGCGGGTCAATCTCAACTTGCGGGTCAATTAAATGCCAACAATAATTTAAATGGTCAAGCAGCATCGTTGATCCTCAACGAAGTCGTTAGCCGTAACCCTTCGTTTTTATTAGGCCAACAAGAAGTTTTTGGTATCGCCGCTGAATATGTTCTTTCTAACCCGAATGGTATCACTTGTGATGGTTGTGGGTTTATCAATACCAGTCGCTCTTCTTTAGTGGTTGGTAATCCACTCTTTGAAAATGGACATCTTTCTGGTTATAGCACACTCAACAATACCAATATGCTTTCTATTGGTAAAAATGGCTTAAATGCACCGGGTTTGTTAGATTTGATTGCTCCTCGTATTGATAGCAAAGGAAGAATAACGGCTGCTGAGATTTCTGCTTTAACAGGGCAAAATACTTTTTCTCAGCGTTTCGATATTCTCTCATCGCAAAAACCCACTTCAGCTTTAGATAGCTATTTCTTTGGTAGTATGCAATCAGGACGTATTCGAATTATCAATACGGCAGAAGGTAGTGGTGTTAAATTATCAGGGAAATTTATTGCGGATAATGAACTAAATTTCAGGGCAGATAATATCACCACTGATAGCCAAGTCCGCTATAACAATCACGATAAAGATGGTAGTGAGAACTATCAAAATTACCGTGGTGGTATCGCGGTAAACAATAGCGGCTCAAGTCAAACATTAACAAAAACTGAACTGAAAGGTAAAAATATCACGCTGGTTGCTAATAATAATAACCAGATTAAAGCCGCTGATTTAATGGGCGATGATATTTTACTGCAAGGTGCTAATTTAACCGTTGATGGCAAACAGCTTCAGCAAAAAGAGACCCATACTGATAATCGTTGGTTCTATTCTTGGCAATATGATGTCACTAATGAAAAAGAGCTCGTGCAACAAGTCGGTAGTCAAATTGATGCTAAAAATAATGCCACACTTACAGCGACTAAAGGTGATATCACTATTGAAGGCGCTAAAGTCAGCGCAGGTAACACACTCGCGATTAATGCCAATAAAGACATTAATATTAATGGGTTAGTAGAACAAGAAAACCGCAGTGAAAACGGCTATAAACGCAACCATACTTCTCGTTTAGAAACCGGAAGCTGGAGCAATAGTCAGCAAACTGAAACCTTAAAAGCAAGTGAGTTAAGCGCAGGTAAAACTCTTGGCTTAAATGCTGAAGGCTCGATTACTGCACAAGGTGCAAAACTTCACGCTAATGAGAATGTTGTTGTCAATGCAAAGGACAGCATTAATCTTAATGTTCAAAATACCAATAACGATAAAACCGTCACCGATAATCACGTTGTTTGGGGGGGAATTGGTGGAGGAAATAACAAAAATAACAACAATAAACAGGAAGTAAGCCACTCGACTGAGCTTACTGCTGATGGTCAATTAGTCTTAGCAGCCGATAATAGTGTCAAAATTACTGGTAGCCAAGTTAAGGGTAATCAAGGTGCCTTTGTCAAAACAACACAAGGCGATGTAGTTATTGATAATGCTATCAGTGAAACAATAACTAAAACCGATGAGCGTACTGGCACTGCCTTTAATATCACTAAAAACTCGCATAAAAATGAAACTAATCAGCAGCTATCGACAGGTAGTGAGTTAGTTTCTGATGCTGAACTAACAGTATTAAGTGGAAATAATATCAATGTTATCGGCAGCTTAATTAAGAGCGCTGATGAGTTAGGTATTCAATCTTTAGGCGATATTAATGTTCAGTCAGCTCAACAAGTAGCGACCACTCATGATGAAAAAACATCATTAGAAGTGACAGGACACGCTAAAGAAGTTGAAGACAAACAATATAGTGCAGGTTTTCATATCACTCATACTTCAAATAAAAGTGATACTAAAGAAACAGAACAAGTTGCTTCAACTATCAGCGGTGGGAGTGTCAGCGTTCAAGCAGATAAAGATGTTACCTTTACCGGTTCTGACCTTACTACAACGGCTGGTAATGCAACAGTTTCTGGCGATAACATCGCCTTTGTTTCTGCTGAAAATAAAAAACAATCTGACAGCACAGATACCACCATTTCTGGCGGTTTTAGCTATACCGGAGGTGTAGATAAAGTAGGAAGTAAAGCTGATTTCCAATATGACAAACAGCATACTGAAACCGATATAGTTAAAAATAAAGGCAGTGAAACGCATGTTGCGGGTGATTTAACGATTACTGCAAACAAAGATGTTACTCACCAAGGTGCAACGCATCACGTTGACGGTTCGTACAATGAATCGGGTGAAAATATCAATCACCTTGCTGTTAATGATCAAGCAACATCAAAAACTGACACACTAAATATTGGTGTTGATGTTGGTGTTAATTTGGATTATAGCGGTGTTACTCAACCGATTAAAAAAGCAGTAGAAGACGGTATTGAAACCGCTAAACCGGGTAACGATACGGATCCGAATAAAAAAATCACCGCTAAAGATGCCATTATGAATCTGGCTAATTTAGGTAATTTAGAAGCCCCTAATGTGGGTGTTGAAGTCGGTATTAAAGGCGGCGGTAGCGAGAAATCTCAAAGCGATAGCCAAGCAGTTTCTACTTCAATTACCGCCGGTAAAATCAATACCGATAGTAATAATACGCTGCATGATCAAGGTACTCAATATCAATCAACTCAAGGTGATATCTCACTGACAGCCAATTCTCATACCAGTGAAGCTGTTAGTAATCAGCACCAAGAGCGAGCTCATGAAACAACGGGTGGTGGCCAAGTTAGTGTTAGTACCAAAACAGGTACTGATGTCACTGTGGGCATTAAAGGTGAAGGTAAAACTAATGATAGCAGCTTAAGCATTACCAAAACCGAAGGTAGTCAGCTTAATTCTGCCGGTGGCATTAATATTAATGTACGTGAAGATGCCCATTATGAAGGGGCTAAATTTAATGCCGAAGGTGGAAAAACAGTTATTAATGCCGGTGGCGATTTAACCTTAGCTCAAGCAACAAATCAGCATTCTGAAAGTCAAGACAATGTAAATGGTAGTGTAAATCTAAAAGTGGGTACTACGCCAGATAGCAAAGATTATGGTGGCGGTTTTAAAGCCGGCGGAAATCATCATCAAAAAGATCAATCAACCGCACAAGCGAGTTCTGTTAATGGTTCACAAGGTGTCGAATTAAACTCAGGCCATAACCTGACTTTACAGGGCTCGTCATTAACCAGCGAACAAGATGTTTCATTAACAGCCAGTAATAAAGTTGATTTCCAAGCAACTGAGTCTCAACACACTGAAACAGGTAATAACTTATCCGGTGGCTTACAACTTGGTGGTGGCAAAAAAACCAGCGAGACCTCTTCGTCTATTAATGGCTTAGGTGGCGCTGAATTTGCTATTGGTAAACAAGATGAGAAAACCGTTTCGCTTGAAGGTGGTTCTATTAATAACCAAGGTGATTTAACCATCAATGGTAGTTCGGTTAATCTTCAAGGTACCCATGTTGATAGTAAAAATACTGCTCTAACATCACAATCCGGCGATACCTCAATTACATCTGCTCAGTCTAGTGATTATAAGAATAATTGGGGAACCGATATTTCCTTAAACGGAAAACAAACTAACACCACACCAAAAGAAGTAACAGAAGAGAAGCCCGCAACCGCTATCCATGATTTCGGCGGAAAAATCATGGTAAATGTTGAAGATCAACAAAAAACTTCACATCAAAATGCCACATTAGAAACAGGCACACTCACCATTAATAGTGATAAAAACCTCACGCTTTCTGGTGCAAATGTGTCTGCTGATAATATCACTGGTAATGTGGCTGGCGATTTAAATATTACTAGCCAAAAAGACAGTGATCGTCACGTTAATGTAGGTGTGAATATCGGCTATAATCACACCAATGATCCTGAATCTAGCAAAGTAGATAAAACGGCTAAAGCAGGTGGATCATTATTAGAAAATACCATTAAAGAGACTATTGATTCTGGTATTAAATCGGCGACAGATGTGATTTCTAATAAATACGATTCTGTATCAACAACCATCGCAGATAAAGCGGGTATTAGTGGTGAAACCAAAGCCAAGATAGATAACGGTGTTAATTATGTTGGTAACGGCATTAAAAATATCGTCACAGGTGCCGAAGGTCATACCGCTAATGCCGATATTAAAGTATCGCATATTGATAATGATTCAGTGACCCACACAACCACACTTAATAGCCAAAAAGATATTTCATTAAATGTGGGTGGCAACACCACACTAACCGGTGCTGAAATTCATAGTCGCCAAGGTGAAGTTGATTTGGGTGGTAGTAATGTTCAACTGAAGAATATTGAAGGCCATCAATATGAAGCTGGTGTAGATCTTGATTTAAAATCTTCTGCTATTGATTTAGTTAAACAACTTGCAGGTGGTGATCTTTCATTAAAATCACCCGTTAAAGTTAACGAAACAGTGAATACCAAATCTTCTATTTCTGAAAAGTAATAGATAACCAATAAAAGAGTAATGCCTATTCTTTTGTAAGCCAAACCCGCTTGTTAATCTAATAAGCGGGTTTTTTCGCTTTATTACTGAAAAAACGTTATTTGTCTATCATTTACACAGCACTAATCTATAAGCTAAACTTCAAATTCATTGTTATTGATATGATTTTTAATATAATTTTTTAAAATTTAATATTAAAACCCGCCAAAAAGAAAAAGTCGTTTAATCCTTGACCTTCCTCTAATGGTAAACCTTAAGCTTAATGCAATTACCCTATTTAAGAGGTGTGTTTACATGAATACTCATCCAACGTTGTCTTCTACAAATCGATTGAGTTTGCCTATCGAAGGTATGACTTGTGCTTCTTGTGTGGGTCGTGTCGAACGAGCACTCAACGCAGTACCAGAAATAACGACAGCAACAGTAAATCTTGCTACTGAACGTGCTGATATCGTATTTTCAAGTACATCAAATCCTATCGTCGCAGCACAAGCAATTGAGAAATCAGGCTACAAAGTGCCTGAAGAAATTACAGAGTTAGCAATAGAAGAGATGACTTGTGCCTCTTGTGTCGGGCGTGTTGAAAAAGCATTAGCACAAATTCCCGGTGTATTAGAAGCGAATGTAAATCTTGCAACCGAACGCGCTCGTGTGCGCTATCTTGCGGGTGCGGTATCCATTACTGATCTGGAAGTTGCCGTGGTACAAGCGGGTTATAAATCTCGTCGCTTATCTGATGATCCTACTAATACAAACGATGTAGGCGCACAACGTCGTGAGCAAGATGAGCGCTCATTACGACGTGCATTATTTACCGCAGCCATATTTACCTTACCCGTATTTATTATCGAAATGGGCTCACATTTTATTCCCGGCGTTCATCATTGGGTCACACAAACATTAGGACAGCAACTTAATTGGTATATCCAATTTGTTTTCGCCACTATTGTGATGTTTGGTCCTGGTTTACGATTCTTTCGTAAAGGGATCCCCGCATTATTGCGTGGTGCACCAGATATGAACTCTCTTGTATCGGTAGGTACTGCTGCGGCTTATGGGTATTCCATTGTATCTACTTTTATTCCTCACGTTTTGCCCACAGGTACAGCAAACGTCTATTTTGAAGCCGCAGTCGTTATTGTCACATTGATTTTATTAGGCAGAACACTCGAAGCTAAGGCGAAAGGAAATACATCTCAAGCGATTAAACGCCTAATCGGACTTCAAGCCAAGACGGCTCGAGTTGAGCGCAACGGCGAAACAATAGAGATCCCTCTTGATCAAGTTGTTATGGGAGATGTTATTTTTGTTCGCCCTGGCGAGAAAATTCCTGTTGATGGTGAAATTATAGATGGTCGTTCGTATGTTGATGAGAGCATGATAACTGGCGAACCTATTCCCGCATCTAAAAATATGGGCGATGAAGTCGTTGGTGGCACTATTAATAAAACCGGTGCATTTAGCTTTAAAGTCACCCAAATTGGTTCAAATACCGTACTTGCGCAAATCATTCGATTAGTTGAAGAAGCACAAGGCTCTAAACTTCCCATTCAGGCGCTGGTTGATAAAGTCACCATGTGGTTTGTTCCTGCGGTTATGTTAGGCGCTACCCTCACCTTCTTTATTTGGTTAGTTTTTGGCCCAGAACCCGCACTGACTTTTGCTCTGATTAATGCGGTCGCGGTGCTGATTATTGCTTGTCCTTGTGCGATGGGGCTTGCAACACCGACATCAATTATGGTCGGTACAGGTCGTGCTGCTGAATTAGGTATTCTTTTTCGTAAGGGCGAAGCACTACAAGCATTACGCGATGTCAATGTGATAGCTCTTGATAAAACCGGCACCTTAACTAAAGGTCGCCCAGAGTTAACCGATTTAGTTCCTGCAAAAGGTTTTGAATATACAGAAGTATTAAGCCTTGTTGCTGCTATCGAAACATACTCTGAGCACCCTATTGCACAAGCGATAGTAAGCGCAGCAAAAGAGCAAAACTTAACACTCGCAACCGTTGAAGATTTTAATTCTGTTCCCGGATTTGGTATCTCTGCAAAAGTGGCTGGTAGAGCCGTTTCAGTTGGCGCAGATCGCTTTATGAAACAACTTGGCTTAGACGTGACCAGTTTATTATCAACAGCCAAGCGCCTTGGCGAACAAGGAAAAAGCCCACTGTATGCTGCAATTGATGGTCGTTTAGCCGCAATTATTGCTGTCGCTGACCCAATTAAAGAAACAACACCTGAAGCAATTAAAGCATTACATGCGCTGGGATTAAAAGTAGCGATGATAACGGGTGATAATGAAGCAACAGCACGAGCAATTGCGCAGCAACTTGGTATTGATGAAATTGCTGCTGAAGTACTGCCCGATGGTAAAGTTGCAGCATTAAAACAGTTTCGTGATAAAGGTGCAAAAATCGCTTTCGTTGGTGATGGTATTAATGATGCGCCAGCACTGGCAGAAGCTGATGTCGGATTAGCAATCGGTACTGGTACAGATATTGCCATTGAAGCTGCCGATGTGGTGTTAATGTCGGGTGATTTGCGCGGTGTGGTTGATGCTATCGCTTTAAGCCAAGCGACTATCCGTAATATTAAGCAAAATCTGTTTTGGGCTTTCGCTTACAACGCCCTATTGATCCCCATTGCAGCGGGGATGCTTTACCCTATCAATGGCATGTTGCTCTCACCTATTTTCGCAGCAGCTGCGATGGCACTTTCTAGTGTTTTTGTATTAGGTAATGCACTGAGATTAAAACGTTTTCAAGCACCAATGAAAACCCAAGAGTAGATGATTCGTTTCGCGTTAGAACCAGAATTAATGATAACTCTGGTTCTATTTTATAACGCTATACTTATACACATAGAGCTTATACTTTAAGGGGAAAACATCATGAATATTGGTCAAGCTGCTAAGCTATCGGGCATTACCGCTAAAATGATCCGTTATTATGAGCAGATCGGTTTAATTTCTAAGGCGATTCGCACTGACTCAGGCTATCGACATTACACCGCTGATGATGTGGCTTGTTTTCGTTTTATTCGTCATGCGCGTGCTTTGGGGTTTTCTACAGAACAAATTTCAACACTGCTGTTGTTATGGAATAACGGCGAACGAGCCAGTGCGGATGTTAAACGCATCGCAATTTCCCATATTGAACAATTAAATAATAAAATTACTGAACTACAAAGAATGGCTAATACGTTAGAACATTTAGCAAAGAATTGCCAAGGTAACGGTAATCCCGATTGTTCCATTATTTCGGGGCTAATAGAACCCCAAGAAAGTAATGAAAAAAATATCCCTAAACACACTCTTTCACATCTTCGCTCAGCATTTTAAAGACTGTTTATATGATATAAAAAAACCGCTTACAAATAACAATGTAAGCGGTTTTTATTTTCAGCACAGTAGAATATTTATCTGCTACATCGCATTAATTAGAGTTTAAATTAACCTAATTGGCCGTGGCAATGTTTGAATTTTTTACCAGAACCACAAGGGCAAGGTTCATTACGTCCTACTTTTTTACCCGCGGCAACTTGGCCATCTACCGCTGACATTTGCGATTCTTTAGTCACTTCATGGCTTAATTGTTGCTGTTTAGCTAAGCGTTCAGCTTCTTCACGACGGCGACGTTCTAGCTCTTCAACTTCTTCTGGTAAACGAACTTGTACTTTGCTTAGTGTGCTAATCACTTCATATTTCAGTGATTCCAGCATGCTCGCAAACATAGCGAAAGACTCACGTTTGTATTCTTGTTTTGGATCTTTTTGCGCATAACCACGTAAGTGAATACCTTGGCGTAAATAGTCCATTGCAGCCAAGTGCTCTTTCCACAGCGTATCTAGCGTTTGTAACATCACGCCCTTTTCAAAGTTACGCATCATTTCAGGGCTAACGATCTCTTCTTTCGTTTTATAAACTTCGATAGATTTTTCTAAGATACGCTCACGTAATGTTTCTTCATGCAGCTCAGGCTCTTTATCCAACCACTCTTTGATTGGTAAATCTAAATCAAAGTCTTTTTGTAAACATGCAGTTAAGCCTTCAATATCCCACATTTCTTCCAGTGATTGAGGTGGAATATAGTTATCAATCATCGTCTTGAAGACATCTTCACGAATGCTATCGATAGTTTCACTAACATCTGCAACATCCAGTAATTCATTACGTTGCGTATAAATAGCACGACGTTGGTCATTTGCTACGTCATCATACTCAAGTAACTGTTTACGAATATCAAAGTTGCGGTTTTCTACTTTACGTTGCGCATTCGCTATCGCTTTAGTCACCCAAGGATGTTCAATTGCTTCAGTTTCATTCATCCCTAATTTACGCATCATGCCTGAGACTTTGTCTGAAGCAAAAATACGCATTAAGGAGTCTTCCATTGATAAATAGAAGCGAGAAGAACCTTCATCCCCTTGACGACCTGCACGACCACGCAGCTGGTTATCGATACGGCGTGATTCATGACGCTCTGTACCAATAATATGTAAACCACCAGAAGCTAATACTGCGTCATGACGCTCTTTCCATCTTGCTTTAATTTCTTCGATTTGTTCTTCAGTAGGATCTTCAAGTTTAGCAACTTCAGTCTGCCAACTCCCTCCTAACACGATATCGGTACCACGACCTGCCATGTTAGTTGCGATAGTCACCGCCGCAGGTAAACCTGCGTTTGCAATAATATCCGCTTCCATTGCGTGGAATTTCGCATTCAGCACGTTATGGTGAACATTAGCTTTTGTCAGCGCATTAGAAATTTCTTCTGATTTTTCTATCGAGATAGTACCAACCAGCACTGGCTGACCATTTTTAGTACGCTCACGAATATCTTCGATAATTGCAGCAAATTTACCTTGTTCATTCATATAAACTAAGTCAGGTAAATCTTTACGTACCATTGGGCGGTTAGTTGGAATAACAATAGTTTCTAATTTATAAATAGAGTTAAATTCAAATGCTTCGGTATCAGCAGTACCGGTCATCCCCGCTAATTTTTCATACAGGCGGAAATAGTTTTGGAAAGTAATAGAGGCGAGTGTTTGGTTTTCATTTTGAATTTTCACTCCTTCTTTAGCTTCTACCGCTTGATGTAAACCATCTGACCAACGACGGCCTTGCATTGTACGCCCAGTATGTTCGTCAACAATGATAACTTCACCATCTTTAACGATGTAGTCTACATCTTTAGTAAATAATGCATGTGCACGTAATGCAGCCGTAACGTGGTGCATTAACATGATATTTGCTGGAGAATAAAGTGATTCTCCTTCCTTCATCATGCCTTCATTAGCTAATAATTCTTCAATTTTAACCAGACCACGCTCAGTGATATTGACTTGGCGCGTTTTTTCATCAACAGAGAAATCACCTTCACCTTGGAAGGTATCTGAATCTTCTTTCTCTTGTGGAACTAAATGAGGAATGATTTTATTCATCTGCTTATACAGCTCAGAGCTATCTTCAGCAGGTCCTGAAATAATCAATGGTGTACGTGCTTCATCAATTAAGATGGAGTCGACCTCATCCACTAATGCATAATGCAGTTTACGTTGAACACGCTCTTCTGGGCTAAATGCCATATTGTCACGAAGGTAGTCAAAACCAAATTCGTTATTTGTACCGTAGGTAATATCCGCACCGTAAGCTTGACGCTTTGTTGGTGGGGCCATATTCGGTAAGTTAATCCCAACGCTTAGGCCTAAGAATTCAAATAAAGGGCGGTTATTTTCCGCATCACGCTGTGCAAGGTAGTCATTGACGGTAACAACGTGAACACCTTTACCTGAAAGCGCATTTAAGTAAGCAGGTAGTGTTGCGGTTAATGTTTTACCTTCACCAGTACGCATTTCTGCAATACAACGCTCATTGAGTACCATACCGCCAATAAGCTGTACGTCAAAGTGACGCATACCAAATACCCGTTTACTTGCTTCACGTACTGTTGCGAACGCTTCAGGCAGAATATCTTCTTCTTTTTCGCCGTTTTTCAGGCGCTCACGAAATTCTTGTGTTTTGGCTTGTAGCTCTTCATCAGTCAGCTTCTCAAATTCAGGTTCTAACTGATTGATTTGGTTAACTGCTTTACGCATACGACGGATAGAACGCTCATTACGGCTACCAAAAATTTTGGTTACAATTTTACCTAACATAAATAATTATTCTCAATTATGGCGTAGTAACGCCGAAAACAGCCTCTGTTTCTAATCATACAGAGAATTAATAAAGCGAATAAATTAAGCTGTTAAGTAAGGTCCGGCACGGATCCCGCGAATTTGAGCGAGCCATAATCCAGTTCGATAGGAAGGCGTTATTTGCGCTAACGTATAGGTTGATAAAGGCAAATAAGTGAGTGTAACAGGAGGTGCATCCGTCAATAATGCATACAGAGTATCAAGCATAACCTCTGCAACATTAGAAACAGGAGACGGTTCATCTTTGGCTTTTACCGTCAATTCAGGAGAGCTAATGGTAAATGCAAAAGATAACTGTCGTATTACATTTTTAACAGCGTGCTGCTGCCAATAATTAAAGGTGAAGGATGATGCAGGATTCTGTACACTTTGACGTAAGAATAAATTATCAAACGCAATAAGCGCCTGACTTTGGCGATTTTGAGATGATGGTGTATCAGTTTGTTGCGGATTTTCAGCATGGGCTGACAACAGCGAAGGCATTCCAATACCTGCTGCTACCATTCCTAGAAGCAGATGCGACCAAAAATATCGTCTGCCAAATTGTCGCCAAAAATTTATAATACTCATTAACCTTCGTTTCTTTTTTTATTGTTACTTATTTATTTTTATTGGAGTCAAAATCTATGCGGGATAGTTACCCACAATCATTGGAAAAAATTCTTAACGAACTTGAAGGTTCCAATAAAAGTACTCTACAACTTATCCAGCAACGTGCAACCGTTTTACTAAAATTAAACCGTGCCGTAATTGCACTTTTGCCTACCCCGTTACAAGATAAATGTCGGGTAGCTAATTATCGCAATGCTATTTTAATTATTGAAGTCATAAACGCAAGTTGGTTAACAAGATTGCGTTACGAAATTCCAGCTTTACTTTCAGCGTTGAGGCAAGAAATTTTACCATCCTTATCCTCAATAGACATCAAAATAAATCCTAGTTTCAGAACAAAAGAGGAAAAAAGACCTTTAATATCATCAATAAAAGAGCAAAACCCAAAAAACAGACGTCACTTGAGCTTAGAAAGCGCACAATCATTAAAGTATTTGGCTGAAAAAAGCCCGAAGAAATTAAGGGAAAAATTAGAACGGTTGGCTGCACTTGCCGGAGAGAGTACAAGTACAGCCAAAGATGACGTTAATTAGAAATAACTAACGTTCTTTCCTTTACAGAATTAAGCAAAAACTGCAGAAGGAGCTTTAAATGCCACAGGCATTTCAGCTTCGTCTTCAAATGTGACGAATTCCCATGCTGACTCTTTTGCTAATACAGCCTGTAGTAATTTATTATTTAACGCATGACCTGACTTAAACGCGGTGAATTCACCGATAATGTTATAGCCACACATAAATAAATCACCGATAGCATCTAGCATTTTGTGACGAACAAATTCATCTTCAAAACGCAAACCATCATCGTTGAGCACACGATAGTCATCAACAACGATAGCGCAATCGAAACTACCGCCTAAACACAACCCTTTAGATTGCAGGTATTCGATATCACGCATAAATCCAAAAGTACGAGCACGACTAATTTGACTCATAAAAGATTCAGCAGAGAAATCTAATTTATAACGCTGGGTGCTCGCATCAATAGCTGGATGGTTAAAGTCGATAGTAAAATCTAATTTAAATCCATTGTATGGACGCATTTCCGCCCATTTATCGCCATCTTCAACGCGTACAGTATCTTTAATACGGATGAATTTCTTCGCAGTACGAAGTTCTTCAATACCGGCATCAAGTAATAAGAAGACAAAAGGTGCTGCACTACCATCCATAATAGGGATTTCAGGCGCATTCACTTCAATTACAATATTATCAATGCCTAAACCAGCCAGTGCTGCATTTAAATGCTCAACGGTTGATATGCGCACATCGTCTTCGTTCACTAAGCAAGTACATAGCATTGTGTCACGAACTGATTTTGCGTCAGCTGGAAAATCCACCGGTGGATTTAAGTCAGTACGACGGTAGATGACCCCAGTGTTAGCAGGCGCCGGACGCATTGTAAGCGTAACTTTTTTACCCGTGTGGAGACCCACACCAGTTGCTTGTACAATTCGTTTTAATGTCCGTTGTTTGATCATCATTTTATCTCGCAATGTTATCCGTCCTACCAATCATTATACTTATAATTGGCAGGACAGTTTAGCACAAAAAGCGGAGATGCCAATCTTTTTGGCGATTAATCAGCCTGCTTTCTTAAGAAAGCAGGGATATCTAAATAATCCGGCTCTTTATTTGTCTGTGTAGATTGTTCGTTAACCGCTTTTGCTGCTGGCTTGCTTTCTTCAGTCGTTGCCGAAAAAGAAGACATGCTGTTTTGCATTTGCTGATAACGATTCTCCATTGCGTTTTGCTGATTTTGTTTGCTAGTCACGAGTGTGATTTCTGGACGTTTATCCATACCAATACCCGTTGCAACAACAGTTACACGCAATTCATCATTCATTTCTGGGTCAAGAGATGTACCAATAACCACGGTTGCGTTATCTGATGCAAATGCACGAATGGTGTTACCCACTGTCTCAAATTCATCTAAACGTAAGTCAAAACCAGCAGTAATATTGACCAGTACACCTCGAGCGCCAGAAAGATCGATATCTTCTAATAATGGACTCGAAATCGCCATTTCAGCGGCTTCTTCTGCGCGGTCTTCACCTTTCGCAGCGCCAGAACCCATCATGGCATAACCCATTTCTGACATCACAGTTCTTACGTCAGCAAAGTCGACGTTCATCAAACCAGGACGAGTGATCAGTTCAGCAATACCTTGAACTGCACCTTTTAGAACATCATTAGCAGCACCAAATGCATCTAATAATGAAATACCACGACCCAGAACTTTTAATAATTTATCATTCGGAATAGTGATTAATGAGTCAACATGCTTAGATAACTCGGTAATACCCTGCTCAGCAAACGCCATGCGCTTTTTGCCTTCAAAATTAAAAGGCTTAGTCACAACGGCTACGGTCAGAATACCCAAATCTCTTGCAACTTCTGCAACTACAGGGGCTGCACCAGTACCTGTACCACCACCCATTCCGGCAGCAATAAAGACCATGTCAGCGCCTTCAAGTGCGGCACGTAAAGCTTCGCGATCTTCTTCCGCAGCATTACGCCCCACTTCAGGATTAGCTCCTGCACCAAGGCCTTTCGTAATGGCGTTACCAATTTGGATGGTTTGTCCAACCGCTGTTTTACGTAACGCTTGAGCATCCGTATTGACTGCGAAGAAATCGACACCTTCAATACGCTCGCGAACCATGTGCTCAACCGCATTACCGCCGCCGCCGCCAACGCCGATGACTTTGATCACCGCATCGTTGGTTAATTCCATAGGTTCAAACATAATTTCTCTCCGTTTTGTGCCTTTTCAGGGCCGCTTGCTCAAACGACCTCTTTTTAAATTTGTCTGATTATCAAAACTCTCTTTTGAGCCAGCCAGTCAGTTTTTTTAACCAACCACTTACTGCCGAGCGTTTCTCGGTTTCTGTTTCCTCACCAAAGTGGGATTCTTTACCGTAATGCAAGAGCCCTACTGCTGTAGAATAGAAGGGATCCTGCGCATAATCTGTTAGCCCGGTAATATTTAACGGTTTACCGATCCGTACTTGCGTGTGGAAAACACGTTGAGCACACTCAACAAGTCCGTCAATCTGTGCAGCACCACCCGTCAGAACAATGCCTGCCGCTAAATGATGCTTAATCCCTTGCTGGCGTAACTGCTCCTGAACTTTCAAAATCTCTTCATTGACAAGATTAAGTAGTTCGGTATAGCGAGGTTCAATAACCTCAGCAAGGGTTTGTCGTTGCAGACTTCTTGGCGGTCTGCCTCCGACACTTGGAACTTCAACATTTTCATCTTTACCCACTAAGGATCCTAATGCACAACCATGACGCACCTTAATGGTTTCTGCGTCATTAGGTGGTGTACCAAATGCATAAGCGATATCACTTGTTACCACATTGCCAGCATAAGGGATCACCCGGGTGTGTCGTAATGCGCCACCAGTATAAATAGCGATATCCATTGTACCGCCACCAATATCGACAACACACACACCTAACTCACGTTCATCTTCAGTTAATACAGCGAAGCTTGAAGCCAGTCCTGCAAAAATCAGTTGATCCACTTTTAATCCACAGCGTTCAACTGCTTTAACAATATTCTTTGCCATATCGTTATGGCAGGTAATCAAATGCACTTTTGCTTGCATTCTTACGCCAGATAACCCAACAGGATTTTTAATTCCTTCTTGGTAATCAATAGCATATTCTTGAGGTATCACATGTAACACACGATGTTCATCTTTTACTTTGACTGATTTCGCGGTATGTACCACGCTATCTACATCGTCTTGTGTTACCTCTTCTTCTGAGATTGGCACCATTCCAATCTCATTTTGGCAACTGATGTGCTTGCCTGATAACGCCAAATATACTGAAGATATTTGACAATCGGCCATCAATTCAGCCTGATCTACCGCCCGCTGTACACACTTCACGACGGATTCGAGATCGTTAACGCCACCTTTATCCATGCCACGAGATGGACAACTACCCACCCCGATAATATTTACAACACCATCAGGCAGGATCTCACCGACAAGGGTGGCAACTTTGGCCGTACCAATCTCAAGACCAACTACTAATTTTCTGTCCGTCGCTTTGATCATTATTGTTCTGCCTTTGCCTTCATCGTGTCATCTGCCACGTCTTGTTTATTCATTTTCAAGTAGTAAAGGAGCCCACCCAACTGCACCACCACTGTCATAACGGAGATCAACATAATCAACCCGTTTATCTGTTTGCTGTTGCAGTATTGGATACAACTCAATAAAGCGAGCGATCCGTTTTTCGTTATCCTTACGACCTAATTCCAATCGTACATCATTGTCTAAAACTAACTGCCATCCTTGACGAGCAGACATTGCCGCCGCTTTCAAATTCAGATTATTTGCAAGAAGTTGATCTCTCATTGCAACATAACCTGATAACACTGTTTTCTCGCTTCCTTGTGGACCATATAACAAGGGGTAATTCCCTTGTGCTTCAAGTTCTACTGGTAAACTGAATATACGGCCATCTCTATCAAGAAAGTAAGTATCATTCCAACGGGTAAATGGCACATATTCTACCAGATGGATTTTAAGTTCATCAGGCCACTGTTTACGTACAGTGACTTGTCTTATCCAGGGCATACGTTCAATTTGTTGCTGAATGATATTCACATCCTGCGTCATAAATGTACCCGGCTGTCCTAAAGACAAAATAGCCTGACGTACATTGTCATTCGTTGTGTAATGCCGCTCTCCCGTTAGTACTAATTTGGAAATAGGGAGATGGTTTGCATCTTTCATCCAGTTAACGACTTGTATCGCACCCCAAATAATTGTTGCTATTACACATAAGAAAAAAACTAATCCCGATAAATAACTGCCATTACTTGGTCTGTCAGAATGCTGTTTCTCTTTGTGTTCTTTAATATTCAGCGCCGCTTGTGACATATCAACCCACTAATTCCTGAGCAACGTTTAAAGAAGAGAATCGCCCATTCTTTTGTCCGATATTCTCGCGATTAATACTTTTCCTACATATATATACTTTATGAACACCTTTAGGTTTGATAATTAAATCACTAAATTGTTCAATCTGTTGAGAATTATTTACTCTAAAAGAAGAAATAGCGAATTTTTCTTCGTTTTTCTTTCGTTTTAACTGAAATTTAATCTCAGTATGAGTTTGAGCAAGTGAATCTCTGTGCATTTTTTCGGCTGAAACAGTGTTAGCTTTTACATAACTCGCCATCAATTCAGTATGTTGATTAGCCATTTCACCATAAAAGATGCTCACTTGCTCAAACATCTGTCTTAATCCTCGCTTAAAGTAGGCTGAAATTTTGTTTCTGCTAAGCGACGCGCTATTTTACCAATATTTCCAGCACCTTGAACTAAAACAAGATCATTATCTGTTAATACACCTGCTAATATCGAAGTAATATTCTCCACATCAGAAACCCAAATAGGATCAAGCTTTCCACGATGACGAATCGTTCGACATAATGAACGGCTATCTGCACCAGTAATAGGCGTTTCTCCCGCGGCATAGACATCCGTTAATAATAAAATATCCACCTGATTGAGAACCGCCGCGAAGTCCTCATACAAATCCCGCGTACGAGTATAACGATGTGGTTGAAAAATCATTACCAGACGTTTATCTGGCCAACCTGCGCGAGCAGCTTTAATCGTGGCATCGACTTCTGTAGGATGATGGCCATAATCATCCACCAGCATAACTTCACCCGCCTGCCCATTCACATGTTCAAGGCCGTAATTACCTAAGAAATCAAAACGACGCCCAGTGCCTTGGAAGTTCAGTAAAGCAGCTAAAATATGTTCATCTGCAATACCTTCTTCTGTTGCTACAGCAACAGCCGCGGTTGCATTCAGTGCATTGTGGCGACCTGGTGCATTTAAAACCACTTGTATATCAGGCATATCTTCACGGCTTATAGTGAAAAATCCTTGAGCACCTTTTTGTTCATAATGTGTAATACGCACATCAGCATCATCACTAAAGCCATAAGTCGTAATATAACGCCCAACTTTAGGTAGGATGGAACGAATAACATCGTCATCAATACACATCACTGCTCTGCCATAAAACGGCAAATTGTGTAAAAAAGTAATAAACGTATCTTTAAGGTTGTCAAAATTACCGTGATACGTATCCATATGGTCAGCTTCGATATTAGTAACAACAGCAACCATAGGTTGTAAATGTAAAAACGATGCATCACTTTCATCTGCTTCTGCAATTAAATAGCGACTGCATCCTAAGCGAGCATGTGTTCCCGCCGATTTCACCAATCCCCCGTTAACAAACGTTGGATCTAATCCTGCTTGTGCATAAATATTAGAAATCATTGCTGTGGTTGTGGTTTTACCATGAGTACCGGCTATCGCCACACCATGACGATAACGCATTAACTCAGCCAACATTTCAGCTCGGCGAATAACCGGAATACGCGCCTCACGAGCAGCAATAATCTCTGGGTTTTCCGCACTAATCGCTGTAGAAACCACCACAACACTTGCACCACGAATATTTTCAGGGCGATGATTAAAATAAATTGTTGCACCTAATGCAACGAGTTGTTGTGTAACTGCATTAGGCGCTAAATCAGAACCGCTAATTTCATAGCCTTCATTAGCCAATACTTCAGCGATCCCCCCCATACCGGCACCACCGATACCAACAAAGTGAATGTGCCGAACCTTTCTCATTTCGGGCACAAAAGATCTTAATTTCGCCAGTTGTTGTGTATTCACTATTTACTTCTTCACTCTAAGTTAATGGTTACAAGTTACGTTTATTTTTTGGCCACTTCGATAATCACATTTGCTACACGCTCTGTGGCATCCGTAATCGCAACACTTTTTGCTTTTTCTGCCATCGTTAAAAGCTGTGGACGATCCCATGTTTTCAGGGTTTCAGCTATCACTTCTGGTGTTAAATCATTTTGCTCAATGATTTTTGCTGCCCCAGCTTTTTCTAATGGCAATGCGTTCCAATATTGTTGTCTATCTTTATGCTGAAAAGGAACAAAAATAGCGGGTAATCCCGCAGCTGCAATCTCACTGACTGTTAATGCCCCTGAACGACACACCACAACATCTGCCCATTGGTAAGCTTGCGCTATATCATCAATAAATTCAGTAACTTTATATTCAGATTTAACTGAATTTTTAGCTAATTCGTTCTGATAGCGCGTTTTTGTATCACTTTCGCCACCTTTTCCTGCTTGATGCCAAATTGTTACTCTTTCACCGAGTAAGCCAGCCACTACAGGCATAGTGTGATTTAAGATCCGAGCACCTTGGCTTCCACCAATAATTAAGACGCGGATTGCACCTGTTCTTTCTTTTAATCTTTCTATTGGCTGTTCAAGTGCTAGTACATCTTCACGCACGGGATTACCCACCACAGGCGCATTAGGAAATGCGCCCGGGAATGCTTGCAATACACGCTTAGCTATTTTTGATAACCAACGATTCGTTAACCCTGCAATGCCATTTTGTTCATGTAAAACGACAGGAACACCACTCATCCAAGCGGCAATACCACCGGGGCCGGAAACATATCCCCCCATGCCAAGAACAGCATCAGGTTGATAACGCTTGATAATGGCGCGAGCTTGAAAAATCGCTGTTATAATTCGTATTGGCGCCGCTAATAACGCCTTAATACCTTTGCCACGCAAACCAGAAATACGGATAAATTCAATCTCAATACCATGTTTTGGTACTAAATCTGCTTCCATTCTATCGGCAGTACCCAACCACCGAATTTCCCAACCTTGAGATTGGAGATAATGAGCAACTGCTAACCCAGGAAAGACATGCCCTCCGGTTCCGCCGGCCATCACCATTAATCGGCGTTTACGCTCGCTCATTTAGGACTCCTTACAAACGCCTGTGCTTGCGCTAGGCGTGTTTCATAATCAATACGTAACAACATTACGATGGCGGTTGACATAATAATCAGACTAGAGCCACCATAACTAATAAGAGGAAGGGTTAACCCTTTAGTTGGCAACATGCCTGCGGCAGCACCAACATTAACGAGTGTTTGGAAAGTAAACCAGATCCCAATAGAACAAGCTAAAAAGCCAGAAAAACGGTGATCAAGAACCAAAGCACGTCGCCCAATTTGCATCGCGCGAAAAGCGATGAAGAATACCATTAAAAGCACTAAAACCACACCGATATAACCAAGTTCTTCCGCAAGAATGGAGAAAATAAAGTCAGTGTGTGCTTCAGGTAAATACTCCAGCTTTTGCACTGAATTACCTAGCCCTTGTCCAAGAAAATCGCCCCGACCAAAAGCCATTAAAGATTGTGTAAGTTGGTAGCCACTACCAAAAGGATCATCCCAAGGTTCTAAGAAAGAAGTGATACGACGAACACGATAAGGTTCGACAATAATTAGCATCACAACAGCCGCAATTCCTGAACCAATAATGGCTAAAAACTGCCAAATTTTAGCGCCCGCTAAAAAAAGCAACGCAAGTGTTGTAACAAACAACACAACCACAGTACCTAAATCCGGTTGTAGTAACAGTAAAACTGCAAGTACTAACATCACGCCCATTGGTTTACAAAAACCCCAGAAATTGTTTCTAACTTCTTCGACTTTTCGTACCAAATAGCTTGATAAATAACAAAATAGTGCGAGTTTAGATAATTCTGCTGGCTGAAAATTTAATGGCCCTAAAGCTATCCAGCGTGATGCTCCATTAACGGAACTTCCCACAACAAGTACCACTAATAACAACAATATCGAACCAAATAACATCAAACTGCTATAACGCTGCCACACAGCCATTGGAATGCGCATAGTGACTAAGGAAAAGCAAAACGCGACAACGATGTAAATACCATCACGTTTAGCAAATAAGAAGGGGTCTTCTGCAAGACGTTGACCAACGGGCATCGATGCAGAAGTCACCATAACAAAACCAATCACGGCCAACCCGAAAGTAAACCAGAGCAAAGTGCGATCATAAGGAACAAATGCGGTGTTCTCAGTTTGATAACTGCCCACTAGCCACTGTTTTAATCTTCGCATGACGGGTAAGCGCATTAGCCAAGCTCCCTCGCTAAACGAGCAAATTCATCGCCTCGTTGTTCAAAACTACGAAACTGATCTAGGCTTGCACATGCAGGTGAAAGCAACACCATATCGCTAGATTTCACCTTAGGAGCTAATGCCCGCATCGCTTCTTCCATTGTTACAGTCAGTAAAGAGACATCAGGTCGTAAATTAGCAAGTGCTTGACCATCTTGCCCAAAGCAATAGAGGCGAACGTTATTACCACTGATATAAGGTAACAGGGCAGTAAAATCAGCTGATTTACCATCACCGCCTAATAACAGATGTAATGTGCCGTCTACTTCTAAACCTTTTAATGCCGCTTCAGTACTGCCTACATTGGTCGCTTTAGAGTCGTTAATCCAACGCACCCCTTGATGTGAATAGACCAACTGAAAACGATGAGCAAGCCCATGATATGTTTTTAAAACTTCAGTTGCAGCTTGGCGTGAAATCCCGACAGCATCAGCTAATGCTAATGCAGCAAGGGCATTCATATAATTATGCTGACCCGAAAGATACATTTGTGCAGTAGAAAGCAATTTTTCATCATGAACTTTCAATACTCGATTTGTATTATCTAACTGGTAATCACCTTTCCCAACACCAAAGCTGACACAGCGGGCATCTTTTCCTGCTAAAGGTAATGTTAAGGCATCATCTTCGTTGTAAACACACACTTTGGCATTTTTATATATATGTAATTTAGCTTCACGATATTGTTCTAATCCCAGCGGATAACGATTCATATGATCTTCGCTGATATTCAATACCGTTGCTGCTGCCGCTTTTAAGCTATAAGTCGTTTCTAACTGAAAACTAGAAAGCTCTAATACATAAAGATCATGAGGTTTAGTTAAGAGCGTTAACGCGGGCACACCAATATTACCGCCAACGCCAACACGGATACCATCTGCACTCGCCATTTCACCCACTAGCGTGGTGACCGTGCTTTTACCATTAGAGCCCGTTATCGCCACAATAGGTGCTTTTGCTTCACGGCAAAATAGTTCGATATCACCGACAATTTCAACGCCTAAATTAGCGGCTTCAGCTAACTCAGGTGTTGATAACGCAATACCGGGGCTGGAAACAATTAAATCAGCATCATTCAACCATGTTTGATGAAAACCACCCGTATGATACTCAACATCAGCAGGAAGCTTATCTAAGCCTCCTGGTTGTTTACGAGTATCAATAACTTTTGGTGTAACACCTTGGCGGATAAAAAAATCAACGCAAGAGAGACCGGTGATCCCAAGACCTACGATAACGACTTTTTTTCCCTGATAATCTGCCATTTTAACGTACCTTTAATGTAGCCAGACCAATAAGCACTAACATCAGTGAAATTATCCAAAAACGCACAATAACTCGCGGTTCAGGCCAGCCTTTTAATTCATAATGGTGATGAATAGGTGCCATTCTAAAAATACGCTGCCCGCGAAGTTTAAATGAACCAACCTGTAAAATAACAGACAGTGTTTCGACCACAAACACACCGCCCATAATCACTAATAAGAATTCTTGGCGTAATAACACCGCGATTGTACCTAATGCACCCCCCAACGCGAGGGAGCCAACATCGCCCATAAAAACTTGAGCAGGATAGGTATTAAACCAAAGGAAGCCAAGTCCGGCACCGACAATAGCCGTACAAACAATAACTAATTCACCGGCATGCATTAAGTAAGGAATTTTTAAGTAGCTAGCAAAATTCACGTTACCTGTTGCCCATGCAACTAAAGCAAAACCCGCGGCGACAAAGACTGTTGGCATAATAGCCAAACCATCTAAACCATCTGTTAAGTTAACTGCGTTACTGGTACCAACAATGACAAAATATGCCAACAAAATGTAAAGCATACCGAGCTGAGGCATGACATCTTTAAAGAAAGGGACGACTAACTGAGTCGCAGACGTATCTTTACCAATGGCATACATACTAAAAGCAACAACCAGTGCAAGTACTGATTGCCAGAAATATTTCCAGCGAGCAATTAAGCCCCGAGTATCTTTACGAACAACTTTACGATAGTCATCCACAAAACCGATAACACCATAACCAATTAACACAAGTAGTACGCACCAAACATAAGGGTTATCCAGTCTTGCCCATAACAGAGTAGAAACTGAGATAGAAAATAGGATCATAATCCCACCCATTGTGGGTGTGCCTCGTTTACTAAAATGCGATTCAGGCCCTTCATTACGAACAACCTGTCCTATTTGCATTTTTTGTAACCAAGCAATAAGGTGCGGCCCCATCCACAGCGCAATAATTAATGCCGTCAATAAGCCAACAATCGCCCTGAATGTCAGATAAGAAAAAACATTAAAAAATGTATGGTATTTAACCAAGTATTCGGCCAGCCAAACTAACATTCAAAGCACTCCTTTAATGCGTTCACGATATCTTCCATCGCGGAGCTTCGTGAACCTTTTACTAAAACTGAAACAACATCATGCTGCTGTAATAATGGGATTAATTGCGTAAGTAAGTCAGCTTTAAATGCAAAGTGCTGGCCACCTTGGCTTTCTTCACTAATAAAATGGCTGTGATGCCCAACGGTTAATACACTATCAATACCCGCTTTATGTGCAAAACGCCCCACATCACGGTGACATTTTTCTGAATCTTTACCTAGTTCAGCCATATCACCCGCGACGAAAATTTTATAACCCGGTAATTGAGATAAAACTTGTAAACCTGCAATCATCGAGCCATCGTTAGCGTTATAGGTATCATCTAACACTATTTTTCCCGTTGTTAATTCAACAGGATACAAACGCCCTGGTACCGCTTTTAGTATGGATAAACCCTGTTTTACACTCTCGAGTGTCGCCCCAACAGATAACGCTAATGCACTGGCTGCTAATGCGTTTGCAATATTATGGCGTCCCGGCAAAGGTAGCGTGATATCTACGCTGCCTTCTGGCGTATGGAGTATAAAATCGGTAGTAAGTTGATTGACAATAATATCGGTAGGATAAAAGTCGGCTTTACCTTGTGAAGATAATGAGAAGCTCCACTGAGTTTGGCGCTCATTTAAATGATGCTGCCAAAGTGTAATATCATTACTTTCACAGTTGAAAATAGCGGTACCTTGCGTTTTTAAGCCGGCGAATATTTCACCTTTTGCTTGAGCGATACCTTCAAGTGAGCCAAAACCTTCTATATGTGCAGAAAATAGGTTGTTTACCAGCGCGCTATCTGGTTTTACCATATCAACGGTATAAGCAATTTCGCCA
Organism: Proteus hauseri ATCC 700826; assembly: GCF_001654965.1. GTDB lineage: Bacteria > Pseudomonadota > Gammaproteobacteria > Enterobacterales > Enterobacteriaceae > Proteus > Proteus hauseri. Next base: position 175,559 of record NZ_LXEV01000031.1, read on the forward strand.
ATATGGTTAGCGCCCAATTCAATCACCGCAAAACGATGTTCTGGTGTTAACCGAAACAGCGTTAAAGGCACGCCGATATCGTTATTTAAGTTACCATGAGTATAAAGTGTTTCACCACAATGACGTAAAATAGACGCGGTCATCTCTTTTACTGAGGTTTTCCCCGAAGAGCCAGTAAGGGCAACTATTTTAGCATCACTTAATGAGCGGACATGTGCTGCAATAGCGCCCATTGCATGGTGCGTGTCTTTCACTATGACTTGTGGACAATCAACATCTATTTGACGATTGACTAAGACAGCAACAGCACCTTTTGCTTTAACATCAGCAATAAAATCATGTGCATCAAAACGCTCACCAGCTAACGCAATAAATAAACAATATGCTTCAATATTGCGGCTATCAGTTGAAATCGATTGAATGATCAGCTGATTAGCTTGGCTTTGTGTAATATTGCACAATCTACCGTTGGTCACTTGCGCTACCGTTTCTAAAGCGAGTGAGATCATGCTATCACCCCCAATAAACGAGCTACCGTTAAGCGGTCTGAGTAATCAAGACGGCGAGAACCCACCAATTGATAATCTTCATGACCTTTACCAGCAACCAAAACCATGTCATTTGCATCAGCTTGCATAATAACGTTAGTTACCGCTTCAGCGCGCCCTTCTATCGCTAATGCGCGCCCCGGATCCATTAAACCAGAAAGAATATCTTGAATGATGGCTTGAGGCTCTTCGCTACGAGGGTTGTCGTCAGTGATGACGACTTTATCAGCAAACTCTTCAGCAACAGCCCCCATTAATGGCCGCTTACCTTTATCTCTATCGCCGCCGCAGCCAAATACACACCATAATTTACCCGAGCAGTGTAAACGAGCAGCTTGCAGTGCTTTTTCTAATGCATCTGGTGTATGTGCATAATCGACAATAACAGTAGGACGATTTTCAGCACTGAAGACTTCCATTCGACCGCAAACTGGTGTTAATGCTGATGTCGCGTGAAGTACTTCATCTAATGGATAATCAAGAGCAAGAAGTGTGGCAAATGCACATAATAAATTACTCACATTAAACGCACCCATTAGTGGACTTTCAATTTCACCTTTGCCCCAGCTTGAAATAAAGTGAATTGTCGCGCCTTCATCATGATAATTAACCTCTGTTGCACGAACATAACGACCTTGCCAGCCCTGTGGCAATTTATTTTCCATGGTCACGGCAACGGCATCAGACAAACGTGATAACCATTTTTGCCCTACATTATCATCAGCATTAATGATTTTCTGCCCACTCTGATGAGTGGAAAATAACAACCATTTAGCTGCTTCATAATTTGTCATATCCCCATGATAATCAAGGTGATCACGGCTTAAATTGGTAAACACTGAAGCAACAAAAGGTAATGCACTGACACGGCCTTGTACTAATCCGTGAGATGACACTTCCATTGCGGTTAATGTCGCCCCTTGATTAAGTAGCTGCTGTAATTCTAATTGAATATCAACCGCAGAGCCGGTGGTATTCATTGCGGGTACAACGTTATTTAGTAACCCATTTCCTACCGTACCCATTACGGCACTGGTTTCGCCTAATCCTTGAGCCCACTGTGCTAACAATTGCGTTGTTGTTGTTTTTCCGTTAGTTCCAGTAACACCAATAAGTTTTAGTTTTTCAGCCGGTTGATGATAAAAATACCCAGCTAATTTAGATAATTCACGATTGAGATCTTGTATATAAATAACCGGTATACCATGGCTTTCTTTAATTTCACCATGCGAAGCAACATCTTGAGCTTCTGCCAACACGGCAGAAACGCCCTGAGCGATTGCTTGAGGAATATAGCGCCTACCGTCTGTTTCATGGCCTTTAATTGCCACAAAAAGATCACCGCAAGCCGCTTTGCGGCTATCGAGTGTCATTTCTTTAAGCGTTAATGACGGTGCTTGTATCCCTAGTGCCCCTAGAAGGTCACTTAAGTTAGGATCTGCCACTTGTATCCTCTTCTTTATTAATTATTAATTACAAATTCATTTTTATCGTCTGGCGTCAACGCATCTGGTTCTACGTTCATTGTACGTAAAACCGCGCCCATAATTGTGCCAAACACCGGTGCAGAAACTGCGCCCCCATAGTATTTACCCGCTTTGGGTTCATTAATAATGACCACTAAAGCAAAACGCGGGCGACTTGCTGGAGCAACACCTGCAGCATAAGAAATATATTGGTCGATATATTTTCCGTCAGGGCCTACTTTTTTTGCTGTCCCTGTTTTGATAGCAACGCGATAACCTTTAATTGAAGCTCTTACACCACCACCACCGGGCAGTGCTACGCTCTCCATCATATGAACAACTGTTTTCATCACAGGTTCAGGAAATACGCGAGTACCTGGTACAGGAGGATCAACTTTAGTTATTGATAATGGACGGTAAATACCAAAACTACCTATCGTTGCATAGACACGCGCTAACTGTAACGGCGTTACCATTAACCCATATCCAAATGAGAAGGTGGCCCTTTCAAGATCGGACCACCGTTGTTTTTTTATTGGAAATATGCCACTACTTTCACCAACTAGCCCCAAGTTAGTTGGTTTCCCAAGCCCAAATCGTGAATATACTTCCACTAATTCAGACGCAGGCATCGCTAACGCTAGGCGTGAAACACCAACGTTACTCGATTTCTGTAAAATTCCGGTTATCGATAATTCATGATACAACGCCACATCTTTTATTTGATGTCCACTGATACGATAAGGAACTGTATTAATTACACTATTTTCTTTAACGATATTATTTTGTAATGCGCTCATCACTACCATAGGTTTGACGGTAGAACCCGGCTCAAAAATATCGGTAATAGCGCGGTTACGCATTGAATCTTTAGGCGTACCCGCTAAGTTATTTGGGTTATAAGAAGGGCTATTAGCCATCGCTAATACTTCCCCTGTATTGACATCGACTAAAACCGCAGTCCCTGACTCTGCTTTATTTGCTATAACCGCATTTGTTAATTCACGATAAACAACTGACTGTAAGCGTTCATCAATACTCAGCATTAAGTTGTGCGCAGCTTGGCTATCGGTTTGAGCAATATTTTCAATAACCCGATTAAAACCATCTTTACGCACAACACGCTCACCAGGTGCGCCAGTTAGCCACTGATTAAAGCTTTTCTCAACACCTTCAATACCATCACCATCAATATTAGTTACACCAATGATGTGAGCAGTTACTTCGCCTGATGGATAGTAACGTTTAGATTCTTGGCGCATGTTAATGCCAGCAATTTTTAACTTACTGATGTAGTCACTAATCTCTGGATTAACTTGCCGAGCGAGGTAAATAAAACGAGCAGATGGTGTTGCTGCTATTTTTTGTTCGATTTGGTTAACTGGGATTTTTAATGCGTCAGCAAGTGCTAACCAACGGCTATCCGTCATATTTGGATTAGATTCTAAAACAACTTTAGGATCAGCCCAAATTGCATAAACTGGAACACTGACAGCAAGAGGACGCCCCATACGGTCACTGATCATACCACGTGCAGTAGGTACTTTTTGAACGCGTAAAGAACGCATATCCCCTTCTTTAATAAGGGGATCAGGATTAATAATTTGTAAATAGGCAACACGTATTAATAACGCAACCAAAGCGATTCCAATGCCGCTACAAAGCAACGCAAAACGCCAACTCACAAACCCTGTTTTTTCTTCAGGTTTGCGAAGTTTGGCATTTGACTTTGTCTTTGCTTTCGCTTTCGCTGAACGTGAAAATTTCATACTTGCCTTTATTATTTGGTTACAATAATGTTCTCTTTGGCTGGATCAACATGAACCATTCCCAATCGTTCACTTGAAAAGCGCTCAACACGGCTATGATCTGCCAACGCATTTTCTTCCAGAATAAGGTTCCGCCACTCGATATCCAGTACATTTTTTTCCAGCACTAAACGCTCTTTCTCTGCGGTAAGTAAGCGCGTTTTATGTGCAGTAGTGACGACATACACTGCCGAAATAATCACAGCCACTAATAAAATTAAAGGTAATTTGCCATGACGCAGTAAATCCTGCCCAATAACACCCGTTAGTGTGTGTCGTTCTGTAGACATTTATTCCTCTATACGCTGTGCTACACGTAATACAGAGCTCCGTGCCCGCGGGTTTTCTTCAACTTCAATACCTGTTGGCTTCATTTTATGTACACTTGATAAACGTGTACTGCCTAAAGCTTTAATTTGGTCTTGAGTCAATGGAATTCCTGCTGGAACTACTGGGCCTTTGCTTTCATCACGAATAAAACGTTTTACTAATCTATCTTCTAAAGAGTGAAAACTAATTACAGACAAACGCCCTTCAGGTGCTAAAACAGAAACAGCGCCTTTTAACGCTTTTGCTATTTCATCTAATTCACTGTTGATATAAATGCGAATAGCTTGAAAGCTTCGTGTTGCTGGATGTTTATGACGCTCTTTAACTGGGCTTGCATCGCTAATTAAATCAGCCAGCTGTTTTGTTCGAGTTAATGGTTCGTCTGTTTTATTACGAGCAACAATTGCACGCGCAATACGCTTAGCAAAACGTTCTTCACCAAAGGTTTTTAATACCCATGTGATGTCGTCTTCTTCTGCTTTCATCAACCATTGTGCAGCTGAAATCCCAGATGTCGGATCCATTCGCATATCAAGAGGCCCATCACGCATAAAAGAAAAACCGCGTTCAGGATCATCAAGTTGTGGTGACGAAACACCTAAATCCAGTAAAACACCATCAATTTTCCCTGCTAATCCCAGCTCAGTAACATAGTGTTCAATTTCTGAAAAAGGACCATGTATCACTGAGAATCGCGGATCTTTAATTTCGTTAGCAACTGCAATTGCTTGTGGGTCTCTATCAATAGCAATAAGGCGACCTGTTTCACCTAATTGAGATAAGATCAGACGAGAATGACCACCACGGCCAAATGTTCCGTCGATATAAATACCTGAAGGTTTAATATTCAGGCCATTAACTGCTTCATCCAGTAATACGCTGGTATGACTAAAATTATTTGTTGTCATTATTTAAAGTGATAAATCCAATAGTCGTGTCGATAACGGTTCCTGTGAGGTCTGCTCTGCCAAAATGTCTTCTTGGATCTGTTGATACCAGACCTGTTCATCCCACAATTCAAATTTATTGAATTGGCCGACTAGCATGACCTCTTTGGTTAGCCCCACATGCTGTCTAAGCGTGTTAGCTAACAAAAGGCGTCCTGCGCTATCCATCTGACATTCACTTGCATGTCCTAGTAATAATCGCTGAATACGACGTTCAGCAGGATTCATTGAAGAAAGTGCTGCCAGTTTTAATTCAATTTTTTCCCATTCAGGAAGTGTGTAAAGCAATAAACACGGCTGATTGAGATCAATGGTACAAACCATTTGACCTTCAGATATCTCACTCAGCGTTGTTCGATAACGGGAAGGAACTGTTATTCGCCCTTTGCTGTCAAGATTAACGAGAGTTGCACCACGAAACATACTCATTATCCTCAGCTTTGTAATTTACACCACATTGTCCCACAAATCCCCACAAATAGAGTTTACGGATGGTATGAAAACGTTGTCAAGCCAGATATAAGGAGCTTTATTTATATTTACAGTAAAATGATAAACAAACCGAAATGAGTAAAATATCGACAGAGAAAAAATCGGAAATATTAACATGATGATTAATATCGATTATTTTCTTTTTTAATCATTTAATCTCTAAAAATAATGATTATTAGTGATGAAAAACAAAAAAATCAGAAGAGAAAATCATAATGAGTAAAATATGATTTTAATAATAAAAATCTAATTTATTGCAGTTCATTTACCTTAAACCAACATAATAACCGGAGAATATTTTAATACGGGTAAATAAGATTTTGTTTGAAAAAATAATTCTATATCATGAAGATAGTAAAATTTTTTTATTCTCTTTAAAAAAAAACAAATAAGTAGTAATCTTTATTTAAGCAATATCACTTATGAAAAAGTTAAAATTTAATCCTTAAATCAAATTAAATGCCGTAAATAGTAAAAAAAGTCTTAAGATTAATCTCAAATTTTATTTTTTCTTGGCTACCCGACATTCTTTAACCAATAAACTCTCCCCGTTTTAATTTAATAAAACAGGGAGACTCTTAATAAGAACTATTAAGTATTATAAATAATGAGGCATAGATTAACGCGCTCTGCCTAAGCTACCACGGCGACATAAGTCACGGCGAATTCGAGTGATCCCGGCCTGTGGTTTTTGCTCTTCTTCAAGACTTGCTAAAACTAATTCCAACACACGTTCAGCAATATCACGATGGCGTTGAGCAACAGAAAGAACTGGACATTCTAAGAAGTCGAGTAACTCGTGATCACCAAAAGTAGCAATAACAAGTTGTGTAGGTAAACGGCCACTTCTTTGTAAAGTCACATCCATAACACCTTGTAACAACGCAAAAGACGTTGTAAATAGTGCATCAGGCATTGGATTGTTATTTAACCACTCTGAAAATGCAGCAGCAGCAGCTTCTCTTTCGTAGCTATTGGCATACAAATAAGTGACTTCTCTAGGGTCCTCCTTCCATACACTACGAAATCCTTGTTCACGCAAGAAACTCACAGATAATTCAGGTAGGGCACCTAAATAAAGTACGGATTCTGAAGGGAAAGCTTGTAACTCAGTTGCCAGCATTTTTGCATCTTCTAAATCATCACCAACAACACTGATAAAATGCTCGCTTTCTAATGCCCTATCAAGTGCAATAATCGGCAAAGCACGATTAGCCCAACGCTGATAAAAAGGATGTTCTGGTGGTAACGCAGTAGAGACAATAATGGCGTCGACTTGACGTTGTAGTAAATGTTCAACACAACGAATTTCATTGTCGGGCTGATCTTCTGAACAGGCGATCAATAACTGATAACCACGTTGGCGAGCTTGTCTTTCGAGATAATTAGCGATTCTTGTATAACTGGTATTTTCCAAATCAGGAATAACCAAACCAATAGAACGCGTGCGACCAGCGCGTAAGCCTGCCGCAACTGCATTCGGGTGGTAATTATGCTCTCTGACCACCGCCATCACTTTTTCAACAGTTTTGTCACTCACACGGTACTGTTTTGCTTTACCATTAATGACATAACTCGCCGTTGTTCGTGAAACACCAGCCAAGCGGGCGATTTCATCCAGTTTCACATTAACCTCTTTTAATTATTAAATGTGTTATTCATTACATTATTACTATGGTTTTCAGTCATCATACTGATCTGAGTTTGCATTTTAACACAATTTACTGATAAAACCGTATGCGTCAACGTTTCCGTTTATCTCTTTTATCAATTGCTATAGTTATTCTTATCAATCAAAAAAAGAGTTAATTAAGAAAAAAGCACCTTAAAGGTGCTTTTAATAACTGAGCAATTAGTCTTGATACATTAATTCAATTTCATTGCGATAACGTTCTGAAATAATTTTACGACGAAGTTTTAATGTTGGTGTTAATTCACCAGACTCCATCGTAAAACCTTCAGCAAGTAAGGTAAATCGTTTAACCTTATGAAAACTAGAAAAGTTTTTTTGCATTTCACGCAAGCGCTCGTCAAATAATTCTCTAATTTTAGTGTGACGTAATAATTCGATTCTATCGTGATATTTTAAATTCAATGCACGTGCATGGTCTTCAAGCGCATCAAAACAAGGCACGATCAACGCAGAAACAAATTTACGCGTGTCAGCAATAACAGCAATATGTTCGATAAAACGATCTTGCCCTAACGTACCTTCAATCATTTGAGGTGCAATATATTTACCATTTGATGTTTTCATCAAATCTTTTAAGCGTTCGGTAATAAATAGCGAGCCGTCTTTATCTAATGCCCCCGCATCACCTGTACGAAGCCAGCCATCATCGGTGAAAGCAGCCTGTGTATCTTCAGGTTTGTTAAAATACCCTTTCATTACAATACTGCCGCGCACTTGAATTTCGTTTTCTTCACCAATGCGAACATCAATACCGGGCAAGGGTGTACCGATAGATCCTAGTTTATATTTACCTTCTTCCCAGCATGAAACTGTAGCGCAAGTTTCTGTCATGCCGTAGCCGTATTTGATATTAATGCCAGTGGCTAAGAAGAAACGAATAACAGCATCATCTAAACGCGCGCCCGCAGCAGGTAGAAAACGAACTCGACCGCCAAGAATATCACGTAGTGGTTTCAGTACTTTCTTATCAGCGAAGCGATAGCAAAAACGAGAAATGAAATTAGGGCGACGTTGACTTAACTCTGCTTCCCGCTGTTTTTCACCCTGTTTAATTGACCATTTAAAGATAAATTGGCGCAATACAGATGCTTGAGAAACTTTATCTTGAATCGCACTATAAACTTTTTCGTAAAAACGAGGAACGGCACACATTACTGTAGGTTTCACAGCACTCATTGCTTCTCTAACAGCGTGAGTATCTGTTAAATATACGTTTATAGCACCTGTATGCATCACATAGAAGCTCCATGCTCTTTCAAAAACATGGGATAACGGCAAAAAGCACAATGAAACATCTTTATCAGATAAAGAAAGGCGTTCATCGTGTAAATAAAGCTGAGAAGCGAGGTTGGTGTAGTCTAACATCACTCCTTTGGGTTCACCTGTTGTACCTGAGGTATAAATCAAAGTGAAAAGATCGTCTAAGCAGCTCTCATCAATACGCTGTTGTAATACAGCATCATATTGAGAATGTGAGCCTTCCAATAAGCTTTCTAGGTAACATGAAGAGGAACCTGCGTTTAAAATTACATCAGAATTAAACACAATAATATGTTCGAGTTGAGGACATAAATCTAATAATTCAGAAACAATGTCATATTGTTTTTGGTCACCAACAAAAAGAATACGAACTTTTGCATCATTTAAAATATATGCGGCTTGCTCAACGCTACTCGTTGCATAAAGCGGAACAGTAACAGCGCGCAGCTGCAATGAAGCAATATCAGCCAACGACCAATCTATTGTATTTTGAGAAAAAATACCTATGTTTTCTTGAACTTCAACGCCCATCTCAAGTAAAGCATTTGAGAGTGCGCGCGTTTTTTTTTCAACCGATGCCCATGACATTTCAATATCTTGTTTAGCATCCCATTGACGATAAGCAATGTTGTTTCCGCTGTGTAAAAATTGCATCTGCAATCTTTTAATTATATGATAATCATCAAGATTATTATTAGTTATCATAATTTTCCTGCTATTTATGGAAAAGCGAGAGGTTAATGTGGCAGAAAGTAGAAAAACATTTTTCTACATTTTCAGCTTACACCTGTTCGCTGACTCGAATAAAAGTCTAAGTGATCCATAAAAATAAAGGAATCCAATTTTACATAAATTTGTAAAATTGTGAGTTATGAAAAGTTTTGCCAATGAAAACTATCTCATTACAGTCAGTAAAATAAATAACGACTTGATTATCTATCCTCATAAACGCAAAAACAAAAAACAACAATAAAAACAATAAATAACAAATTAAAATCAATAAATATCTAAGATGAGAATAAAAAATAATTGAATAAAACAGAGGAAAAAAACGGAAGATATAGATTAACGTTATATGATTAAGTAAATCACGTAGAAGCAATGGGCAAAAATAGTGACAGCAATCCAATGGGTCTTATCAACAGCATAAAACATACTTTTGGTTATTAGCAAAGGCTAACAATACCTGCCACTATTTCTGCATAATTAGCATAGAATACTAATTATGAGTGAAATCACACTCTAGTTTTGACAAACTTCACTGAGCAAATCTTTCATCCACAAATGACCTTTGTCACGTGCAGTGGACTCATGCCAAATAAGGTAACATGGGCGCTTAGTTTGTTCCCATGGTAACGACACAGCTTTAATATCAAGTTGTTGTGAATAACATTCCACTAACCATTTTGGTGCGATAGCGACTAAACATGTTTTAGAAACAATATTTAGTACACTATTTAAATCAGTCCCTTGATAAGTAATTAAATCCTCAAATTCTGTTCCTTTATAATAACAAGAGCTAAACGAACCAATATCCCCCAAAGAAACAATAGAGTGATGCTCTTTTAATAACATCTCTTCGGTTACACTCTCTTTAATACGAGGATGCTTATTTGATACAGCCAAAACAACTTCATCATTAAATAATGGGTGTGAATGAAATTCCATTTTATCAAATTGTTTATAATTAATGAAAAACTCTACTTCTTGGTATTTTAATTGATGTTCTATATTTTCGTTTAAATAAGAATTAATATTAACCGTAATATTAGGTGTTTGTTCTTTTATTTTTTCAACTATTTTGGGTGCTAGTTTTATATCAATTGGGCTACATATTGATAAATTAAATATTCGATCACTTTTTTCAGGTTCAAATCCGGCCCCTGGTAATTCATTATGAACAAGTTGTAATGCTTGGCGAACTGGGCCAAAAAGTTGTTTAGCTCTTAATGTAGGTTGGATACCTCGTCCATAACGAACAAATAATTCGTCATTAAACATAACCTTGAGTCTAGATACCGCATTACTTACTGCTGGTTGAGACATGCCAAGAACTTGAGCAGCACGTGTCACATTCTGCATTTGCATAACAGCATCAAATACCGTTAATAAATTAAGATCAACATTGCGTAAATGCATATCTGCTGACTCTTTACTGGTAACTGTTGCTGATGTGTAATCCGTCATTTTTTACTCCACTATGTTAGCATAATGGCTATTTAAATATCATTAATAATTAATTATAAAATCAATATTAAAAATATATAAAACCAAACCATTAGTTTAACTATTTATTAAAATTTATTATTCATCGTCCATGCATAGAACTAAACATATAAAATATTTTGCCAACCGATAAATTACCTTGGATATAATTATAGAAAAAATAACATTATAATTACATGTAGAGAATGATTATATAAACATATATTACAACCTGTTTTATCTTCTGCCTTGCAAATAATAAAACAAAGCATGATAAAAATCATAATAAAATGATACATTTTGCTAACTTAAATAAAAAACCTTAATTCATAAAAATATGTGATACAACTAATTTTATGCTTACATTCAAAATGTTGTCCTGACTTATTGTTTGATCATCTCTTCATATCGATTGGTTTTTCACTTATTTATCTGATTAAAAAAAAAGCAAACATTTGTTTAATTTTTTATTTCACTCCTTTTGAAACACTATGCAGAATATTAACCTAATCAATGAATCCGAGATAGATATAATCATTTATAAAAATTTAGATATTAGCCAATACCACTAAGAATTTTATATGAATACAGTCTAAGTAGTGATTTAATAAATTCCAATGCTTGACATATTTATTGGTATCTAGTATCAATAAATACAGATTATTGAGAACTTATCTAAGGATGTTTCATGTTGAACGCAATTTTACTATCAAGCCTACTACTACTCGCAATTATTATGCGCGGTTGGCTTATGGGTAAAAGATGAAACAAACCTGCCCTTAGAGAGAAACCCGCGCTAGTCGCGGGTTTTTTTATACCAGGGAGAGCGCAAAAAATTAAATAAAAAGAAAGGAACAGATTATGAGCAACAACGTTATTATTTTTGATACTACCTTACGTGATGGTGAACAAGCCTTGCAGGCTAGCTTGAATGTAAAAGAGAAATTACAAATTGCTTATGCATTAGAGCGTTTAGGTGTCGATATCATTGAGGCTGGTTTTCCTGTTTCTTCTCCTGGTGATTTTGAGTCAGTGCAAACTATTGCTCGCGAAATTAAAAATAGCCGTATTTGTGCCTTAGCACGTTGTGTTGATAACGATATTGATGTTGCAGCAGAGTCTTTAAAAATTGCCGATGCATTTCGTATCCACGTATTTTTAGCAACCTCAGCATTGCACGCTGAACATAAATTGAAAAAATCATTTGATGACATTATTGAAATGGGAATGCGTTCAATTAAACGGGCTCGCCGCTATACCGACGATGTTGAGTTTTCTTGTGAAGATGCAGGCAGAACGCATATTGATAATTTATGTCGTATTGTTGAAAGTGCTATCAATGCAGGTGCTACCACCATCAATATACCTGACACTGTAGGCTATACCACGCCTTACCAATTTGGCGGCATTATCACTAACTTATTCGAACGCGTACCTAATATCGATAAAGCGATCATTTCTGTTCATTGTCATGATGACTTAGGCATGGCAGTGGCTAACTCAATTACTGCGGTTCAAGCAGGAGCCAGACAAGTTGAAGGCACAATTAACGGATTAGGCGAGCGAGCAGGAAATTGTGCATTAGAAGAAGTAATAATGGCAATAAAAGTTCGTGAGCAAATGATGAATGTTCAAACGGGTATTAATCACAAAGAAATATATCGTACTAGTCAATTAGTCAGCCAATTATGCAACACACCAATTCATGCAAATAAATCCATAGTTGGCACAAATGCATTTGCACATTCATCAGGAATTCACCAAGACGGTGTACTGAAAAATCGTGAAACCTACGAAATTATGACACCAGAATCCATTGGCTTAAAAGAAGTACAATTAAATTTAACCTCTCGCTCTGGTCGAGCAGCGGTGAAACATCGTATGGAAGAAATGGGCTATCGTGAAGCTGATTATAATTTAGATAACTTGTATGCCGCATTTTTACGCTTAGCTGATAAAAAAGGCCAAGTTTTTGATTATGACTTAGAAGCGTTAGCTTTTATGGGGCAACAACAACAAGAACCTGAACAGTTTGTAATGAATTATTTTAATACTCAATCAGGTTCATCAACGATTGCAACAGCAAGCGTTAGCATTACATGTGGAACCGATGAAATCACTGAAGCCGCAACAGGAAATGGCCCCGTAGATGCAGTTTACCAAGCAATATCTCGCGCAACAGGTTATCCATTACAGTTAGTTTCTTATCAATTAACGGCAAAAGGTGAAGGAAGAGATGCCTTAGGACAAGTAGATATTGTTGTCGAATATCAAGGCCGAAAATTTCATGGCATGGGATTAGAAACAGATATAGTCGGATCATCAGCCAATGCCATGATGCATGTTATCAATAGTATTTGGCGCTCAGAGCAAGTCGAAATAGAAAAACGCAAACAACATACAACACAACAAGAAGCGGTTTAATTATGTCAAAAAATTATCATATTGCAGTATTACCCGGAGATGGTATTGGCCCTGAAGTTATGGCTCAGGCAAAAAAAGTGATGAATGCAATAAGTGAGCGTTTTTCACTGAAAATCACGACAAAAGAATACGATATCGGTGGTATTGCCATTGATAATCACGGCACACCGCTGCCAATAGATACCTTAACAGGTTGCGAGCAAGCTGATGCGATTTTATTTGGTTCAGTTGGCGGCCCTAAATGGGAACATTTACCCGCTAACGAACAACCCGAGCGTGGTGCATTATTACCTTTGCGTAAACATTTTAAATTGTTCTGCAATTTGCGCCCAGCTCGCTTATATGAAGGCTTAGAAGCTTATTGTCCTTTACGAGCGGATATCGCACAGCGCGGATTCGATATTTTATGTGTCCGTGAATTGACCGGTGGAATTTATTTTGGCCAACCTAAAGGTCGTAAAGGTGAAGGCGCTGAAGAACACGCTTTTGATACTGAAATTTATTACCGCTATGAAATTGAGCGTATTGCACGTTTTGCTTTCGAATCAGCACGTAAACGTCGCAATAAAGTCACCTCAATTGATAAAGCCAACGTGTTACAAAGCTCTATTTTATGGCGTGAAGTGGTTACAGAAATAGCAAAAGAATACGCTGATGTTGAAGTGCAACATATGTATATCGACAACGCAACAATGCAGATGATCAAAGATCCATCTCAGTTTGATGTCGTGCTGTGTTCCAATATTTTTGGCGATATTTTATCTGATGAATGCGCCATGATCACAGGTTCGATGGGAATGTTACCTTCTGCGAGTGTAAACGAAGAGCGCTTTGGGTTATACGAGCCTGCTGGCGGTTCAGCACCCGATATAGCGGGCAAAGATATTGCTAATCCTATTGCGCAAATATTATCTGCTGCGTTGTTACTGCGTTACAGCTTTAATGAAGATAAAGCCGCACAAGCTATTGAAGATGCAATTACTCAAGTATTAGCCAAAGGCTATCGCACTGCGGATTTAGCCGGTGATGGACAAGCAATAACAACGACTCAAATGGGTGATTACATCGCTCAATATATTCGTGAAGGGGCATAACATGGGAAAAACATTATATCAAAAAATCTATGATGCACATGTTGTCAGAGAAGTGAATGATGAAACACCGATTTTGTATATCGACAGACACTTAGTGCATGAAGTGACATCACCACAAGCTTTTGATGGATTGAGAACAAAAGGTCGCCCTGTTCGTCAACCAAATAAAACCTTTGCAACGATGGATCATAATGTCTCAACACAAACAAAAGACATCAATGCTTGTGGTGATATGGCACGAATTCAAATGCAAGAGTTAATGAAGAACTGCCAAGAATTTGGTGTGACCTTATACGACTTAAATCACCCATTGCAAGGTATTGTGCATGTTATGGGACCAGAGCAAGGATTAACCTTACCGGGCATGACGATTGTTTGTGGCGACTCACATACCGCGACGCATGGTGCATTTGGATCATTAGCTTTTGGTATTGGTACATCTGAAGTTGAACACGTATTAGCCACACAAACCTTAAAACAATCTCGAGCCAAAACCTTAAAAATTGAAGTAAAAGGCAAAGCCGCGGCTGGTATTACGGCAAAAGATATCGTTTTAGCGATTATTGGGAAATTAGGTAGCGCAGGTGGTACGGGTTATATCGTTGAATTTGCTGGCGAAGCGATTGAAGCCTTAAGTATGGAAGGCCGAATGACCTTATGTAATATGGCAATTGAAATGGGTGCCAAAGCAGGTTTAGTTGCTCCTGATGACACCACATTTGACTATTTAAAAGGACGTCAATTTGCCCCCAAAGATCAATCCTGGAATGAGGCAGTCGCTTACTGGCGTACCTTAAAATCTGACGATGATGCACAATTTGATGCCACAATAACCTTAGATGCCGCAGATATCGCACCACAAGTCACTTGGGGAACCAATCCAGGTCAAGTTATTGCCATTGACCAAATAGTGCCTTTATTAAACAGTTTTAATGACCCTGTTGAGCGTGCATCAGCAGAAAAAGCACTTACGTATATGGGGTTAAATGAAGGCGTTAATTTAACGGATATCACAATTGATAAAGTCTTTATTGGCTCTTGCACTAACTCACGGATTGAAGATTTACGTGCTGCCGCTGAAATTGCTAAAGGACATAAAGTTGCCTCTCATGTTCAAGCAATTGTGGTTCCAGGTTCAGGTCCAGTAAAAGCACAAGCTGAGGCCGAAGGCTTAGATAAAATCTTTATTGAGGCTGGTTTTGAATGGCGTTTGCCAGGCTGTTCAATGTGTTTAGCTATGAACAATGACAGATTAAATCCCGGTGAACGCTGTGCTTCCACCAGCAATCGTAACTTTGAAGGCCGTCAAGGGCGCGGGGGCAGGACACACTTAGTCAGTCCAGCAATGGCCGCAGCTGCTGCTATTAATGGTCATTTTGCTGATATTCGCACTTTTACCGTGGCATCTTAAAGGAGAACACCATGAATAAATTTACTCAACATACGGGTATTGCCGTTCCTTTAGATGCAGCAAATGTCGATACCGATGCTATTATCCCCAAACAATTTTTGCAGAAAGTAACACGCACAGGATTTGGTAAACACTTATTTAATGACTGGCGATTTTTAGATGATGAAGGCACACAACCTGATCCCGCGTTTATTCTGAATAAGCCCGTTTATCAAGGCGCTTCTATTTTATTAGCCCGTGAAAATTTCGGCTGTGGTTCTTCTCGTGAACACGCGCCTTGGGCATTAACCGATTATGGTTTTCATGCGGTTATTGCCCCTAGCTTTGCCGATATTTTTTATGGTAATGCCTTTAATAATCAATTATTACCCGTCAAATTAACGGATGATGAAATAGACCAATTATTTGTTTGGGTAAAAAATAATGCGGGCGCATCTATAACCGTTGATTTAGTTGCTCAAGAAGTAAGAGCTGGTGAATTATGTTTTTCATTTGAAATAGATACATTTCGTCGCCATTGCATGATTGAAGGATTAGATAGCATTGGTTTAACACTGCAACACCAAGATGATATAAGTGCTTATGAAACGAAACAGCCTGCATTTATGCAGTAATTAAACTGAAATTTACACCTTCTTCTACTTTCTGTGATGTTTAAACTTTGCCATTCTTGCCGTAAATTCGTTTACGGCTTTTTCATTTAAATAAAAACTACTGCCGATATTAAAAAATAAAAAAGCCAGTAATTAATTATTACTGGCCGGCAATCACCGAATGCTCAAATGGGGGAGTCTGTCAGAATTCACAATTTTGAATCACTAACAAGAGAGCTAACTTTAAACACAGTTATTATCCGTCTAATATAAGGAAATTAAAATTGATCACTTTAGCAAGGGATTTCCTCTTTTATGACTTCACCCCGTTTAGAGTCACAATTTATCCGTCTATGGCAAGCGTTTCAGGGAAAAGCGACTGAAACAACATTACAACAACTTGCAGAGACACTGCACTGTACGCGTCGCCATGTACGCTCTTTATTAAATAAGATGCAAGAAATAGGTTGGATAAGCTGGCAAGCAGAAGTCGGTCGAGGTAAAAAATCCACCTTAATTTTTCATTCAAACGCCTTAGAAATTCAACAAAATCGTGCAGAAAGATTAATTGAAGAGAACGATATTGAAAAACTTGTCGCCCTAATGGGAGATAAAGACTCAGTACGACAAATGGTGCTAGCTCAAATTGAAAAAAGCTTTCATCCGGGACAGCAGCTATTACGCATTATTTACTATCGCCCTTTCTATAATTTATTACCTGGCACACCATTAAGACGCTCAGAGCTGCATTTAATGAGTCAAATATTTAATTCCTTGGTTCATTTAAAAGAGGAAAATGGGGAAGTAGAGGCAGAATTAGCACATCATTGGCAAATGATAACAGAGCAACATTGGCGATTTTATTTACGCCCCGCTATCTATTTTCATCATGGCCGAGAATTAACGCTGGAAGATATTAGCACCTCATTACTTCGCATGAAGCAATGTAATCCACTTTATGCGCATATCGAATACATCTCATCACCTCAACCTTATGTGCTCGATATTTTTTTAACCACAGCGGATAAGCAATTTGCAACCTTATTAGGTAGCCCCCAAGCGGTTATTTTACCTCAAGAATGGGAAACATTACCTTCTTTTGCACAACATCCTATTGGCACAGGGGCTTATCAGATTATTGCTAATGATAAACATAAGCTGCAAATCAAAGCGTTTAATCGCTATTTTGGACTAAGGGCTTTATTAGATGAAATAGATATTTGGGTTGTACCTCAACTAAATAATAAAATGGTCTGCTCAACCATTCATTTAACGGATGACGATACCAACAAAGACTCATTAGAGAGCCGTAAAGAAGAAGGATGCTATTTTCTGCTTTATGACGGCCGTTCTACATTATGCCAACAAACAGAGATCAGAGAATGGCTTAGCAGCGTATTAACGCCTGTAAATATGCTAAGCCATTGCGATCCTTTTTATCAGCGACACTGGTCACCCGCTTATGGTTTATTGCTACATTGGCATCACAGTAAACTTATTCGACAGCATCCAAAACCAGCGTCATTAACCAAACTCACTCTCACGCTTTATAAAGAGCATCACGAATACAGCACAATAGCTGATTTAATTAAAAGTATTTTATCGGAATATGATATTGAATTAGAGATCCGCCTTATCGATTACGATCAATGGTATTATGGCAATGCTGAAAGTGACATTTGGCTAGCCACTGTAAATTTTTATAAACCTCTTGAATTCTCTATTTTTGCAGCGCTCTATGAACTTCCTTTATTTCATCGGTGTTTAGGTTCTTCTTTTACACAAGAGCTAGAACAATGGCACCAAAAAACATTACCTCTTGAAGAATGGTGTAGACAGCTGACGCAAGATATTTGGTTATATCCTTTATTTCATCATTTACTTGAATTACAAGGACAGAGAACTATTCGTGGCGTCAAAATGAATACTTTTGGTTGGTTTGATTTTAAATCGGCATGGTTTACACCAGACATAGAGACTAATCTATCAAAATAAGATATTTAACTTTAGATTGGTGATTAAACGCTCACTTATTGGTGTTAATTCACAGAAAACACCAAAGTTATAAACACCAACACAGATGCCCAGGGGATTTATTCACTTTTTCTGTGGATATCTATGTGAAAAAGAGTGAGATAATCAGGGTATAGTTTTATCACTATAAAAAAAATTGCTATAACAAAAATAAAAATATCACTTATAATTCAAATTAATAGCCATTTTATTATGCCTATTTCAACGATAGGATAAATCGATAAAAAGAGAGCGCACCTCAAATCGTACAAAAAACAACCACAGGCTGTTTTATCCACAGGTTATGCTGGTAAGTTAGCCTAAATAGGATAATTTTGAGGAAAATATGCAAAAGTCAAGGCTGTAAATCAGAACAGTGATCTCACTTTTGCAGAGTTATCCCATAAAGCTGTGGATAACCTAGTGCACAAGCCTGTTTATGAATTTGGGATAACAGTGAACAACATTTTAAACTTAAATATTGATGATGTGATTAAGCCTAAAAAATGATGATATATCATGCTATTATGATTTAAATAAATTACCCTAACAGACATTATCAACAGGCTCTTTTTTTCTGTTTGTTTTTCATACAACAAGATAAGCACAATGTTTAGATCACCTCTACCACCTGAAAATGAACACGTTTTACTTGAAAGAGCGCAAGCCCTTGCGGGTTATACATTTGGTGAACTTGCCGCTTATGCTCAACTGCCTATTCCTGCTGATTTAAAGCGAGATAAAGGCTGGGTTGGAATGCTGCTAGAATATTATTTAGGTGCAAATGCAGGTAGTAAACCAGAACAAGATTTCAGTGATATTGGTATTGAATTAAAAACGATCCCTATTGATAGGTTTGGCATGCCACTAGAAACCACTTTCGTTTGCGTTGCCGCATTAACGGGAAATAGTGGCATCACATGGGAAAATAGCCATGTGAAACATAAGCTCTCAAGAGTGTTGTGGGTACCCGTTGAAGGAGAAAGGGAAATCCCTTTATCACAACGTAGAGTAGCCTCACCGCTGCTCTGGAGCCCAAATAGCAGCGAAGAAGAGTTACTACGCCATGATTGGGAAGAGCTAATGGATATGATAGTACTGGGTAAAGTAGAAAGTATTACCGCACGCCACGGACAAGTGCTGCAAATCCGCCCAAAAGCGGCTAATAGCAAAGCACTAACAGAAGCAATAGGTGAAGATGGCCAACGCATAATGACGTTACCCAGAGGGTTTTATTTGAAGAAGAACTTCACTGCCCCTCTTATTGCCCGCTATTTTCAGCTTTAATTACTATAAAGTTATATAACGATAGCGCTAAATAAATAGACTGCATATGAAAATGCCCTATGTAATGTAAAGAGGATCACACAGGGCATTGAAAAATAGTAAGAATATATTTTATAAGAAATTAACGATAAACAATACCGCCATCGGTTAATATGGCTTGTCCAGTAATATAATCTGCATCATCGCTTGATAAGAAAGCCACCAATGCAGCCACATCCTCTGGTGTTTGAGCTCGACCTAATGCAATACCTTCAACATATTTTTTATATGTTTCGCCTTTTGGCGTTCCTGTAATTTCAGAGAAACGCTCATCAATTTCTACCCACATATCAGTACCAACAATACCTGGGCAATAGGCATTTACTGTAATACCGGCACTTGCATATTCTTTTGCTGCGGCTTGTGTTAATGCACGTACAGCAAATTTAGTCGCAGAATAAACACCTAACATTGCAAAGCCATCGTGACCCGCAATAGAAGATGCATTAATAATTTTACCTTTATGACCAAGCGCTTTAAATTTCTCGGATGCAGCTTGGATCCCCCACATCACACCATTAACGTTGATTTTAAAGATCCTATCCATATCGTCTGGTGTAACATCTGCAAGTGGTTTTACTTGAGCAATACCTGCGTTGTTAATCATAACATCAAAGCCACCTAAAGCTTTTTCTGCATGTTCAACAGCAGCAAAAACCTCATCACGCTGACTAATATCTGCAGCAAATGTGGTCGTTTTACGTCCTAATGCTTCAATCTCTTTTGCAACACCCGCTAATTTATCTGCTTTTAAGTCAACCAAAGCAATATCAGCACCTTCTTTTGCTAGACGCAATGCAATACCACGACCAATTCCCTGAGCAGCGCCTGTAACTAAAATTACCTTACCATTCAAAGCCATTGTCTTTCTCCTGATTTATTACAGATGAAAAAGCTCTTCCAAAAAAGAACTTTACTATGACTCCACAGTAACAACTTACGTTACAGGTTACAAAATAACGATCTTTCACTAGCGAAATGAAATCCACAATAAATCATGCTGTAAATAATTATCAATTAGAGTAACTGTTCAAAAAAAGGGAAAATTAGCGAAAAAAGAGAGAAAAGGAAATATAAGCTCGGTGAATGCAGGTTAGCAAAAAATGCTTAAGTTATTTATTCTAACAATAAAAAAGCGATGCCCAATAAAAACATCGCCTAGTCATTATTTCATCAACAATAATTACTTTTTAGTCGCTTGCAGATAGAGCATATCTAATGCAATAGTCGCCCCAGCTAATGCCGTAATATCGGATTGGTCATAAGCCGGTGAGACTTCAACTAAGTCCATTCCTACAATATTCAGTGGCTGTAATGCACGCAATATTTTCAATGCTTTATCGGTTGTTAATCCACCCACAACTGGCGTGCCAGTCCCTGGTGCGAAAGCAGGATCAAGACAATCGATATCGAATGTCAGATAAACAGGAAGATCGCCAACAATAGTTTTGATCTGATTAACGAGATCATCAACACCACGATCATTGACTTGTGCTGCATCTAATACCGTAAAACCATTATCGCTATCATGATCAGTACGAATACCAATTTGAACAGAATGATTAGGATCAATAAGCCCTTCATTTGGTGCATGGAAGAACATAGTCCCGTGATCGAATTTACTACCGTTACCATAAGTATCGGTATGTGCATCGAAATGCACTAATGCCATTTTACCAAAATGTTTTGCGTGAGCACGCAATAGTGGCAATGTAACAAAGTGGTCACCACCAAATGTTAAGCATTTTTTACCCGCGGCTAATAGTTTCTCAGTATGAGCTTGTAATTTGTCACTCATATCTTGTGCATCACCGAAGTTAAAAACTAAATCACCACAGTCAACAACACTTAAGCGCTCGCGCATATCAAAATCCCATGGCCAGCGATTACCTTCCCACGCTAAATTCGTTGAAATTTGACGAATAGCACCAGGGCCATGACGCGTTCCTGCACGACCTGATGTTGCCATATCAAAAGGAACACCGGTAATAACCCAATCAGCATCACTGCTGTAAGGTTGAAAATTCAGTGGAAAACGTAAAAAACCGAATGCATTAGAGATCAACGAATTATCAGTCTCATTACCTAACGTACTATTTTTCATGCTTTTGCCTCTATTGCTTATTCAAAACAAGCAACAATAAATCAATATGATAGATAGAAAGTGATGCACTAAGCACCACTTTTGCATTGGGAAGTTAAGCGCTTACTCTTCTTCTTCCAGATACGTATAACCGTATAAACCACTTTCAAACTCAGTTAAAAACTGCTCTTGCAGTGCTTCATCTAACCGTGCATTTTTTACTTGAGTACGGAAACGTTCTAATAATACTGCTGGATTAAGTTTCACATACTGAAGCATATCAGCAACGGTATCGCCTTCTTCGCTTAGCTGATAAGTCAGATTTCCTCGCTCATCAAGATAAACGTCAACAGCGGCCGTATCACCAAACAAGTTATGCATATTGCCCAAAATTTCCTGATAAGCCCCGACCATAAAAAAGCCAATCATTGGTGGATATTCTGGATCATACGCTGGCATTGGCATGGTTGTTTCTACGCCATCACCATCAACATAGTGATCGATAATACCATCAGAGTCACAAGTGATATCCAGCAATACTGCTCGACGATCTAATGGTTTATCTAAACCTTCGATAGGTAAAACGGGGAATAACTGATCAATACCCCATGCATCAGGTAACGATTGAAAAAGTGAGAAGTTTACATAGAACTTATCTGACATACGTTCTTGTAATTCATCAATTATCGGACGATGCGCTCGATTACTCGGATCCAAATCATATTGAATATGGCGACAAATATTCAAATAAAGCTCTTCTGCCCATGCACGCTCAGTCAGGCTTAGCATGCCGTGGACATATTGTGTATGCACATCATGCAGATCTAATTGGCTATCGTGTAACCATTCACGTAATGAACGGCTATGTCCTTTGGTTTGCATCTCTTCCCATGTTTCCCAAAGGCTAGCGATAGGTCTTGATGCATCTTCTTCAGGTGGGGTGATTGCCGTAAATTCATTACGCTCAACACCAATCACATTAGAAATTAATACGGTATGATGTGCGGTTAAAGCACGGCCTGATTCAGTAATAACAGTTGGATGTGGTAATTCATTCTCATCACACGCATCCCCAATAGCCCAAATAACATTATTGGCGTATTCATTAAG
This sequence comes from Proteus hauseri ATCC 700826, assembly GCF_001654965.1. Lineage (GTDB taxonomy): Bacteria > Pseudomonadota > Gammaproteobacteria > Enterobacterales > Enterobacteriaceae > Proteus > Proteus hauseri. Next base: position 198,362 of record NZ_LXEV01000031.1, read on the forward strand.
GCCATAATTTACAGAACAATCAGATTGCGAACGTGTGCCTTCATAGTCCACACCTAAACCACCGCCCACATCAAAATATTGAATATTCACACCTAATTTATGCAACTCGACATAAAAACGCGCTGATTCACGCACACCGGTTGCGATATCGCGAATATTTGCCATTTGTGAACCCAAATGGAAATGTAATAACTGCAAACTATCTATGCGACCCGCTTGGCGTAAAGTATCAATTAATTGCAATACTTGAGTTGCGGCCAAACCAAATTTTGATTTTTCGCCACCACTTGCTTGCCATTTACCCGAGCCTTGAGAAGCTAGACGAGCACGAACTCCTAAACGAGGAATAACTTCTAAACGTTCGGCTTCTTCTAAAACCATTTTTATCTCAGACATTTTCTCAATAACTAAGAAAACTTTATGTCCGAGTTTTTCACCAGTAAGTGCTAAACGAATATATTCGCGGTCTTTATAACCATTACACACAATCACCGAACTTGTCATATTGGCATGAGCAAGCACTGCCATAAGCTCAGCTTTAGAACCCGCTTCTAAGCCTAACGGTTCACCGGCATTAATCAGTGATTCAATAACACGGCGCTGCTGATTAACTTTAATAGGATAAACTAAAAAGTAATCGCCTTTATAACCATAAGCTTCACGTGCGCGATGAAACGCAGCATTAATAGAACGCAAGCGATGCTGTAAAATTTGAGGAAAGCAGAAAAGTGCAGGAAGGCGCATATGGGAATACTCTTCTTGTACTTGCTTCACTAATTCTGTTAAGTCCAAAGTTGCCTCAGGAACATCAGGATTAGGGCAAACACTAATATTTCCCCGATTATTCGCTAAATAGTACCCACCACCCCAATATGTGATGTTATAGGTCTGCTGCATCTTGCGAGCGATGTTATCATTCATGACATTCTCCTTAGGGAGTATGAGTTTATACCGTGCCTGTCACTATAGTAGTCAATAATCTCACGAATAACTGAAACAACTGATAAATAACAGTAGGAAGTAATGACTCACTATATATTTTTATATGATTATCCAGCATATAGCAGGACATAATAATAGTAGAAAGTTATCGGGCTAACCTATAAGAAGTTAACACAATCACCTATTGGCAAGTAACAGACAACTTCGCTCTAAGGAAAAAGAGCTCAGAGAGGAAATTACTCTAAACATACTACGGGCATAGTATTGACGAGTACTATTTTGGTTTTTGAATAAACTAACCTGTAGACAATGGATCATTACCCATTCACTCCACACATGGCTTAAGGCTATAAGCCATTTCCCTAACAGAGAAACAGGATCTCAGATAATCCTGCGGTTTACACTGTGTTCAGATTTCACAGTAACCGCGAGTTTATACCTGTAGTTTATCAAAAATGCAAAAGCAAAATGCATGAAAGTGACTTTTTTCTTCTTTTCTATTTTTTATTGGCAATAAAATATCGTGTAACAAAAAATAAGATTAACTATTTGATTCTCCTTCATCCCTATAATTGATTAAAAAAAACTGGAATTAAAGAGGAAACAGTCCTAAAATGGACGTCTAGATGTTAAAACATCCATCCTTAAATCATTCGTATCGTATTAAGGTAACGAAATATAATGACTACACATCTTTTTACTTCTGAATCAGTATCAGAAGGTCATCCAGATAAAATTGCGGATCAGATTTCTGATGCCGTATTGGATGCTATTTTAGAACAAGATCCAAAAGCTCGTGTTGCCTGCGAAACTTATGTTAAAACAGGTATGGTAATGGTAGGCGGAGAAATTACCACTAAAGCTTGGGTCGATATCGAAGAAATCACACGCAATACTGTTCGTGAAATCGGCTACACCAGCTCTGATATGGGCTTTGATGCTAATTCCTGCGCAGTTATCAGTGCCATTGGCAAACAATCGCCGGATATCAACCAAGGTGTTGACCGCGCTGATCCTCTAGAGCAAGGCGCTGGTGACCAAGGCTTAATGTTTGGTTACGCAACTAACGAAACTGATGTTTTAATGCCAGCTCCTATTACTTATGCTCACCGTTTAGTTCAACGCCAAGCACAAGTCCGTAAAGCAGGAACATTACCTTGGCTACGTCCTGATGCAAAAAGCCAAATTACATTCCAATACGACAACAACAAAATTGTTGGTATTGATGCAGTTGTTTTATCAACTCAGCATTCTGAAGATATTACTCAAGAAGCACTGCATGAAGCTGTAATGGAAGAAATAATCAAACCTGTTCTTCCTGTAGAATGGTTAAATGGGCAAACCAAATACTTTATCAACCCAACAGGCCGCTTTGTTATTGGTGGACCAATGGGTGACTGTGGTTTAACAGGTCGTAAAATTATCGTTGATACTTACGGCGGTATGGCTCGTCACGGTGGTGGAGCATTCTCGGGTAAAGATCCTTCTAAAGTAGACCGCTCTGCGGCTTATGCTGCACGTTATGTTGCTAAAAATATTGTTGCGGCAGGTTTAGCTGATCGTTGTGAAATTCAAGTGTCTTACGCTATCGGTGTTGCTGAGCCAACCTCCATCATGGTAGAAACTTTTGGCACTGAAAAAATTCCAACAGCACAACTTATCCTGTTAGTACGTGAATTCTTTGATTTACGCCCTTATGGTTTAATTCAAATGCTTGATTTGCTGCACCCTATCTACCAAAAAACCGCAGCTTATGGTCACTTTGGTCGCTCTGAATTCCCTTGGGAAGCAACAGATAAAGCAGAAATCTTACGTGAAGCAGCGGGTTTAAAATAATAACCAGTAAACTGTTTTAACTAAGTAATATCACAAAAAACTGCATCCTTTCTGATGCAGTTTTTTTATATTTATTATCTCAGATTTTTTGCTATAGAAAAAACCGCAATCATATTGGAGCTCGCATAAAGAGGTAAGAATATAGCGGCATAAATAACTAAACACGGCACACTAAATCATGCGTTAATTGTATTGATATTAATTGTATTTACGTTATTTATTTGATTGCTGGAATAACGATTTAGATTTGCCCTCTCATCTACTTATTCCTTATGCAGACTTTAAATAAATAATGAGAGGCAGATACCCCCCATTATTTCATTTCTATAATGCGATTATGCGCTTTTACGAAATAATCCGACGAGTAGCCAACCCGCTATCATAGCCAGCACAAATAAACCACCTTGATGAAACCCTGCTCCCGCTAATACCAATCCAGGGCCAGGACAAATACCCGCAAGCCCCCAGCCAATACCAAATAACACACTACCGATAACCAAAGGCTTATCTATTACTGAATTGGTTGGTATCGCCATAGTGCAAGCTAATAAGCTTTTTTGGCGATATCGAGCGAATTGGTAGCTAATAATACTGACACTAAGACCCACACCCATAATAACGAATAAAGAAGGATCCCAATTTCCTGTAATATCAAGAAATGCAAGGATTTTCTGTGGATCACTCATACCGCCCACAATTAATCCTGCACTAAATAATAAGCCACTAAGAAAGGCAACGAATTTAGTCATTTCATTCACTTCCTATAACATGGCGTAGAAGATAAACGGTGATAAATGCGGTTGCCATAAAAACCAAAACAGCAACAATAGAGCGACGCGATAATCGCGCTAAACCACAAATACCATGACCACTTGTACAACCATTAGCCAAACGAGTACCTACACCCACCAGCAATCCGGCAATGACTAACATCCAAGGAGAAGCTTCAATAACAGGGGTCAGTGGTTTATCCCACAAATAAAACAGCGAAGGTGCAATCAACATGCCTAATAAAAATGCCCACCGCCAACCATTTCCTTGTTGATTAGTTGATAAAACACCACCTAAAATACCGCTTATTCCAGCAATACGACCATTAAAAAGTAATAATATTGCCGCTGCTAGACCTATCATAAGTCCACCTATTGCCGCACTAAGTGGCGTAAAGTGAACCCAGTCAATACTCATAATTTAGCCTACTATAGGACAATAAAGCTGATAAAGCGTATTGAGCAACACCAACACTTTTTCATCAGCAATAGAATAAAAGATACGTTTTCCATCACGACGAGTCTCCACAAGTCCTTCGTTACGTAAAACGGTAAGCTGTTGAGAAAGCGTTGGCTGACGAATGCCTAAACTCTCTTCTAATTCACTTACACTTTTTTCTCCCTGACTCAATTGGCACAATAAAAGTAAACGGTCGCCATTTCCCAGCGTTTTAAGCATGGTAGAGGCCTCATTAGCCGCTAATTTCATTGCATCCAATAAATCAGGTTGAACTCGTTGTGTCATGGTAAACTCCATAATCAATATACTTTTTAATAATATGTTAATTTATATATTGTGCAAGTTTTCTTTTTATTGCGTGTTTTTATAAGGCACTATATGCTCTGTAACATGAAAACTGTCAGAGTCCCTATCGCCTTAGTGCAAAATGTTATGCGAACATTGCGTGAAAAGTTGCAGCAGGCCAATCAGTATCTTAATACAAATTACCCAGAACCCGCTCTACATTATAACCAGAGAGGAACTATTGCAGGCAGTGCCTATTATGCAAATTGGGAAATTCGCATTAATCCTACATTATTGATTGAAAATAAACAGAATTTTATTGAAGAAGTTATTCCTCATGAATTAGCACACTTATTAGTAAACCGACATTTTGGCCGAGTTGCCCCTCATGGAAAGGAATGGAAATGGATGATGGAAACGGTTTTACAGGTTCCAGCAAAGCGAACACATCATTTTGATGTAAGCAATGTAAAAGCCAAAACCTTTACTTATACTTGTCAATGTGAAGAACCACACCGTTTAACACTTCGCCGTCATAATAAAGTGCAGCGTGGTGAAACTGAATATCGCTGCCGTCGTTGCCAAGAAATTCTAAAATTTACGACCACTTAATATCACCCTGTAACTCAAAAATTCCTTACTCCTAATCCTCATTTTCCACTGGTATAAACCCTATATTTTATTTTCTCCCCAGCTTCATATTGATTAGTCGCATTTAATTTATTTAGTAAGATAAAGTACGTAAATATTGTTGTTCTAACATGATAAAAAAAGGAATATAAAAAGGCTTTGGTATGGTATCGAATAGTATTTTGATTAAAAATAAATCGTTTTTATTTTGTAGTTGTGACATATCGGTAAGAAATAATGATAACGTTAAGATCCGAGCATATTGTGATTAAAAAAATAAAGCAGTTTAATTTTAAGATAATGGCATGATAAAAATCAGTATAGATAAAATAATAGTAAATTTATCAACTAAAGATACACAAAAAACAACTCAAAATTATGACAATTAAGTCAATAAATAGCGTTTTGATACATTGATATTTGATTATATTTTATTGAAAGGCTTATTTATTTTACTTGCTATATCTTTGATTTAAATAATCACTTCCAGCTCAATATTACAAATTTACTATAATTTTTTTAAACATAGCTTTTATTTATTTTCTTATGAACTCAGTAAGCACTAGCTATAATTATATTAATAAAAAAATTTTATTCATTATGTTTTATCGTTACCCCCTGGGTTATTTTATGTTTAAGATGCCACCGCAACTTAAATTGACTAAAATACTAAAAAATCGGCGATATAATTAATATCGCCGACTCTATTGAAGGATTCGATTTGTTGCTGCTTTAAGCAAACTCACTCATCACATGCGATGCGATTTCAAAGTAAATAATAAGACCTGTTCCATCAATTAATGTGGCAATAAAAGGTGCTGATACAACAGCAGGGTCAACCCCTAAGCGTTTTAACACCATTGGAATAACCGAAGAAACAACAGCACTCCAAACTGTAATTGAAACTAGAGTTAAACCAACAACAATCATCACTTCCATGCCGACACCTAAGAACCATGCTCGCACAAAGCCGGCAATTCCCATCGTTAGTGCGACCATAATTGACGTCGTTATTTCTTTTCTTAATACTGACCAAACATTGCGTAAGCTAACTTCACCTAATGCCATAGCTCGTACTAATGTTGAGGTGATTTGCGTACCACTGTTTCCGCCAGTACCAATTAATAACGGAATAAAAAACGCTAAAGAAATCGCTGCTTCTAGTCTATCTTCAAAAGCATGTAATACTGTGCTGGTATAGGCTTCTGCCACAAATAACATCAATAACCAAACAACACGCTTACGCCATAAAGTCACTGGACTTGTATCTAAATAAGGCTGATCTAATGGCGATGTTGCACCTTGCATTTGAGCATCTAGTGTATTTTCATCTTCAATCAATTCAGCAATATCTTGAGGACGCAATACACCCACTAATTTACCAAAATGCATCACTGGCACGCTATCTAAACCACTATGGCTTATTAGCTGATAAACATCGTGTCTATTTTGCTCTGGTGATACTGAAAAAAAAGTTTGACGCATAATATCAGACACAAATAAGTCATTCGCAGCGGTTAGCAATGATTTAACCGGTAAAACCCCATTAAGATAATTATCTTTATCAACCACATAAAGATAAGTTGGGATTAATTCATCTTTTAAATCATTAACAAGCTGTGCTTTCACATTTTCAACAGAGTCTGCAATAGAAACTGCAATATAAGACTGGCTCATATAGGCGCTAACAGTCGCATCGTCTTTTAAACGGTTGTATTGATCTTGTGTTGATTTATTTTGAGGTGTGTTTAAGGATGCATCTGCAACTAATACAGCATCCATTTTATTTTGAGTGGTGAATTTCATTGTTGTGGTTCCCTATTACTGTTTGTGTTTAGCAAATCAGTTCTCCATAGGGGCGAAACCAGAAGCGAGAATGCAAAAGCTATCTACACGTCTCGGTTTTAGCACTATACAACGTATCCAATGAATACAGGAAGTTACATGGGGATATACCTTCGGTCGATATATCCTGTCCTAATCTTGGGCGTCTCTCGACGTCGTCAGATCAGTAACCTATGTTTGTATAGGAGCCTCGCCTAACGAGATACTGCACTTTTCTTGCGAATGCGGCGCGCATTATAACCAGCCACAATATAATGAAAAGCACCATAGCGATTCTGTTTAAGTTCTATTGATAAAATACATGATAAAAACATTCAGAATGAAATTGAATGACAAGATATCATTAAAAATAAATATAAAAATACCACGAAGATTAATATCGTGGTTTACTAAATAATCTGTTTATTAATTGATTATTTAAATGCTAATTTTTGTACTTTGATTTGTTCCGCTTGTAGAAATATCTCTTTTACTGTTTTACCATCTAAAGATTGACACATTTTTTGCGTAATAAGATCTGCATTTTTATTACGGCCTGCAACAACAAGATCATTAAAGTTAATATCATTTAGCATTGCTAATTCTAGCGCTTCATCAAAGCGCTCTTGTTCATCTAAAGGCAGCGAGTTACGCATTTCAACTATCGATATTCGTAGTGACTCAACGTTAGAGCCATCAAGGGTTTGAGATTTTTCACAGCCAGAAAGCATGACACCAAACAAACAAATAAATAACATTTTTTTCATATATCCCCCCTTTCCCTATCGATAAATTAAATCATAGCAGAATGTTTATAAGGAAACTGCCTATAACCTAAAATATATTTTTATATTGTCGTTACTTTCATGCTTTTATTATATTGAATAAATAAACATCAAACCGCTAATATAAAAATACCTCAGTATTGTCCTGATGATATCAACATTTAATTGAGGGAATAGACACAAAAAACCCTGTTAATATATTAACAGGGTAAAAAAAGAGAACAAAAAAGAAAGAAGGAAGGCAATAATAGAATATTAAGCAAGCTCAATATCCCCTTTTAAACGACAGCTACAGGCTAAAACATAGCCTTGAGCTATCTCTTCAGGTGTTAATGTACTGGTGCTAGTAACATCATAGTCGCCACTAATAATGCGCGTTTTACAACTACCACATACACCTGCGCGGCAAGCAGCAAAAACAGGAACACTGTTATCTTCCATCGCCGATAATAACGATACGCCAACAGGTACTTTAATTTGTGATAATGGATGACGAATAGTCATGGTAAGTTGTTCATTGTCATCGACACAAACAGGTTCGTCACCAAAACGTTCCATAAAGATATTCTCAGCAGGTACACCAAGATTTCTTGCAAAACGTCCTGTATCTTCCATATAACTATTTGGGCCACAACACATAACGGTGCGACTCGCAATATCAGGTACTAATGCAGCTAATTTTTCTTGAGAAATACGACCACTAAATAACCCTTTATTATCTGGTAATTTAGACATCATAATAAAATTGAGATTGTAAGGATAAGCGTTCGCTAATTCCGTCCATTCTTGCTCAAAAATAAACTGACTTTGTTCACGGATATTAAAAATAACGGTAATATCTGCTTTAGGTTGATTATTTAACAACCAACGTGTCATCGACATAACAGGTGTTACACCACATCCAGCCGCTAACATTAAATAACGCGCACCTTCTTTACCCGCACAAGTGAACTCGCCTTGCGCATCCGATAACCAAAGATAATCACCTACTTTTACCTTCGAAGTTAACCATCCTGAACCCACACCATTTTCTAAACGACGAACGGTTAAGGTAATAAAAGGGCTTAGTCCTGGTGAAGATGAAATGGTATAAGCACGTAATGTTTCATCACTATTATTGATACTCACCAATGCAAATTGACCCGGCTTATAAGAATAAAAGTCATGATTAATTAAATTCAGCGTCCACACTTCAGGGGTTTCCTGATTAATAGAGTGAACTTGCATACGATTAGGACAAAGAGATGTTGGCATCGTCATGGATATTGATTCCTCACCGAAGCCCGTAGGCTTCGGCAATGATGATGAATTAAAACGTTAAGCAGAAAGAATATCTTTAAGATCTTGTTCTGGCGTGGTGATAGAGCGCATACCAAATTTTTCATTTAACACTGCCAACAGATTATCTGTTAAGAACGCAGGTGCAGTTGGCCCGGTATAAATATTTTTGACGCCCAATGAAAGTAGAGTTAACAAAATGACTATCGCTTTTTGTTCAAACCATGACAAAATCAAGGACAGTGGTAAATCATTCACACCACAACCCAGTTTCTCAGCTAAGTGAACCGCTAGCATAATCGCAGAGTAAGCATCGTTACACTGACCCACATCAAGTAAGCGTGGTAAGCCTTCTAATGTGCCAAAATCTAATTTATTGAAACGATATTTACCACAAGCTAATGTCATAATTAAACAATCTTGTGGAATTTCTCTAGCTAAGTCAGTGTAATAACTACGTTCACCACGACTACCATCACACCCCCCCACTAAAAATACATGGCGCAGTTTTTTCTGTGATACCAAATCAATCACAGTATCAGCCGCATTTAACAGGGTTTGACGGCCAAAACCAACAGTAATTAAGTGTTCAATTTCATCATAAGGGAAACCTTCTAATGACTGAGCTTGTTCAATCATTGCTGAAAAATCATCATCAGTAATGTGTTTCACCCCAGGCCAACCTACAATACTGCGCGTCCAAATACGGTCGCCATAGTTACCAACATTAGGGTCGATAATACAGTTAGAGGTCATCAACACCGGGCCTGGAAATTTAGCGAATTCGACTTGCTGATTTTGCCAGCCACTACCGTAGTTACCCACTAAATGTTTATATTTTTTCAGTTCAGGGTAACCATGAGCTGGCAGCATTTCGCCATGCGTGTAAATGTTAATGCCCTTGCCTTCAGTTTGCTCAAGTAACATCTGTAAATCTTTGAGATCATGGCCAGAAATCAGAATGGCTTTACCTGCAACAGGGCGTACATTGACAGTAACCGGCACTGGGTTGCCATAAGCATCAGTTTCCCCTTTATCCAGTATCGCCATTATACGGAAGTTCATTTGGCCAATACCCATCGCATTTTCTAATAATTCATTCATGTCAGCGGGATCAGTACCTAACCACGCCATATAGCGGTGATACTCTGCATAAATTTCATTATCGTACTGACCTAAAACATGTGCGTGCTCCATATAAGCAGCAGCACCTTTTAAGCCATAAAGGCAAAGCATACGTAAACCATGAAGATCTTCACCAATTTCAGCTTTATCACCATTGAGAGCAAAACGCTGTGCTTGTTTTTGCAAACTCACAAGGTCAGTGCCTTCTAATTGAATTTCAGCTCTTGGGTTCGTCACTTGGATCGCTGCATTTTTAGCTAATGTGCGCGCTTTTAAACTTTCACGAAAATAAATCGCTTCTTTGGCATAACCAACAATACGATCAGAATCGAAATTTACGTTAGTTAATGTAGAGAAAAAGGCAAGAGGAGCAAAACTGTCTACATCATGATCGATAATATCCACACTACGAGCAGCAAGTGCCCATGCAGAAAGACCTTCTAATACTGCAACCAATAAATCTTGTAAGTCAGATGTTTCGGCTGTTTTACCGCACATACCTTGTGCGTAGGCACAACCATTGCCTACAGGGGTTTTCATTGTTTGTTCACATTGCACACAATACATATCGCATTCCTTCTAAATAGAGATAACGCTTTTTTTTTATAAATTGCATTTAATATACAACATAAGAATACGCCATTTTTATAAGAGGAGAAGTGCAAAATTAAACAATCTGAACGTTGTTTGATCTAACGCAAATTCTTACCTATTGCTTGATATCGTTTTTTCACACCTCTTGGTTTCGCTTAAATCAATCAAGTTTGTAAAACCAAGAAGTGATTTCCATTAACTCATAAGAAGATAAATAGAAAAGAAAAATTAAAGCTTTAGAAAGGGAGAGTGAGCTATTTAATTGAAAATTAGTAATAAAAACACGACTCGAGCTATATCACTTTTTATTATAAAAGTAATTTCGATTATTATTTTTTATAGTTAATATCACCTATCGCATTAATAGCTAATCAAATTACTTCAATTGATATATTTTATTAGCATGAGCATAACAAGATGTATTAAATAAAACTGATGATGCTCACCCCCTACACTGGAGATTAAAAATGATTAAATTAAATAATGTTCCACCACAATTTCGTCCTCTTGAAAGTTACAAAATGTTAATTGGAGGAGAATGGGTATCCAGTACATCGCAAAAAACAACTAAAACCTATAGTCCAGCCACAGGCGAACTTATCAGTGAATATCCGTCAGGTAGTGCTGAAGATGTAGAACATGCCGTAAGTGCTGCGCGGAATGCATTCAAAACATGGAGCAAAAGCTCACCAGCAGAACGTCAAGCTCTACTATTAAAAATCGCTGATAGATTAGAACAAGAACAAGAACGCTTCGCTTGGATTGAATCACTCGATAATGGTAAACCACTCAATGAGTCGAAAAACATAGATTTACCTGCCTCTATTGACCATTTTCGATATTTTGCAGGCGTGATACGCTCTCATACCGATGAAAGTGCCGTCCTAGACGAAAATACCATTAGCCTTGTTATTCGCGAGCCTATTGGTGTTGTCGGACAAATTATTCCGTGGAACTTTCCTCTATTGATGGCAGCATGGAAATTAGCACCCGCTATCGCTGCTGGTGATACGGTTGTTATCAATCCAGCGACATTAACATCGCTTTCATTATTAGAGCTAGGTCGTATTTTAAATGAAATATTACCCGCTGGTGTGATCAATATTGTCACAGGGCGCGGATCTGTCGTAGGACAAGCTATTTTAGAACATCAAGATATTGATAAACTGGCATTTACCGGCTCAACCAATGTGGGTTACACCGTTGCTGCTGCTGCTGCAAAAAAAATGGTACCAGCCACACTTGAACTTGGTGGTAAATCAGCCAATATTGTTTTCCCTGATGCCAATATGAAAAAAGCAGTTAAATATTCAGCGCTTGCAATATTAATGAACCAAGGACAAGCCTGTGAATCTGGCTCTCGTTTGTTCTTACATAAAGATATTCATGATGAATTTTTGAAAGCATTAAAAACTGAGTTTGAGAGTATCCGCGTCGGTGATCCTCTTGACCCAAATACACAAATGGGAACTCAAGTTAGCCAAGACCAAATGGATACCATTTTAGGTTATGTTGAGTTAGCTAAAAAAGAAGGCGCTACCGTTTTAACGGGAGGTGAACGTATTACAGGTGAAGGTTATGACGATGGTTTCTTTATTCGTCCAACTATCATTATTAATGCCACCAACCAAATGCGTGTTGCACGTGAAGAAATCTTCGGACCTGTTTTATGTGTTATTCCATTTGATAACGAAGAAGAAGTTATTGATATGGCTAATGACTCTGAATACGGATTAGGTGGTGGTGTGTGGACTCAAGATATCAATCGCGCACTACGAGTTGCTAAAGCAGTAAGAACAGGACGTATGTGGGTTAACACTTATCATGAGCTGCCAGCCCATGCTCCATTTGGGGGATATAAAAAATCAGGCTTAGGTCGTGAAACTCATAAAATGATGCTAGATGCTTATAGCCAAGTAAAAAATATCTTTATCAGTATGAAAGAATAATCTATCTCCATTTTAAAATTCTAATAAATATAATATCTATACTCATCTCTTTCGCCTTCTCCCCAGAAGGCTTTTTTTATCTATTTTTTCTGATAAAAATATAAAAAAGTGGTATGCCTTTTTTAATTGACCATACCACTTTCTATTATGTTGTGTTTTAATCTTAATTGAGTAAGAACGATTTACTCCGGTTCAACCTCATTTTTTAGTTTTGAATTTGCATCTTTATTTATTTCAATATCATTAGCATTAACGTCTTTGATATATTCTTTTGTTAACCGATACACTACCGGGCTAAGCAATGCTAACGCAATTAAATTGGGTATAGCCATCATTGCATTTAATGTATCCGCTAATAACCAAACAAACTCTAATGATTGTGTTGCACCAATAGGTAAAGCGATTAACCACGCAATACGAAATGGCAAAATAGCTTTTGGACCAAAGAGATATTGCACACATTTTTCACCGTAAAAACTCCAACCTAAAATAGTTGTAAATGCAAAAATCGCTAAAGCTATAGCCACAATATAATTACCACCGGGAATAGCGACCGAAAAAGAGGCTGCTGTTAATGTCGCGCCACTTTGTCCTGTTAGCCATTGCCCCGTAATCACAATTGTTAATCCCGTAACAGAACAAACAATAATGGTATCGATAAAAGTCCCCAACATCGCAATCAAACCTTGGCGAATTGGGTTTTGCGTTTTAGCAGTAGCATGAGCGATTGGTGCACTTCCAAGGCCTGCCTCATTAGAGAAAACACCTCTGGCCACACCAAAACGAATTGCAGCCCAAACTGCCGCACCTGCAAAACCACCTTGCGCAGCAACTGGGGTAAATGCCGATTTTACAATAAGAACAAAAGCATCAGGGATCGCCGTTACATTCATGGCCAACACCACGATGCCGGCACCAAAATAACCCACGGTCATAAAGGGAACTAACTTTCCAGCTACATCAGCAATACGCTTAATTCCACCAATTAATACCGCACCAACTAAAACAACTAATACCGCAGCTGTCACTGTTGTAGAAATACCAAAGTTACTTTGTAATACATCAGCAACGGAATTCGCTTGTACGGTATTTCCAATACCGAATCCAGCAAAACTACCAAAAATGGCAAATAGCGTACCTAACCATACCCAATTTTTACCTAAACCATTTTTGATGTAATACATTGGGCCACCAACATAGTTGCCGTTTTTATCGACTTCACGAAAACGCACAGCTAATACGGCTTCTGAATATTTTGTTGCCATTCCCACTAAAGCCGTCATCCACATCCAAAATAGTGCACCAGGTCCACCAAGAACAACCGCCGTTGCTACACCTGCGATATTTCCAGTACCTATCGTTGCAGAAAGCGCCGTCATTAAGGCATTAAAAGGTGATATTTGTCCTTCACCTCGTTTGTCATTTTTTTCAAAAAGTAATTTAAACCCAGTTCCTAACTTTCTAATTGGTAAAAAAGAAAGCCTAATCTGCATAAAAAGCCCAATGCCGAGAATACCAACAAGCATTGGTACTCCCCACACCACGCCATTAATAGCGCTCAACATATCTGTAATAAAATCCATAAGTTACCCTTTTAGTCTAAATGTTATAAAAATATTTCTTTTTTGTTATCAATTAAACTTAAGATGAAAAAAGGGAAATATGCTAGAAAAAATACTGACTTAATCTAAGAATGATTGGGTTATGTGATTAATATCACCTCATTATTAAATTGCGCTATCATTACACTCATCACCAAAACTCATAAAGCCAAATTATGTACAAACGAAAAATTTTAAAACAATCAATAAATGCTCAGCGCTTTAATCTACTAAAAAAAGCCAAAGAAACTAATTTGGCACCGATTAAAGTACTTATTCTCTCAGCTATCGTCGGCACACTGGCTGGATTTGTCGGCGTATTATTTGAAAAAAGTGTGAACTGGGTTATTCATTTAAGACAAGAAGAATTAAAAAGCGCATTTACTAATCCTTATCTATTAGGAATAGTAACTTTGTTATTTTCAGCAATATTAGCAATGCTAGGTTACTATTTAGTAAAGAAATTCTCGCCTGAATCAGGAGGGTCTGGTATTCCTGAAATTGAAGGCGCAATGATAGATGTACGCCCTGTTCGTTGGTGGCGAGTATTACCCGTAAAATTTTTCGCAAGTATCGGCACACTAGGTTCGGGCATGGTATTAGGCCGAGAAGGTCCTACGGTGCAAATAGGTGCTAATATTGGCCAATTTATTAACGATATATCACGTATAAAAGATACCGAATCTCGCCATACTTTACTGGCAACAGGAGCTGCCGCAGGGTTAACAGCTGCATTTAATGCACCACTTGCGGGTATTTTATTTATTATTGAAGAAATGCGTCCTCAGTTTAAATATAGTCTTATCTCAATCAAAGCCGTATTTATTGGCGTTATTATGTCATGTATTGTTTTTCGTCTTTTTAATGGCGAAGGCGGTATAATTCACATAGGACAATTTTCCTCTGCACCTTTAAATACATTATGGCTCTATCTTGTATTAGGCATGTTCTTTGGTTTTATTGGTGTTATTTTCAGCCGATTACTATTTTATGCTCAAGCTCGATTTCAACACTTTTACCAAGATAAAATATCACGGTTTGTATTAACCGGTGGGATAATTGGGGGGCTTTGTGGTGTATTAGCTCTTGTTATTCCTGAAATAACAGGTGGTGGTTTTAGTCTTATTCCAGCGCTAAGTGGCGGTCAATATTCACTTGTGGCACTATTAATCTTCTTCGTATTACGCACTATTACATCTATTATTAGTTTTGCTTCTGGAGCACCGGGGGGAATTTTTGCCCCAACATTAGCCTTAGGAACGCTCTTTGGCAGTGCATTCGGATTAACAGCAACAATACTCTTTCCTGAGTATCAAATTGAAATTGGTACTTTTGCTATCGCCGGTATGGGTGCTTTATTTGCCGCGACAGTAAGAGCTCCTCTAACAGGGATCGTATTAGTGCTAGAAATGACCGACAACTATCAGCTTATCTTACCCATGATTATTACCTGCCTTGGTGCAACCATGCTGGCTCAATTACTTGGTGGTCGCCCTATTTATACGGTACTACTTGAAAAGATCTTACAAAAAAATAAAGACTATCAAAATAATGAAGAGTGCGAAAAAGCACCAACACCGACACAAAAATAAGCGATTTAAACTCCTGTATATAACTAAAAAAATGCACCCAATACTTATGGTGGGTGCATTCAATTTTATAAATTAAAACCACAGTAGCTTATTATCTAATCAAGGAGTTATTTTTTACGTGCAATTAAAGTCGCAAAGTTAAGCCCAACACGATCACCATTAGCGTCTGTTTTATGAAGATGCCCTGGGTTTTCATTATATTTAATAACTTCCCAATCCTTATAATAATCGGCTAATTCACCTTGGCGTAAAAAGGTTTTAAATGGAATTTCGCTAGGATCGCTATTTGGTGTTTCAACCGGGCAAACAATCACATTAATACCATTGTTATTTGTGCATTCCTGCATATTTCTAATAATAGCTTCGATTCGTTCACGCTGACAAAACATCAATACAACAGTTGAAATAATAATATCGTATTTTTCTGTTAATGAAGCTTCGTTAATATCATATAAACCACTTTTTACTACCAAACCTGTTTTAGCTTTAACTGTTTCTATCGCATCAATATGAGAAGCATTAATATCTAATGCTGTAACATCATAACCTTGAGATGCTAAATAAAAGCTATTACGTCCCCTGCCGGCACCTAAATCTAATACTTTACAAGGCTGCGTAAAAGTAGACATATAACGTACTTCAGAATGCGGTAATGAGAGATCATTTTCTTTAAATAGCTTATCTTCAGGCACACATAAAAAAGAGAGTTGGCAACGAACATCATCACTTGCTTTATCAATTTTATGCCATTGTTGAGGTTGAATTAAAGGAGGTTGGTGCACGCTATCGCAATCAACTGATATTTCTGAACCATCATCATTAAACACTACAAATGTCATAGTACCTTGTAATACCTTCATTTGGGCATAAGTGCCTTCTTTCGTATTATGGCGATCTAACAACATTAACGGTATTGATGTACGAGTCCATTCAGGCATCGTTTTATAACTAACAAGTTCCATAATCCAACCCCACTTAAGATGTATTTTATATACATCTTATGATAATCATTATCTTTCGTAAAGACGGCTTTATTAAAATTACGATTTTAAATATTTATTTAGCAATAGATCGGTTACATCTGCCGATGATATAGATTCACCACATAAGACTTTCATCATAATTTCTTTTCCTAACGATGCTAAAGAAAATAGCATATCAGGCCGTAACCGACTGATTTTTTCTCTATTTTCATCCTGATTTATAATTGTTATTAATTTTGCATGAACATCAGGACACTCTTGAATCGTTAATAATATAAATGTATTTTCCGCATCACTTTCTGATAACGTGGCAACCCAACTTGCTTTAGCAATATTAGCAGCAAGCAAAGTTTTGGTATTTGTAGGATCACCTTCAATAACGCTCGCTTGCTCATCATAGAATGATGAACTCTTATCAGAACAAATAGCAATAACAGGCTTGCCCTGTTCTCTTAACCCTTTTTCTAATTGTGAAGCTAATGCTGATGATCCAATAATAATAAAATGATTATGCATCTTAGCGATCCTTTTCTTAACAATATCGCGCGTTCCTCGAGCAAGAAATCCCATTACATAAACGATTGAAGTGGTAAAAACGGTAATACCTAAAATAACAACCGTCAGTGTAAATACTCTAGCATTGGTGCTAAGTGGAACAATATCGCCAAATCCTAGCGTCGTCATACAAACAATAGAAAAATAAAATGCATCCATCAATGTTGTAATATGAGGCTTAAATTCGTTGCCAATATAAAGGCTACCTAGCATTGAGAATAACAGTAAAGAAATAATACAAATAAACGCAACAAAGCCAGCACTAGTTAAACTATGATGGGGAAACGCTCGCCAGCTAATTAATAACCCGACCGCTAATGCTAAAGAGAAATAGGCCTGCAAACCGATTTGCTGATAAACAGCAATATCTAAAAAAATAATGGTCGCCAATAAAATTAAAGACACACACCACGCTATTCTTGCGCCAAGATACATAAATATTGAAAGAAGTATCAAAGCGCAAGCCAGCATCACTTTAGGGATATCAAGTAGTTTTAATACCCCCAAAGATTTTAGCCATTGAGAAAAACCATGTAATTCCCAATCGAGATAAACACCTCGAGCTAACAATATGGAATAAATAATAAATATGCCATTAAAAATAAGTAATAAAGACATCACTTTGCGAGTTAATGTCGATGTTTCTATAAAATGTAATATCTCAGATAATTTCATATTTTAGCTATCATCATGGCTTATTAATCATTCAACGGGATATTATCTAATCCCTTAAATTCAAAAGGTTTCGCAGGTTGAAATTTATCTGTTGCGTTAGCAGAATAAATCACCGACTGTTCCTCTCCTAAAGGCAACATCATCACCTTTCCACTCTCTTTTGAAAAATCAATTTTCTTTAAATCAACCCAAAAGGTATTTGGCGATAAGGCAGATTCAAAGAAATAGAGCTGATTTTTATGGTCAGCCACTGTACGCCAACGAGTTGAGGAAATTTCAGGTGATTCTACTGTGCTCAAACCATAAGGAACAGAAACATTTCTTATTACACCAAAAACACTTGCTAGCGATTTTTGGCTCGATTGCGCTTTAGGAATAGCATTAACATAAAACGAAGCTCGAGCGAAACGATCCGATGCACGATTTGTTCCTGGCAACATTACAGTGCCGCCAATTTGTTGCCAATAGCTATTTAACGCTAATTGTTCTGAAAATATCGGTGAATTTGTCATTACTTGATATTCACGGCTATGGTGAATCACTTGTTTACCGTCAATATATTCAATAATAGCGCTATCACCACTCGCATCTGAAAGTGATAAATGTAAAGTCGCCATTCTGTTTTGGTCTGGTAAATTATCGGTAACAACAATAAAAGGCTCATCTTTTAATGTATTAACGGCTTCTTCCACCGTAGCAAAATTATCTAAAACATATTGTGCCCAAGCTGAAATAGAAATAGCGGGTTTATTTTTAGAATAAGTAGGGTATTCAGATTCAGCTAACCACAGTAAATTTGCAACTAAACCTTTTTCATTCATTCCATCTGTCGTTGATATATCAAAACCAGAAGCAATTACGCTGCCGTATTTTGACACCCACTTAACAGAGTTATCTCCAACTTCACCTGAACGTTCCATTCCTTGAGGAAATATCCATAAATTAGTGCCGATCTCATATTTCCAATCCATTGAACGAGCTGTGATAATTTGATTATTATCACCAAGATAAACTACTCGAGTACAAGCATCAGCTTGTTGTGCACTACTAAGAAAAAAGCTAGAAATAATCAGTGTAC
Source organism: Proteus hauseri ATCC 700826 (assembly GCF_001654965.1). GTDB lineage: Bacteria > Pseudomonadota > Gammaproteobacteria > Enterobacterales > Enterobacteriaceae > Proteus > Proteus hauseri. The sequence goes on from NZ_LXEV01000031.1 coordinate 217,324, forward strand.
TCAAAAAAGTATGTCGTAATTTCTTCATCATAAACTCTTTTTATTAAATAAATGGATTGGATTGATAACGATTTTCTCTGTTTTATCCCTTTTCATTCCACTTAAAAAGATAGAAATACTCATAACACGTATTTTGCATCTTTATAAGATAAGAAATATCACCTAAGTATAAGACAATTAGTCTATTTTGCGCATAAAAAAACCGATGCTAATAGGCATCGGTTTATAAATCATGTAGGGAATTAGTATAAAATGAAAAACTAATTAGCCTTTTTTACACCTTCAACAGAAATAATTAATTCTGCTTCTTGAGATTTAGGGCCTAAGTCTGATTTAAAATTAAACTCTTTTAAATTCACTTTACCCGTTGCTTCAAAACCAGCGCGATAGCCTTTCCAAGGGTCAGTTCCTTCACCAATTAATTTTGCATTTAATGAAATTGGTTTAGTCACACCATTTAATGTTAAATCGCCAGTAACAACATAATTCTCACCATTACGAGAAACATTTGTTGAAACAAATTTAGCTTCAGGATATTTGCTCGTATTAAAGAAATCAGCACTACGTAAATGTTTATCACGTTCTGCATGATTAGTGTCTAAGCTACCGGTTTTAATAACAACATCAACTTTATCTTTAGACGGATCTTCTTTGTCATAGCTAAATGTACCATCAAAATCTTTAAATGTGCCATATAACCAGCTATAACCTAAATGCTGAATACGAAACTGAACAAAAGCATGTTGACCTTGTTTATCAATCTCATAGTCGGCAGCTAATGCTGAACTTGCATTAAATAACAATGCGCTCGCAGTTAAACCTAATAGTGCTTTCTTAAACATTCTTCTCTCCATAATATGTAGTTATAAATTAATTATTTATTTCGTATTCCTAACATTCTTTTTAACGTTACATCTTTATCTACAAAATGATGTTTCAGCGCACCAGCGGCATGTAATAGCGATAATAAAACAACCGCCCAAGCTAAATAAAGATGAACATCACCCGCTAAATCAGCTTGCTCTCCCTGCCCCATAAAAATAGCAGGAACAGAAAACCAATCAAATACTGATATAGCTTGACCATCAGCAGTTGAAATTAAATAACCACTAATAACAATTGAAAATAAAATTAAATATAAAAGCATATGGACAATATGCGCACTTATACGAGTCAATTTACTATAACTAGATAAAGCCTTTGGTGGTGGAGAAACCCAGCGCCACACAGCTCGGATAATTAGGATAATAAATAAAATAATACCAATACTTTTATGTATTTCCGGTGCTGAATGATACCAACCATCGTAATAACCTAGTGTTACCATCCATAAACCAAGGGCAAACATGCCATAGACCGTTAGCGCTGTCCCCCAGTGTAAAAGGAGCGACAAGTGCCCATAGCGATTAGTGGTATTTCGCCATTGCATAATAATTTCCAACTTAATTTATTCATTAACAATATGTTATCTATATTAGTCGATTAAGCACAAAATGTTAGTCTATTTTTCAACAAATTATTTGTCTATCTTTATCAATAATAATCAATAAGTAACAATACCTTATTAGTCACCTTGTTTATTAACCCATATTATTTTTGATTATAATATATAATTAAAAAATAAATGCCCATGTCGGATTATTAATTAAAAATAAAAATTTATCATTAACAATTTAATGTTTACTTTATTTAATAGAGAATAAAGAATAAAGAATGGAAAATGGAAAATGGAAAATGGAAAATGGAAAATGGAAAAAACATACTCTTCAAGAATAAAAATATTAAAAATAAATTTCATTATTATCTATTTATTCTAAAAATAGCACTCTTTATTACCCTAAGTTAAATAAAAACAAGTAAGCAAAATATAAAAATCAACAGAGGTAAAGTAAAAAATACTGATAACCAGCGCATTTCACGTACAACACCAAAAATAATACCTATGCAGCAAACAATAAAAATAATCGGGATCACTTCTGAGTAGTGATCATGAAAATAGTGCATTAAAAAACCAATCCATGATTCGTCGTTATACATACTCTGCACATCACCCAATAATATTAAATTTAAATTAAGATAGTGATAAATTACTATTATTAGATGATAAGGCAAGTGTCATATCACAAATATCAACCATCACGCACAAAGATGTTAAAATATCTTATAACTGAAGCAACCCTTAAATTAACAGATAAAAATAAAATATTAAGTTAAATTTAATGAAATAGACAACACTGCAACTTAAATAAATAGATTTCATTATGAAATAAAACAATAAAATTAATTTAACATTAAAAAATGAAATAATAATTTCATTTAAATAAAAACAGAAAAAATAATTTCAATTAGTGATAATAATTTTATAAATAAAAAAATAAAATAGAGGTTTAAACATCAAATAATTACCTTTAGTAATTCCATTTATTTAAATTCGACCATTTATTTAATTTTAATTACTATTAGCTAAAAACATTCAACTCACCTTAAAAAAACATTACAATTAGAGTAGTATTTTTATTGAGGGCACTATGTCTACTGCAACAAATCTGAATGAACTACAGGAACAAGTTCGCTCCCGCTATAATGGATTAAGTAAAAGGCTACAGCAGGTTGCACATTATCTAGTTGATAATAAAAACAGTGTGGCATTTGATACAATTGCTACCCTTGCAGATAAAGCAAATGTTCCTCCATCGACATTAATTCGTTTTGCTAACGCATTTCATTTCAACGGATTCAATGAAATGAAACAATTATTTCAGCATCATTTGATGAATGAAATGGTAAACGAAAATGAAAATTTAACTTATAAACACCAATATAAAGAGGATCCTCCTAATCTGAATGAGCCAGCATCTATTTTGCAAGAGTTTGCACAGGCAAATAGCCACTCATTGCAACAATTGGCAAATCAAACCAATAGGGAAATGCTGAATAAAACATTACAACTGCTTGAATATGCAGAGACTATCTATATTTGTGGTTTTCACCACTCATTTAGTGCGGCTAGCTATTTCTTTCATGCGCTTTCCCACATCCCTTGTGAGACTGTTTTCGTTAACAGCCTTGGTGGAATGTATCGAGAGCAAATCAGAAATATTACCCACCGAGATGTACTTTTTGGTATTCACTTTCATCCGTATTCAGATGAAATGCAAAAAATGTGCGAAATTGCAGCATATAAAGAAGCAAAACAAATTATTATTACTGATAGTCCAATAAGCCCATTAGCCAGCTTAAGCGATGTTTGCTTAACGGTGAAAGAAGCTCAAATAAAAACCTTTCGTTCACAAACTTCTACGATGTGTTTATTACAAGCTATTTCTGTTGCTTTTGCATTTAGAAAGAAACATTAATATCTCTCAACATAAAGCTGCGTCTTATAAGGATGCAGCATTTATAATTTAACATTTAATAAAAAACTGATTTAATACAAATAAAACTATAATTATATAATTTTACTGATAATAATTTTTAAGACTTTTTTTGATATGTTTTATTTGTGCTAAAAACAGGATCGTTTAATATTACTCCACCTCTGTTATATTATTTACAGGATTAAATTAAATGATATTTAAAAAGTTAGTTTTATTATCTATTTTATTTTTATCTTTCTCTTATTCAAACACTTCGTTATCAGATAATACACCATTAATAGAAAATAATATTCCTGGTTTTAATTTAGGCGATAATAGTCAAGCATCAGGTAATCAATCTATCGCAATAGGTGTAGATAGCAAAGCTCAAAATACGCGAGCTATTGCCATTGGCTATAATGCATTAGCAACGGAAGAAAATACAGTCTCATTTGGAAACATTGAAAATAAACACACTTCACGATTAGTTAATATCAGTGAAGGAAAAAATAATACTGATGCCGTTAACTTTGCTCAAGCTAAAAAGCTGGTTGATAAAAATAAAATAGCAACAAACAATACCATTAATCAGCTAAAGAGAACGGTCAATACAGATATCAGTAATCTCAAAACCCATTTTAATGATTTTGATAATTATTATAGAAAAAGACAGGTTGAAATCACAGATTCAATTGCAAATTTAGACAAAGAAATTATCGCGTTAGAAAAAAAAGTATTTGCTGGCATAGCTTCATCAGTTGCAATGACTAGTATTCCTTATCTTGCTCATCACACTTTAAGTGGCGGAATTGGTATTAGCAATTATCGGACAGGTACAGCAATTGCTGGCGGTATTCAATATAGGCCAAATGATAATATTTCATTTAGATTAAATTCATCGCTGAATAGCGAAAAGGACATTATTATTGGAGGCGGGCTTGCTTTAGGTTGGTGAAAAATTAATAACAGCTTAAATATAAAAGTAATGGCAGTAGTAACTCATTATTACTGCCAAGTAGCAGAATGATTAAAAATAAAAATTACAAAAAAAAGAGAACTCATTTTAAACACAAATAAATATATGTTATACATTACTAACTATAAATATAACTTATATTAAGGTGTAAAATGGATTATATCATTAGAAAAATGAGCTATGACGATCTCAATGCTGTTACACGTTTATTACAAGCTAATGCTGAGTCTCAGCAAGGTGGTTTATATGGGGAATACCCGTTAAATAAAGTTGAAGCAATGTATCAAAGTAGTACGAATGCGGTCGTTGCGCTTGTTAAGCGAAATATTATCGCTGTTGTTTTCAGCTTTCCGGTTACCTCTTTTTCGCTACCACCTATTGCACAAGAAATTAACCGTCGTTTTCCTGATATCACACAGAATAATTGGTTCTATGGTCCGGTTTGTATAGATAAAAATCACAGAGGAAAAACATTACTACAAGATCTTTATCAATTTATCTGTGCATTACATGGTGGGCACCCTGTTGCTTTTATTAATGAAGATAACACTCGCTCTTTAGCTGCACATAGAAAAATAGGTATGTATCAAGCGGCACAATTTGAATTTCAAAATAAATTGTGGTGGATAATGCGTGGACAATGAAAGCAAACGAAAGATAAATTACTTTATTTTATATCAATTCATCTAAATGAGAATACTTCGCGACAAGTCTAATTTTTGCAAACGATGTCACACTTTCACACCAAACCAATAAAATCAACAACATAGAATATTTAACAAAAATTTTATCTATTCTTAAGATAATTTTAATCTTCTTTTTCCTACCTATTTGCTTACAAAACGACACCATTATGTGATCTTCCTTTCAATTCTTGATCTTTCGTTAACTTACTTTTTTATCTTATACAAAAGTATAAATAAGATGAAAGACACCAATTCGAAAGTAAACGTAAAATAGGAGGAAGCAATGACTGTTTCCCGCAGAACTTTTATCAAAGGACTCGCAGCTAGCGGTGCAGCAATGTCTGTTTCTACACCTGTTCTTGCTAATTCAGGGGATGTTGCAGCTAAACCAAACTCACGACCTGCAGATGCACCGAACTTATTAATTATTTTCCCAGATGAAATGCGAGCCCATGCTTTGCAGTTTATGGGAGAAGACCCATCGATCACACCTAATCTTAATAAATTTGCGAAACAAGCCAAAGTAATGACACAAATGGCTTCTAACTACCCATTATGCTCGCCATTTAGGGGGATGTTTATGACAGGGCAATATCCTGTTCGCAATGGCATTACAGGTAATGCACATGATTACGGTGGAAAAGTTGGGATTGATTTATCTCCTTACGCTAAATGTTGGTCTGATGTTTTAAAATCATTAGATTACAGTACTGGTTATATTGGTAAATGGCATCTTGATGCCCCTTATGAGCCATTTATTCAAAGCTACAATAATCCAATGGAAGGCCGTTATTGGAATGAATGGGCAGCACCAGATCGTCGTCATGGCTTTGATTTCTGGTACTCCTACGGCACTTATGATTTACATATGAAACCTATGTATTGGGCAAACGATACCCCGCGTGACAAGCCGATATATATTGATCAATGGGGACCAGAACATGAAGCCGACATGGCTGTTAAATTCCTCAAAAATGAGAATGGTCAGTTTCGTGATAATTCAAAACCATTTGCACTAGTGGTTTCAATGAATCCGCCGCACTCCCCTTATGATCAAGTTCCTAAAAAATATCTCGAAGCTTATCAAGGAAAAACATCAAAAGAGCTAAATACTCGGCCAAATGTAAAATGGGATACTGAATATCAAGAAGGCTATGGTCCTCAATATTTTAAAGAATACATGGCAATGGTTAACGGTGTTGATGAGCAATTTGGTCGTATCGTTAATGAACTTGAACAACAAGGATTAGCTGATAATACGCTGGTTGTTTTCTTCTCTGATCACGGCAGTTGTTTAGGAGCTAATGGGCAAGCAACAAAAAATAATCCTTATGAAGAATCGATGCGCGTACCCATGATGTTTCGTCTACCAGGTAAAATTAAACCTGGTTCAGATGATGCATTAATGTCAGCACCTGATATTTATCCAACAATCCTTGGCTTATTAGGTTTATCAGCATGGATCCCTGATTCAGTAGAAGGCAGTAATTTAGCAGACCGAGTGATTACAGGTAAAGGCGACACAGCAAACTCTCAACTTTATCTCTTTATTCCTTATGGTGAACCATCTTTCGGTAAAAGAGGCGTGAGAACTAAAACGCATACTTTAGTCATTGATAGACAAGATGGACAACCACTGAAATATACTTTGTATGACAACGTTAATGATCCTTACCAAATGAAAAACGTTGCAGATAATAATAAGCCTCTTATTGAAAAACTTATAAAAGAAGAATTAACCCCTTGGCTAGAAAAAACAGGAGACTCTTGGCGCCCATCTGAGTTTATTACGGCGACAACGAATAAATTAAATAAAACAATATCAACATGTAAATAAAAATAATAAAAATATCTGCGCCATTAATTTATGGCGCTATATATAAACCCGATTCGCTTACCTAAATACTCCTTTTCATTATAAAAGGAGAAGAATGTCTTATAACTAAAATACGACAAGACAGCGAATAAAGAATTGGATACACACCATGAACAAACTTCGTATTGCTCTTTTTTTACCTCTTATTGGCTTAGGTTTAACTTCTTTTCATTCTCATGCAGCAAATGTTAATGCCATGTTTTCTTGGGAATCTGCTGATTACGATACGCCAAATAACTATGCTGGTTATCGTGTAGATTTCAATATAAACCCAGATAAATCTAACTGGTATTTTGATGTTGGTTTTCGTCAACGTGAACATGATAATAAAAACCGCTATCAGCGTTATGATTTACAAGGTAGTTATCGTTTTAAATTAAATAATGGTTGGATCCAACCGGGTTTAAAAGTTCGTCAGGATATTACAAATTATGATAATGGTAGCCGTTTAACCATAGATTTTTATGAATCAAAAACAAACTATCAATTCCCAATTAATAAAGATTGGTTTTTAACTGGTAGTATTTTGTTTGGCCTACAAAAGAAAGAAGATAAAAAGAGTAATGGCGTCACTAATACCGATTATTTAGGCTGGGAAATCGAGCCAGGTATTCGTTATTTTATTACACCAAATATTAATACTACCGTCGCTTATTTTGATGGTGGAAAACAAGCAATACGACATGCTGAATACGATACTAAAGAAACAAATCATAACCAACAATTACGTATGTATGTTAACTGGACAACACCAATAGGACTTATTGTTTCACCTTCAGTACGTAAATCTATTTTCGGAAAAATAGAAGACAGAACAAATAAAGGGGAATATCTCGATAAAGATATGACTCGTTATACATTACAAATGGCCTATCAAATTAGTCCTCAATGGCGATTAATGACCGAATATTATAATGAGCGTGTTGAAAACCAGAATAATGGCAGTAAATCGACTCAGAATTATTACAAAATTTCATTCCGAGCGACGTTCTAATAATTAAAATTATTTATGGAGTTATATTGTGAAAAATAAAAAATTACTATTTCTGAGCGCTGCTGTTTTTTCTGCTATTTATAGTTCAGCATGGGCAGCTGATTGTGATCCTACTTTAAACCTTTGTGAAACAGTTAATATTAATAATGGAAGTAATGCTCAAATAAATAAAGACGTTACTGTCTCTCAAGGTGATGGTGTTGTATTTAATGCCTCGTCAACAGAATATAAAGCTCAAGCAATTACTAAAAACATTACAGTTACAGGGGATGGAGCAAATGCAATTAAAATTAATCAAGGTGCATCCTTCAGCAGTAACATTAATTTAAATGGTTCAAATATTACCAGTGAAAATGGCACTGCTATTCTTGTTGAAGGTGATTTTCCTAAACGAGGGACTGGTGTTTATATTCGCGATAGTGCAATTATTCGTGGTAAAACGGCCGCTATTGATTTTAGAACATTAAAAACAGGCTTTCGTAGTGATGTTAATGGCGAGATCCACGGTAATATATTAGGAAATAATCACGCTGATACTAAAATTAACTTTGCTTATCAAGGTGGTGCTCAAAATGCTTTATTTGATGGTTACCAAATTACGGGGGTTCCTTTAATTGAAAACCACGGTAATTTAACTATTCAAGGTAAAGATAAAACCATCCATTGGGAAGGTAATTTTATAAATAAAGAAAATAGCCAGCTTATTTTCCGCCTTGATGATAATACCAATACCGACATAGCAATTCTTCAAGTAGAGGGTGATGTTACTTTTAAAAAAGGTAGCCAAGCTAAACTTGATTTTAAAGGTACTAGTGTTGAAAACATTATTAATAAAGATATCGTTTTAATTTCCTCAAACGCTGACATTAAAGATGAAGCTGGAATTACTGTTACAGATGCAAATACAATTACACCTGATATTTCGCCTTTATTAGAAAAAACAGACTCATGGTTAGAAACAACACCACCTAATATTAGCGGTGGCGTAAGTGGTAATCAATTAGTTGCTCGTTATGGTATTAGCTACGAAGGCGGTAATAATTTTATTAGTGCAGCTGAACGTGGTAATGCCAGTGAAAATGGATTAGCTGCCGCTAATTTTGTTATTCCAACTGTACTTAATGAATTTAATAATACCCGTAACCAAGTTTCAGACGAAGCATTAAGTTTATTAGTTGCCGCAGGTAGTGATGATAATAATATTGCTGCATTATCCGACGAACTAGCCCCAATTGCTGATGGCAGTGATATTCAAGCGGGATTAATCATGGTTGAAGATATGCGTAATAATATTAACCATCGTTATTTGCGTTATGATAATCAATTACCTATTGAAGAAAGAGAAACGGGCTGGAATAGCTGGGCAAATATGCTATATGGCTATGGTACTCAAAGTAAGCAAAAGGGTATTAACGGTTATAAAACTTACCGTACTGGTATTCAAATCGGTACAGATTACGAAATTAATCAAGATGCTCTTATTGGTGTTTCTTTTGCTTATAACTATGCCAAATCAGATGCTAAACAGCGCAGTGCTAGTAAAGAAATTAATCACTTTGAATTTATGCCTTACCTCGGTTGGTATAGTGACACATTATTCGTAAACGGTAATTTAAATATTGGTTATTACACCGTTGATAGTGAACGTGAAATTGGTACAAATACTGGCTGGCAAGGTAATACCAAAGCAAAAGGTAATTATTCTGGTGTGCAATTAGGTTATCAGATTAATGCGGGTACTTATTTTGACTTCGATTTTATTCATATTAAACCGATGCTCACCTATCAATACCAATGGTTAAATATTGATTCATGGGAAGAAACAGGCTCGGCGTTATCAATGAGAACTTATGGTCAACGCTACGCTGTTAATCAATTAGGTGGTTCTGTTTCTTTCTGGAATAGCTATAAAACAGGTTATGGCAAATTAACACCAACATTAAATATTGCCTACTACAAAGCATTAGGCGGCAATAACAATATTAATCAACGCCACAGTTTGACTTATTTTAATACTGCTGGAAGTACTTTTGACACTACAGGCAATAGCGTCGGTGGTGATGTTATTAATGCGGAATTAGGCGCAAATATTGATATCTCAAACTCATTAAATTTGGGTACAACCATGGGGTATCAACGTTATGACAAATTCAACGAAGGACGCGTAGGCTTTACTGTTAGCCAACGTTTCTAAGAGGAAAATATAATGCCGATATTTCGTTTTACTGTATTAGCCATAACACTGGGACTTTTATCTGCTCCTTATTATAGTGCTATTGCAGCAACTAATAGCCCTGCATTTAACCCAGATAATCTGATGCGGTCAGAAATCTATCACTTTGCACAGAATAATCCTCTGGCTGATTTTACTGCCGAAAACGGATCTAAGCTTTTATTATCAGATAAGCGGAGCATCATGGGGGATAAGTCATTACTGTGGAAATGGCAAGGTGGAAGTAGTTTTATTTTGCATAAAAAAATACTTATTCCCACCGATAAAGAAGCGTCAAAGGCATGGGGGCGCGCATCTACCCCCGTACTATCATTTTGGATTTACAATGAAAAACCGGTAAAAGGCTACCTTACCGTTGATTTAGGTGAAAAACTAAATGCTATTAATGATGCGCAAGGAGGCTTTAAAGTAAAACTCGATTTTACAGGTTGGCGAGCTGTAGGTATCTCTCTAAATAACGATCTTGAAAATAGAGAAATGTCACTTAATGCAATACAAACTTCAACCGACAGTGGCCAAGATACTATTGGTCGCTCTTTAGGGACTAAAGTAGATAGTATTCGCTTTAAGGCCCCCTCTAATATTAGCCAAGGTGAATTCTATATTGATCGTATTATGTTTTCAGTGGATGACGCTCGTTATCAATGGTCAGATAATCAAGTAAAAACTCGCTTATCAGAACCAGAAATTCTGTTTCATACTGTTCAACCACAGCTTGCGGTGACTCCTGAAAATTTGGCGGCAGTTAATCTTATTCGCCAACGTTTAATTAATGAGTTTGTTGGTGGAGAAAAAGAAACCAACCTCGCTTTAGAAGAAAATACGCTTAAATTAAAAAGTGATTTTGATGCGTTAAAAATCCATCGTTTAGCTGATGGCTCGTTACAAGGTCGACATTTAATTACTGACAAACAAACTATTATTTATCAACCTGAACATTTAAATATCCAAGATAAACAACTGTTTGATAATTACGTTATTCTGGGTAACTACACTACCTTAATGTTTAATATTAGTCGTGCCTATGTGCTTGAAAAAGATCCAGCGCAAAAAGTACAATTAAAGCAGATGTATTTATTAATGACCGAACATTTGCTTGATCAAGGTTTTGTCGATGGCAGTGCTTTAGTCACAACTCACCACTGGGGATATAGTTCACGTTGGTGGTATATCTCAACATTACTTATGTCTGATGCATTAAAAGAAGCAAATTTACAAACTCAAGTTTATGATTCATTACTTTGGTATTCACGAGAGTTTAAAAGCAGCTTTGATATGAAAGTAGGAGCTGATAGCTCAGACTTAGATTATTTCAATACCTTATCGCGTCAACATCTCGCTCTATTACTGCTTGAGCCCGACGATCACAAACGCATCAATCTTATTAATACATTTAGCCACTACATTACTGGTGCATTAACCCAAGTACCACCGGGTGGTAAGGATGGTTTGCGCCCTGATGGTACTGCGTGGCGACACGAAGGTAACTATCCAGGCTACTCTTTCCCTGCCTTTAAAAATGCATCTCAGCTGATTTATCTACTACGTGGCACACCTTTTGCTGTAGGTGAAAGTGGCTGGAATAATTTGAAAAAAGCGATGGTTTCAGCATGGATTTATAGCAACCCTGAAGTAGGATTACCATTAGCTGGACGGCATCCTTTTAATTCTCCATCATTAAAATCTATTGCTCAGGGATACTATTGGTTAGCGATGTCATCCCCCTCTTCGCCAGACAAGACACTAGCCTCTATTTACCTTGCAATTAATGATAAAACGCAAAGTGAGTCTCGCGCTATTTTTGGTGAAAATATTACACCGGCGACACTTCCTCAAGGCTTTTATGCTTTTAATGGCGGTGCTTTTGGTATTCATCGCTGGCAAGATAAAATGGTGACATTAAAAGCCTATAACACCAATGTTTGGTCATCTGAAATCTATCATAAAGATAACCGCTATGGCCGTTATCAAAGCCACGGTGTTGCTCAAATTGTTCGTAATGGCGACCAGCTGTCACAAGGCTATCAACAAGAAGGTTGGGACTGGAATAGAATGCCAGGTGCAACTACCCTTCATCTTTCTCTTCAAGAGCTAGATAGCCCCAAACCTCATACGTTAATGCAACGTGGAGAACGCGGATTTAGTGGTACTTCAGCGCTTGAAGGCAAATATGGCATGATGGCGTTTGACTTACTTTATCCTGCAAACCTAGAACGTTTTGATCCGCATTTCACGGCTAAAAAAACCGTTCTTGCTGCTGATAATCATCTTATTTTTATCGGCAGTGATATTAATAGCGGTGATAGCAATAAGAATGTGGAAACAACTTTATTCCAGCATGCCATTACACCAACATTAAATACAATTTGGATTAATGGACAGAAAATAGAAACTTTCCCTTATCAAGCCACATTAAAACAAGGTGATTGGATAATTGATAGCAATGGAAATGGCTATTTAATTACTCAAGCAGAAAAAGTAAATATCAGCCGACAACACCAAACCTCAGCTGAAAATAAAAACCGCACACCAACGCAGGGGAATTTTAGTTCAGCATGGATTGATCACAGTACTCAGCCTAAAAATTCAAGTTATGAATATATGGTTTTCCTTGACGCCACACCTGAAAAGATGACTCAATTAGCCCAGAAATTCCGTGATAGCAATGGGTTATATCAAGTTATTCGTAAAGATAAAGATGTACATATTATTTACGATAAACTTAGCGACGTCACTGGATATGCATTTTATCAACCAACAGTCGTTGAAGATAAATGGATCAAAAAAACCGATCAACCTTCAATTATTATGACGCAACAAAAAGGCAATGCACTTGTCGTTAGCGCTGTTACACCCGATTTAAATATGACGCGTCAAAAGGCAGCAACGCCAGTAACAATTAATGTGACAATTAATGGAAAGTGGCAATCAATTGATAAAAATAGTGACGTAATAAGTAAAGTTTCAGGTGATAACACAGAACTCATCTTTACCAGCTATTTTGGTATTCCACAGGAAATTAATCTCTCTCCTCTTCCTTAATTAAATTAAAAGGAACGCACTGCCGTTCCTTTTTTTATTTATTGCAGGACATCTTATTATGCTAATAAAAAATACCTTAGCGAGCGCAATAACATTTAGCCTCTGCTTATCTTTACCCGCATTTGCTTTACCTTCTTTATCACATGAAACCTTTGGTGATATCTATCTTTTTGAAGATGAAATGCCAAATACCATAACAACCTCATCAAATAATCAACTCTCATTGAGTACACAACATGCAAAAGATGGTATTCAATCATTAAAATGGCAATATCAGCCAAATACAACATTAACTCTTAATAATGTTGTGAATTATCAAGATGATCAGAATACAGCGACACCGTTAACTTTTATGATGTGGATTTATAATGAAAAGCCACAAGCGTCTCCATTAATTTTTCAATTTAAACAAAGTAACCAAGTTGTACTCAGCTTTGACACCCAACTTAATTTTACTGGCTGGCGAGGTATTGCTGTTCCTTTTCGTGATATGAAAGGTAGTGCGACAGGTACTTTCGATAAATTAGTAATAAACGCACCCGATCAGGCTGGCACACTTTTTTTTGATCAAATAATTCTTAGTGTGCCATTAGATAATCGCTGGCCAATTCCTGACGATAATACCCCTTATGTTAATAACGCTGTAAATACAATGGTCAGTAAAAATTGGAGTGCGTTATTGATGTACGATCAAATGTTCAAAGCTCATTATCCTAGTTTAAATTTTGATACTGAGTTTCGCGACGATCAAGCAGAAATGGCCTCTATTTATCAGCGTTTTGAATATTACCAAGGAGTAAGTAGTAATAAAAAAATCACACCTGAAATGATCAGTAAAAACTTAGCGTTATGGCAAGAGTTAGAGTTAAAACAACAAGCTGATGGCTCTATTACAGGAAAAGCGCTCGATCACCCCAATCGACAGAACTTTATGAAAGTCGATGGCGTATTTAATGAAGAAACGAAAAAAGCGTTACTTGATACCAATATGCTAAGAGATGTGGGGAAAATACTTCTCCAAACCGCCATTTATTTACGAAGTGACTCCTTATCAACATCAGACAGAGAAATACTTGAAGCACAGTATTTATTGGGTACTCGTTACGTACTTGAACAAGGTTTTACTCGAGGAAGTGGGTATCAAATCATTACCCATGTTGGTTATCAAACAAGAGAATTATTTGATGCTTGGTTTATTGGTCGCCATCTTTTGGCTAAAAATAACCTTTTAGCCCCTACACAACAAGCGATGATGTGGTACAACGCAACTGGCCGTATTTTTGAAAAAGATAATGAAATTGTTGATGCCAACGTTGATATTCTCAATACTCAACTACAATGGATGATAAAAAGTTTATTGATGTTGCCTGATTATCAGCAACGTCAACAAGCACTAGCGCAACTACAAAGTTGGTTAAATAAAACCATTCTTAGCTCAAAAGGTGTTGCCGGTGGCTTTAAATCTGATGGTTCTATCTTCCATCATTCACAACATTATCCAGCTTATGCAAAAGACGCTTTTGGCGGATTAGCACCCAGTGTTTATGCACTCAGTGACTCTTCTTTCCGCCTTTCATCTTCAGCGCATGAACGTTTAAAAGATGTCTTATTAAAAATGCGCATCTATACCAAAGAAACACAAATTCCACTGGTATTAAGCGGTCGGCATCCTACAGGATTGCATAAAATTAGTATCGCACCGTTTAAATGGATGGCATTAGCGGGCACTCCTGATGGTAAACAAAAATTAGATACAACGCTTGCAGCCGCCTTTGCAAAATTGGATAACAAAGAGAATTTCGAAGGTATTAAAGCTGAAAATGAACCCGTTGGTGCATGGGCAATGAATTATGCTTCAATGGCTATTCAACGCCGATCTTCAATAAAATCACCTCAACAAAGTTGGCTTGCTGTAGCTCGTGGTTTTAGCCGTTATCTTGTGGGAAATGAAAGCTATGAAAATAACAACCGTTATGGTCGATATTTGCAATATGGTCAACTTGATATTATTCCGGCAGATTTAGCTCTATCTGGGTTTAGTCATGCTGGATGGGATTGGAATAGGTATCCAGGTACAACAACAATTCATCTTCCTTATGAAAAACTGGAGGCGAAATTAAATCAACTACCTAGTGCTGGTATTGAAGAAATGCTACTTTCGACTGAAAATTATTCAGGGGCAAATACGCTAAATAATAACAGTATGTTTGCTATGAAATTACATGGTCATAGTAAGTATCAGCAGCAAAGTTTAAGAGCAAATAAATCCTATTTTTTATTTGATAATAGAGTTATCGCCTTAGGTTCTGGCATTAAAAATAATGATAAACAATACGCTACCGAAACAACATTATTTCAATTTGCTGTTCCTAAATTACAATCAGTGATTATTAATGATAAAGAAGTTAATCAATTAGGTACTCAATTGACTTTAAATAATGCTGATATCTTAATTGATCCAGCTGGTAATTTATATAAAGTGGCTAAAGGTCAGACCGTAAAATTTAGTTATCAAAAACAGCTATCGGTTGATGATAGAAACTCACAGCCAACAGAACAATTATTTGCGACTGCCGTTATTACTCACGGTAAAGCACCTAATAATGCAAATTATGAATATGCAATAGTAATTGAAGCTCAAGATAATAAAGCACCTGAATACACGGTATTACAACATAATAATCAACTTCATGCGGTGAAAGATAAAATAACACAAGAAGAGGGTTATGCTTTTTTTGAGGCATCTAATATAAATTCACCTCAAGCAATGTTATTATCAAGTGACTCTCCTGTTATGGTCATGGCCAAAGCTGGAATAAATAAATTAATATTGAGTGTGGTTAATCCTGATTTAAATTTCTATCAAGGTGTTGAAAATGACCAAATTGATAAGAATGGAGATCAAATTGAAGTCAGTATTTATTCTCGCCAATGGCTTACTGCTGATCCTCAACCAATAAGTAGCACAATTAAGGTAAGGGGAATATGGAAATTATCAACACCTCAATCAGGCGTTATTATAAAACATCAAAATAATAATACCTTTATTACCACCACTACAACGCAAGCTATACCAATAGTGATTAATTTAATTAAATAGTTTTAATAAAAAAAGTAAAAAGTCTCGACATGAAAATATCGAGACTTTTCTTTTTCAAAAAAAAGACTCATATAAAAAATAATGAAAAAGAGATAGTTTAAAAAATCATCAGGTAACATAAATATGTTATCGGCTAGTCTGTTTTATTTATTAAATAATTAAACATCGTTTCATATTTAATAATATCCCATTATTCTATTCTCTATTTATTGATTATAAATGTGTTGTGCCAATTTAATAGTTTGTTATTCTCTGCGCGGGTGCTTGGATCAATCTGGTTCAAGCATTTAGCAAACACCAGAAAGAGAAAAGCCCCGGCATGTAATTAAACATTAACCGAGGCAGACTCAAACCACAACAATTTGATTTTGCCTCCATTCTTATCGGAGTGCAATAGGAAATGAAAAAATATTCTTTAGTCGGGCTGATGATCGCGACAATGATTATACCCAGTAATATATTATTGGATAATAAATGTAACGTTTATTCACACCTAATAATGAGTATTAAATAATTCAGGTTAATAGATCATCTAATAATCTATTAATTTTGTGGGGGAGAAATCCCCCGCAGTTTCCTTATTTAATTGTTGTGTTGTAATCTAAGCACCCTAATTACTATTAGAATAAAAAAGCCGACCTTATTATTGGTCGGCAACCTAATTAGGAAAATATTGCGCGGAAGGCATATAAAGCGCAAGAAAAATAACAAAGCGTCAATATCAAGGTCTAACTATTTAAATCTTTAAAACTTCACTACCTGCTAATAAATAAGCACCTGCACCATAATCCATATTGTGTTCAAATTTTACTTCGCGAGGGTTAAATGCGGGAAGTTGAACCCAACCTAACATGCCATTGTCATGAATACAGGATTGTAATGCTGACCATGCTTTATTTAATGCAGGAAAATAGACTGCTTTATCTAACACTCCCTGATTAATTCCCCATGCTAATCCATAACAAAATAATGCAGTTGCTGAACTTTCTGGGGCGGGGAAATTGTCAGGATCTAACAAACTGGTTCGCCAAAAACCATCTTTATGTTGATAATTTAGAATAGATGACGCTAACTCTTTAAACAGAGCAATATAACGTTCACGCCCATGATAATCATCCGGCATATATTGAAGAATTCGCGGGATTGAGGCTAAAACCCAACCAATACCACGGCTCCAAAAAACTTTTTCACCGTTGGCTTCACGCATTTCATTTCCTTGACCATCAGGAATATAGCGATGATCACGAAAAATAAGCCCTGTTTCAGGATCACGTAAATGTTCTATCGCATCCCAATAAGCCGTATGCATGTAATCCAAATAACGTCGTTCGCTAGTAATTTCAGCCAAAGCCGCAAAACCAGGAGGTGCCATAAACAGTGCATCACACCACCACCAATCTTCACGACCCGGTTTAGGATCATTAAGCATAATCTCGAATGCTTTAATGGTTGGCTCAAGAATTTCAGATTGTTCAAAAAGCGGACTAATAGCAAGATAGGCTTGTGCGCAAACATGGTCATCAGCAAAACGTGCATTAGGGCCTGTTCTAAAACCTGTGTGCAATGTGTAATTCAATACACCGTTAAGATACTCTTCGTCTTGCGTTGCTTGCCACGCAGCACTAACACAACTCCATAAAACACCACGCTCCCAATCGGTATCTTTAATAAAACGTGTTTTACCACTACGGCGGATCACGCTACGAACTTGATTAGCCGATTGATAACGATAAACGCGTTTCATATTTTGCAGTACGATATCTCTTTGCAAAGCCTCTGTATTAGCGAGTTCCATCCTATTTCTCCATAAAATTAACGAGCTAACCAACCACCATCAACAGCAATTGTGTAACCATTAACGTAATCACTCGCTTTTGAAGCTAAGAAAATCGCCGGACCTGCTAAATCTTCGGGGGTTCCCCAACGCGCTGCTGGAATACGTTCTAAAATAGCCGCATTTCTAACTTCATCTGCACGTAAAGCGGCGGTGTTATCTGTTGCCATATAACCCGGAGCAATTGCATTTACGTTGATGTTGTATTGCGATAACTCAGTTGCTAGTGCACGTGTTAATCCCATTACCGCAGATTTGCTTGCGGTATAGGATGGAACTCGAATACCACCTTGATAAGAAAGCATTGACGCGATATTAATTATTTTGCCACCATTGCCTTGCTTTACAAATTGGCGAGCCACTTTTTGCGATAAGAAAAAGAGTGTTTTTTGGTTAATATCAATAACATCATCCCAATTCTTTTCACTAAACTCTAATAAATCTTCGCGACGAATAATGCCAGCATTGTTAACTAATATATCGATATGCCCCATAACAGAAACAGTTTCATCAACTAAGGATTGCAGACCCTCTTGTTTCATTAAATTCTGTGTAATGTAATGAAAACGACGACCAAGAGATTCGACTTGTTGGCGTGTTTCTGGCGCATCTTGAATACCGACACCAACAATGTCAGCACCGGCTTGTGCTAAACCTATTGCCATACCTTGGCCTAATCCCGTGTTACAACCTGTAACTATTGCAACTTTGCCCGTTAAATCGAATAAATTCATCATAGAAGCCTCGATAATGTGGCCACAATAGCCACATCATTTTATATGTAGGGTAAAAATGTAAAATGCGATTTAGAAAGATGTTGTTACTTCAAATCTTTCATCGCGACATGATCCATATCGTGGAATACCTGATTTTCACCAACCATTCCCCAAATAAAGGTATATGACGAAGAACCTACACCTGAATGAATAGACCAACTTGGGCTAATCACAGCTTGTTCATTACGAACCACTAAATGGCGTGTTTCTGTTGGCTCACCCATATAATGGAAAACCACGTTGTCATCTTTCATATCAAAATAGAGATACACTTCCATACGGCGTTCGTGAGTATGGCATGGCATGGTGTTCCATAAGCTACCTGGCTCAAGAACGGTCATTCCCATTGATAATTGGCAGGTCGGTAAAACAGCAGGATGCAAGAATTTATAAATAGTGCGTACGTTACAGTTTTCAGCGTGACCAATTTTTTCTGGTGATGCTTGCTGTTGTGTAATTTTACGCGTTGGATAAGTATGATGAGCTGGTGCACAGTTCATATAAAAACGAGCGGGTGTTTGTGCTGAATCACTGGTGAACTCAACGTTTTTTGCACCCATGCCAATATAAATTGCTTCACGAGGACCAATTTCAAACACTTCACCATCAACAGTAACTTTACCAGCACCACCGATATTAATTGCACCAAGTTCGCGTCTTTCAAGGAAGAAATCAACACCAAGTGCTTTACCCGCCATTAATGCTAAAGGCTGAGTTGTTGGAACAATGCCACCGACGATAATACGATCAATATGGCTATAAGTGAGATTCATTTCCCCTTCACAGAATAGGTTTTCAATCAGGAACTCCTTACGAAGTCCTTCTGTATCAAGCCTTTTAGCATGTTCACTATGAATTGGCTGACGAATTTCCATTATAAATACCTCATTTTTACTAATGGGGCATAACGATAGTGTTATGCATTTTCCCTGGATACAGAGTAAATATGCTTTCCTCTGATGAATGTATCGGTAAGATGAAAACACTCATCCACCACGGCAAAGCTGGCTTGTCGACCAGCCTTGATATAACCTAATTTGTCGCCAATACCGAGATATTCTGCCGGTATTGCAGACGCCATTTGAACTGCTTCCCATTCAGGGACATGAGCCAGTTGCACCATGTTGCGTAATGCGCTATCTAAGCTACAAGTACTCCCAGCCAAAGAGCCATCGGCTGTTTTTGCTTGGCCTTGAGTGACCGTTACTGTTTGAGCACCCAGTGTGTAATCGCCATCAGGCAAACCACCAGCACGCATACAATCTGTTATCAATGCAACTTTTTGATACCCTTTCATGCGATACGCCAGCTGCATCATTACCGGATGAACATGAATACCATCAGCAATAAGTTCAGCCAGTACATCGTGATAAAGCACTGCACCACAACATCCAGGCTCACGATGATGTAATCCCGTCATGCCGTTATATAAGTGCACGCCGCAATCAGCGCCATGTGAAAATGCATCTGACGTTTGTTTATAAGTTGCCGCTGTATGCGCCACACTCGGTTTAATGCCTCGATTGACCAACCAATCAATCGCTTCTATCGAACCTTGAGCTTCTGGCGCAACAGCAACACGCAATAATGTGTCACCCGCACTTTCAAGCAATGTTTCTAACTCAGAAAGCATGGGGGCTTTTAAAAATTTAACCGGATGTGAGCCACGATGACGCTCTGTAAAATAAGGTCCTTCAAGAAAACTACCGAGTAGCAATGCACCTGACGTTTGTGGTGTAGATAAAAACTCACGCACCTGTGATAACGCATGACGGATATCATCCATCGGCGCCGTTACCGTTGTCCCAACCCATGCCACAACGCCTGTTTTAACTAATGCATCTGCAATAATTTGCAAATCTTGCTGCGTTGCATCCATCACATCAGAACCCGCTCTGCCATGAATATGAATATCTACAAATCCGGGTAATAGTGATTTCCCTTTTAAGCGAATAATGGGGCAATCAGTAGGTGCTTTTGTCGTAATAGACTCGATTTTTTCATCGTTGACTCGCACATAGCAGAGATAACGAATGCCATCTGGTGTAAAAGTTCTATCCGCTAAAATGGCGTATTGTTGACTCATAATCCGTCTTCTTCTTCAACATCAACGCTGTCTACTTGCGCCAATTGCTTGCGGATATCTTGAATACTGTCATGACCAATTTCACGCAGCGTTTGCACAAGTTCTGTGGTTGAACACCCTTCTCTTTCAAATGCGGCATTAACAATCATGGGTAAATTCACTCCTGCTAAAACCTCAACAGCAGGGTTTTGCATCATGATTGCCATTGCGCGATTACAAGGGGTTCCACCAGGTAAGTCGGTTAAAAATAGGTATTGCTGACAATCCATTGAATCGATAGCTTGGCGCATCTGTTTTTCAAGTTCATCGGGGGATATTGATTCTAAGAAATCAATAAAGGCGATATCTTGCTGCTCTCCGGCGATAGCTTTCACGGCGGAAGCCATACCCGATGCAAAGTTAAGATGCCCTGAAACAATAAGACCTATCATGCGTGACTCCTTGGTACAGGCAGCAGAAACGTCTCCTGCCTGTTTATAGCAAGTTAATGATGTATTACGGTTATCTATGGGTACGTAAAAAGTGATTGTTATAAAAATCCTAATACATGCCCAATCACGCCAAATGCGAGGGTAGAGAAAATCAGTACCGGAGGCTTACCCCAAAATCCTGTGCTCTTAACCATCTTGTACATCAAGAAAACTAAACACAGAGGCAGTAAGTTCGGCATAATTTTGTCAAATAGCGCACTTTGTAACTCAACCACCTTTCCGCCGAGTTCTAGCGAGGCAGTGGTTTGAACCTTGATAAAGGTTGCCGATAGCGCACCAATAACGAAGATCCCCATAATATTTGCCGCTTTGGCAAGTTTTTCCGTTGCGTCGCTCATGTTTACCATCGCGGCAGTACCCGCGCGGTATCCCATAAACATCAGGCCGAAATACACTAAAAAGTGCACGATTTGATATAAGAAGAAGAAGACAAAAGGTCCCGCAATTGAGCCTTCCATCGCAATGGATGCCCCTAATGCTAAAGTGAGAGGCATCAGCGTCATATGATCAATGGCATCACCAATACCGCCTGTTGGCCCCATTCCCGCAACTTTCATTACGTTTACAGTAGAAGGTTTTTCTTTGTTCTCTTCCATTGCAACTGCTGTTCCTAATAGGAAGGTAAACAGCTTTGGACTTGCATTAAAAAATTGCAGATGGTTTTTCAGTGAGGTTGCATAGTCTCGTTTATTATTTCCATGAATTTTCTTCAATGCTGGAATAATTGAGAATGCAAATCCTCCGCCTTGCATACGCTCAAAGTTGAAGTTACCTTCCATAAACAGCCCGCGGAATGCACACTTCCAAAGATCACCCTTGGTGATAACTTTTCTAACGGTGGTATCTTGATATTCATCGATGCCATCAATCAAAGAACCCGTTTCTGGTTTATCTTGCGTTTTTAATGCAGTGTTATTATTAGATACCATCTTCGAAATCCTCATTTTGCTGACTGGTGTTTTTGTTATTACCACTAAAGAAGAAGTAAAGCGCTGCGGCTGATGCGCCTAAAATTGCCACTGCCATAATTGGTAGTTTTAAATAAGTTGTCATCACAAAACCAATAAAGAACACACCCGCCACTTCTTTCGACCACATGATTTTCAACAACATGGCGAAGCCGATAGCAGGAACCATTTTCGCACCAATACCTAAGCCTTCGAGTAACACTTTTGGTGTATTCTCATCAATCCACTGAGCTGCATGTTCCCCGAAATAAACCGTGACAAAGGCAACCAAGGCATAAAGGAGCGAGCGAACCGTTATCGTTATTATTAGTAACCTAGAAATACCCGATGCATCGGCTTTTTCGGCACAACGATCTGCTTTTCCCATAGTGAAGGCACTAACAGCAAAGAAGCCAATAATGAGCATTTGCATTAATACAGCGATAGGCATCCCAATACCCATAGCAACTTCAGGGGATTGATTTGTCATGACAGCAAAAGCAACAGCTGCAATAGTACCTAATGTGACATCAGGTGGTTGTGCGCCGGCATTTGGCACTAACCCTAACCATGCAAGTTCTAATGTTGCACCCGCGATTAACCCTATTTGCATATCCCCCATAATCAGGCCAACAACGGGTCCTGTAATTAATGGGCGGTGGATATTTAATGCAACGTCATACTTATCGATACCGCAAAAGAAGGCCCATAAAGCCACTAAAGAAGCTTCAAAAATCATAAATAATCCTCAAACCTAGCTGTGATTTAGGTTTTTTTGCTCAGGAAATTATCAAGCTGTTGCGAGTGCTAGCACATCAACAGGTGTCTGATCAGGGGTGTTTTGGATTGTGCATGTCACACCATTTGCCACAAGGCTTTTAAATGCCTCAATGTCTTTCTCATTAACTGAGACCGTTTTCGCAATTTGGCGCTTACCCTCATGAAAATGCATATTGCCTACGTTACAGTGAGTTATCGGCACGCCGCCTTCCACTAAACGCGCAACATCAATTGGGTTATTGCACAGAACAAAAATTTTCTGGCGAGGAGAAGCTTTACTAATCACTTCTATGGTTTTTTGAATAGAGAAAAAGCGAACAGCATATTCACCGCCTGCTGATGCTTTCATTCCAGCTTGCATGAAGGCGGAATTAGGACCTTCGGCTGCATCATCATTAGCAACTAAAATCAGGTTTGCTTCAGTATGTTTACCCCATGTAATACGGATTTGACCGTGGAGTAAACGCTCATCAATGCGGGTCCAGACAATATTAGGTGTGTTCATGATTAGCTCTCTTATTATATTTTATTAACTTACAGCAGACTGTGTGTCGTCTTTTTTGTATGAGAACGGATAAATAGTGACGCCTTGTACAACTCGGTTGATCTCTCCTGTTGGAGACGGGTTATCAGGCGTATTCCCTAGTGCAATGGAACTGTGAAACGCGAATGATTGCGCCAACATCAAGTAAGGAAACAATAGCGCCACATCCGAACAGTTCTCTAGTGCAGGAATATAAACAAAACTCTCTTTTGAAAAAGAATTATCATTTCGTGCGGTGATCGCGATCACCTTGCCTGATGCATTATCGTGAATAATCTCTCGTAATAAGTCGGTCTCATATTGACGAGTGTAAGGATCGTTAGAGAAAAACATCACAACTAACGTTTCTTTATTGACGATAGATTTAGGGCCATGACGGAAACCTAATGGGGTATCAAAACTCGCCACAACTTTACCCGCAGTAAGTTCCAACATTTTTAACGAGGCTTCTTGCGCAAGACCTTGTAACCCACCGCTGCCAAGATAGATGACTCGCTTAAACTTCCCTGCATATTCATTGCGAATAACAAGATTTGCTTTCTCAAATTGCGCTTTATAATCACTAAAGAAAGGTGCTATTGAGTCACGAAAAA
Source organism: Proteus hauseri ATCC 700826 (assembly GCF_001654965.1). GTDB lineage: Bacteria > Pseudomonadota > Gammaproteobacteria > Enterobacterales > Enterobacteriaceae > Proteus > Proteus hauseri. The sequence continues at coordinate 241,638 of NZ_LXEV01000031.1, forward strand.
CACTATCCCCCAAAAAGATGGTGACAGCTGCCATCATCATGGATGAAAAACTTGAGGTCATCGCTAAAGAGCGATCATTGGATTCTTCTGGCATTAGTAGCGCCAATGCACTCTGATTGTTTTGGCAGTATTCGTACAGCTTGCCATTAGGATTGCATGTCAATACCAAGTGATAACATTGAGATAAACATTCAGCTGCTACATCTAATGAAGCAACACTTTCTGGGCTGTTACCAGAACGTGCAAAAGAGATTAATAATGTGGGGATATTTTCTGCCAAATACTCTTGGGGATCGGCAACTAAGTCAGTTGTTGCAATGGCATCAACACGACGCTTTATATGACCACTTAAAATCGGCGCTAATGCTCTACCCGCAAATGCGGAGGTTCCAGCACCGGTTAGAATAATTCTGGCATTAGGTGCAGCAAGTGCTTGATTCAGAAACGCTTGAATATCAGCACGTTTTTCTTGAATTGACTGCCATGTTTTTTCCAGCACTCAGGTTGTTGCTCAATTTCTTTCGCAGTCCAAAATGCATTCAGTTGCTCTAATTGAGCGGTCTGATAACTTAAATATTCCATGGTTTCCCTCAATTAATGGACATAACAAGCATCGGCATAAACCGACAACACGTCGCGAATTTTCGCAATAACAAAGGATTCAGGGGTGCCGTCGATCATGCCTTCTCTTAATTGAGTAAATTGATACGGCAAATATTGGCTGAGCAAAGGTAACGGAATAGGTTTAATAGATAAGTTATCCATCAACGTATCAATAGCGGCATTAATTTCAGCATCAGGCCAGTAATAACGAATGCGATCACTAAAACTATAAACTCGCGCAAAAGCTTGTTGATGCGTATCACCGTGATAATACTTTTGCCAAAACTCCGGCTCACGACACATCAAATGCTCCATCTTTTCACGTAATTTTGAGCATTGTTCTGGTGCAAATAGCGTCTCTTCAATAGCACATAACGCATATAGTCCTTCACGCATAGCAAAGGTTAACGCGGGGCCTACTTTTAAGATGGCAAAGTGATCATTTACCAGCTGCTTATAAGCGCCTTTGGTTTGATAATCGGTAGAATGAGCTTCGAAAACAATATGAGGGTAATCATTCACAACTTGGCTTAACGATTGTGCTTTTTCTGTTTGATAATCAATGACACCGGTGTGATCAAACTCAACGCCTGGCTGAACCACTAATCCGACAACACGCGTCCAGCAATCACCCACGCCGGCATCATGAAAAGCTTGGCGATGGCACTCAAGGGTTTTTCTTGCGGCTTTAGGAGAAGTGACTTCGACTGTATCTAATTCTTCTGCGGCACCACCAGGGACAGGTACTTCAGTACCAACAACATACACAATGTCGCTAGAACCAAATGTTTCTTTAGCTGTTTTTTCAGCGATAACGGCTAAACGAGCAGCGCGTGATGCAACAATTTCATCTGTTAATGGAATGGGATCACCGTGACAAGACATACTGCAATCGAGGTGGATCTTTTTAAAACCCGCAGCAACATAGTGTGCAATTAACACATCTGCGTTTTTCATTGCTTCTTCAGCGGTTAGATGTTGCCAACGATTAGGACCAAGATGGTCACCACCAAGAATTAATTTCTCAGTAGGAAAACCGATATTTTCAGCTTGTTCAATAACATATTGGTAGAAGTCAGCAGGGGTCATACCCGTATAACCACCAAATTGATCGACCTGATTAGAAGTGGCTTCAATCAGCAGAAAGGAATCATTATCCAGCGCTTGTAATAAAGCTGCTTCTATTACTAAAGGGTGGGCAGAACAAACAGAATAAATACCATTCTGTTTGCCTGATTTATGTTGCTGAACAATCTTTTCTAAAGGATGCATTTAAATACTAACTCCATAATCAACACCGGCGGTGCTGCTAATGGAGTTAGCAAATTACGATGCCTTATCGTCGACGATAATTACTTCGATTTTGTGATCTTTCAGTTCCTGAATATACTCTTCAGGAATACCTGAATCGGTCACTAACACATCAATTTCACCGAACTCTCTGATCATATGACAGCTACGCTTACTGAATTTCGTAGAATCTGCAACCGCAATAATAGTCTCTGAGATATCACACATTAAACGGTTAAGGCTAGCTTCCTGTTCATTGTGAGTGGTAATACCGACACGTAAATCAAATCCGTCAACGCCGAGAAAAACCTTATCAAAACGGAAATTTCTCAGACTATTTTCAGCTTGCGAGCCTGAAAAAGACAAAGCACTTTTGCGCAATACACCACCGGTCATTAATACTTCTACGCCTGTGGTATTTGCTAACTCCATTGCGACATCCAGACCGTTTGTCATGACCACTACATTTTCGCGCGACTTTAAATGTGTCGCTATTTCGCGAGTAGTTGTCCCCGAGTCAAGAATGACGGTATCTCCATCCTTTATCAGCGTTGCGGCCGCTTTCCCGATCAATGATTTTATCCCCGCATTTTGTCCACGTTTTTCGTGGATACTCAGTTCGGCAATAAAACCTGTATTAGGGATTGCTGCACCATGAGAACGGACGATATAACCATTTTTCTCAAGAAAACTTAGATCGCTGCGGATGGTGACACTTGAGACTTTAAATAATTCAGCGAGATCTTCGACTCTGGCTTTACCTTTTTGGTTTACCATGTCTAGGATTTCCATACGCCTCTCAACTGCCGCTTTCACTTTCGTCTCCTTACGAAACTAAAAGACTTAACTTTCGATTGGTTTCGAATGTAGTTTACTACGCCAAATTTAACCGACAACGCAAAAAAACAAAACTTTTGATCTCTTTCACAAACTTTCGATTCATTGTCGGTTGCTTACGAGTATTTTCGTGTCGAATCAATAATAGCCTTCAGGCCATCAGTTTCCAATCAATAAAATGATATAACCCAATGCAATACTTATGATTACACTATATACATAAAGACAAAACACAAAAAACCAGCGTTAACACCCCTATATTTCACCATAAACAGATTAAAATTTTATTCCATTCATTTCTTTTCGAATTAGAAATAAAAATAAATAGCTCAAAAAATCAAAAAATAACGAAATAGTATCATCTCGAAAGCAATTAAAGCGAAAACTACCACTTTATTCTTTCGATGAATACTTTCATTTACTTTCGTTATTTTGTATTTGTGATTTTAATCTCTTTTGTTTTTATAAAATTTGCGTAATGTAAAAGAATAAAAAGAGACTCAGGAAATGAACCCATGGCAATAAATCAACCTGCTTATTTTCATATGATGGCAAAACCCACAAGCTACCATTGTAATATTAAGTGTGAATACTGCTTTTATCTTGAAAAAGAAAATATTTTTCAAGAAGAGGAAAAAGAAGCAGGGCATACCGTTATGGCTGACGGTGTACTACGTCGTTATATTAAAGATTATATTCAATCTCACGGCGGTGATCAGGTTGATTTTTCTTGGCAAGGTGGTGAGCCAACACTTGCAGGATTGGCTTTCTTCCAACAAGTTGTCAAATACCAAAAGCAGTTTGCACAAGGTAAAACCATTACCAACAGCGTACAAACTAACGCGATAGCAATTAATCGCCAATGGGCACAATTCTTTGCTGATAACCATTTTCTATTAGGTGTTTCTATTGATGGTCTTGAAGCTGTTCACGATAAGTATCGTATTTCTGTTAACGGAAGCCCTACCTTTGAAAGAGTAAAGCGTGCGATTAAGTTATTAAATGAATATGGCGTTGAATTTAATACATTAACCGTCGTTAATGATCAAAACTGGAATAAAGGAAAAGAAACCTATCAAGCATTAAAGGAATTAGGCTCCGTTTTCTTTCAATTTATTCCTATTGTCGAAGTAGACCGCCGTTTTCCGCATACTCATGGTGGACATTATGCACCAGGTCCTAACGCGCAATTAGCGCCCTTTTCAGTTCCGGCTGAAGGCTATGGTCAGTTTATGACCGATGTTTTCAATGAATGGGTTCGCCAAGGCGATGTTGGAAAAATATATATTCGTTTATTTGACAGCTTATTAGGTACATGGATGGGATATCCCGCCTCTACGTGTATTCAATCAAAAACCTGTGGTCAGGCATTAATTATTGAATCTAACGGTGATGTCTATTCTTGTGATCACTATGTTTACCCTGCTAATAATTTAGGTAATATTCATCAAAATAGCCTCGCTCGTTTAGTTACATCAAAACAACAACAACGTTTTGGTCAGAATAAATACGACAAACTTACCGACCTTTGTAAACAATGCGAAGTACAAAGCCTATGTTATGGCGGTTGCCCTAAACACCGTATTATTGCGGTTGAAGGGGAAAAGTATCGTCACAATTATCTTTGTCGCTCATATAAAAAGATCTTTCACCATACAGCAATGGGTATGCAACTTATGCACCAGGCAATCTCTCGTGGCGGTTTAGCTAGCGATGCCCTCCCTGCCATGCAAAAAAATTATATCAAATAATATTAATCAGCTAATTTTACTCATTTGGAGACCATCCGTGACGCTACCTTTTATTAAAAAAAGTTTACTTACTGGGTTAATAGCAACGTCTTGCATTAGCATACCTTTAACGGCTAATGCAGGCGGAACCCCTGAAAAACCGAACGTTTTGCTCATCATAATGGATGATTTAGGTACCGGGCAGCTTGATTTTGTACTTGATAATTTAGATGTTGAGGCTTTATCACAAAGACCAACACCATCGCGTTATGATGGCGACATTAATAAAATGGTAGCAGCTGCGCGAATTGCCATGCCAAATATCAGTGAGATGGCAAACGGCGGAGTGAAAATGACCAATGCTTTTGTCGCTCATCCTGTGTGCGGCCCATCAAGAGCGGGTATTTTTACTGGGCGCTCACCTGCCAGCTTTGGCACTTATAGCAACGATGATGCTATTTTAGGTGTTCCTCAAGATATCAAGCTATTACCTTCTCTTTTTCAAGAGAATGGCTACGCAACAGCAAGCATTGGCAAATGGCATAATGCCAAAGTGATAAGAAAACCAAAAATCAACGAAAGTAAGCAAACTCGCGATTATCACGATAATATGATTTCAACACCTGAAAAAGGCTATGCGCCTTATGAACGGGGTTTTGATCATGACTTTAGTTATTACGCATCAGGTGTTGCTTTATGGAATTCACCGGCATTTTGGCGTAATGGTGTTAATGTACCCGCCCCAGGTTATACCACCCATCTTCTTACTGATGAAACGTTAAAATTTATTGATGAACATAAAGACAAGCCCTTCTTTATTAATCTCTCTTATAGCGTGCCCCACATTCCTTTAGAACAGGCTTCTCCAGCTAAATATATGGAAAAATTTGATACTGGCAATGTAGAAGCTGATAAATATTTTGCAGCACTAAACGCAGCTGATGAAGGTATTGGACAAATCATTGCAAAATTAAAACAAAATGGTGAATTAGAAAATACCTTGATTTTTTTCTTATCTGATAATGGTGCAGTTAATGAATCACCAATGCCAATGAATGCAATGGACAGAGGTTTTAAAGGGCAAATGTTTAATGGTGGGGTCAGAGTGCCTTTTATTGCTTATCGCCCTAATCATATTCCTGCCGGTACAAAAAGTGATGTGATGATTTCAGCGTTAGATATTTTACCAACCGCATTACAAAGTGCGGGAATATCTATTCCTGAAAACCTCAATGTTGAAGGCAAAGATATTATGCCGCTATTAAAAGGTGAAACCACAACGCCTCCTCATCAGTACCTTTTTTGGGCAGGCCCTGGCACTAAACATTACAGCGAAGAAAACCAAGAGTTTTGGCATGGTTATCATCAATGGATCACCTATCAACGTAAAACACCACCAACAAATCCGAATTTAGAAAAACTCTCTAAAGGTGCATGGGCGGTACGTGACGGTGAATGGGCACTCTATTTTTATGATGATGGCAAAAATCAGCCACAGCTATTTAACGATAAAACGGACCCCGCAGAATCGGTTGATCTTGCCAAACAAAATCCACAAAAAGTGCAGGAGTTAAAAACGGCCTATTATCAGTGGATAAAAGATAAACCAAAACCTGTGTTATGGGGTCAAGACCACTATCAAATATTAGTGGATTCAGCAAAACCTTAACTCTCTATTTCCGTTTTGTTTCGCAAGGATGCGTCTTTTTTCTGAGATACGAAAATGGCTATTGAAATTGCGTCTTCGCCACGCCCAAAATTACCTTACGAACATCCTAACGTAAAAATTTATCAGCGTTTATTTAAGGAAAATATTATTCGACGATTAGTCAGAAAATCGGCTTATCGTCGCCATGATAGAACGATAACTCATTTTTTTAATGATGAAACTCAGCCTCTTTTTTCTTTGTGTGAAATGCTGACACAATATGTCACCGAGGCCTTTCATCACTATCAGGTATGGGGATACTCTCATGCTTATTATCCTGGCGCTCCCGGCCAGCAAACAGTAAAAACAGATGCGATAGAGGGTGTGAGCCGAGTACTTCCTTTATTAGCGGCATGGGTTGTAAGCAGTAAAAAAAGCACATTAACAGGACTTAACCAGCAAGTTTTCAATTTACCGCTAATTATTAAACAAAGCTTTATTCATGGAACAGATCCCCTACATAAAGGTTATTGGGGAAAATTAGAAAACTATGATCAGCGTATTTGTGAAGCCTCTGATTTAGCACTTACATTGTGGATGAGCCGCGAATGGGTTTGGAATACACTAACGCCCGCAATAAAGCAGCAAATTATCACTTGGTTTAAACAAGTCAATCAGTGTGAAATTGTAGATAACAACTGGCATTTTTTTCCGTTAACGGTGCAATTTGTTATCAAAGCACTGACAGGCGAAGATACAGTAACTCATTGGCGTTATAAACGATTAAAAGAGTTTTATGTTGGTGATGGCTGGTTTCGTGATGGCGCAAAAGGAAACTTTGATTACTACAATGCTTGGGGATTTTACTACTCTCTTTATTGGCTAAACCAAATCAGCCCCGAGTTTGAAACTGAATTTATCACTCAATCACTCGATAAGTTTAATCAGTATTACTTACATTTTATCACGCCAACGGGAATTCCTTTTTTTGGCCGTAGTGCTTGCTATCGCCTTGCGGTTTCTGCACCACTGCTTGCTGGCGTTGATTTAAATTGCCCTTCAGTCAAGGTCGGTGAAGCTAAACGTGCCTTAGAGACCAGTTTGCGTTATTTCATTTCACAAGGGGCATTAAAAAATGGCTCACCAACGCAAGGTCTTTTTGAACACGACCCTCGCCTTGTTGACAACTACAGTGGCCCCGCGAGTAGCTTTTGGTCATTACGTGCTGTGATTATTGCATTGTATTGCGCAGAACGAACTCATCTGTGGCAAGCCCCAAGTTTACCCTTACCGATAGAAAGAGAAGACTTTCGTTTCGAAATCCCCGCTATTAAAGCTTTTGTTGTTGGAACGAAAGCGACACAAGAAGTGAATGTTATTTTTTGTGAAGAATATACTCAGCAGCAATCACCGAAGAGTCGTTGTTTAGCCAAGCAAACTTTCTCGCAAAAAATCGCAGAAACACTAATAGGGCAATCAAGAAGACCGAAGAATAACCTATTACGTAAAGGGATCACTAGTTACAGTTCTAAAATGTCACACTTCTTCTAATACCTTTCATTTACTTTCGGTATGAAGGGGATAAAAATGTGATTTAGATCTTTTACCTTTTCTTTTCTTTCGTTTATTATAATTCGTAATTAAACGAAAGATGAGAGGCAAATATGTATCTGGTTTCTACTCGTAATATGCTAAAAAAAGCACAGCTTGGCGGTTATGCTGTGCCAGCTTTTAATATTCATAATCTGGAAACCATTCAGGTTGTGATGGAAACAGCCGCTGAAATGGCCTCCCCTGTCATTTTAGCAGGTACACCCAGTACGTTTGCTTATGCAGGGAGTGATTATTTAATTTCTATTTGCCAACAAGCAGCAGAGCACTACCGTATTCCGGTTGCTCTACATTTAGATCATCATGAAGATATTCCTGATCTTTGCCATAAAGTGATTTCAGGTGTGCGATCCGCTATGATTGATGCCTCTCATTTTCCATTTGAGGAAAATATTCGGATCGTCAAAGAAGTTGTCACATTCTGTCACCACTGGGATTGTACGGTAGAAGCAGAACTTGGCCGTCTAGGTGGACAAGAAGATGATTTAGTCGTTGATGCAAAAGATGCACTGTTTACAGATCCCGATTCTGCTGTCCAATTTATAAAAGCAACCGGCATTGACTCGCTTGCCGTTGCAATAGGCACAGCACATGGCATGTATAAACATGAACCTAAATTAGATTTTGATCGTTTAAACATTATTCGCCAAAAAACAGATATTCCTTTAGTTCTTCATGGCGCGTCGGGTATTCCTGATGCTGATGTTCGTCATTGTATCGATTTAGGTATTTGCAAGGTCAATGTTGCAACCGAACTAAAAATCGCCTTTTCCAATGCTATCAAGCAATATTTCTTAGATAACCCAGATGCCAGTGATCCTCGCCATTACCTCGTCCCCGGTAAAGCGGCAATGAAAGCGGTGGTTGCAGATAAAATTCGTGTCTGTAAAAGTGATGGGAAACTGTGAATATAAATAACACCGTCGCCATTATTGGTGAATGCATGATAGAACTGAGTGGACAACCATTTCAGCCACAACAGCAACGTTTTGGTGGTGACACACTCAATACAGCACTCTATTTATCGCGATTAATGCCCGCACTCCACCCTGTTTATATAACAGGACTTGGTGCAGATGCTTATAGCAAACTCATGCAACAAGCCTGGGAACAAGAAGGTATTAATTGCCAATCAATTATCACTATCCCTGAAAAATTACCCGGGTTATACGCTATTGAAATCGATCCCCAAGGTGAGCGTAGTTTTCATTATTGGCGTAATGATGCTGCTGCTCGCTATATCGCAACAGATAAACGCTTTACTCAATATCTTAATCAGCTACCTGACTACAGTGTGGTCTATCTTAGTGGGATTTCTCTAGCTATTTTGCCCCAAGAAGGGAAACAAGCCTTACTCAGCCAATTATCTGAACTTAAAAAACGAGGAATTACATTAATTGTTGATTCCAATTATCGACCACGTTTATGGAACTCAATAGAAGATGCTCAAATATGGTTTGAAAAGCTATACCAATTGAGTGATATCGCGCTAGTGACTGGTGATGATGAACAGCTGCTTTGGCAACAGGGATCACTATCAGAAACGGCTATAGCTGAACGGCTTCATCAACAAGGCAATCACAGTGTGATTGTAAAACTTGGCTCTCGTGGCGCTTTTTGGTCTAAAGATGGCCTGTCTGGCTATATCACACCAAAACCTATTGATAATGTGATTGATACAACCGCTGCTGGCGACTCTTTTAATGCCGCATTTATCGCCGCATGGTTACAAAAAAAGTGCTTACCTAGTTGTTGTTTATGGGGAAATACACTGGCGGGATTAGTTATCCAACATCATGGTGCCATTATTCCTCACGAAATTACCGATTTATTCTATTTACTTATCAAGGACAATTATGACGCAGTCAATTGTTGATACTCTTTCATCTTTGAAAGTGATCCCCGTGATCCAAATTAATCGCGCTGAAGATGCAATTTGGCTGGGTGAAGTGCTAACCCAAAATCAGTTACCCGTTGCCGAAATTACCTTTCGCACCCCTGCCGCCGCAAAAGCCATTAAATTAATGCACGAAAATTTTCCTGAATTGATTTTATGTGCAGGAACCGTACTCACACCAAAGCAAGCTGATAAAGCAAAAGAAGCAGGAGCAAGTTTTGTTATCTCTCCGGGTTATAACCCAACCACGGTAGATTACTGTTTAAAAAATGGTATTGATATTGTGCCTGGCATTAATAATCCGAGCCAAATCGAAGTCGCTTTAGAAAAGGGACTGACATTACTAAAATTTTTCCCTGCTGAAGCCTCTGGTGGAATAAAAATGCTTAAAGCATTGGCCTCACCTTATGCTCAAGTGCAATTTATGCCAACAGGAGGGATTAGCTTAAATAATGTCAGTGAATACCTTGCTATACCTCAAGTTATTGCTTGTGGTGGCAGTTGGATTGCAACCTCTGAATCTATTGATAATCAAGATAAACAGGCTATTGCTAATCATATTCAAAGCATCCATTCATTATTAAAAAATAAAGGATAAACAAGATGAAACAGGTTGCCGTGTTATTGGCCGATGGTTTTGAGGAAGGCGAAGCAGTTATTTTTATTGATATCATGCGCCGTCTTGATATTCATGTAGATGTCCTTTCTTGTATGGATACCTTGGTTTTAAATACTTATTTTGGTACTAAAATTAGTGCCGATTATTTATTAACTGAAAAACAAACACAGAGTTATGACGCAATAATGATGCCGGGTGGTCCTAAAGGCACAGATCGACTATGTGCTAATGAGCAAGTGATTAGCTTTATTAAGCATCATATTGCTGAAGATAAATATATTTGTGCCCTTTGTTCTTCTGGTGCAAAAGTATTAGCTGCACATAATCTGCTTGAAGGCCGTAATTACAGCACCGGAGATAAACTGGCAGATAAATATGATGATGGCCATTATCTTGATCAAGATATTGTCGTTGATGGAAAATTTATTAGCGCTAAAGGTTTAGGTGTGAGCTTTGAATTTGCCTTTACTGTTGCCCGCCATTTATTAAGTGACAATACACAAAAAGTAGACTGGCAAGCCAATCATATCTATTTTAAACATTGGCCTTTATCTTATCTTGATTAATTTTTCAGATATTCAATAAGTAATAATAAATTGCCCTACAACTTGTTAGTAATAGGGCAATTTTTTAATCATCTAATAGATAATCTATTAATGTTTAATACTAGAGAAATCCCACTCTTTTAAAGCGTTTATCGCCTGCTTATTCTGATATTTGGCGGCAAGCTGTAAATAATCATAAGCTTTTTGCAGATCTTGCTGGCTCTTATTACCAACTAATCCTTCATAATACATATAAGCAAGTTTATATTTTGCTAATCCATGATGCGCACCTTGCTCTAAATCAGTTTGCTCATAATATTCTGCGGCTTTAATGTAATTTTTCTCAATTCCAGCTTGGCCTAAATACAGCATATCACCTGCAAGGTGTGCCGTATTACTATCTCCGAGTTGAGCACCTAAATCATAATAATAGAGTGCTTTCTCACCATCTTGCTTAATATTATGATCATTTTCATCACGATATAATCGACCTAATGCATTGTATCCCCAAGGATTTCCCGATTTGCCCGCTAATTCATAAAAATAGAGCATCTTAGTGGTATTTTTAGGGAGAACGTCATCACGAGAATAAAAGCTTCCTAAATAATAAGCGGACTTACCATCACCTGCTTCGGCTGCTTTTATTTGTCTCTCTATTGTTTCACGGTAAGGCTCAAATTTTAATGTCTGATGATAACTTTCTACGCGTTTTTCTATCTCGCGTTTCTCATTTTCACTCAGTGTATTAATCAGCTTGTTATCAGATATTCTTTTATCTTTTAATAACGCGTAATAATAGGCTTCTTTAGCATCACCTTTTTGCGAGTAAACTTTATAAAGTCCTGACAATCCAGTTTCTTTGTCATATTTTAATGACTCTTGATACCAATAGATTGCTTTATCAAGGTCAAAATTTTCTTGGCACTCATTCTCTAAATAAGCATCAGCTAACATATTCATCAATATACCAGCGTGATAATTTAATTCTCTTTTTGATGCTTCATTTTGCTGACTTTTTTCTACCCATTTAGATAAATATTGAGAAGACCTTTCAATATCAGAATAGGTATTACATGTATTTCTTGGCACGGTTAACTCAAATAATTTACGTGTTGCGGTTAAACTTCCTCTCTCATCTGCAACATATAAATAAGCTAATGCTTTATCAAATTCATTAACTGCATAATATTCAAATAACCGAATAAGCGCTTCATTACGCGTTTCAGACTCGGATTCTAATAAACTTAAATATTTAGATGTATCTTTTAAAATAACCGGTTTTCTATTTTCGTTTACTGTTCCCATTTGATAAAGATCAGCTAACGCTTCAAATGCAAATAGTGATAATTCATCATCAATATCTCGTGATCCTTTTTCTAAATACTCAATAGCCAGTTTATAGTTATCTGAATCTATTGTTGTTTCTGGTTCAGATAAATAAATCGCTGCTAATTGAATTCCAGAATAGAGGTCATCTTTTTTAATACCTAAGAGATACCATTTTTTCTTTTCACTGACGTCTTCAGTAATATCAGTTAAGCCTTTAATGGCTGCAAAATTACCTGCATTTAAACTCTTTTCGTACCACAATTTTGCAGCAAAGAGTTTGCTATCATCTCGGTACTTATTAGCTACAGCTAAAATAGCATCAGCATCCCCTTTTAAAGCAACAGTTACTGTCGAATCATAGAACTGAATTTCTTTATTAAACTGATTTTTATTTGGATATTTTCTTAGCCAAGTAATTGCTTCATTCCAGTCTGGTTCAATAATCCATTTATTTTCATTTTCATCATAAGAACCAGATATCAGTAAATTAGCATAGGCATAAATAGCATCTTCATATCCATTTTCACTCGCTGCTTTTAAATAAATACGTGCTTTGATCACATCTTGTTTAACACCATGACCTTGTTGATAAGCCCGACCAACACGATATTTAGCAATAGTACTTTCATTAGAGAGTTTTAAATTAAGATCAAATTCATTCATGCTCTCAAGATAGTAATTATCACTTTCATTTGTTTTAATAAAATATTCTCTTGCTTTAGCTCTATTTGCTTCAACAAGTAAGCTACCTTGTAAATACTGTTTGGCTAAGTCTTCGGTATATCTTCTATTACCTAATTTAGCGAGTTGTTGATAATAATTAAGTAATTTAGCCCTATTTTCTTTAATGAGTTCATCTTTACTATAATAATTTATACTTTCTATTAATGCTTCTTCATTTCTTGCATTGGTAGCTTTTTCTAAATAAAACAACCATTTCTGAGAGTTTTGTTCTAAGCCAAACTTTCCATATTTATATGCTTGAGAAAGTTTATAATATGCTGCGGCATCACCTGCTTCGACACCTTTAATAATCAGGTTTCTCTCATCGATACCTTTTTTAATTTCATCCAAGCGCCATTTTAAAAAACTAAAATCAGGATCTTTTATCTGATTATAGTAATAAAGAGCTTTATCAAAATCAGATATAACACCATAACTCCCTTTTTGGTAAATTTCCCCAAGATCATACAAACATTGATAATCAGCTAAATTGGCACATTTTTCATACCACACAATAATTTGATCAGGTTGGATCCCCGTTAAATGCCTAAATTTATTTTTAAAAAATAAGTCGCCACCAATGTAATTGGTATTATTAAGATTTTTAATTATATATGTTATTGCATCGACATAATTTAAATTTGCTGATGACAGAATATAATCATAATAATATTTCAATTCTTCATCTTTAACCGAATCAATATTTTTTATTTTGTTTATTTTAGTGATGGCATATTGATAACTAACAATAGGATCTTTACCTAACAACGAATCAACTAATTTCTGTGCCTCAATATTATTTTCATTCAGTGCAAAATAGACCCAATATTTTTTGGCATCTTCATTATCAGCACCATATTTAAATAAAATAAATTTAATATCTTCTTTTTCTTGTGCTGTTAAAGAGTTGTAATATCTCTCTTTAGATAAAATCTCTATTATGTTTTCAATCGCTTCTTGTTGTTTGTTCTCTTGATATTGAACCAGTGATTTTGCATAGTGCACTTGAGAATTATAAGACTCTTCATTTGATTTCAAATAGATCTCAAAGGCTTTATCTTTATTTTTTTCCGCATCTTCTTTTAATAACTCATCCGCATAATAATAAGCAAACTGGTAATTATTATCTTTTTCTATATCATTTTTAATAAATGACATAATTGCGTTTTTATCAATATACTTATTAATATCATAACGATAATATAGAACAATAAGGTCTTGATGATATCTTTCTCGATCATTACTCTCCTTTATTATATCTTTATATAAAATCACTGCTTTTTCTAAATTTTGTTTTGTACCTAACCCATAAGCGTATTTATATGCAAGCTTACCTTTATTATAGTTATTGGGTAATAACTCACTTGCTTTTAAATTTAAATCAAAAGCTTTATTTAAATCGTATAATTTACTACTACTATTCTCATGATAAACCATACTTGCTAGCATTAATGCTTTAGCATCATCAGAATAATTTTCTAGTAAATATCCGGTATACTTTTCAAGTAATAAATCTAATTTTTCATCTTTATCATAATAGTTTCTTAACCCATTATTAATAATATTAAAAAGAGCTTCTTTATGTTTTAAATCTGCGGCTATTGTTAAATATTTCTCCGCTAGCTCCATATCATAATCTAAATTATCATCAAAATAGATATTCGCATATACTTGATAAAGTCGATAAACTGCATCAGGATAATTTTTCTCAGCAGCTTCAATTAGATAGTTTGTATTTTCTTTTGATGTTATATAATGCAAATAAAGTGCTTTAGGGTCTTTTTTATCAACTAATGGCTGAAGATAAGAGAGGGCTTTTGTTTCATCTCGCTTAACATCTCTACCTGTAGTATACCTTTCAAACAATGAGTAAATAGCATTCTCATTACCCTTTTCTGCTAAAAGAATTAAATTATTAATAATCTCTTTTTGCTCTTCTTCTGTTTGATAGCCATAAAGAGAAAGCGCAGTAGGTTCTAAATTTTGCATTCCTTCAAATATATTTGAAAAATATTTAATACTCAGCATTTTATATTTTTCTGCTAAAACTGGATTTTTTTCAACTTCTTTACCACCATCTTGATAAATACTTACTAATAGAATTGCTGGAAAAGGAAATTCTGGAGTTAATAACTCTTCGGATATTTTAATCGCTTTTTTCGCATCATCATCATACTTATAAGCAATAGCAGCAAGAGCAAGCTTAGCGATACTTGAATTTTGCTCAGCAGCTTGAGTAAATAAGGCTTTTGCTTTTGGAATATTAATGGTAACTTTATTACCATCCCCTTCAAAATATTTTTCACCTAAAAGAATTTGGGCATTAACGACTCCTAACTCTGCCGCTTTGTTGAGCGAAGCCAAGCCATATAAATCTTCAGGAATATCTTGTAATTCGCCATGATAACGAAAATAACCTAAATTATATAACGCATTTCGATTACCTTGGTTTGCAGATTTTAATAGCCAATATTCAGCTTTTGATTTATCGCCAGCGATATTTTTCCCATCCCAATACATCATTGCTAAACTAAATGCAGCCTGAGCATTATCATCCGCCTTCGATAAAAAATAGTCATGAGCATTCTGATAGTCTCCTTGCTCATAAAAATCATATCCCTGCTGGATATTAGTTATAGAGCTAACTGGACTATTTTTAATAAAAAAAAGGCCAAAGAAAATGGAAACGAATATAAAAATAACAAGCAAAATCTTAATTTTTTTAGTCATAACATCCCTATAAAATATTTAAAATAAAAAATACCATTTTTAGGTAAAAATACCTAAGTAACAGGCCCATTTATCAAAAAAAAACTAACACTTCTACCTTAAATAACAGTTTTGCAATATTTATTTTTTTATTTTTATATTGCTCAAAGAAGTGAGTAAAATAATATCAACAACTCCTTTTAAAGGATAGCGGCTGTAACTTTGATTAATCTTATAATTACGATATTAATGTTTATTTTGTGCAGTAAATTACACTTTTTCTTCCGATATTATAAAGTATAGATAAAAAATTTTCACTGTAAAATATTTGTTAATTATTCTCATAAAAAGAATAATTAACATTATTGATAATGAAAAATACTCACTGCATTATCAAAGAATATATTTAGACATTAAATATAAGTAAAAACTCAAAAATTATATTTCAAATTAAATAAAATTTATCATTCCCCATCAATAACAACATAAGATAAATAGATCAATCATAAATTTTACATTTTGTTTCAAATCTCAACACTAATAAATATTATTTTTAATAAACTACTATCTATAAGAAATAGTGATTAATAAAATTGAAGGGAAAGCAAAATGTTTATTCGGAAAATTATACTTTTATTATTAATATCTTTTAACACGCAAGCATATGTTATAAATGAAAAAAATCCTCAAGAGTATCGTTCATTTAAATCAAACTATTCTGATATGATTGAATTAGCTAATGAAACACGCTTACCACAACGTGTTTTCTATACTTCACCAAGTACAGGAAGAAATGCTTTATGGTTTGATGCCGTAAAGCATGGCGATTTAAATGAAGTCAAAACGATGGTAGGCAATGGACAAGATATAGAAGTCAAAGATACAGGAAGTCTCTATCAAACAGCACTGGGATGGGCTGCATTTATTGGCGATGATGAAATGGTCGATTATTTAATTTCACAAAAAGCGAATCTTTGGGCTGGCGATAAAGGCGATAAAGATGATGTCTGTAATGCATTAAAATCTGCCGTATTAGGTAATAATGCTCAAGTTGTTGAAAAAATTTATAACCTAATGAAAAATGATATTAATTTAAATGACCAAAATTTAGATAATGATGGCGAAACACTCTTAATGGTTGCAGTGAGTTACAATCGAATTGATACAGTGAAATATCTTTTATCACAAGGTGTAGATGTAAATCTTTCAACGACAATAAAAGATATTTCGTCATCTGCTTATAATCAGAGTGCACTCACTTACGCATGTGAAAATAATTTTAAAGAAATACAGAATTTATTAATCAAAAGTGGTGCTATTAATCATCGAACTGGCAAGCCATCTTGTAACTAACTATTAAAATTATTTAATAAAATTTCTTTATGACCTCAGCTTACATACTATTATGGGACTTTTTATTATTAATAATAAAGAACAATATCTATTATTTTTTAAAAATTAATTAATCGAATAAGTGATCAACCATTTTTTAATAGCTAATATGACTAATTGCCACTTATTGCTAACAGGCTAGATAGATAGTGTTCTGTTTGTTGTCTATTTAGATATTTTTATCGTCATCATAAATAATAACATTATCATCACGGCTATCAGATTATGTCCTTCATCTATTTTTAATCCCCGATAAAGTATCTTTACTCATTGTCGTAATACTCGATATACTTTCTTACTTTCTTACTTTCTTACTTTCTTACTTTCTTACTTTCTTACTTTCTTTAATTATACTATTTCCCTACTCTTGTACTGCAAAAGAATCTAATATCATAAGTGGAAGGTGGTTATTTATATATCATTAAAAATGATTTTTTACTCCTATATAAACGTTATATATTGAGATTAATAAAATTAAACTAGACTATAACATTCTAATTTATCAACTATTTTCATCTAGTTATAAGTGATATTTCACTTAGGTATTCGCCAGCCTGACTTATTCATTACATTAATAAAATTGAACATTGTTTTTATAAAAAATCACATTAAACTTTGTCAGGTTATGTTAATACCAAAGGATTGTTCATATGCATAAGTGGGTTTGTATTAAATGTGGTGAAAAGGAAATCTCTCAATACACTGAATACTGTGATAAATGTAGTGAGAAATTAACAGAAAAAATTGGAGGATGGCTTTACCTTCCTGCTATCGGTCTCATTTTTATGCTTATCACTAGTTTAATCAGTATTGTTGAAGCGATTAGTGAAACACTTCCATTATTAAGCTTAGTGACAGCAAGTTGGAAATTATATTTGGGTTTTGCATTTATCTTAGACCTGTTTATTTTTACTCTTATTATTGTTACAGCAATTTCTTTTTTCAAAAAACTAACAAGAACGCCAAAGCTATATATTTTCTTGCTTATCGCAAATATTGCGACAAAAGGTATTGCTGGATTAATTTTGATGTATGGAATGCAAGCCCCCGTTGATTCTGAATATACTATTGATCTTATTCGCAGTATTTTCCATGCTGTTATTTGGGTATCTTATTTCCGTGTTTCCGTTCGAGTTAAGAAAACTTTCGTGAATTAATTCAACCTAATTGAATTTTTTTATCTAAAACATAATTAAAAAAGCCCTCTAAAAGAGGGCTATTGTATAATAAGCAACCATTAGAATCTGTAAAGACTAAATGGTTTTGGATCTAAAATAGGTGTTTTACCAAGTAATAGATCAGCCGTAAGTTCTGCTGATACAGGACTTTCGGTCATACCCCAACCTGTTGCAGTATTGATCACTAAACCAGGATACTCTTTTACTTGAGAAATAATTGGGTTTTCATCTGGTGCGATAGCCATTGCACCACTCCACTGATCAATTAATGTTGATTCTTTAAATGCTGGGAATTCAGCTTTTAATTTTTCTAATGAAGCATTTAATTCAGGAAGATCAGGTAATGCCGTCATATTTCTGAATTGCTCAAATGGAGAAACTTCATTTAATTTCCAATGAGTCGATTGCATAAATGAGTTAATTAATTGCTCATTTAATGAAATATGTACTGGGAAATCGGGTAGCGCTAATAAAGGCAGATATTTATAACCGTAAGTAAAGGACTCTTTTACTACTGGAGCAACAATAACACGAGGAGATGTTGCATAGGTACCATCCGCCTGCTCACGGAAGAAAATACCACCAGGTAAGGCGACGTTGCCACCCGGCGCGTTAGGGGCTGCGCTAATAAGCTGTTGTGATTGATATGCTGGCAATGTAGGAACATCAACATTTAGATTTTGCATAAAGAGTCTAGACCATACGCCGCCAGCAACAACGACTTGAGACGTTTTAATCGCCCCTTTTTCTGTTACTACATCAGAAATAACACCCGCTTGAGTTTCTAATCCTCTTGCTGCGCATTGAGTATAAATCTTAACACCGATTTTTTTGGCATATTCAGCCATGACAAAAGTCGCAACTTCTGGATCGAAACTACCAGAATCTTCTTCAAATCCTGCAATTTTCCAATCTGTTGTCGCGCCACGGAGACGTTGATTTAACTCAGCGCCTTCAATAATTCTTGTTTTAAATGGGATGTCTGAGCCAACATCTTTACTTCTTGTTTCGATCCATTTTCTTACGTTAACTAAATCTTCTTCATCGAGAGGAACTTCAACACGACCTTGTGTGCGATAAGCAGTATCAATACCAACTTTGGCATTCATTTCACGCCAGCGATGTTTTCCAAGATGATGAAGTAGGAAAGTTTCATCTGGCATTTTGTAACTTATTGCTTGGCCATAAAAACGAGAGGATTGTTCACCTGCAATATTTCCTTTTTCAACGATAGTTACAGTTAACCCACGTTCAACAAGGTTAATTGCTGTCATTATTCCTAAAATACCCGCACCAATAACCACAACATCAGACTGTTTTGGCAATGCGCCTTCCGTTCCTTCAACAAAACCATGTCTTGGTGTGCCTGGGACAAATCGTCCCTCTCGAGTTAACATTGGAGTTAAAATACCGGCGCCAGCAGCAACAGCAACAACTGTTCCACCAATAATAAATTTTCTTCTGGTTATTGCCATTTTGAAATAGTTCCTTTCATAGGATGAATAATTAACACTCGAACAATAACGCCATTTTATTCCTTTTGTAAACTATTTGTAAACCATTAGTAAAGTGGTGGTATTATTTTCATTCTAGTAATCAATTTCTGTCTAGAGGCTATAAATTCCAACAAATCATAAAATTGAGAAATTTTTCATGGGAAATAATAATTTTTTGAAATCTTTTACTATTAATTATGTACGACTACGTAATTATTTAATTAGTTAATATTTTGAATAATAAAAGATTTTATTAATATTCTTTTTTAAGGGATGGAAAGGTAGAAGGAGTTGGGGCTAAGAGTGATAAAACAGTAAAGTAACATATTGGTTACATATCAAGTTTGAGAGACTTTTTGTGAGATAATTTGGAATAACAGAAATAGATAATTTAATTATTCTGATTTAATATTCTATAATTATTTTTAATAATAGATAAAATCCATATTAAGCCAATATTAAGTCTAATTAAATTTTAATTTATTCAATATTGTTTTAACAAAAATATTATTTTAACAAAAAATTAGCTCTCTTTTTCTGAATAGAAAATGTTTGAATAATAAATAATTAAAACTATCTTTATAATTTAGAAATTTTCAAATTATGATAATGGCTAAATCAATAACGTCTTAATAAGAGCGACACAGATCCGTCTCATAATAGAAAAATAGTAATGTTGAGATAAACAGAAATGATTGATTTTAAATCCCTACAGGATTCGAACCTGTGACCTACGGCTTAGAAGGGCGTTATATACTGATTTCATTGAGTTTTATATAATTTCATGAGATTTCATCTTTTTGATTTACAAGGATTTATATACCTTGCATGATTTCAGCTAGTTTCATATCATTTCTTCGTTACTTGACCCGTTACTTGACCCGCAAACAACCTGTAAATGGAAATTAGTTATGGCTAGCGTATTACTGACTGATAGTAAAATACGAGGACTGAAACCAAAGAAATCTGCGTATTATACTTGGCAAGCATCAGCGACTAGAGGCACTGGACGCCTTGGCGTAAAAACATATCCATCTGGAAGAAAAGTTTTCGTCTACCGCTACTTCAAAGATGGAAAAGAGAAATTTATATCGCTTGGTGATTACCCTAATTTATCACTAGCAGATGCTGCAGCAAAATCCGTAGCAGCTGCTACCGAATCATCATCCCCAGAGAGAATAAAATATGAACACGCCACAGTAAAACAGCTTTTTGATGATTACATTGAAGATCAAAAACGACAAGGCAAGCGTTCATATGATAAAACTCAAAACAGACTAAATCAGGTTCTAGATAGTAAGCATATTGATGCCTCTATGCCTGCAAAAGATGTGACTCCAGATCATATAAAAAGAATACTTTCTGAGTTTATCTCCCGAGGTGCTTTGGCAGGTTCGAACAAAGTAAGAGCAAACCTACATGCGGTATTCAACTTCGGGTTATTTGCCGATAATGATCCAGCAAAAATAAACGAGCGCGTTATTTATGGATTGGAACGAAATCCTGTCACTGTGGTTCCTAGACAAAAAGGTGCAGATAAAGCGTTAGATAGATTTTTATCATGGGATGAGTTGAAGCTATTATTAGAGCTATTCAATAAGCCCACCATCGAATGCCCTATTAACTCAGATTATGCGCGTCTATTTCTATTTTGCGTTTATTCCGCAGGACAAAGGCCATGGGAAATTCTGGCCAATACTCGCGACAATTGGGATAAAAAGAACAATACATTAACGGTTCCACCTCATATTTCAAAAACAGGCGATTATCATGTCATTCCACTGGTACAGCCTGCTATTGATATTCTTAATATCCAAGAACTATTGTATCCAACATCAAATTATCTTTTCCCTGCTGATACTAAAGAAGGACACTTGCTAACGTCTGAATACGCTAAACAATTAAATAAATTTTGTAAGAAAAATGAGTTTGAGAAATTTACACCTAGAGATGTGAGAAGAACATTCAAAACATTGGCTGGAGAAATGGGAATAAGTTCTGAGTTAAGGGATATGGTACAAAACCACAAAAGACCAGGAGTTTCTCAAAAGCATTATGATAGATATGATTATTTAAGAGAAAAACGAGAAACGCTTGATACATGGTGTGAAAAACTATCGTCGCTAAAAGAAGCATAGTATTTATATATCATTTAAATTCCTTATTGTAGGATAGATGTAACCCACAATAAGGAATATTAAAAATGAGAATGACCTCACGCAAAAAAGAGATAATGGAATTATTTAAACCTGACAATCTTGAATGGGTAACGGGTGAAATTGGCGCACCACCTTTCGACGTTTCAGGTGTAGCTTATATGCTTAAAGGAATGGATTCTTTTAACAAGAAAAGCATTCTCGAATCTACTCGCAGAACATTAGATAGCATGGTAAAAGATGGCTTATTAGAGAAGATATCCAGCTATGAAAGACGACAAAACAAACACCATGGCTCAAGTTCATCACCGGGTGTTCGCTGTGTCGTTAGTCGGTATGGATTACAAGGAAAGTGTCGTCTTGTGAAATGTGAAAATGACGGAGAGGTCTTTATTGAAGGTAAGTACATCAGAATTGATTAATCCAAACAGCCCATTACAAAAGACACAAAGAACTTATAATATTACGGCCACTATATACAAAGCTCTTTTCTCAAATGATAAGTTTGTAATAATAAAAAATCTTATCAGGTGCGCCGTAAAACCCCATCCTTCAGAGCGGGGAGAATGTCAAATCAATACTAATATTAACTAGTAGCTGTTTGAATTTTAAAATACAATACCATGTCATTTTCCTCTAACCTTCGTTCCCCTTCATATTCTTCTAGCACATACAGATGTAGTGTATGCCTACCATATAAAAAGTTTTATTTTAATAGATAAAAAAATATTTTTATCTATAATAGAATAGCCTTGTAACTCTTTGCTTTATAAAAGCTAATTACAAATTATCTATAACGGAGATAAAAAATCATGGGTACGCTAGATTTCATCATCGGGCATAAAATAAAACAAAAAAGGACGGAGCTAAAATTAACAGGTAAACAAATGAGCAACAAGCTCGGAATAAGCCAACAACATTACTCTCGGTTAGAAAATGGAGGTGCGAAAATTACCGTTGAACATTTATTCTCTATCGCATTTATTTTAGGAGTCAAACCTCAAGAACTATTACCTAATTATAATTTTTCAAATGAAAAAGAGATAATTAAAGCAAAACAATCATTATCAGCAGAAACCATTCTGCCAATAAGGAAAAATAAAATATGAATCCCATAATTACAGGAAAATATTGTTTTTTTATTTTGATTAAAAACAATGTGAGCAATTGAGTACATAAAAAGGAATTCGTTGCTCTACATACAAAATACAACTATAAACTTTTGGAAAACACTATTTCTGGTGCGCTATTGGTGTCCTGATTTTCTTCCTCTTCTTTTTGTCTGCGTTCCTCTTCTGCTTTCTGCGCTTCTTCCATCTTACGCATTCTCACGTTATAGATTGATTGCTCTGGCATCTGTACACGAACAGAAATAAAACGACCGGCTGGAATATCAATTGGGTCGCCATTTTTAAAGCCATCAATTTCATTATTCGCAAATGATGGAGCATCAGGATGAGTGCGATGATAAGTTTTAACGAGAATAGAGCCGTCGGAATTAATTTTAGAGTTAACCCATATTAGCGGTTGTTTATTTACATCGAGTGGAATTTCAATACCGCCATCAACACCGCCCCAGCCTGCATCGGAATTAAATCCAAGTACACCCTCGATAAGATATTCGCCCTGAGATACTCGAGTAACCGTAGCGCCTTCTGACTCATCGTTGGTGGTAAATGTACCGTCGGGATAAATGTCAATGATGGGGGAGGCTCGTTTAATAAACCCGTTACTGTCTACCGTTGTGTTGCCAGTTCCCCATGTTGTATTCCATACCATTCCAGCAGGAGTGA
>NZ_LXEV01000032.1 GCF_001654965.1 Proteus hauseri ATCC 700826
GTACCATGCGAAGTTATTGGCGTTATAACCAAAGAATGATTCCAACTTACCATTCTTAACCTGAGCACTAATGACTTGCCCTGCCGCATTGTATTTCACGTTGTTATGAACAATCGTGATATTGATGGAATGAGTGACAACACCATCACCCGCTTGATTAAAGGTGGCTTGCATCTTCTCCTGAATCATGCCTTCTTGTTTATCAAACTTAGCCTGAACTTGTGTTTTGTTTTCAGCAAAAGCCTTATTTGTGTTAGAGATGGCAGTAGAGTTTGAAATGATATCGGCCTGAGCCTTATCCATTTCCGTACGAATCTCAGTAAATCGCTGACCAAAAGCCTCATCAAGCTTGGTAATTGAAGTTTGAGTTTCTTTAATTGCAGACTTGTTGTCACCAACAGCGGAGTAAATTTCTTTAACTTCCTGTGCCCATGCTTCGATATCCGTTGCACGAGCCTGCCATAGCTCGCGAATGCCAGCTTGAGATTGCCCATGTTTCACTAACAAACTGCGTGATAGCTGAGAGTCCGCATTACTGAGAATTAGCGCAGTTTCTGAGTTCCAATCAAGCTTTTTACCCAGCTCTTTAAACGCATCTGTTTCTCTAACCGTGTTATCTAAATCATCAAAAATATCTGAAGGCAATGAAACTGGAATACCGGAAGCTTCTATAAATGCAGATTTACCATAGCTATTGATAGTTCTGATATAGAAATAATACGTGTGGCCAGCTTTTAAATTCTCTTGCGTCCAGAAATTTCCTTGACCAACTTTGTTTGTTTTGGTGATTACTTCATTTTCAGAGAGATTAGCGAGTTTTTTCTCACTGAACCAAAACTCAAATGTGTAGCCAAAGACAGCACTATCGCCCTGTTTAGGTGATGCTGTTAAACTGAACATACCCGGCGTTATTTCAACACCAATCGGCGCAGGTGGTGCTTGAATAGCAAAATCACTAATAGCAGGTGCAGACATAGCACCGGCGACATTAATCGCTCTCACCTCAACACGATAAGTGCCTCTCGTTAAACCATTAATCTCGACCCGTTCACCCGGTACCTGAATAGACTGTATAACCTTGCCATTCTGGAGAATATTAACCGTGTTATAGCGAATATCAGATGCCACGTTCTGCCATGATATGTAACCTTGAACGATATCGGTGACAGAAAGCGGAACAAAGGCCAGATTAATAGGCGCTGCAACGCCACCGGTGGGTAATTTAGTGAATGGAGGTCTAATAAAAGGCTTACCAATCACATCTTCATATAAATAAGCACCGTCTTCTTCAAGTGTTAAAGATACACCATCTAAAGCATGAAATGTCCATTCTGCAATACGAAACTCAAGACCACTAATATTTAAAGAAGGTAAATCTAATATAACAACTTCACCAGGGCGATACGCATAACCATCTAAATTCATTGTCAGCTGAACACGCCTACCGGCTTTCTTTTTGCGCAAGTATTGTCGAGCTAATCGCTGTGCTTGATAAGGACTGGTAACAAAGCGGTAATCAACGTTTTCCCTGATTTCTAAACCATCCTCTTCTATCCATTCATTGACAATAACAGGCGTAAAATCTGTCTTAGTATAGAGTTGCTCAGCGTCAATAAAAGTACCATACACCGCATTAGTAGCATCTTTCAGCCCCGTTTCAGGGGTGCAAGTTACAGTATCAATGAGTTGTGATTCTGTAATAGTTTTCAATGCTGGTCCATAATAGGCGCCAACTTGAATACCGTGTTTTCCTGCCGTGAATGTAGGCTCCGCATTAATACATTTATGCATTGCTTCCAATACGCTAGATGGGCTTTCATTTAGATCATAAGCACCATTTAACGTGTATCGGTGCTCCGAGCCATTTTCAGCATTACTTACATTTTCATCGCATAAATCCGCAGATTGTTTAAAACTTTCAAAATCAATATCGCTATCAGGAACTTTTAAATAATCTCTATAATAATCAAGAATAACTAGAGCACCATTATTCGACCATTGTGTTTCCCCTGTACGCGGATCGAAGAGTTCTTTACCCCAAATTTCACATTTCACATTGGGTAAACCATAAGGGAATTTTTCTTGGTCAAATGTGAGTGTCACACGTAACCAAGCCATACCTCGCCCAATCATATCCTCTTTCCATGATGGGCAGTTTTTTAGCATAAAGGGATCAGCATCTTTTCTATCGTTATGTAATTCCCACGAAGCCTTGTCACCAAAAGTCTCAATAAGATCATCACCAAGCCAAATTTTTCCCACCCTATCGATAGAATGCCCAGCCAAAGCAAGCGCCAGTGTGATTTTTTCATTTTCCTCTTGTTCTCCTGGTTCTTCTTCAGCAAAGAAAAGTAATCCAGAAGCAACGGTTTTCCCAACAATGACGGTTTCTGACGCAGAAGGAGAGCGTAACATTTGCTTGCGTTCGCTAGTGTCACGATAGTCCATTGAGGGAATTTTCGGTTTGAATATTAAAGAGCCAGCAACTTGAACTGCAATACCTGCCGACATTAACGCGATGCCTAGTGGTGCGGTGATCCCCCCATTGAATAACCCTGCGATCATCAACCCAGCGCCAACCACTTTTGTAATTAATCCACCATTACCACCCATTATTCTACTCTCCACGCTTTGATAGGGTTAATTTGCACGGGTCTAACGCCAATAGAAGTAACGCCCCAATAATTACCCGCCCATACTACGGCCATGCTGTCCCCGTCATCACCCTTAAACATGACAAGATCCCCACGCTGTACATAATTAACAGAAATAGATTTAAAGTAGTGGGAAACTGCCTTATCAAGTGAGCCAAATTTAGATTTAATAAGGTTGAAGGCTTCTGCTTTGGTTTTGTATTGCCCAAGAAAGAGTTTTATTGGAGAGAAACCACATTGTGCGTAAATACATTCAGAGGCAAAAATACAACAGTCAAATTCACCCCATGAAAAAGGGCGGCTCATGGCCACCCTTATGGTTTCTGGTAACTGGAGTGTCCAGTTTGGTTGTTTCATTCACCCCTCGATAATTTCTTTATTTCTTTTCTTGAATTTTTTTAGGAGATAAATTATCTAACCTATCTTGTATTTGGTTAATATCTGAATTGTTCTTAATATCCATTCTATTAACTTGCCCCATAGCCATTTGGGTCTCAAACCAAGCATCAGCCCAAACTTTAATAACTTCACCCACTTCACTTATCGAAAATTTTAGTTTTACTTCTGGTGTTGTTGAATAAGAGTTACCAATAGCAAGTTGTGACATAACAGCTGTGCCGCCTTCAGTTTTCTTTGAGCACAAAACCCCTGAATCCGTTGATTCTAATACTATAAAACCTCTCTCATTACAGTAAGTGCTTAACGCATCTTTTACTGATGATTTAGTCGTATTGCTGTATACGCCCTCCGGCTTGCCTGATGAAGTTACTTTCTTTAATGGTTCTTGGTTAGCGCACCCCGTCATGAAAAAAATAGAAAATATACAAAAGAAATATTTATACATACTTCATTACCTTATGAAAATTATTTATAAATAAATGCAGGTGCGTCTTTCTTGCTACCCCAATAAATAGCCCTTTCAGCCATTTGAGCGACATAGCGAAAGATACGGTCACCTTGCCTTCTAGATGACCATGATTCATCAGTGAACCTGTCAGGTAAACCGATTGACCATCGTTCGAATCGATTAGAAACATTAACACAAACAGCGTTCTCTTCACCAGAAACGACGCTAATTGATGAGATCTGCCCGACAAACAATATTTCTGCTAACAATGGTTTTCCATCTTCCCCAATCGCTACCATCATTAATCGCACTTCTCTCCCTCGGCTTTGTTCATTCATCACCATACCGACAAGGGATTTGTCAAAACCAGCTAGTTTAAGCTGTAATTGAGGGGGGCTTGTTGTCTTGTTTTCATTAAGTTGGCTAATTTCACCAAGACTCCCAACACCTAAATAAGTCTCTCCTGCAATCACAAGTTGACCAACGCCAGTATGCGCACAAGTAACCCCTGATTTTAGGTTTAGTCGAGCCGCAAGTACGATATAAGCACCCTCATTGATTGCTTTTACCATACCATCAGAAAATGGATGATATTGCATTAATACAGTACCTCCTCAAATGAAAGGGTAACATTAGAGTATCCCAACCGGCGATGTTGAAACTTTCCCTGATCGTTGTCTGATAATCGAAAAACTCCAAAAGGGGCTTTGATGATCACCTCTTCGTTCAATGCAGGTGGCGTTCTGAGCATGGGAGAAATTGAAATAACAGCTCGCCCTTCGTTATCGCTAACAACATCGGCTACTACCATTTTCAACTCATTCCCAATTGTGAGGCGGTCACCCTGCTGTAAGACGCGCATATTTCGCTTCCAGCCTGATGTTTGTAAAGAGACACCAGACTGACCGGCTAAAGCAACTTTAGGAATTCCGTACCCTTCTTTCCCTTTTCTGATCCAGCTCGATATTCTCACTCTTCCTGACATACCATCAAGTGCAGCAACAAGAGCCTCAAGTTTACGTGATTTTTCTTCGCTTAAATTACTAAACGTTAACTCACAGCGCCAACGGCTCCCCGGAAAACGAACTGTTTGACTACTGCCATTAAACGGAGAGGTGAATGTTTTACTATTACTGAGTAATTGCCAATCTTCATTAATAGGGCATACATCTTCTGGCCATGCTAAAATATTCATCTACACTCCTAACGTTCTACGTGCAGTTCCATTACTCTGAAAATCTTGCAATATAATCGCTCTTGCTTTTTGTGCACCAGCTTCGGTGCCTTGCTCTGCCGCTTCTTTCATTGCTTGAGCAAGAACAGCATCACCATTACCTGTCACTGTAATTTGATTTACCACTGTGATATTAACTCCTGATGAAGATGATGTTGTGACTGGTGTTGAAGGCACCTTTCCAGCCAATGAACCAACAAAACCACCAGAAGCATAGCCCTGTGTCGAATTCATCAAGCGATAAAGATTGCCGATCCCTAATTTTGCTGTCGCTTCTTTTGTGAAAACAAACTCACCACCATGAACAACGCCTTTAGGTTCAAACTTTCCGCCATGGCCCGTATATCCGCCATACGCAAAAAGTCCTCCTGGTCCTCCACCAGCATCACCACCGCCAGAAGCTCCGCCCATAAAAAAGCTGGTTCCTGCTTCAATCGCTTTGAAAACCAGCATT
Organism: Proteus hauseri ATCC 700826; assembly: GCF_001654965.1. Classification (GTDB taxonomy): domain Bacteria; phylum Pseudomonadota; class Gammaproteobacteria; order Enterobacterales; family Enterobacteriaceae; genus Proteus; species Proteus hauseri. The sequence continues at coordinate 5,190 of NZ_LXEV01000032.1, forward strand.
TTCATCACCATACGAGTAATGTCAGATATCACAGCATTCGCAAAGTCTTTAAAATTGTCTTTACCAGTTAAAGCAAAATCAGCTAAAGAGTCAGACATATTATTCAAAGCATTAGCGGTTACATTTTTAACGTTTTCCATCACATTGGTAGCAGAATCACTAAAATCTGAAAGTCCCTGATTTAGCCCTTCGACTGGATCTAATTTCATTAACTCCCGTTTTTGTAATTCGGCATCAATTTTTTGCTTTGTAAGTTCAACATTGCGCTGTAAGTTTGCGAGTTCTTTATCTCCTAAATCAACTTTTGCTTGTTGATAAAGCAAATCAACCTGCCTCAAGGCATTTAATCGTTCCTGTTCCGCCCTTGATTTTCCTATTAGAGAGGTTTCAAACTGCATTTGCTCAACTTCTTTACCGCGATCATAAGCAAATTGCGCAACAGAATTAGCACGAGCCATATCATCAATGGCTTTAGCTTTCTCTTTAATAGTTTCGATTGCCTTTGGGTCAATCTTTAATATTTCGTCGAATTTTTCTTTATTCTTTTTGATATCGGCAAGTGCAGAATTATATTCATTAAATGAAGATGTGGTGCCATACAGTTGAATACTCTGTCCATCTGCAATTAATGAAGCTTGTTTTTCTTGTAAATCAGAAAGGAGTTTTGTGTACTGTTTGGCATAATCAATGCTTGATTTTGGCGTTTTAGGTGGTTTGATTTTTTTAGATTGTGAGGCAAGTTGTGCGTCAATTTCAGCCTGTAACGCTTTATCATAGCCTTGCATATCAGGCGTTACTTTTCTACTAGCGAGAACATCCTCAGCGTTCAGTTTAGCTAATGCTTCGCCAGTAGCCTTAGCTTTTTCAATAGCTCGGAGAGAGGCATCTATTGATTTTTGAGCATCAGCAGATACGATGATTAAAGAATTCGCTGAAAACTGTTGTTGCTCTTGAGTGGCTGAGCGAATAGATTGCGCTAAATTATCAAAAGCAGAACCTTGTAGATGAAGTTTACCAATTAATTCATCAGATCTAACCGATGCATCATAAATACGACTTGCATAAAGTGCATAGGCATTAGAAACCATTCCATTTTTTTGAACTTCAGCATCAAGCAATAATGCCATTTTTTTACGTATAACTTCTAATTCTCTATTCTTTGTTTCAAGATCAGCAGTTACTTGGATTTCGTCCTTCCTTGCCTTAACTGCTTCCGCTGAAAATGACTCGTAATCTCCTGTATAATAAAAAGAGATGCCTTTATTTGCTCCACCAAAATCTGATGATTTTTTTAAATCCTCTTGTTTTCTCTTTAGCTCTTCTATTTTTTCAATTTGTGCGTCAAAACTATCAAACAATTTACCTATTGACGCCTGACGCTCTGCGTCACTTAATTTCTTCAATGACTCTGTTGCAACGTCTAATGATTCGGCATACTCAAGAGCCTTTTGCCTTGATTGTTCAGCTTGCTGTTGCCACTCATAATAAGCCATTGCACCTGCTGTCAATAGGCCCGTCGCGATCCCTAATGGACCACCAAGAAAAGCAAGCGCCCCTCCAAATCCACGCCCTAATGTTGAACTGGCTCTTTGTGCTGCATTCAGTCGTTGTATTGCTAACGTTTCGGCATTTGTAGCCGATACAATAATTGAAGATTGCGCTTTCATTCGCATTCTAATACTACTGCGCTGAGCTTCTGTCTGAGCTAATTGAAGTTGTGCTTGCAAAGAACGCATCTCAACACGAGCCAATTCTAACTCTGCTGTCATTTTTGCTTGCGTCGCTTTAGCTGCAATCAGGTCTTGTTGGACTTTTAATTTTGTTGCTGTAGTTTGCGCATAAGTAGCTTGAGTCCATTTTGTTATTTTTATCACAATAGCCGTAACCGCTAATGCTTCTACTACTTTCATTACTTCAGAAAAATTATTAGATAATGCAGATAACCCCATATTTAATAATTGAGTTGCACCAGTACTTTGATTTGTTTCACCAACAAACCTCGTCATTGCAGACTGTAAATTAGTAAAGGATTGGCTAACAGTAGTAATGCTAGTGGCAAACTTTTGATCAACAGAGGCTTTCACTCGTTCTAATGATTCAATAATTTTATCTATCGAGGTTTCACCATCTTGAGCTTTTTGTTTTAACTCTCCCATACTGATCCCCATGCCTTCGGCAATAGCTTGTGCTAAACCGGGGATTTGTTCGATAACAGAGTTTAAATCTTGCCCACGTAACCGACCTGCCGCCAATGCTTGACCAAATTGTGTTAAACCCGTTGCTGCAGCTGCTGCGCTGGTTCCAGAAAGAGAGACGGCTTTAGATACCGTTTCAGTCAGTTCAGCGACTTTTTGCTGGTTAATACCTAATCGTTCTGCATTATCAGAAAAACGCTGATAAACCTGTGCCGTAGCATCCAAAGATTGGTAAGTTTTTTGAGCGATGGTATAGACGTCATTGGTTGCTTTATTTAATTCTTGAGTGCTTTTTGTAACTAACTTCAATCTGTTTTGTAAGTCCGTCCAACCATCGGCATAACTGATCACCTGATGAACAGAAAGTGCGCCTGTCACTACTTTAGCAAAGTTAGCAAATGACGAGGCTGATTTTGCTGTTTGTGATGCCATGCGTTCTTGTTGAACAGTAATAGACTGCAGGCTCACACGAACACTTTGATTAAATCGTTCTGTTTGATGCTGACTACGGTTAATCGCATTGGTGAAACTAGCCGTGTTCAGCGTTAAGTCAATATTTAATGTTCCCAATGCGCCTGCCATAGAAACTCCTTAAAACGATAAAATAAAAGCCCCACTAAGGGGCTAACGATGAGCTAAAACATTCTGAGTCACGCTATCCCACTCTTCAGCTTCTGTGGGCTTTTTCTGCCACATGGGCATGAAGTCAGTTAGTTGAGGCGGGGTAGATTTCGGATCGCAATTCGCTATTGCTAAAAGATGAGCCACTTGTGCTATTCGGTAATCCTCTCGCCATAAACCAAAGGGCTGTTTGCGATAAAAGGCTTCGTATTCACACAAATGGCTTTCTGGCATTTGTTCTATTTCAGAAAGGGTTTTACCTAATGCCAACGACAATATTATTTGGAATTGTCGTCGGTCTGTGAGTTTTTTTCGTTACCTGCCTCCGCATTAAAAACAGCATTAGAGAACCCTTGCCCTAAGCGATTAAGGCCTTTTAGGTCCTCTTCATTTTCAGCATCAAAAAGTAACTCTCCTTTTTCATCACAGAGTTTAAAGGCCAGCATACGTGCCACATCAAACTCGTCATAAACACGGTTCACTGCTTCATTGAATTGATCCGAATCCTCTTCGTCTAAATAAATATCTTGCTCTTCTGCAAGCTTAATCTTTATTTGACGTAATTTTCGCTGAATGTAATTCATGGTGCCAACATCCAGTTCTTTAACATAAAAGGTATTATCTAGATAAGTAAAAGGAGTAATTTTAAGTGCTTGATTTAACACCAACTCACGTAATAATGCGCTTGACATAGTGCCCCTTATTTCGTTTTGCTAAGATTAGTTTTTTGTACAGAAGCTAAAGGAGCATTTAAATAGTCACGACCAGACAATTTAATCGACACACCTGAGTCCATCATCTGTCCAACGCTCCCCTCAATGTTCATCCCTGTTTCTATTGAGCCGAAGTAGAACATGGCGCCTTCATCGCGAGTGAGCACCATTTTTACAGCAAATTTTTCTTTGCTATTTTCATACTTACGTAATAATCGCTGAACAGCGCTAGAGCTATACTGCAAGAAGAACGTTAATTTAATTGAGCCGTATTCAGTGTCACCCGACTCATATTCTTTGCCGTCACTACAAATTGTCGTCACATCAATTTGTTCAGTTGTTGAGCCATCTTTACTGAAGCTTTTTACGGCACAGAAATTATTTGACCATTGAATTCGTTGTGCTTTTGCTTCGGTGAAATCGGTGGGTAATGTTTTCTCGCTCCAATCCACTTCATCACACAACGTCACCTTATCACCTTCAACACTGGCGACAGGAAAACGCCCATCGAGTTCGCCTAAACCTGATAACACAATCATGTCATCAGCTTTTAATTTACTTCCTTCAATGGTGAGCGTGGCAGGAGAGAGTGTCGCAGCAGTAATGCTAACCTCTTCACCTAATCCTGTTTGAACAAACAGCTTCGTGCCAAGGAAGGGAGTTGCTTTATGACTTTTTTGCTTTGCCATATCAATATCCTATTTATCTGATGAGATAATAAATTCCAGAATGAGCCGATGTAATTTGACATCGGGTTCGTATTCGAAAAACGTGTTAATGCGTTGAGAAAAAGGAATGCTTTCAGTCATAACTGAGTTTATTTTCTTACGCATTACGGTGAGGTTTTTTGGGTTAGAGTCGTACACATCGAGCTGGACGCGATAATCATCAAGATCCATCTCAGCAAGCGCGTTATTCGGTGTGATACTGGAAAATTGGATCACTATAGCGGGGTAAACCAATTTACCTTCAGGCAATACCTGAAAAAAAACCCTTTCATCGACTAGCGGTGAAAGGGCTTCCTTTAATTGATAAATCATATTATTACCTTGTTTTCTCAATTTCCTCTTTTAACGTTTGAACAATCACTTTTGCGGTGGCTTCTTTTTTAGCTTCAAAACCCGGTCTCATAAAAGGTTGAGCCGGCATCTTTGAAGTACCAAACTCAACAAACCACCAATAAAAGGGATCATTCGGATTCAATGCTGCACTTTTTCCTGTGGCTTGTTTGAATGCAGTGATTTTTTTATCCGGTAAAGACTTTATCCAGATACGTGTTTTTGTTTGCCCGTTACGCTGTACCTTTGTTTTAGAGCGAACGTTACGTTTAATCGTCCCCTTGCGTCGATGTGGAACATCTTCTTTTAAAATAGGGACACGGCTCTTAATTTCCTTTTTTAATGTCGATGCCCCTGCATTCATTGCTTTGCGTGCGCTACGGTTTCTAACTTTGCGCGCAACTTCTTGCATTTTTCGTTGTATTTCAGGCAATCCACTGATTTTAATCTCACCCATCATTAACTCCTTCCTTGCACATCAGTTGTAGCTCTCTGTGTTGCTCTTTCGGATCAATAATTGAGATGATATCGAATACCCTTTCACCATAAACGACACGCATTGACGTGTTTATTCCTGACACATAACGAATAAGAATACGTGTGCTGGCTTCACTTTGGACTTGCTGTGCCTGAAAGTATTCACGCCCCTGATAAGGTGCAATAGATGCTCGTATTTTTGGTAAGAAATCCTCCCAAATTACTTCATTACCGCTAATTGCATCGGGTGCTAATGTTGGTTTTTGTATTTTTATATTATGACGTAATCGACCAGGATTCATTCAGCACCTCGCCAATTCCGATATTGAAATAACAACCGTTCTACCGCTTTATTTTCATATAATTGAATTTCACTTTGACTAGTTCTATGTTCAAACATATCTCCGAGCACTAAGAGCATGGCCGACTTAACTGGATGAGGAATATCTTCAGGTAATTTCCATGCTGGCTCATCACACCATCTCAAACAATAATCGAGAGCACTTTGAGCATAGAATGTAATTTGTTCATCGCGATCATTATCGTCATACTCAATATGTTGTTTTAACAATGGAAGTGAGACTACATCTAAGATATCCATAAGCAATATTAGGGAGAGTTGCCTCCCCCTGCCTGTTATTTATTTTGTTGACTTACCTTCCGCTGTTGCAAAAGAGCCTTTGATAAGTGCTTGTGGGCGATAGTGTGCTAACGCTAGACGTTCTTCACATAAAATAGTCAGCATATTTTTCACAAAGTTGTTGCGATCTTCACGACTCACTTCAATGGTTGCATCCATACGATCCCAAACTTGAGAAGCTAAATCGAATGCACCGACAGTAAATTCACCTTGTGTTTGTGCTTTTGTTGGTACAACTGGTAATCCCCACATGACATTTGAAGTAAATGCTTGAGGACCACCAAAAATATAACGCCCTTCTTTATCTTTCATTAGTGCAATGGTATGCCAGTCACGAGGGTTTAAAATAATTCCTGATGCACTAAACTCAGATTCTGTTACCTGATAAATAGCGTGGGCGATTAAGTCAGCTTGCGTGTCCCCAGTGGCATTTAGCGTGATGTCGTACGCAGTTGCGACTTGGTTAACACCTGTCAGGTTATCAGCTGAACCATCACCATTAAGTAGTTGATTTTCTTCAACTAATGCTAAACCGTATAATAAACGAGTGTTCAGGTAAGACTGCAGTTGTGCCGCATCGTCCATAACTTGGCGTGACGCTTGGATCCAGTGCGCGATAGTGATCACGTTAGTGGTTTGCTTTTCAAAAGTCAGGTCAGATTCAGGCTTTTGAGCCTTTTCTTTCACAGGAGCAGCGTTATTGGTAAATAGTTTTTCGCGAACATATTCTAGTGAATTACTAGAAATACGACCTTGCGCTAATAAATCACGAACAACGAGACGACGCATACCTGGCATGACAATACCAGGCACTTGCATCGGTTGGATTAACGGCCCCGCTGAACCTGCATCACTACCCAGTGACTTATTGAATGTTTTCACTTCATAAGACCCTGCACTACCATTCCACGACTTAATAAGCTCTTCTGATGCTCGTTCTGAGAAATCCTTTTTAGCATTTGGGTCATCAGCACTTGTCGCACCTTTTTGCTCTAAATCAAACAGGCGTTCACCCGCTTTTTTTAGTTCTTCTTGCACGGTTGTTAAATCAGTCTGTAATTGCTTTGAAATGGTTCCCGTTTCTTCAATTTGCTTTTTCTGCTCATCAAATAACTCTTTAACTTTAGTTTGTGAGTCTTCGATGGCTTTTTGAATTTGGGTTAAATCAGACATAATTTATCCTTTCAGATTAAATGAATTAATTTGGTTAATAATGGAATCTACTTGAGATTTTTGAGTGCCATCGGACTCACTCCGAATAGCTGATTTGAAGCGGGAGATGAAGCCAATCGCTTCTGATTTTGACAGACCTACTGACTCTCTCAGCCAATCTTCAATATCACGAATAGTGGATAGTCCATCGACACTTTTTAGTGACGAAACTTGAGCCTGTTCATTTGCAGGGAAAGTACAAATACTGATTTCCCGTAGCATAGAAATATTTTTAAAAATACGTCCAGAGGAAGTCACATCAAAATCCTCACGAACGCAACCAAAACCAACTGACATACCTTCCACGGTACCGTGTTTCATTGCTGCTTTTAAATCTTGAGCGCCACTATGACCGGGTGTCAGTTGCCCTCGAACAAGCAATCCTTTTGAGTCCTCTTCCATGTGTTCCCATTTACCTACTGGTAATTCCCATGCTCTATGGTTATAGAACATGGCTACTTTACGCTTCTGGTTTGCTAAAACGCCCTTAAAGCACCGGGCAAAATAATATCTCCATCTGAATCGGTATTACTGAATACAGATGCATACCCTTCAAAAATTCCTTGGGTTCCATCACCGGTGAATTTAATCTCTGCATCATCAAAGGCGAGTGTTTTTCTAATGTCGGACATTTTGCCCCCATAAATAATTAAGCCCCACTTTCGTGAGGCTCTTTGCTAAGTTGATTTATTGGTAAATATTGCGCTTGTCGGTATGCAACATCCCCTCCTTCAAGTGGCGGGTAGTTATCGAGCCGTCTCATTTCATTAATAGTTCTTAGACCTGATTCTCCCATCGCTTTCATGAAGGTCGCACGAGAAGTAGAATCCCCTCTCAATAGCCCATCAAGATTATGCTCTGCATGGTATTTACCAATATCACTCGGTTTTAGAAGCCATCTTGAAACACAATTTTCCCATCGAGAGATATAGGGTTGTAAGGTATATTGAAGAAACCCTAAGTTTTGCTGTTCAATACCAGTTCCCCAGCTCGTTGACTTTTCAACATCACCAACTAAATGAGGGGGGACACCAAAGAAACGAGCTAACTCACTGACTTGAAACTTACGCGATGCCATTGTTTCTGCATCTTGAGGGCTAACACCAATATCTTCGGCTTTAAGCCCTCCCTCCAATATCCACAATCGTTTTTTAACGGGACCACCTGCGATTTCTTTGAAATTCTCTTCAAGTTGGCCACGTTGCTCTTTATTTAATACCTTATCACCCGTTGTCAGGATTTTAGGGGACTTCGCTCCATTGGCATAAAATTCACGCTGTTGATCTTCCATCGCAACTGCCGTACTTGCTGTCTTACACGCATACGCAATGGGTGACAACCCTACCAACCCATTAAAACCAAACCCTTTTAAGTGAAAAATTTCGTGTTGTTTAAATTTCGCAAATTCATGATCTCGCTGATATTTATAAATAACACTTTTCCCCTCCATGCGGACATCCATATTGGCAGACAACAAAGGAAGCAAACTGATCACGTCACCAAATTTATTTCGCTCAATCAGTGCGAAAGCATTACCATAAAAGCAAAGCTGCATGGTCATTGCCTCTCGAAATTCCTGAGCAGTCATATATTGATTGGGTGAATATCGTAGTAATCGAGCCAATGGGTTACTTAAATCAACTTTGCTTCTATTTCCTTGCTTATCCGTTTCAAAAACATCCAATGGCAAGCAGGCAGTTAACGTCGAAATCAAGCTAACACAACGCCAAACCGTTGATATTTGTAATATTCTCTCATCATTTACAGAGGAATCACCAAGTGATCCTTGTGCAGAAATAACGCCTGATTGTGAACCTTGTTCAGGTGTTACGAGCCTTCCACCAACAAAGAAAGAAGCCAGACGCGCAAACCAACCATGATTAGTGCGCAAATCTATTGAATATTGTTTATCTGTCATCACATACTCAGAGGGTTAGAGAAGAAATCATCAAGGTTACCATCATCAGTAACCTCACCTTCAGCAGTACCAATTGCCATGGCTGATGCAACAACACCATCAATTCGTCCGGTACTTTTCTTTTTAGCAAAAATACGATTTTCTTTTTGATCAGCTTCTAAAACAGCAGAAGCTGCATTCCATCTCAAACAAGGATTCGCATGAATAACTAATTTTTCATCATCTATAAGTTCTTCAAATAATTCTATTGAGTGAGGCATCCATAATCCTGAGTCCTTAGCTTTGTAATATCCCTGCCCATGAGGAATAAGAGGCACAGTAACTGAAGCTTCATCTAGCTCAGGCTCAAGATATTTAATACGATATTGGTCAAATCCAATTGCAAGCAAATTAACGTGGTGAGTTATTTCAGAGAGACGCTCTGCAACAAATTCATATTTAACTGCTTTACCCGGTGTTGTATGAACAAAGCTTTGTCTAACCCATGCATCATAAGGAACCCGGTCAGTTTTAGCTCTTTCCAATAAAGTGTCTTTGGGTGTCCAAAATTCAACATATAGGTGTTTGATGCGAGGAAAATAGAGCGCGAGCGCAGTTAAGTCTCGTGTTCCTGATAAGTCTAATCCGCCATAGCATTCTTCACCTTGTAGATCTTCCAAAGTAAAGAGTTTCTCTCTATTCATCCATGTGTCACCATTGATCCACGGATTATCTGCATCTACCCATTGGCAAAAGTTAAGACGCCGAACAATGCTTTCTTTTGCTGGCATGCCTTGGGCTTGTGTGACTTGCTCACGTAAATAGCGATCCGTGAAGGTATAACCTAGAGAAGGATTTGCTTTTCCCCAACACGATTCATCTTTAAACGGGTCGTCGCCTTCATCAAGAGAACAGATATAAGAAAAGAAACTGTCATCTTCAATGGTGCTTTCAGCAACTTTTCGTCCGTACTCATGGTAGTCATAACATACGCTTGTTTTATCATGACCACTGTTTGTGATCATGAATATCAGTGCCTGTCGCCTACCTTTTGTACCCGCACGCATCATTTCAACAGCAGTGTTATTTCGATGCTCATGAATTTCGTCGATAAGGGCGCAGTGTGGTCGAGGGCCTGATTGCCCATCATCAGAACTAATTGGCCTAAAGAATGAGCCTGTCTTTAAAAAAGCCAAATTCCACTCTTTGCCAGCACCGCCTGATTTAGTGATACGCTGACTAAGCGCAGGTGACTGATCAACCATTGCCACTGCATCACGAAACAAGATCATGGCTTGGTCTTTCTTTGTTGCTGCTGCATAAACTTCAGCACGAGGCTCACCATCAGCGACTAAGCAATAAAGACCAACACCACCCGCTAATGGAGACTTGCCTGAGCCTTTTCCTGACTCAACATACGCCATGCGAAATCGACGTGTACCATCTTCCATTTTCCACCCAAAGATGGAGCCGATGACAAAACATTGCCAAGGCAATAGGATAAATGGCTTCCCTTCATGCTCACCACCATTAAGCTTTAACACCTTTGCAAAAAATCCAATGGCGCGCTGTACAGCATCAACATCCCAGACTAAACCACGCTTTTTAGCTTCATTTAGATCTTTGAGATGCCTTGCGCAAGAATTTCTGATGTCAGGGCCAGCCAGTATCTTTCCACTATTAACGTCTTGAGCATATTGAGTTGCAGGATCAACCGAAGTATTGGTTGAGTGGGTCTTCCTCTTCTTCTCCACCATCTACTTTCACCTTTGAGCGAGATGCTGGCGTTAAACCAAACTCGACTAAATAACTTTTGAAACGTCGATCCGCATCAGCCAGCATCGCCACTGCGGGATTCGCTTTAATTAAAAAATCCCCTAATTGGGTTTTTGTTGTATATGTTCGACCTTCAATGGCGATGGTGTCTCGCAACTGAAGAATATCGGCATAAATATCACACAGCCTTTCTAACGCAAATACGTCAGCAATAGTCAGAACGCCCATCCCATCCAACAATAGCGTTAACTTTACCCATGCCATTTTTCCCCAGTCCGTCAAATGTTCAGGTGGGCTTGGAATTTCACGTTTAGGTTGGGGTTCTTTATCGTTAAGTTTTCTTTTCCCCGGATTACCGGTGACCACCTTCAAGTGGGTCGGTTTCGGGCGTCGTCCTGCCATCGGAACCTCCCAGAAAAAAACTTTTCATTTCGCGGTTGTGCACACAAATGACGGGGCTAGGTAATCCAAACAAAAAGATTTGAACTTTTTACCCGCCCCCACCGTTATAATTACAATTGATATTACTTTACTTATTCCAGTGAGAGTTAGGATCAAGGGGAATGCCGTCAGCATTACAACCAACAACTTTTCCACTCTTTTCCATTCGCTGTTTTGTTGAGTTGTGGTGAAGGTCACATAAGCTCTGAAAGTTCTTCTTATCCCAGAATAGGGCTTGTGCTTTTGTGATGAGCGCCTTATCACCAGATTGGATTGCATCTCTAAGTCGATGCGGAATAATATGGTCAACAACAGTTGCTGCAGTAATACGACCTTGCTCTTGACACATAACACAGAGCGGGTTCTCATTAAGAAAAGCTAATCGCACTTTAGCCCAGCGACCACCATAGACATTGCGTTTTTTCATTTTTTTCATTCCATTACAAATTTTCCGCAATAAAAAAGCCACCAGCGGTTAACTGATGGCTATCTGTATACACCAATCAATGAATGACGTTTGTAGATGATGTCTCTCCATCGTCACGTCCTTTCTTCTACCTACAGCTGACGTTGCTGATAATGACCGAAAATAGCTAAGGCGGTGGTATTCATTGTTTTTGACTCTCACTATGCGCTATCTGTCGAGAATAAAACAGGTCATGGCTAACATAGGAAACAGCGACAATGCGGCGCTTTCTGTTTCAAAAAGATATATAAATATATTTATGTTTTTTCAGCCCTATAATCTCTCTTACAGTTTTTTTTCATCAAAATCTACTGCCCCCCTAACCCAGTACAAATGACGAGCAGTCACTATTATCTAAATAGATATCTGGAGTATTTATGCTCATGTCATTAGTACATGTCCGTGATATCAACTTGTTTACATGATCCATCAGCGAGTAAAAGTGCGACTAACTTTTGATTACACATCGTTATTTATTCCATTGGGAGTTCAGATAGAGTGGAATACTATCTACCTCTAAAGAGGCACTTACATCAAATAGATACTATATGACATATTACAATTAAATATATTTTTTAATCTACTAATATAACAGAAATACAATATATTCTATTGCATAAAGAAATAATAATTATATAATTGGAAATGATTGATATTTACTTTTTGCTTCATTTTAACCGCCCTATGAACATTAAATCATAGGGTTATTTTTTATCTTACGTCTATTAATCAAATAAAAATAAATAATTAAACACAATAAACTAGCATATATATTTACTTTAGTTATAATAATAAGTCTAACTATACCCATATGAAACAATATATTGTTAGTATTGCCCAGCCTCCCATGCTGGGCTTTTTTTATTCTTTCGGAATGCTTTTATCCAGTTCTTCACGGAATTTAACTGGATTATCTGAACCTTCTACTGCCATGATATTTCTCCATTAAAAAGCCCCGCTATTGCGAGGCGATTGTTTTCTAAAAACTTACGTTGATTATTAACAGATTGGCTTAGTGGATATTGGTAATCTATTGTTTTCACACATACCAGTGAAAGCCCTGAGGAAGCCCAAAATCACAGGGTTATTTTTATCTTGCGTTGTTTATTTAGGTAGGAGATGGGTTAATCAGAATTATCAATCTGGTATATATACTTACTTAAGCTATACTAAGCAAATATCACTATACTTTAATTGATATATTGTTAGTTTGCCCATGCACCCATGCTGGGCTTTTTTTTGTTTACACACTCCACTCTAATGTAATCCTGCAACCCTTCAATTATTTGCTCTGACTCTGCAATTCGCTCTCTGAGTAACCAATAATTTCGGATAGCGGTGTCAGTAGGTCGGGCGGTGGTTGCATTAGCCATGCTGGTGGTGGGATTACTGGTGCTCTCTGGACAGTTGGCTTTGATGTACACCCGTTCAGGATTGCGCTCAGCACTAACACGCAACCTATCAATTTCATTCCTTGCACTGGCTAACTCCTGTGAGTGACGAATATCGAGTTGATTTAGTCTAGTTATACGGGCTTGATAGTCTTTGTTGATTTCGACTTGCTGAGATAACTGATTGGTTGCTGTGTTGTAATCTTTGCTCAGTTTGCCGTAGTCATCTATTACCCACCATAGCCAGAATGCAGATATTGCCAGTAGTCCAGCTAATACCTTAGTTAGCGTGCTCATGCGGGATATGTCTTATGGGTTAATTGGAAATGAGGGCCATCTTTAAATGTTTTCCAGTTACCGCCCCATTCGATATCGACGCTTAACTCTTTCGCTGCTTGCATCATGGCATCAGCTACTTTTTTAAAGTATGACCAATCGCTCCAAGGGATCTGATTATTTACCAGCGGAGCACAATCAACAGCGTGGCCAGTTAAGTGACGACTATTCATCGTTTGGCTTTTACCGCTTGCAACTAATTGTCGTTGGCGGGCTTCATTGCGCTTACCTTCAATCACCATAAAATCAATATCGGTAATTTCTAATGCTCGATGTACTACCTTAACCAAATCAGGATGAACGCCACGGAGGTTTTCTTCACTACGTCTGCTTAATCTAAACTTACTCACTTCCTGCCTCCTGTAAATTTATCCCAGAAGAAGTCCAATGCTAAAGAGCCGGCAGAACCACATAAGCCAGCCGTAAATAACGTGTAGTAGAATGAGGCGTTAAGCTCTATTGATATAAGACCGCCCATCATTCCAGCAAAGCCAGATACGAACATTTGCATAATTGCTCCTACCCAACTCCACCGATAACCGTTACGTTTATTGTCAATAATGTATCTAGCTAATCCACCGTATAGGGAGATAGCGAATATGACACCCCATGCGGTGGCACTGAATTTGTCTTTCTCGTCCATTCGTGTCATACCGCCTCCTTTTTGGAGGAATTAGTTAATAGAACGCCGACTCACAGCTCTTGTGTGAATGTGAGGTGTTGTGATTGATTCTGTGGTCGGCATAAGTGAGGCTCCTTTCGGGATTCGAACCCAAGCCGTCCATCCGAAGATAGCCGTTCTACCATATTGAAACTAAAGGAGCATATACGAAACCATTTCGGTGATATCAACAAAATGGTAGAAATAAAAAAAGCCACCGAAATGACCTTACTGGCAAGCTTTTCTGCCTCTGGAAATAACCCGAACAGTATCACCTGTTACTGTCGTAATGTAAGCATGATCTGTACGCTTAATATCAAATGAAGGGATAGCATCTTTCTTTGTGTGTTCAACCCGCGCCAAGATATCTTTATTTTCTGATTCTGGGTAAAACTCTAGGCGGTACATTTCTCCTAAGCAGTGGACTTCTTCCACTTTACGACCTTCACGTTCAGTAATTAATTTAAGTGCGTACATAATTTCGTTCCTTATTTTAGATAATAAAAAAGACCGCCTAGGCGATCTTTAATTAACTCACACACTTTTATTTATGATCTATGGCATGCCTGACAGCACCAATAACAACCATCCGCAGTTTTATAACCTTTAGCCTTTGCTTGAGCAACAGCCTGTGTGCAATTAGAAAATAATCCTAAATACTCTCTATTTAATATAGTAGGTAGGTAAATGACTACAACCTTCTTTATGCACTTCATAATCTCCATGGTTGTCAGTGGATGTGTGAACATAATAACGATACATAAATACCTCCTGTTTTTGTGTACACAAAGAGATAATATGTTAATTAGTTAAATTATACTTACTATTAGATCACATACTACTGAGCCATTCGAGTTCATAGTGGTTTTATTGTGGTTTTTTCATGCATTCAGAGCAAAGAACCACCATACCAGAAGTGACTCTTTTTGCTTCTTGGATAGCATTATATTCTCCAAAATAGTATCCAAGATAAAATCGTCTCTCGGTTAAAAGAACTTTTTTACAAGCGTCTTTATGTAATGTGAACCCTATACCATTTATTGCGTTTGTTAAATAGTAGTCCATCGCTCATTCCATGTTTAGTTTCATTATTATGTTTTTTAAAATTAGCAAAAGAATTATAACGATACAACCGATAACACCATTAATACTTACCCACAAAGATAAGTATTACACAAATAACAAAAACCTCGCCAAACGAGGTTTTGAAAAAACTATCAATAATCTCACGATATATAGAGTCTTATGAGTAATAACGTTTTCAGTCTGTGGGATTAATATTTCCAGACTTCTTGAGCAATCTCTTTTACTAATGCAATTTTATCCCATTGTTGCTCTTCAGTTAATGCATTCCCTTCTTCAGTTGATGCAAATCCACATTGAGTACTTAAACATAGTCGATCTAATGGTACGAACTTACTAGCTTCATAGATTCGCTCTATTACTTTTTGTTTACTCTCTAACTCTCCAGTTTTTGAAGAAATTAATCCCAGAACAACTTTTTTATTGCCTGAAACATAAGATAACGGGGAGAAATCACCAGCTCTATCTGTATCAAACTCTAAATAATATGCTGATACATTTTCTCTTCCAAAAAGGATCTCAGCAATCGGTCCATAGCCACCACTAGCTGCCCATGTAGAGCGATAATTACCTCGGCAAACATGCGTTGTTAACACTAAATCTGATGGTGCGTTTTTAATAGCTTCATTATTCAAATAAACAAGCGTTTCCGCTAATGAGTTTATATCATTGCTTATTACAGTATGATCTGAATGGCATGAGCAACTATTTACACTTTCGCTCTCAGCAATACCTGAGTTGTGATATCGAGAATCAACCATCATGCCCCAAGTACAATCATCTAATTGCAAATTACGACACCCTACAAGATATAACTCTTTTATGAACTCTTGATAAGCACCAATAATATCGTTAATTAACTCATCTTTTGAAGAATAAATTACATTAGTGCTATCTAAATTCTCTGGCCGATAAAGCTCTTTGAAAAATTGAGCTGGTGCTGGGATCGTTAAACGAGGAACAATATTATCTTCAGCAAATTTCAACAAAAATGAAAAATGTTCAATAAAAGGGTGGTTATTTCCAGAGATTTTCCCTGTTAATCGAGCCGTCTCTGGACGAGTTTCAATACCATCGAATGAATATCCTTTAGATAAAAAGGCTTTTTCAACGCCGTTTAATCCCCACATAAAGTCTAAATGCCACCAGCTACGACGAAACTCACCATCGGTAATAACATGTAATCCGGCTTTTTTCTGCTTTTCTACTAACTCAATGATTGCTTTATCTTCTATTTTTTTTAATTCATGGCTAGAAATAGTGCCATTAGCATAATCGCTACGCGCTTTATGTAGATATTCAGGTCGAAGGTAACTACCAACGACATCAGCTTTAAATGGAGGGATGTTAGTGCTCATTCAATATATCCTATATTTTCTTATTAAGAATTTTGCTACCAAACATAGCATTAATAAAAAAAATGGATATTGAAACTATTTCATATTTAATATGAAGCTATTTCATTTTAAAAATTAAAAGCGCAGACAAAGAGAATAACCAATAAAAACACAAAACCTCACTTTAAATGAGGTTCATAAGCTAGTTGACCTTGATGTCAGTCTTATCACAATATCATCATTTTTACGTACGTAAAGTTTTTATATGATTTTTTCTACATATCGATCCATCTCTAATGGAACATCTAGCATCATTAACATACCTTCTATTATTCCTTCTGCCTTTTGTAATTTTTTACCTATATGCCCATCAGAACAATTGTGCTTGTTAGCAAGTTGCATAAATGTCATTCCGAATAAGTAATAATCAAGCAATAGATCATGCATATCACTATTCTTTTTATTCAATTGCGCCATACAACTAGAAATAATTATTGCATCGTCTTCACAGCATTGAGGACGAGCTTTAACCTTGCTTGGTATTAATCCACTAAATCCCGCAGCAATCGAATACCATTGAACCGACTCTGTATTATCTGCCGACCATGCACCCCATCTTTCTAATACCTGTTGTATATCACGCATTACGCCACTTCCTTATGTTGTCTTGAAAATACTAACTCTCTTACCTCACAAGCTTCTGTTAGCATGTCATTAAAATCACCATTATCAGGCCATCTCACACTGACCGTTTCTACATCATTATTAGAAAGTAGGTTTTTATGTGCACACTCCATAGCGGCCGCATGACCTGCCGCATTCCAATCCATATCTGTAAAAATAACAAGATGCGTAACACCCTTCGGTGCTTTGAATTTTTTCATGAAGTTAGTATTAATGACCGACCAAGTATTTACACCATAGAGTTGCTTACAGGAAAGTGCCGTCTCGATACCTTCAGCTATGCCAAGTGTGGTATCGACAGGAAACATTCTTATCGCGACAGATTCTGCATACTCTAAATAGTTATCTTCCTGCACCGCGGTCATTTTCTTCACAACATCAAGAGGGGCTTTTTTGTCTCCTTGTAAATATGTTCTATGTAAATAACAAAGTTGCCCTTTAGCATCAGTAGCTAGTGACCAAATAGCTTGAAATTTGTCAAAACTATTACGAACAGGTTGATGATCACAATAACGGACATTATCTGCTGGTAATTCAAAAACTCCTCGATTCTGCAAATACTGCATGGCGGGTGTGTTTTTCAGTATGGGTAGTTTGGAATAACAGCCAGTGATGCGTTGGAATAAATTATTCTTATTTATTTTAGTTGGCAAAATAGCTTCTTTTTCTCGCTGATTACCAATCAATACATCAATTTCATCTGCTAATGTTTTAAAGTCTTTACCTTGTGTTCTTTCCAGTAATTGAAAGCCATTACCCGAACCACATGTACAGATGTAAGTTCCTCGCCCGTCTTTATCATCAATACGGAATTTTCCTTTTTGTCCGCAGATAGGGCACTTTCCTTTAAAGTGCTTACGCCCCGTTATAGGAGGTAATCCATAATGTGCAAATATTTTTGCCCATAGCCCTTTTACGGCATCAATTGTATTCACAGTAAACCTCCTTGCTGTGGCTGGTGGCTAATTTGAGTGCGTAATTTTTGAATATTGACTTGCGCCTTCTTGCGAGATTTAGCAAAGGCGATTTGTTTATATTTAATAAAGTTGCTCACTTCAGGTGTGATTTCTTGTGGCGTGTCATGAAAACCTTGTGGCCATACGCCAAATTTATCTTTGAAGGTATTAGAAACCCAGCCGTCACTAATCGGCTTACCCTGTGTCGCACGTTGATTCTGGTAGTATTTCAATTGAGACCACCAGCTTTGCTTGTCTTTTTGGGTGTAAGTGCGCTCTTTTTTATTCAACTTTTTGATGTTTCGGCTAGTATCAACATCAATATCTTCACCGACTAAAGGTTTGAATCCGCATTTAGGGCAAACATAAACACCTGCTGGTTTCATGTAATGGCAAGAGGAACATTCTTTCGGTTTCTTCTCTCGTTTTTCTTGCTCTCGGCTAGACGAAGATTCACTCATACCGTCGTTTTTGGTAGGTAGTTCGTCATACTCAATGTCATCTGGATAACCTAAGCGGTGAACAGAACCGGAGTGATCGAAAATAAGGCAAGTTTCTTTCCCTGGCGCAGTACGCAATCCTCTACCAATAGCCTGACACCAACGAATTTCTGATTTAGTTGGACGAGCGTAAATAATGCAACGAACATCACTATCAAAGCCGGCAATCAATGTTCCCACACTTACAAGCACCTTAGTCGCGCCTTGCTCAAACCGATGAATAATGATCTGACGCTCATCATGTGGCGTATCTGCGGTGATCACCTCAGCATTGACACCTGCACGATTAAACTCGACGGTGACAAAATTGGCATGACTGACTGTGACGCAAAAGCAAATCGTAGGTAGATTTCGACCATTCACCAACCAGTTATCAACAATATCCCCCACCAAGTCCGCACCACTCATGATTTCAGCAATCTCAGCTTCTTTGTAATCACTACCGAACTCTGCGTTGCTGGACGATTTCACTTTTGATAAATCGGGTTTAGTCGGCGCATAGAACTCGTATGAGCTTAAATCACCACGCTTGATCAACTCTTTCATCGTGGTTGGCTTAATCAATGTCTCGTAGTAATGACCAAGAAATGGCGCAAACGGTGTGCCAGACAAACCAATTACCTTGAATTCACTTTCACTGATCACTTCTAATATTTTCTTACGGCGTAAATGTGCCTCATCGATAATGAGTAAATCGATGTTGTCTGGAAAATCTCTACGAATAACGGTATCTGCTGACGCTATCTGAATAAAACGGGTCGGATCGTAATTAGGATGATCGCGCCATACATAGCTAATCTCTTCGGCTGGCAACCCATACTCAATAAAACGGCTGGCTGTTTGATCAATCAAAATGGTGTAAGGAACAAGAAACATCACTCTCATTCCACGCTGAATATGTCCGTCAGTAATAAACGCGGCTAATGCCGTTTTTCCGCTTCCTGTTGGGCTATAAATCATGAATGTTCTATTTTGCTTCCATGCCTGACGTAACATCGTCAATCCGCGTTCCTGTGCAAAATTTGGTGTGATTGTTAACATCGGTTTCCTCATCTAATAATTAGCACTGCCAAAGGAAGGGATTTATTTTTATCTGGACGTCTAAACGGCTGTTGGCTTTTTAACTCCTATAGAGATCTATATTTAAGATCTACTCACTCCCTTGGCTGTGCCTTCCCTAACACCCCTTTCAAAGATCACCCCCCTTTCCCCCCTAGAAAGTTTTCCCCTCTTCCCCAGAAAACAACCTAGACGGCTAAACGTCTTAACCTCCAATAACTCCTAAACCTAATTACTGCTAAATCGATAACGGCTTTGCTGTATACCCTTGCATTGCTCTCTGATAACGCTTTATGAACTCTCTTAATCTGACGTTAGCTTCATGACGAGCTTTGTTGTCTTTACGGTAGGGAACTTGTTCTCGTTCCCATTCCGTTTGATACACTTCTGAATATTTAACTAATGCCTTCTGTCTCATGCTTGGGCTTAACTTCGTAAGTTGTTCCTGAATCCACTTAGCATCATCATGGAAGTAATATTCAGGCATCGGCATGTTGATTTGGTGCATGATTTAATCGCTCATGTGTATATGGGATTTCAGGGTCGTAATGGCAGAGAATTGCCACATCTTCAGGAACACCACGCCACTTCCATTTACCAACGCCTTGACTACTACGAGCCTTCCCTTTTAACGGATAAGCTTTGCCTATCGCAGCATTCGTTTTATGAATGCCTTTTAAGATTTCATATAAATTCATAATTTATCCTTGAAAGTTTTCTTTCGTTAAATCATATTAAAAAGAAAGTTAAGTTTCAATTCTTTTTGATATATTAGTTTCGGAATAACTTTTTGAGGCGAAAAAATGAGTACATTTGGAGAAAGATTGCTTGAGCGGCGAACTGAGCTGGGTATGTCGCAAGATGACCTTGCAAAATTAACAGGTGTGTCGAGAGTAACAATTAGTAAAATTGAACTCGGTGAATCTCAAGACACAAGATCAGCAAATCTTTTCAAGATTGCAGCAGCGATGAAATGTTCACCAAAATGGTTACTTCATGGGAAAGAACCAAAGCAGGAAGTTACTGAGCAATTTGATAGAAATGTATCAAACCCAAGGCCATACAAACCGTCCCCCAAATATCCAGTATTGAGCATGGTTCAAGCAGGGAATTGGAATGAGGCTTGCGAGCCATATACACTAGATCAAATAGATGAATGGTATGAATCAGAGGTCAAAGTACATGGCTCTGCATTCTGGCTACGGGTGGAGGGCGATTCAATGACTGCCCCTATTGGGATTAGTATTCCTGAAGGCTCGCTTGTGCTTGTTGATACAGGTAGAGAACCTATAAATGGAAGCTTAGTGATTGCTAAACTGACTGATACCAATGAAGCTACTTTTAAAAAACTAGTAATAGATGGAAGTAGTCATTTTCTCAAGGGTTTAAACCCAGCATGGCCAATGATATCGATTAATGGTAATTGTAAAATTATCGGCGTCGTGGTTCAAATGATGATGCGTTTCGTATGATACATTGAACTTTCAAAACAAACTGCTGTATTTGATTCTTATCGCTCAAACTCAGGGCATCCGTGCCCTTTGTTCGTTTTTTGAAAGCTACAATCCCAACCTTGTCCGAAGATATCCGAATTACTAAAAGAATCCTTGCAAGACTTCTCTTGAGCTCCCTAAAAAACAAGATATACTGTTTTTATATACAGTGTTTATTCCCTGTGTAAATTAACAGATAACATAAATAGGTCCAAACTGCTATGATCAAAAAAATTGTCAACTTTTTACTGAAAGGTTATAGCATGGAACCTATTGATATAAAGGCTCATCCTGACCTACTGGAAAAAATATCTAAAGAAACGCCAGTAAAGGCATTGGCGGAACTAATTTGGAATGGGTTTGATGCTAAGGCTAAAAATGTCCATGTAAAAATTTATAATAATGACTTGGGTTCTATAGACTCAATAGAGGTAATGGATACTGGTGATGGTATCGTTTTTGAGAAGCTAGACGATCTATTTGGTGACCTTGGCGGTTCGTGGAAAAAAAGTGCAAAAAAATCAGGGGAAGATTATCTACATGGAGAAAATGGGCAGGGTAGATTTAAGTCTTTTTCATTGGGAGGGCTTGTTGAGTGGGATACCAATTATATAGATGGTGACGACAGTTATAACTATAAAATTAAGTCAGATGTTAATGAGTTGCTCAGAGCGCATAAAACTGAAAAAACTAAAAATAAAGTAAAGAAGAAAGGGACTACGGTCACAATTAGCAATGTAACTAAAGAAGCAAGCATATTAAACACCGAGATTAAGGTGAAGCTTGCTGAAATATTTTGCATGTATTTATCAAAGTATAAAGATAAAAAGCTATTTTTTAAGGATGAAGAAATAACGCCTGATTTGGTACAAAAAAGTGTTAAAAAAATCAATATGGGCGATGTCTATGTTAGTGAAGATTTGACAATAGAGTTAGTAATAAACATAGTTGAATGGAAGGAAAGCATAAAATCCTGCAAGCAGGTAAATTATTGTAATAAAAATGGATTTACTCTATACGAAGAAAAAATAACTAAAAAATTACCTGCCGTAATCTCTAATTTTACAGTGTTTGCAGAGTCTGACTATTTTGATGAATGCAAAGACAATGGCACGCTACAAGAAATAGATCTGTCAGATGAGCTTACGGCAATAAGAAGAATCATTACAGATAAAACTTTAGATTATTTTTTAGAGTTAAAGTCCATAGAAAGAAGTAAAGTTGTTAGCTCTTGGGTTGATGAAAACATATATCCATATGAAAACGTTAATACTTTCAATCCTGTCCTAGAGGCTGAAAAAAAAGTATTCGATATATTGGCAGTAAATGTTCAGACGTATTTAAAAAAGTTTGAAAAATCGGATAATAAAACTAAAAAATTTACTTTTAAGTTATTGAAGCAGGCTCTTGAATCTAATCCAGAGTCAGTCCAGAAGATAGTTAATGATGTTTTGGAATTATCCCAAGAAGAGCAGGACGATTTAGCTAACCTACTAGAAAAAACTACATTTTCATCTATTATTAGCGCTTCAAAATCTGTTACAGATAGGCTTGATTTTATTCATGGTTTGAGGCAACTAGTCTTTGATAAGGAATCAAAGAAGGCCCTACTGGAAAGAGATCAGCTGCATAAGATCTTAGAAAAAGAAGCTTGGATATTTAGAGAGGACTTTTACCTAACTGGTAGTGAAGAAACTTTAAATGAAGTTCTTAAAAAGCACATGCAAAAGTTAGGAAAGCGGTCCGATGATGAGAGCGAGCCAGTAACTCGTCCTGATGGCTCTACTGGAAGAATAGATTTGATGCTGAGTAAAACTAGACAGCCGAGTGAGGGTAAAATTGAGCACTTAGTTGTTGAAATAAAGCGTCCATCACAAAAAATAAATGCCGAAATAATATCTCAAATAAAAAGCTATGCATTTGCTGTTTCATCGGATGAAAGATTTGACAAAACAAATACTAGATGGACTTTTATAGCTGTTTCAAATGAAATGGATAGTTTTGCATTAGAAGAAATCGACCAAACGAACAGGGCTAGAGGTTTGATTTATGAAAAAGATAACCTATCAGTGTGGATTTATACTTGGTCTGAAATAATTCAGGCAGCACAAGCAAGGCTACATTTTTTCCAAAAACAACTAGGGTATGAAGCAAGCAGAACGACAGCTACAGATTACCTAGAAGAAAAATATAGAAAATTCATACCAGAAAATATTAATTATAGGGAATCTGAAGCAATCTAAATCGGATGATGAGATGAAAACTAACCCACTCCGGTGGGTTTTTTGTTGTCTGCAACTATCGAATTTCTTTCCTACCTTTATTCACCCGAAACTTTTCTTTCATTTCTCTATTGACACAAAACCCAGCTTTTTGTAACCTAGGTTTCGAAAGGTAATTATTGAGGGCGTGTCATGATCCAGATTATTGATGAATCAAAATTGTTACGAACAAATTCACAGGTGCAAACTCTGCTTGGCTGTGCGCTTGAGTCAAGCTCATCAAGTGAAGTTCAATCACTGATAGAAATGGCGATAGAGAAAAGTAAGACAATTAACTCTATTATCGAAAATAAGCCTGAATCTGACCAGCAACCAAAGACTCTAGCGATAGAAACTCTCGCTACTTGCAACTCATTTGCAGAACGTTTACGTCTAGCACTTGCTTACTCCGGAATGACTCAGATTGAATTAGCAAAAAAAATAGGCGTATCGCAAAGCACAATTAGTCAGGTGATAAACGGAAAGGTATCAGGGGTGTGTCGCACTAGCGTAATAGCCAAAGCATTAGGTATTGATCGTAACTGGTTGGCTTACGGAGAAGGTGAAATGACAAATTTTTGTACCCCAAAAACAGAGGAATTATAAGATGACCATTTTACATTCTACTGCAATAGCTGATTTACCGAAACCTGACATAAATACAGGAGTAATGTTACCTATGTTCTTGTTTCGTTTTTGGACTAAAACAGAGCATCCAGAGAAAAAAGAAGTTATGGCCACCAGCGCTGAACAAGCTAAAGAATTACTCGGTGGTAATGTTGTTTTCTCTGCTCAATTTCCTTGCGAGGCTTAATTATGGCTCACGAACTCAACTTAGAAGCTGTTGCAAAAAAAAGTGACCAACTAAACGCCCTTTTATTCCAGCTCAATGCTGAACGTATATCGGGTCAACCTGAAATAGAAAGTTTAATCGGATTGGCTTACGAATTATCAGGTGACATCTCGATCTGGTTAATCGAAGAAAATGCACAGAGAGATAATGATCATGACAAAAGAAATAATTACTGTAGATAGCGGGAAAATGCTAGATACATTACATCGAGTAAAAGCATTCTTAATTTCAGCTCAGTTTCTTTCTCGTAATAGCGAAGAGCAAGCGATTCAACTTAGCTTGTTATCTCAAGCAGAAGATGAAATTAATGAGGTTTTAAATGATGAATAACACTAAATTAAAAGAATCTGCCTGTGATGAATTACTTTATGCAACTTCTATTTTAAATCTCATTATCAACGATAACGTAACACCTAGCGATAATATGTTTAATGCGATTGAATCTGCAGTAGCCAATATAGAAAGAGCTAAAGAAAATGTATCAAGCATTAATACTGACAAATCACCAAAGCCTATCGGTGAAATTAAAATCAGTAATAACGATACAATTGAAACGGCTGTCGGGTGTATTTTAAACACATTAGAAACTGCAATTAATTTAAAAGTAGCTGAAGAAAGCGGTCATATTAAAAATTACGATATTCAAATTACAAATTTAATCCAGTCAGCAAAATTAAATTTAGAAACTATTTATAAAAAAGTAAGCTTCACGGAGGCCTAATGAATATCGATGAATTAATTACCCTTCCTGATTTAAACAAATTATCGGGAAAAGAAATAGGTAATTTAAGAGCTAATTTAGAATTAGCTATTGACTCACTCATTACAGGAATGAAGATATTCGGCGATTTTATGTTTTGGGCTGATGCTAATGAAAATTATCCCGATGGTAAAGATCATCTTGGTGATGTGGGATTATTTTTAAGCCAAGTGTCATTATTGATATCAATATTAAATGACAAACTTGGTGGAGTTGAATACGAAATATCAAATCGAAAAATAAAAGGAACACGGGAATGAATAACCAACACGAAGCTATTGAGAAAGCAACTGATAATCAAATTACTATTGCTATGCGCCCTGTTTATATTATCGCAGGTGCTAATCGTGCTTACTTGAGTGAACGTTCAGCATTAAACAAGCTAGCCAACATTCTCACTGAGTGTGAATTCCATAAAGAAGGCATTGAGACTAATTATCAAGGTGAACGATGCGAACTTGAAAATGGCACAATCGCTTTCAAGCGTGGCGAGCCTACCGAACACTTTATGGAACGCAAGGAAGCTAAACTAACCGAACTCCAAGAGCGATTAAAGCAGGAACGTAATATTGAACGATTGCAAAAAGAATATGCCAAAGCTGTCGCTAAATATGATGATGCAGAAAAAGAAGCTGATAGATTATATTACGAATTAAATAATGCTTTAACCAATAAATAAAATATCCACTACATAAAAATTAATTATAGCGTTCATGCTAGGGATTGCTGCGCTCTGAATCAGGAGTAAGCAACATGGATAAAGTTAATTTACTTGAGGTAAGAAGAAAGCGTTTTATCAACTCAGTGCTTATTTACATTAAACAAAATGGAAAGAAAGCTGAGTTTAAATCAAAGGTAAATAGTAAAACTGTTATTACAGAAATTAACTTTGAAAATTTAAATAATTTCTTCCGTGATATCTATGAAGAAAAAGATTGTCGACAACGTTGTAAGTGGAGTGATAAAGATATCTATAACACCTATGAGCGTTTATATAAATCTAACGGCTCTATTTCTGAAATGGGTAAATTCATGATTGATTATATCGTTGAGTATTTACCTCCTTACTTAAATGGAGAGGAATATAAATATCATGACGTATTCTGAATTCATGAAAAAAGGTAAGCAATTAGAGGGGAAAGGATTTTATAGACGCGCACTAGAGCAATATAACCAAGCTTTTATTATCGCAGATCCACCAGCTAAAGGCGCAATGAGTTATCAACAAAAAATAAGTAATCAATCATCTAAGCGTTGTTTAGATAAAGCCAAAATTAAAATACCGGGTGGCATGTTATGAATAGTAAAAAAATGACAACAAATGAAATCATCGAATATTTAAAAGAAAAAGGTTTCCCTGCTTCCTTATTAGATAAAGAAGCTATTAAGTCAAATCGTAAATTAACACCAGAAGAAAAAGAGATATTTGTTAAGCACATTGTTGATAATTTAAGAACGATTGTAGCAAATAAATATTTAATCTCCTGTGTAACGCGATTCGGTCCTGGTCTTAATGAGCAGTTTTCATTTAGACACAAAAATATTGTTGTCGATTTGGATTTAAAAATTATCGAGAAGCTACTCATTGTAAAAGTTGAGTCAGTCATTCTCGATCAGTCAGGCGATGGCGTATTCGCCCTGTTCCGTTTTTACGAAGGTAACAAAGCAAAAGGCGAAGAAGGTGATAAATGGATGCAAGACATGCTTGATCAACTACTCATCAATAGCGCCACTTTGCTTATCTCACAAGGTAAAAGTCAATTAATACACTAAGGATAGTCAATATGAATAATTTAATTAGCACCAATGCGTCAATGACCTCTAAAGAGATCGCCGAATTAGTTGGTAGCCGTGAAGATAGTGTTAAAAGAACTATCGAACGGTTGGCAGAGAAAAATGTTATATCCGAACCACCAACGGTGGATGGGATTAAAGCAGCAAACGGAACCACTCCACTACATTATGTTTTCACAGGTGAAAAAGGTAAACGAGACAGTATAATTGTCGTTGCGCAACTGTCCCCAGAGTTTACAGCTCGGTTAGTTGATCGCTGGAAAGAACTTGAAGATGAACGAGTCAAACCAAAATCACAAGCAGAAATTATTGCTGCTATGGCGCTGGCTAACTTAGAAAGCGAACGCCGTATATCTCATGTAGAGCAAAAAGTTGAACAAGTGAATGAAGTCGTTGAGCAAATAAAACAAGGAACGATCCCTGTAGGTTGGATTGGGTACTCTCTGGCGAGAACTAAATCAGGTATGACGGTGGATAAATGCAAAACACTCACCAAACAGTTCAATGTTCGCAAAAATAAAATAACTATTCTTACGCCCGAAGGTATGCCTAGGCCTATGGCCATTATTCATGAAGCTGATTTTATATCTGCATTCAAGGCAATGATGAGTGAAGCCGAAAAACGTGGCACTCGCTGGCATCATCCTAAAATGGGATTGTTTCAGGCAATTGGCTAGGAGGGTAAATAATGGCTTATTTTACTGATACTAGTAATGGCGTTATTTCTGATGATGGTGCTTTAATATCTTACTCTGAAGCTGTAACAGCCCTTGAATCAGGTCAATACGATAAAGAGTTATTGAAAGGTTTATATTTAGCCGCTGCAGTCATGGGTAAGTTAGCTGATGAACCTGAAACATTAACACCTGAACAGAGAATTTCTGTCTGGCGCTGGGTGGTAGCAACTTGCTTTATTCGTGAACTACAAGAAAAGAATGGCACCACTGAAATTCGTAATGAAGAAGGCGGTGTTGATCTTGCCACTATTTACAGTAACGGAGAAAACGCTTTAACCATTTACCCAGCTTCTTTGCGCCTTTGTCTTGCAAGCCATTTTGAAAGCATTCTTATCGAAGAGTTAGGGGGTATCTATAAAGATTATTGTCCTGACTTCATCATAAAAGCCTATATCGGCTTTCTGGACATCTCCCTTGAACATGGTCCTCGCCTATCAGAAAAAGGACGTGAAGGGCTCTGTATTCTTCATGATGATTATATTCGCGAGTTAGAAGCTAATAACGGATTTCTAGCTATGCCAACTATGCACTAAGGACGGTAAAAAATGACAACTAAATTACCTTACATCGAGACAAGCCAATTAAGAGCTGCACTTACATTATTAAAAATGAGTGATGATGTTCGTCTTGTTACTAACTGTGTACATATCAACGCTGAACATATCGAAGTGTCTAATGGGCATGTAGTATTACGCATGAAACACAACTCTGAATTCAGTGATGATATTGTTATTCAATTTGATGAAGCAATTCCTAGCGATGCTGAATATACACATATTAAATCATATGACGATGGTTCTTATGTCGCTATTCATTATAAGCAAGAGAAGGATGAAAATTTCTATCCCTACTATAAAACAAAACTCACTTTAATCAAAGATAAGTACCCGTCATTTAATCGTCTTTTTGAGCAGGAATTTATTAAAGGTGAAGCACCTTTATTGCAGTCCATGTATTTAGCCTTGCCTTATCTACTATTTGGCCGTGTTATTACGGGAATGCTGAAAACAAAAGATAGCAAAAGTGTGCTTTTCGATTTTTCACTTCTGACAAAAAAATCATTTGGTGATCCTAAATTACTTGTATTAGCAGTGGCTGATAATGCTTTTGATATTGCTGATAAAGTTTACAGCTTAATTAAGGATGATGATTAATGACAACTTTAGATTTCAATCTCGTTAGTGTCATCAAAAATGCAGGTAGTGATCCCGGTGATATAACTGATGCAGTCTGGAAAGCCGGTTATCGTAAAACAGATTTTACCACTGAGCAGATCATTGATATTGCAGTAAGCATGACGGGTGATTCTATTTGTTTAAAATTACCCCATGACACCTTACCTAAGACTTTAGATGACATCAGTAAATATCATTTAAACGATATCATTTTTGATGCCCATTGGGATAACCCACCAGCGACTATCGCACAGTGCATTATGGAGAACGGGTATAGGGAAGGAAATAAAAAATGACAAGTGTGACTCGATACATTAAGTGGAAGGAAATGATCCAGTTAACTGGCAAAAGCAAACCTACAATTTGGAGAATGTACGCAAAACGAAATGAGTTTCCCAGACCAGAAAGAACAAAAGGTGGTACGTTTTTAGGCTGGCCAGAACATGTCTATGAAGAGTGGGTTAGAAGTGAAAAACTGTAATGCTAACTTGACCCGTTACTTGACCCGCATCTCTTGCGGGTTTCTTTTTAAAATCTTGTAACTCATTGATTTTAAATGGTACGCCCTACAGGATTCGAACCTGTGACCTACGGCTTAGAAGGCCGTTGCTCTATCCAACTGAGCTAAGGGCGCCTAGAAAAGATAGGCGTCATCGTTCTTGCTGATAACGGGTGTGAATTATACGTTCAACATTCTGAGAGTCAACGCTTTTTCAACGATATCAATCTATGTGGTTAAAATATGGCAAGGAAGCAACTGACAGATTGCTCTTGATCTGACAAAATAGACACATACCGTAATTAGATAATTTGGATGTACAGATGTCAGCAAGAATTATAGATGGGAAAACGATTGCGCAGACCATTAGAAGTGAAGTTGCAGAAAAAGTAAAACAGCGTCTTGAAGCAGGCAAACGCGCCCCTGGTTTAGCTGTTGTTTTAGTGGGTGATAACCCTGCATCGCAGATTTATGTCGCTAGCAAACGCCGTGCTTGTGATGAAGTTGGCTTTGTTTCTCGTTCTTATGATTTACCCGATACAACCAGTGAAGCTGATTTATTAAACCTAATCGATCAACTTAATAATGATGACACTATTGATGGTATCTTAGTACAGCTGCCTCTTCCTGCTGGTATCGATAATGTCAAAGTATTAGAACGCATCCATCCTGATAAAGATGTTGATGGTTTTCATCCTTACAATATTGGCCGTTTATGCCAACGTGCACCTAAATTGCGCCCTTGCACACCTCGCGGTATTGTCACACTGCTAGAACGTTGCGATATCAATTTGTATGGTTTAAATGCCGTTATTGTTGGTGCATCTAATATTGTTGGCCGTCCAATGAGCTTAGAGCTATTACTTTCAGGCTGCACAACAACAGTGACTCATAGATTCACCAAAGATTTGCGTTTTCATGTCGAACATGCTGATTTGTTAATCGTTGCTGTAGGTAAACCTAACTTTATTCCTGGAGAATGGATAAAACCTGGTGCTATCGTTATTGATGTAGGTATTAATCGCCTTGAAAATGGTAAAGTAACGGGTGATGTCGATTTTGCACAAGCATCAGAGCGCGCAGGCTGGATTTCACCTGTTCCTGGTGGCGTAGGCCCAATGACAGTAGCAACACTTATTCAAAACACTTTACAGGCATGTGAAGAGTATCATGATCCTGAAACAGGTAATTATTAAGCAATGGAAAAATTTCAATTAGATGGGCACGACTATGTTGAGCTTTGTGATTTATTAAAACTTCAAGGCTGGACAGAAAGTGGTGCAGCAGCAAAAAATCTTATTGCTGAAGGTAAAGTCAGCGTAGATGGCAAAGTGGAAACACGTAAACGCTGTAAGATTATAGCGGGCAAAGTTGTGACCTTTGGTGAGTTTTCAGCCACCGTCAGCAAATAATCAGCAATTTGATAGTGTTACCCAAAGCGTTACTTTGTAAGTAGCGCTTTTCTTATTTTTAATGTTTTTTTCCTCTCTATCTTGTTTTTTGAGTTGTTTTACCTTCTTTTATTTTAACTTCTAAAATAAAAAATAAGATAACGTTTTGAATTTTAATATTTTTATTAATATAAAACTGAAATTATCTAATTTAAATCATCTTTTTAAACATCATTTATGGTTATAATCTATTATCTTAAAAAGAATATATTTATCATATTCAAAAATACAACGTGACAATGTAAAGCATAACGTATTGTTTTATAAAAT
Organism: Proteus hauseri ATCC 700826; assembly: GCF_001654965.1. Classification (GTDB taxonomy): domain Bacteria; phylum Pseudomonadota; class Gammaproteobacteria; order Enterobacterales; family Enterobacteriaceae; genus Proteus; species Proteus hauseri. The sequence goes on from NZ_LXEV01000032.1 coordinate 35,986, forward strand.
AAATATTAATTTTAGATATAGTATTCAAAACTAAAACAACAATCTTTCAGTGACTATTTTGTCTATTTATTATTGATTTAAAGCACCAAAACGTGATTTGGATCTAATTTTTCCTTACTTTAGATAGGCAAAAGAGCATTGTTTGTACTAAATTATAACTTATAATTTGAAACGATTCAGCCTAGTGATATTATTTAACAAGCAGTTTTACGCTATTTATGCATTATTTGATGTTTTATCTAACAGGAGATCTTATGCTTAACCAACCTATTCAAGGTAACGTTTTTACTCTTATGGCAGAGAAAAAATGCTTACCTATTCTATTGCTTAGGGTAAGAAATTAGCATGAGACGCAGAGTCGCGACCATTACCCTCAATCCTGCTTATGATCTAGTGGGATTAAGTACGCCTATTGAACTTGGTGAAGTTAACCGCGTTAAAACAGCGGGTTTTCATGCAGCAGGCAAAGGTATCAATGTTGCTAAAGTCTTAAAAAGCTTAGGCGTTGATGTCACTGTAGGTGGTTTTTTGGGTAAAGAGAATCAAGATGGCTTTCAAAAAGAGTTTAGTGAATCTGGTATTGTGAATCGATTTCAATTGGTTGAAGGTCGTACACGTATAAATGTAAAACTGACTGAGCCAAATGGTGAAGTGACAGATTTTAATTTTTCAGGTTTTGATATCACTAAACAAGATTGGCATAAATTCGTTAACGACTCACTAAGTTGGGCGGGTCAGTTTGATATGATCTGTGTTAGTGGGAGTGTTCCCCCCAGTGTTGATTTAAATGATTTTACTGCCTGGATGACAAAACTACGCAGTGAATGCATGTGTATTATTTTCGACAGTAGCAGAGATGCTTTTGTCGCTGGATTAAAAGCATCGCCTTGGTTGGTAAAACCTAATCACCATGAGCTAGAGATTTGGGCTGGTAAACCTTTACCAGAACTTTCAGATATCGTGCAAGCGGCACAAGATTTGCGTCAGCAAGGCATTGCTCATGTTGTAATCTCATTAGGTGAACAAGGAGCAATGTGGGTCAATGCATCTGGTGCTTGGATGGCTAAACCGCCTAAATGTGATGTTGTAAGCACTGTAGGTGCGGGTGATTCTATGGTTGGTGGGCTTATTTATGGTTTAATGATGCGCCAAACAAGTGAACATACATTACGCCTTGCAACAGCCGTTTCAGCCTTGGCGGTTAGCCAAACCAATGTAGGTATTACAGATCGCGAGCAACTCGCTCGTATGATGACTGAAGTTGAATTAACACCATTAAAATTATAAATATACCTTTATGCTCCCTCGCCGACCAACGCCTCATTAGATGATAATAACAACTCAATATAATGAAAAAAATATCGGATAATAAATATCCGATATTTTTATTTGGCTTATTTAACTGAGCATCTCAGACAAATATTAGTTATTACGACGCCACGTTGTTCCTTGTGAGCTATCTTCTAATACAATTCCCATTGCCGTTAATGCATCTCGAGCAATATCAGCGGCTGCCCAATCTTTATTTTTACGTGCATCATTACGTTGCTGAATTAACGCTTCAATTTTTTCAACATCATCAGCACTTTCAGTTTTAGCGCCACTTTGTAAAAAGTGCTCTGGTTCTTGTTCTAATAAACCAAGTACTTTAGCAAGTTTACGTAGTACTGCTGCTAATCCATTGGCTCCATTGATATCAACCACTTTTAGGCGATTTACTTCACGAGCTAAATCAAAGAGTACTGAATAAGCCTCAGGTGTATTGAAATCATCATTCATCGCTTCAATAAACTGAGCTTCAAATGCTTCGCCCCCCTCGGGTTGTGCATTTGAATCTGTACCACGTAATGACGTATATAAACGCTCTAACGCGGTACGAGCCTGTTTTAAGTTCTCTTCAGTATAATTTAGCTGACTACGATAGTGGCCTGATAATAAGAAATAACGAACAGTTTCAGCATCGTAATACGCAAGCACATCACGAATAGTAAAAAAGTTATTTAGCGATTTAGACATTTTTTCTTTGTCTACCATCACCATACCAGAGTGCATCCAGTAATTAACGTAAGGACCATCATGAGCACAAGTTGACTGTGCAATTTCGTTCTCATGGTGTGGAAACATTAAATCAGAACCACCGCCATGAATGTCAAAATGATGGCCTAACTCTTTACCATTCATCGCAGAACATTCGATATGCCAACCAGGGCGACCTGCTCCCCACGGAGACTCCCAACTTGGCTCTCCCGGTTTAGACATTTTCCATAATACGAAATCCATTGGGTTACGTTTTGCGTTAGCAATTTCAACACGAGCACCCGCTTGCAGTTGCTCAAGATCTTGGCGAGAAAGTAAACCATAATCAGAGTCTGTATCTATCGCAAACATCACATCGCCATTATCAGCAACATAAGCATGTTTACGTTCAATCAGTTTCTCTGTTAACGCAATAATTTCAGCAATATGATGAGTTGCACGTGGCTCAGAATCAGGACGAGCAATATTCAGTGCATCAAAATCTTTGTGCATTTCAGCTAACATTCGAGTTGTTAGTTGATCACAGGTTTCATTATTTTCTATCGCACGTTTGATAATTTTGTCATCAACATCCGTGACGTTACGGACATAATTAACATCGTATCCTAAAAAACGCAGATAACGGGTTATAGCGTCAAACGCCACAAATGTACGTCCATGACCAATGTGACATAGGTCATAAATAGTGATGCCACACACGTACATACCTATTTTCCCTGCATGGATAGGCTTAAATTCTTCTTTTTGGCGAGTGAGAGTATTATAAATCTTTAGCATCAGAGGACGTTCCCGTTTTCAACTGTACGTGTTTATTACATGTCTATATACGCAAATTACGTATGTAATAATAAAAATAGTAATTACAACGATAAAATACCAATATAACATTACCTTTATAAGGGTTTTGAACACCAATTACAAAAGCAATTCAGATTAACAACCGCTTATATTACTCTGCTCTGCACTTATTTTCACTGCCCAATAGTTGACTGTGAACAATCAAATTTCGCTTTATCAGCCAAAAAATTGGCTAAAAGTGTTTTTTACTTATTTTACCCACTGATTTAAGCGAAAAATGCCAGTGAAAAAAAGATGAATACTGACTAAATAAGGTAATTGTGGTATAAAAAAAAGCACAATTGTTTCTGCCCAAGTCTGGGTAAAGCTAAAATTATATTAGGATCTAAATATGGTTACTTTTCATACCAATTACGGCGATATCGTGATTAATACATTTGCAGATAAAGCACCTGCAACCGTAGAGAATTTTTTAGACTACTGTAAAGAAGGATTCTACGATAACACTATTTTCCACCGCGTTATCAATGGATTTATGATCCAAGGTGGTGGTTTTGAACCTGGTATGAAGCAAAAAGCGACCAAAGCACCCGTTAAAAACGAAGCAAACAATGGCTTAAAAAATAACCGTGGCACATTGGCAATGGCTCGTACTAACGATCCACACTCTGCAACTGCACAATTTTTTATCAACGTAGCAGACAATGATTTCTTAAATTTCCGTGCTGAAAATGCAAATGGCTGGGGATACTGTGTATTCGCAGAAGTTGTTGAAGGGATGGATATTGTTGATAAAATCAAAGCTGTATCTACGGGTCGCAGCGGTTCCCACCAAGATGTTCCTCGTGAAGATATCGTAATCAACAGCGTTACTGTTAGCGAATAAGCAGTCACTTTTTATGTGTACGCTGTTTATCGCAGATCTACATTTAAGTGAACATGAACCGGCAATTACTGCCGGTTTTCTTCGCTTTTTAAAAGAACAGGCTGTTTATGCCGATGCGCTCTATATCTTAGGTGATTTTTTTGATTTTTGGATTGGTGACGATGACCCAAATCCATTACATCCACAAATAGCTCAAGCATTAATGCAACTGAAAAATGCAGGTATTCCTTGTTATTTTATTCATGGAAATCGTGATTTTTTAATTGGCTCACGTTTTGCCAAAGAGAGTGGCATCACGATATTGCCACAAGAAAAAGTACTTGAGATTTATCAGCATCGCATCTTAATCTTACATGGTGATACGCTTTGTACCGATGATGAGTCCTATCAACGTTATCGAAAAAAAGTGCATAATAAGCTTATTCAACGCCTATTTTTGCTTCTTCCTCTTTTTATCCGGCTTCGTATTGCAGATAAAATGCGAACACGCAGCCAACATGCCAATCGTTATAAATCTGAAACGATTATGGATGTAAATTCTCAAACAGTTATCGATACTTTTAAGCATTTTAATACCCAATGGATGATCCATGGTCACACTCATCGCCCCGCTATTCACACAGTTGAGATTGAGGGAGAGAATCATTACCGCGGTGTATTAGGCGCATGGCACACAGAAGGCTCTATGTTTAAAGTCACTGCTGAAAACATTGAATTAATCTCTTTTCCCTTTTAATTTACCACTGTCATTTACACGATAAAAAGACGTTTTTTTCTTTACGCAAACGTTTTCCTTGACGTATTAGCGTGATACTATCACTTTCTGTTTATCAGGCTATCTCTGTTTATGCTTACAGGAGCAGTTAAGTAATGTCTTCTCAAGTTGGTCTAAATACTCCTTCGCCACAAATTGCCATAGTGATGGGTTCTAAAAGTGACTGGGCAACAATGTCTCATGCTGCTGATGTATTAGATGCACTGCAACTTCCTTATCATGTTGAAATTGTCTCTGCACATCGCACACCTGATAAGCTATTTAGCTTTGCTGAAAATGCAAAAGACAACGGCTTTGATGTAATTATCGCAGGTGCAGGTGGTGCTGCCCATTTACCAGGAATGTTAGCAGCAAAAACATTAGTTCCTGTTTTAGGCGTACCGGTACAAAGTGCTGCATTAAGTGGCGTTGATAGCCTTTATTCTATTGTTCAAATGCCAAAAGGTATCCCAGTTGGCACCTTAGCTATCGGAAAGGCTGGTGCAGCTAATGCTGCTTTATTAGCAGCACAAATTTTAGCCTTACATAACCCTATTATTTTTGATTCATTAACAACATGGCGAACTACACAAACTGACGATGTACTGAATAACCCAGATCCTAGGGAGGCGCTATGAAACCCGTTTGTGTCCTTGGGAATGGTCAACTTGGTAGAATGCTGCGCCAAGCTGGGGAACCTCTAGGTATTTCAGTTTATCCTATTGGGCTAGATGCAGAACCCGAAGCCGTACCTTATCAACAAAGTGTTATAACGGCAGAAATCGAACGTTGGCCACAAACGGCATTAACTAAGGAACTTGAGCGTCATTCTAACTTTGTTAATCGTGATATTTTTCCGCTACTTGCAGACCGCTTACCGCAAAAACAGTTACTTGATGAGCTCAATTTAGCAACTGCACCTTGGATGCCGTTAACATCCCCTGATCAATGGCCAGATATTTATGCTCAACTTGGTGATTTTATAATTGTAAAACGCCGTGTTGGTGGCTACGACGGCAGAGGCCAATGGCGTATCCATCCTGGCGAAGAAAACCAACTTCCTGCAGAAATTTATGGCGAATGCATCGTTGAGCAAGGGATCCCATTTTCTGGCGAAGTATCATTGATTGGTGCTAGAGACAACAACGGCAATTGTGTTTTTTACCCTTTAACACATAATCTTCATCAAGATGGTATTTTACGCATGAGTGTCGCACTACCAACGCCATCACCAACACTACAACAATCAGCCCAGCAAATGCTTGAGGCTATTCTTAATAAGCTTAATTATGTTGGTGTAATGGCAATGGAGTGTTTTATCCTTGGTAATAAACTACTTATCAATGAATTAGCGCCTCGCGTACATAACAGCGGTCATTGGACTCAAAATGGTGCATCAATTAGCCAATTTGAATTGCACCTACGCGCCATATTAAATTTACCGATGCCAACACCTGAAGTGAGTCAAACTTCGGTAATGGTAAATCTTATTGGTACTGAAGTGCATCCCCAGTGGCTGTCGTTACCTTTAGTCCATCTTCATTGGTATGAAAAAGAAGTACGTCCAGCGCGCAAAGTGGGACATTTAAATATCACACACAATGATACCCAATCACTTCAAAACACATTAAATCAATTAAGCCCTCTGCTTGATGAGGCTTATCAGTATCCTATCAAATGGGCTTTAGAAAAATTAAGCTAGCAGTCCGACTCATAAAGTTAGAGAATAATAGCCCTTAACGAACAGACCTTTAAAATAAAGGTCTGTTATTCGCTATTTTCTCCTGATTATTCAGGTTACTGCACCCGTTTGATGGAGTCAGGATGCAAGCCACGCAACAGATTTTTGGCCCCGTGTATCAGTGGACTATGCTGATATTACTGGGTTTGGTGTATTTTTTAGCCACAGCAACTACGTTTACTTCGTTAGGTGTCGTTCTCCCAAGCATGATAAATGAGCTAGAGTGGAACTGGACACAAGCAGGCCTCGGTTTTACTTTGTTAGGATTAACCTGTGGACTTGCCAGTTTTTTGCCTACTCTGCTCATCCGTAAGCTCAGTGTTCGCCTTACACTATTAATTGGATTAATGATTTTTGTCAGTGGTTTCTATTTTTTATATGAAACCTACACTATTGCTTGCTATTTTCTTGGTACCGCACTGTTAGGTATTGGTTTTACTCTGCTGGCAACCGTTCCCGGCACCTATGTTATCTCTCGGTTATTTGAAAAACAGTCCTTTGCTTTTGGTGTCTATTTTACTATTGGTGGTTTAGGTGGCGTTGCAGGCCCTTGGATCTATTTTTTAGCAACGCATTTATGGCATACATGGCGTATGCATTGGCTTATCTCTGCCATAGCACTCACTATTATTACCTTAATTACCATTTTATTTTTGCGTGAAGGGAAAACAGAACAAGAACATGCGAAAAAAATTAGCCAACTGCAAACCACTAAACGTATCTATCAAACCAAAGAGATTTGGACAGCTCGCCATGCTTTAAGAACATGGCAATTTTATGTTATCGCTGCCACTTACACCGCCTTTCTTTGGTGTGGTATTACCGTAAATAGCTTTGCCGTTGCTCATATTATTGAAAATGGCTTTAGTGAAACCATTGCTGCAACACTATTAAGTACGATGGCATTTATCAATGCATTTTCACGCTTAGCGGGTGGTGCGATAGGTGAATGGCTAGAACCGAAAAAACTACTTATCGCAAGCTTGAGTATTATTATTATCGGCTTATTCGCATTAAGTATGGCGAATTCATGGCTCTATCTGATTTTATTTACCATCTGTGTGGGTATTGGTTATGGCATGACCTTTTTAGCATCAAGCATATTACTGGCTAATTATTTTGGGCGGGCACCTTATCTTGAGCTTTTCTCAGTGATGAATTTAATTTCGACACTAGCTTGTTTAGCACCTTTTTTTGCTGGTGCAATTAAAGATATATCGGGCAGTTTTACTCCTGCTTTTCTTATTCTTACTATTCCTGTTTTGCTTATCTTAGCGGTAACGTTATTTATGCGGCCCCCCGCTTATCCAACTTATCAACATGCTAGTAAAAAACAGAAATAAGCAGTTATTTTATTAAATCAGCAAGGTAGCTTAATAACTAAAGTAGCATCATATAAAAGCGATTTTATAAGGAGACGTTAGGCTGATGAATGAAGCATTAATAATGAAGTACTCCATTGGTGTGGGGATTGTTTTAGCCTGTTTTATTGGTTTTTTGATTATTTCTTTTTTTCAACACAAAAAGAAAAAACGCCAAAGAAATATTATTATTCATATTAGCCAAGCTATCTTACTATGTAGTTTAGTGATTATCTTAGGAGAATACGTTGAAATGGCGATAGTGGATTTTAATCTCCACTTTATCTCTTTCAAACTGGTTAATTTCTTTACCTCTGCGGCTATTGCCTTAATTTTGATGCGAAAATTCTTTTTGCTGATTAATAGATTAGAGCAAAACCAAATTAAAAAAGGAAGTGACCCTACATCAGCACGTATTATTTCTCGTGTCTTTAAAATTACCCTTTTCGTCGTTATCATCTTATTATTTGGTGAACATTTTGGCATGAGCTTGTCGGGATTAATGACCTTTGGTGGCTTAGGCGGCATTGCCATTGGTATGGCAAGTAAAGATGTCATGAGCAACCTTTTTTCCGGTGTGATGCTCTATTTTGATCGCCCTTTTAATATTGGTGATTGGGTACGTTCTCCTGATCGTAATATTGAAGGAACAGTAGTGGAAATTGGCTGGCGTATTACCAAAATTATTACCTTTGACCATCGACCTTTATATATTCCCAACTCTGTATTTTCATCTATTAGCGTTGAAAACCCAGGCAGGATGACCAATAGACGTATCGAAACAGAAATTGGTTTACGTTATGAAGATTCAGATAAAATCGGTGTGATAGTAGAAGATATCCGTAATATGTTAATGCAAAATGAAAAAATAGACACTCAGCAAACTATTCTGGTCTATTTTAATCAATTTGCTGACTCATCTCTTAATATCATGGTGTATTGTTTTACCAAAACAACAGTGTGGGGCGAATGGTTAGCAGCCCAACAAGAAGTTTATTTAAAGATGATAGATATTGTGCATAAACATGGCGCTGATTTTGCTTTTCCATCTCAAACTGTTTATATTGAAAAATCATCACCAGTAGCACCACAGTAATTACAGTGAGAGGTTTATAGCTGAGCTGTAAACTTCTCTTGCTTTTTATTCACTCTATTCCCTTATGATTAAAATGTTTTTTTATGCAAAATAACCGCATAAAACGATACTAATTTTCTTTTAATACATTCCATTCATATAAGCAACCAAGTATATTGGCGGCATATTTGTTGACCCATAATAAAATCCAAGCCTAATGAAAAAAATGCAATTGGCATCTAGCCCAACGGTTTCACACTATTTTACGACTGAGCGCACAGTTATTGACATTACAGGCGCCAATTTAACGCAAATATCAGCAGTGATATTGTCGTTAACTGCGGTTAATGCAGGTGAATTAAAACGTATTCAAAAAACAGAATTCCAATTACCTATATTTATTGCTGTTGGTCTTAACGACACTCTTTCTGCTGATGTACTTAGTCAAGTTGAAGGTATTATTATTATGGAGAACAGTGCTAATGAAAAAAACAGCATATTAATTGAAAAAGCAGCACTTCAATATGAAGAAAGTCTTACAACGCCTTTCTTTTCACGTTTAGTCAATTATGTCGCACAACAGAATATCGCTTTTGATTGCCCTGGTCATCAAGGTGGTGAATTTTTCCGTCGCCATCCAGCTGGAGAGCAATTTTATCAATATTTTGGCGAGAATTTATTTCGTTCTGATCTCTGTAATGCTGATGTTGAAATGGGAGATTTGCTGATCCACGAAGGTGCGCCTTATGATGCGCAGGCCTTTGCTGCACAAGTATTTAATGCTGATAAAACCTATTTCGTTTTAAATGGTACTTCTTCTTCAAATAAAGTTGCTTTAAATGCACTGTTAGCGCCGAATGATTTAGTGTTATTTGATAGAAACAATCATAAATCAAATCATCACGGAGCATTGATTCAAGCGGGTGCGATACCTATTTATTTAGAAACAGCCCGTAATCCCTTTGGCTTTATTGGTGGCATTGATGCCCACTGTTTTGAAGAGGATTATCTGCGTCAACAAATTGCAGAAATCACCCCAGAACGCCAATATGATAAACGCCCTTTTCGTTTAGCTGTTATACAGCTAGGTACTTATGACGGTACAATTTATAACGCACGACAAGTCGTTGATAAAATTGGGCATCTTTGTGATTACATTCTGTTTGATTCAGCATGGGTAGGATATGAGCAATTCATTCCGATGATGAAACAGTGCTCTCCACTGTTACTCACACTAAATGAAAATGATCCCGGAATATTAGTCACACAATCGGTACATAAGCAATTAGCTGGTTTTTCGCAAACTTCTCAAATTCATAAGAAAGATGCTCATATAAAAGGACAGCAGCGTTATATCAATCATAAACGTATGAATAATGCTTTTATGATGCATGCATCCACCAGCCCTTTTTACCCTCTGTTTGCTGCATTAGACATCAATGCAAAAATGCACGTAGGTAAAAGTGGTGAGGCAATGTGGATGGATTGTGTGAAACAAGGCATCGAAGCACGTAAATCATTAATAAAACAATGTCAGTTTATTAAACCTTTTATTCCTGAAATGGTTGATGGCATTGCTTGGCAAGATCATAACACCGATGAAATAGCCCACGATCAACGATTCTTTAATTTTATTCCTAATGATAATTGGCACTCTTTTGAAGGCTATGCCAATAACCAATATTTTGTTGATCCATGTAAATTAATGCTGACTACACCAGGAATTGATCCTCATACTGGTGAATATGAGGCTTTTGGCGTACCAGCAACTATATTGGCAAATTATTTACGCGAGCATGGCGTTATTCCTGAAAAAAGCGATCTGAACTCTATTTTATTTTTATTAACACCAGCTGAACATAGCGAGAAATTTGAACGCTTAATATCATTGATTATTAGATTTGAGAAATTATTAATTGAAGATGCACCACTAGAGCAAGTATTACCGTCTATTTGCCATCGTCATCAATCACGCTATCAAGATTACACCTTGCGTCAACTCTGCCAGGAAATGCACAATCTTTGTGTCACTTATAATATTAAATTACTGCAAAAGCAGATGTTTAGAAAATCACATTTTCCCAAACGAGCACTTAGCCCACAACAAGCAAATATTGAATTTGTGCGTGGAAATATTGAGCTTTTACCACTCAGTAAATTAAAAGGTAGGATCGCGGCAGAAGGTGCGTTGCCATATCCACCGGGTGTATTGTGTGCAGTTCCTGGTGAAGTTTGGGATGGCGCTGTATTACGTTATTTCCAAGCCCTTGAAGTTACCATCAATCAACTGCCGGGATTTTCAACAGAATTACAAGGTGTTTATACCCATCATGAAGAAGATGGTAGTAAACGTATTTATGCTTATGTTTTAAAAAGCTAACTAATTTATATATGACCTAAATATAAAAATGCTGATGTCTTTAATATACTGCACATCAGCATTTTTATTTGGTGAAACTAATTTGATTATTACTCGCCTTGGATCCGTCGATATTGCCCTTTATCTTGCAATAATCTAACACCTAATACACTGCCACAAAGTGAGAGTAAAAGTGCTGCTAATAAAGGAACCGTGATCCACATTAACCACTGAGGCTGCCAAGGAAAATTAAATACTGATTTTTGCAATAAACTTAACGCAACTTCGGCACCGATAGCGGCGGCGAGCCCTGCCATTAAACCTAATAATGCAAACTCGGCCCATAAAGTTCTGCGTAACAGTGATTTTCCTGCGCCTAATGTACGATAAACCACTAGCTCAATACGCCGTTGTGTCATTCCCACTTGAATCTGAGCAATCAGTAATAATCCACCACAAATCATCACAAGCCCAACCATTATCTCTAACGCACGACTGACTTGTTGTAAGATCTGCTGAACTTGCTGAATCAACGCACCTGTATCTAGCACACTCACTGTCGGAAATTGTCGATTCAATGCCGTGATCAACGAACCATCTCCTTGGTAATAAAAACTACTCATCCATTTCTCAGGTTGATTATTCAATCCTTCTTCTGAAAAAATAAAGAAGAAGTTAGGACGAAGATTTTCCCAATCAACATGGCGAATACTAGTGACAACGGATTTAAATTCGCGGGTATCACCCACAAAGGTTAATTCATCACCCAATTTAATTTCTAGTTTTTCAGCAACACCTTGATCAAGTGAAACGCCATTGCCAACAGGAGGCCAAGTTCCTTCAATAATCAGGTTATCTTTTGGTAACTCGCTATGCCACGTTAAATTCAATTCTCGACGAACCGTATTGTTGCCATTATCTCGCGCATCAGCCCACTCTTTAGCATTATTACCATTAATTTGCGTAAGCCTCGCGAGTACCACAGGATAAGCATCGGTCGGCGTTACTTTGTATTGCGCCATTAAGGTATTAATTTCTTGTACCTGTGGCTGCGACATATTAATTAGAAAGTAATTTGGGCTATCTTCGGGTAACTGTTTTTGCCATTTTTCAAGTAAATCCCCCTGAATTAGCACCAACAGTGTGAGTAACATAAACGATAATGCAAAAGCGGCTAATTGCGTCATGGTTTGAAATGGCTGACGTAACAATCGTGTCACGGCTAAACGCGCACTTAATTGGCGAAATTTAAACTGTTTTAAGATCCACAGCCCTAACCAGCCAATAATACCTAATAAAAATGCAATAATGACAACACCCAATAAAATAGACCATAACAATACTCCAGTTCCCGCAAATAGCGTTAAAGCACCAACTACGATTAACGCTACTATTGGCAAATAATATCTTAGTGGCCAAACAGGTGCAGTAACATCACTACGTAATACGCGAGAAGGCTGCGTAGACATTAATTGGTGATAAGGCCTTAAACCTGTTAATAAAGCGATTAACAGCAAAGAGCCCACCGACCACAGCCAAGGTAATAGGCTGGCATCGGGTAATGTCTTTGGTAACACTGGCGCTAATATCTGTAGCAAAATCGTTTCAAAAGCCAAACCAACCAATGAACCAACAATAATTGCGGCAAAAATAATAACGCCCCATTGCCCAACAATCCATTTACGCAATGCCCGTTTATCAGCGCCTAATGTTTTTAATACTGCAATTAAGGTATGACGGCTACGACAATAGTGAGTCATAGAAACAGCAACGGCTGAGATAGCTAATAACAGCGTTAATAGTGCAGATAACAATAAGAAATTTTTCGCTCTTTCCATAGATTGAGAGAGTGCACCAGTATCTTGTTTTAAACTATTCCAGCGCTGATCTGGCTTTAGCTGAGGATCAAAACGTTGCTGATAGGCATCAATTGCGGATTCATTACCCGCAAACATATACCGATAAGTGAGTCGACTTCCCGGTTGAATTGCCCCCGTCGATTCAACATCCTCTAAACTAATTAAAATCCTAGGTGCGATTTGAAAAGGATTAAATCCACTATCAGGCTCTTGAATTAAAATACCTGCTATCGTAAATGTGGCATCACCTACATCAATTTTGCTTCCAACATTAATATCTAATAATGATAATAAGCGAGCATCTACTAACGCTTGCCCTTTTTCTGGTTTTAAGCCTACAGGTTGAGTTTCTAATTCCCCATAAAGTGGATATAAATTATCCGCAGCCTTAACTAAGGCAAGTTGTGGTGTATCTCCTTCTGGTGCATACGACATGGTCGTAAATTGCATTTGGCGGCTTAGCGTTAAGCCCATTGTTTTAGCTTCATTTAGCCAATTTTCATCCACGGGATAAGATGCACGTAAAACTAAATCACCCGCAATTAAATCACGGCTTTGGGCGTAAATACTTTTATCAATGCGATCACCAATCCGCCCTAATGCTAAAACGCAAGCTACAGCTAAAGCGAGTGATAGCCAAACAATTAATAAAGCGGGAGAACGCCATTCGCGCCAAAACCAACGCCAAATCATGACTCCTCCTTAAGTTGACCATCAACCAAACGTAACCGACGCTGACACCGCGCTGCAAGCTCATTATCATGAGTGACTAAAATCAACGTGGTCGCATAATCACGATTAAGTGAAAACAGTAAATCGGCTATTTTATCTCCCGTTTTACGGTCAAGATTTCCTGTTGGTTCATCAGCAAACAAAATTGCGGGTTGAGTACAAAAAGCTCTCGCCAGCGCGACTCGTTGTTGTTCGCCACCAGAAAGTTGCGCTGGCATATGATATAACCGCTCGCTTAATCCTAACTGGTTTAGTAAATTAACTGCACGCGTATGGCTGTGTTTTTCTGACTCCCCTTTTAATAATGCGGGCAACTGCACATTTTCAAGTGCATTCAATGTCGGGATCAACATAAATGATTGAAAGACAAAGCCCACATGCTGAGCACGTAACATCGCTCGCTGCTCTTCATTCATGGTCGTTAAATCTTGTCCCATCAATTTTACAGAACCTGCACTGCCATCATCTAATCCTGCAATTATACCTAATAAGGTGGATTTGCCCGATCCTGATTCACCAATTAACGCAATTGTTTGTGCAGACTCGACAACAAGCTCAACACCCTGCAATATAGAGATCTGACTATCACCCTGTCCTACTTGTTTGGTTAACTGATGAACTTCAAGAACCTTTTCCGACGACATACATTTTTCCTTATCGTTATCATGATGTTTAGCTTTAAGGCAATTGCTGCTGATACATTTTTAATCTTTGGTGACAGCTTAAGTGCCGGGTATCGCCTTCCTATTGAGAGCGCGTGGCCACAGCGCCTTACTGATAAATGGAAAACAACCTACCCTGAAATCAAGGTTATTAATGCTAGCATTAGTGGTGAAACTGCATTTCAAGGGCAAAATCGGCTACCTGATTTATTAAAACAGCATCAACCTCGCTGGGTATTGATTGAACTAGGTGCAAATGATGGCTTACAAGGATACCCTGTTGCACAAACAAAAGAAGCACTGCAAAACATCATCACACAAGTGAAAAATGCCGGCGCGACACCTTTGTTTATGCAAATAATAATTTCCCCTAATTACGGTAAACGTTATACACAATCGTTTTCCGCTATTTATCCAGAATTAGCTAAAAATAACGCACTACCACTAATTCCATTCTATATGGTGCAAATAGCAGATAAACCAGAGTGGATGCAAAGTGATAGCATTCATCCCAATGAAGCAGCTCAACCTTTTATTGCTGAGTGGATGGACAAAACGTTATCTCCTTATTTAACACACTAGACTATTCTGACAGTAGTTAAGCTAGATTAAACGAGATTAATTGTAAAATTATGCAAAAAACGGTATTGATAACAGGAAGTTCCAGTGGAATTGGCCTTTGTGCTGCAAAAACTTTAAAAGAAAGAGGCTTTCGTGTACTTGCCGCTTGCCGTAAAGATGAAGACCTTAAACGTATGGAAACACTGGGATTAGAACCTATTTACCTTGATCTTGATGATGCTAAAAGTGTCGAAAAAGCGGCATTAGAAGTTATTCGTCTAACAAATGGTCGTTTATATGGATTATTTAATAATGGCGGTTTTGGTGTTTATGGCCCGTTAGATGCCATTAGCCGCCAACAGATGGAAAAACAATTTTCTACTAACTTTTTTGGCATGCATCAATTAACAATGCTATTACTGCCTGCCATGCTACCTCATGGTGAAGGCCGTATTATTCAAACCAGCTCTGTAATGGGAATTATTTCCACTCCGGGTCGAGGTGCTTATGCGGCGAGTAAATATGCGGTAGAAGCATGGTCTGATGCATTAAGGATGGAAATCGCACACTCTGGTGTAAAAGTCTGTTTAATTGAACCTGGCCCAATACAGACTTCTTTTACTAAAAACGTTGCTCAAGCAGAAAAAGATAAACCGGTAAAAAATCCGGGGATTGCGAGCCGTTTCACATTAACACCTGACGACGTAGTGAAAAAGCTAATTCATGCTTTAGAAAGTCCAAAACCTAAGTTACGTTATCCCGTGACCCTATTAACTTACGCTGTCAGAATATTAAAACGCTTTTTACCTGATGCATTAATGGATGCTGTTTTAAGCCATCAAAGTGGCAAGGCTTGATATTTATGGATTTCATCCCTATTTATTAACTAAATAGCTTTAAAAATAGTATTTATTTTCAGAATTCTCAAAAAGGGACAAGTTAATGTTAGCAACTGCACATATTGTTGATGTAAATGAATCAAATATTCAGCAAATTATAGAACAATCTATGACAAAGCCTGTCATGATGTATTTCTATTCAGAACGCAGCCCACATTGTGCAGAGCTTGGTGCAACACTAGATAAACTCGCTGCAGAATATGCAGACCAATTTATTTTAGCCAAACTCGATTGCGATGCTGAACAAATGATTGCCTCTCAATTTGGCTTACGAGCAATCCCGACTGTTTATATTTTACAAGAAGGTCGCCCTGTTGATGGCTTTGAAGGCCCTCAACCTGACGATGTTATTCGCAATATTCTGGGTAAAACTCTACCAAAACCAGAAGAGCTAAAAGCAGCACAGGCGGCTGAGTTACTGGCAGAAGGTAAAGCTGATGAAGCACTACCATTGCTAAAAGAAGCACATCAACTAGCACCTAAAAACAGTGAAATAACCTTAGCTTTAGCTGGCGCTTTAATTTCATTGAATAAAAATGAAGAAGCTCAAGAGTTATTAACAACCATCCCATTACAAGACCAAGATAGCTACTATCACAGCCTATTAGCGCAAATTGAATTGCAAAAACAAGCAGCTGATACCCCTGAGATTCAGCAGTTACAAGTCGATTTTAATCAACAACCTGAAAATACCGCGCTGGCAACTCAACTTGCACTAAAATTACATGAGGTTGCCCGTAATGAAGAAGCATTAGAATTACTTTATCGTTTCTTGAAAAGAGATCTCAATGCAGGTGATGGGCAAGTTAAGAAAACCCTGATGGATATTTTGTCGGCTTTAGGGGCTAATGACAGTCTGGCATCTAAATATCGCCGTATGATGTACTCTTTACTTTATTAACTTTTACTCACTGAAACGACTTTAGGACAGGTATATGGAAATAGTCATTGGTATTATCATTTTATTTGCTGTTATTTTAGTGTTAAGTGGTGTTAAAACCGTGCCACAGGGTTATCAGTGGACTGTCGAACGTTTTGGTCGTTATACACGCACACTTTCGCCAGGTCTTCAAATTCTGATCCCATTTGTTGACCGTATTGGCCGTCGCATTAATATGATGGAACAAGTTCTTGATATCCCTTCTCAAGAAGTCATTTCTCGTGATAATGCCAACGTCAGTATTGATGCGGTCTGCTTTATCCAAGTTATTGATCCTGTAAAAGCCGCTTATGAAGTTAATAACCTTGAACTGGCAATTATTAACTTAACACTGACAAATATTCGTACCGTGTTAGGCTCGATGGAGCTTGATGAAATTTTATCTCAACGTGACCAAATCAATAGCCGTCTTTTACTGATTGTTGATGACGCAACAAACCCATGGGGTATTAAAATTACCCGTATCGAAATTCGTGATGTTCGTCCACCCAAAGAGCTTATTTCTGCGATGAATGCGCAAATGAAAGCTGAACGTACAAAACGTGCCGATATTTTAGAAGCGGAAGGTATTCGCCAGGCTGCTATCTTAAAAGCAGAAGGTGAAAAACAAGGCCAAATTCTAAAAGCTGAAGGTGAGCGTCAATCAGCATTCTTGCAAGCAGAAGCTCGTGAACGTGCGGCAGAAGCGGAAGCAAAAGCAACTCAAATGGTTTCTGATGCTATCGCTAAAGGAGATATGCAAGCCATTAACTACTTTATTGCGCAGAAATATACTGATGCACTGTCACAAATTGGTTCTGCTGAAAATAGCAAAGTCATTATGATGCCATTAGAAGCAAGTAATTTAATGGGAGCAATTGGTGGTATTTCAGAGCTAATTAGTAACACGAAAAAAACTGATTCTGGTAACAAGAGCAATTAATGATGATTGAACTGATTAGTGCTCAATCTGCGCTTTTCTGGCTTGGCCTCGGTGGCTTGCTGTTAATAGCAGAAATGCTAGGAACCGCGGGATATCTATTATGGTCAGGTATTGCAGCGCTATGTGTTTCTTTGCTTGCATGGATATTACCTATTGGTTGGCCTATTCAAGGTATTCTGTTTGCTTTGCTTACTGTTATTAGTGCAATCCTTTGGCGAATTTGGCTTAAGCAAAGAAAACTATCAAAAGAAGCTGAGAATTTAAATCAAAAAAGTCATCAACTTATGGGAGTGAAAGCCGTTTTATTGTCAGATACAGAAAGCGGCTTTAGTCGTGTGAAACTTGCTGATGGTAGCTGGCGTGTTTATTCAGACACGCCACTACATGCTGGTGACAAAGTTGAAGTTGTTACCATTGATGGTATTACATTGCACGTTATCGCGATCACTTCTGCTGGTGGCAACACCCAGAAAGATGATTGATTATTGGGCAATCGGCACCATCATCACCAGGACATTCACTGGCTAATGAGAGAAGACGATGACGAATTGCATTTAATTCGTTAATCGTTTTCTCAATTTCAGCAACTTTTTTTAATGTTGCCTCTTTAACATCAGCACTATGCCGCAATGGATTTCTAAGCAACATTAATAATGATCGACACTCTTCTAAATTAAATCCCACTTCTCTGGCTTGTCGTAACAGAGTCAACTCTTCAAGGTGTTGAGGTCGATAATAGCGATAGCCATTTTCACCTCTTCCTGGTGGTGTGATTAAATCTTTTTCTTCATAAAATCGGATTGCCTTGGCTGTTAATCCTGTTTTACTTGCGATTTCACTAATATTCAAAATTCCCCCTTGACCTTCCCCTTGCGGAAAGGTTTAGCCTTTATCTCAGATAATAAAAACCTTTAAAGAAAGCAAGTTACCTAATATTGCGTAATAATAGAGGTATTCGCTTTTTTATTTCGGAGATAAAAAATCATGGCAAAAAATACGCTTCTCGCGCTACAAGGGCTTTCATGCTCCCACTGTATAAACAGTGTAAAAAAATCACTTGATGCCCGCAATGATATAGAACAGTCCGTAGTAACTATTCAATACGCTAAAATTGATAGCGATGCAACTGCTGAAAGCTTAATCAAAACGATAGAAGAAGCTGGATATGAGGCGGCAATAGCAACCCACCCTGATGTTAAATTAAGCCTAAGCGGCCTTAACTGCATGAAATGTGTGGGTAAAACAGAAAAAGCGCTGTTAGCGGTTGAAGGTGTTGTAGATGTTAATGTCACTAAAGAATCGGCTGATATCTTTGGTGATGCAAACGCAGATACCTTAATTTCTGCCATTGAAGCTGAAGGCTTTAAAGCAAGCTTAGCTGATACAAATAATACCATTGAATTAACCCTTTCTGGTTTAAATTGCGGCCACTGCATTGGCTCAGTAAAAAAAGCGCTTGAAGGAATAGAAGGCGTAGAAAACGTAGATGTAGAGCTAACTCACGCTAAAGTCACAGGCTCAGTTTCAGCAGAACAATTAATTAATGTGATTAAGGATGCTGGTTTTGAAGCTGAATTAGCGAGTACTGATCACCCAAAAACTGAGCCGCTGACGCAAACGCATGCACAACTGGAAGCATCGTCAGCGGCTGTTTGTGATATTCCAGTTGAAAATACAGATATTCCTAATAACGATGTAGATATAGATACTGATGACGATGGCAGTATTCAGCTCTTAATTGATGGCATGACTTGTGCAAGTTGTGTTAGTAAAGTTCACAAAGCATTACAAAGTGTTGAAGGTGTTGATAATGCAAGAGTTAATCTTGCTGAGCGTAGCGCTTTAGTAACAGGTGATGCTGATCATGATGCATTAATCAGTGCCATTGAAAAAGCAGGCTACGGTGCTGAAATTATTCAAGACGATGTAAAACGTAGAGAACGCCAGCAAGAGGTCGCTGTCGCTAATATGAAACGTTTTCGTTGGCAAGCAGCATTAGCATTGGTCGTTGGTATTCCAGTTATGGTCTGGGGAATGATCGGCGATAATATGATGCTAACAGAAGCTAATCACAGTATTTGGTTAGCTATTGGGATTGCCACCCTCTTTGTGATGGTTGTCGCTGGTGGACATTTTTATCGTAGTGCATGGCAAAGCTTAAAAAATCGTAGTGCAACAATGGATACCTTAGTTGCATTAGGAACAGGAACCGCTTGGCTTTACTCTATTACAGTAAATCTATGGCCAGAGGTTTTTCCTGAACAAGCGCGACATCTCTATTACGAAGCCAGTGCGATGATTATTGGTTTAATTAATCTTGGTCATATGCTTGAACAAAGGGCTCGCCAACGTTCATCTAAAGCACTAGAACGACTATTAGATTTAACACCACCAACAGCAAGAGTTGTCACTGACAAAGGTGAAATTGCAATGCCACTTGCTGATGTTAAACAAGGAATGACTTTACGTTTAGCAACCGGTGATAAAGTGCCTGTTGATGGTGAAATCATTCAAGGTGAAATATGGATGGATGAGGCTATGCTCACTGGTGAGCCAATTCCACAGCAAAAAACCATCGGTGACATCATACATGCTGGTACAACGGTGCAAGACGGCTCAGTACTATTTAAAGCCGCAGCTGTTGGTAGCAAAACAACTCTTGCTCGCATTATAAAATTAGTCCGACAAGCCCAAAGTAGTAAACCTGAAATTGGGCAATTAGCCGATAAAATTTCAAGCGTATTTGTGCCTGTTGTTGTTGTGATAGCGCTAATAGCTGGCGCTATTTGGTATTTCTTTGGCCCATCGCCACAAATTACCTATGCATTAGTAATTATCACAACAGTGCTGATTATCGCCTGCCCTTGTGCGCTGGGTCTGGCAACACCAATGTCGATTATTTCAGGTGTGGGTCGTGCAGCTGAATATGGCGTATTAGTACGCGATGCTGACGCACTTCAACAAGCGAGCAACCTTGATACGTTAGTATTTGATAAAACAGGTACATTAACAGAAGGGATGCCTCAGGTAACTGAAATTCATACCTTTAATCAAGTGAGTGAAGCTCAAGCATTAGCATTAGCGGGATCACTTGAAAATGGCTCTAATCACCCATTAGCCAAAGCAATTTTAACTCGAGCTAAAGGAATTCATTTACCTGAGATTAATCAATTTCGCACGCTCGCAGGAATGGGGCTAAGTGGTGAGATTGAGGGTAAAACAGTACTTTTAGGTAACCCTAAACTAATGAGTGAATCAGGTATTGATATTAGTGAAATCAATACACTTATTGAAACTCAAGCAGCAAAAGGGGTTACACCCGTTTTACTTGCTCAAGATGGCAAAATAGCCGCACTATTATCTATTCGAGATCCACTTAGAGAAGATACCGTAAGTGCATTGCAACGCTTACACAATCAAGGTTATCGCTTAGTGATGTTAACTGGTGATAACCCGATTACGGCCAATGCTATAGCAAAAGAAGCTGGTATTGACCAAGTTATTGCTGGTGTAATGCCAGAAGGCAAAGCGCAAGCAATTACTGAGCTACAGGCACAAGGCCATCGCGTTGCTATGATTGGAGATGGTATTAACGATGCGCCAGCATTAGCTAAAGCGGATGTCGGTATCGCGATGGGTGGCGGTAGTGATATTGCGATAGAAACTGCGGCAATTACCTTAATGCGCCATAGCTTACATGGTGTTGCGGATGCCGTTGAGATCTCAAAAGGCACACTACGTAATATGAAGCAAAACCTCTTTGGTGCCTTTGTCTATAACAGCTTAGGTATCCCAATTGCGGCAGGTATTTTATACCCATTAACAGGTACATTGCTAAACCCAGTTGTCGCAGGTGCAGCAATGGCGTTATCTTCAATCACAGTTGTAAGTAATGCGAATCGCTTATTACGTTTTAAACCTAAGCAATAAAACCATACACATGCTGCGTTAAGGCTAAGCGCACTATCTCTAAACCTCTTTTATCTTCAGGGTAAAAGAGGTTTTTTTTATTATAAAATAGTTATCAGTTTACTTATCAACATGTTAAAAAAAAAGCCGATATTTCTATCGGCCAGTCAAAGAGGAATTTTTCATTATACAAGAGAGTCATCACTCCGCCCTCTTAGTCCTAGAATAGCAATATACTATAAATTTTTCATTAACTTTATTATTCATATATACAATTAAATTCCTATATAAAATAGCCATAAAAACATTTCAAAAGATATTAACATTGCTAGTTTATTATTCTAATTTTAGAATTAAATAGTTAACAAGGATCTTATATTAAAAGGAATTAATCATGAAATTAAAAAAAATCGCCATACTTAGCCTATCTCTAATTTATTCTATGAATGCTTTTTCTATTGCAAAAACAATAACAGAGGGAGATTTTATTTCACCTGAAAATACTTATCTTAATGATAACCCGATTAATTCTACATCTCTATCTTCATCTCCTATGAAAAATGAAATTACCAGACCTATTCTTGATGAATTTGTAAGTGATTTTTATATTTATCATATGAATTCGTATCATCATAGTCCTAGTGACAATTCTGAAAAAACTGTTGAAATTATCAGAATAACAGATGAAATAATAAGAAAAATGGATAAAGAAATAAGAAAAATAATACCAAAAGAAAATTTTGATATAGAGAAAACTCTGATTACAGATAATCAATTCAGAGATAAATCAATAGATTTAGATAATACAAGTGGTAATTTTAAAGAAGCAGTATTGGGTTATCTTGCTAACTTTTCAAGCCATACAGATACTCCAATTCTTATTCCAAATTCAAATGAACCTGTTTCTTTTAATAAAAATAAAATTGATAATCTTGCTAATACTAAGAATAAAATACTGATTCAAAGGCATCATCGCTTACCTGATTCAAAACTTAATGAATTAGAAAAAAACATACTAAGAGGAAAAGGCGTTAGTACCCCAAAAGAAACAGTACTTAAATTAGAAGATAATTTTGTAAAAAAAATCACTGCTATTCAGAATAAACAAGAAGAACAAGATCAAGAAAGAAACAGAAACGATAACCTTTTAGATCAAAAAATACATCAAACAATAAATAAACTAAACAGACATATAGGTGAGACTAATGAAAATAAAGATACAATAGATAATAAAAACAACATCAATAAAAACAGAACGAAAATATTATCTATTGAACATATGTCTAACACAAATGCAGTGAATTCAAATACAAATAAAACAAACATTAAAACCAATAAAGATAATATTAATATTAACAAAAATAAAATTGATGAAAATGCAGATGCTATTGATGAAAGTAGAATCACAATCATTAAAAACACAAATAACATCACCGAGAACACATTGCAAATTAATGATATAAAAGAAAACACTATTAATAGTGTTGATATTAATGGAGTTAGGTTACCGCTAAAAAATCATCTTTCTCATTTATATAATCAACAATCAACAGGTAGAAGCCAATTTAATGCACTTAAAGAGAATTTTGAACATTTTAAATCTGATACCCAAAATCGTTTTTATAAAGTTGAAAAACGTGCCAATCAAGGCATTGCCTCTGTAGCCGCAATGAGTAATTTACCTTTTACTGATAATGCTACATTTAGTACCGCTATTGGTATCGGTAATTATCGTAATGCCACAGCTCTTGCTTGGGGTATGCAATACCGTATTAATGAAAATATAAAAGTTAGAGCTTCTACCGCATGGAATGAAAGCAATAGTTGGGTCTCTGCTGGTGGTGTCGGTATTAGTTGGTGATCATTACAAATTAATTAAAATAACGAAAATTAAGTAATTCCTTAGTTTTCGTTATTTCATTCATTTCTAAATCCGTTATGCTGGAAACTTGTTATTTTATTCCTCAGCAGGAGCAGATTAAATGGTGGGTATTGTTCAGCAAATAAAAAAATGGATAGGTATCAATAAAACTACTCACTATCCTTACCCTGCCGTTGATATTACTTTACCCAATAATATCTCATTGCATTTAGTGGGCAGCATACATATGGGTGTACCGACCATGTCGCCACTATCAGAAGTGCTCATTAGCGAAATCAGGCAAGCGGATGCTATTATTATTGAAGCGGATATTTCAACTGAAACTCAAGCTTTTGATCAGCAATCTCTTTTTAGAGAGCCTATAAATACGCGAATTAATGATATTTTTCTTACAAAAGTTATTCAACAATGTGAAAGTTTACAGATCCCGCTTTTTCAAATCGACGATAAACCACTTTGGCAAATTGCACTTATTTTGCAATCTACACAAGCCACTCAATTAGGCCTTCAACCGCAACATGGTATTGATTATCAAGTTATTCAATATGCTAACAAATATCAAAAAACACTGATTGAGCTTGAAGGTATAGAAAGTCAAGTCGCCCTTTTATTAGATTTTCCTGATGATGGTCAACAATTACTGCTAGATACCCTGAAAAATTGGCACGATAATGCACGCACATTGCAAATTATGATTAATTGGTGGTTAAATTATAATAGTAAAGAGAAGCAGTCCCCTTTACCAAATACATTTAGCAAAGCTGTATTTGATATTTTAATGGATCAACGTAACCAAAATTGGGCAAAAATATTATCACAACTTCCTAGTGGCCGTTATGTTGTTACCGTTGGCGCATTGCATCTCTTTGGTGAACAAAACTTAGTTGATTTATTAACTAAGCAGGCATAAAAAGAAAATTACATATCATCGTTTAGTAGGAAAAATTATGACTCCCGCTGTAAATTTACTGGAAAAACAAAAAATAAAATTCACGCTACATCCTTATGAACACGATGCTAATGTCCACAACTTTGGTGATGAAGCTGTAGAAAAGTTAGGTTTAAATAATCACCAAGTATTTAAAACCTTATTAGTGGCATTAAATGGTGATGCAAAAAATTTAGCTGTTGCAGTTACACCGGTTTCAGGTCAGTTAGATTTAAAATTAGTCGCAAAATGCTTTAAAGCCAAAAAAGCGGATATGGCGGATCCTCAAATCGCTCAAAAAGTCACAGGCTATTTAGTTGGTGGAATTAGCCCATTAGGACAGAAGAAACGTCTACCAACCGTAATTGATGAGCAAGCGTTAGAATTTGATACAATGTTTGTTTCTGGTGGTAAGCGTGGTTTAGATATTGAATTAGCAGCCAAAGATTTAGCCAGCGTACTCGGTGCTCAATTTGCCCTTATTCGCAAAGAGGCTTAATCTCCATATATTTTAAAGGCGACCTATTATTAAGCCGCCTTTTAACTATAAATAATTATTATCTATTGAATAATATCAACTATTTCTTATAAACAATCTCACCTTTAGGCTCAAAATCTGCTGCTTTCAGTGGAGAATGTGCTTCGATATAGCCTTTTAATACTTCAGCGTCAACAAAACCAGTATTTACATACGCTGGATGAGTATCTACTTTAGGATAACCATCACCGCCGATAGCATTAAAATTTAATGTCGCCATACGGTAAGATTTGGTTTTATCCAGTGGCTCACCTGCAATTTTCACATCGCTAACATTGCAATCAGCATCCACAGTTAAACTTACATTATAGAATTGAGCATAAGCACCAGAATCTACTTTCATGCAAGCAACCGCAGAAAGATATGGCTCAACCTCTTCACCTTTGAAATCAACATATACCAGTTCATTAGCAAATGGCTGAACTTTAAGCACATCTTTATAAGTGATATTGCCAGATTCAATAGAATCACGAACACCACCACCACTCATAATAGCAAAATCAGCATTAGCACGCTCAGCTTGTGCCGATAACAATAAACGCGCCATATTGGTTTGAACGAAGCGAACTTTGCTGCGATCACCTTCTAATTTACCAACAACTTCCCCTACTTTAACATTTAATTGCTCCCCCCCTTTTTCTTGGTAAGGTGTTAACAATTTCATCATTTCTGGGTTATGTGCAATCTCTTTCGTGTAATAGACCAGCTCTATTGTGCCGTCGTCTTTTTTCACTTTTTGATTCAAGTTAATTGGGATTAACTGATAGTGTTTTAAGGTAAATTCGCCATTGCGGAATTCAAAATCTGCACGACCTACATATTTACCCCACTCATGGGCCTGAACAATCCATGTACCATTTTGATTATCAGGTGCACAAGGGGTTCCTGGTACATAATCTGCTTGCTTATAGTTTTTGTTCTCTTGAGACATGCAGACAGGATCTTGTGAGTGACCGCCCACAATCATATCTAAATAGCCTTTTGGCAAAGCACGAGCCATTTCAACATCACCAGGGGCATTAGAGCCATGATTACCGTCATCATAGTGCCCCATATGAGTTGCAGCGATAATAATGTCTGGTTTTTCAGTTGTACGCAGCTCTTCAACAACTTTTTTAGCTTCATCAGCAGGAGCGCGGAATTCAGTATCAGGGAAGT
Organism: Proteus hauseri ATCC 700826; assembly: GCF_001654965.1. Classification (GTDB taxonomy): domain Bacteria; phylum Pseudomonadota; class Gammaproteobacteria; order Enterobacterales; family Enterobacteriaceae; genus Proteus; species Proteus hauseri. The sequence continues at coordinate 61,987 of NZ_LXEV01000032.1, forward strand.
TACCAGGATTACCAATGCGAACTGTATCATCGGTTGTTAAACCTAATACAGCGATCTTTACGCCTTGCTTATCAAAAATGGTATAAGGCTTGAATAGACGCTCCCCCGTACTTTTTTGATAAATATTGGCAGATAAGAAGGGGAATGTTGCCCACTTTTCTTGTTGGCGCAATACATCTAATGGATTATCGAATTCATGGTTACCCAATGCCATTGCATCGTAACCAACGAGGTTCATACCTTTAAAATCAGGCTCTGCATCTTGTAAATCTGACTCAGGAACACCGGTATTGATATCACCACCAGATAACAGCAACACACTACCGCCTTTTTTAGCGACTTCATTACGAATATCATCAACAACTGTTTTTTGTGCAGCTAAACCATATTCGCCACGATCATTATGCCAAAAATGGCCGTGGTGATCATTGGTATGAAGAATAGTAATTTCGTAGGTTTTATCCTTTTCCCATGCCTGAGACATCACAGGCGTCATTGCTAAAGAAACCGTCAATGCGCATGTAGATAATTTAAAAGATAAGCTCATGGTATATCCCCATGTATATTAATTATTAAAAGGCTCTGCCAAGTATTTACTGTAGAAAAAAAAGACAGAAGTTAAATACTTTTGCTGTATTTTATGACGTAGGTTATATAATTTTTTTATTATTTCATTGTTTCAATAGTTTTTTTGAGACATGAATCAAACTCTATTTCTTAGAAAAGTACTGTTTTAGAAATAGATGTAAACTAGATTAATAAAAATAGAAACAATTCATTAACAAATAGATGTGACAGGGAAATGAAATGAGCAATACAGATTCCACTCTTCAATCTGAAGATCCCAAAGTTTTGCAGCAAAAAGCCAACAAGCGGAATACAGTATTTACTATCTTAACCGCTATCAGCTTTTCGCATCTGCTTAATGATATGATCCAATCATTGATTTTGGCGATTTATCCGATGTTGCAATCTGAGTTTTCACTGAGTTTTGTGCAAATTGGCATGATAACACTGACCTATCAAATCACAGCATCGCTACTACAACCTTTTATTGGCCTTTATACTGATAAATATCCAAAACCCTATTCATTACCTATAGGCATGGGATTTACACTTACAGGACTTATTTTATTAGCCTTTGCTAATACCTTCCCCATGTTGTTGCTTGCCGCTGGATTAGTCGGCACGGGGTCTTCTGTTTTTCATCCTGAATCATCACGCGTTGCTAGAATGGCATCAGGAGGAAGGCACGGCCTGGCTCAATCCCTTTTCCAAGTTGGAGGCAATTTAGGAAGCTCATTAGGGCCACTACTTGCTGCACTGATTATTGCACCTTATGGTAAAGGCAATGTCGGTTGGTTCTCTTTTGCTGCATTGTTAGCCATTGTAGTGCTTTTACAAGTTAGCCGCTGGTATAAAATTCAGCAAGAAGCTCAGAAAAAACAACCACGAACAATACAAACTCATGCTGTTTTACCTCGTAAAGCATTATTCGGATCATTAGCTATTTTACTTATTCTTATTTTTTCTAAATATTTTTATCTCGCGAGTATCAGCAGCTACTATACTTTTTACTTAATACACAAGTTTGGTGTTTCTGTTCAAAACGCCCAAATTCACCTGTTTGTTTTTCTTTTTGCTGTTGCAGCAGGCACCATGATTGGTGGGCCTGTTGGGGATAAAATAGGCAGAAAATATGTTATTTGGGGATCTATTCTTGGTGTTGCACCTTTTACCTTACTACTGCCTTATGCCAATCTTTATTGGACCGGCATTTTAACTGTCTTTATTGGTGTAATTTTAGCTTCAGCATTTTCTGCTATCTTAGTTTACGCTCAAGAGTTGATCCCAGGTAAAACAGGCATGGTTTCTGGGCTTTTCTTTGGTCTTGCATTTGGGATGGGAGGTATTGGTGCCGCAGTGCTAGGTTACATAGCAGATCAGAAAAGTATTGAATATGTCTATCATATTTGTGCTTATTTGCCTCTACTTGGCATTTTCACAATTCTTCTACCTAACATTGGGGTAGATAAAACCAAATAGTCTGCGATTATCCTTGTTGCTGTAATAAAGTCGCGACAGGGATAAACTAGCCTTAAACAAGACGACTTATTAAAATAACATAAAAACACGCATTTGCGTCAGAAAAATCAATCAACTTGCTATTTTTATAAATAATCAATAATTTTTAGCGAATTTATTGCATAAATACGTTAAACTATTCACCTGCTGTACCACTTGCCCCCCTAAATATAGTTTTATAAAAAGAAGGAGAATTGATGCCGCATTCAACACCCCTTATTACCACCATTGTTGGTGGATTAGCACTTGCTTATATTTTAGGCATGATTGCTCAACGGCTAAAAATCTCACCTTTAGTAGGATATCTTGCTGCGGGTGTACTCGCTGGCCCATTTACTCCAGGCTTTGTTGCTGATACCTCTCTTGCTCCTGAACTCGCCGAAATTGGCGTTATTCTCTTAATGTTTGGCGTTGGTTTACACTTCTCATTAAAAGATCTTATGGCAGTAAAAGCCATTGCGATCCCCGGTGCTATTGCACAAATTGCCGTCGCGACATTATTAGGATTGGGATTATCAGCATTTTTTGGCTGGGGTCTATTCAGTGGCATTGTATTTGGTTTGTGTCTTTCAACTGCAAGTACCGTGGTACTTTTACGTGCACTTGAAGAACGAGGGTTAATCGATAGCCAGCGTGGGCAAATAGCAATAGGCTGGTTAATTGTTGAAGATTTAGCTATGGTTTTGGCGCTTGTTCTACTACCTGCGGCTGCCAATATGATAGAGAGCAACGATCAAACTAGCGTTTCACAATTAATGATTAATTTAGGTATCACGATAGGTAAAGTTGTCGCCTTTATATTAATCATGATGGTTGTAGGACGTAAGCTGATCCCTTGGATTTTAGCAAAAACGGCCGCCACGGGTTCGCGTGAACTATTTACCCTTTGTGTATTAGCTCTGGCTTTAGGTATCGCTTATGCGGCAGTAACGCTATTTGATGCCTCATTTGCCTTAGGCGCATTCTTTGCGGGAATGGTACTTAATGAGTCAGACTTAAGTCATCGAGCAGCACAAGACACCCTACCGTTACGTGATGCTTTTGCCGTATTGTTCTTTGTTTCTGTCGGTATGCTTTTTGATCCAATGGTATTAATTGAGCATCCATTAGGTATTTTGGCGACACTCGCCATCATTATTATAGGTAAATCTGCCGCTGCTTTAGTCTTAGTGCGAATGTTTGGTCATTCTCGGCGAACCGCATTAACGATATCAGCAAGCCTAGCTCAAATAGGTGAGTTTGCTTTTATTCTTGCAGGTCTTGGTGTTGCGCTCAATGTATTAGAACCTGATGCGAGAAACCTTGTTCTTGCTGGTGCATTAGTTTCTATTATGCTAAACCCTGTTCTATTCACTTTATTGGATCGTTATTTAGCGAAAACCGAAACGAAAGAAGAAATGGAACAACAGCAACAAGAAGAGTTAGAAGAGGAAATGCCAGTTCCTGTTGATATTTGTGGTCATGCCATTATTGTTGGTTATGGCCGAGCAGGAAGCATGTTGTCAGAAAAACTCTTAGCTCAATCAATCCCATTAGTGATTATTGAAAATAGCCGTAATAAATTTGCTGAATTAAAAGAGAAAGCATTCAATACAGTGCTTGGTAATGCCTCGACTAAAGATTCTCTTGCATTAGCACGCATCGATTGCGCAAAATCGCTTTTACTCACAATTCCTAATGGATATGAAGCTGCTGATATCGCAGAAACAGCAAGAAGTATGAACCCTGATTTAAATATCATTGTTCGTGCTCACTTTGACGATATTATTGTTCGAGCTAACTACGACGAAGAGGCCTCTTTTATTCTCGAAAAAGGCGCAAATCACGTAATTATTGATGAAGACCAGACTGCAACCGCGATGGCTGAAATGCTCATTAAAGAAGTTGAATTTGGTTGTGCTATTGATGATACACCTGAAAATGGTCAACAAATTATTGCGCCAAGTGCTGGGCAATAATACAACCTTATTACTAAGATAACGAAAAAAGCAACGCCTAATTTATTTGAGGTGTTGCTTTTTTATTATTTATAGCAATGAAATAAGCCGCTTTTATTACCAGCGATAACCGACACCAAAAGTATAATTGGTATTACTCGAATCCGCTCTCTCACCTTTGATCTTCTCTTTCACGATATTTGCATTAAGATTAATGCTCTCCGTGAGGTTATACATAAGACCAATTTTAGCGTTTAGATCAAGACTCACATCATTATCAAAACTACGACCAATACGCCCTTTAGTATAAGCAGTTACTTTTTTAGCAAAAAGATATTGGTTATAATCCCAACCTAATGCACCTTGGAGATAATTAGCATTACCATCATGGCGATATTTTAAGTTTTGGTAACTTAATAAGGTGGTAAAAGATAATGAGCTTAATTCATCATTCCATACTTGCCAACCAGGACCTGTACCAACACCCGTTTTTTCTTTAATATCTTCAACCCAATCATGTTGATAACTTACATAACCACGCCAGAAAAAATAAGGGTTAATAAAACGGTCAAGATCATAGCCTAAATTATAGTAATAAGTACTAACATTACTATCATCTTTATTACGTAACATCGCACCTGTAAGATTTTGGCGCCATACATCATTAGCAATATTGATATTTCCATCTATCGAATATTTTTCATTGGTAGAAGAACCTTTATTATAAGCGGCTCCAGCATTCAAACTTCCTGTTATTTTATTCTCTCTTGATAATTCACTTAATTTGTTATCTATCTTACTTTTACTTAAGACGAGAGAGCTAGTGAGTGGCACACTTTCTTTATTCTTATCTGTTATTAATGTAATTTCTCCATCAGATGAACGCTCAATTGAATTTATTGATGTCCATTTTGAAAACGTTTCATTTTTAATCAGAGATGGCGTATTGACGGTGAAAGATTTAACATCATCAAGGCTAATTCTTATTTCTCCAGCATAATCTGTTTTAACAAGAATTTTATTACTATCAATAATAGAAATAGCACCAGATATTTGATCGCCATTCTTTAAATAAATATTATCAGCACATGCTCCAGCAGAAAACAAAGCTAAAAATAAAACAACCGTACTCTTGTGCATCTATATTCCCCTTTATTAAGTCTTTATAACTGTAGTCAGTGATATAAAAATACACAAGATAACCAACCAATAGATTTGATTAATTATTCTTGTGTATTTTTGGTATCATCAATAAAGGAAATATTGAAATAACGCTTAGCGTTCCCAGTATGCTTCTTCTAAACTATCTTCTTTTTCAGGCAAACCACGCGTTAAACGTGGTGAGTGCTGACTTAATACTTGATAGCTCACTCTATTAGCATATTTACACACTTGTGCTAATGAAGAGTAAGTTAGATAAGCTCGTGGATGCTTGCTTGAATTAGGCACATTCACCCGATGATAGCTATTCGCTGTAATATCATGTAATAACGCCGATAATGCCGCATCTCCTGCACCATTGGTATTCATAATTTTTTCAGGGCCACCCATATAAGGTTCGATATGAGAATAAACCTTTTCTGGCGCCTCACAGTCTTTACGACGCATAGCACGGCTAAATTCATAACGATTAAATTCAGCTATCGCACCTGGTAACAATGGATGAGTGGTTAGACGTTTAAAATCATGCTCAGTATAACCGCCCATATAAAGTCCAGCTGGACCTGCTGTACAAAGCACTAAATCAACCCACTCTAATGCTACATCTGAAGCCAATAATGGGTCAGCATGCCCTGTTAATTCAAAAGCCTCATCTTCATTCATTGCTACAACAGATACATGTTCTTTTAAGAAATCACGCCACCATTGAGGATCGTCAGCAATGACATATTTAGTCCCTAAGGTTAATACCACAGGAACATCGTATTTTTTTGCATATTCGATGGCCTTCATGGTTGCTAAAGGCATTGGTTCACCCGGTTTACAACGAACTAAATAAGCCGTTAAAACCAACGCTGAAGCTTCTGCAATAACGTCTTCAGGAATACTTTCTGGTTTTAACTGATTCATTTGGCCTGGGCTAATCGCAAAAGTACGTTCACCATTTTCAGTGATCAACGTGAAACAGCGCCCAATAGCACCATCAACACCTTGCAAATAGTTAAGATCAGTACGGCTTGAAGTGTTACATAAATAACGATAAGCATAGCTACCAATTTGAATATTATTACACATCGTACCCAACAACACAGAGCGGTCGTCGGCAAGTACAGAATAGTTATGTAACGTATTTCCTATTGTTCCACCAGCAAATTCGTGGGTGATTAAATTTTTGTCAGTTAATTCACGATAAAGCGCTTCCGCGATATCGTCTTCGATAACAAGAGAGTGTCCCTGACTCAAGTTATAACGATGGATAAACTCTTCATCGACTTTGGCTTCAATATCAACCAAGGTTTGGTCAATACCAACAATGTAAGCGCGTGACGATTCGCTATCAGCCATATTAATGATCGGTTGTAATAAAGGATCACGTAAACTAACGGGAAAATAGTGTTTGGATTTTCGTTTGCCAGGGAATTTCATTGTGAACGATGCTACACAGCTAAAAAAGATGCGCAATGTTAACACAATATTATTGTAGAGACAGTAGGTGTACGTCAGTACACCTACTTATTTGAGGATATTTTTATGCTGTTTTGCGACGACTTCTTACCATATAACCCAATAAAACAGCCATAACAGAAAGGATAAAACCGACAAATGCAGCACCGACTAAAATCAGCGCACGTTTAGGAGCATCTTTTTTAGTTGGTTCATAAGGCTTCATCATATATTTAAAAGGTACAAATTGAAGTTCATCTAATTTTACCTTTTCTAATTGCTGAATATTATATAAACGGTTTTTCAGTTCAGCGCTTATTGTTGTTGGATCTTTAATTGACTCAGTGATGGTTAATTTACTGCTCAGTGCATCAGAACCCATAGCAATAGAGTAATCTGGATCATCTTTAATTTGCGCACCTTCACTTGAAATTGGCTTTTTAACTCCAGCAGCGTTAGCAATTTCTAGCGCATATTTTAAACGTTGAACCGTGATATTACGCGCATTAGCAATACGTTCTAGATCCATTTCATATGCTTTTTGTGCAAAACTTAATTTACGCTCAATTTGGTCATCAATTTCGTCTTTTACTTCAATTCTTACTTGAGTAGAAATAAAGCGGATATAACCTGAAAGCAAATCATAAGCTGCATCGGAAGTTGGCGCAGTAAAACTTAAATTAATTTCACCACTGAACTCATCATCTTTATCTTTACCATCAGACGCTTTTAATGAAATGTCTTTTGTTACGATATCTTCGATTAAGCGACGCTGATCCAATGGTGTTGGATTTTCAATTTTAGCTAATAATTTTTTATAATAATCAGTACTTACTAAAAACTCTTCACGTAATACACGGGAGTTATAGTTATTGATAAATTTTTGGTAAACAGAAGACGCATTTACGCCAGTATCCACATCAACCAAACTCAGTTCAGTCAGCGTGTTTGTTAACTGTTTCATTTCATTTAGCATTGGTTTAGTAATTGCTGCCTGACTGGTCCACTTTTGTGGCAGAAAGCTGGCAACCGTAAAACCAACGATAGCAAATAATAGAGTTACACCAATAATGACGAATTTTGATTTATATAAAACAGAAAATAGTTCAAAAAGATCGATTTCATCATTCTGCTTTAGATAGAAATCGTCGAAATGCCCTTTATCTATTTCTGAAGATTGTGGTTTTGAAAGCTTACTATTCATTTTCCTGCCTAAATTTATGTAATGCAGTGTCCGTTTATCAGCAATTCTAGTGATTATAGCTAAAATGCTTAAAAAAAGAGAAAAGATAAGTTTATATATAACTGAATTATGATCAAATGAATATATCATCTAATCCGATAATTTTATTTACAGAACTCATTGATTATTTTTTGCATATCCCACGAATTATAGCTTCTAGCAGGTCTATATGCGCTGAATTATCATTAAGTGCAGGGATATATTCATACTGTTTCCCGCCACCGTGAATAAAGAACTCTCTGTTCTGTTCATTAATTTCTTCTAATGTTTCTAAACAATCAGAAGAAAAACCTGGGCAAACCACCTGAACATGTTCAACGCCTTCACTACCTAATTTTTCCATTGTTTTATCGGTATAAGGTGATAACCATGGCTCACGACCAAAACGAGATTGAAACGTCAGCATTACTTTTTCAGCAGGATAATCTAACTGTGCTTTTAGTTTTTCTGTAGTTAAACAACACTCATCATAATAAATATCTCCCGTTTTAATAAAACGCTCTGGAATACCATGAAAAGAGAGCACTAAGCGATCTGGTTTACCATGTTGCTTAAAACTATTTTCAATTGAGCTCACTAATGCGTTGATATAAAGCGGATGATCAGCATAACTACGAATAAAATGTAACGATGGGATGGTTCTCATTGTTTTAAAAATATGACTCACACCATCAAATACCGCAGCCGACGTAGAACAAGAATATTGTGGATAAAGCGGTAATAGAATAATTTTTTCAACACCTTGCTGCAATAAGTTAGTCACTCCCTCATTGAGGGATGGATTGCCATAACACATCCCCAATTCAACAGGAATATTAGGCAGTCGCTGCGCTAAAGCACGTTGTTGAGCACGGCTATAAACTAAAAGAGGAGACCCTTCACTCATCCACACTTGTTGATACAGTTTTGCAACTTTAGGAGAGCGGAAAGGTAAAATCACACCATGTAATATTGGTTTCCAAATCCAAGGAGAGGTATCGACAACACGAGGATCGCTAAGAAATTGAGCTAAATAACGTCGAACAGCAGCGGTTGTCGGTGCATCAGGCGTGCCGAGATTAACCAAAAGAACACCATACTTAGCATCATTCATACTATGACTCCTTAGAGTTATTTTTATCAGGATAACCAAAGAGTAGAAGCATAAAGGAAAATAATGCATTTCGCTTGTCAATTTATTGGATCGATCACTCAGTCTTTCTTTTCTGGTCTTAAAATAAAAAAAATCCCGGATTAACCGGGATTAATATAGGCACGACAGAATTAACCGAGGATATTTTTCAGCTCAGCATTAATTTCGCTGACTTTTTGAGTACCATCGATTTTGTAGTATTTCGCTTTGCTTGCTTTAGCTTCATTTTGATAATAAGAAACTAAAGGTGCTGTTTGAGTATGATATTCAACTAGACGTTTACGAACCGTTTCTTCCTGATCGTCTTTACGTGTAGTTAATTCTTCACCCGTAACATCATCGCGGTTTTCTACTTTAGGTGGATTGAACTTGATATGATAAACACGGCCTGATGGCGCATGAACACGGCGTCCAATAATACGATCAACGATAATTTCATCAGGAACAGCAAACTCCAAAACGAAATCAACATCAATACCCGCTTCTTTCATTGCATCAGCTTGTGGAATTGTTCTTGGGAACCCATCCAACAAGAAACCATTACGGCAATCGTCTTGTTTGATGCGCTCTTTTACTAACGCTATGACTAATTCATCGGTCACTAACTGACCATTATCCATCAGTTCTTTTGCTTTCAGTCCTAATTCCGTACCTGCGCTAACCGCAGCACGTAACATATCACCAGTAGAAATCTGTGGGATACCATAGTTTTCTTTAATGAATTGAGCCTGAGTGCCTTTACCAGCGCCTGGAGCGCCTAGCAGAATGATACGCATCGCGTAAATCCCCTTGCATTTAATTTTTTATATTTAAACTCGAAAACGCATTACCATACCATTTTGTGAGGTCATCGCTCAAGAAATCACGGTAGCGATTGCATTTTATTTTTATCGTAAAGGAAAAAAACCACGTTCTCTTGAAGAGAAACGTGGTTTAAATGTTTGAAAACGAAAACAGTTACGCTTTTTGGACTAACAGTTGGTTTACCAAGCGAATAAACTGGTTTGGATCCTCTAATGAGCCACGTTCAGCGAACAATGCCTGATCTAACAGTAAATTTACCCAATCAGAAAATAGTGCTTCATCGGTTAATTCAGCTGTTTGTTTCACTAATGGGTGATTTGGATTGAGCTCAAAGTTGTATTTTACTTCAGGTACATCTTGCCCTGCGGCTGCAAAGAGTTTTGCCATTTGTGTGGTCATTTCATCAGCACTTGTTGTCACAATGGCAGGTGTATCGGTTAAACGATGCGTTAATTTAACCTCTTTTACTCTATCGCCCAGCAATGTTTTAATTCGCTCAACAAACGGCGCTAATTGTTTATCTGTTTCTTCTTGTTCTGCTTGTTTTTCTTCATCAGCAAGTTTATCTAATGACTCATCGGCCTTGCTAACAGATTGGAATGTTTTACCATCAAACTCAGTAAGATAGTTCATCATCCATTCATCAATACGGTCTGATAACAGAAGAACTTCAATACCTTTTTTACGAAATAGCTCTAAATGAGGACTATTTTTCGCCGCTGCATAGCTATCAGCCGTGATGTAATAGATTTTATCTTGTCCTTCAACCATACGACTTACGTAGTCTGCTAATGAAACGGTTTGAGCATTACTATCATTATGAGTTGAAGCAAAACGTAATAATTTAGCAATCGTTTCGATATTAGATGAATCTTCTGCTGGGCCTTCTTTTAATACTAAGCCAAACTCGTTCCAGAATGATTGATACTCTTCTGGGTTATTGTCTGCGAGTTTCTGCAGCATTTGTAATGCACGTTTAGTTAATGCGCTACGTAAATTACGCGTTACTGAGCTATCTTGTAATATTTCACGCGAAACGTTCAGTGGTAAATCATTGGAATCCACTAGCCCACGAATAAAACGCAGGTAATTAGGCATAAACTGTTCAGCTTCATCCATAATAAAGACGCGCTGTACATACAATTTTAAACCGTGGCGGTGATCACGATTCCATAAATCCCAAGGTGCTTTAGAAGGTACATATAACAGGCTGGTGTACTCTTGTTTACCTTCAACACGGTTATGAGCCCAACTTAGCGGATCAGCAAAGTCATGAGAAATATGTTTATAAAACTCTTTATATTCATCATCACTGACTTCAGCTTTATTACGTGTCCATAATGCTTGTGCTTTATTAATTTTTTCCCAAGTTACAGTGCCGTCTTCTTCATTTTTAGTTTCAATTTCAACGGGCAGAGAAATATGATCAGAATATTTGCTAATAATACTGCGCAAACGCCAATCATCTAAATATTCATCTTCACCTTCACGTAAATGAAGAGTAATTTCAGTACCACGATCTGCTTTTTCAATATCTGCAACCGTGTAGTCGCCTTCGCCAGCAGACTCCCAGAAAACGCCTTTATCCGCAGGCTCGCCTGCTGCACGTGTACGAACGGTCACTTTATCTGCAACAATAAATGCAGAATAGAAACCCACACCAAACTGACCAATCAGTTGGCTATCTTTAGCTTGATCTTGACCAATAGATTCTAAGAATGATTTAGTGCCTGATTTTGCAATAGTACCTAAATTATCAATGACTTCATCGCGAGTCATCCCGATACCATTATCACTGATAGTCAGTGTGCGTTTTTCTTTATCTGTAGCGATACGAACATGGAGTTCACCCTCATTTTCATATAACGCAGCGTCGGATAATGCACGAAAACGCAGTTTATCAGCGGCATCCGATGCGTTCGAAATCAGTTCGCGAAGGAAAATTTCTTTATTGGAGTAAAGAGAATGGATCATTAATTGCAGAAGTTGCTTAACTTCAGATTGAAATCCTCTTGTTTCTTGACCTTTCATACTCATTTTTACCTCAATTGTCCTAATTTGGCGAAAAAATCGATATGACTAAAAGGTGGGGATACTTAAGTAAGTTTCAAGGGATAAATAAAAAATTAAGCTGATAAAAACCATTAATCACGTTAGCTGGATTAAAAATTGAGCTGAAATAATACTTGCTGTATATTTTAATATACAACGATATTAACTCAGGTTTATTATTATGAAATCGCTATTGCATCATTGTTTATTGGGTCTTGGTTTATTTTCTCTTACTACTCTCTCTTATGCTGAGAGGCAAATTATGGATCAAATTGGCCGAACAGTCACAATTCCTGATAATGTTGAAAGAACTGTTGTTTTACAACATCAAACGCTTAATTTATTAATTCAGCTTGATGCTAGTGATAAAATCATAGGTGTAATGTCTAATTGGAAACAACAACTTGGCGATGGCTATATAAAACTAGCGCCATCGTTAGAAAATACGCCAAAGGTAGGTGATCTCACCAGTTTTGATGCTGAAAGCTTAGTCAAATTACAACCTCAAGTTGTTTTTGTTACCAACTATGCTCCTAAAGAGATGATCGAAAAAATCTCTAATCTTGGTATTCCTGTTGTCGCGATTTCGTTACGCAAAGAAGCTAATGATGATAAATCAAACCTTAACCCTACCTTGCTAAATGAAGAGCAAGCCTATAACGAAGGTTTGAAAGAAGGCATTTTGCTGATTGGTGATATTGTCAATAAATCAGACAATGCTAACGCACTTATTGCCGCGACTTTTGATCAACGCCAGCAAGTTAGTCAGCGCTTACAAGATATTCCCAAAGAGCAACGCGTTCGTGCTTATATGGCAAACCCAGATTTAACAACCTATGGCTCAGGAAAATATACCGGATTAATGATGGAACATGCTGGTGCACTAAATGTCGCTGCGTCTAGTGTAAAAGGCTATAAACAAGTTGCTTTAGAACAAGTTATTGCATGGGATCCAGAGGTTATTTTTATTCAAGATCGCTATCCACAAGTTATAGATGAAATTAAACAAGATACTCGTTGGCAGGTTATTAGTGCAGTAAAAAATAATCGTATTTATTTGATGCCAGAATACGCGAAAGCCTGGGGCTACCCTATGCCAGAAGCAATGGCAATTGGCGAATTATGGATGGCAAAAAAGCTTTACCCCGAAAAATTTAACGATATTGATATGCAAAAAGCAGCAAATGATTGGTATCAAAAATTCTATCGCACTCAATATCAAGGCGCAGAATAAGGTGTAGATCAATGGGACTTTCACTATTTGCAGCGGGTAGCCTACGGGCTACTTTGCCAGCCTTTATCGAACAATATCACCAAAAAACAGGAGAAGAGTGGACACTTACATTTGGCCCTGCGGGCTTATTACGTCAACGTATTGAGCAAGGTGAAATTTGTCATCTGTTTTTATCTGCTGATGAAAATAATACTCAACAACTAATCCAAAAAGGGATAGCACTGCAATATGCGCCATTTATTGGCAATCAGCTATGCATTACAGCTCATCGCGATTGTGTTAGTGAACATGATACTTGGCTCTCATTACTTGCAAATCCAGCACTTAAACTGGGTACATCCACACCAAAATCAGACCCTTCTGGCGACTATTGCTGGCAACTTTTTGAAAAAATCGAACAGACTAATCCGAGTTTAGGTAAACAATTAAAACAGCGTGCCATACCATTAGTTGGGGGTAAGCATTCACTTACTATTCCAGTCGGAAAAATGGCTGCACATTATTTAATTACCACACAACAAGCCGATCTTTTTATTGGTTATCAACATTATCAACACATATTAAGCCAATTTCCTGAATTAATGGTGTTTACTATACCTAATCCTTTTAACGTAATGGCTCATTATTGTGCTGCATTAATTGATGCTCAAGCCTATGGCTTATATCAAGAGATACTCTCCCCTTATGCCAAACACTATTTTGTTGATGTGGGTTTCTTACCGCTAACTGAACCTATATCGTCAATGAATAGCGGCAAAAAAGAGAACATAGTTATCAACAACCAATGCGTTTAATCAATAGCATCATTTACGGAAATGGCTTGAGCCCCTGCTTTGGCCTCATCAAGAGCATGTTTAATAGTATCAGCATGAGCTAATACAACGCCTAAGCGGCGGCTACCCGCGATTTCAGGCTTTGCAAAGAGGCGAATTTGTCGGTTAGTTTTCAATGCTTTTTCAATACCCGAATAAACCAAATTAGTACTCTCTAATGTAGGTAAAATAACGGCAGAAGCGCAGCAACCTAACTGGCGGATCCCGCCTATCGGATAACCTAAAAAAGCACGAACATGCAATGCAAATTCTGAAAGATCTTGTGAAATCAGCGTCACTAATCCAGTGTCATGTGGGCGAGGTGAAACTTCATTAAAGAAAACTTCATCACCTTGAACAAATAATTCGACACCAAATAAACCATAACCACCTAAATTCTCAATGACTTGACTAGCAATATGATGCGCTTTAGCTAAAGCGATATCACTCATCTTTTGCGGTTGCCATGATTCACGGTAATCACCTTTTTCTTGACGATGACCAATAGGAGAACAAAAATGAATCCCATCAATAGCGCGAATAGTTAACAACGTTATTTCAAAATCAAATGGGATCATCTTCTCGACAATCACTCTACCTTTGCCAGACCGCCCGCCTTCTTGCGAATAAGCCCATGCTTGTGTTAAGTCATCTTCATTGCGTATCATGCTTTGCCCTTTTCCTGAAGAGCTCATTACTGGTTTGATAATACAAGGGAAGCCAATCTCAATAGCGGCAGCTCTAAATGCAGGTTCATCATCAACAAATTGATAGTTTGATGTAGGTAAATGCAGCGTTTCCGAGGCTAAACGGCGTATTCCCTCTCTATCCATCGTTAATTTAACAGCACGTGCACAAGGTACCACTTTTTGTCCTTGTTGCTCCAACTCCACCAGTAAAGAGGTCGCAATGGCTTCAATCTCAGGCACAATAAAATCAGGATTTTCTTGTTCAATAACCTGTTTTAATGCCTTGCTATCAAGCATATTAACGACATAATGACGATGAGCAACATGCATTGCGGGTGCATTTGGATAGCGATCTACCGCAATGACTTCAATACCTAAACGTTGGCACTCTATAGCAACTTCTTTACCTAGTTCACCCGCGCCTAATAGCATTACTTTTGTTGCACTTGCACAAAGAGCCGTACCCAGCACTGTCATTTTTCATCCTCAATTCAATAAGAACCATTACACGCAAACGTTTGCTTCTGCATAGCATAACGGATTTTATTTGATAGAAAAATAGCGATATCACAAAAAAAGAATTATAAACTTTGGCTACGTTTGCCTTTTGAAATTTTTAATGAATTAAGTCGTCGGCGAATAAGCGCGACAATGCAGCACAATAATCCGAGCCAAATCAGTGAAAAACTCACACCTTTCACTTCATCAAACGCTTCATGAAATAAAAATACCGCTAATAAAAACTGAATAGTGGGTTCTATATATTGTGCTAAACCTATAACGGTTAATGTCGTGCGCTTGATTGCAGCAGTGAAGAATAATAACGGCAAAATAGTCACAGGTGCCGTTAAAATATAATAAAAACGAGTCAGATTATCAGCAGAAGAAAGTGCACTTTCATTTCGAGAAAATAACCAGATGGTGACACCTATAGCTAATGGTATTAACCATAAGGTTTCAATAAATAGCGATGTAATAATATCAAAGCGAATAAACTTTCTAATCAACCCATAAACCGCAAAAGCACCGCCCATTATAATAGCCAATACGGGTAATTCGCCATACATCCACAATTGATAACCGACACCCGCACAGATCAGAACAACCGCACTTTTTTCTGCTGAATTCAATTTTTCTTTAAGGAAAACCACACCTAATAAAATAGAAAATAAGGGATTAATAAAATAACCCAAACTGGCTTCTAAAACTTGTTGATGAGTTAAGGCATATGTGAATGTACACCACGATACAGCCATCGCTAATGAGCTAAATAAACACATAAAAATGGAGCGTTTATCTTGAAAAACAGCTTGCCAACGGGTTCTATTTTTTATAAATAAACGAACAAGCAGTAATAAAGGAATCGACCAAATAAGACGTTGAGCCAACATCTCTAATGGTTGGGCTCCGGGTAAAAGCCGATAAAAAAGAGGGGTTATTCCCCACAGAATATAAGAAAAGATGGCTAATACCGCGCCCGACTGAGCCCACATTTAGCATTCCCTTATAAAAAGTAAATAGAGCTAATTATTATACGCCCAAAACCAGAGAAACAATATGATCCAGTACGTTGATTAATGGTTTAACAAATCAACACCATATGAAAAAATAAAAAAAAATCTCCATTAATACTTTTGCGAGAAAATATTAATGAAGATCAATATAACTAAAAACCGTAAATAGAAAACTACAGTAAAGAACTACGACCAGAAAATAGGTGAAATTATCTTTTAAAAAATATCGCGCACATGTAACGGTGGCTGCTTACTAATAAAATCACGCAATACTTTACGACTAGGAGCCGCTGCAATAGCGCCTTTTTGCGTTGTTGCTAATGCGCCACAAGCGGCTGCTTGTGTTACAATTTTTGATAAATATTGCTCATCTTCAGCAAAACCATATTCAGCAACCGCGGCCAATAAACCAGACATAAACGCATCGCCAGCACCCGTTGTATCAACACAATCAACCGTAAAAGCGCTTAACGCAACTTGTGTATTCGGTGTAAGAACCAAACATCCTTTTGAGCCTTGGGTAATCACTTTTAAACGCGCAGGGTATTCTTCTAATTTTTTTAACGCATTATTGAGGGTAATTTCTTGCGTCATCCAAGTGAGTTCATCTTCAGATAATTTCAACACATCCACTTTATGTGCATAATTATCAATAATCTCGCGCATCTCTTCATGATCTAGCCACATCTGAGGACGCAAATTAATATCAAAACTCAGTAGTGACTCGCTTTGTTTAACTTGTTGTATTGCGCTATCGAGCGTGGTTCGACAAATAGGATTCACCAATGCCAATGAGCAAAAATGCAAAATATCTTTTTCAAATACTGGCAATGATTTATCAGTTAAAAATTGGTCGGCAGATTCTGCAACTAAAAACGTAAAATCACGCTCACCATTCTCTTGCAAAGACACTAGAACCGTACTGGTTCGATGGAGTTCATCAAATTCCATTGCACTAGTATCAACACCAAGATCAAACAGTGTTTTTTGCATAAAGTGGCCAAAGGCATCTTCACCAACACGCCCAATAAAGCCACTTTGTTGACCTAATTTTGCCACTCCAGCAGCTACATTTACTGGTGCTCCCCCTGCACATGCTTCATATTGCATGTTCTGTAGTGGGATTAAGTCAACAACAGCATCACCTAAAGACCAGACTTTCATAATCTCTCCTGAAGATAAGCAATTATTTTTATTCACTATATTCTGTTTTGATTAGTGTTGATAACTAAAAAATGAAGATATTACTCGTAAATCAATACTGATAACGTTAACATAATAATGTAAGATGATAAAGTAAATCTGCTGTTCCTCCATTTTTTAATATTAAATGTTATCGTTAACATAACAAAATAAAAGCGATAATTTTTACTAGCGCATAACCAAAATAACCTCTGATGCTTAGTAAGATAAGGATAATGATATGAAACAACGTTTAGAACAATCACACGCGGCTTTAAAAACCTTAATTGAAAAACGAGGCAATGATTTTTATCCCTCGTTCCATTTAGCGCCTCCCGCTGGTTGGTTAAATGATCCTAATGGGCTTATTTATCACGATGGTTTATATCATGCATTTTATCAACATCACCCATTTTCCGAACATTGGGGGCCAATGCATTGGGGTCATGCCACAAGTAACGATATGATCCATTGGCAACATCAACCTATTGCACTTGCACCTGGAGATGATTATGACAAAAGTGGCTGTTTTTCTGGCTCTGCAATTAGTCATGAAGGAAAACTCTATCTTTTTTATACCGGCCACAACTGGCTAGGTGAAGAAGGCGATGATAGCCAAATTTATGAAGCTCAATGTGTTGCTGTTAGTGAAGATGGTATTCATTTTGAGAAAAAAGGCATCGTTTTGCCGCCACCTGAAGGCTATATGCATTTTCGCGATCCTAAAGTGTGGTATCAAGCAGGCAAATGGTGGATGGTTGTAGGTGCTCGTGATGAGAAAGATCAAGGGCAAGTCCTCCTTTTTTCCAGCGAAACGCTGTTTGAAGAAGGTCATCAATGGAATACGCAATACACCGTTTTAGGTAAAACTGATGATAAAAACGTTTATATGTGGGAATGTCCTGATTTTTTCCCTATCAGTAATGAAAATGATTTTGCATTGGTTTTTTCGCCTCAAGGAAAACACGCTGAAGGCTATCAATTTCGTAACCAATTTCAGACAGGTTCTTTAATTGGTAAATGGTCACCAGAAAAGACTTTTGATTTACGAGGTGGTTTTCTTGAACTTGATAATGGGCATGACTATTATGCACCACAATCATTTCAAACGCCGGATGGTCGTCGTGTATCTATGGGTTGGATGGATATGTGGAACTCGCCAATGCCATCAAAAAATGAGTTTTGGGCAGGCTGTTTTACTCTACCTCGTGAAATTATTTTCGATAAACGCCAAAATCGCTTACGTATGCTCCCAGTAAAAGAGCTAGAAAGCTTACGTGGCGAAAAAAACACAATTCAGCCAATTAACCTGATAAATCAATCAATTAAATTGATGGATAATGCTCAATCTGTTGAATTAGATCTCACATGGTCGTTAGACAGCCAAGCAGAAAAATTTGGCCTTTGGCTAGGAAAAGGATTAGAGGTATTTATTGATAAACAATCTAATCGATTAATTATCAATCGTCACTATCCACAATATGACATTAGCGGTTATCGAAGCGCACCCTTACCTGCAGGTAGTGAAATAAACTTACGTATTTTCATTGACCGATCATCTATTGAAATCTTTGTAAACCAAGGGGATCTAACCTTTAGTAGCCGATATTATGCTGATCATAATGATCGTCAATTACAACTATTTGCAACCAGTGGAAGTGCTCAACTTATTTCAGGGGAGTATTGGCCGCTAAATAGCATCAATAAATAAATTAACTTTTAAGATGCGCTCATAATATAACGACAAAACGTGAGTCCCTTAAAGGGATTCACGTTCGACTAAATGACAAGGCAGCTGAATGGTATCGCGATGTTTGCGTGCCTGAATAATATGAAGAGTCGCTTCTTTACCTAAATCATAATGAGGTAACTGTACTGTTGTTAAAGGGGGATAAAACAACTCTCCAGTACCAATCATATTATCGAATCCCAACACCGCAACTTGCTCAGGAATTTGTAATCCCATAGAGAGCAGCACTTGGTAAGCCAAAAAGGCAATACGGTCATTACCACAAATTAAGACATCAAAATCTGCTTTTTGGTATGAGCAATGTTTTTTTAATATCTCGATAATATCTCGATAATGCTCATCACCATACAACATTGTATATTGGCGCAATGACGATAACGGTAATCCGGCATCGTGCCAAGCATCTTCAACGGCTTTACGGCGAATTGGGCCTGCGACAGATTCTTCAGGAATATAAAAACACAATGGATTACGATAGCCTTTTTCGATAATTTTTTTTATCGCAAAATACTGTCCATGGTAATCATCGGGAATATATGTAGGAAAAGCCTGTTCTAGATCTAAACAGTTTGCCAGCACTAAATTTTTATCTCGCAACTTTTCGTGAACAGAGATTTCTCTTAGTCCCATTGTTGTATAGATAATGCCATCGGGTCTTTGTGCTAATAATTGCCATATAGCGCGTTCATAACAATCTTGAGCTGTCAAATTGACCACAAACGAGCTCCAACCAAATTCTCGTGCGGTTTGCTCTATAGACAAAATCATTTCAACAGAAAATGGTGTTGTCGCGGTATCAATAGCAAGCACACCAATAGATGACACTTTGGTACCTTGGCCTCGAATTTTTCGAGCAGAATAATCTGGAACATAGTTTAGTTCATCGATAGCGCTTTGAACTTGTTTTAATGTTTCAGGTTTTAATAACTCAGGGTTATTAATCGCTCTAGAGACTGTCATCAAAGAAACGGATGCGAGTCGTGCGACATCTTTCAGTGAGGCCATAATATTGGCTCGATAGGTTTATGAATAGAGTTAACTAAATAATTGGCCTATTTTACAATAAGTAAAGAGCAAGATCTACCAGCTCAATGATATTGTAACTAAATATTTCAATTAATTTGAACATCAAAAAACAATTAGCCATATTATTCTTTACGCACTAATTGGGTTTAATATAGTTAAAAACACTTACGTTAAAAAACTTAGTTACAATTAATAATAGTTATCTGCATTCTCATTATAGAAATAAAATAATCTTATCTATAAAATAGAAATATTGAAACAAAACAAAGTTCTGATATTTTATCTATAATATAATATAGAAGTATTAATCATTTTTAATTTTAAATGTTCTAAATATGGCTCCGTTACGTGAATGTCACCCTACACAAAAAACTTATAAATTAGTCAGATTTAGTTACTCATTCACTCTTAGTTAAGAGCAGAATAAAACCAGGAGCAACATATGGAATCAATAATCCACTTAATCACTTTTGAAGATGACAGTACAAAAGTTCAACTTAAAGCTGTACTTTCTTCATTAGCTGCTAATGTGAAAACTTATTCAACAGAACAAGCATTTTTAAAATATTATTTTTCATCAACCAAAGGAGCACATAAAGAATGCATCATTATTAACACTAAAAATAGTGCATCTCCATCAATTGCACTGATTAGAGAGCTAAATAAACTGAAAAACATCATCCCTGTTATTATTATTTCTGGGGATAATGCCATTGAAAGTTGTCGTAGTGCATTTAAATCAGGTGCTTTTGAATATTTAACTAGACCATTGAATGTTAATGAGCTTCTTAATATTGTCTCTGAAGCGTTCCTTCATTATGAAAGTGAAGTAGAACAATTTAGAACATATATATCTTTAAAAGATAAATTTGGTAAGTTATCGAATAGAGAAAAAGAGGTTATGGAAATGATCTTAGACGGAAATACCAGTAAAGAAGCGGCAGAAAAACTTTCTCTTTCTCCTCGAACAGTAGAAGTTCACCGCTCAAATATGTATACAAAGCTAAAAATAAGATCCCTACCACAATTAGTTCAAGAGTATGATTTTTTTTAGAAAATATGACTTAAGAACCAATTAATCATTCAGGATTTTTATTTATAAATAGGTTTTTAATTATCCTCTGAGATAACATTGCGGCCTGTTTAAACTTCATTAATTTCTATTAATGAGGGTAGCCTGTACTTATAAAAACATTCTATTTTTGATGATTAAAACCGAATATGGGAATAATTCATACACTAGGATCCATTCTAAAATAGAAGGGAAGGCAATCTTATTTTGATGCCTCCCCTTCATTAATATTCGTTTAATTTCAAATTACAACAATCGTATATTAAATTTTCACAATCGCTATTATTAATAACCGAGAATAAATTTTTCTTAATAATGACAATATAAGATTAGATAAAGTATTTATTTTGATACAACTCATTACTTCATTTTTAATAAACATAATCCTCCTCATTCTCATTCCTTTATTTATTTTTCTTATTTCACGAAGAAAAATATTAGTGATTAAAAAAGAATACAAATGAAATTGCAATCTCTTTTTTATGCTATAATGAAGCATGCTTATGTACACCTACGCCTCTTAAACAATAGATTATTATCAGAAAAATCCAATTTAGATTATTTATTTTTTATTATTGACATAATATAAAAAAGGAAAATAATAACTATTTTTCTTTATATTGGTTTCTATTTTAGAAATTCATTCTCTTTATACTTTAATTTTTGTAATACAAATCTAATCAACTATACTTAATTGGTAGGCACAAAAAGACTATCTCTTTAAGAGTAACACCTATAAGTAAAACACCTTAATTTGAGATAAGTACTAACACCTACAAAATTAACTATTCATTATTAATAAGTTTTTTACTCTTAATTTGATGACTACGATTAAATCTCATTTAGTATCATAAAAATATTAGATAAACTTATACGTTTATTCTTATTCTATTATGACTCTAATAGAATTATCCTAGTCACTTCCATAATATCCTTTTACAGATAACAATGAACAATCAAGATAAGAATCGCCGCCCTATTAAAGCAAGACAAACTTACTGGGCAACCACTTGTAGTCGCTGGCTACAAAAAAAAGGTGCAACCCCCAATGGCATCTCACTGTTTAGTATTCTCTTCGCTGCACTCGCAGGTATTGCACTATTCTTCGCCTTCTCAGACACTCACTACGTCATTCGTGCAAGTTTGTTTATCATCGGTGCTTTAATGATCCAAGGCCGGCTTATATGTAACCTCTTAGATGGCATGGTTGCCGTTGAAGGTGGCATGAAAAGCCCTGTTGGTGCCGTTTATAATGAATTGCCAGACAGAATAGCAGACACGCTAATTATTATTGGTGTAGGTTATGGTTTATCATCCCATTTTCCCATAGCTATTACATTAGGTTGGATTGCTGCGTTCTTTTCGGTTATGACCGCTTATGTTCGTGTGTTAGGTGGAAGTTGTGGATTAGAACAACGTTTTACAGGTCCGATGGCAAAGCAACATAGAATGGCGTTACTGACTTTTATTGCTATCATTGCCGCATTTATGCCCATTATTTGGGGAGCATGGTTATTTCTTATTGCATTATCGATAATTATCTTTGGTGCTGCATTAACCACAATTTTCAGAACCCGTCGGATATTACGGGATTTATCACAAGGTGCTGATTAATGAAAAATGGCAGGCTTTCTTTCGATGCAA
Source organism: Proteus hauseri ATCC 700826 (assembly GCF_001654965.1). Taxonomy (GTDB): domain Bacteria; phylum Pseudomonadota; class Gammaproteobacteria; order Enterobacterales; family Enterobacteriaceae; genus Proteus; species Proteus hauseri. The sequence continues at coordinate 84,767 of NZ_LXEV01000032.1, forward strand.
AAATTGTTTCATCTATTCTTGTTTCTATTTGTCGTTTTTTAACAGGAATACGGGCTAAACAAACCTCCCCTATTGCCGATAATACGCCTTGTATTTATTACGCCAATCATTCTAGCCATCTTGATGGTCTGGTTATTTGGTCTTGTCTAGCTCCAGATATTCGTCCTTATGTTCACCCTGTTGCTGCCGAAGACTATTGGAATAAAAACCGCCTGCGCCGTTATTTATCACGACGAATTTTTAGGGCTGTACTGATCCCTCGTCATGCAACAAAAATGGCCTTTTCTGAATATCCCCCTGAAAGTCAGGGACAAGTCGAATTAACAAAAGAATCATCAACTAATAATGACCTGTCAGCACCCACTCAAAATAAGGTCAATGCACTCGAGTTAATGCAAAAAATATTAGACAAAGGTGAGTCTTTGATTATTTTTCCGGAAGGAACACGGGGCAATGGTGAATCTATTCAAGATTTTAAAGCGGGTCTATGGCATTTATCTCGTAAAAATCCGAATGTACAACTTGTGCCCATCTACCTTGAAAATCTAAATCGTGTGTTACCTAAAGGCTCTCGTTTAGTCGTACCGGTTATTTGTAGTGCTCTCTTTGGAGCACCTATTGAATCAACAACCGAAGAAGAGAGTAAGCAAGAATTTTTGATCAGAGCCAAAATTGCACTAGAGGAGTTACACAATGGAACGTATTAGTAATGAAGTATTATGGATTTTTATTGGGCTCTTCTCTTTCTTAATTATCGCGAGTATTACAGGTGCTATTCTTGCGGCAATTAAAGGCAAAACCTCCACTATTGCTAATCTTAATTCGCGGATAAACGCATGGTGGGTTATGTGTATAATTGCCGCTGTTGCTATTGGAATTGGCCAAATTGGTTCTGTTGTACTTTTCACTTTAATATCTTGGCTCGCATTACGTGAACTAATTACTCTAACACCTACACATCGTGGTGATCACGAAGCCCTTTTCTGGTGTTTCTTCGTTATTCTTCCTATTCAATATATTTTAGTTGGTGTGCAATGGTATAACCTGATGGCTATTTTTATTCCGGTTTATGCATTTTTACTTATTCCAACACGTATGGCACTTTCTGGAGATACCAACCACTTTTTAGAGCGCATGGCAAAAGTACAATGGAGTGTAATGATTGCTATTTACTGCTTAAGTTATGCCCCTGCCCTATTAATGTTACCAATAGAAGGTTTTGAAGGCCGTAATATTAATTTATTACTCTTTTTGATGATCGTGGTTCAGGTTTCTGATGTACTGCAATACGTCTTTGGTAAACTCTTTGGCAAACATCCTATCGTGCCAAAATTAAGTCCAAATAAAACTGTAGAAGGCTTTTTCGGTGGCATTATTTCGGCAAGCTTAATTGGTATGATGCTCTGGTGGGCTACGCCATTCTCATGGTGGGCGGCATTTTTACTTTCACTGGTTATTACGCTTGCGGGTTTTGCGGGTGGATTATGTATGTCAGCAATTAAAAGAGACAGTGGTGTAAAAGACTTTGGCACAATGATAGAAGGTCATGGCGGTATGATGGACAGAATGGATTCACTCTGTTTTGCAGCCCCCATTTTCTTTCATGTTATTCGCTATTTCTACGTGTAGTTTATATAACGTTTCTTACTATTGATTAAAAAGCAGTACTCATTATCTCATCAATGGGGACTGCTTCTATAAACACACTAAGTATTGTTTAATTAACTCGATGCCATATCAACATTATCACCAAATCAATTAAACGTTTGTTTTAATTTTTGACAAAAAATCAAGATGTTAGTTTTTTGCTATTAAAACAATCTATTACCGCATAAATTCCTAATTTATTACTCTCTACTCATTCGCTTTATACTCATTGTGATAGCTTAAAACAGTGCTATCTTTTACCCTACTCTCCCTTTTTTATTCTTAAACACAATTTATTATGATTACTTGGTTACTTCTTGCTTTAGCTTTGCTTTTATTAGGGTTCAACCGCACACTTGCACTTATTACTTTAGCAATAACGACAATCAGCGCCTTTTTAACAGGTGTCATAACATGGCCAGCGCTTCCCATTATTGTTGCCACTATTCTGTTAGCCATTGCTTATTATCGTTACCAGCAGCAAAAATTAATCCATTGGATAATTACACTAGCACTACTCTTAATTGCTTTTGCATTAGCTTTTCATTTTATTCCAGGTTTTAATAACCTTCGTTACCTTTCACATACACCACTAGGACTACATAGCGCTCCATTTTCTTTTTATTTCAATGCAGATAAAGCCTTGTTGCCCTTTATTCTGCTTATTTTAATACCAACTCTTTTTAATCGTTCACCACTAAAACCAGCATCTACCCGTCAATGGGGAATACTCATTCTTGCTGTTCCAACATTATTATTACTTGCTACAGCGCTTGGTGGTTTAGCCATTGAACTCCACTTACCAAATTGGTTGCCTGCATTTATTCTTGCAAATCTCTTTTTTGTTTCACTTGCGGAAGAAGCATTATTTCGAGGTACGATCCAACAGTTATTATCGCGTTATCTTCCACCTTATATTGCCTTATTTATTGCGGCGATTATTTTTGGCTTAGCACATTTTGCAGGTGGATTATTGCTTGTTGTCTTTGCGTCGCTAGCAGGGATAATTTACGGATTAGCATGGATGTGGAGTGGTAAACTTTGGGTAGCAACCCTATTTCATTTTGCGCTTAATCTGACTCATCTACTCTTCTTTACCTATCCTTTTAAAGTTGCTTAATCACAAGATTATTTTTGTCTTGTTCTAATATTCGTTATTTCTTTTGACTTCCGTGATTATTTCGTAGGTAAAAAGGAATAACGATATGTGAAGAGAATCACACTATTATGATGCAGATTTTCTGATTTCTCCCATCATCAGATGAAATCTTTGTTAGTATGCTTTATTGCTTATCTTTAAATAATCAAAATTTCATACAATGCACAATAAAAAGTAAGACATCATAAAAATCCTTAACACTATAAAACGTTACTTACATTGCTGCATAGACGATAAAAAAGATAGGTAAGCTTTATTTTTATTTTTTAAGTCAGAATATTTCGCTGATTTTTTCCTCTCATACCATCAGGATAAAAAATATGTTAGATCAAGAAATGATCCGTACTTTTATACAGGTTGCAGATTGTCAAAGTTTTACTAAAGCCGCTGATGTACTTCATAAAACCTCCGCCGCCATTAGTTATCGCATAAAAACGTTAGAGGAAAATATTGGCACTCAATTGTTTAATCGCACCACAAGAACCGTGACATTAACCCCGGCTGGCGAATACCTCTTAGAAAAATGTCGTCAATGGATTGTGTGGTTAGAATCAATGCCTATTGAGCTGCAACAAATGAACGCGGGTGTTGAACATCAGGTTAATATTGTCATTAATAATCTGCTTTATGATCGCACTGCTGTCGCCAGTATGTTGGCTTGCCTGCATCAACGTTTTCCATCAACTCAGTTTCATATTACACGCCAAGTTTATATGGGTGTTTGGGATGCGTTAATTAATGAAGATTATCATTTTGCGATAGGTGTAACAGGCAATGAATCCCTTAAGAATAATATTAACATTTGTGCTATGGGAGAAATTCAGTGGCAATTTGTTGTCGCCCCAAATCATCCTTTAGCAAATGTAACGGGCGTATTAAGTGACGATCAAATGCGTATGTATTCTGCTGTAAACGTTGAAGATACATCTCGCCACCTTTCTAAGCGTACTGCTTGGCGTTTATCAGGGCAGCATGAAATTAGAGTTCCTGATTTACATACTAAACTAGCTTGTCATTTAAAAGGGGTCGGTATCGGATTTTTGCCATTAAGTTTATGCAAACCATTAATTGATAGTGGACAGTTAATTGCAAAAGAAGTCAAAAATCGACGTCATAATTCGCCACTTTCGCTTGCTTGGTGTGAAGATAAAAAAGGTGCTGTTGTCAGTTATTTAGTTGAACTATTTCAACAAAGTCATCCTAGTGTACAATCTTTTTATGATCCCTTAAATTAAAAAGGGCAAACCTAAGTTTGCCCTTTTGTTCACACTTTATAATCTTATATAACTGACTATTTTGCCGGTGTTGCTTCTGGGCTTTCTTTAATAAATAAGCTAGCAACAATACCAACACAAATAAGTATTGCAGCGAAATAGAAACCAGAGTCCATACTGCCTGTTTTATCAGATAAGAAACCGGTAAGCGTTGGTGCGAAAACAGAACCTAACATACCGATACAGTTATAAACACCAAAGGAGGTTCCTAACGCATGGCGCGGTGAGTTATCAGCAACAACAGCAACTAAAACTGGGTTAGTACTAATTTTACCGACAATACCGTAAAGAATCAGTGCACCAATTAATACTGGCATTGATTCTGACATCGGAACCGCAAGAATTGCCACTAAAGATAGTGGTAACATCACCAATAATACTGGCTTACGGCGACCTAACTTGTCTGAAATCCAGCTAAATATCAGTGAGCCCGGAATAGCAAACCAAGGCATTAATGATGCGATAGTTGAGATTTGTGTTCCGGTAATGCCACGTTCTGTTTCAAGGTAGTACGGCAACCAGGTTACTAATACAAAGAAGCCATAAATTGAACAGAAAATAGTGATGTAAGCTAGGTTAATATTACGGTTACCAAATAAGTCTTTGAAAGTTAGTTTGGTTTTTTGTTTTGGTGCATCAGGATCCGTTGAAGACGCTTTATTTTTTGGCTTATCTTTAATAATCCATAACATCATCAGACCAATGATAATAATTGGTACACCAATGATATAGAACGGCGCACGCCAACTCATCCCCATCTCACCAACAGAAATACTAGAGATGTAGTAACCAATTGATAGACCAAATGCCATACCACTATTGATAATCGCACTACCTAATGTAATACGATGTTTTGGTATCGCTTCTGATGATAAACCGTACTGAGGACCATAGTAGAAACCTTGGAAAACCCCAACCATAACCCATGCGAACATAAAGGTTACATAAGTTGGCATCATACCCGCGATCATGGTGAATCCACCAAATAAGATCACACCAGTAACTAATACTTTTTTCTTACCTAAATAATCACCAATCATGCCTGATGGAATATTTAATGCAGTGTATCCGATAAAGAAGATACTCATAATGGAACCGAGTTGTGCTTTGGTTAAATCAAACTCAGCACCAATATTAACCATCAATGGCCCAACAATTGCGCGGCTACCATAAAGCGCAATCCAACCAAAGAAGAAGATAATCGTCAGCTTGACCCAATAAGGGACTTTGCCTTTACTCTCATTCACTTGTGCATCGTTCATAATGACGCTCCTGAAAGAATTTCTTATTAAGACTTATAAATTAAAGTGCCAGACTGACCTTCAATAACTTGTTGGATGTTTTGTAATGCACCAATATGAGCCTGTTGCCCTGTTGCATTAACAAAATCACTGACAGCCATGATTTTTGGTCCCATAGCGCCATCAGCAACTGCCATTGGTGCAAGTTCTTCTGGTGTTGCTTCACGAATAGCCGCTTGTTCTGGTGTTCCCCAATTTTTATAAATAGCATCTGCTTCTGTTAAAATAACAAAGTGCTCTGCATTTAATTCACGAGAAATTAAAGCCGCAGTTAAATCTTTATCAATAACAGCTTCACTACCAATAAATTCATTATTTGAATTGTTGACGGGAATACCGCCACCACCACCACAAATAACAATATGACCTTTATCTAATAAAAGTCTTACTGCTTCGATATCAATAATCTTTTTCGGTGTTGGTGATGGCACAACACGACGATAATGTTTACCGTCTGGTTTAAATGTCCATTGATACTTCTCGATTAATTGCTCCATATTTTCTTTATCGTAAATAGGGCCGATAAATTTACTTGGGTCATTAAACGCTTCATCATTAATATCAACTGAAACACGCGTCATCACTGTGGTAATTGCTTGTTCTGGATGATGTTGATTAATCTTTTGCATCATCATATAACCAATCATACCTTGGCTTTCTGCAACCAAGATATCCAATGGATACGCAGGAACTTCTTGATAAGCAAGGTTTTGTAATGCAAGCAAACCAACCTGAGGCCCATTACCATGTACTAATACAACACGATACTCTTGCGCTAATTTATTAATTGTCTCTGACATCAATTCAATATTTTTATATTGATTCTCTGCCGACAAAACTTCTCCGCGTTGCAATAATGCATTTCCGCCTAAAGCAATAACAATTGTTTTCATAATTATCCGTATCCGAATGTTTATATAAATTCTTTTATTAAAAAAATTAATTAATATGCTGTTGTTGTTTTTTAGTTTGGTAACCAATCCATAATCCCAGTAAAGTATCGGCTCCTGAATGATGACCAATAGAAAGTATTTCCAACATATCCTTAAAAATAATCTCTTTATTTTTTATTTTTTTACCTAATTGAATGAGATAGGTAGAAAATATTCCCTGTGTGGCATATTCCAAATAATGTTTACTGACAATGGTGGTTAATAAAGATAAAGATGGTGTGTCATTAAAAAAATGACTAAGGCTTTTCTCTGGTTCAGTTAAATAATGTGCAAATAACATTCCTACCAGCATATCATCTGAACTTGGCGTTAATCCTGGACCTTTCCCTGTAAAAATTGCCCAGTTAACCGTATTGCCTGCCAGCTGGTTATGAAATAGCTTAGTTAGTAATCTAATTTCACTAATTTGTGCGATTTGACGATAATTTTTCAAAGGACCATAAAGCCCTGTTGCTATCGCTGGCGATAACAGAGAAAAAAAGCTCTCTAACCAACGCAAATCTAAATCCGCTTTATCTTGTAATTTCAAATACTCAGTACGACCGGCAACTACAGTTAATTGGTTTGCTAATGTCGCCTGATTATTTTTTATCTTCATCATCACCGAGGGATGGCATTGTTTTGCTAGATGGTCAAAATCATCTTGCTCAAGTAACCACCCCATCGGGCTTAATCCTCTTCCTTCACGATGAAAAGTGATTAAGCGTTGCTGAGGGCAAATGAAATTCAGTGCATGGTCATAAATTCCCACACATTTAATGTCACCTTCAAAATCAGTGATATGCTGACTGGTTTGAAGTGCCTGAATTTGCATACTGCCCCCTTATTGCGGTGCTTTTTTCATTACAAAGCGAAATTAAGCTTCGATACCTAATTCTTCAGCTAATGCAACTATCGCTTTTTCAAAACAACCTAAAGGCGCACGTACTGTACCTGCACCAATTTGACCAACACCGGGATCTTTATGAGCGATACCTGTATTAATCAGCGGGGTGATACCTGTTTCAACAACACGGCGAGCGTCTAACCCTAAACATGCACCTTGGAAATCCCAAGTTGGAATTTGTAACATCATGTTACGAGCAAGGTAGATCTCAGCCATTTCTTCTGTCACATCGCGCGCTGCATCCATACCACCTGACGCCCCAACAAAGCGAGTCACACCTGGTGCTGCGACCATTGCTGCACCACCGATACCAAAGGTTTCAGTAATCGCGCTATCACCAATATCTGGGTTAGCATCAGCTTGGCTAAAACCAGAGAAAAACAGGCCTTGTGGCGTATTAACAGGTGCAGTAAACCATTGGTCACCCATTCCACTGATTTTGATACCAAAGTTACTACCATTACGTGTCATAACGGTGACGATAGTACCTTGTTTGATTTGAGCACCTGCATCCATAGCCGCTTTACAGTAAGCCATCGCTAAGTTCAGGAAGAACTGGTCTGTAATACTTAAGAATTTCATTACTTTAGTGATTTCAGCATCGTCGATATCTAACGTGGTTAGAATTGGTGCTAATTCCCGCAGTAATAATGCAGAGGCGGCGATATTACGTTGGTGAAATTCATCACCCATAGTAATTGCTTGACCCATAATCGCAGTTAGGTCAATACCGTTTTCGATAGTAGCTAATGCCGCTTTTAAAACCGGAGCTAAGCTATTACGCATCCAGTGCAGGCGCTCTTGAACATCTGGGCCATAAGCACCAAAACGCATCACTTTACCAATACCTTCGTTCATGTTGCAGTAAGCATAGTTGCCGTGAACGTGGTTTTTGATAACCAACATTGGCATATGCGCAGAAGTAATACCGCCCATTGGGCCTACTGCATTCACGTTGTGACAAGGAATAAACTCAATTTCACCCGCCGCTAACATAGCCAAAGCTTGTTCTTCGTTTTGTGCCCAGCCTTCAAATAAAGAAGCACCGATACATGCACCACGCACAGGGCCGCTCATCTCTTCCCAAGTAACAGGGGGACCTGCATGCAGTAATTTTTTACCACTTTCTAATTGTGGAACGAGTTCTTTAGCAAGACTAACATCACACCAGTGAGGACGGGCTTCACGGATACGCTCGATTACTGCTTCATTCGCTTGTTCGATAGTTGTGTACATATCTGCAATTCCTTATTTCAATTTCTTTAATATTTCAGCCAGTTTTTTATTACCACCCGCGACAGGTGCCCACTGATAATGAACAACAGGCGTACCGCTTGATTGCAGATCGTCTGCAAAACTACGTAATCCTGCATTGATCACAGAGATCCCGTTAAGTAGTGGCGAAACTTCAGTATGTGCTTCTACTGGATGTGGCTGGATTAATTCTTTGGCTAATAACACCGCTTCTGGCAAAGTATCCATCACAATGATGCCCGCTTCTTTAAGCTGCTTTTGCTGCTCACTGCGGTTTTGTGGATCGTCTTCTGTACCTGTAATAGTGGCGATAGTGATTAATGGATTGGTTTCACCACGTTTTTCGTTCAGCTTTTTGATTTCTTGGATCAGTGCGCCAGCAGGATCTTGCGTAGCGCCATAACCGATAACAAAATCAACCAGTAACACGCCAGCTTCTGTTTTATCACTCAGCTCACTAATAAATTTATTACGTGTTGAAGGGTCGATCATTGGGTGCGGTTTACCCTGAGTATAAAAATCATCTCCCATATCAATGATTTTATGGCCATCAGCATCTAGCATAGTGCCTTGCTTGTGTTCGTTATCGACCTCAATATTGAGTTTTTCAGATAACAACATCGCACACTCAGCGGCTAAGGTACCGCCAGCGTAAAGACCAATAATTTTCTTACCTGCCACTTTCGGTAATTCAGCCGCGATATCTTCGACACGCGCTAACTCAGCCGCAATACGTGCGGTTTCATCTAAAGTACGAGTGAAATAGATGTTATCGTCTTGGAATTTTTCAGGGGTTGTACCTAAGAATTGAGCCACTATAGGTTTATTATGACGCTTCATTTCAGCGATAATTTTTTGGCGCACAGCCGGTGCCGGTGGTTTTGAAACAAAAGCAATTACACGAGTATTAGGATCAGCCGCTAACATATTAATTGCGGTTACAGCACTAATCCCGCCAATTTGCTCTGTTAAATCACGCCCACCTAAACCAATAGAGTGAGAAATCCCCTGACGTTGCAAAACAATTTGTGAGGTAATTTCTTGAATACCTGTTCCTGATGCGCCAACAATACCAATAGAACCTTTCGGTGCGATGTTAGCAAAAGCTAATGGTGCACCTGCGATATTTGCAGTACCACAGTCCGGTCCCATAACAATCAAACCTTTAGCAGCCGCTTTTTCTTTTAGTGCTTTCTCATCAGCAATAGAAACGTTGTCTGAAAATAACATTACATTACAGCCATCATCTAATCCGGTATCTGCTAATTCCGCAGCATATTCACCTGCAATTGAGATAAGCAGCATATTGGCATTAGGATTTTTTTGATTCGCGGTGCGCCAGCTACGAACTGTGGTTAATTTATTGCCACCTTTCTGACCATTAGCGATATCTGTTAATGCATCTTCTAACGCGGTAGAAATCATATCGATAATGGCAGGATCATCTGATTCTGCTTTAATAGAAACACAGATATCATTTGGGGTAGCTTCATTGAACATGTCATGCCAAAAACCGGTGACATCAAGAAGAGATTTATTCGCTGGTGTACCCATCATGACGGAAATTTCTTCCACCTCTGGGGCTTCACTTAATTTTCGGGAAATAATCATCAGGCTTACTGAATCCTGAAAGCTCCCTTTTTTAATAAAAGCATGGATCATTATGATATCCTTAACGCATTTAATATATGTAACGCCACATATTTATTTGCATTTCGTTTTTTTGATAATAAAAAGCCTATTTGCTTATGTACTTAAGCAATATTTAATAATATTTTTGAATCTTCGTATTTGAATCTCTGTATATAAACATACTGAAGAAATATCAAAATGTAGAGTGACTGAAGTCACACTTATCTATTGTAAAAAATTTTTATTTAATCGATGGGTATTTATTAAATAAATTATGATGAGTAAAAGATCATTAATTTAAAAATAAAAAAATAAATAATTAATTGAGAAATTTAGCTTATGAGAAACAAATCAATGAGGATAAAAACATTATAAAACAAGTGGTTTTACTAATCATGCAACAATTTTATAACATACAGCAATAAAATCTTATTATCAACAAATAAAATTCAATATTTATATTAAATTAGCCAAGGTTTGTAATTTACATTATTCATATTTGACTTTAATTTAATAAAAAGTACTCTATATTTATTAGAGAGCGTTTCATGGCGTTTAATTAACTTACTGTTTAATCGTTTCTACTTGTATTTTTAATGTTATGCTATCTGCCATTCCTTCTTTTACTAAGAAATCGACATCCCATTGTGATCGTTTAATTGTTGTTTCAAAATCACCTCCACAAACAGAAGCATTAAATACAGGGCTTTCATAACAATTAAATTTAGTGGCTTCTAATTGTACTGGATGTGTTTTACCTTTCATGGTTAATAAACCGTCAACAGAAATAGATTTATTATTCTCAAAATTCTATTTTGTCGATATAAATTTAATTATTGGATATTTCTTTACATCTAAAATATCAGAATTTTTGATATGACTATCAAATGTAGTTAAACCCATATTTAATGTTTTAACAGGAAAAGAAACTTTAATTGAACCCATTTTATTTTCTATCCAATAAGAAAATCACCATTAATTTCATAAAAACCACCACTATTTGTCGATATACAAAAGTGATAAATATAAAACATAGCTTTGGTTTTCGTTGGTTCTAGTTTATATTCTTCTGCTGTGCAATAGGAATAAAAAATAGCACAGCCAATACAGAAGATAAAATATTTTTCATTTTATTAATCCTAATTAACCTTAATGAAAATAAACATTAATGATATAAAAATGCCTATAAAGCATATTCTTTATAGGCATTATATAAATAAATCAAACAGAAAAAGATAAAAGATAAAAGATAAAAGATAAAAGATAAAAGATAAAAGATAAAAGATAAAAGATAAAAGATAAAAGATAAAAGATAAAAGATAAAAGATAAAAGATAAAAGATAAAAGATAGTTAATAATAAAATTAACGTTGAGAATCTAATATTTCATTATTTTTTAAAACATCTTGTGCTTTACTATAACTCTCAATTAATAATTGATAAGCAGGAAAAATTTGAGTATATGCTTGTGCCCATTCTAACGCATCAGCACGGTTCCATGTTTTTTGAATCTCAGAGGCAACGGCAGCAGTATCCATCGGCACCACACCTGCTTGAACGATACGAGCTAAAGTAATTTCTTCTGCCATCTTACTGTAAGTACCTGAAGCATCAATAACAGCAAACACTTGATAGCCTTCTGAAACTGCACTAATTGCAGGGAACGCCATGCAAACGCTAGTAATTGTACCTGCAATAATTAACTGTTTTTTACCTGTTGCTTTTACCGCTTCAACAAACTCTGGATTATCCCACGCATTAATTTCACCTTTACGTGCAATATATTTTGCATGAGGTGCATTTTGATGAATTTCAGGAATTAATGGACCATTAGGACCTTGTGGAACTGAAGCTGTTGTAATAACAGGTATCTTAGCAAGTGTTGCCATTTTAGCTAAAATAGAAGCACGAGCGCGTAACTCTGTCATTGGCATATCGCCAACAGTTTGAAATAAACCACTTTGGTGATCAATTAATAACATCACAGCATCATCAGGATTAATAACCGGACGTTGACCATTAAAATTAGCTGGAGTACTCATTTAAATTTTCCTTTTAATTAATAAATATTGATTATTAACAGTGATAGAAAGAAACGTTATCTATCTCATCTCACTCTTTATTAAACAGTAGTAAATTAATTAAAATCTCGGTAGTACTAATTATGACAAACACTATTCTAAAAATAGAACAATAACTAAATGTTTCATTGTTCTATTTTTAGAATAATGAAATCTATTTTCGCTACTACTTAATTTTTTTTATTTACTTAAAATACACCCTATAGAAATATTATAGGAATATCATCATGAAAAAAATAATTGGTATTTATAAAGCCCCTCGCCAACATTGGGTTGGTGATGGCTTTCATGTCCGTTCATTATTTAGTTATGGCAATCATGGCAAATATCTGGATCCTTTTTTATTACTAGACAGAGCTGGTCCAACTGATTTCCCAGCATCAGCAGACCACAATAGAGGCGTTGGTGAACATCCCCATCGTGGATTTGAAACGGTAACATTGGTTTATAAAGGTGAAGTGGCACACCATGATTCAACAGGTGAAGGCGGGGTTATTGGCCCTGGTGATGTGCAGTGGATGACTGCTGCATCAGGTATTTTACATCAAGAGTATCATTCTGATGCCTTTACCAAACAAGGCGGTGTTTTAGATATGGTGCAATTGTGGGTTAATTTACCTTCAAAAGCCAAATCAGCACCAGCAGGTTATCAATTATTAAAACAGAGCAATATTCCAGTAATTTCGCTGCCAGATGATGCTGGTCATTTACGGATTATTGCTGGTGATTATCAAGATACAAAAGGTGCAGCTAAAACATTTTCACCTGTTGATGTTTGGGATATTCAATTAAAAGCGAGTAAATCTGTTAATTTGCCGAGCAAGAAAAATCGCCATGTAGGTTTAATCGTATTACACGGTAGTATTTACCTCGATAGCCAAACTCAATTACAAACAGGTGACTTGGTTATTTTAGATAACGAAGGTGGCTCAATAAATATTGAAGCAACCGAAGATGCATTAATCCTATTTTTAAGTGGGGAACCAATTAATGAGCCCGTTGTTGGATATGGCCCTTTTGTTATGAATAGTGAAGCTGAAATAAAACAAGCTATTGATGATTTTAACCAGGGCAAATTTGGCCGTATATCTAATAAATAACAGCATTAATACCTTTGAACATTATGTAAATAAAACAGCTCCTCTTTAATTATAACAGGAGCTGTTTTATCTCTTCTAATCTTGCTTTTAGTCTTCTTTTAATGACGACATATTTTCAGATAAGTAATCAAGCAATGCTTGAATTGCAGGTAGTAATCCTTTTCGAGATGGATAAACTGCATGAATGACATCTTTTGGAAAACGCCATTGTGGTAACACTTCAATTAATGAACCATTTTGTAGATCTTTTTCAACCACACTTAATGGTAACCGTGTTATTCCTAATCCTTTCAGTGTTGCTTTATATAACGTTAGTACATCCGTTGTCGCTAATTTTGGCGTCACATGTTGAGTTAATACAGAGCCATCAGTATGCGTTAATGTAAGAGTATATTGCTGTGAATGTTCGCTATTCGCAAGAATGGGATAATCTGCAAGTTGCTCTGGTGATCCGGGAATACTTTTTGATTCAAAAAGAATAGGACTCGCCACTAATACACGACGAGAATAACCTAATATTTTCATTGTTAAACCAGAATCATCTAAAGGCAACGCTCTAACTCGTAATGCTAAATCTAATCCTTCACTAATAACATCTACAGGTCGATTTATAGCTAAAATTTGAATATTAATATCGGGATATTGCACCATAAAATCGACCAGAATATCTTGAATATAAATCTGCAATAACGCGACAGGACAAGACAGCTTAATAGTACCATGAGGATGCCCCTGCGCAGAGCAAATAACCTCTTCTGCAATTTCAGCTTCAGCAACTACGTTTTTACACTGCTGATAAAAAGCTTGCCCTATTTTGGTAACATGAAATTGACGAGTAGAACGATAAATCAAAGAGACATTAAGCTTTTGCTCTAAGTCAGCGATACGACGACTCAGTTTAGATTTAGGGATCCCTAATATTTCAGCCGCTTGAGAAAAGCTACCAAACTCGACGACTTTAACAAAATAATATAGATCGTTTAAATCATACTTCATGGTGTATCACCTATTTAGTTATTTTCAATATATAGCTGAATTGTTTCAGGCTTATGTATTATAACAAGAATAGCTCTTGTTTTAATATTTTTGTATTTATCATATTGTTAATGACATTATAGTTGAAGTAAATAATATAAATTAAAGCTGATCGAACACTCTATCATAAATATATTAACCACCTCGGAAATGATTTATAAATATGTGATATTAACAAGACAACGCATATCACAATAAAAATAAAATACCACCTATCATTGAATGAAAATTTATTACATATATTTTCTCGACACATTTAAAAACAATGTAAAACAATGGCATGGAAAAATGGTATATTATTGAAAACATTTAGTTACATAAAAATGATCATTAAAGGATTAAGTTAATATTTGTTTTTATTTTTATGACTTTCATCAATGAATATTTAAAAATATGTTAATAAGATTATAATTAATAAAAATACTTATTAGCTTTATATTTTTTTAAATTATCTCTTTCACCTGCCTTTTAATGGAATAACCAAATGAAAAATTTAACTCCATTACGACCCATACCGACATTACTCGCTGTTTCTATTACCTTAATTATTTGGTTTTTTGTACCAGTGCCTAAAGGTGTTGACCCTAATGCTTGGCACTTATTAGCACTGTTTGTCGGTACTATCGCTGCAATTATCGGCAAAGCATTACCTATTGGTGCCGTTTCTATTATTGCTATCGCATTAGTTGCGGTTACAGGAGTGACTAATCCCAATTCTACCAAGGCGGCAATAAATGATGCATTAAGTGGTTTTTCTAACGATCTTATTTGGTTAATTGGAATATCTATTATGGTTTCAATGAGCTTAAATAAAACCGGATTAGGTGCCAGAATTGGTTATTATTTTATTTCTCTTTTTGGTAAAAAAACGATAGGTATTGCTTATTCACTAGCGATTGCTGAAACTATTTTAGCTCCAGTAACACCAAGTAATACAGCGAGAGGTGGCGGTATTATTCATCCGATCATGCGCTCTATTTCTGACAGTTTTAATTCTAAAGCAGAAGATGGCACCAGTGGTAAAATTGGACGCTATCTCTCGTTAGTAAACTATAATATTAATCCAATAACCTCGGCGATGTTTATTACCGCAACTGCACCTAATCCTTTAATTGTTAGCTTAATTATTAGTGAAACTAGCCCTGAATATGAACTTAGCTGGTCTATGTGGGCTATTGCTGCTTTTGTTCCCGCGATCATTTCATTAATTTTAATGCCAATAATTATCTATTTTTTATATAAACCTGAAATAACCAGTACACCTAACGCACCTCATTTTGCCAAAGAGCGTTTAGCTCAACTAGGGCCAATATCGTTACCTGAAAAAATCACTTTAGCTGTGTTTGCCTTATTGTTAATTATGTGGGCAGGTATACCGGCGCTGATATTTGGTAGTGCTTTTAGCATTAATGCCACAACAGCTGCATTTATTGGTTTATCTATTTTGTTATGCACTGGCGTATTAAATTGGGATGATATTTTAAAGAACAAAGGGGCATGGGATACCGTTGTATGGTTCTCAGCCTTAGTAATGATGGCATCCTTCTTAGGAAAATTAGGATTAATTAAGTGGTTATCCATTAGTGTAGGAACAAGTATTGATAATATGGGAATTAGTTGGGTAAGCGGCATGATATTACTAGTACTAATTTACGTTTATTCTCACTATTTCTTTGCTAGCACTACCGCACATATTACGGCTATGTTTGCTGCATTTTACGCTGCGGGACTAACCTTAGGCGCACCACCAATGTTATTAGGATTAATATTAGCGTTTTCATCTTCATTAATGATGTCGCTAACCCATTACGGAACTGGCACAGCACCAATTATTTTTGGTTCTGGTTACGCTACATTAGGTGAATGGTGGAAAGCAGGTTTTGTCATGAGTGTCGTTAACTTAATTATCTGGATTGTAATTGGTAGCTTATGGTGGAAAGTATTAGGTTATTGGTAAGAATGAAAATTAGTCTTTAAATTTAATAGAGCAATGCGCTTGTAAGTCATTGCTCTATTCTCTGCTTATATAGCCGTGGATCATTTTTTCTCTACCAACAATAAAATAATAAGTATACCAGATGATTTTAAAATGATGACTCTTTGCACTTCATTCTGTCAATTATATTGATAAATATTATTTACTTAGAATTAAAGCTAAAAAAAGAGCAAGGTTTCCCCTGCTCTGATATAATATCTCAGTGACTTATTTTAAATACCATAAAATGATACAATTAATAAATAAAATTTAAAAAATATACTTAGAATAATATGATTAAATTGAAAACCACTTCTTTTTAATCAGCAACGTTTCTATCTGGAATATGAGAACCAATATTATAACCTTCGAGCTTAGGCGCTTTATTAGATTCAAAATCAAAATTGAAAATAGTAATTGTGCCTGGTGTTGCAGGTAATAAAAATTCTGGTGATAAATTTAAAAAGACTTTGCAAGCAGCTCGAATAACACCACTATGCACAACGGCTAATAAATCACTATCTTCTTTATGTACCCACTGCTGTAATGCAGAGCCAATACGGTCGCAGAAATCAAACCAATTTTCACCTTTTGGTGGCGTGTAGGTGCCTGCTCGCCAGTTTTTATATTTATCTGCATGATGTCTTATTAGTTCTGGCTTACGTTGACCTGTCCATTCACCCATATTTAATTCACGTAATAAAGGCTCTTTTATCGCTTCAGGATGACCAACAATTTCTGCTGTTTGTACCGTTCTACCTAAGTCTGATGTAATAATCCGCGTTGGCGATAATAATTTAATACTCTCTTTTATCGCCATTGCTTGATTAATACCTTTTGGTGATAAACAAGAGTTTGCATGTCCTTGCAAGCGGGATTCCATATTCCATAATGTTTCACCATGTCTAAGTAAAATAAGTCTCATTATTATTCCTTAATTTAATTTTAAAGACCATATCCAAGAATTTGGAACCAAGTAAAGATGGCTATAGAAATAACCGTTGCACCAACAAAACAGGTTATTAATCCATATTTCATTTGGTCTAATACGCTAAAGTAACCGCTAGAAAAATAAATCGTATTTACTTTAGAGTGAGGCGGTAAAGTAATGGTGTATGTCAGCGTAAATGATGCGGCTAAAGCTAATGTTACGGGATCCATTCCTAATGTTTTAGCAAGGGCAATAATCGCTGGAATTAATATGGTGGTTTTAACCGTTTTACTAGTGAAAATTAAATGGCTATACATGCAGATGAAAACAACGACAATATAAACCATTGTGGTGCTCATATTTTCTAAGCCAAGCCCATAGACCATTTTACCAATTAACCACTGTGCGCCTTGGGTTGATTCTAAAGTATTACCTGCCGCATAAGCCCCTGCTGCAAATATCATTAGATCCCATTTAATATTGGCCTCATTCCATGTTAATAAGCCAATACGAGGCATTAAACAGAGAATGGCAGCAATTACAGCCGTCATATAAACACTAATTTTAAAGCTGAACATCTCTTGATGATAGCTCTCTGTTGCCCACAGAAAGACCGCCATTAAAAAGATATACATAGCTTTTTTCTCATTCTTAGTTAATGCGCCAAGCTGTGAACGTTCTTTCTTTAGTTTTTCTAAAGAACCTTCAAAATCGACTTCGCCTTTAAAAGAGAAAAGTTTTAATCCAATAAAAAATGAGATGGTCATTCCAACTATTGCTAATGGAAAAGAAGCAATTAACCAATCCATATAACCAATAGAACCACCAGCTTGGGAATTAATAAATCCAACGGCAATAATATTGGCAGCGGTTCCAGTCATCACCCCTGATGTTGCAAGCGCATCTGCTTGAACACCTTGCAACATCATTAATTTACCGTAATTACTTTTTCCTGGTATTGCCTTATGTATCTCTAATAAGATCATACAAATAGGCACCATTAATGTGGCTCGTGCGGTAGTTGATGGAACAAAGAAAACTAAACTAAAATTAATTAAAATAAGAACAAACAACGCTTTTTTCGGTGTCTGACCAAATTTAGTAATCATCCACAATGCAAAACGTCTGGCTATGTTCGATTTAATCATTGCCGAAGTTAAAACAAAAGCGGATACCATCAACCAAATAACGTCATAACCTAATGTTCCAAAAACAACTTTCTCTTTTGCGACAGTGCCAGTAAGTGGCAGCAATACAATGACTAGCATCGAAGTTAAATAAATAGGCAAAGAACCACACACCCATAAAATTAACGCAGCACAAAAGATGGCAATGGCTTTTTGCCCTTCAATACTTAAACCTTCTGGTGTTGGCATAAAAAATAAAACGAGTAGTACGAATAAAGCTAAAGGTATTCCTATTGTTTTTAACGTTATTTTCTTACCATTTTGTTTTGGTGATGATGGCGCTGGTTTAGCGATATCATCTCGCTTCGCAGTCTTTTCCATACTGGTTCCTCTTAATATGTAGGGTAGGATGCTCAGTATAGGAATATTGAGGTATAAAGATAATTGTATTAATATATTATTATTATAAAAATAATTTATGGTATTTGTATGAACTTAAGCCAACTTGATGCGTTTCTGTTACTTGCTAATGGTTTTAACGTCACTGAAACAGCTGAGCGTTTATTTTGCACTCAACCCAGTGTCAGTATTAAAATTAAGAAATTGGAAGAAGAGTTACAGACAACATTATTTGAAAGAATAAATAATCGACTCTATTTGACACCTCAAGGAAAAGTTTATCAGCAATATGCCACTCAAATTATAAACCTAGTTCAATCCTCTTCTGAACATATGCGTCAGTTTGATGATCCTTCAAAAGGTGAAATTAAATTTGGTGCTAGTCATTTTGTGGGAGTATATCTTTTACCTCAAATTATGGCGCAATTTAGAAAACTATCGCCTTTAGTTAAATTGAGTATGGATATTTCAAACTCAACACAGCTTATTCATAAACTTGATACTCAAGAGCTTGAGTTTTTGATAATGTCGGATCATATCTATTTAGACCCGACTGAATATCACCTTGATACCTTTTTAATTGATCCCTTAGTGCTTATTTGTTCACCCGAGCATTGGTTAGCAAAAGAGAAACATTGCTATTTTTCTGATATTGAATCTGAGGTTTTTTTAATAAAACCTGAACATTCAGCCACCCGTGATTTTTTATTAGATAGGATCAAAGAACATAATAAAAAGTTGAACAATGTAATGGAGATAAATAGCCTAGAAGGAATAAAACAAGGCGTTATTCATGGATTAGGAATTTCTATTTTATCTCGGCTATCAATTACTCAAGAGTTAAAAGCCGGACTGTTGTGTGAAGTTGCTTTTGATGACATTAATTTTAGTCGTGGTATCCGTTATTTTTATCATAAAGAGAAATATATCTCACCAGCTACTAAGAATTTCTTGTCTGTATTACAATCACAAGCACAGATCCTCACTAAAGATCTAAACACCTAAATATGTTTCTACACTTTTAGCTAATTACGTTTTGCATTAAAAAGAGAAACATATAATTCCTTCAATTTAATCGATATGATAGCGTTCGATTTTTATCACATTGCCAATATCGATTAAAAGGATTTTTATGCGAAAAACACTCTCGTCTTATCACCCTATTATTTATCGTTTAAGAGTGGCACAACGCCGTTTTTTTCGCACTTGTAGCTGGTTATTTTCAGGGCGTAAGTACAGTAAAAATATACAACCTGAGCTACGTCTTTCACATCGTTATATTAAGCATACCTCTAAGCTAATTAGCCGACGAGGCGAAAGTGATATTCAACTGCAATATAATAAAGTAACTAATCTTAAATTAGTTGAAAATGCTCTTGATGGCATTGTTATTCGTTCTGGTGAGTATTTTTCTTTTTGTTATTTGGTGGGAAATCCTAGCTATAAAAGAGGTTTTATTGATGGCATGCAACTTTCTTATGGTGAAGCCAGAACCGGTGTGGGTGGCGGTATTTGTCAGGCGAGTAATTTAATTCACTGGCTTGCATTACATTCTGAATTAAAAGTAATAGAAAAAGCGAATCATAGTTTTGATCCTTTTCCTGATGAAGGACGAGTACTGCCTTTTGGATCGGGTGCTGCAATTTTTTATAACTATATCGATTTGGTGTTATACAACCCAACGCCTAATGATTATCAAATTCGTTTACATGTAGCAGAGCGCCAATTAGAAGGTGAACTTCTATGTAGTGAAGCCAGAGATTATCGCTATCATATTTACGAAAAAAATGCTTCTTTTATTAAAAAAGGTGAGCATATATATCGTTGCAACGAAATTTGGCGCGATATCTATACTAAAAATAATGTAGGTGCTTTTCCTCAATTATTAAAATCTGAATTACTTTATAAGAACAGTGTAATTGTAAAATATGAGATCCCTACTGAATTAGTTAATAAATAATTTATTAATTTTTAGTATTATCTTAGTATTTTATTTTTAAATAAAATTATTTTTTGTTTTTAACTCAATATGTTAATTATGGAAAAATAACTATTAAATAAATATCTTATAATTTAACAATATCACATTTAATAGGTCGCATAATGACGAACAAAATAAACTATCCACATCAATTGGAGGTTGATGATATTGTATTTACTTGTCTTGGCACATCTCTTTTTAGACCATTTTTCGCCAGCCTCTTTATGCTGGAGTAATCATGTCAGTATTATTATAGGCCATAAGAGTGAGGGTTACTTAGTCGCAAAAAGTCGAGCCCCACTGTCTACGACAACGACCTTAACTCGCTTTATTAAGCGTTCTGAAGAAAACGCTATGGCATACGTCGATTAAAAACACAGTTATCAGATGAGCAAAAAATGTATTAACTGCACAAGTTCCCTCAAGATTACATAATCTCTATCATACTGGTGTTAAATATGATCCTTACTGACAATTTTGTTTTTGATATTTATAGATCTTCACTTTCTATTAAAATAGGTGAAATTGAAACATTCAACGAATTATTAACTAAAAATCCTAACGCAAAATTACAATTTTGGAAGTTATGGTTTATTGGGCAAATACCTTGGAAAAGAACAGCAGCCACACCAGCAAGTTTATGGCAACATCCTCAATTATCTTTATTTTTCCGCATCCATAATGATATAACTTAATACGTTTATTTAACTCAATAAAAAAGATAAGTTGTTTATTACTTTGATTTTTCTCATTTTTATATTTAATAAAAAACAGAGTTATCTTTGTAAAATAGAAGGATTAGGTGTAAAACTAAATTTATATTTTATAAAGTAGTCTTATTTTATTTACTCTTCGTCATTTAGGAATCAATATGAAATACCAAGATGTTACGAAATCCCCTTGTGAAAATGCCTATTTTTTAGTTTTTAACTTAATAGGATCACCAGATACGCGTTCTACACTTATCGACTTCTGTAATAATTTATCTGGCATCATACGTAGTATGAGAACACGTTTTCCCGAGTTAGAAACTAGCTGTGTAATGGGATTTGGTGCCGATGCATGGTCAAATTTATTCCCAAATCAAGCTAAGCCTAAAGAATTAATACCTTTTAAAGAGATAAAAGGCACTACCTATACCGCAGTTTCTACGCCTGGTGATCTCTTTTTTCATATTAGAGCGTTAAAAGTTTCAGCTTGTTATGAGCTCGCATCTATTATCAGTCAAAAGCTAAAGAATATCGTTAAGCCCGTCGATGAAGTACATGGATTTAGATATTTTGACGGACGCTCTATTATTGGTTTTGTTGATGGTACAGAAAATCCAGAATATGAAGATGAGCGTGCATCATATGCAGTTATCGGTGATGAAGATCCTACATTTTCTGGTGGTAGTTATGCTTTTGTTCAAAAATATATCCATGATATGGAAGCGTGGGAAAAACAGCCCCTAATAGAACAAGAGAAAGTTATTGGCAGACATAAATTCAATGATGTTGAATTAACCGATGATGAGAAAGAACCGGGCTCTCATAATGTTGTTACTAATATTCAAGACAAAAATGGTGATGATTTAAAAATCGTTAGAGCTAATATGCCATTTTCTAATCCGTCAAGAAATGAATATGGTACATATTTTATTGGCTATGCTCGTTATTTTTCCACTACACGTCGAATGCTAGAAAATATGTTTGCAGGTACACCCGAAGGTCATACTGATAAACTACTTAAATTCAGCACCGCAGTAACAGGAACGCTATTTTTTGTTCCCTCACCTGAGTTTTTAGATGATTTAGTGTAAGATTTATTGTTAATAGATATATAGGCATTAGCCTATATATCTATACATATCTATCACTTAAAACCAAAGGTTGATAATACTACGTATGTGACTACTTTTTGATATTCTTCATCCATAGATGGAATATTTTCAGTTATTTGGTAACGTTGAGAATAAGAATATAATTGCCATAAATCTTCGTTTCTTATTTTTCGCACCTCTATTTTACCATCTTGAATACGTTCTAAAGCTCTTTTAAACCCAGAATGTACTCCTGTTTCAAATGCTGTTTGAATCAAATTGTTTGCTAATTCAGATAAGTCATTTTCATTTCGTTCTTTCAATTTTATTTTAAGTTGTTCAATTGAATTGGTTAATTTTTCTGTTGGTGTTACACCTATTATTGATAAATCTAACTCATCCTTTAATTGACTTACTATTTTATTAATTGATTGTGAATGGGCAATAACATTTGTCTTCATTTATGATAGCTACTGATATGATTTCTATAAGATAAATTTTTTATTACAAGCCAAATACATTGACGTAGAACTGTTTACCGTCATCAGTACTTTCAATCGTATAAGTAATAGGAATCGAGTTTTTACCGCCTTGACCTTCAAAAGAAAGATCAGCTGCACATGAATAAGTATCTCTTTTTGCGTCATGCTCACGGGTACGAACACTCTCGACTTTGATCTTAATTTGATCAATCAAAGAACCCATTTTTTGATCACGTAGTTCATCTTTCGTAATATCAACGACTAAATCTTTTGCTTCTGAGCTATCACAGTTAGGCGTTCCATTATCACACCCCACTAAAGGCAATACTAACGCACCTAATAATGCCACTTTCATAATTTTAGTTTTCATACTGATTTTCTTCCTTGCTCAAGATATAAATAAAATAATTTTTCAATATTTTACCTAATAAACCTTCAGCAACAATATCGCTTAGTCATACTCAGAATAAGATCACGATAGTTAGTAATATTTAATTTATGGCGCAAGAAGTAAGTAAAACTGATAGTTTTTTTAACCAGAATTCGAATATGTTAATTATTAAAAAAGCATTGAATAATACGTTATTTACTTTATCGGTTTGGTTATTTTTGCTGTCATAATATCTTGCTAGACCACAACCATCTAAGAAAATATAGATAAATTCAAGTTTGTTAAATCAATAAGTGGTGAGTATGTTGTCTTTATGCGAGTTATGCCGCAAAAGTGGAGTAATCCCCAATTTACATTAGCAAAAGCCTTGTTTTGAGTGATTAAAACAGCTATTTATAAATTTCGTTATACAGCTTAATGTATTAACACATATGAAAATTTTAATTAATTGTTTTTTATAATGTAAATACTATTTTTATACACAATTTTAATTATATTTAAGAGGTTATAAACAAGAACAAAAAAACAGATTTTCGTTTGTCTTTTGACTATGTGTGATATTTCATTCAATTAAAACAAATCACATAATCCTTATGATATGATCCTAGCGAATCTTGTGAAACATAACGATATTTAGTGCAATAATAAATTTTCACAGATGAACCTAAACTCAATACGCTAAAAACAGACGACACCATGACTGACATCCAACACTTAGACACTCACACACCAATGATGCAACAGTACCTGAAACTCAAGGCAGAGCATCCTGAAATTTTACTGTTTTATCGTATGGGTGACTTTTATGAACTGTTTTTCGATGATGCCAAAAAAGCATCTCGCTTATTAGATATCTCGCTAACGAAACGAGGGCAATCCGCAGGACAGCCAATTCCAATGGCGGGAGTTCCTCATCATGCGGTAGAAAACTATCTAGCAAAACTAGTGCAATTAGGTGAATCCGTTGCCATTTGTGAGCAAATTGGCGACCCAGCAACAAGTAAAGGCCCTGTTGAACGCAAAGTTGTGCGTATTGTCACGCCAGGTACAGTGACTGATGAAGCTTTACTTGAGGAACGTCAAGATAACCTTTTAGCCGCTATTTGGCAGGATAAAAATGGTGCTTTTGGTTATGCAACGTTAGATATCACATCGGGCCGTTTTCGGGTCACTGAAATGTTAGATAGCGATAGTATGGCAGCAGAACTACAACGTACTCACCCCGCTGAATTACTTTATCCTGAAACCTTTGAGTCAATGGCACTAATTGAACGCCTAAATGGGCTTCGCCGCCGCCCTATTTGGGAATTTGAGCCCGACACAGCCAAGCAACAACTTAATATGCAATTTGGTACTCGTGATTTAACCGGTTTTGGTGTCGAAAATGCTCATCTTGCACTTTGCGCTGCGGGTTGTTTGCTACAGTATGTGAAGGATACGCAGCGTACATCCCTGCCTCATATTCGCAGCATTACAATGGAACGCCCTCAAGATTCTATTATTTTAGATGCAGCAACTCGACGTAATCTGGAACTTACCCAAAATCTGGCAGGGGGTAGTGATAATACGCTTGCTTCGGTCTTAGACCTTTGTGTTACCCCAATGGGTAGCAGAATGCTTAAACGTTGGATACACACACCTCTACGTAAACGAGAACAATTGGTTAAGCGTCAAGATGCCATTAGCGCTTTACAACCACTCTATTTTGAATTGCAGCCTTTTTTACGCCAAATTGGTGATTTAGAACGTGTGTTAGCACGTTTAGCATTACGTTCAGCACGACCTCGCGACCTTTCTCGTATGCGACATGCATTCCAACAATATCAAGAAATTCACCACATTCTTGAACAAACTGATATGCCTTATATAAAAGAATTAAAACAGCGTATTAGTCAGTTTGATCAGTTATGTGAACTATTAGAAAAAGCGATAGTAGAAACACCGCCCGTATTAGTACGAGATGGTGGCGTTATTGCATCTGGTTATCATGCAGAATTAGATGAATGGCGCGCACTTGCTGATGGTGCAAGCGATTACTTAGATAAATTAGAAATTCGTGAGCGTGAAAAATGGGGTATAGAAACGCTAAAAGTCGGTTTTAATGGTGTACATGGTTACTATATTCAAGTTAGCCGCGGGCAAAGCAGCTTAGTGCCGATGCATTATGTGCGCCGTCAAACGCTGAAAAATGCAGAACGTTATATTATTCCTGAGCTAAAAGAGTACGAAGACAAAGTATTAACGTCGAAAGGCAAGGCCTTGGCTATCGAAAAAATGCTCTACGATGAGATTTTTGAACAGTTATTACCTCACCTTACTGCGTTACAAATAAGTGCTGAAGCATTGGCTGAAACAGATGTGTTAGCTAACTTAGCTGAACGTGCCGAAACGTTAAACTATACTCGCCCCGAATTAACTGAAAAAGCAGGAATTCAAATAACAGGTGGTCGCCACCCTGTAGTTGAACAGGTTTTAAGTGAACCCTTTATTTCTAACCCATTACAACTTGCCCCTCAGCGCCGTTTATTAATTATTACCGGCCCTAATATGGGGGGGAAAAGTACCTATATGCGTCAAGCTGCATTAATTACCTTACTTGCCTATATTGGGAGTTTTGTTCCAGCAGAAAAAGCGCTTATAGGTCCGATAGATCGCATATTTACTCGTGTAGGGGCTTCTGATGATCTCGCTTCAGGTCGTTCCACTTTTATGGTGGAAATGACAGAAACAGCCAATATCTTACATAATGCGACCGAAAACAGTTTAGTGTTAATGGATGAGATAGGTCGAGGTACATCAACCTATGATGGATTATCGCTTGCTTGGGCTTGTGCTGAAAACCTCGCTAATCGAATAAAAGCAATGACATTATTTGCCACACATTATTTTGAATTAACCACATTGCCAGAGAAACTCGAAGGCACGGCAAATATTCATTTAGATGCAGTAGAACACGGCGATACCATTGCCTTTATGCATAGTGTTCAAGAAGGAGCAGCCAGTAAAAGTTATGGTTTAGCTGTCGCTTCTTTAGCGGGTGTACCAAAAGAAGTGATCCGCCGAGCAAAACAAAAGCTAAAAGAACTTGAAGCAGTCTCGGGCCACTCTAGTTCAGGACATGTTGAAACATCACAATTAATGCTATTAAGTGATGCAGAACCATCAGCCGTAGAGCTGGCTTTAGATAAGATTGATCCTGATTCACTAACCCCCAAACAAGCCTTAGAACAACTTTATCGCTTAAAAGAGATGACAAAATAAGTTTATCTTTAACTTTCTGAATGATTATTGCTAATAAAATTAATGGCTCAAGATCCAAAACTGTATTGAGCCATTTTTTTATCATATTATAAAAATACTCACTCATTTATATTTAGTCACTGACAATTAAGTATTTATTGTTAGTTAATGGGTGCGTATTGATATTTTACTCGTTCACCTAATAACAAAAACGATTGTTCCACCGTGTATTGTTCAGGGAAACGAATAAATTCGGATAATGCGGGGTTAAAAATTGAATATCGGTCAATTTTTTTTCGATATTGTTTCTGCTGTGTTTCTAAATCAATAATTAATAATTGCCGATCATCACCATGACTATTATTTACCAAAATATAATCATTATTGACGATCATATCATCTAGATAGGTATAACCATTTTCAAGTAATGTCGTTAATTGACCATCAGTTTGATAACGTACAATAGAAAAGAGCTCGCGCGATGCTGAGAGCGCAATAAAATATATTTCGCCTTTCTCATTTTGAGCAACTTGTCTGATACGAATTGGAAGCCAGCGAGATTGAGTAATATTTTTATTAACTAAATCGAGTGTTAATTCTAGTGTATTAGCCGTCAAATCATTGTTATACCATATCAGTAATGAATCTTCTGAAAGAGCATAATTTAATGAAGTAAACTGCCCAAAATCTTCAGCATAATACTGCTTCATTAATGCTTCGACATTAATTTCATTCTGCCAAGATAGTCCTTCATTTTCACTAAAATAAATATGACTATTGTCTGCCAATATTAATTGTGATGTTGATTCAGACCCAAATATCTTGCCACCAATCAATGATATTGGGGTTTTATTAGGGTCATTAGAATAAAACTCTAATTTACTAATAGTAAATTTATTTAAATCAATAAATTTTCTACCTTTATTGAAAAATATAATACACCTTTCAGCAGTGCAGTAGGCGTTGTAAAAAGTTTCCTCACTACTTTTAGTGATAAATCGAACCCCCTGTTTATCGGAAAAATAGAGTGCATATTCCTTAGGTGTATTTTGACGATATACATTGCGATTTATATCAACCTCATAGCGATAATTATCTGATTCAGCTTTTATTAATATACCTACTGGTGAGTTAAAATGTTGTTTCCAACTATAATTTTCAATGTTGTGATCAGATAAATTCCCAATACTGGGCTGTTCCCATTGCCATTTTTTTTCAAAACCATTAAATAGCAGCCCATAACAGAGTAATAAACTCAGAATAAATAAACCTGTGACAATAATAAAAGTTTTACGAAGAAAAGGATTCATAAGCTCAACCCCGTAATATAAAGAGATTGCTCTCTTTTCATTCGTTGCTCTTGCAACAAGAAATAGGTTTGATAACTGCTCATGCCTTTTGCAGAGAATACAATATAAAGATTTGAAAACAAAAGAATTAAAAACATAATCCCTGACATTATTACTGTAAATATAATTCCCATTCCTAAAAAGGTATCACCAATAGAAAGCCAGTCCCATTTATCCCAATAATTACCCTTTTCATAAACTTCCGAAATTGCGAAAAAAGCAAAAATAGAAAAAACAAATGCAGTCGTTGCACCAAATGCGAACATAATAGGATTTTTAGCTTGCTGATGACTAATATATGCTTGCGCTGTAATCGTGTAAGCACCGCCATCCGTATGATTATAAACACCTAGAATTACAGGAGTAGAGCTATTATTTGGAGATTGCCAATAAAAGAGTTCAATATCATCGCCATTAGCCATAAATAAATTATGATCAGAGTAAAAATAACGATCTCTGTAGCTCAATATAAAAGGTATGTTATCTATTTGAAATAAAGTTTTAGTCAATGAGTAATTACTACCTCGTTGATAAATAGTCACTCTATCTACATGATGGATATTTATTTTTCCTCTAATACGTTTTACTTGGCTTTGCTTAAATTTAGCAATGGACTTTTTATTAATAATTAATTTTTCTAATATAGGCTGTTTTATTTTTGGAATAATGAGTTGAATACCATCTGACAAAATACTGTATTTATTAGCAAGAACACTATCAAGCGCTTTAAGTCTTTTTTTATGTTTTGGTCTAAGTAACTTAAAGCAAAAATACATTTTTTCAACCATATAGCTTGTTCCTGCTATAACAAAGCCTATTGCGAGTATCGTAGAAATAACTAATAAAAAATTAAAATCTAGCGTCATTAATGAAAAATAAGTCCACCAGCTTCCTATCACCGTAGAAATTAAAGCAATAAAAAGCCATTTTTTCTGTTTTGTCGTTAATGTGAACGTTCGTTCTGGCTCTAGTCGCCCTTTAGTTGAATGAGCAATCCATTGCACCCAAAAACTACCATCTTTAAGTAATTCAGCGCAAATTTTCAGTTCATCCCCTAATTTTAAACGTTTAAGAAAAGTTTGAGATTGCGTGAAATCTTCTTCATTAAAGTAAAAGGTGTTACCTGAAGCGATTATTCTTACCATTCCTTTAGGCGAAATTTCGCCTTGGTCAAAATCACATTGCTCTAATTTAACGTTTAAAAAGTAATCTTTCATAATCTCTTTTTATTATTCCTATAAGATACAGTCGATATTACGTTTTCACTTTTTATCTTTCTTATTACTAAAATACAACATATAGATAAAGAAAAGCCGATTAGCTAATGGGCTAATCGGCTTGATAATCATGTTATAACACTTTTTATAAACAGAAATACTGCTGTTAGCTACGCTTTGAAAAGTGCTTCAATACATAACCCCTGACTTTGTAGAATATCTTTTAATCGTCTTAATCCTTCAACTTGGATCTGACGAACACGTTCTCTTGTCAGGCCTATTTCTCTGCCAACATCTTCTAAAGTTTCAGCCTCGTAACCTAACAATCCGAAACGACGAGCAAGTACTTCACGCTGTTTGGGATTTAATTCAAATAACCACTTTATGATGTTTTCCTTGAGGTTATTATTTTGAATTGTCGCCTCTGGCCCTTCTTCATTTTCATCAGAGATAATATCAAGTAAGGCTTTCTCTGAATCACCGCCAATAGGCGTATCAACAGAGGTAATGCGTTCATTTAAACGCAGCATCTTACTGACATCATCAACAGGCTTATCTAATGTTTGAGCAATCTCTTCAACACTTGGCTCGTGATCCAGCTTATGTGCTAGCTCTCTTGCTGTTCTTAGATAAACGTTAAGTTCTTTGACGATATGAATAGGAAGACGGATGGTACGAGTTTGATTCATAATGGCACGTTCAATGGTTTGACGTATCCACCATGTTGCATAAGTTGAAAAACGAAAACCCTTTTCAGGATCAAACTTTTCGACCGCACGAATAAGCCCAAGATTACCCTCTTCAATCAAATCAAGCAGGGCAAGGCCTCGATTAGTGTAACGGCGAGAAATTTTAACAACTAAACGTAGATTACTTTCTATCATTCGTTGTCTTGAAGGGATATCACCACGTAGCGCTCTACGGGCAAAGAAAACTTCTTCTTCAGCAGTCAGCAACGGAGAATAACCAATTTCTCCTAAATAAAGCTGGGTTGCATCGAGTGCACGCTGATTGACACCTTCAATAAGTTCAATTTCTTCTTGAGCATCGGACTCATTCTCTACCTCTTTTGCAGCAACTTCATCGAACTCTTCCATGTTCTCATCAGTATCATCTGTATATAACTCGTTTACTCTTAGCGTACTTTGGCTCATCAGCTGCTCCTACCCTTGATATTTAGGTAAACGACTATCGTGTTGATGTCTATTTACCAGCTTATCGTTGTGCAATAACACAACGGGTTACTGATTTTCCCTTGTAACGAATTACAAAATTAAAGCTAACATATCTATTTTACTGTTAATCTTATTCTTTATTGATTCAATATTTTAATTAACTATTGAGTGCAGGTTATTAACAGTATCTTGTTATTATATTTTTACATATTTTTAATTATACGTATTGTTACTCTATCTAATGAATAACTTGTGACTATTTACATCTAAAAAAGACAAATAAAAACTCACAATATTAAAATAATATAAAATAATTTATATTATTTACTGTTATTACAAAAGTAATCAAATAAAGAAAATAGCTTTAGAAACAAAGTCTTAATTTATAGATTAACTTTCAATAACAACGAATCTTTATTCATTCTCTTATCTAGCAATTCAGCATACGCATTCATTGGTTGATAATCAACAGTCTAATTTAACGTTATCTATAATTTTATATAGATAACGCATTCTTTCTCTGTTCAATTAAGCGTATTTACGTAGTTAAAATTTATTTTATTTCAACCTTTTAATTATTTTACTCATAAAAAAAAGCACCCTTTTAATTTTTTTAAAAGAGTGCTTAAATTTAGGAATATTCACTATCCGAGAAAATAACTTACCTATTTTTTAGGTAGATAACTCATAGGATTAAGAGATTTCTCTTTATAACGAATTTCAAAGTGCAGTCTCACCGAGCTCGTTCCAGTGCTACCCATCGTCGCAATCTGTTGGCCTGCATTCACACTTTGTTGTTCACGAACCAAAATAGTATCATTGTGCGCATATGCACTGAGGTATTCATCATTATGTTTAATGATAACTAGGTTACCATAACCACGCAGTGCACTACCTGCATACACAACTTTACCCGCTGCGGTTGCAACAATAGGATCACCACGAGTACCACCGATATCAATACCTTTATTACCACCCGGTGCACTTGAGTAACTTTCAATAATTTTACCTTGTGCAGGCCATGTCCATTTTCCTGTTACAGCAGCCGGCGTTGGCGTTGTCGCTGTTGTTACAGGTGGCGTAGATGTTGTTTTTGGTGGTGCAGTTGGTGGTGTAGTTGTGGTCGTTGCCGGTTTTGTAATCAGCGGCCCCATTGCCGTATTATTATTTGCCGGTTTCGTTTGTGCCGTTTGAACACCTGTACTACTTGAATGGTCAATCACAGAAGTATTAACATTGGTATTAGTTCCAGTGTTGACTTGGCGATTACCTATCTTCAGTACTTGCCCTACATTTAAACTATAAGGCTCAGAAATACTGTTCATTGATGCAAGCTCTTTTACATCACTGTCCGTTATCCATGCAATATAGAACATGGTATCACCACGTTTTACAGTATAGGTATTTCCGTTGTAATTCCCTTTAGGAATATTTTCATAGTTACGGTTATACACAATACGTCCTGTACCATCATCTGTATTTACATTTTGTGTAGATACTACAGGAGGCTGAGTACGCGGTTGGTTAACCGTATTATTTTGAGTAGATGAATCGACCCTTATTGAAGAAGGAGGAGACGATTGCAATGGTTGGCTTCGTTCCATAGGTGTTGCACCAGCTGTCATCACCGGTGGCGTTGAAACAGTGCTATTCGGTGAAGAACTATCACTATTCACCGATGTAATAGGTGCAGGACGATAAGGCGTATCTGCACAGCCTGTTAACGCAAATCCGATTACCGAACACATGATTGCCCAGCGGATGTGCTTAATCGGGCTTTCTGAATTCATACTTCCTTCTCCCTTTAAAAGGCATTAGCGTCTAGCAATTTGTTTAGTTGAACAAAAAGACTGCAATTTTTTTGAAAATGTTTCATTTATTAGTGCAGATTACGACAAGCTGTTAAAAAGCAGTAATAAAAAACGGTAAGATTTATCTGGAAGTTATGCTAACTCACCCGCAATTAAGGGGACAAATCTCACGGCTTCTATAGATTGATAGTGAAAATCATTGCCTAAGCGACGGATAAATTTAAGTATTTGCTGTTGTTCGCCAACAGGAATTATCATCCTGCCACCATCAGCTAATTGCATCAATAGTTGTTGTGGCACTTCTGTTGCACCTGCTGTCACAATAATAGCATTAAATGGGCTTTTTGATGACCACCCTTCCCATCCATCGCCATGCCGTGTTGATATATTGTGTAAATCCAGTTGCTTAAAACGTCGTTTGGCTTGCCATTGCAATAATTTTATACGCTCAACAGAGCTAACATGATGGACTATATTTGCTAATACAGCAGTTTGATAACCCGACCCTGTACCAATTTCCAAGACAGAATCACTTGATTTTAACTCAAGTAATGCTGTCATTTTAGCAACAATATAAGGCTGTGAAATAGTTTGCCCATTACCAATAGGTAAGGCTGTATTTTCATACGCCTTATGAGAGAGTGCTTCATCAATAAATAACTCTCTTGGCACTTTGCTCATTGCTTCCAACAGGCTCTCATCCTTGATGCCATGTTGTTTTAACATTGTCAGTAAGTCTTTCATTGACCGACTTAACATGTTTTTTTGACCTCTGCTTTATTTAACCAATTTTGTAGTAATTCTTGTGCTTTATATGCCGTTAAATCTACATGTAACGGGGCGATAGAAACATAACCTTCGTCAACCGCAGCAAAATCTGTATCAGGCCCTATATCATTTTTTTCACCTGGAGGCCCAATCCAGTAAAGCGAATTCCCTTTAGGATCAGTTTGCGTATAAACATGTTGAGAAGCATGACGGCTTCCACAGCGTGTGATACGAAAACCTTTAATTTCATCTAATGGAATATCTGGCACATTGATATTTAAAATATTGCCGGCTCGTAAAGGTACACGTTGCAACATGGCTAATACTTCACAAGTCACCTGTGCCGCTGTCTCAAAATGAGTTTCACCATCTAAAGAGACGGCTATTGCAGGTAAGCCAAGAAATCGCCCTTCAGTCGCGGCAGCAACAGTACCGGAATAAATAACATCATCACCTAAATTAGGTCCGTGGTTAATACCTGAAACCACAATATCTGGCCGAGGGCGCACTAAATGATTTACACCAAGATAGACGCAATCTGTCGGCGTACCATCAATAATAGCGATATCCCCATTATCTAATTCTTGTTTGCGTAGTGGTCTATCTATTGTTAAAGAGTTAGATGCAGCACTGCGATTACGATCAGGAGCAACAATTTGAACATCATAACGCTGGCGTAAAGCTTTGGCGAGGATCTGAATGCCTTTTGCCATTACGCCATCATCATTACTCACCAATATTTTCAGCATCTTCATTTCCTAATGATATTAATTCACGGACAACACTAGTGGCAAAGCTGCCTGCGGGTAAAAAGAATGCCAACGAAACAGTGGTGTCGTCTAGCCAATTCCATGAAATATTTTCTGGCAAAACATTTATCGCTCGTCGTGTATTATCGACTCGAGCTTGTCGTGCAAGCGTCCATAATGTTTCATATTCAGCAAGGTTTTCTGTTTCAAAACTCAGAGCTTGGTGTTGCGTTCCTAAATCACCGTCGCCCGGCATTGGCGCTGTAATATGAAGATCATGCTGTTCATAACGCATTTGACATTGTGCAAGTTCATCTTCTTGTGCAACAAACCAACTGCCACGTCCATGAAGTTGCATCGCATCACCCAATACGACCTTTGAATATAAATCACGTTCTAGTCTTTTGCTTACGATATGATTAAACATCGCACTACGTGCCGCAGAAAGATAAAAACTACGCTTACCTCGTTCTTTTACTCGAATTTCATTCAGCGCCCAACGCTGAGCTTGGCGTAAATTTTCGCCATTACGACCAAATCGTTGCACACCAAAATAGTTAGGAACACCTTTTGCTTTGATCTGCTCAATTCGTGTATTAACAAATGTTTTGTCTGAAATTTGGCGCAACACTAAGTTAAAGTGATTACCTTTTAAGGTACCAATACGTAATTTACGTTGCTGGCGTGTGGTTTCTAATACCTCGCACCCTTCAAGCATCAACTGGCTAAAATCAGGCATTTCTTTGCCCGGCATACGTAAACAAAACCACTGTTCGGTGACCGCATGACGGTCTTTTAATCCAGCATAACTCGTATCGCGTTGATGGATCCCAACAAATTTCGCTAATTTTTCAGCAACAAATGCCGTATTACATCCCGTTTTTCTGATTTTAACCATTACATGTTCGCCTTCTCCATCAAGAGAGAAGCCGAGATCTTCACACACAATAAAATCTTCAGGAATGGATTTTAATACACCCGTAGCTTCTGGTTTTCCATGTAGCCAATGGAGTTCTGGTAATTCACTCATTCAGGTAATGACTCTTTAATTAATAAAACCACTGCTTCGCAGGCAATACCTTCTTTTCTACCAACAAATCCGAGCTTTTCTGTTGTGGTTGCTTTTACATTAACCTCATCAATATGACAGGTTAAATCTTCAGCGATATTCACGCGCATTTGAGGCGTATGAGGTAGCATTTTTGGTGCTTGAGCAATAATAGTGACATCAAGATTACCGATACGATAACCTTTTGCTTTTACTCGTGAAAATGCTTCTCTTAACAGCACACGACTATCAGCACCTTTGTATGCTGGATCCGTATCAGGAAACAACGTACCAATATCGCCCATGGCAACAGCGCCTAAAATAGCATCTGTAATTGCATGTAGCACAACATCGCCATCAGAATGCGCTAATAGCCCTTGTTCATAAGGTACTCTTACAC
Source organism: Proteus hauseri ATCC 700826 (assembly GCF_001654965.1). Taxonomy (GTDB): domain Bacteria; phylum Pseudomonadota; class Gammaproteobacteria; order Enterobacterales; family Enterobacteriaceae; genus Proteus; species Proteus hauseri. The sequence goes on from NZ_LXEV01000032.1 coordinate 119,932, forward strand.
CACCAATAATTATCGGGCCTTCTCCGCCAAATTTATGTACATCATAGCCGTGTCCAATTCTCATATTATGTGTTCCTTATATTGGTAATTTGACGAGAGAGGAAAAACTCTGCGAGAGCTAAATCTTCTGGCTGAGTCACTTTAATATTATCTGCACGCCCTTTCACTAATAGAGGTTCATAGCCGCAAAACTCCATTGCCGAGGCTTCATCAGTAATTGTCGCCTTTTGCAAAAGTGCATTTTCAAGGTTCTGTTTTAATAATGTGGCAGGAAAAAATTGAGGTGTTAAAGCATGCCATAATGTTGTTCTTTCGACAGTTTGTTCAATATGGTTATCTTTTAAATGACTACGCTTCATGGTATCTCGCACCGGTGTTGCTAAGATCCCACCACAAAATTGTGGATCAGTATAATTGTCATCGATAAGTTGGATTAAATTATCAAGATCACCAAAACTTAAACAAGGTCTTGCTGCATCGTGAACTAATGCCCATGTGTTTTTAGGGAAATGCTCAGTGACATAAATCAAGCCTGAAAGCACGGAGTCCGCTCGTTCACCGCCACCTTCAACTGTTATTATCCGTTTATCTTTAGCTAATGATAAGGTGTGAAAATAGTCATCTTTGGGACTAATCGCAATGATTATTTGAGAAATACGAGTGTGTTTTAATAAGGCATTAATCGTATGTTCAAGGATAGTTAATCTGCCAATTTTAAGATATTGCTTTGGGCAGATTGCTTGCATTCGGCTTCCGACACCTGCGGCAGGGATCACAGCAACAATAGGAAGATTAGGATTTATTATATTCATTATGGTTTTTGTATCAGAACACACTATTAATTCAATAAATTAACGACGAGGTTGAGATTTATCATTCACAATACGGAAAAATGTCTCATTAGGTTTTATCATGCCTAATTCACTGCGGGCACGTTCTTCTAACGCTTCTTGCCCACCATTGAGGTCATCGATCTCTGCAAATAGACGGTCATTACGCGCTTTTAATTGTGCATTTTGCGTTAATGCAGATTCAACTTCTTGGCTCATTTTGGTGTGATCATGAATACCATTTTTACCTAGCCATAATGAATATTGCAGCCAGCCAAGTAAAACCAGAAGTAAAATTGTCAATTTCCCCATTGCCACCCCCAAGATTAATGGGCTAATCATCCCACAACTCAAACTCAGACGCCACAAAAGCGCTGGAATATATTACATTATTAATAATAAAAAAGTGTATTCCCTATGATGAGAGAACACACAAAAAAGAAGAATACAAAATTAGCTCAATGAGTAAAATTGATTTTTTTGTAAAAAACTGAAGATTTGCTGAGTTAACTCAGGAAGAGGAAGAGCACCATTTAAATGTAGTTCGGGGTTAACAGGTGCTTCATAAGGTGAATCAATACCAGAGAATTGCTTTATTTCGCCACGTCTAGCTTTTTGATATAACCCCTTGGGATCACGCTGTTCACAAAGGCTTAAAGGTGTATCGACAAAGATCTCAATAAATCGACCTTGTGCAAAACGATCTCTTATTTGCTGCCGGTCTTGCTGATAAGGCGAGATAAATGCTGTTAATACGATTAATCCTGCATCGACCATTAATTTTGCCACTTCACCAACACGACGAATGTTTTCATGACGATCTATGTCACTGAATCCCAAATCAGCACAAAGCCCATGACGTAAATTATCACCATCTAATAAATAGGTTCGAATAGGAGCACTATCGAGTGAGTATTGATAAAGCGCTTGTTCTAATGCATTAGCAAGGGTTGACTTACCTGAACCTGACAATCCGGTAAACCAAAGCACACATCCTTTATGTGCTTGTCTTGCTTCACGATCTTTTTGTTCTATGGTATGAGGATGCCATACAATATTATTTTGTATCGTCATCTATTTTCCTCCAAGTAAATCTCTGGCACCCCAATGAGGAAAATGACGTCGAATAAGCTGATTAAGTTCTAGCTCAAATGTATCGTATTGCGGGATTGTTTCTTGTTGATTAGCGAGTGTCTCTCTAATTAAACCTGCGCCAACAGTAACGTTACTTAATCTATCAATAAAAATCAGCCCACCGGTATCAGTATTATATTGGTAGTTATCAAGTGCTAATGGCTCTTCAAATGAAACCTCAACACTACCAATAGCATTAAGTCCTAAGTTATCAGTCACTTGCTGCGTTAAATTATTAACATCAACCTGGTAGTGAATATTTTCAATTTTTGCTCGGCTTTTTTTACCCACAATTTTGATATCAAGTGTTTGCCCTTGGACTAAAGGTTGCTCTGACATCCACACAATATCAATCAGTGCATGATTACTAACATTGATTGTTGATTCATTTACATCAACAATAATATCACCACGACTAATATCAATTTCATCAGCTAAAACCAGCGTAATAGCTTGTCCTGCTTTGGCTTGAGCTAAATCACCATCAAACGTCACAATACGTTTAATCGTCGATATTTGTTCTGAAGGCAATATCTTTATTTGTTGCCCTTGATACAACACACCAGAAGAAACAGTTCCGCTATATCCGCGAAAATCTAAATCTGGCCGATTAACATATTGCACAGGAAAACGCAGAGATTGAGATCCAACAGCTAATTTAACTGGTGCATCTTCGAGTAATGAGAGCAATGTTTTACCTTGATACCACGGCATTGTTTGTGAAACAGAAACAACATTGTCACCATCAAGCGCTGATATAGGGACAAATTCAATAGTAAGATCGGTTGGTAACTGATCAGCAAAAGAAAGGTAGTCTTGTTGGATCGACTCAAATACAGCCTGCTGATAATCTACTAGATCCATTTTATTGATCGCGACAATTAAATGACGAATACCTAATAGAGTACTGATAAAACTATGCCGGCGAGTCTGTTCTTGCACCCCTTTTCGAGCATCGATCAGCAGAATAGAAAGCGTACTTGTTGATGCTCCTGTCGCCATATTGCGGGTATATTGAGCATGTCCTGGCGTATCCGCAATAATAAATTTGCGTTTGGCAGTAGAGAAATAACGATAAGCGACATCAATAGTTATCCCTTGCTCACGTTCTGCGGCTAATCCATCCACCAGCAAAGCAAGATCGAGTTTTTCACCTTGCGTTCCGATCTTTTTACTTTCATTTTGCAATGTAGAAAGCTGATCTTCGTAGATCTGTCGTGTATCATGAAGTAAGCGTCCAATTAGTGTACTTTTTCCGTCGTCAACATTGCCGCAGGTTAAAAATCGTAATAACCCTTTGTTTTGTTGTGTTTTAAGATAACGTTCAACACCACCGAGCTGCGCGATTTCGCCCGCAATAATTTGATTTGTTTTGATAGCTGCTAATCCCATACATCCTCCTATTAGAAATAACCTTGGCGTTTTTTTAGTTCCATTGATGCGGATTGATCGCTATCAATCAAACGTCCTTGTCGCTCACTGCTGGTGGAAATCAGCATCTCTTCAATAATGGCGGGTAGTGTTTCTGCTTGTGATGGAATTGCCCCTGTTAAAGGCCAACATCCAAGTGTTCTAAATCGGACTTTCTGCTGTGTAATAACCTCACCTAGTTTTAGATCAATTCTGTCGTCATCAACCATAATTAAGTTGCCATCACGCTCAATAACGGGACGATTTTGGGCAAAATAGAGCGGAACAATATCGATATTTTCTAAATAGATATATTGCCAAATATCGAGTTCAGTCCAGTTTGATAACGGAAATACACGAATACTTTCGCCTTTATTAATTTGTCCGTTATAATTTTTCCATAATTCAGGGCGTTGATTTTTCGGATCCCAACGATGAGATCTGTCTCTAAATGAATAAATACGTTCTTTAGCACGCGATTTTTCTTCATCACGCCGAGCGCCACCAAATGCTGCATCAAAACCATATTTATCTAATGCTTGTTTTAGCCCTTCTGTTTTCATGATATCAGTGTGTTTTGCACTACCATGAGTAAAAGGATTAATACCTAATTCAGCACCTTGTGGATTGCGATAAACGTTTAAATCGAACCCATATTCTTTTGCTGTTTTATCGCGAAACTCATACATCTCGCGAAATTTCCAACCGGTATCAACATGCAATAAAGGAAAAGGTAATTTAGCGGGATAAAAAGCTTTACGAGCAAGATGCAGCATCACCGATGAGTCTTTGCCAATTGAATAAAGCATGACAGGATTTTCAAATTCAGCGACAACTTCACGAAGAATATGAATACTTTCGGCTTCTAATTGCTGAAGATGCGTTAATTGTGTTTCATTCATAACAATCCCTTTTTTAGGCAAAATGAATCAAGGATGAGCGCGATGAAGCGTGTGCTTGTTGGCTTGGTTTATCACTAAACCAAGCCAATTGATGGTGAAGAGCAGTCACTTCGCCGACAATTAACAACGCAGGCATCGGCGCTTTAGCGGCTAATTCAGCTAATTGAGTTAAATCTCCCGTAAAAACTTGTTGCTCTATACGTGTTGCACAGCTAATTACCGCAATAGGTGTGGATGACGAGCGACCATATTCGATTAAGCGTTGACTAATAAGCTGCGCATTAGTGGTGCCCATATAAATGGCTAAAGTATGATTAGCTTTAGCTAAAGCAGCCCAATCAGGCTCGATACCCTCGGTTTTACAGTGCCCAGTCATAAAAGTGACACTTTGAGCATATTGACGATGAGTTAAAGGAATACCAGCATAAGCACTAGCGCCGCTAGCTGCGGTGATACCAGGAACCACTTGAAAAGTGATGCCATGTTCAGTAGCAACTTCTAACTCTTCGCCACCTCGGCCAAAAATAAACGGATCGCCCCCTTTTAGCCTAACAACGCGTTTGCCTTGTTGAACAAATTTCACAATCAATGCGTTAGTTTCTTCTTGAGCAACACTGTGATATCCCGCTCTTTTACCAACACAAATCGTCTCAGCATCACGACGAACCAGTTCCAATACTTCAGCGCTCACTAAGCTGTCGTAAAGTACAACTTCTGCTTGTTGAATAACTTGTAAGCCTCGTAATGTTAATAAGCCAGCATCACCTGGCCCTGCACCAACAAGAGCGAGTTCTCCTTGATGATGATTTTTTGGCTGCTGAAGTTGTTGCTCTAACTGCGCTTGCGCTTGGACAAGCTGGTCACTAGCAACTAAAGCTGCAAATTTCCCACTAAAAGCTTGCTCCCAAAATCGGCAACGCGCTTGAAATGTCTGCAATTGTTGCTTCACTCTGCTACGCCACTTTCCCGCTATAGTCGCCATTGTTCCTAACGATGTTGGTAATAGCGCTTCTAGTTTTTCACGTAGCATTCTGACTAATACTGGGGCTTTACCCGCAGAAGAAATCGCGACCAAAATAGGTGAGCGATCAATAATGGCAGGAAAAATAAAAGAGCACTGAGGCTGAGAATCCACCACATTGACAAAAATATGCCGAGCTTGAGCATCAAAATAAACTTGCTGGTTCAGTTCACTATCATCTGTTGCCACAATGACTAACATTATTCCAATTAACTGTTCTGACTGGTACTGTGCCGATACCCACTCAATTTTCTGTTGCTGATGATATTGATACAACTCATCACATAAATTAGGCGCAATGACTTTTAATTTGGCTCCGGAGCGTAATAAAAGAAGTGCTTTACGCGCTGCAACATGGCCACCACCAACCAGTAGCACTGGGCGATTTTTTAATTCCACAAACAATGGTAGATAATCCATACGCGTATTCTCATTTATTTGTTCAATTTATGAGAAATGACTATAAAAGGAGAAATAGCGCTTATGAAATGACAAAAAGCTATGAGATGGAACAGAAAGGAATAAGAAAAAACTTTATTTATCAAAATGTTAATAAAAAAACAAACGACAAATGGAGTAATAAATTTCTCTATTACCCAAATCATTTTAATATTTAGCTATTACGCTATTCGTGTAATCCGCACTCACGTTTTAAGCCGAAAAAGCGAGTCTCTTCTTCACTCATACCTTCTTCCCATTTGCGTGTTGTATGGGTATCCCCCACAGAAAGATAACCTTGCTCCCACAATGGATGATATGGCAAATTATTTTCTTTAAGGTATTGATAAATTTGTTTATTATCCCAATCAACAATAGGCAGCATTTTAAAAGTGCCTTTCGCAATAGAAAGCACCGGTAAATGTTCTCGGCTCTTTGATTGCTGACGTCGTAACCCCGCAAACCATGTTTGAGCATTTAATTCAGTTAATGCTCTTTCCATTGGCTCAACTTTATTTATTTGGTTATAACGTTCAATTCCCTTAACACCTTGTTCCCAAAGCTTGCCATATCGCGCTTCCTGCCAAGATGAAGATATTTCAGCCCGATAAACTTTTAAATTGAGTTTTAACTGTTGCGCTAATGTATCAATAAACTGGTAAGTTTCAGGAAAAAGATAGCCTGTATCAGTTAAAATCACAGAAATATTAGGATATTGCTGAGTCATTAAATGCAAGCAAACAGCTGCTTGAACACCAAAGCTTGAGCTTAACACCCATTCTTTAGGTAAATATTCTAAAGCCCAAGTAACACGTTCTATGGCATTTTTTTGCTCTAGTAGTCGGTTAATTTCCGCTAACGCTAGTTTCTGTTTATCAGCGGGTAATTGCACTAATTGAGATAGCGGCAATAGGCTCATACCGCCTCCTGCAACTCATAAAAATCAACAGCTGAATTAATGACAGGTTTAATCACATCAGTACGAATAAGAAAATCACCAAAACCTTCATTTGAATTTCGATAAATTGCCCACTTACCAATCAAAAGGTCAAGTATTCCGATAATTTCTTGTGAAGTTATATTTTCACGATACATTCTTGGAATGCGTGTACCAATGCGGTTTCCACCTAAATGCAGGTTATAACGATCTGGTGCTTTCCCCACCAGCCCAACTTCAGCCAACATTGCTCGACCACAACCATTAGGGCATCCCGTCACGCGCACAACGATGTGTTCATCGCTAATACTATGCTTTGTCATTAAACCATCAAGGATGTCAGTAAATGCAGGTAAAAAACGCTCTGCTTCAGCCATTGCCAGTGGGCATGTAGGAAATGAAACACACGCCATAGCATGTTGACGCAATGGTGTTACATTATCGTTAATTAAGCCATATTGACGCGCAATCGCCTCAATATTGGCTTTTTCATTTTCGGGCACACCAGCCACTATTAAGTTTTGATTGGCGGTTAAACGAAAATCACCATGATGAATTTTAGCGATTTCGGCTACACCGGTTTTTAATGGTGAATCTGGATTATCAATTAATCGTCCATTTTCAATAAATAAAGTAAGATGCCATTTATTATCAACACCTTTTAACCAACCAATTTGATCACCACGATGAGTAAATTCATAAGGGCGAATATCGTCAAAATTAATGCCCGAACGACGCTCAACTTCTTGTTTAAACGTCTCTATTCCTACACGCTCTAGTGTGTATTTGGTTTTGGCATTTTTACGTTCTGTGCGATTTCCCCAATCACGTTGAGTCGTCACAATCGCTTCTGCCACGGCCAGCGTTTTATCGATAGGAATATAACCAAATTCGCTAGCCAAACGCGGAAAGGTGTTTTTATCGCCGTGTGTCATGGCTAAACCACCACCTACCAGCACATTAAAACCAACTAAATGTCCATTTTCAGCAATTGCGATAAAGTTCATGTCATTGGCATGAAGATCAACATCGTTATGAGGTGGAATAACCACTGAGGTTTTAAATTTCCGCGGTAAATACGTCTCACCTAAAATAGGTTCTTCATCAGTAGTAGCGACTTTTTCTTTATCTAGCCAGATCTCCGCATAAGCGCGAGTTCGGGGTAAAAGATGTTCTGATATTTTTTTAGCCCACTCATACGCTTCTTGATGCAATGACGATTGCACGGGGTTCGAAGTACATAAAACATTGCGATTAACATCATTAGCCGTTGCCAAAGCGTCTAAGCCCGCCGAAGCTAACATTTGATGCGCTGGTTTTACATCACCTTTTAAGATGCCATGAAATTGAAAAGTTTGACGGTTAGTAATGCGAATACTGCCATAGAGAGTATTTTCTGTCGCAAATTTATCAATATTTAACCACTGTTTAGGGGTGATAATGCCACCAGGTAAACGACAACGTAACATCATAGCATGACGAGGTTCTAGCATCTGTTCAGCACGTTCGGCTCTGATATCTCTATCATCTTGCTGATACATGCCATGAAAGCGAATTAACAGGAAGTTATCGCCCTCAAAACCGCCCGTTAAGCCATTTTGTAAGTCTTCTGTAATAGTACCGCGCAGGAAATGACTTTCTTTTTTCATGCGTTCGCTATCAGCCTGTTTCCCTTCAACAATCAAGGGCGTTTGAGTATGTGATTTCATTAATAGACATCCCTCTGATATCGTCGTTCTAGACGTAGCTCACTTAAATATTCATCTGCTTCATCAATATCTTTATTGCCATACTTCATCACTATTTCTAATAGAGTTTGTTCAACATCTTTCGCCATCCGTGATGCATCGCCACAAACATAGAGATAAGCCCCTTGTTGTAACCATTGCCAAATTTGATTGCCTTGTTCACGCAATTTATCTTGTACATAAATTTTATGAGATTGATCGCGTGACCATGCTAAATCGATATGAGTTAACAAACCGCTTTTGACATAGCGCTGCCATTCCACTTGATAAAGAAAATCTTCAACAAAATGAGGGTTACCAAAAAACAACCAGTTTTTACCCGTTGCACCGTCGTTTTCACGCTGCTGCATAAAAGCTCGAAATGGAGCAATACCTGTACCTGGGCCAATCATAATAACTGGCGCATCGTTATTATTCGGTAAACGAAAGTGATCATTCTTTTCGATAAAAACATTGATAGCAGAGCCTTCTTCTGCCCTATCAGCAAGAAAACCTGAAGCACCGCCCGCGTAAGCACGACCATTGACTTGATAACGCACCACCCCCAAAGTGAGATGCACTTCATCCCCAACTTCTTGTTGAGAGGATGCGATAGAGTAAAGTCGAGGAGTGAGTGGACGCAAAATATCAATAAAATCTTGAGCTATAGGTTGAGCACAATATTGGCGTACCATTTCATTTATGGGATGTTTTTCTGCATATTGCTGAAGCGTTGTTTTATCCGCAACAAGTGATAATAGATCCTCATGGCGAGTTAACTGAGCATAAGCTTTTACGATAGGAGCACTATTTTGCGTTAATTCACAATGATGCAATAACGCTTCTTTTAACGTTACCGTTTGTGATTTCACCGTAACGAGTTCATCACCTTTTAGCCATAATAACCCGATTAGCTCATCAACTTTTTCAACTGAATTATCAAACCAAACACCAAGTGCGTCTCCAGGTTGATACTGCAAATCCGAGCCTTCAAGGCTGAATTCAATATGACGAATATCTTTATCAGAATTTCTGCCTGTAATTTTTTGATTAGTTAATAAGGTTGCGGTAAATGGTGCATCGCGATGGTAGCGCGAAGCAACTACAGTATCTGTTGTACCCGCCTGAGTGTGTTGTAACACCGCCGCATTTTGAGTAGGTACTCGCGCTTTTAATACATTGGTTAACTCTGTTATCCATTGATTTGCGATGTCTTGATAGTCAACATCCGCATCAACTCTTGGTAATAATCGAGTTGCACCTAACTGGGCAATACGTTCATCAAAATCTTTACCTGCTTGGCAAAATTGCTCATAAGATGAATCACCTAAACTCAGTACGGCAAAAGAGGTTTCTTTCATCTCAGCGGCTTTTTTAGCATTTAAATATTTATAAAATGCGATAGCTTCTTCAGGTGGCTCTCCCTCGCCCTGGGTTGATGTCACAATAATTAAGGTGGTGGCTTTATGGATTTGTTTAAATTTATACTCACCTGCTGAATACAACTCTACATTCAATTTATTCGTGACGAGATTATCTCGTAGCTGTTCCGCAAGACGACGAGCATTTCCAGTTTGAGAAGCCGAAATTATCGTGATCGTTTCTACTTCAGGAACTAGTTGGGGGGCTAATTCAGAAGCAACAGAGGTCGTACTCGCTGGCTGATTAAATTGCCCCCAAAAATAGCCAGAAAGCCACGCAATTTGTGCTGGCGCTAAATCTTTGGTGACGTCCTGTAATTTGTTCAATTGCTCAGAAGTTAACGGAAGCATTGATAAAAATGGGGGTTGATTGCTCATTTATCCTGCCTTAAAAAGCGAGGCACCTTTATAGTGCTTTATTGTTTTGTGATATTTTTCTGATGATGGAAGGGTATCTCACTACCAGAAGATGAATTAAAGACCCATTGGCTCTATCTAATAACCTTAAATACTAAATTTATTTATCGATTTCCTTTATTGATAAAAGCACTAAGCAAAAAGAAATATAATAAGTAACTGAGGTTAAGGCGATTAGGCGTGATACGGCAAATCGGCTACACTAGTAGACTTCGTTCTATCTGTTTCTTTTTTCATTCATTAAGTCAAGAGAGTTTTGATGATAACCACCATCTTTAAAGATTTTCAGTTTGAAGCCGCACACCACTTACCACATGTTCCTGAAGGACATAAATGTGGTCGCCTTCATGGACACTCATTTCTTGTTAGATTAGAGCTAACCGGTGAAGTTGATGCACAATCAGGCTGGCTAATTGATTTTGCCGATGTTAAAGCGGCATTTAAACCGACTCTTGATAGCCTAGATCACTACTATCTTAATGACATTGCAGGATTAGAAAATCCGACCAGCGAAGTATTAGCAAAATGGATTTGGCAACAAGTCAAGCCAACACTGCCATTGTTATCAGCCGTGATGGTTAAAGAGACTTGCACAGCAGGATGTATTTATCGCGGTGAATAATTATCTGTCACCTAAAAGAAAAATCAGCCTGTTATTGGCTGATTTTTTTGCTTGCGAGAACAACATCATATTAGGCGATATTTAAATATTTGTGCGTTTGCATTGAGAATCGCCAATTTCGAGCAATACAGGTTTCTATACATAATTTCGTCGCCGAATTTTTACAACTAATGGGTTGTAGTGCAACAACAGGTGCAGGCAACGATGTTCTTAATGTGAGTAATGCATCTAATGCTTCAATATCTTTTTGGCGACCAACAGGGTGTTTTATTTCGTTAGCACGATTTATTGCACTAGGTAATACCGTAAAACCACCTCGCATCCCGACTTTAGGCGATAGCGTGACCCACGTTTGTTCACTACATAAAATGTCATGAGTACCGCTAGTTTCGATTTGGCAATTAAATCCTGCCTGTTCCAAACCTTCCGTTAAAGGGCGTAAATCATATAAACAAGGTTCTCCACCTGTGATAACAACATGTCTTGCGCTATAACCTTGTTGTTGAAACAGCGCTAATATTTCATCAACCGTGGCATTTCCCCAAGCATCACTTTCTTGCGTTTTAATTGGAATATCACCAATAGGAACTTTTTTTTCTTCTTCTTTTTCCCATGTATGTTTGGTATCACACCAACTGCAACCAACGGGACATCCTTGTAGACGAACAAAAAGAGCAGGAACGCCAGTAAAAACACCTTCACCTTGTAAAGTTTGAAACATTTCGTTTATGGGGTATTGCATAAGAAACTCTGATATCCAATGAATGCTGATGATTATTACAGATAACTATCTCACCGTAAGAGGCTTTATGATAAGGTACATGGTTTGTTTTGAATAGCTAACGTGCGAGAAGACACTGAAAAAAGAACCGGTTTGCTCGGTTGGACAGAGATGGGAATATTTTAGATGCAAAAAGAAAATCAGCTTTCACGAGGTCTATCAGGGCGGCACATTCGTTTCATGGCGCTAGGCTCTGCAATTGGTACAGGGTTATTTTATGGTTCTGCGGCTGCGATAGAAAAAGCAGGTCCCGCTGTATTACTCGCCTATCTTATTGGTGGTGCTGCCGTTTTTATGGTTATGCGTGCATTAGGGGAAATGGCCGTTCATCACCCTGTTGCAGGTTCATTTTCACAATATGCAAGCCATTACATGGGGCCACTCGCAGGTTTTTTAACCGGTTGGAACTATGTTTTTGAAATGCTTATCGTCTGTTTGGCAGACGTAACTGCATTTGGCTTTTATATGAAGCTCTGGTTTCCTGATGTTGAGCAATGGATATGGGTATTAGGGATAGTCTGTTTTATTGGCGCCTTAAATCTTTGCCATGTAAAAATATTCGGTGAAATGGAATTTTGGCTTTCTATTATTAAAGTCACTGCCATTATTGCGATGATTATTGGTGGTGTTGTCATTATGATGTACGGTTTTGGTCAACAAACCGAGCATCCTATTGGTATCTCTAATTTATGGGAGTTTGGCGGCTTTATGCCTAATGGTATAGAAGGGGTTATCGCCTCGCTCGCCATAGTGATGTTTGCTTTTGGTGGTATCGAAGTTATTGGTATTACCGCAAGTGAAGCAAAAGATCCGGAGAAAACCATCCCTAAAGCGATTAACGCTGTACCATTTCGTATTTTGTTATTCTATGTACTGACAATTTTTATTCTGATGTGTATTTTCCCTTGGCAACAAATTGGGCATAACGGGAGTCCATTTGTGCAGATTTTCTCAAATCTAGGGATTAACTCAGCCGCGAATATCTTAAATCTTGTCGTTATCACCGCAGCTATTTCTGCAATTAATAGTGATATCTTTGGTGCAGGTCGTATGATGTATGGTATGGCGCAAGAAGGACAGGCACCAAAATCCTTTATGAAACTCACCCGTAATGGTGTGCCTTGGATGACGGTGTTAGTGATGTCTGTTGTGCTGCTTTTAGGCGTGGTGCTTAACTACCTTATCCCGGAGCAGATCTTTGTTCTTATTGCTTCTATCGCAACGTTCGCAACAGTTTGGGTTTGGTTAATGATTTTGCTTTCTCAAGTTGCTATGCGTCGTAAAATGAGTACTGAAGAAGTAAAAACACTAAAATTCCCAGTCCCTCTTTGGCCAATTGCACCTGCATTAACCATTGTCTTTATGGCGTTTGTTATTGCGATTTTAGGTTATTTTGAATCAACCCGAATGGCATTAGTGGTCGGTATGGTGTGGGTTGCTATTTTAACTATCGGTTATTATGTAGGCATCAAGCCAAGAATGACCCAAAAATAATGAGCACCTATCTGCTATAAATTATCTACAATAATTAAAAAGGCTGTGAAATATTCACAGCCTTTTGTTTTGCTGCTAAAAATTAATTAAGCTAGTGCTTGATCTAAATCTGCAATTAAATCTTCAACATCTTCCAGACCTATTGATAGTCGTATTAGGCCATCACTAATACCATGTCTTTGACGTTCTTCTGCGCTATAAGTCGCATGAGTCATTGTTGCAGGGTGTTGAGCTAGAGATTCACAATCTCCTAAGCTAACAGCGCGAGTAAAGAGTGTTAACCGATTAAGGAAATCTCTACCCGCTTTAATTCCACCTTTTAATTCAATTGTTATCATTCCACCGGCTAAACGCATTTGTTGCTTTGCTAGTTGATATTGAGGAAAAGAAGGAAGCCCAGGATAATGAATAGTTTCTACTTTAGGATTATCTTCAAGAAATTGAGCAATATGCTGTGCATTTTTACAAACTTGCTCCATCCTAATACCTAGCGTTTTTATCCCTCTTAATATTAAAGAAGCATCATGAGGAGATAAACAGGCGCCTGTCATATCTTTTAAACCTTCAACGCGTATTTTATTGGCTAATTCATGAGTAGTAATAATTGCACCGGCCATTACATCACCATGACCTGATAAATATTTTGTCATGGAATGCACGACGATATCGGCACCAAGTTCTAATGGTTTTTGTAAATAAGGAGAACAATAGGTGCTATCAACCATGACTAAAATATGATGTTGGTGTGCTATTTCAGATATTTTAGCAATATCACTCACTCGCATATTAGGATTTGCGGGTGTTTCAAAGAAAATTAGCTTTGTTTTCTCTGTAATTGCGGCTTTTAATTTTGCAGGATCTGTTAAATCTACATGTTTTATTTTTACACCAAATTTAGCAAGACCTTGATTAAAATATGAAAAAGTACAACCGTAGATTGTCATATCCGTAATCAGTTCATCACCAGGTTGTAGTAATGACCAGCATGTTGAGGTAATCGCACCCATGCCGGAAGAAAAAACGACAGCTCCTTCACCATTTTCTAATTGAGCTAATCGTTTCTCTAATAAATCGAGTGTAGGGTTGGATATTCGGGTATAAAAATGACCGAGTTCTGTTCCTGCAAAACAGGCTGCACCATATTGAGCGGTTGGAAAAGCAAACGTAGATGTTTAAAAAATAGGAGGCACTAATGCTCCCTGATAATCTAACGGAGAATAACCATAATGTATTGCCTGAGTATTAAAATTCCTATTACTTTGCGTCATTATATCTCCTTAATTAATATAATAGTTAAACATCTATTTTTTGATTATTCTCGCCAATAATCTGAAGTGTCCTTAATACAATAGTTAATCCTTTCAACGTATCTGGATTTTTTAATAATGAAAAAGTTGAACCTAATGTATATTTTTTATCTTGATAAATAGATTCTTTTTTTGCCATATTAAACGCTGTACTTAACTCCCAAACGGGGATCATTGTTTCTTCAAACGCTACTGAAAGTTTTTCTACTGTTGCATTATCGATAATATCAATTGAGTCCGAAATTAAAGATAATAAATCAACGATATTATCAAAACGTTTTAATGCTAATAGCGGTCTTGCTTTTTCTAATAAATGTTGGAGATGTATTTTATCTTCATCAGTAAATAGCTGATTTTCCACTAAATTTAAATTATTTTCACTCATTATTATTCCCCTATAATAATCCTCTCACTGTCGCCCAATATAATCCTCGGTTATAACTATTACGTAATAAGCCACCTAATTTAGTTGGCGGTGTAGGTGTCACATCATGTTTATAGTCATATTGTAAAGGCATACCTGCAGATAACCCCATTTGAGCAACTGCTTGAACTCGTCCGTCATATATTGCAGCGGGATAGCCATAGCGAAGCTCTCCGCAAATATTATTAGCAATAACACCCGCTTGGTTATGACAACTTCCACCGGCTTTACTAATAGGTAGATCAACGGTGTCACCAATAACATAAACTTGATTCAGCCCGTAAACTTGTAAAGTTTCAGGATCTGTTGGTAACCACCCTTCTCCATTCTTGTATTCGCTTAATCCCGTATTACGAATTGCTTCCACCGCCGTGATAGGTGGTGTACTCATTAAAATATCAAAGGGTTCTTCTTCACCTTCTTTTGAATAAGCGATCTTTTTATCAGGATCAACATGACTTAGCGTAAAGCCGCGCTTCGCTTTTATGTCACGTTCTGAGAATACCGCAGGAAGAACCTCACAAACCTCTTGTTGCATAAAGAGGCAGTTTCTTAATAACTGGGAAACAGTAGGATAGGTATAAATAATTTCAATATTATTTCTGACACGACGTTGACGTAAAAATTCATCAAGCATCAATGTAGTTTCCATTGGTGCAATACCACATTGATGAGGCACATTAGGTGTTTCAGGAAAAGTAACCGTAATAAATACACGACCCTTCTCAATTGTCGCAATTTTATCAGCAAGATTACGTGCCGCTTCATATTGATAAAAATGATTTCCAGCTTCTTTTAAACCTTCAATTTTATCAAGACGAGGTATACATCCAGTAGCTAAAACAAGAAAGTCATAATTATATTTTTTCTTCGATTCACAATAAATAATCTTATTATTAAAATCAAAACGCTCTGCTTTATCAATAACAAGTTCTAT
This sequence comes from Proteus hauseri ATCC 700826, assembly GCF_001654965.1. GTDB lineage: Bacteria > Pseudomonadota > Gammaproteobacteria > Enterobacterales > Enterobacteriaceae > Proteus > Proteus hauseri. Next base: position 135,734 of record NZ_LXEV01000032.1, read on the forward strand.
TTCAGGTCTTAATAAACTTCGTTCTGAACGCATTAACTCCTCTTTTAAAAAAAGATTAAATGCAATATACATAAAAGCAGGTTTGTAATAATGATTTGGATTATCAGAAATAAGCGTTATTTTGATTTTATTTGAAAATATTTCATTATTTAATTTTTTCGCAAGAATATTAGCGAGAATAGTCCCACCGGTACCACCGCCAATAATAATTATATTTTTCATCGACATTTAATACCTTATATTAAATTAGAATTAAACCAATTTAAAAAGTATAGATAAGGTGTTAAATATAACCAATATATTATACATGTAGATAATTGAATAAGAAATTAATTTTTCTAGTCAATAAGGGAAACAATCTCTTAAATTTAAATAAGCTTAAGAGATTATATTTTTTGTTATTACTTATAGTATTAATAAAATGTAGCAATTAAAGGGTGATGATCTGAAGCATCAGTAATAAGCACTTCCGCTTTATTCAATGATAAACCTCGATAAAAAATATAATCTAAGGGTTTACCGAATGCGCGAGTACGCCAATCATTATCAAAAGAAACTTCCCTTAGTTTTAACCAACGAGCAAAACGTTTAAGTACATTAATTCTTGGCCGACTCCAAGCATTAAAGTCTCCAGCGAGTATAATAGGACCTTTATGATGCATAATATGGGTCGCTAAATTGCTTAATTGACGCTGATAAACATCTACACCAAAACTAAAATTGATAGCATGAACATTTACAACCATTAAATGTTCGCCTGTAATTAATGGATAAACTGTAATTAATGCCGATTTAGCTAAGCGCAAAAAGGGTTCTTTTTCTCTTAGAGGACAACAATAAATAGGGTGGGAGCTAGAAAGAGTCATTACACCTGCAGGATGTTGCTGAAAAGCTAAAGCAGGAACCTGATCCGCTATTAAATGATGAACGCCAGCGAAACGAACAAGTTCAGGTGTAGGTTGGGCTTCTTGCAATAAGATCAGTTGGGTATCAGTGGATAATACTTCCAACATATTTCGCCAGTTGATCCGCTGCTGTTTATAGATGTTCCAAACAGTAATTTTTAGGAGGCCTTCGGTATAAAGTGGCATTCCAATAGGCAAAGAGTCACTTTTTTCATTTAAAGGAGCACTTGGTTCAATCCTTTCTACAGGTTGACCCGCTACAAAGCGTACGGAGTAAGTCGGTTTTTTCGCCATTAGCAACCTCAAATGAGCAATAGGATCTCTTGCTATTACTCAGTATACCAAAGCTTACCAACACCCTCATCTTTTTAAGGGATATAATGATCAATAAGATTGATTATTTTTATAGGAAATCATCACTTTATAAATTGTTATATCTATTTGCTTGGTTTTTATAAATTCAAGACAAAAAAAAACCTAAGTCGTTAGACTTAGGTTTCTTAAT
>NZ_LXEV01000033.1 GCF_001654965.1 Proteus hauseri ATCC 700826
CATTCTACATCTTCCTCATTCAGTGTCAAGCGTTATTTTATAAGGCTTTTCACTTTATTTTTTGTTCTCTCAGTCAGTTCGCTTAGCGCCCTGTTCCGTGACAACGAGGACGCATTATAGGGAGTTTTCTGAGGCTGGCAATAGTTTTTTTAAAAAAAATGTTCGTTTGTTGGTAAATTAAACGAAGTGCCTATTTTTTGTGGCTTTTTATCCATTTTGGCAAGTCAGCCAAGCTATCTAGGATAAAATCTGCACACATTTGTGCCTCTTCAGTGATCTCTTTTCCTGTACGAACAAGAACTTTATTACCCACTCCCGCAGATTTTGCCGCCAACATATCTTCTTTTTTATCACCAACCATATAAGAAGAAGCCATATCGATGTTTAATTGTGCTTTTGCATCCATAAACATCCCCATCGCTGGTTTGCGACAATCGCAGACTTGTTTATATTCAGCAACACTCGCATCTGGATGATGAGGGCAATAATAGATACCATCTAAATCAACGCCTCTATCTGCTAAGGACCAATCCATCCACTCTGTAAGATGTAAAAATTGATCTTCACTATAATAACCACGACCAATTCCTGACTGGTTAGTCACTAAAACCAAGGCATAGCCCATTGCTTTTAGTTCCGCCATTGCTTCAATGACACCATCAATAAACTCAAAGTTATCAATTTCAGATACATAACCGTGGTCTATATTAATTGTTCCATCGCGATCAAGAAAAATCGCAGAAATCCCATTACTCACCAGCATTACTCCATTCAGATATTTGTTGTTAGTATCGCATGTTTTCTCTTATATAGAGAATGGAATCCATGCCTTTCTTTCTTTATTAGTCAGGAGTTGTTTTTTATTGACTTAGCCGTCTAGACGCCTTAACATCTATTTTAACTCGGGCAGAATAGTCTTTATGTCCATATTCTACTTATATAAAGAACAACATGATTAAACTGACGAATATAAACAAAGTATTTAAGCAGGGAACGCGTTCAATACAAGCGTTATCAAATATTAACCTGCATGTGCCCCAAGGGCAGATTTTTGGTGTTATCGGATCGTCAGGAGCGGGTAAAAGTACACTTATACGTTGTGTGAATATGTTAGAAAAACCAACTTCAGGAGAAGTTCTTGTTGATGGGCGTGACCTAACAAAGCTGTCTGATAAAGAATTAACAAAAGCTCGCCGCGGTATTGGCATGATTTTTCAGCATTTCAACTTACTTTCTTCAAGAACAGTATTTGATAATGTAGCCTTACCTTTAGAACTTGATAACACGCCACGTGCCAATATTACAAAGCGTGTAGATGAACTGCTAGAATTAGTTGGCCTATCTGATAAAAAAGATTATTACCCAGCCAATCTATCTGGTGGACAAAAGCAACGTGTTGCAATTGCACGCGCACTGGCTAACTCACCCAATGTTCTATTATGTGATGAAGCCACCAGCGCATTAGACCCTGCAACAACACGTTCTATTTTAGAATTATTAAAAGATATTAATCGCCGTTTAGGATTAACTATTTTACTGATCACTCACGAAATGGATGTAGTAAAACGTATTTGTGATCAAGTGGCAGTCATTAGTGGTGGTGAATTAGTAGAAAGTGATGCGGTGAGCCAAGTGTTCTCTCACCCTAAAACACCCGTTTCTCAGGCATTTATTCAATCAACATTACAATTGGATATTCCTGAAGATTATCAAGAACGCATGAAACCCGAGTGGGAAGAAGGTTTGTTCCCATTATTGAAACTTGAATTTAATGGTCAATCGGTTGATGCCCCATTGATGTCTATTGTCGCCCGTCGTTTTGATGCAGATATCAATATTTTAAGTTCTCAAATGGATTATGCAGGTGGTGTTAAATTTGGCGTTATGTTAGCTGAATTACACGGTAAAAATGGTAACACTGAAAAATCTATTGCATTTTTAGAAGAGCATCATGTGAAAGTAGAGGTTCTCGGTTATGTCTGAAGGAATGATTTATTTATTAATTGGTGGGATCTGGGAAACCTTAGTCATGACCTTCGTCTCTGGCTTTTTCGGTTTTGTTATTGGATTACCGTTAGGCGTATTGCTATATGTTACGCGTCCTGAGCAAATAATGACAAGTTCATCGACCTATCGGACTATTTCAGCATTGGTCAATGTGTTTAGGGCAATTCCTTTTATTATCTTACTCGTATGGATGATCCCATTTACTCGTATGGTAGTAGGTACATCCATTGGCTTACAAGCTGCTATTGTTCCTTTAACTGTAGGTGCGGCACCTTTTATTGCTCGTATGGTAGAAAATACCTTACTAGAAATTCCAAATGGATTGATTGAAGCATCTCGCTCTATGGGTGCAACACCAATGCAGATTATTAAAAAGGTTTTATTACCAGAATCTTTACCTGGCTTAATTAACGCGGCAACCATCACACTAATTACATTAGTGGGTTACTCAGCAATGGGGGGTGCTGTCGGTGCTGGCGGTTTAGGGCAGATTGGTTATCAGTATGGTTATGTTGGCTATAATGCAACAGTAATGAATACAGTAATTGTTCTACTCGTTATTCTTGTTTTTATCATTCAGTTTATTGGTAATCATTTAGTTAAGCTTACAACTCATAAATAAAAGCATTAAAGGCTTTATATCATCTATAGAGCCTTTTATATAAACGGATCAAATAAGGGTAAATGTATGTCATTAAAATTCAAATCGCTTGCAGTGGTAAGTGCATTAGTTGGCGCACTGGCATTAGCTGGTTGTGGTGAAAAAGACAAAGATCCGAACCATATTCGTGTCGGCGTTATTTCAGGTTCAGAACAACAAGTAGCTGAAGTTGCCAAACAAGTTGCTAAAGATAAATATGGTCTTGATGTTGAGCTCGTTACTTTTAATGACTTTGTGATGCCAAATGAGTCACTAAGCCGTGGCGATATCGATATTAACGCATTTCAACATAAGCCTTATTTAGATCAACAAATCAAAGATCGTAATTATAAGATTACTGCTGTAGGTAATACTTTTATTTACCCTATTGCAGGTTATTCTAAAAAAATTACTGATTTAGCTGATTTACCCGAGGGCGCACAAGTTGCTATCCCTAACGATCCGACTAACTTAGGTCGTTCATTATTATTGTTAGAAAAAGTAGGTTTAATTAAATTAAAAGAAGGTGTCGGGTTATTACCAACAGTCCTCGATATAACTGAAAACCCAAAAAATCTGAAATTAGTTGAATTAGAAGCACCACAATTACCACGATCTTTAGATGACCAAAAAATCTACTTAGCCGTGATAAATACAACCTACGCGAGTCAAGTAAACTTAACACCAGCAAAAGATGGTATTTTTGTTGAGGATAAAGACTCTCCTTACGTAAATATTATTGTTGCTCGTGAAGATAATAAAGATTCAGAGAATGTGAAGAAATTTATTCAAGCATATCAATCAGATGATGTGGATAGTGCCGCAAATAAAATCTTTAATGGTGGTGCTGTAAAAGGTTGGTAATTATTCATTATCTAACTTAATAATAAAAAAGGCGGACATTTGTTCGCCTTTCTCTTTTTTACTTGGATAATTTGCATTAAATTAGAGTCGTTTAATTTTTGTATAGACAATAAATAATAAAGAGGATGTAACCCATGCACATGCGCTTGCTACTTATTGGCATCATAGCGCTGTTTATGACAGGCTGTTCAGTCAAAAATTCATCTGATGTTGATCAGTCTAAATTTACGGATATGCGTTTAAATAAACCCGGCCAACCACAAAAACCAAAAGAGAAAACTGTTTCTCCTGTTCGTGTTGTTGAGAAAACAGAAGATCTTTTAGGTGCGCCTTTTAAAGATCTGGGTATTGTTTCTGGTGAGTCTTGTCGACAAACATTACAAGACCCACCCGCCAGCTTGCCTATTGCGAAAAAAAGAATGGCAACAAAAGCAGCTTATAAAAATGCCAATGCCGTTTTATTACATGAATGCCAGATTGTAACGGGGTTAGGTTGTTATCAATCAGCGATTTGCGAAGGCACAGCACTATTAATTACCCAATGAATTCCCTTCAAATTACACCTATAGGGCATATTGTTAGCCCTTATAAAGAGAAATTTGCCGTACCACGCCAACCTGGTTTAATTCAGGATGGCGGTGGTCAGCTTATTTTTCACTCTCCATATAATAATCCCGATGCAGTAAGGGGTTTAGAGCAATTTAGTCATTTGTGGCTACTGTTTATCTTTCACCAAACAGCACAACATGGATGGCATCCTTTAGTTAGACCTCCGCGATTAGGAGGAAATGCAAAAATGGGTGTATTCGCTACTCGCTCTACTTTTCGCCCTAATCCTATTGGTATGTCGTTAGTTGAACTGAAAAAAGTAAAAATAGATAATCAATCGGTTATTTTAGAATTAGGTAGCCTAGATCTTATCGACGGCACACCCATTATTGATATAAAGCCTTATCTTCCTTTTGCTGAATCTCATCCTGATGCAATTGCGGGTTTTGCTCAATATGCGCCTGATGATGAAATGGCCGTTTTCTTTTCTCAACAAGCATCAGAACAACTGCAACATTATGCTAACGAATATCCTAATCTTTCTCGCTTTATTACCCAAGTTTTACAGCAAGATCCTCGTCCTGCTTATAAAAAAGGGGAACAAAGTGATAGAGTATATGCAGCACATTTACTTGAGTTTAATATTCGCTGGCAAGTTAATGGGCAACAAACGCTTGTAGTGAGCATTGAACCACGATAATTTGCTCTAACAGTCATATACAATGCTATGATGAATTATCAATGCTTATTTTTTTATAAACTCTGGTAGTTCTTCTATTGTCTTTGAACAAATCAGATTGAAAAAAACGCTTTGCCCCTTTTGGCAGACTTAAGTCACTGGTAGACTAAAGTCTTTCCCTATTTATATTGATGTAGACTGGCGTGACAGTCAGCCTAAGTATTTTTGTTCTAATGGAACCTAATAATGCGTACTAGCCACTATTTGCTCTCTACTTTAAAAGAGACGCCTGCTGATGCAGAAATTGTCAGCCATCAACTTATGCTTCGCGCAGGCATGATCCGTAAACTTGCGTCTGGTCTTTATGACTGGATGCCAACCGGTGTTCGTGTTCTACGAAAAATTGAAAAAATTGTTCGTGAAGAGATGGATAACGCGGGATCGCTTGAAATTTCAATGCCTGTTGTTCAACCCGCAGATTTATGGCTAGAAAGTGGTCGCTGGGAACAATATGGCCCTGAATTGCTACGTTTTGCTGACAGAGGCGAGCGCCCTTTTGTTTTAGGTCCAACACATGAAGAAGTTGTGACTGATATCGTTCGTAACGAAATCACCTCTTACAAACAACTTCCACTCAATCTGTACCAAATTCAAACTAAATTCCGTGATGAAGTACGCCCTCGTTTTGGTGTTATGCGTTCTCGTGAATTTATTATGAAAGATGCATACTCTTTTCATATCTCTCAAGAGTCTTTACAAGAGACTTACGACAGAATGTACGAAGCCTATAGCAAAATCTTTACTCGTATTGGTCTTGATTTCCGTCCAGTACTTGCAGACACAGGTTCTATCGGTGGTAACGCATCACACGAATTCCAAGTATTAGCAGATAGTGGTGAAGACGATATCGTCTTCTCTACAGGTTCTGACTATGCAGCTAATATCGAGCTTGCAGAAGCAGTAATGCCAGCAACACCTCGCGCTGCGGCAACAGAAGAAATGCGTTTAGTCGATACGCCAAATGCAAAAACTATTGCTGAGTTAGTTGAACAATTCAATCTACCGATAGAAAAAACAGTAAAAACACTGATTGTTCATGGAACAAAAGAAAGTGGTCATAGCTTAGTGGCATTACTTGTTCGTGGTGATCATGAACTTAATGAAATTAAAGCAGAAAAATGTGACATCGTTGCATCACCTTTAACTTTTGCAACAGAAGCTGAAATTCGCCAAGCAGTCAATGCAGGTCCTGGCTCATTAGGCCCAGTTAATTTACCGATGCCAATTATTATGGATCGCGCGGTTTCTGTAATGAGTGACTTTGGTGCTGGTGCAAATACCGATGGTAAACACTATTTTGGTATTAACTGGGAACGTGACTTACCTGTTGCTGAAATTGCTGACATTCGTAATGTCGTTGAAGGTGATCCAAGCCCAGATGGCAAAGGTACTTTGCTTATCAAACGAGGTATTGAAGTTGGCCATATCTTCCAACTTGGCACAAAATATTCAGAAGCATTAAAAGCAACAGTACAAAACGAAGAAGGCCATAACCAAGTTGTGACTATGGGTTGCTATGGTATCGGTGTTACTCGTATTGTTGCTGCGGCAATTGAACAAAACCATGATGAGCGCGGTATTATTTGGCCTGATGCCATTGCACCATTCCAAGTTGCTATTTTACCAATGAATATGCATCGCTCTTATCGTGTAAAAGAAGTCGCTGACAAACTTTACAACGAGTTACGTGCGCAAGGTGTTGATGTTCTGTTTGATGATCGTAAAGAACGCCCTGGCGTGATGTTTGCGGATATGGAATTGATTGGTATTCCACACACTATCGTTATTGGTGATCGCAACCTCGATAATAATCAAATCGAATATAAAGCCCGTCGCAGTGATGATAAATCATTAGTTAATGTTGATGACGTTGTTGCTTTTATCAAAGAGCAATTAGCTTAATAAATAAAGCGCCTCTTTTGAGAAGCAAACTAATAACAAAAAACCCGCATTAGCGGGTTTTTTTATACTTTATGATAATAGCTTATCAAAAGAACCTTTCGTATTAGCCCCTACCACGATGACTAGCACAAGAACCATGACGATTAAAGCGAGTCTCTCCAGTAACAACTAATGCAGGATCAAAGCGTCCATCTTCCATTGATGGACGAATGCTATAATAACCATCCACTTCAAGATAAACTGGCGTTCCACCCTCAACACCTGTTGAGAAGTAACCTGTTTCTAAAGTTAAACCTTGAGCCGCATAAACGCGTCCAGATTGGCAATCTTTAAATGTTCCAGCGTCAGCTAAATACGTAAACTCACCCGATAATTTTCGAGGTTGAACTTTAACGAGTGAATAATTTAATTCTGAATTAATAACATTACCATCGATATCTAGCATCACCAATTTATCTTCTTTAGGAAGATAATAACTTTTTTCACCATAACTATTGGTTAATGCCAGCTTATCTTTACTTAACGCCCAAGTGCCTGATTCAAAAAAACTACCTTTATCATCAGCAGAACCTTGGTAACGCTGCTCCATAACATAAGAGCCATCTTGATTTACAAGGATTGTTGTGTCGATACCAGAGCAATCGGCACAAGGTAAAATACTATTGTATGTTTGATCAACAATCTTACCATCAAGTGATAAGCCAATATTATTTTGGCAACCTGATAATACAAATAACCCAGCAGCAATTGCTGCACATAAAAGTTTTTTCCCCATCATTTACTCCCTCATTCTGGGTACTTTATAATTACTCATTCTGTTTATGATTCTAGCATTTTTTATAACAAAAAGGGCTAATAAAACTAGCTTTAAGATAAATGCACCCTCCTTTGATAGTTATTTCTCAAATAACCTCTCATTAAGAACTATTTCAGAAAATTATTACAATATCTATTGTGCTCACATCGAATAACAGCATAATGATTTTATTCTGAATTATTCACTGGCGGCAATACCGCCACGAACGAGTGGTGAGGGAATATGTCAACAAATACAGAATATCAACCAATTAACTGTGATGACTATGAAAATTTGGAGTTAGCTTGCCAGCATGGAATGCATCTCCACATTGAGTTACATAGTGGTGAACTTATTGATGGTATTGCAGATGATCTTTTCTTAAGCAAAAAGGTCGAGTATCTGAAAATAAAGACCCCTGACGGTTCTAAAGATTTACGACTGGATATTATCGCCAGTTTTTCTAATCCCGAAATTGGGACTGTGGTTATAAAATCAGAGTAATCGCGAGTAAACAACCGCCCAAAGGCGGTTGTTTACTGATAAGTCTCTTGCCACTCGATAATAATGTTCTGTTCTAATGTTGCTTTTCCCTCAAGAGTAACAAAAGTATTAACCGCTGCAATTAATGTATCATTGAAATAAATCAATGGGATACGAGTTCTACGCCAAGGTGCAATACCCAATTCTTGCCAGATTTTTTTGCTATGTCTTGGGAGTTCTCTGCCAACAATACGCAAAGATGGCTGAGTAAGACCAAAACGAACGGTGACCTTCTCCGTGTTATAAGGTGCTCGGATCACCATTTCTTGGCCTTGTGCTACTGCTGAATGAACAATTAACACCCCTAAAGCTTCAGGTAAAACTAATGGCTGAGGTAATGACCATTCAATAACTTTATCTATTGGTTCATTGATGATAGGAATAAGATAAAGCCGTTTCTTATAACGGCGCACTTCATCCTCAATAAAGCGTAACCTAGGTTCAGCACCTTCTTTGGCTAAGGCTACTTCTTCCCACAAACGTAAAATCTGTTCCCTTGAAGGCATCGCTTTGTTTAAATAAGCAAACCAACGTCTTAATAAAGCATTACGTTTTATTGTACTGCACATTGCAAGAGCATCGATATCAACGCTATTTTGCTTGTCCATTAATAAATTAAGCTCTGAATCAAGTAATTCGTCTAACAGTGCTTCTTGCTCACCACAAAGTGCGGCACTACGGGTGACAGCTTGAGAGAAGTGATCCCACCGTTGAGTTAATAGTGGCATGATATGTAAGCGTAAAAAATTACGGTCATAGCGATCATCTTGATTACTATCGTCTTCAATCCAATGTAAATTTTGCTGATTTGCATAGTCTTCAACTTGCTTACGCGTGATATTTAATAATGGGCGAAGCAAGTAACTATGCTCAAATGGCATCTTAGCGGGCATAGATGAAAGTCCCGCGGGCCCACTTCCTCGTTTTAATGCCAGAAAAAAGGTTTCAGCTTGATCATCTTGATGTTGTGCCGTAACTAGGACTTGTTGTGGTTGTAGATGTTTTCGATAAGCCTGATAACGAGCCTCTCGCGCACCACTTTCAATGCCTGCGCTTTTACTTTCAACCTGCACTCTTTCACTGATAAAGGCAACATTCCACTGTTGGCAAAACTGTTCACAATGTTTTAGCCAATCATCTGCTTTAGCATTTAATCCGTGATGTACGTAAATAGCAGTTAACTCTAAGGGTAACTGGTATTCATCGCGTAAACGAACGAGCCCTTGTAATAAAACCGTTGAATCAACACCACCACTAAAACCGACTAAAATTGCCGAGTGATGACCCATTTGTTGTTTAATTTCATTAAGGATAGGATTAGAACTCAGTGCCATAGCATTATCATTTATCAGTAAAATTCTGGTGATTATGTTAAGTCTTTTGCCTCGCTTTTGCACTAACACAAAACATATTGATAATTAAAACAAAAAAGAAAACACAAAAAAAAGCAGAATAGTTATTATTCTGCTTTCTTAATCATTAAACCTAAATTGCTGTTATAAAAATTAACAGTAACCGTATTCCATTAAACGTTGGTAACGGCGGTTTTTTAATTCTTCTGATTCAAATGCATCTAACTCTTCTAAATCAGCTTTAATTTGCGCTTTTAGTGAAGTTGCAATTTCATCGTAATTACGATGTGCACCACCTAAAGGTTCCGCAATAACGTTATCAATAAGTTTTAGCTCTTTTAAGCGATTCGCAGTAATTCCCATCGCTTCTGCAGCTAAAGGTGCTTTATCTGCACTTTTCCAAAGAATTGAAGCACAACCTTCTGGTGAGATAACAGAATAAGTACTGTATTGCAGCATATTAACTTTATCACCGACACCAATAGCTAATGCGCCACCAGAACCACCTTCGCCAATAACAGTACAGATAATTGGCACACCAAGGCGTGACATCTCTCTTAAATTACGAGCAATAGCTTCAGATTGTCCACGTTCTTCTGCACCTACACCAGGATAAGCACCTGGAGTATCAATGAAAGTGATAATTGGCAGATTAAAACGTTGTGCCATTTCCATTAAACGCAGTGCTTTACGGTAGCCTTCTGGTGCAGGCATACCAAAGTTACGACGAATTTTTTCTTTGGTTTCGCGCCCTTTTTGGTGCCCAATAACCATAATAGGACGACCATCTAAACGAGCAATACCACCCACTATCGCTTTATCATCAGCATAAGCACGGTCGCCAGCTAATTCTTGGAAGTCAGTAAAAATACGATGAATATAGTCCAGTGTATAAGGTCTTAATGGATGACGAGCAAGTTGTGCAACTTGCCATGATCCAAGATCAGAGAAAATCTTACGTGTTAGCTCTAGGCTTTTTTCTCTTAGGCGCGAGACTTCTTCATCAATATTAATATCAATTTTTTCATCATGTTGGCTAACTGCGGTCAGCGAATCAATTTTCGCTTCTAACTCGGCAATTGGCTGTTCAAAATCCAGAAAATTAAGACTCATAACATTCCTATTCTAGTCAAATTCTAATTCCACCTGCTCATTACCCAGCAGAGTTCGCAGATCGGTCAAAAGCATATCCGTTGGCGTTATACGCCATGTCGCACCGAATCGTAGGCGGGCGCAGGCATCGTGCTTTTGAAAATAAAGATGAACCGGTATCGTGCCTGAACGATGTGGCTCTAAAACGCCGCGAAGACGATTTAATAATTGCTCATTAATTTGCCTGTCCGACAACGATATAGCAAGCCCTCTTGCATATTTTTCACGGGCTTCGCTTATATCCATAAGCTCACGGACAGTCATTTTAAGCCCACCGTTGAAATCATCAAAGCTGACCTGCCCGGTAGCAATTAAAATTCGATCTTTTTCCAATAAATGTTGGTATTTATCCAATGCATCGGAAAATAACATAATTTCAAGCCGACCAGAACGATCATCAAGGGTACATACCCCAATTCGATTACCTCGTTTAGTGGTAAAGACTTTAGATGCCAAGACTAAACCAGCAACTTTAACCATTTGGCCACGAGGAGTCGGTGTCAGATCTTTTAGACGCGTCCCAGCCGCGTATCGTTCAATTTCTTTTAAATAACGAGTGATGGGATGACCCGTTAAATATAAACCAAGTGTTTCTCTTTCACCCTCTAAAACAACCTGCTCTGGCCACTTAGGCACATTAGCATAAGAGCGCTCAACTTGCTCTGGTGCTTCAGCTAACACACCAAACATATCCGATTGCCCTATAGCTTCGGCTTTAGCATGTTGATCTGCCGCTTTTAGCGCATCTTCTAATGAAGACATTAATGCAGCACGATGAGGGCCAAGTTTATCAAATGCACCAGCCATGATCAGTTTTTCCATGACACGGCGATTTAATTTTTTCGTTTCTGTTCTGGCACTTAAATCAAAGATATCTTTAAAATGACCACCTTGCTGACGCGCCTCAACAATAGCTTCAATTGGCCCTTCGCCAACACCTTTTATTGCACCAATACCATAAACTATTTCACCTTCATCATTAACGTGAAAATGATAAAGACCACTATTGATATCTGGCGGTAAAACTTTTAAGCCCATACGCCAGCATTCATCCACTAATCCAACGACTTTTTCAGTGTTATCCATATCAGCAGTCATTACTGCTGCCATAAATTCTGCTGGATAGTGTGTTTTTAGCCATAGTGTTTGATAAGAAACCAGAGCATAAGCGGCAGAGTGAGATTTGTTAAATCCATAACCTGCGAATTTCTCCACAAGGTCAAAGATCCTCATGGCTAATTCGCCATCGACGCCATTTTTAATCGCACCCTCTTCAAAAACAGAGCGCTGTTTTGCCATTTCTTCAGGTTTTTTCTTACCCATGGCGCGTCGTAACATATCTGCGCCACCCAGTGTGTATCCAGCCAATACTTGGGCTATTTGCATAACCTGTTCTTGATACAAAATAACACCATAGGTAGGCTCTAAAACTGGTTGCAGACTCTCATGTTGCCATTTCACATCAGGGTAAGAAATTTCTTCAACACCATGTTTACGGTCGATAAAGTTATCAACCATTCCTGATTGCAAAGGCCCAGGCCTAAACAATGCAACAAGGGCTATCATATCTTCAAAACAGTCAGGGCGTAGACGTTTAATTAAGTCTTTCATACCACGGGATTCCAACTGGAATACCGCTGTAGTTTCAGAGCGCTGTAACATATCAAAACTGCGTTGATCTGTGAGGGGGATCGCTGCAATATCTACAGGTTCAAGCTCTTTTTTTGCGCGCCGGGCATTAATCATTTCTAATGCCCAGTTAATAATTGTTAGTGTCCGTAAGCCCAAAAAGTCAAACTTCACCAGCCCTGCATATTCGACATCATTCTTATCAAATTGGGTAACTGGGTTGTTTCCTTCCGCATCACAATAAAGTGGCGCGAAATCGGTAATTTTAGTCGGAGCAATGACCACACCGCCCGCATGTTTTCCTGCATTTCGCGTTACCCCTTCTAATTTACGCGCCATATCGATAAGGGCTTTCACCTCTTCATCAGCGTTATAAATTTCAGGTAATTGTGGCTCGGCTTCAAACGCTTTTTCTAACGTCATACCTGGGTCTGGCGGAACAAGCTTTGAAATTCTATCGACAAAACCGTAAGGATGTCCTAATACACGTCCTACATCACGAATAACCGCTTTTGCCGCCATCGTACCGAAGGTAATGATCTGAGATACTGCATCACGACCATACATTTCAGCAACATGGTCGATAACTCGGTCGCGTTTTTCCATACAGAAGTCGACGTCGAAATCGGGCATGGAAACACGTTCAGGGTTAAGAAAACGTTCAAAGAGTAAGTCAAATTCTAATGGATCAAGGTCAGTAATTTTTAACGAATAGGCCACCAGCGAACCTGCACCAGAACCACGACCTGGCCCTACAGGTACGCCATTATCCTTGGACCACTGAATAAACTCCATCACGATAAGGAAGTAACCCGGAAATCCCATTTGGTTAATAACTTTTAATTCTATATCGAGACGTTCATCATATTCAGGACGTTTCTTTTTGCGTTCTTCTGGATCCGGAAAAAGAAAAGCTAAACGTTCTTCTAACCCTTCTTTTGATTTCTTAACTAAGAAATCTTCTGTACTCATATCCCCTGTTGGAAATTGAGGAAGAAAGTATTCACCTAACCTAATTGTGACATTACAACGTTTGGCAATTTCAACGCTGTTTTCTAATGCTTCAGGAATATCAGCAAACAGCTCACACATTTCTTCTTCTGTGCGCATATATTGCTGTGGGCTGTAATTTTTGGGACGCTTGGGATCCGAAAGTGTAAAACCATCATGAATAGCGACGCGAATTTCATGAGCATCAAAATCCCCCGCGTCAAGAAAGCAGACCTCATTTGTTGCAACAACAGGAAGCCCCGTTTCAGCAGCTAAAGCAACCGCCTGATGAAGATAAGCTTCTTCATCAGGACGACCTGTACGGATCAACTCTAGATAATAACTATCAGGGAAATGCGTTTGATAATATTCAAGACATTGGTCAACTAATGGACGATTACCACGAAGTAAAAATTTACCAACATCCCCCATTCTGCCGCCAGAGATTAGCAACAACCCTTCTTTATAGGTTGTTAGCCATTCTTGTTTAATAACAGGGCCGGCAGCGCCATAGCCATGTTTATAAGCTTCAGAAATAAGTAACGTAAGATTTTGATAGCCAACATTATTACGTGCAAGAATAGTTAGGTGAGCATACTCATCACCTAATAGTTCAGTTTCAAGATAAACATCAGCACCCACTATAGGTTTAACACCTGCACCGTGAGCTGCGCCATAAAATTTCACTAACCCACATAAGTTAGTAAAATCAGTAATCGCAAAAGCAGGCATTCCCAGCGAAGCCACTTTCTTCACAAGAGGCCCAGTTTTTGCCAATCCATCGATCATTGAATAATCGCTGTGAACCCTAAGATGGATAAAACGAGGATCTGCCATAATTCTTTAATTACTCTGTGGGTTACTCTAAGTTTAAGGCGCGTTTTACAGGAGCAAAACTTTTTCGGTGATAAGGTGTTGCACCTAATAAAGCCAGTTTTTCCATATGAAAAGCCGTTGGATAGCCTTTATGTTTAGCAAAACCATATTCAGGATAAAGTGTATCTAACGCTTCCATTTCTCTATCACGAGTGACTTTAGCCAAAATCGATGCTGCACTTATTTCTTGCACAAGACTATCGCCTTTTATTACGGCTTGAGATGCCATCGGTAATGTTGGACAACGATTACCGTCCACTAACACCATATCTGGTGTTAATGATAATCCAGCAACAGCACGCTCCATCGCCTTCATTGTTGCCCAAAGAATATTAAGTTGATCAATTTCTTCAGGTTCCGCTCGCCCAATTGCCCAGCACAATGCTTTTTCTTTTATTTCATCATAAAGCGCATTACGTTTCTTTTCCGTCAGCTTTTTAGAGTCATTTAATCCTTCTATTGGATTAGCGGGATCTAAAATTACTGCTGCTGTTACAACTGCGCCGACTAAAGGCCCACGGCCAACTTCATCAACACCAGCGATACAATTTGCTTTTGGATATACAAATTCCATTATTAACCTGCCAATTCTAATACTGCGTTCGCTGCTTGCTCATCAGCATTACAACGAATAGCTGAATGTAGCTGTAAAAATGTCTCTTTTAATTGCTGCACTTTTTCGTTGTCAGTTAAAAGGGGCAAAAGTTGTTCTGCTAACGCCTCTGGCTTGCAATCTTCTTGCAATAACTCTTTTATAATTTCTCGTCCTGCCAATAAATTAGGCAAAGAGACATAAGGCGTTTTAACTAATTTTTTTGCTAACCAAAAAGTAAAAGGTTTCATACGATAGCCTACAACCATTGGACATTTTGTTAGCATACATTCTAAAGCTGCGGTGCCTGATGCAAGTAAAGTCGCATCACTGGCAGTCATTGCTTCTCTCGCTTGACCATCTAACAACTGAATATCAAGCTCAGGAGCAAC
The DNA here is from genome assembly GCF_001654965.1 of Proteus hauseri ATCC 700826. Classification (GTDB taxonomy): domain Bacteria; phylum Pseudomonadota; class Gammaproteobacteria; order Enterobacterales; family Enterobacteriaceae; genus Proteus; species Proteus hauseri. The sequence continues at coordinate 15,024 of NZ_LXEV01000033.1, forward strand.
AGCTTGATGAATTTGTTCAAACTGAGCTCGGCGTTTTGCATTTACCAGCGGTACTAAAATATGTAGTGCAGGAATATGTTGTTTTAGTAATTTTGCTGTTTTTATAAAATCAGCACTCAACATTTCTACTTCAGCATGACGACTTCCTGGTAATAATGCTAAACAGGTAACATTTTCAGCAATACCTAGATGCTCTCTAGCTGCATTCTTGTCTGGATTAAGTGCAATAGCATCTGCCATTGTGTGACCAATAAACCGACAAGGAACCTGATATTTATCGTAAAACGCTTTTTCAAAAGGAAGAAAAGCCAACACTAAATCCGTAGCTTTACCAATTTTGAAAACGCGTTTTTGACGCCAAGCCCATACAGAAGGGCTGACATAATGAATTGTTTTAATCCCTTTTTGCTTTAAACGCCCTTCAAGGGTGATATTAAAGTCTGGGGCATCAATTCCAACAAAAACGTCGGGTTTAAGTTCTGAAAACCGCTGAGTAAGATCTTTTCTGATCTTAAGTAATCTGGGTAAACGTTCTAAAACTTCGACGATCCCCATAACCGCGAGCTCCTCCATCTCGTACCAAGCTTCACAACCTTCAGCTTGCATAAGAGGACCAGCTACACCAACAAAGCGGATATTAGGATGTTTGAGTTTAAGAGCGCGGATTAAACCCGCGCCCAGGATATCACCGGACGTTTCACCAGCTACTAAGCCGATAACTAACGGACGCTGATCAATAGATGGTTGGCCTGACAAGGTCATATCCTAATTAGCGAATAATGCCACGGTTGGATTGTGCTGAGTGCTCAAGAAAATCACTGAACATTTTGACATACGGGTTATTATTATCCGCAACCAATTGTCCAATTTCTTCACGTGCTTCTTCCAGCGTTTTACCATTACGATAAAGTATTTTGTAAGCATTACGAATAGCGTGAAGATCTTCCTTAGCAAAACCTCGACGTTTTAATCCTTCGATATTTAGTCCATAAGGTGTTGCATGGTTTCCTTGTGCAATAACAAAAGGAGGAACATCTTGTGCAACCCCTGAACATCCGCCAACCATTACATGGGAACCAATTTGGCAAAATTGATGAACCGCACTCATGCCACCAATAATAACGAAATCCCCTAAAGTGACATGTCCGCCAAGGGTGCCATTATTCGCAATGATACAACGATCACCAATAATACAGTCATGAGCGACATGTGTATTGATCATCAGTAAATTGTCATTACCAATCTTGGTTAAGTTGCCACCTTGTGTCGTGCCACGATGAATTGTCACACTTTCACGAATAAGGTTGCGATCACCAATAATCACTTCGGTCGGTTCACCACGATATTTCAGATCCTGATTAGCTTCACCTATCGAGGCAAACTGATAAATTTGATTATCACGACCAATACGGGTATGCCCATTAATAACAACGTGAGATTTAATATCGCTACCTTCACCAATCTCAACATTGCCACCAATAACGCAAAAAGGGCCAATGCGAACATTAGCACCAATTACCGCACCCTCTTCAACAATTGAAGAAGGGTGAATTACTGCGGATTTATCTATCATAGGCTAAACCTCACGGCGGCGAGCACACATCATCTCAGCTTCGCAAGCAATTTCTCCATCGACTTTAGCGACGCCTTTAAAGCGTGCAACACCACGGCGTTCTTTAATGAATTCAACTTCTAGGATCATCTGATCACCAGGTAAGACAGGACGTTTAAAGCGAGCACCATCAATAGCAGCAAAATAGTAAAGTTCAACGGGCTCCAGTTTACCTACACTTTTAAATGCTAAAATACCTGTTGCCTGTGCCATCGCTTCTAAAATCAACACGCCAGGAAAAATAGGTTTACCCGGAAAGTGACCTTGAAAGAAAGGCTCATTAAAAGATACATTTTTTACTGCTCTTAGAAATTTCCCTTCTTCAAAATCAAGGACACGATCAACCAATAAGAATGGGTAACGGTGTGGAAGTAAATCTAAAATTTCTTCGATTTGCAGAGTATGATTCTCACTCATTGCAATACTCTTCCTGTCTAATAAAACTGAGTCTAATTAATAATGACACGACCTGCTGTGACTCAAAAAGTGAGTTAACTCGCAGGTCGCAAAATGGGTAACAATAGTCTGACGACATGTTTTGTTACTTATCGCTACTTTCTACTTGACGTTCTAGCGACTTTAGCCTTTTTTGCATTTCATCAATTCGCAACACAAGTGCTGCGGTTTTACGCCATGCTTTGTTAGGTTGTAACGGGATACCTGATGAATAAACACCCGGCTCAGTGATAGGACGCATTACCATACCCATTCCTGTTACCGTTACTTTATCACAGATTTCCATATGACCATTGATAACACTTGCTCCACCAATCATACAGTAGCGCCCTATTTTCAGGCTGCCCGCCATAATGACACCACCCGCAACTGCGGTATTGTCACCAATAATGACGTTATGTGCGATTTGGCACTGGTTATCAATGATAACACCATTACCAATAACTGTGTTATCTAATGCGCCACGGTCGATAGTTGTACATGCACCAATTTCAACACGATCACCAATCACAACAGAACCAAGTTGTGGGATTTTAATCCAGTTACCGCGCTCATTGGCATAACCAAAACCATCCGAACCAATTACAGTACCAGATTGAATTAAGCAATCTTTACCAATAATAACTTCATGATAAATAGATACATTTGCCCATAAACGACTATTATCACCGATACATGCTTTTTTACCAACAAAACATCCTGCGCCAATCACAACGTTATCACCCAGTTCAACGCCTGATTCAATCACAGCATTTGCACCAACTGAAACATTCTGACCTAATTTAGCCTCAGGCGAAATGACAGCCGTTGGATGAATATCTTGCGCTGGGCTTGGTGTTGTATCCATTATCTGAGCCATTTGTGCGTAGGCAAGATAAGGATTTTTTACAACAAGTGCCGCGACTGGGCAAAAAGGAAGATCCGCCTCAGTTAAAACAACCGCGGCTGCCTTACACTCAGTTAATTTTTCACGATAACGGCTATCGGAAAGAAATGTAATTTGTTCACTATTTGCTAGGCTCATTGAAGCAAGACCGGCGATGGTAATATCACCATCGCCGTGTAACTGTGCATTCAACTGCTGCGCAAGCGAAGCTAATCGAATTGAAGACATCTATTATTTAACCTGTTTTTGAACCTGAGCAGTAATATCTTTACCATCTGCAAAATAAGGAACAGTATTAGCATCTAAAACAACATCATAGCCTTCTTTTTTCGCAACAGCATCAACCGCATCTAATACACGTTTCATGATTTTGTTACGTTCTTCAGCTTGGCGACGACTAAAATCTTGCTCAAAAGCTTGCGCTTTTTGTGCGTAAGCTTCACGTTTAGCAACCAGATCTTTCTCTGTATTTGCACGTTGTGTTGCATTCATTGTCGGTGCGTCTTTCTGATATTTTTCAACTGCAGTTTGCAGTGCTTTACCTAAATTTTGTAATTCGGTGTCTCGCGATTTGAACTCATTTTCCAATTGTTTCTCTACCGCATCTCGGTTAGGAATTTGTTGGAGAACTTGACCGATATTCACAACAGCAACATTATCTGCGGCTTGAACACCTGCTGACATCGTCAATGCCATTCCTAAGGCAGCGGCACATAACAATTTTTTCACGATATACTCCTTAAAACCTAATATTTTGTCAGAATTTGGATGCCTTTTCATTTAGATGAATAAGGCATCAACTTTACTTACATCGCTACCACGTTCTACCAATATTAAATTGGAACTGCTCTGATTTATCGCCTTCGTAATCTTTTATCGGTCTCGCATAAGAGAAAACTAATGGACCTAATGGCGATAACCATTGTAACGCAACACCTGTCGAAACACGGATATCACTTGCTCTACTGTAATCAGGCATACCTGCAGTCCAAGCTGAGTTAGTGCTACTCCACTTGGTATCCCATACTGTACCTGCATCAACAAATAGTGAGGTTCTCACTGATGAAGAATATTTATCATCAATAAATGGTGTTGGCGTAATTAGCTCAAAGCTAGCAACTGCCATTGCATTACCACCGATAGCATCACTAGATGGCTCACCTGGTTTTGGCTTGCCATCTTTATCTAAATAAACCGCTTTAGGGCCGATATTATTTGAGCGGAAACCACGAACAGTACCTGAACCACCCGCATAAAAGTTTTCATAGAATGGTAATTCTTTACCGCCTAATCCATCACCGTAACCTAGGCGTCCGCGAACTAAGGTGACCCATGTTTCTTTTTCGTTGATTGGATAGTAAGCGGAGCCATCCCACGTTACTTTGTAATATTTGTTATCTGAGCCTGGAATAGTAATACGGCCGCTTAGATTACTCTTCGCACCTGAAGTTGGGAAGAAACCACGGTTTAAATTATTAAATGTCCAACCTAAGCTAACAGTATAGTCATCCGCATTAAATGATTCACGGCCTTCAAAATCGGGATTTTGACCCATGCTTTCAAGGTAACGCCACATAGCAACCTGAGGTTCCATACGTGACAGACCATTATGAGTATAACCTAAACCAAGGCGAGCAGAGTTATACTCATTTATTGGAAAGCCTAAACTACCATCGACACCATAAGATTTATTAGTATAGCCTGATAAATCTGCATCATTAGCGCGGAAGTCGTTATAGAAAATACGTCCGCCTAAACTCACACCATTAACAGTGAAGTATGGATCAGTCACAGACAATTCAGCATAAGTGGAGTAATCATTTTTACTCGCATTAATTGCTACTGCGTTACCTGTACCAAGCCAGTTATCTTGAGTGACACCAACTTGGAAGCTAACACCACTTTCAGTACCAAAACCGACACCAAAGTTTAATGAACCGGTATTACGTTCTTTTACACGATAAACAAGGTCAACCTGATCTGGCGACCCCGGAATACGTTGAGTTTCTGTTTCAACGTTTTCAAAGTAACCTAAACGATTTAAACGCTCTTTACCTTGTTCAACTAAATCACTTCCTAACCATGCACCTTCCATTTGACGCATTTCACGACGTAAAACATCATCTTTTGTGATGTCATTACCCGCAAAGCGAATTTGGCGTACATAAAAACGGTTACCGGCATCAACATTAACATGCAATTTAACCGTTTTATTTTCATCATTTATTTCAGGGTTAGTCATTACTCGTGGATAAGCATATCCATAACGACCCAACAGATTTTTAATATCATTTTCTGTTTTAGTGACCTGAGCACCGTTATAGAGTGACCCCGGTGCTATTTCGATAAGATCCTGAATTTGTTTAGTGTATCCTGCCGTATTACCATTTACTTCGGTATTTTCTACGGTATATTTTTCACCTTCTTTCAGGTTAATCGTAATATAAATACCTTTTTTATCCGGCGTTAAGCTGACATTAGTTGATTCAATATCAAAACGCGCATAACCACGGTCAAGATAAAAACTTCTTAAGGTCTCTAAGTCACCCGCTAACTTTTGCTTCTGATATTTTTCATCAGCAGCTAAGTTCCACCAAGGCACATCATCACGCAATTGAAAACGATTAACGAGCTCAGCGGTTGTAAAAGCTTTATTACCAACAATGTTGATTTGCTGAATTGTTGCTGATACACCCTCAGCAAACACCAGTTTTAAGTCAACACGGTTACGCGGAAGTGGCGTAACAACAACTTTTACGGTCGCATTATATTTACCAACGCTGTAATAGAAATCTTCAAGCCCTTTTTCAATATTTGCCAACATAGTACGGTCAAGAGTTTCACCGATACGAATATTGGAAGCTTCAAGGTTTTGTGTGAGCATCTCTTCTTTCACTGCTTTATTACCAGAAAAGGTAATGCTGGCAATCGTTGGGCGCTCTTTAACTTGAACAATCAGGGTATTTCCGTCACGCAGAACTCGAACATCATCAAAGTTACCCGTTGCAAATAATGAACGGATAGTTCGACTGATATCATCATCACCAACCGAATCTCCGACTCGGACAGGCATGTTCAGTAATGCTGCACCAACGGCGACGCGTTGAAGACCTTCAAATTGAATGTCCTGAACTACGAATCCGTCTGAACCGTATGCAGTGGCGCTGCCCAGCAGCAGCGACGCTATAAGCAACTTTTTCATCGCCATCGTTGTTTTGTGTTTTCCTAACCGGTCTCTGCTTACCAATTATAAGCGAGAGAAATCATTGAAAAGTGCAAGTCCCATTAACAGCATCAATGCCATAATACCAATGCGATAACAGAAATCTTGTACACGCTCAGATACCGGCCCTCCCTTTATCTTTTCGATAACCAGGAAAAGCAGGTGCCCGCCATCTAAGACAGGCAGGGGAAACAAGTTAATGATCCCCAGATTGACACTGATAAGAGCAATAAACATCAAATAATAAACAAAACCAGAATCAGCGGACATTCCTGCACCTTTCGCAATGGAAACCGGTCCACTGAGGTTAGTCAATTTGACATCACCCACCACTAACTTGCCAATCATTTTGACAGTTAACCCCATTAACTGCCACGTTTTATCAGATGCTTCGTATAGCGCTGAAAATGGGTTGTATTGCTGCATTATCAAATATTGCTCATCTGGTGGCAGTATTTGTAATTGAGCACCCACTTGTCCCACTTGGGTTCCATCTTTAAGCGCTATAGCTGTAGGCGTTATTGCTAATGCCAACATAGAACCATTACGATCAACTGTAAGTTCTAGCGTTTTATTTGGGCTTTGACGCACAAAATAAGTAAATGGATGCCAGTTATCAATTGGCTGACCATCGACTTTAACGATACGATCCCCTGCTTGTAAACCTGCTTTTTCAGCAGCAGAGTCCACCGTTACCTCAATAATTTTTGAATCTAACCGCGCACCAACAGGCATTATGCCTAGTGACGCAATAGGATCTTGCTTTTCAGGATCAAAGCGCCATTGTTGTAAATTCAGTATATTCTCACTCTCCATTTGAGAGTTAGGGTCGAATACAATAAAAGAAACTTCTTTTGCACCGATTTTACTGACTAATGCTAAACGAACTGCATTCTGATCAGGCGTTTCGATACCTGCAACGGATTTTAGTTCCATTCCCGGCATTAATTTCGCTTGTTCTGCGATAGAGTCGGGACGAATATCTGCAATAACAGGTTTTAAAGCAGGAACGCCTATCATAAATACAATCCAATAAGCGACTATCGCTAATAGAAAATTAGCAATTGGCCCCGCTGCAATAACGGCGGCTCTTTGACCTACAGTTTTATTATTAAAGGCAAGATGGCGACGTTCAGGTGTAACTTCACCTACCCGCTCATCTAACATTTTTACATAGCCACCTAAAGGTATCCATGCGACAACAAATTCAGTGCCGTGCTTATCTGTTTTTCGCCAAATTGCTTTGCCAAAACCAATAGAGAAACGCTCTACATAGATACCGCAACGTCTTGCCACCCAAAAATGCCCAAACTCATGTACCGTAATCAAAATACCAAGAACGATAATAAATGCGGCCAGATTCCAAAGGATACCCATTACTTACCTTTATAGTATAAAACCAGAAGAAATTAGGAATACTAATCCTGCAAATACTGGAATAGCTGCCGTTAAACTATCAATTCTATCAAGAACACCACCATGCCCCGGAATTAATTGGCTACTATCTTTAATACCTGATACACGTTTAAACATACTTTCAGCCAGATCACCAAAAACAGAAACAATAACCACAACACCTGAAATTAACAGTAAATGGTTAGGAACTTCCGTTATTGGAGCAAAATAAGTAAACAACCACGAAGCAATACCTGCTGTAATTAAGCCACCGACTAATCCCTCTAGAGTTTTGCCTGGTGATACTTTAGGTGCCATTTTATGTTTACCTATCAAACGGCCAAACGCATAAGCACCTGAATCTGCAGCCCAAACCAGTAACATGACATAAAGCAGCCACCATGCTCCTGTATAAGAGTTGGTGCTATAGCCAAACATACGCAACGCCATCATGCCACAATAAAAAGGAACAATCGTCAATATACCGAACAATAACTTAATAGAAACTGAATTTTTCCACATATTTGCTGAATTCGGATAACTTACAACTAATAATATTGCGGCAATCCACCAGATTAATCCTGCCCACAAACCATTTTTTATCATTGGAGTGTCAAGTAGGTGATTAAAATCAGGCAAAGAAAATTGCATAACGAGCAATAAAGCAGCAAAACCAATCCCAGTAGCTACGCGTTTACCTTGTGAATGCCAGCCCACAAACTGAGCCCACTCCCATCCGGCTAAACCTGATATAGCAATAATGACTAATCCAAAACCTGCTGGAGGAAGAAGAAATAGTGCAGCAATAACAATAGGGATTAAAATTAATGCGGTAATGACACGATACTTAAGCAAGTTATCCTCCCAGATTTATAGTATCTGTTTCTGATGTAGTACCACCGAAACGTCTTTCCCGTTTAGCAAAAGCATCGAGTGCATTCTGAAAAACTTTTTCATCAAAATCAGGCCATAGAACCTGCGTAAAATAGAGCTCAGCATAAGCAATCTGCCAAATAAGAAAATTGCTTATACGGTGTTCACCACCTGTACGAATAACCAAGTCAACATCAGGCTGATTATGCAAACAAAGGTGTGAAGATATCGACTTTTCATTAATATCTTCGACACTAATTTCCCCTTTTGCGAGGGATGTCGCTAATATTTGTACACTTTGAGTAATATCCCATCGACCGCCATAGTTAGCTGCAATATTTAAATTTAATCCTGTATTACCTGCCGTCAATGCAACAGAGCTTTTGATTCTATCTTGTAAGCGACGGCTAAAACGGCTGATATCGCCAATTACCGTGAGTTTAACGTTGTGTTTATGTAAGCTTTTTACTTCATTGTCTAAAGCAAACACAAATAATTCCATTAGAGAACTAACTTCCTGTTCTGGCCTATTCCAGTTTTCACTACTAAACGCATACAGCGTCAGTGATTGAATTTTATGTTTTACGGAAAAGCTAACTGCATCTCTAACTGCTTTAATTCCCGCGCGATGCCCCGTTACTCGGAGTTTCCCTTGCTTTTTAGCCCAGCGTCCATTGCCATCCATAATGATAGCTATGTGCTTTGGTTTTGATGCGGATGAATCGTCACTGGATAAGTTCACTCAATTTAACCCTTTGCTAATCTGATACTGATACAGACAGTCCTCTTCGGATACCTCATGCACAAAAAAAACCGTGTAATCCACGGCTTTTGGCAAAGCCTCAAAGTTGCTAAAGCGGTCGCTTTAGTAATGAACTGTTAATTTTCATTATTGTCTTTAGTGATTTGGCAACTATACCATTAGCCAGAAAGACGAACAAACACCCTATATTAAATATAATCACCATTATACAAATTGTGCGATGATCTGATTAGTTTCTAACCTTGCCAATTGATCAATTTCTAAAACATCATCGATACTTTGAGGCTCTGATAGGTCAAAATGTTCAACAACTTTGCGATTAATTTTAGCAATATCAGTAAATTTCACTTTTTCGCACAAAAAAGCATCAACAACGACTTCATTAGCAGCATTTAACACTGTTGTTGAAGCTTGGCCTCTTTTCGATGCCTCAATGGCAAGTGCCAAACAAGGGTAACGTTGATAGTCTGGTCGAATAAATTCTAAAGATTGAATCTCAAAAAAATCTAATGCTTTTGCCCCTGACTGTGTTCGATGTGGATAAGCCATCGAATAAGCAATCGGTGTTCTCATATCAGGTTCACCAATTTGAGCAATAATACTACCGTCACGATACCGAACCATTGAATGAATCACAGACTGAGGATGAATAATGACTTCCATTTCTTCTTCTGACGCATTAAAGAAATAGCGGGCCTCTATATATTCTAACCCTTTATTCATCATTGTTGCTGAATCAACGGAGATCTTACGTCCCATTGACCAATTTGGGTGTGCACATGCTTGATCTGGCGTCATTGCATCAAGCTCTTCTAATGGGGTATAGCGAAAAGGACCACCGGAACCTGTTAATAAAATACTGGTCACTCCTTCTGTATCTAAAGAAGCATGACCTAAATTCTCTTGAATGGCTTTTGGCAGGCTTTGATAAATTGCATTATGTTCGCTATCAATAGGTAACACTTTTGCACCATATTTAGCTACAGCATCAAAAAAAAGACGCCCGCTTGTAATTAGCGACTCTTTATTCGCTAATAAAATACGTTTACCTTTTTCTATTGCTGCAAGTGTTGGTTTTAAACCTGCAACACCAGTAATTGCTGACATAACTTGATCAGCTTCATCCAATGCAGCAATTTCATTAATTGCATTATTGCCTGATAAAATTTCTGTTCTACACGATGTATTCGCTAATAATTGCTTAAGTTTTTTAGCACTGTTTCCATCTGCCATTACTGCGAATTTAGGATTAAAGGAGAGACACTGTTGCGCCATTATCTTTTCATTTTTCCCTGCCGCTAGGGCAAGAACCTGATATTCCTCAGGATTATTTTCAATAACGGAGAGTGTACTTGTACCTATAGACCCCGTTGAGCCTAATATAGTTATTTGTTTCATTTATTAATCTGTCTATATATCTACAACGTTTTAATTAAAGAGAATTATATCAGTATGGAGAGAGAAAAGAGGGCAAAAGATGAGAACTTTACTAAATAATGTGACAAACCGAGGGTATTAATCTCAAACTCTCAGATAAATCCCCAAAAATAATGCCGCTTAAAGCGGCATTATCAAAAAAAGGATTTCAAAAATCAGAATTCCATTAACTCTGCTTCTTTCAGTGTTAATGCTTCATCGATTTTTTTAATAAACATGTCAGTTAATTTTTGAATTTCGTCTTGTGAACGACGTTCGTCATCTTCGCTGATTTCTTTATCTTTTAGTAATGCTTTGATTTTATCATTAGCATCACGACGAATATTACGAACAGAAACACGACCTTGTTCAGCATCACCACGAACAACTTTAATTAAGTCTTTACGACGTTCTTCTGTTAATGGTGGCAGTGGAACACGAATAATAGTGCCAGCAGATGAAGGATTTAAGCCTAAATCTGATGCCATAATCGCTTTTTCTACTGCAGGTGCTAAAGAACGGTCAAATACAGTGATTGCCAAAGTACGGCCATCTTCTGCAACAACGTTAGCAACTTGGTTTAATGGAGTTGGTGCGCCATAATATTCGACAACAATGCCGTCTAAAAGGCTTGGTGATGCGCGACCTGTGCGAACTTTATTAATTTGGCTTTTTAGTGCTTCAACGCTTTTTTCCATGCGTTCTTGAGCATCTTTTTTGATTTCATTAATCACGTTATAAACCCTTGGGAACTGGTTATCTTCCAGTCGATATACTAAATATCGACATAAATGAATTAGCGTACTCTCGATGGTAACGCCAAATTATACCGTTGTCTCTGTGTATTAAGCGTGAGAAATCAAAGTTCCTTCACTTTCACCCATTACAACCCGACGTAAAGCACCCGGTTTATTCATATTGAATACGCGGATAGGTAAATTATGGTCTCGGGCTAATGTGAATGCAGCAAGATCCATGACTTTCAATTCACGTTCTAATACTTCCTGATAAGTCAGACTTTCATAAAGTACTGCATCAGGTTCTTTTGTTGGATCGGCAGAGTAAACACCGTCAACTTTCGTCGCTTTTAATACGACATCAGCTTCAATTTCAATACCGCGTAAACACGCAGCAGAATCGGTAGTAAAGAATGGGTTACCTGTACCAGCCGAGAAAATGACTACTCGGCCATGGCGTAATAAGCTAATTGCTTCTGCCCAACTGTAGTTATCACAGACACCATTTAGAGGAAATGCCGACATAAGGCGTGCGTTTACATATGCACGGTGCAATGCGTCACGCATTGCTAAGCCATTCATTACTGTCGCTAACATTCCCATGTGGTCACCCACGACACGGTTCATACCTGCCGCCGCAAGACCTGCGCCGCGAAACAAGTTACCACCGCCAATTACGACACCGACTTGTATCCCCAATTCAACGAGTTCTTTGATTTCCTGAGCCATGCGATCAAGTACACTCGCATCGATACCAAAACCTTCTGCACCTTGCAGGGCTTCACCACTCAGTTTTAATAAAATTCGCTGATATACAGGTTTTGCATTGGTTGCCATGGTGTTCTGTCCTAAGCAGATTAGTTAATTGGAGGTTTTAGATAGCCTTCTCTTTTTATAAGAAGAAGTAAACAAACAGCCAGTGGAGATTCTAACAAAACAGAACCGCCATTAGGCGGCTCTGTAAACGCAAAGCGTTATTATTTGCTCATTGCAGCAACTTCTGCTGCGAAATCAGCTTCAACTTTCTCAATACCTTCACCCACTTCAAAACGAACGAAGTTGATAACATCAGCATTGTTTTCTTTCAGCAGTTCGCCAACAGTTTTGCTTGGATCCATAACGAAATGCTGACCAGTCAGAGAGATCTCACCGGTGAATTTGTTCATGCGACCGATAACCATTTTTTCTGCGATTTCGCGTGGTTTACCTGATTGCATTGCAATGTCCATCTGAATTTGGTGTTCGTGTTCAACAACATCAGCTGGAACATCTTCAGGACGAACATATTCTGGTTTGCTTGCAGCTACGTGCATAGCGATATGTTTGATCAGTTCTTCGTTAGCGCCTTTAGCAGAAACTAAAACACCAATACGAGCACCATGCAAGTAAGTACCCAGTTCGTCAGCTTCTAATACAGCAACACGACGGATGTTGATGTTTTCACCAATTTTAGCAACCAGAGTAGTACGTGCTTCTTCAAATTTTGCTTTCAGTGCATCGATATCAGCGGTTTTGTCTGCTAATACTGCAGCCATAACGTCTTTACCGAAAGCGATGAAGCCAGCATCTTTTGCTACGAAGTCTGTTTCACAGTTCAGTTCAACTAGCGCACCGAATTTACCATCAGCAGCAACTTCTGCCAGGATGATACCTTCAGCTGCAACGCGACCTGCTTTTTTAGCCGCTTTTGCTTGACCTGATTTACGCATGTTATCGATAGCTAACTCGATATCACCATTCGCTTCAACCAGCGCTTTTTTACATTCCATCATACCTGCGCCAGTACGTTCACGCAGTTCTTTTACCAAAGCAGCGGTAATTCCAGACATTTGTTTTATTCCTCGATTTTCTATGGTAAACCATAGATGTTCTCATAGCAGATGTGTAAAGGGGGCCTATGAAGGCCCCCTAACCAATATATAGCAATACCTGGTTAAATAAGGGCTCTTACGAGCGTGCCTTATTATTCAGCTTCGACTAAGCCTTCTTCAGCCTGAACAGCCAGATCTTGAGAACGACCTTCACGAACAGCTGTTGCTGCAGCGGTCAGATATAATTTAACCGCACGGATTGCATCATCATTACCAGGGATAATGAAGTCGATACCGTCTGGATCAGAGTTAGTATCAACGATAGCAAATACTGGGATACCCAGGTTGTTTGCTTCTTTGATAGCAATGTGTTCGTGTTCAGCATCGATAACAAACAGAGCGTCAGGTAAACCGCCCATGTCTTTGATACCACCCAGGCTGTTTTCTAACTTACCAAGTTCACGAGAACGCATTAACGCTTCTTTCTTGGTCAGTTTGTCAAAAGTACCGTCCTGAGATTGTGATTCTAAATCTTTCAGGCGTTTGATTGACTGACGAACAGTTTTCCAGTTAGTCAGCATACCGCCTAACCAGCGGTGGTTTACAAAAAACTGGTCACAGCTTTCTGCTGCTTCTTTAACAGCTTCAACGGCAGAGCGCTTAGTACCAACAAACAGGATTTTGCCTTTACGAGAAGCAATTTTGTTCAGTTCAACCAAAGCTTCATTGAACATTGGAACAGTTTTTTCCAAGTTAATGATATGAACTTTGTTACGCGCACCAAAGATGAAAGGTTTCATTTTTGGATTCCAGTAACGAGTTTGGTGACCGAAGTGAACACCGGCTTGCAGCATATCGCGCATTGAAACAGTTGCCATTTTAAACCTCTATAAAATTAAGTTTGGGGTTATTTCGTCCACAAACCCCATACGACCGACTCATCGGCTGTAAAGGTCAACCTTTACATAAGAGCACCCCGGCGTATGTGTCGATTTGTGTGTGTAATTTACACAATTGAATTTTTCAGATTTACTGTCACTCGCCACCATAGCAATAAGCTAATAACGCAATAACAGAACTCCGGCGCGCTTTATACCATAAATTGCAGCAAGAAACCACTATTAGTTACTTTTAATGGGGGCGTTTTTCAAGCGAAACAAGCCTCTAAAATAGATAACAAAACGCATTAGAATAGGCATAAAAACGAATACTACTCTGATATCAATTAGGTAGCCTGTTAGATAATACCCGCTCTACTTTATTAAAATAAATTTATTTAAATAGGTAAATAGAAATAGAGAAAACAGCGTTATTACATTTTAAAACAGGATAAAGGGGCTAAATTAAAAAAGCGCAATATGAAAAGACATTACTATTAAGAAAGCGTATGTTCGTCATTTATATTGATATCATAAGATTGTATTCATTCCCTTTATTGGCACATAAAGTTTCTGCTGATATCATAAATGGTAATCAGAATTATTTCTCACATCCTAATTCATTTACCTATAATACATTGTATATCTCAATACACTGTATTGTGGCTTTTAATATAGACGAAGAACTCAAATGGCTATTGTAATCAAGACTGAAGAAGATATTCAAAAAATGCGCGTCGCAGGTCGCCTTGCGGCAGAAGTTCTTGAAATTATCGCACCGTATGTAAAACCTGGCGTCAACACAGGGGAACTAGACCGTATTTGTCACGAACACATTGTAAATGTGCAACAAGCGATTCCAGCTTGCTTAAACTATCATGGTTTTCCCAAATCGGTTTGTATTTCTGTAAATGATGTTATTTGCCACGGTATTCCTAGCGAAGATAAAATTCTTAAAGATGGTGATATTGTTAATATCGATGTCACTGTAATTAAAGACGGCTTTCATGGTGATACCTCAAAAATGTTCATTGTAGGTAAGCCAACTATCCAGGGTGAACGTCTATGTCGTATCACACAAGAAAGCCTTTATCTGGCAATTAAAATGGTAAAACCAGGGATTCGCTTACGTGAATTAGGTAGAGCTATTCAAAAATTTGTCGAAAGCCATGATTTTTCTGTTGTTCGTGAATACTGTGGTCACGGCATTGGTGAAGGTTTTCATGAAGAACCACAAGTTCTTCATTACGATGCTGATGACAGTGGTGTTGTGCTACAAAAAGGCATGGCTTTTACTATTGAACCAATGGTAAACACAGGTGATTACCGTATTCGCACCATGAAAGATGGCTGGACTGTCAAAACTAAAGATCGTGGCTGGTCTGCACAATATGAACACACACTTGTTGTTACAGATAATGGTTGTGAAATCATGACGCTACGTAAAGAAGAAGAACCCTTTATTTCTGCCGTATTAGTTAACGAATAAAACACGCCAATACAATATAAAATGTAAAAGCGACATATTTTTTCGAGATATGTCGCTTTTTTTATTTTCTTCAGTATGAATTAACAGAATTGCTAGTCAGGTTATCGTTTTCACATTAGTCTTAATATCATAAGCAAATATTGAGTAAGAAGACCAACGATGATAATCAAAAATGCATTTCAGGTGCCGCCACCTTCCCCACTTTTGCTAACCGAAAATGAGCTAAATTGCGCTGAGCTTAAGCTTTCTATTGAACAATTTCAGTTATGGCTTGCTGATGCTTTTCATCATGATGTTGATGTTGCTCTATTACTTCACGCTCGTAGTCATTTTATTGATGAACTTTTGATGCAACTTTGTCGACATACAAAATTAGAAAATTACCCTGATCTGACAATCGTGGCTGTTGGTGGCTACGGTAGACAAGAGTTACATCCCCTTTCTGATATCGACCTGCTTTTTTTAAGTGACGCGCCATTATCACCACAAGCCGCAGATATTGTTAGCAAGCTCATTACATTACTTTGGGATATACGCCTGGAAGTGGGTGCCAGTGTAAGGACGATGGAAGAATGTCTGCTAGAAGGGCTTTCTGACCTAACCGTTGCAACTAATTTACTCGAAGCGCGGTTTATTTGTGGTAATCACACACTCTATCAACAACTAATTAATCATATATTTAGCCAAGGTTTTTGGCCATCGCCACTATTTTTTGCCGCAAAAGTTGAAGAACAACAACAAAGACACCAACGTTTCCATAGCACTAGTTATAATCTTGAACCTGATATTAAAAGTAGCCCCGGTGGGCTTCGCGATATACATACTCTGATTTGGGTTGCTCATCGTCATTTTGGTGCCACATCTGTGGCTGAAATGGTTAATTTTGGCTTTTTAACTCCAGCTGAAGGGCAAGAACTTTTAGAGTGCCAATATACTCTTTGGCGGATCCGTTTTGCACTTCATTTAGTCCTTTCTCGCTATGACAACCGCCTATTATTTGACCGTCAATTAAGCGTTGCACAGCTGTTAAATTACAAGGGTGAGGGAAACCAACCAGTAGAGAAAATGATGAAGGATTATTATCGAGTAACTCGCCGAGTTAGCGAATTAAACGATATGTTACTTCAACTATTTGATGAGGCAATTTTAGCATTACAACCTAATGTAAAACCACGCCCACTAGATAGTGAATTTCAACTCCGAGGCACGTTAATCGATGTCATTGATGAAAGCTGTTTTCTTGATGATCCTGTCGTTATCATGCGTCTGTTCTTACGCATGGCTGAGCATGAAGGGATAACTGGGATTTATTCTACAACGTTACGCCATTTACGTTATGCACGCAGACATCTTGTACAGCCTTTATGTGAGTACCCACTAGCAAGACAAGTTTTTATGCAGATACTGCGTCATCCTCGTGCTGTATCAGGTGCTTTTGTTCCAATGCATAAACACAGTGTATTGGGGGCTTATTTCCCTCAATGGAATAATATTGTTGGTCAAATGCAGTTTGACCTTTTTCACGCATACACTGTTGATGAACATACAATCCGTGTTTTACAAAAATTAGAAAGTTTCGCAAACTCAGAAAATCGCGAAAAACACCCACTTTGCGTTGATATTTACCCTAAATTACCACAACTTGAGTTATTACGTTTAGCCGCACTATTTCATGATATAGCAAAAGGGCGTCAAGGTGATCACTCGCTCTTAGGTGCGAAAGATATTTGTGATTTTGCACAGCAACATGGTTTTAACCAGCGTGAAATTGCATTAGTAGAATGGCTTGTTAGTCACCACTTACTTATGTCCGTTACTGCTCAACGTCGCGATATTCAAGATCCAGATGTTATTTTTCAATTTGCCTCTGAAGTCAACAACGAGAGCCGATTACGCTATTTACTTTGTCTAACCGTTGCTGATATCTGTGCCACTAACAGTAGTTTGTGGAATAGCTGGAAACAGAGCCTATTACGAGAACTTTTCCTTTCTACTGAAAACCAGTTACGCCAAGGAATGAAGTCGATTCCTGATTTACGTGAACGAATTCGTCATCATCGTATGCAAGCACTAACTATCTTGCAAAAAAAACAGATTGATGAAGAAAAACTTCAAATTGTATGGAACCGTTGTCATGCTGACTATTTTTTACGTCATACGCCAGAACAACTGGCTTGGCATGGTCAAGCATTAGTTGAACACAACAGCGCAGATCCCATGGTGCTCATTAGCCAAAAAGCCATACACGGTGGTACCGAAATATTTATTTGGTGTGCTGATAGACCATCACTGTTCGCGTCTGTTGCTGGAGAATTAGATAGGCGTAATCTAAATATTCATAATGCCCAAATATTTACTAACCGAGATAATATGGCGATGGATACGTTTGTGGTGTTAGAGCCTAATGGCAAACCACTTACAGTTGATCGATATAACTCCATTCGCAAAGCACTTATCCAAGTTGTTTCAGCCCCTTATAATTCCAATGCAAAAACGCGCACACTCCCCGCTAAGTTGCGCCATTTTGATGTTCCAACAAAAATTAATTTTGTTGCCTCACATCATAATAAACGCACCTATATGGAGCTTTTTGCCCGTGATCGCCCAGGTTTATTAGCCATTATAGGTAAAGTGTTTGCCGATCTTTCCCTTTCATTACATGGCGCTAGAATTACAACTATCGGTGAACGAGTTGAAGACTTTTTTGTTTTAACAGATAGCGAAAATAAAGCACTAAATAAAAAAATGAAGGATGAAGTTGCAGAAAGGTTGACAAAAGCCCTAGTTTCAAAGGATAAAATATAGAAACCCACGACAATACATATAGGAAATACTATTGATGCAAGCATTACAATCTATTATCGATAACGCATTTGAACACCGAGCTGATATCACCCCAAATAACGTAGAACTTCATGTTCGTGATGCCATTAATAACGTTATTGCACTACTAGATAGCGGAAAGCTACGTGTCGCAGAAAAAATCAATGGTCAGTGGGTAACACATCAATGGTTAAAAAAAGCCGTTTTACTCTCTTTTCGCATTAATCATAATCAAGTGATTGATGGAAGTGAAAGTCGCTATTTTGATAAAGTACCGATGAAATTTGCAGATTATGACCAAGCTCGATTTGAAAAAGAGGGGTTCCGTGTTGTTCCTCCTGCCGCTGTTAGACAAGGCGCTTATATCGCTCGCAATACGGTATTAATGCCTTCCTATGTCAATATTGGTGCTTATGTTGATGAAGGTAGTATGGTCGATACATGGGCGACAGTGGGATCATGTGCGCAAATTGGTAAAAATGTTCATTTATCTGGTGGTGTAGGTATTGGTGGTGTATTAGAGCCACTGCAAGCAAACCCAACTATTATTGAAGACAACTGCTTTATTGGTGCACGTTCAGAAATTGTTGAAGGTGTTATTGTTGAAGAAGGTGCTGTTATTTCAATGGGTGTTTATATTGGCCAAAGCACCAAAATTTATGATCGAGAAACCGGCGAAGTTCATTATGGTCGCGTTCCTGCTGGCTCGGTTGTCGTTTCTGGTAATTTACCGTCTAAAGATGGCAGCTATAGCCTTTATTGCGCAGTTATTGTGAAAAAAGTAGATGCCAAAACCCGTGGGAAAGTAGGCATTAATGAATTGTTAAGAACTATCGACTAATATAAGAACAGCGGATAGAATTATTTCTGTTCGCTATTCTTTCATTCATCTCTCTGTTAGGTGCCAATATATGTACGATAATTTAAAAAATTTAGGGATCCCGCATCCTGAAGATATTGACCGCTACTCTCTACGCCAAGAAGCTAATAACGATATTCTTAAAATCTATTTTCGCAAAGATAAAGGCGAGTTTTTTGCTAAAAGCGTAAAGTTTAAATATCCACGCCAACGTAAAACTATTTCTGATGGCCAGTCTGGTCAAGGTTTTAAAGAAGTAAATGAAATCAACACTAACCTACGTTATGTTATTGAAGAATTAGATAAAATTTGTCAACGTGACCAAGTTGAAGTGGATTTAAAACATAAAATTCTTGATGATTTACGTCACCTTGAACATGTTGTTGCTAATAAAATTGCTGAAATTGAAGCTGATTTAGAAAAACTAACTCGTCGTTAACAGATTAGATAAAAATTATTCTAAGAGTCTAGTTAAAATTATTTTCAGCTCAAAACAAAAAATAACGCCACAAATTTAACATCGTTATGCGGCGTTATTTTTTAATAAAGTATTATTTAGCAAGATGTTATTTGAACATTGAGTATTTAAACATTGAGTATTAGCAGATATTAGTTTAATAGCTTAGCCCAGTGTTCTAACCATTCTATAGCAAATACTTCAGGCTCTGCGATTTCTATACCATCAATCTTCAATACTTCACCAATGCGTTTTGCTTGATGTTCTTGTAATAGTTCGTCGAATTGCATACCACCGCCACAATAATGGTCGTAGCTACTATCGCCCAAAGCAATTAAGCCATAGTTTAAATTAGGCTGATAACCCAAATTATCGCGTAACTCATGATATAACGGTGCGATATTATCTGGTAAATCACCTTGACCTGTAGTTGAGGTAATAACTAAAACTGTCGAATATTTTTGCCAATCAGCTAATGTACCGTCTTCATAAACATTGGCTTGATGTTTATGTTCAATCAAAATACGCTGAGCCTCTTCTGCCACCGCTAATGCGTTGCCGTAAACAGTTCCTACAAAAATGCCAATTTCTGCCATGATATTCTCGTTCAATAAGTTATACTTTAATACTCAATAACCTCAATTAATAAGATATAAAATTAAAGCTTTCTTCTCAAGCCTTATTTATATTTAAAAATAGAATGTAGAATATTTTTTGTCTGATCGTGTCTGCTATAAATATAATCAAGAATATTTGTTGATAAAGATATATCTTTTATCATGTTGATACTATTAAGTAGAAAAAATTCTTCGTCAGCAACCCTTACATGTTTTCCGCTTTCTAATTTCCCCCCCCAAGAGCACGTATTAGATAAATATCCTTCTGATTTATTTAAATATTCAATTGCGTTATCAATTTTTTCTTTATCTTTATTTAAATCATTGAGTGTTCTTTCATGCTTAATTGGAAAGAAAAATTTATACACATATGATAAAACACCTTCAACCCTATATTTTATTTTCAATCACTTTAGATAAATCATTAAGTTTATTTTTAAGCTCAATGGTATCTTTTATTTTTAAAAAAAATTTACAATTAAGTTTTATCCTATCAATATAGATTCTAAAATTTACATTATACTCTGATAAATTGTTTTTTTGTTTTTCTATTTCATTTATATTATTTAAAAACTCTTTAAACTTATCTTCTAATTTTTTAGTTTCAGTAAAAAATTTATTATATTTCTCTTTCTTACCATTGATATCATTATTGTCATTTTTTTCATTGAGAATACCAACTGCCTCATTGTGTTGTTTTAATACTATTGCCAATATTTCAATTTTATATTTTCTACCTGTTTCACTACTTTCACTTAATTCAAACAAGCTACTTTTAAAGAAATCAATAATATTATTACTATTTTTTATATATTTTTTATCACATTCAAAAAAATCACTATAATACAGATATCCTAAATTTTCATTGTAAATTTTAAAAATTTCATTAAAAATAGGAATATAACTCTCTACCTCATGCTTAATTTCATTGATACGATTTATCTTTTTTAATATTTTTTCATCTAGAACTTTATTATTAGGTAATTCTTTTGGCTTGATATTGTTATTTTCTTCATTAAAACTAAGACTAGCTTTTAAATTTAATATTGAAAACTGACTATTTAACGATATAATTCCATTAGGAAAAATATCTTTTTTGTTATCAACTGAATCAATTATTTCTGTTATATTTTTTTTATTAAAAAAGTTAATGATTTTATTATTAATAAACTCAACATTTATTTTATCACTAATAGAGCTAGCTAAGTTTAAGATGGAGGAAATTAATTTATCTTTTTTTGAAAAGAATAAACTAACCTCTTTATTGTTATCATTAATTAATTTATTCAATAAAACAGATGATTTTGTATAATGATAGAGTTTATTTAAAATATTCGAAAAATCACTTAATTTATTTATATCTTTTATTAACACTTTATTTTCATCTGGCGTGAAAAAATTAATCATCTCCTTATCTCTTAAAAAGCTTGTTATTTTATCATTATGTTTTCCATTCTCTCTAATATAATCAGAAATAGCATTTTCTATTTTATTTTTTAAATCATTAATTATGATACTATCGATATAAAGAGTCGAGTCATTATCTTTAAAAATAAAAAATTTATTATTTTCATTTATTTTATTTGTTATACAATTATCAGTATTAGCACAAAAACTTATATTTTCAGTTAATAAAAAATAAATTTTATTTTTATTAATCTTATTAGTATCATTGGAGCTCAAACATTCATACAAATCAGTATAAGAAACACTTGTTACATTACTCATAAATATTAATACCTTATTATTACAAAGCAAAAATAATAATAGATATTAGTGATTTTTTATTTCAAATAATAAGCAATAAATGATAAATGATAATAACAAAAAAAGTACCACAATAATTTAATTGTGGTACTTTTTTATATTTAAAATAAAAATATATTATTTAGTCGTATCCAAAGATCGCATATATTCATCCATATCTGTTTTTAAATTATCAGACTTAGGACCAAAGATTGCTTGAACACCAGAACCGACCACTACGACACCTGCTGCTCCCAGTTTTTTCAAACCTTCACGATCAACCTTTTCAATATCTTTTACACCAATACGTAAACGTGTAATACACGCATCCAAGTTCGTAATATTATCTTTTCCGCCAAAAGCAGTGACTAAAGACTGCCCCATAGCACTTGTATCGGCTTGTTGAGTATTTTTATCTTCAACTTCACGACCAGGTGTTTTCAGATTTAATTTCACAATAAGGAAACGGAAAATAGTGTAATAAGTTGCAGCATAGAGTAAGCCAATAATTGGGAACAGATAAAGCTTGCTACTGTTGCCACTTAAAACGATAAAATCAATTAAACCATGAGAGAAACTAGTACCATCACGCATACCTAATAAAATACAAATCACAAATGCTAAACCAGCCAAAATAGCGTGAATAACATAAAGAATAGGCGCAACAAACATAAATGAGAATTCGATAGGCTCAGTGATCCCGGTTAAGAAAGCAGTTAATGCCGCCGAAATCATGATACCACCGACTTTTAAACGATTTTCAGGTCGTGCTGTATGCCAAATAGCAATTGCTGCCGCAGGTAAACCAAACATCTTGAATAAGAAACCACCTGATAACATACCCGCAGTTGGGTCACCAGCCATATAACGAGGAATATCACCGTGGAAAACTTGCCCTGCACTATTTACATACTCACCAACTTGCATTTGGAATGGTACATTCCAGATATGATGTAAGCCAAATGGCACTAATCCACGCTCTACAACACCATAAATACCAAAGGCTACAGCTGGATTTTGGTAAGCAGCCCATTCAGAAAAACGTTGGATAGCTGTACCGATAGGTGGCCAAATAAAAGCCAAAATAACGCCAACAAAAATTGCAATTAAACCCGAAATAATAGGCACAAAACGTTTTCCAGCAAAGAATCCTAAATATTCAGGTAATTTAATACGGTAAAAACGATTAAACATTGAAGCTGCAATAACACCAGCAATAATACCACCTAAAACACCAGTATCTGTTAAGTGTTGTGCTTCAATATCCGCAGCTGAAAACCCAAGAACCCACGGTGCAACTACAGTCATGGTTTTAGACATAATGCCGTAAGCAACAACCGAAGCAAGTGCTGATACACCATCGTTGTTGGTAAATCCTAATGCAACACCAATGGCGAAAATAAGTGGCATATTAGAGAAAACGGAACCACCCGCTTCAGCCATTACTTGAGAAACAGATGTAGGGATCCACGAAAGATCCGCAGAACCAACCCCTAATAAAATACCGGCAATGGGCAGTACAGATACCGGTAACATCAAGGATTTTCCGATTTTTTGTAAAACAACAAATAAGTTTTTAAACATCGAGCAGACTCCCGGAGTGTGGCTTGTATGTATTATTGGTTTTTTAATTATATGTACTAGTGTGGGTTAATCTCATTAACTTATCTTATGATAAGCTCTATTTATTTTACATCATAAAATAAATCATCAGTTGAATAGTTGATAGCTGTCACGTTTCAAAACATACGGTTTTATCAATTTAAATAATTATATATTTTACAAATAATTAGAAATAAATTTAATTTGCGCAATCCATCAAGACTTATATAAACAAACCTTGATGGTCACGAAAGGAAAGGGGTAGTAACGCGGTGCAACAAATTAAAAGTGGCAAGCTAAATCATCGCCATATTGTTCTAATTCTGGCCTTAATCCACGCCAGCCAAATTGGTTGATCAAATGCTGCCAAGGTAGATCCCATTTAGCTGTTAAATTGAGCGCCTGTCCTGTTATTGGATGAGTTAAGTTTAGATGGCTTGCGTGTAACATCAAGCGATGGGATTGAAAATTATTTACTACACCTCGGTTTTGTCGCAAGTCACCATGAGCAGTATCACCAATAATAGGGTGGCGAATATGAGACATATGCCGACGTAACTGATGTTTACGTCCGGTTTCTGGACGTAATTCAAGCAAACTAAAACGAGAGGTAAGATAACGACCTATAGCAACATCTTTTTCAACTATTGCTAAAGGTTGGCAATGAGTCACACATTTTTGAATTTGCGCTGGTTGTGTAGCAAATTTATCAGCAATTTTATCGAGTTCTTCAATCAGAGGGCTATCTATCACGGATGCTTCTTCAACATAACCCCGAACGACTGCATGATAAATCTTTTCTGTTTTATGCTGTTCAAAATATTGAGAAAGTTGTCTTGCAACATCAGAAGAAAGCGCCATCAGTAAAACACCCGAAGTAGGCCGGTCAAGACGATGCACAGGAAAAACATGTTGCCCTATTTGATCCCTTAATGTTTGCATCACAAAGACAGTTTCATGCCTATCGAGCCAACTACGGTGAACAAGCCATCCAGCGGGTTTATTCACCGCAACAAGGTATTCATCTTGATAAATAATATCTAGCATCTTCTACCTTATTATTTAAAAAAAGTATCAAGTTCACGTAAGTGAACTAATAAATCAGTGTAATCACGAGTGCTATCATCTTTAAAAGCTTCTTCATAATAAGGTGAAATTGAAAAGGCATTAGGCAATGGCAT
Organism: Proteus hauseri ATCC 700826; assembly: GCF_001654965.1. Classification (GTDB taxonomy): domain Bacteria; phylum Pseudomonadota; class Gammaproteobacteria; order Enterobacterales; family Enterobacteriaceae; genus Proteus; species Proteus hauseri. The sequence goes on from NZ_LXEV01000033.1 coordinate 39,848, forward strand.
TTCATTTTCAATCATAGAGACTAAACGTGGTATCAATACCCATTGCAGCCACTCATGAGCAGCCATCGTATCAATATAGAAAGGCTCTTTACTTTCAAATGCGCCATCGCAAGGTGGCTCTGATTGCCACAATGCTATTTTTCTCATTTCTTCTTCGATAAGTAACAATTGGGCTAAAATGCGTTTTTCAGGTGTCATCGGTTATTCCTTATAAAAATACAGAGTAAGAATAACATTGGGGGTGATTCACAGAAAACAAATAAAAAATAAAAGGAGCCGAAACTCCTTTTAGACAAAAATATGACTGTCTGTACAACACATGCATCCTAGCAAGACCGTTTTATTCTATCCTTAATACTTCGTCCTTATCTCGCATTAATAGAAATATCCTTATTTCCTGCATCCTTGATTACTTTACGTTATATCGGCCACCAAACAATTCCTATGTTGGTAGGCGTAGAATGCCAATAATTAGTTAGTCAAACAACCCACAGTATAAAAGCAATATAATTTTAAAATTCATAAATAAAAACAATAAATTATTAACTTATTGCTCTTACTGAAAAAATAAGATGTTAACTTTAAATAGTGACACTTAGATCAAAAAATAATATTCATTTTGTAAGAGATATCTCACATGTAAAACAGGTTAAAGATTACATTATTCATCAAAAATAGGCGTTAATTCTGATAGAAAAATAGAGAGACTTTCTGCTAGTACTTCTTTTTTCTTTTGACCAAAGGTTTCAAGAATAACTTCACCAGAAACATTACATACAGAAATAATATCTTTTTCTGAATCTGTTGTGCCAATAAAAAGAGTTGGTGTTAGTTTAAGTCGTTTTTGCGTAACAAGGTGGCCAATTATGTTTTCTTGTAAGCGAATAAAATCTTCTTCGCTCCAAATTTGAATCAAACTGAAATTAATATTTCTAAAGCGAACCTGCATGTCACCTGCAAATTGAGTACTAAAATAATCATGTAACTCAGGGCGAATAGTTATCCCCATCGCTTTTTCAACTTTTTCTAATTTATGAATCCCTATAAAAGGCTGAGGTAACCAATAAACGATTTCATCACCAGTTCTTGTAATACAAGTAGATGGAACACCATACAAATCCTGACTTGCTGGTGGTAACCCAGATTTCTCTTGCCATAAACTGACATATTCCTGAGTCAGTTTTTTTAATTTAGAAGCAATATTCTCTGTCATTGTTATCTGCTTTATATTGATAAAATAGAATTAATTACCTTATGTTACCTGATAATAACGATAATTCAGAGCAGCAAAAAAAGCATTCATATACTATTGATGTTTCAATAGTATAATTAGCACTCTTTTATTTTTGACCGTTAGGAAGCCAATTATGCCTTTATATCAGGGAGATAAAACCCTTGCATCATTATCATTAGGCAAAGAAACACAATATCACGAACAATATAATGCAGAATTATTACAAGGTGTACCTCGCAGCCTTAACCGTGATGCTTTATCTCTAAATGCAGAAAATTTGCCTTTTCATGGTGGCGATATTTGGACGCTTTACGAATTATCTTGGCTAAATAACAAAGGATTACCCCAAGTTGCCATTGGGCACGTTGAATTAGATGCAACCAGCGAAAATCTGATTGAATCAAAAAGTTTTAAACTTTATCTCAACAGTTTTAACCAAACTCGATTTGATAATTGGGAAGCCGTTGAAAAAATATTACGTCAAGATTTAACATCCTGTGCCAAAGGCCCCGTTAACCTATCTCTTCACCCTCTTTCGCATTTTACATCACAACCTATTATTGATTTTGCGGGAGAGTGTATTGATAACCAAGATATCGAAATTAATAATTATCAATTCGATACTCAATGGTTAAACCAATCAACAACAGATATATTTGTTGAAGAAACGTTAGTTAGCCATCTGTTAAAATCAAATTGCTTGATTACTAATCAGCCAGATTGGGGATCAGTCATGATCCAATATAAAGGCAAAAAAATTGACCGTGAAAAGTTACTTCGTTATTTAGTTTCTTTTAGGCAACATAACGAATTTCATGAGCAGTGCGTTGAGCGAATTTTTAATGATATTATGCAGTTATGTTCACCAGAAACATTAACTGTATATGCAAGATATACACGCCGTGGCGGATTAGATATCAATCCTTGGCGGAGTAATTGTGAGTTTGTTCCAGAAAATGGTCGATTAGCCAGACAATAACAGGAATAATGCCTGTATGTTAATATGATCTGTGTTATACAAAGATCAGTTTGCACATCAGTTTGTTATTTCGGGAGAAAAAGGAGTCCTACGTGATAACTCATGTCAGCCCATTAGGTTCCATGGATCTGCTTTCACAGCTAGAAGTTGATATGCTAAAAAGAACAGCAAGTAGCGATCTTTACCAGCTATTTCGCAACTGTTCTCTTGCGGTACTCAACTCTGGTAGCCTTACTGATAGTAGTAAAGAACTGTTATCTAAATACCAAGATTTTGATATTAACGTATTGCGCCGCGAACGAGGCGTCAAACTAGAGTTAGTCAATCCTCCTGAAGACGCCTTTGTTGACGGAAAAATTATTCGATCACTGCAAGCAAACTTATTTGCAGTGCTACGTGATATTTTATTTGTTCATGGTCAGATAACCACAGCAAAACGCGATCTTCACTTAAACTTAGAAAATAGCACTCATATCACAAATACCATTTTCTCTATTTTGCGTAATGCCAGAGCACTGCATATTGATGAAGATCCCAATATGATTGTTTGCTGGGGGGGTCACTCTATCAATGAAACTGAATACCTCTATGGTAGAAAAGTAGGTAATGAATTAGGTTTACGTGAGTTAAATATCTGTACAGGTTGTGGACCAGGTGCGATGGAAGCACCGATGAAAGGTGCCGCTGTGGGTCATGCTCAGCAACGTTACAGAAATAGCCGCTTTATTGGTATGACCGAGCCTTCAATCATAGCCGCTGAGCCACCAAATCCATTAGTTAATGAATTAATTATCATGCCTGATATTGAAAAACGTCTGGAATCATTCGTTCGTATTGGACATGGTATTATTATTTTTCCAGGTGGTGTTGGTACTGCAGAAGAGTTGTTATATCTGCTCGGTATTTTAATGTCGCCAGAAAATCAGGATCAAGTATTACCTCTTATTTTGACAGGTCCTAAAGAAAGTGCGGATTACTTCCACGTACTTGATGATTTTATCGCCAATACATTAGGTGATGAAGCAAGACGTCATTACCAAATTATTATTGATGATGCCCCTGAAGTGGCTCGTATCATGAAAAAATACATGCCATTGGTTAAAGATAATCGCCGCAGTACTGGTGATGCTTATAGTTTTAACTGGTCAATGAAGATTAATGCTGATTTACAGCACCCTTTTGAACCAACTCATGAAAATATGGCATCACTAAACTTAAGTACTGATCAATCACCTGAAAAATTAGCAGCTGACTTACGTCGTGCTTTCTCTGGAATTGTGGCAGGTAATGTCAAAGAAGTGGGTATGAAAGCGATAGAAGCTTATGGCCCTTATAAAATCCACGGTGATAGCGATATTATGCGTCGTATGGATATTTTATTAGCAGGTTTTGTTGAGCAACACCGTATGAAATTACCAGGTGGCACAGCTTACCAACCTTGTTATGAGATTATCAGCTAATTTATTATGATACATTTGCTGATTATTGATGCTTTAAACCTGATCCGCCGTATCCATGCGGCATCAGGTTCTTCTTGCCTTACTGTGTGTGAGCAAAGCGTTAATCAACTCCTTGGTCACACACAACCAACCCATGCTGTTGCTGTATTTGATGAAGATGACAGAAATGGCAGTTGGCGACATCAGCTACTCCCTGAATATAAAGCAGGACGTACACCAATGCCTGATGATTTACATCAACAGTTACCTGAAATCAAAGCGATGTTATTTAATCTTGGTATACAAAGTTGGCATTCTGGTGGGGATGAAGCTGATGATGTTGCTGCGACCCTTGCGAGTAAAGTCGCTAAAGCAGGTTATCGCGTTACCATTATTTCTACTGATAAAGGCTATTGCCAATTGCTTTCCCCTTCTATACGTATTCGTGATTATTTTCAACGTCGCTGGCTAGATCTTGATTTTATTCGCACCGAGTTTGGTGTTGAACCATCTCAATTAACAAACTATTGGGGCCTAACTGGAGTTAGCAGCAGTAAAGTTTCTGGTGTTGCTGGTATTGGACCTAAAAGTGCGACAGAACTGATCCAAGCTTATCCGGATCTAGAGTCGCTTTATCAGAATATTGAAAATGTGCCTAAAAAATGGCAAAACAAACTGATTGCGCATAAAGAAGCTGCTTTTATCAGTCGAGAAATAACTACATTACGCACAGATATTCACTTAAACGGCAATCTTCAACAACTGCGTTTAAAATAGTAAAAATCTGAATAGAATCTGAAATAGAAGTAGTAAAAAAATTAAACCAATATAAATCAAAACAAAAAAGCTGAGTGTTTATAAACTCAGCTTTTTTTGCAAAGATTCATCAGTAAGCCATTGAAATAGCAGCACTCTTTTTCTAACTAAAATTCACGTTCAGGACGATAAGCGGCCCAAATATTTTGAATGTGAACAGTAATTTCTTCACGATCATGATAAAGATGTTTAGCTTGAACTTTAGCATTAATGCCTTTCTCGGCCAGCTCTGTTCTGATTTTCTCAAGAATATGAGAAACCTCTTCATAACGTTTTTTCATTGGCAGCTTTAAATTAAAAATAGCCTCTCGGCACCATTCATTTACAACCCATGTTGTCATCAATGCCGCTACTTTAGCTGGCTTTTCAACCATATCACAAACAAGCCACGTGTTATTTTTTGAGGTAGGTTCAAATTTAAAGCCATCTACTTGATGATGACGAACTTGCCCTGTATCCATCAAAGATTGTGCCATAGGGCCGTTATCAACAGCATGAACCATCATACTGCGTTTTACTAACTGATAAGTCCAACCACCGGGGCAAGCACCTAGATCAACCGCTCTCATTCCACTCGCTAAACGTTCTTCCCACTCTTCATAAGGAATAAAAATATGAAAAGCTTCTTCAAGTTTTAGCGTAGAGCGGCTTGGCGCATCTGATGGAAATTTTAATCGAGGGATCCCCATATAAAATGGAGAATTATTAAAACTATACGAATAACCGACATAACAGCAACCCGGTGCAATAAAAAACACATGGATAACAGGTCTGCTAAAATTCTCTACTTTTAATAAAATTTTCTCATTACGTAACTGACTACGCAGCGGAACCGTAAATTTACGACAGAATTTTAATAATTCTTTGCTTTCATTAGTGTCAGCAACTTCAACGCGCAATTCACCCGCTTTTTCAGCACCACTATGTAACATGCCAACAATAGGCGTGATTCTATCTTCAGGTGGTAAATTTTTTAATAATTCGCCCGTTACAAACATTTGACGAGCAAAAATTAATTCACGGAAATTTACTTGGCGTGCGATCTTATCTGCATCACCTTCTTGATAACATTCAAAAATAACATAACCACTTTCTTCTTTAACACGAGGAAAGCCATACACGCCAATTTGACCTGCTTTGTCGGTTATCTCAGCCGCGCACTCTTTTTCAAAACCTTGGCGACAATATAATGCAACTTTATTCATGGCGAGACGCCGGTGCCCTTAGACGCAAAGCGCCAATAAAAATTAATGTCCAACCGATAAGAAAACTAAATCCACCAATTGGTGTAAAATAAGATAATAATCTAACTTGTGTCAGCGCCATACAATAAAGACTACCGCTGAAAAGTAAAATACCCACACTAAAGAAAATGCCCGCCCAGTAAAACCATAAAACTGTTTTACGCATCAACATGGCGGCGATACCGACTAATAACAGCGTATGGACAATTTGGTAACGCATTGCGAGTTGAATATAGTCCCAGTGCTGGGGTGATAAATGAGGTGCTAATTTATGCGTCGCAAAAGCACCAAAAGCGACATAAAAGAAACCACTAATAGCAGAGAACATAAGCAATGTACGACTATTCACAGTTCATTCCTTTCTGTATAGAAGTGTGCTTGCCAAAGCAAATATTAAGATGTTGTCAATAAGCCTAGTTTTTCTTGTTCAGTAGCAGCTTGCGATAAAATCCATTGGCGAAAAGCAGCAATTTTACCTAGTTCAGCTTGGCTATCTTGGCAAACTAAATAAAATGCATTTTTACTGACTAACACATCCTGAAAAGGTCTTACTAAACGACCTGATTCAATTTCACTACGAGCCATTACATTATTAACTAATGCAACGCCTTGTCCATGTACAGCGGCCTGAATTACCATTGAGCTATGACTAAAAATAGGCCCTTGCTGAACGTTTATCTGATTTTGTATCTCTAATTGGCGAACATATGCTTGCCAGTCTCGGCGAGAAGTATCATGCAGGAGTGTATGATAAATCAGATCTGATGGTGTTTTTAGTGGTTTTTCACCTGTTAGCAAAGAAGGTGCACAAACCGGAATTAAATATTCTGCATAAAGTCGGTCTGTACGCAAGCCTGTCCAATTACCTCGACCATAAAAAATAGCCACATCAACATCATCAGCAAGTTTATCTTCTTCTCTATCGACTGCTTGTATACGCACATCAATACCGGGATAAGCCTGATTAAATCCAGATAATCTAGGCACTAACCATTGAATCGCAAAACTTGGTGAAAGGCTAACCGTTAATGCGCCTTTTGCACTTCGAGCAAGCAATTTGCGAGTTGCCTCGTTAATCGATGAAAAAATCTCTTTTATATCGAGGTAATAACTCTGTCCTTCTTCTGTTAATAAAAGAGAACGATTGCGCCTTCTAAATAATTTTAGCCCAAGAAATTCTTCTAGCGTTTTAATTTGGTGACTGACTGCCGCTTGAGTAACAAATAATTCTTCTGCAGCTTTAGTAAAACTTAAATGACGCGCCGCTGAATCAAAAACCCTAAGCGCATTTAGCGGAGGTAAACGTTTAGACATATTCGGCTCTTAAACCCTTATTTTGGCTGTTGGTAGATCCTAACATTCATCATTAGTTTTTTTTATGCGAAGCATTATAAATTGTCCCTTGATGATTAGCCAGTAAATACCTATAGTAAGCGCACTTCCTAAGCCGGAACGAAAAGTTGTGTAGTAGCGATACTTCAAACTTTTGGCTTTGTGGTTGTGATGTTGTGTTTGCAAGTTGTCTGGAAATTCCAGACTTGGTAGCTGATGCTACTGTTTTTTTTCACTTCCTGTACATTTACCCTGTCTGTCCATAGTGATTTTATAGTGCACCGCCAAGGCGGTGCTTTTTTTATTCACTATTTTCACTTATTTCTTTTCTTTATTCCTCTTCATTTCAACGTTTTCATCCAAAATCTAGCGAGATCCTCTTGTTATTGTGCTAAAAAAAACCTTAAAACAATTTACGTAAAATAAAAAAACAAAAATATGTAATATAAAATTACTCTTGGTAAGATCCAATTGCGTGATCTTTCATCTTCTATATCGTGTTACCATTTGTTCAATCAGACACTACAAGCAATAAATGCGGCTTTTCCGTTATAAAAAAATATAATTAACCCAGAACTTTCACACTAGACTTTTACTACAGATCAATAAAAATTATCTGACGACTAACTCGACCTAATTATGAACACATTTTCTGCTGATTTATTTCGACAACAATTTCCAGCTATTAAAGAAAAGACTATCTATCTTGATAGCGCAGCCACCGCTTTAAAACCTTTAGCAATGATAGAAGCTTCAGATATGTTTTATCGCCATAGCCCAGCGACTGTTCATCGCAGCCAATATCAACAAGCCAAAGAAACAACCCAACGGTTTGAATCTACACGCCAATTAGTCGCTGAATTAATCAATACACCTGATAGCGACACCATAATTTGGACAAAAGGAACAACTGAATCTCTAAATTTGATTGCTCAAGGGTATTTTCGCCCTCGCTTACAACCTGGTGATGAAATTATTGTCAGCGAGCAAGAGCACCACGCAAATCTTATTCCTTGGCTAATATTAGCTCAGCAGACCGGGGCTCATATTATTCGCTGGCAAATTGAAGATGATTTTTTGCCTTCAATTGAAACATTGTCAAACTTGCTTAATGCACGCACCCGTGTTGTTGCTATCAGCCAAATGTCGAACGTTACTGGCGCACAAATTGCATTAGATAAAGTTTCGCGTTGTGTACACCAATACAACTGTTTATTAGTGGTTGATGGCGCGCAAGGTATTGCACACCATGCTACAGATGTTACTGCATTAGATATTGATTTTTATACTTTCTCAGCACATAAACTTTATGGACCAAATGGTTTAGGTGTTTGCTATGGAAAACGCAAATACTTAGAAGCGATGTCACCTTGGCATGGTGGCGGTAAAATGCTGACTAACGCGACATTCGAGGGTTTTACACCTGCACCTATTCCGCATCGTTTTGAAGCAGGAACACCCAATGTTGCGGGTGTACTCGCCTTTTCAGCAACCTTAGCATGGCTAAAAACGCAAAATATGCATCAAGCTAATCAATATGCTCTTGAGCTTGCCGTTAACGCTGAAAAACGTTTGAGTGAATTTAATGGATTCGTTAGCTATCGAGCATCTCATTCACCAGTTATTTCTTTTAATTTTGCAGGTATTCACCATAGCGATTTAGCAACATTAATTGCTGAAAAAGGTATTGCGTTACGAACAGGCCAACATTGTGCACAACCTCTTATAGATGCCTTAAATATAACGGGCTGTTTACGCATCTCTTTTATGCCCTATAATCAGCCAGCAGATATCGATGCATTTATTGATGCTGTTGATTTCGCTCTAACACTATTAAAAGATGAATAATAATAAAATGAGTGACAACACACAAAACCCAGCAACAATTCACCCTTTTGGTGATGAAATCACCTTAGATTCATTATTAATTGATTTTCAAAAATCAAAAGCATGGGAAGATAAATATCGCCTACTAATTCAACTCTCACGCAAATTACCAGCGCTACCAGATGAATTAAAAACAACAGAAAAAGAGATCAAAGGTTGTGAGAATCGTGTTTGGCTGGGTGTTGAATTAAAAGCAAATGATAAATATCACGTTTATGGCGATAGTGATGGACGCATTGTAAAAGGCTTATTGACGATTATTTTAACCGCAGTTGAAAATAAAACGGCGCAAGAAATAGCTGATATCGATATGTTGGCGATTTTTGATCAATTAGGATTGGCTAATCAAATTAGCCAATCTCGCACTGACGGAGTGAATGCGATTATCGCACGATTGAAATCACTCACCTCTCAATCTTGACCTTAATTTTATACTCTAAATAATTCAAGGTGTAGCTAGGCGACCAGTGAATGAGTCGCTAGGAGCATACACAGTATGTGACTAGTGCGAATGAACGCTGTCAACAACGCTACAACTTGAAATATGACGAGTACGTTGAGCCTTTGCTAGCATTTTCTTTAATGCGTGAGATACAGCAATAAAACCGAACGATGCCGTTACCATTGTTACTGCGCCAAATCCTGCCGAACAATCCATTCGTTTTACCCCATCCGCCGTACTTTTAGCCGCACATACTGTGCCATCGGGCTGAGGATAAACAAGTTGCTCAGTTGAAAATACACAATCAATTCCCAATTTACCTTTGCTATTTTTAACCACATTAAAATCTGATTTCAGGCGTTCTCGTAGCTTAGCTGCTAATGGATCTTGAATAGTTTTTGCTAAATCAACCACTTGGATTTGCATCGGGTCAATTTGTCCACCAGCCCCCCCCGTGGTAATTACTGGAATTTTATAACGGCGACAATAAGCTAATAACGCAGCTTTGGGGCGAATACTATCAATAGCATCAATAACATAATCAAACTCTTTATTCATCATTTCAGCCACATTATCAACAGAAACAAAATCATCAACGCTCGTGACTTTACATTCAGGATTGATCTCAAGAATACGCTGTTTCATGACGTCACATTTAGGTTGCCCTACGCTCTGTTTTAAAGCGTGGATCTGCCTATTTGTATTCGTTACACATACATCATCCATATCAATCAATGTTATTGCGCCAATACCACTACGCGCTAACGCTTCTGCCGCCCAACTTCCTACACCACCAATACCTACAACACAGATATGAGCTTGGGAAAAGTAAGAGAGCGCTTGCTGTCCATAAAGCCGCCCGATGCCAGAAAAACGTTGTAAATAAGAGTCTGATAATGAATTTTGCATAATGCTATAACAACCTAAATAACAGAGGTAATCATGGCTATTGTTAATAATAGCCATATCGTTTCAATGATTTTACCGTTAATAGTAGTGAGTTGGATAGTAAATCGTATTTATTGAGCAGGATTCAGTAAACTAAGTTGTGATTTTTTAAGCACCCATACACGGCCGTAATGATTATAAAACCCAGCCATTTGTCCAGCCTCTTTGCCAATACCATGGTAAATATCAAAGTGATGTCCTTTTATCGCGCCACCCACATCTAATGCCACCATTAAACGCATTTGGTATTCACCCGTAAATTTTCCCGTATTATCCAGCACAGGAATTTCTGCAAGTAATACCGTGCCTGGTGGGATTATGCTTCTATCTGATGCCACAGAGGCTTTTGCAATTAAAGGAATAGCACTTGCACCACGAACTGGCGTAAATGGTTCTGGCTTGAAGAAAACAAAAGAAGGATTTTCTTCTAATAATTTTCTGACTTCAACATCGTTGTGTTTATCTGCCCATTCGCGAATAGCCAGCATCGACATATCTTTTCTATCGACTTCACCGTTATCTATTAATACCTTGCCAATGCTGCGGTAAGGATGCCCATTTTTACCCGCATAACCAAAGAAAGTTAATGGTTTACCATCACCAAAATCGACATAACCACTCCCTTGAACTTCCATCATAAAATTATCCATGATCGAGTTACTATAAGCAGCAATTAGTGACTGGCTTAATGCACCATTATAAATCGCCGCACGAGAAGGCAATTTAGAACGACTATTAGCCGGCATTTTATAAATAGGGTATTTAAAATCACCTTGTTGAGTTAAGCGAGCTTCAAGTACCGGGGTGTAATAACCCGTAAATTGAACGTTTCCGTAATTATCAACACCTTCCATTTGGAAAGCCGATAAATTAAATTGGCGTAGTTGACGGGTATCTGCACCAGAACGCAACCAATTTTCTATTGCTTGAAACGTTTCTTTATTACTGTTGTATAAACGGGATGAGGTTTGATTTATCTGATTCACTTGCTGAAGATAATCAGGCCCATTAATAGGAGTACCTTGTGTATTTGGCGTATTTACTTCAATAAGATCTTGTTTAAGTTTTCCATCTTTATATTGCTGTCCTAAATCTGTTGGACGATGACATCCCGTCAAGGCAAACATAAACATGCCTAGGATTAATGATTTGCGCCAAGTAAACATTTTATATGCCCGCTAATTACTAAAATTTGTATTTTAAGGTTAGAAAGATACCAAAGCCAAATCAATAAAGATATGGATACACAATCACTTGAGAAATTTTTCCTATTACCAAGACAAATTAAGCTAGCCCAATAAGTATAACTGGCTAATTTTACATCTTGATGTATTATTTCTGACCGTTTTTAAAAGAAAACTATAAAAATTTCATAAAAAACTTGCAACTCAGCAGATCCTGAGTATAGTGCCCCTCTGTGGAGACGCGGGGTGGAGCAGCATGGTAGCTCGTCGGGCTCATAACCCGAAGGTCGTCAGTTCAAATCTGGCCCCCGCAACCAATTCACAAAGCAGTAAAGGCAGTAAAAGTTTTATAGTAATCAGTCGCGGGATGGAGCAGCATGGTAGCTCGTCGGGCTCATAACCCGAAGGTCGTTGGTTCAAATCCAGCTCCCGCAACCAATTTCTATAAACAATAATTCAGTCGCGGGATGGAGCAGTATGGTAGCTCGTCGGGCTCATAACCCGAAGGTCGTTGGTTCAAATCCAGCTCCCGCAACCAATTCTTCTAAAGATTTTCTTCTCTTCAAATATTCAATTTTTAACTACTTCTCAAAAAATTCTAAAACTAAAGCATTGCTTGGTTATCTTTATGATCGTCATTGATTAATATCTACTATTCCCCCACTCTATCTTAGAAATAAAACCAATAGTGTCGATAAAGCGAACAGTAAAAAGCGCAGAGTACACTTTCTACTGTCGATATTAATCTTGATGATAAATACTAATTAGCGATCCGCTAAAGTTAACTCACCACCATTAGCAAAATACGCTTTAATCCCTTTAAAAATAGATTCAGCCATTTGTTGTTGGAATTTAGCCGTTTTTAGCTTTTTCTCTTCTTCAATATTACTAATAAATGCAGTTTCTACCAGGATAGAGGGGATTTCTGGCGCCTTTAATACCGCAAATCCAGCTTGGTCTACTTTGTTTTTATGAAGCTTATTAATGCCACCAAGTAACTTGAGTACTTCACTACCAAATTTCAGGCTGTCATTAATCGTTGCTGTTTGCACAAGATCAAGCATGGCATGGTCTACATAACGGTCACCACTTTTACTCACCCCACCGATTAAGTCAGCCTCATTCTGAGTTTGGGCAAGATAACGCGCCGTATTACTTGTTGCACCATTTTTGGATAATGCAAAAACAGATGAGCCTCTTGCAGAACGATTAGTAAAAGCATCCGCATGAATAGAAACAAAAAGATCTGCCTGCATTTTTCTCGCTTTAGCAACTCGAACGGTTAATGGAATAAACACATCTTCATTACGAGTCATATACGCTTTCATTTTCGCATCTTTATCGATAAGCGTTCTTAAGCGGCGAGCAATCTGCAACACCACATCTTTTTCACGAGTTTTATATTTGCCAATAGCTCCTGGGTCTTCACCACCATGCCCCGGATCGATCATGATAATAATAGGTCTATCGCGCCCAGCTCTACCGGGTTTACGCGTATCCGTTTGGGCTGGTACAGCTTGTTGTAAATCACCATCGTTATACTCACGCAACAGTGCTAATAACGGATCATCTTCTATCTCTGAAGCGCCATTACTTGGATAAAAATCTAGCACCAAACGATTTCTAAATTCAGCAACAGGTTTTAAAGTAAACATTTGTGGCTGAACCGGAGTTTTCACTTCAAATACCAGTCGAACTGTTTTTGGCGTATTTTGACCAACACGCATAAGTTTTAAATAAGGGTCACTCGTTTGAACTTGGTTAGCAGCCCCTTTTAAAACGCTATTAAGCTGAACACCTTCTAAGTCCACCACAACTCGCTCAGGATTTGACAGTGCAAACTGACGATATTTTAATGGAGTACTCGATTCTATTGTCACACGAGTATAAGTCGAGGCAGGCCAAACCCTTACTGCAACAACAGATGCAGATGCGGCTAAACCAACAGGACTGACACTTAATAATAGTAACGCGCCAATTCCTTTAATAAGACGACGACGCGTTTGATTATGCTCTGAATGACTCATTGAAAATATTCCACAAAACAATTAACGCCAATAAATACTGAAAGAGAGATAAAATAGACTGCGAACGAAAAACTTTACCCAATCCACTCATCACTGTCACTTAAAAACAGCACAAATACACACATTTACACAAATATTCTGCCTTCGGCTAAAACAATAAGATAGGATTTTACTTGCCATTCCTCTCCAAAAAGAATAAAAATACAATAAATGCGAATAAAAATTCACTTGAGAGGGTTTTATGAAAGAGCGCAGCACCGAACTGGTCGATGGATTCCGCCACTCGGTTCCGTATATTAATGCACATAGAGGCAAAACCTTTGTCATTATGTTAGGTGGTGAAGCAATCGCTCACGAAAATTTCCCATCGATCATAAATGATATTGGGTTATTACATAGTTTAGGCATTCGCCTTGTTGTTGTGTATGGTGCAAGGCCACAAATTGATTCCGCACTTGAAGCGCAAAAATATGCACCGCTTTATCATAAATACACTCGAATAACCGACAGCAAAACACTTGAGATCGTAAAACAAGCAGCAGGTACATTACAACTCGATATCACTGCTCGTTTGTCAATGAGCTTAAGCAACACCCCACTACAAGGTGCACATATTAATGTTGTTAGTGGTAATTTTGTTATTGCCCAACCTTTAGGTGTTGATGATGGTGTTGATTATTGCCATAGCGGTAAAATTCGTCGTATCGATGAAGAAGCTATTCATCGCCAATTAAATAGCAATGCTATTGTATTAATTGGTCCTGTTGCAGTTTCTGTTACAGGGGAAAGTTTTAATTTAACTTCCGAAGAGGTCGCCACTCAGTTAGCCATCAAACTAAAAGCACAAAAACTTATTGGCTTTTGTTCTTTTCAAGGTGTTGTGGATGAAAATGGCTATATTCTTTCTGAGCTTTTACCTAATCAAGCCGAGGATAAAATTCGCGAACTACAAACTGAAGGCGATTATCACTCAGGCACAGTGAGATTTTTACGAGGTGCGGTAAAAGCCTGTCGTCGAGGTGTAGAACGTAGCCACCTGTTAAGTTATCAATCTAATGGTGCATTAATTCAAGAACTGTTCTCTCGTGACGGTATTGGTACCCAAATTGTCATGGAAAGCGCAGAAAAAGTGCGTAGAGCCAATATTAATGATATTGGGGGCATCCTTGAACTTATTCGTCCTTTAGAACAACAAGGTATTCTGGTTCGCCGTTCAAGAGAACAGCTCGAAATTGAAATTGACCAATTTACGATAATTGAGCGCGATAACCTTACAATAGCCTGTGCTGCACTCTATCCTTATCAATCCGAAAAAATTGGTGAAATGGCTTGTGTAGCTGTTCATCCTGATTATCGTAGCTCTTGTCGTGGTGAAGCTTTACTACAACGTATTTCAGCTCATGCCAAACAGATAGGTTTAGAAAAATTATTTGTTTTAACAACCCGCAGCATTCACTGGTTTCAGGAAAAAGGATTTGAACCGGCTGAAATTGATAAACTACCAATAGAAAAACAAGCGCTATACAACTATCAACGCCGTTCTAAGATATTGATTTTAGATTTACACAAAGAGTAATTTTACTTTTTAGTCATTCACAATGAAAAAGACAGGTATCCCTCTCAATACCTGTCTTTTTCATATTTGTTATCTTGATAAATTTAATAACGCAGTTTATCAACCAACCCGCTACGACGTTGAATTCTTGTTTGAATTGCCATTTTCACCATATATTCAGAAGCATAAAGCGATAATTTCTGTTTTGCTCGCGTCAATGCGGTATAAAGTAATTCGCGGCTGACCACAGGTGAAAACTGATTGGGCAAAACCAATGCGGTATGTGCAAATTCCGAACCTTGTGATTTATGAACAGTCATTACATAGGCTGTTTCATGTTGAGGTAATCGACTTGGTTGAATTGCTTTTAACTTACCATCTGGCAATTGAAAAAATGCTTTCATTTCGCCTTCCTCGTTATTCAACATGATCCCTATATCACCATTAAATAATCCTAACGTACTGTCATTTCGTTGGATCATTATCGGACGCCCAATATATTCTCGCTGATAAATGCTTGAAGGACGACGGATCAAACGCTGGCGATGCAATAACATCTCAATGCGTTCATTTAATCCTGTCACGCCAAAAGGCCCTTCTCTTAATGCGCATAATAGACGGAACTGGTTAAAAGCATTAAGAATAACATCTGGTGATGCATCTTTTGATACCAATAACAAATAGTGATGATATGCACTTGCCGCATCTTGTAACATTCGTCCATAGTTATCGTCAGAATCTAAAGGGATAAAATCAACGTCTTTTACTTCAAAAGCACAATCAGATTCATTTTTTGCCGATAATACTTTAGCTGTATTAAGTAGCTTTATAGCTGTTTGGGTTTGCCCTTTATTAACAGCAAAGGCCAACTGGCCAATACCTGAATCAGAGCCAAAGCGATAACTTTTACGTAGTAAGCAAAGAGAATCACTCACCACAGCAATTGGCGTTTGGGAAACAGGAATTGGTGGTATTGATTTATTTAATTCGCCTTGCGTTAACATATTGATTTGTTCAAATCGATGCTGACTAAAACCATCATCCGCAAAACGACAAATATCACCAAGCACAGCGCCAGCCTCTACAGAGGCCAGCTGATCTTTATCGCCTAAAAAAATCACATGACATTGAGAGGGAAGTGCATCAATTAATTTTGCCATCATTGGTAAATCCACCATAGAGGCTTCATCGACGACTAAAATATCTAACTGTAACGGGTTGTCTCGATGATAACGTACTTGCTGACTTTCAGGCTGAGCGCCAAGCAAACGGTGAATAGTTTGAGCTTGCTCTGGCATCCATTTTGTTTCTTCATCGTTTAAAGAAAGCTGAGCCAAGGCTTTACCTAATGATTCGGTCAATCGAGCGGCTGCTTTTCCTGTCGGCGCTGCAAGTTGAATAATGGGTTTTTCTTGAGCCGTTAACATAACAAAAGCAGCAAGAATTTTTGCAACCGTTGTTGTTTTTCCTGTTCCTGGCCCCCCTGAAATAACTGAGATAGGACTAGTAATAGCAACCGATGCAGCCACCTTTTGCCAATTAGTTTCTGTAGTCTGATTAGATGTTGGGAATAATTTATTTAAAACATCCATCAGCTTTTGGTTATCAAAATCAACTTTTGGGTGCTCTGTTCTAAAAAAGTTAGCAACGCGTTCTTCGTAACTCCACATTCTTTGTAGATAAAGCAATTCGTTATCTAAAATAATCGGAGCTGAACTATTTTTACCATCACTAACACAACCACTGTTTGTTAATTTATCTATCAACTGCTGTGATGAAGATATTCCCATTTCATGCCAGATAGCTTGTGATAACTCAGGTTGTCGTCCATCAAATAATCTATCTTGCTGTAAAATACTTAAAGGTAAACAGACATGTCCCGCGCCGGTTTGAGCACTTAAATAAGCAAAAACAAACAATAAAATCGGGTTGTTATCTTCCACTAGCATTTGAGCAAAACGAACATCTAACGGGCGTAATAGATTTTGAGTGATAGCTTGCTTTAATAATTTAATCATACTTTTTTCTCACTCGTGGTTTCACTATTACTTGTTATATCTTCACCTTTAAATAAGGCATCCAGCGCGAGTACAAAGTCCTCTTTCGGTAAAAATGCATAAACCCCATTTCCGGGATGTTTTGCATCAATACCACGTAAAAATAGATAATAAATCCCCCCGAAATGTCGCTTATAGTCATAATCGGGGATGCGTTGCTGCAAAAAGCGGTGTAACGCCAATGTATAAAGCTGATATTGTAAATCGTAGCGATGATCCATCATCGCATTTGCCATAGCTTCTTGAGTGTAATCTTCACTCGATTCACCTAACCAATTCGATTTATAATCAACTACATAATATTTCCCTTCCCATAAAAAGACTAAATCGATAAATCCTTTTAACATCCCTTGCACTTGTTGAAACTGAAGTGCAGAACATTGAGCTGATAACGGATCATAGCGATTAATTAGCGTGGTTAATTTCGCTGCTGACATTTCTTTTTCAATAGGAATATAAAACTGCAACTCATCAAGCTGCTGATTTTGTGGAATATCTGCTAGGCATAATCCTTGAGCATTTAACGGGGTATGAAACAGTGTTTCCATCCATTCCACCAATAACGCCGCCCATTTTTGATCAAAACCTTGAGCTGATAATTGCTCTTGCATCCATACTTCATCAATAGGTTGAGAAAAATCAAGTACTTCAAGTAATTCATGCAAAAATGTACCAGCAACAGCACCTCGAGGAAAATGGTGGATAGAAGTTGCTTGAGTCTCACCTACGGCTTTTTCACCTTTAGCGTCTGTATCTAACCCAGGGGCAATAGATTGTACTAATGCTTCAATATCACCATTTTCATATTGAAAACCTCGATTTGAATGTTGATAAGTTAAGCCGGAGTAACTGGTTATACGCCAGTTATCTTGTATCTTACGTTTAAACACTGCTGCTTCTAATTTTACTTCTGGTAAAAGTATTGGTTGGTAGCGATGCAGAGAAACATCTTCCAGTGTTGTCACTTTAATATTGTCATCTAATAATTCATTAATAGATTGATGTAATAGTTCACTATCACCTTCTTTACCATGCTGTAGCAGATACCCTAAAGCATTTTTATGAAGGTCTGTTAATCCTGATTTACGTCTATTTCCTTTCACTAAAGGAGCAACACCGACATAACAACAAAACTCAGAGCGTGTTAATGCTACATAGAGCAACCGTAAATCTTCAGCAAGCCGTTCTTCATCGGCTAAACGTAAACTTTCAGGTTGATTAAAAATATCTAGTTTTGCGTGAAATTTTTCTCTGTCGTGATACAGCGCGCCTTTTTGCTCTTGATAATTACAAGCAAAAGGCAGACAAACAATAGGATACTCAAGCCCTTTCGATTTATGAATAGTACAAATCCGGACAAGATTACGATCACTTTCCAATCGCATTTGCTGACTTTCAGACTGAGCATCTGGATGAGAAATTTGCTGTGCCAACCAACGGATAAGACCATGTTCACTATCAAGCAATAAGGCCGTTTCTTGTAATAATTCACCAATATGCATGATATCGGTTAAACGTCGCTCGCCATCCACACTCGCTAGTAAGTTTTCAGCAATATGATTATCTATCATAACCTTGCGTAACATCGGTAGCACGCCGCGTTTTTGCCATAATAGAAAATAGTCGGCAAATTGCTCGACATAACGGTTCCAGCGCTGCTCATCAAGGTTAAGCTCATCAATTTGTTTAGCACTAAACCCAAATAAGGCGCTCGCTAAAGAGGCTCTTAATACACGCTCTTTTTCTGGAGTGACGACAGCTTGTAATAACCAAAGCAAGTCTTTTGCTTCATTCGTCTCAAAAACACTTTCACGATTGGATAAGAAAACAGACTGAATAGATAAAAGATTAAGCGCATCACGAATTAATAAAGCCTCTCTACGGCTACGCACTAACACCATAATATCTGAAGAGGTAACGGATATCTTTTTACCATGGCGAACTAAACAAGCTTGATCCTGTGCGCCAGCAGATAACCAATCACGAATTTGCACAGCGCATTGTGTTGCCATTACTTGTTCATAATTTCCTGTTGAAATGCTATCGCCATCAACCAGCCAAAAATTAAAAGGAGCTACAGGTTTATTGTGATAAACAAACGCCATATTCTGATTTTTTTCAGCGGAACTGACTTCGATAAAAGGAATATGAGTAAATAAGAAAGGAGCATTTGAACGAGAAAATAGCTTATTAACAGCACTTACCATCCCCGGCGCTGAACGCCAGTTAGTGTTAAGAGTATAGTGATGTGAAGTCTGTTGTCTGGCTTGAATATAGGTAAAAATATCTGCGCCACGAAATGCATAAATGGCCTGTTTAGGATCACCGATAAACAATAAACCACTATCTTCATAGTCATGATAAATAGCGTTAAATATTCGATATTGTTGAGGGTCAGTATCTTGGAATTCATCGATCATCGCTACGGGGTAACGTTGACGAATTGCTTGAGCAAGAAGATCACCGCCTTCTCGCCTTAATGCTTTATCTAAACGAGTAAGCAAATCATCAAATCCCATCTCGCCACGGCGTATTTTTTCGTTTTCAATACCTTGGCGAATTTCAGGAATAGCATTTGCCAAAATAACATCACGCAACGTTAAACTCTGTTTGCAAAGCACTTCGATTTCAGTAAAAAGAATATGCTCGGGTGCTGGCCCTTTTGACGCCTTTTCATTCAATGTTTGTTGAGAAAAACGGACTAAACAATCAGGCAAAAGGTAACTGTTGGTTTCAACTATTGATGCCCATATTGTTATCTCCTCAATCCATTTAGGGAGATTACGGCTACTATAGCTGCGTTTATCAACACCAGAAGCTGATATCCATGATTCAACCTCATGATGATGCTCACGCCAGCGCTCTTTGACTTTATTGATGGCATTGATAACAGTTTGATGTCGCTGTTCAACCGATTCCTGTTCAGTATCTAATGCAACACCTTGTATCTCAGGAATTTCACCTTGCAAATAAGGCTGAATTTCATAAAGTAGTTGCTCAGGACCCGTCCAAATTTCATTAACTGCACTAGCAACTTCATAAGAAAGTGGATAACAATGACGACGCCAAAAATCAGCACAGACACGTTTTTTTAGCTCATATTCATCTTGAATCAGTACTTGTTCAAACAGCACTCCTGATTCAAACGCATTATTCGCCAGCATTCGCTGGCAAAAACCATGAATTGTGTAAATAGCGGCTTCATCCATTTGCCGCTCAGCTTCTAACAGCCATTGTGCTGCCAATTCTTT
>NZ_LXEV01000034.1 GCF_001654965.1 Proteus hauseri ATCC 700826
ATTTTGGATTTGTTCTAACAGTTTGTTATAAGCATCATTACTACTTTCAATATCATTGCGGATACAGGCAAGCCTTAGTTCATGAATATTATTACGAATACGAGCTCGCAATTCATCAGTTGCCGCCTCCGTAAATGTCACCACTAAAATCTCTTCGACACTCAACGGACGCAGAAAAGCACTTTCGCCACCAAGTCCAAGAAGTAGTCGTAAATACAATAATCCAATTGTATAGGTTTTACCTGTTCCAGCAGACGCCTCAATTAGGCGTCGCTGATACAACGGAAGTGTAAATGGATTTAACGGCTGCGCCTGTATCACTTCACTCACTCTTTAATTTCCTCAACAGGTAACGTTTTTTGTAATTCGCTTACTGTCGAATGACGCTTCCACTGTTTATCTTGCGCGTAATCGGCATTATTACCTTCTTTGCCGATAACTTGTGAAACAAAAACAAATCCCGTTGGCTTTATTACTGCTTTTTCATAAAACTCAATAGCTTGTTTTAAAGTCACTTTATTAAATTCAGCTAGCATTTTTTCACGCTCATTGAATTTAATGTTGTTACGATAAAAATCATTACGATAAAGAGAAACTTCCTCATAGAATGTTTGAGGTGGTTGTTTTATCTCGGTAATTAATGCTTGTTTATATTGGTTAAATTCAGTATCACTCATTTTTTTCAATCGCTCATAAGCTTGCTGATAAAATGCTTGATAACGTTCATTTAAATAAACAGGCGGTTTGGCATTACTTTGTAATAAGAAGCCTAATCCTGACTGTTGTCCCATCGTGGCTTGGTAGGCAAAAACTGCATAGCCTAATTGTTCTTCAGTTCTAAGTTGGTCGTAAAACCAAGGTTTAATAACAGAGGCTAGAACAGAAGAGATGGCATGGCCTTCCAAGCGATCATAACCAACAGGGATAAATAATTCACCTAGTGCATTATCGGTACTGTTAGATTTATTTTGGAATTCAACCTCATTTAATTGGTTAAACACCAACGTTTCACCAATCCAATACTCTGTACCTTTATTTCCGAGCAACTCATGAGCTGATTTAACAATTTCACGGCTCTGTTCTGGTGTTAAATTACCAATAACTAATGCTTGTAAAGTGGCATTTTCAATCACTTCATGTCGATTATCACTAATATCTTTTAATGTAATAGACTCAAGTGCTTTCAGTTTGTCTACCTCTTCATAATAAGGAATGGTGTTCAAACGACGAGCAGGAAGCATTGCGGCTTCAAATGCTTTTAAGTTATGAGTAACTTCAAGTTGTTCACGATACCAAGATTTAGCTTGATCCAGCTCTTCTTGTGTTGATGTAAATGTCATATAGCTTTTCAACGTGGCATTAACTAACTCAGGTAAATGCTGAGTATAACCATTCATTGAAAAATCAATACCTTGGCCAGATGACGAAGAAATATTCATTCCTGCAACAGATGCTTGATAAGAAAGTTCACTTAACGACAACCCAGCAAGGTAATCCGTTAATGTCTGTATAACCTGCTGTTTTACCGTAATATCGGATCTTTTATTCACCAAACTTAATGTCACACTCGCTTTAGGCTCATCAGAGAAATAGTGTGATGGCATATAAAATAAGCGAGCGCTTTTATCTTCCCACAAGAGCTGTGGCTTCGTTATTTTGCTATCTGCATCAATAAGAGAAAGATTATCTGGAATATAAGGATTCAATGCAGGCATTGATAACTTAATATCATCCGCTAATGTTTGCCATGTATCGAATTGCTTTTGCGTTAATTTATCAACTTGATAAGGCGCATTAACAAAATAGGCTTGCTTATTAGAAGGTTCATTTGGACTAATAACCCAAATGCGTGCATTTTCTGGCGTCATTGATTCAAGGCGAGACTTAATTGCTGAAGGCTCATAGTCATCAGCAAGGTAATCCGCATTAAGGATATTTTTGATTGGATAACGCAGCATCATGTCAGAGAGATCTTCAATGTAGTTCATATCTCTAACTATCGAGCCATAACGGAAAGAGAGATTTAAAACATTAGCGATTTCATCAAAGTAACGTTGGCTAATTCCCTCATTTTGCATTAAACGTAAATAAGAAAATATCGCCGCAATAACGGTATCTTTTTGCGCTAATCCTTTATCTGTTAATGAGACGTACAACGTAAATGAACCTTGGTTACGATCAATATAAGGTTCTGAGAACGCACTAATATTTTCAGCTAAACCTTGCTCCTGTAGCCAATCAGCCAAAGTGCCAGGGCTACGATTACCAATTAAATAGCCAATGTATTGATCTGTTTTGCTACGAAAATCAGCTACGTTGTTATCAATGCCAAACTCAATTTGTAAGGTCTTTTGTGGTTGAGCAGGTACTAAATGGATCATTAGCCCTTTCTCTTTTTCTGTCATCGCAGGTACGGTTGTTACAGGTGTTTTGGCTTGTTTATTGGGAATACGTGAAAAAGTTTCTGACGCTAATTGCGCTAATTCATTTAGAGGTTTTTTGCTGTAGATAACACCATTCATTAAATTGCCAGAATAGTGAGTCTGATAGAATTTTTGTAATTCATCTTGCAGCTTACTATCTGGTTTATCACTTAATGTTTCTAAATTTCCACCCATAAAACGTGAGCTTGGGTGCTCTGGATTAAGTGTTTCGGCTCTTACTTGCCAAAAACGCATCCCATCACGAGAACGAGCCATTGTAAGTTCAGCATTTACTGCATTACGTTCACGATCTGCATTTTTAGGATCAAGTAACGGACTCGCTAACGCATCAGCAAGACGATCTACGGCTTCGTTGATCGCGCTATTCTCAACTTCTAAATAAAATGCAGTACGGTAAGTCGTCGTACTGGCGTTATGAGATCCGCCATTTTTTTGCAAAAACTCTGACATACTGCCAGATTGAGGATATTTCGCTGATCCCATTAGCACCATGTGCTCAAGATAATGAGCTAAACCTTGTTGGCTATCAGGATCTTCTAAAGCCCCAACAGGGAGAGAAACCGCAGTGAGTGATTTCACCGCTTTTTCATCAGAAACAAGTAATACTGTCATTTCATTTGGCAATTTAATCGCTTGATATTGCCTAGGATCACTTTCACTTTTCTCAATGCTATCTGGCAACACTTGCCATAGTGGATCAGCAGCAAAGCTGTTGATACTCACAAGCATCAATAGCAACATGATCCAAAGTTGCGATAAGTATTTTCTCATCTGATATGAGCTCCCTTATTTTTTTAAAAATGGAATTATTGGTTTAAATATGGTCAATGCGATCTGTTTTACTGCATGTAAAAAAGACTCATCTATTTGATGAAATACTCGCTGAATATAAATATCACTCATTTCACCATCTCGATTATAACTATCAGTGAGATACTGAATCAGGACTAATTCTGCTTTTTCGAGCGTTTCTTCATCATCAAACAAGAATTGATCTGTTTTTTTATCATAACAAGCTTGTAGCCATGCCCAACCACTCTTAGAAAACAATGCTAATGGTGTATTTAATCCAGCCTGATAGGTACAAATTAAATTATCTAGCGTTTCAGAGGCAAAAGTCGGATCTACAGGTAATAAATGCCACTGTGTGTCCTTTCTTCCATAATAGCGACTTTCACCAGTTCCTTGGTTTAAACAATAAACAAGATGTTCAATCCAAAGTTGTAATAAATCATTTGCCGTTAAGCTTGCAGGTCGCCAGCGAAGCAAGCCATCAGATTGTATTTCATTTAAACGACCTAACAGCGGTATCGTACTGAAGCAGTGCTCTATTGTGACAGAATGTGTTTCTGAACGTTCACTTCTCACTTTTTCAGCTAAAGGAAGCAACTCTTGTATTTGCTGCTCCCAATAAATTTGACCAAATGCATTAGCAGGCAATTGCCCAGCGGCTTTGATACGTTCAAAGAGCACATTCGTTGATGTCTCTTCAATTAATGCCTTTAATAACCACTGATTAAGCAAATAACGTTGCAATGAATTAATAACAAAAGGTTCTTCTTCGGGTAGTTCAGTTTCTTCAATCACAAAGTTAGTTTTCAAGCTTTGCTGAAAGAATGCTCGAATGGGATGGCGATAAAAACGAGTTAACTCATCAAGTGATACTTTTTCTATTGTTTTATTTAATGTCGTGGCAAATGTTTGATGAGCTTCACCTTGCCCGCTTGCAGCAGGAAGCCATTCTGCGGCATAAGAGCGCAGTAAAGCATTAGCTTGGAAATTTTCTTGAGCAAAAGGTACACGACTATGTTGTGTTAGCAAATGTGCATTCACTCGAGTTGCACTTTCATCCACATTCAATGCGCCATCTTGCTCTAAGCGAAAATTTTGTCCTATGTAATCTTGTAACTCTTTAATTAGAACCGAAGGATTACATTCTCTATCATCTCGAATCGACTTTCCTATATAACTAATATACAAATATTTTTCAGCTGAACTTAATGCTTCAAGGAATAGATATCGATCATCATCACGACGTTTTCTATCACCGCGGCGACGCTTTTCAGCCATTAAATCAAAACCTAGCGGCTGAATATTACGAGGATAAACACCATCATTCATACCTAGCAGACAAACCGCTTTAAAAGGTATCGAACGCATTGGCATTAATGTACAAAAATTAAGACTACCCGCTAAAAAACGCTGACTGATTTTTTCATCATCGAAGCGAACGGTAAGTTCATCGCGAATAAGTACCAGTGGAATTTCGCTTTGATATTGAGCATCCAATCCATTGTTAATCACCTTTTGCCATTGTTGAGTGATTAACGCTAAAACTAATTCAGTTTCATCATCAGATTCAAAGAAGGCGTCAACTAATTGCTGACCAATATCTAACCATGATCCGAGTGAACGAGTTTCACTTAAACGTGTGCGCCATTCACTTAATGTATAGAGAAAATCAGCTAAGTGCCCTGCAAGTTCTGCGGCTAATCCACTGGATTCATCGTAAGGAAGTATACCTTTCCACGGACCATTTTCGCTTTCCATAGCATAACCTAATAACATTCTTATTAAACCAAAATGCCATGTATTCTGCCCTGTTGTAGGGAGTAAAAATGAGGCAACATTTTCATCATCTAACCCCCAACGGATCCCTGAGTCTTCAACCCACCGACGCAGTAATTTTAATTCGTTTTCAAAAATCGAAAAATGCCCTGCTAAAGCTGGAACTTCAAGTAAAGCAAGTACTTGTTCAGCCGTAAAACGGCTTTGAGGAAGTTCTAGCAACGTAATAAAAGCTTGTAAAACCGGATGTGCTTGTCGTGCTTTTCGGTCTGAAATAGCAAAAGGAATGTAACGCTCAAAAGGAGCATTACCAAAAACAGCCTGAATATAAGGGGTATAACTATCGATATCTGCCACCATGACAATGATATCTCTCGGTAATAATTCAGGGTCTTGTTCTAATAAATGAAGCAATTGATCTTGTAATACTTCAACTTCACGTTGTGGGCTATGGCTGGCATGAAAAGTCAGAGAATGATCATCATTAGAAATGATGCGTTTATTTTCACTGCTTTTATAGGTCTCAAAGGTTTTACCTAACTGGGAATGATCTTCTAAATCTAAGATATCTGCTTGTAACTGATGTAATAAGCTATCACGAGAGATATCAGAAAAAGCAAAAAGCACATCTGTATATTCAAGTTCAGCAAGAAAATAGAAATTATCTTTGCCTAATTTTCCCCATGAAGCCAATAGCGGATTACCTACAATTTGCTCGCCTTCTTCATTGAAAAGTGAGGAAGCATTTTCCTCATCTTTAAACCAAGGTAATTCATTAAGCTGCTGATAATGTCGTGGTTTTCGGCTATTAAGGCGAGCTAAAAATTTAGGATCTTGAATATCACCCCAATATTCTCGACAAGGGTTAGTAAACAGTAAATAGATTTCAGTATGTCGGCCAATTGCTTGTAATGCTTGTAAATAGACCTGAGGTAGTGCTGAAATTCCGCAAATAAAGATGCGAGGCGGAAAACAGTGCTGAAGTGTTCCTTCTGGTGCATTATTTAGTGTTGAAATAAATTGCTGATAAAGGTTGGAGCGGTGCCACAGGGGTTGGTCTAATGTTTGAGTGTATTGTTGTAGTGCCAACCACAATGTTTTCTGCCAGTGCTGATTTTCACTTAGCCCTTCAATTAGTTCATCATTTTCCCATGCTGCCAACCAATCTGAACGATAAACTAAATATTGGTCGAATAAGTCAGCAACTCTTCCAGCTAATTGGTGAAGTTTACGTTTGTCTTCATCATCTTCAAGATACTGTAGCAGAGGCTTAAACTCTTCTTTATCAAGAAAATCGGGCAACAAAGTCATTAATTTCCATGTCATCGCATCTTTGGAAAACGCGCTTTCTTTCGGTATTCCTTCTAAAATACGAGTAAACATATTCCAAATAAAAGTTGCAGGTAATGGATAGTGAATATTGGCTGCAATGCCTAAGCTTTCTGCTAACTGAATTTGTAACCACTGAGACATACCGGGGCTTTGAACCAAAATAACTTCTTGCTCAAACGGTGATGATAAAGGTCTTGTCTGCATAAAATGCACCATCAGTGATTTTAATAGTGACAACTGATTTGAATGATAAATATGAAACATCAGACCCTCATTTTATTAATAGCATGACCAGCGATATAAACTTATTGTAGGGAATTGCTCATCAGTTAAATACCCTGTTATCTTTTGGCAACCTACTGAGTATGAAAATGATTGTGTCATTATTTGTTGATTATAGACAGTGATGAATGGCGGTTTATGAGAGCCCTGCTCAAATAAGGAAAAAATTGCTTGCCCTGTCTGTTGAATTTTTATTAGCTTATGAAAATCAATTTGTAATGACTGACTATAGCCTATAATAGTGATAAAACTGATATTAAAAAAGAGTAGTGAAAACATCATACTAAGTAAAATTGTTCCATGTTCACTCTTACGGTGATAAATAACTATGGTGTGCACTCCTCAAGTTTTAATGGACAATAATCAATCCAGCCATTTCTATAAGGTGTTATAACTGAACCCATGCTCTTTGAAATATTTAGCCACTGATAATGATATATTTTATATCCATTTTTACTTTCTGATTGTCCCTGAAGCAAAGCCAAGTTTTGATTTATTAAAAGAAAACAGCTCATTATATTCGCTTCATCACCAAACACTTGACACTGCCACTTTTTTAACGATGTCACTGAAATATCCCAATTCAGCGTAATCCCCCATAACAATGCAGATTCTGCGAGTAAAAAGGTTTGTCTTGCCTGTAATTCTTGCATCACCATTTGCTGTGCTTGTCGGTAATGATAACTAAAACTAAAAAGTACCGATAAACTCATAACCACAAAACTCACTACAGCGAGTAAACTGACAAAGCCGGCCTGTTTTTTCTCGTTATATAAAACATCAATCATAAATAAGATACATTGCGTAAAAAAATGATCGACTGATAATTAGATTTCACTTCTGGTACCTCAGTTAATTCAAATTTTAACGATAATGATAAATAAAAAAGAGTCTCTCCCGTAATTGAATGTCGGCGCGAATAGGGTTTCAATAAAAATTCAGTAACTTTAATTTCATTACTTTCGAAAAAATTCTGCCAACCCATTGAAGTACAATCGTTTACACCTCGGCGTTGTTCTAACTGCCCATTTTTTAGGCGATAACCAAAGTAATCACTCTCTTTCGATGACGGATTATCCCATTGCCCATTGTTATTTAGGTCGTAAATAAAAATAATACATGAGCCGTTAGGCTGATGAGGATAAGCGCTTATTTTTAATGCCGATTTTGGTAAAAAGGTTTTTTTTTCTTTATCAATATTATTATCACAAACCCCTTTACAATACCCCGTACGCCTTAATTCTGTTTCTAATACAATCAATTTTTCTCTTAAATAAATATCTAATCGATACTGATGATAAGAGTGAGTCAATGTATTGACTAGTTGAGGATAAACTCGACTGATGCAAACAAATAGGATCCCGCTAATAGCAATAGCGAATAAACATTCCATCAACATCACACCAGATGAAAATACAAATACAGTAGGAGTAGGTTTTAACATGATGAAAAGGCCTTAATTTGCTTACTGCATGCCCTTATTCGGCCTAATGAGGAAATAATAATTTTCACTTCAGCATCAATACGAGTATCAGCAATAATAAAACTCATCGGTTTTAAGGTTTGACGTAATCTACTAAAGGTAAATTGCGTTGCTGTTGCCTGTATTAGTTGAATATCTGAATTAAACTGAAAACGTTTTTGATTTTGAAAAGATGATAAAGACAATAGAGTACTTGCTGTAATGTCGTTAATTGGCGATAACGACAATACTATTTGTATTTTATGATTGAATAAAATTGCCTGTTGGCGCTGAGAGGAGAGAAATGCAATAGTTTCTCTTACACTATGAATTAATTGCTGTTTTTTAGTGTTTTTTTGGTAAGCCGATAATGAAAAGTGGCTCAGTATAGCAATAATAGTCATGACGATTAAAATTTCGAACAGACTGACGCCTAATTCATTATTTACCTGATATTCATTATTTACCTGATATTGCTGATATTGGTTATTGTGTTCATATTCCATCTGTTTTTTCCTTTTATTCCCTGTGATGACAATGCCTACAAATATCAAAACGGTAAATAAAGAAAAACAACATTTCAGAGCCACCACGCAATAACTAATCTTTCAGAGTAAATACAGAATAAGTGTGTTTTATTTGTTTATATTTATACTTCTCAAGACATAAAAAAAGCCCCTGTTTATTACTAAGCAGGGGCTTTACATTCAATAGATAAGATTAAACAGTAAACGGATATTTTATTGCTTCATGACATTGATAGCCTTCAACCGTAAAATCAGCGGTAGTTACCCATGTTTCAATATCTTCCAGTGTTTTAATTTCAGGATTGATATGTAGCATTGGTGAAGGAAATGGCTCGCGTTTTAACTGTACATCTCGCATCAATGGCAGTTGATCTTCATAAATATGCGCATTAACAATTTTATGAAATGCTTTGCCTGGTTTGTGCCCCGTAATTTGAGCCACCAGCGCTAATAACACAAAACATTGAATCTGATTGAAATTCAGACCTAGTGGAACATCACAGCTGCGTTGATAAGATGTCAAATAGAGTTTATCGCCAACTAATGAAAACGTGTGTGTATGCATACAAGGACGTAAGCAACCCAATTCCATTTCACCTGGGTTAAAAAATGTAATGATTTCACCGCGATCATCAATACCTTTTGCAAGGTTATCGACAACTTTACGTAATTGATCTAGGTGAGAACCATCAGGACGTTGCCATTGACGACCCTGAACACCATAAACGCGTCCCATATCATCCTCACCTTTACGATGAGGATTATTTAGCCATGCGCTGTTTTCATTTGCATTAGCATTCCACGTATTACAACCAATCTCACGAAATTGTGCCGCGTTATCGTAACCACGCAAATAACCTAATAATTCAGCGATAGCGGCTTTATAAAAGCTTTTTCGCGTTGTAATTAATGGAAATTGATTGTTAGCAACATCGTATTCCAGATCAGCATTAATGACCGTTAAACAACGGGTTCCTGTCCGTTTATTATCAATCCATTCACCTTCATCGATAATGCGTTGACACAATGCTAGATACTGCTTCATGTTGACTCTCTTTTGTTGTTAGCTAAGTAGTAAAATTTATATTAATTTAATTAGTGCGATGGCGTTGAATTTTGAGGTGTTTTTTTATCGCGGCGATAAGCCCAAACCATAAAGAAAATACCTAAAATAATCATTGGGATAGATAATAATTGTCCCATACTCACACCACTAAACAGCCCCAATTGTGCATCTGGTTGACGGAAGAATTCGACAATAATACGAAACGCGCCATAACCAATCAGGAATAAACCAGAAACACTGCCCATAGGACGATTTTTGCGCACAAAAATATTTAGAATAATAAACAGCACCACACCTTCTAATAGCATTTCATAAAGCTGAGAAGGATGTCGTGGTAACACGCCATATTGCTGAATAATTGGTAGTAATGTTGTTGGATCTTGAGCAACCAATTGTAAATCTTCAGAACGTGAGCTTGGGAATAAAATAGCCCAAGGAGTATCTAAAGTAACGCGTCCCCAAAGTTCACCATTAATAAAGTTACCAATACGACCTAAACCTAAACCAAATGGAATTAATGGAGCAACAAAGTCAGCAACTTGGAAAAAATGACGTTTAGTTCGACGAGCAAACCAAATCATGGCGCAAATAACCCCAATTAGGCCACCATGAAAAGACATTCCGCCATCCCAAACTTTAAATAAATAGAGGGGATCATTTAAGAAGACAGGCAGATTATAGAATAAAACATATCCTAAGCGACCACCGATAAATACACCAACAAAGCCAACGTAAAGCAATGTTTCTACTTCATTTTTGTTCCAACCACTGTTTGGTTTTGCCGCTCTACGATTTGCAAGCCATAACGCAAATACAAATCCAACCAAATACATCATACCGTACCAATGTAAAGACACTGGCCCGATAGAGAACATAACAGGGTCGATTTCTGGAAATTTAAGGTAGCTTATGCTCATTTATTCCCTACTTCATTTAATCAGTGATATTTCTGCCTGTGAATAATAGCACAGCACAGAAAAAGGCTTATACGAAGGTCAATTAAATACCTCCGCGAATTAATCCACCTAATCCTTGCCTTTCCATAAATTCAGAAGACAACGCTTTGATCTCTGTTGCTGTTTGCGCTTGCAATATGCGTAGCATAAAAGGTTGCAACACAATGGGATCAAGATGGCGCAATAAGTATTTTACCCTAGGTAAACTACGTCCACTCATGCTTAACTGCCTAAAACCTAGCCCTATTAACAGCAATGCACCTATTGGCGTACCTGCCATTTCACCGCAAACACTGACAGGAACTTGGTAACGCTGGCATTCCATTACAATTAAATTAAGAGAACGTAATAGCGCAGGATGCAAATTATCATAGAGTGATGCCACATGGGTATTATTACGATCTACTGCTAGCAAATATTGCGTCAAATCGTTAGTACCAATAGAAATAAAGTCTACGCGATGTACCAATTGCGGCAACATAAAAACTAAAGAAGGTACCTCTAGCATTATTCCTAATGCTGGCGGAGTACATTCACATTTCATTTCTCGGCTAACTTCATCACATGCGCGCAGTAACAATAATTTGGCTTCATCAATTTCATCAATACTTGTCACCATCGGCAACAATATTTTCAAATTTTTAAATTCGAGGTTTGCTTTTAACATTGCACGCAACTGAATAAGAAAAATTTCAGGCTGATCGAGCAAGATCCGGATCCCTCGCCAGCCTAAACAAGGATTTTCTTCATTAATTGGCATATAAGGCAACTGTTTATCAGCGCCAATATCAAGTGCACGCAGTACAACGGGTTTATCAGGAAAAAAGGAGAGAATTTCACGATAGCGGTTTTTTTGTTCATCTTCTGATGGAAAACCACTTTGTAGCATAAATGGAATTTCAGTGCGATATAAGCCCACACCATCAATACCAACGCTGATGCGTTGTTCGTATTTAATGCTTAATCCCGCATTAAGTTGAACACTGACTGATTCACCATTTTTTAATACCGCTTGTTGTTCTAATTGATCTTCAGCTATTTGACTTAAAACACGTTCTTCATCAATGATTTGACGATATTCCTGCATGATAAAGGGTTCGGGTTCAATAAAAACCTCACCTCGATATCCATCAAGAATAAGCATTCGATTGTGCAAGAGTTCGGGCTGAATATCTGCCCCCATGATGGCGGGTATTCCCATTGCTCTAACTAAAATTGCAGAGTGCGAATGGGTTGCACCATCACGAACAATCACGCCAGCTAATTGCTGCTCTGGCAACTCAGCTAATAAGCTTGCACTGAGTTCGTCTGCAACAAGAATAAAGCGATCTGGCCACGTATTGGTAAAGCTTAAATCATCATCTAAATGAAAAAGTAATCGTTGTCCTAATGCTTTTAAATCAGACGCTCGCTCGCGCATATAACCGTCTTTAAGGCTAGAAAACTGCGCGGAGAACTTTTCAATTACCACTTTAACCGCCCATTCAGCGACATAGCCTTGGGTAATCACTGTGGTCATTTTCTGTTTTAATTGCGGATCATTAAGAAGATGAGAGTAAAGATCGAAAATTGCCGCACTCTCTTTTTGTGCACTTGCCATAAAGCGTTTGCTAAAGCGGCGGCACTCTGCTGTTGCATCTTCTAATGCAATAGTAAGACGATTTTGCTCCGCTTTAATGTCTAACGCACTCGCCTTATAGACATGTTCAAGAATAGGCTGAGAAACCTCTTGCCAACCATAAGCCATTATTACGCCTGTAGAAACAGATAGCGCCTTAATGCGGCTTTGCCGATATTGCCCAAAAAGTCCTTTGGTTTGAGCTTGGGCCAAAATGGCACCCAGTTGAGTGGCTAGCGTCACCATAAAAGACTCTTCACTTTCATTAAATAAGCGACGTTCTTTTTGTTGAACAACTAACACACCAAGAAGCTGACGGCGATAAACG
Organism: Proteus hauseri ATCC 700826; assembly: GCF_001654965.1. Lineage (GTDB taxonomy): Bacteria > Pseudomonadota > Gammaproteobacteria > Enterobacterales > Enterobacteriaceae > Proteus > Proteus hauseri. The sequence goes on from NZ_LXEV01000034.1 coordinate 12,584, forward strand.
ATTGGTACACCAAGGAAAGCTCTTAAACTCTCTTCGTTGACTTGGGGAAGGTATTTGAAATTAGGATGTTCACGAATATCAGCAAGGTTAATAAGCTCAGAAAGGCGGCCGACTTCGCCAACAACGCCTTCATCAAAGGAGAGGCTAACAGCGCGCCCTCTCGGTTTTTTTAATCCTTTCGTCGCCATTAAATAAAAACAACGACGCTGCATATCCGCAAGATAAATAGAACACACATCCGTGTGCATAGCTTGACACGTTTCCTTAACTAATAGTTCAAGCGCTTCCGGCAACCCAGCGGCCATCGCAACTTTTTCTACAATTTCCCGTAAGCGTGTCAGCATAGTGTTATCTAATATCTTTTACGGCGATATCCATAAGATTGACGTAATGCAGACACTTGTTCTTGTAACGGCATAACAATTGGGGCGAACTCTTTCATTACCCGTCGATAAACATCTCGTTTAAAAGAGACGACTTGACGAACCGGATACCAATAGCTCACCCAACGCCAACCATCAAACTCAGGCGTTTTGCTTTGCTGAACATTAATGTCCTTGTCATTACTCGTTAACTGCAAAAGGAACCAACGCTGTTTTTGACCTATACAAACAGGTTTTGTATCCCAACGCACCAAACGCTTAGGCAATTTGTAACGTAACCAGTTACGTGTGGAGGCAAGAATTTTGACATCCTTACGACTTAACCCAACTTCCTCGAACAACTCGCGATACATTGCCTGCTCTGGCGACTCACCAGGGTTAATTCCACCTTGGGGAAATTGCCATGAATGTTGCCCATAGCGACGGGCCCAAAGAACTTGCCCTTGCCGATTACAAATTACAATCCCAACATTCGGGCGGTAGCCATCATCATCGATCACCAGACTACCTCAATAACAAAATTTGAAAGATAACTTATTGTTTCATACTACTCACAGACGGTAAACCTCTATCAACAGACTTTGCACAGCGCCCCGTTTTATCTACAATGGGAAAGTCTCAACGGGGTGCCCTCTTTTTGGCTGAGAAAAACCCGTGGAACCTGATCCAGCTAATACTGGCGTAGGGATTTGAGTCAGGATGCAGCAATATCTTCTTAATTTGCCTTCCTTACTCCTCAGATCCTACCTGACTTTTCACTGAGGAACGTAACGTGCTAACAAAATCTATTCGTCATACTCTCGTTATTGGCGTATTAGGCATGATGGCTGCATTTTCAGCCAATGCCGACCAGAAAAAACCTACGCTAACTATTTATACCTATGATTCCTTTACTGCTGATTGGGGTCCAGGTCCTGCGATAAAAAAAGCCTTTGAACAACAATGCGATTGTGAATTAAAGCTTGTTGCCCTGTCTGATGGTGTTTCTCTTCTTAATCGCTTACGAATGGAAGGTAATAAAAGCAAAGCAGATATTATTTTAGGATTAGATAACAACCTTATTCATGCCGCGAAAGAAACTGGACTTTTCGCACCAAGTAACATCGACACATCAAAACTTGCGTTGCCAGAAAAATGGACAGATGACACTTTTGTGCCTTACGACTACGGTTACTTTGCCTTTATTTATGATAAAAATCGCATTACTAACCCACCCAAAAGCATGGCTGAACTGCTAAATAGCAAAGAAAAATGGAAGATTTTGTATCAAGATCCGCGCACTAGCACACCAGGTTTAGGTTTAATGCTTTGGATGCAATCACTTTATCCAGAAAATACCGCAGCTGAATGGAAAAAGCTGGCGGACAAAACACTGACGGTGACCAAAGGCTGGAGCGAATCTTATGGCTTGTTCTTAAAAGGTGAAGGCGATTTTGTGCTGAGTTATACCTCATCTCCGGGTTATCACATCCTCGCGGATAAAAAAGATAACTATGCAGCTGCTATTTTCTCTGACGGCCACTATCTACAAGTTGAAGTTGCGGCAAAATTAAAATCAAGTCAACAACCTGAGTTAGCACAACAGTTTATGCAATTTATGCTAACACCCGCATTCCAAGAAGCGATTCCTACAACCAATTGGATGTATCCTGTTATCGATATGCCGCTGCCTGATGTCTACTCTGTGATGCCAAAACCTGAAAAATCGCTGCAATTTGATGCTGATATAGTGGCCAAAGAGCGCCAACAATGGACTCGTGATTGGCAATCTGCGGTTAGCCGCTAATGAAAAGTTGGCTTATCCCGGGGCTATTAGCCTCGGGTTTACTTCTTATTGTTGCATTACTTTCATTTGGTGCATTGTGGTTTAATGCGCCAAGTGGTGAATTCAGCTCTATTTTTGCTGATGATTATTTATGGCATGTCGTTCGCTTTACCTTCTGGCAGGCTTTTTTATCGGCATTATTTTCTATTTTGCCCGCACTTTGGCTTGCTAAAGCGCTTTTTCGACGTCAATTTTGGGGTAAAACGCTCTTTTTACGTTTATGTGCCATGAGCCTTGTACTACCTGTATTAGTCGCTTTATTCGGTATTTTAACGGTTTATGGTAGAGCGGGTTGGATTGCTCATATTTGTGCATGGCTTGGTATTGATTACCAATTCACACCTTATGGCTTACAAGGAATATTATTAGCTCATATCTTTTTTAATATGCCATTAGCCACAAGAATGTTGTTACAAGCGCTAGAGAGCATCTCACCAGAACAACGTCAGTTAGCATCACAATTAGGAATGAATGGCTGGCAGCGTTTTCGTTTTCTTGAATGGCCTTACTTGTGGCGTCAAATACTCCCCACAGCGGCGCTAATTTTTATGCTCTGTTTCGCCAGCTTTGCTACAGTACTCGCGCTGGGAGGTGGGCCTGCGGCAACAACGATTGAACTCGCCATTTATCAAGCATTAAGTTATGACTATGATTTACATCGCGCCGCATTATTAGCACTAATACAGCTATTTTGCTGTTTAGGGTTAGTGTTAATTAGTCAAAAGCTCAATGGTTCCCTATTTGTTGGGCATAGCCAGCAAATGCACTGGCGCGACCCCGATGATCCATTAATTACCAAAATTAGTGATATTTTTATTATCACTATTGCCGTTCTGTTTTTAATACCGCCAATTTTAGCGGTAATAACAGATGGTATGAATAGTCAGTTTATTCGAGTAATACAGCAACCCGTGCTTTGGCAAGCGTTTAGAACGTCATTGGTGATTGCGATAGGGGCTGGTTTTGTCTGTGTGGTGCTCACAATGATGCTGTTATGGAGTAGCCGCGAATTACGATTACGCCATTTCCCTCGTGCAGGGCAAGCAATGGAAATGAGCGGATTAATTATTCTGGCGATGCCAGGAATTGTATTGGCAACAGGTTTTTTCCTCTTATTAAACAACACCATTGGTCTGCCTGAATCACCTTATATTTTGGTTATTTTAACCAACGCATTAATGGCTATTCCTTATGCATTAAAAGTACTAGAAAACCCAATGAATGATATTGCCTCTCGCTATAGTTTGTTATGTCAGTCATTAAATTTACGGGGTATCAATAGACTACGTTGGATTGAATTACGCGCACTGAAAAAGCCTATTTCGCAAGCTCTTGCTTTTGCGTGTGTTATCTCTATTGGTGATTTTGGTATTGTGGCCTTATTTGGCAATGAAACATTTCGTACACTGCCATTTTATCTTTATCAACAAATTGGGGCATACCACACACAAGATGGTGCAATTACAGCAATGATCCTTTTACTACTGTGTTTTGCTCTTTTTAGTTTGCTAGAACGCATACCAGGAAAATCTCATGATTAAGTTAGAGCAACTTTCTTACACCTATGAACATCAGCATCTTACATTTAATTTAAATGTTAATGCGGGTGAGCGTATCGCGATACTAGGTCCTAGTGGTGCAGGAAAAAGTACATTACTAAGTTTAATTGCAGGTTTTTTACCTTCAGAAAACGGCTCGCTGACTCTTAATGGTGAAAACCATACCAAAACAGCACCAGCAAAACGGCCTATCTCCATGTTATTTCAGGATAATAACCTTTTCCCACATTTAACCGTAAGACAAAATATTGGCTTAGGGTTAAATCCCGGATTAAAGCTAACGCCCACCCAAAAAACATTGTTAGAAAGCCGCGCCAAACAAGTTTCATTAAGCGAATATCTCGAGCGATTACCCGCTCAATTATCTGGCGGGCAACGTCAACGTGTCGCAATAGCACGTTGCCTTGTGCGTGAACAACCCATTATTTTACTTGATGAGCCGTTTTCTGCACTCGATCCTGCATTGCGTATAGAAATGCTGGCGCTATTAGAACAACTGTGTGATGAAAAAAATCTCACGTTATTAATGGTTTCTCACAGCCTTGAAGATGCCGCTAAAATCGCGTCAAGAGCAATAGTGATTGATAATGGCACTATTGTTTACAATGGAAATACACAAGCTTTGATTAATGGTGAAGTAGATCAATCACTTATTTTAGGTATTCCTTTAAATTAAACCCAGTTGAAATAACTGTATAAATAACCATAGATTTGACTATAATAAATACATATTTAATGATGTTTTTTTATTCTTTTAGTGTATTTATTAGGAACTCAATGATTGGTCATACTGAGCAAGGTTTTATTCTCACACGCCATTGGAGCGATACACCAAAAGGTGTGGTCGTTTCCTATTGGTTAGCAACTGAGAATGGTGCTCGTAAAATTACAGTTCCAATACAATATGCTATCGGTTTTGTTTCTCAACAACACGAAACACAATTGCGCTCATTAGTGGGTAATAATCGCGATATTGAAATTCGTGCTCTTGATTTGAAAGATTTTAATCGTGAGCCAGTTTTTGGTCTTTACTGCAAGCAATACCGCCAGCTAACGCAGCTAGAACAACAATTAAAAGAACACAATATTCGGATGAGGGCGATATTCGCCCACACGAGCGTTATATGATGGAGCGCTTTATCACCGCGCCGGTTTGGTTTCGTTATCAAACAAATAATACTGTTAGCTTAAAACCAGCCCCCGATTATCGACCAACATTACGCGCTGTCTCTTTAGATATTGAAACCAGTGAATTTGGCGAGCTTTATTCTATTGGTCTTGCTGGTTGTGGCGATAATGTAGTGTTTATGCTGACAGAAAGTTTGCCTGTAGTTCAAGAAAGTCAGCAGCCAGAAGGCTATCGCCTGCACTATGTCACCAGCCGTTTGCATTTAATTGAACGGCTTAACGAATGGATACAACATTACGATCCCGACGCTATTATTGGTTGGAATTTAATTCAATTCGATTTGCGTATTTTACACACCCATGCACAACGTTATGGCATAAACCTACTATTAGGTCGCCAAAATAGTGCATTAGAGTGGCGAGAGCATGGTTTTAAAAAAGGACATTTTTTTGCTTCTGCACAAGGCCGTTTAATCATTGATGGAATTGAAGCACTAAAAATGGCGACATGGAATTTTCCCTCTTTTAGTCTTGAGTCTGTTGCTCAAACATTGTTAGGTGAAGGCAAAGCCATAGATACGCCTTATGCCAGAATGGACGAAATCAACCGACGCTTTAAAGAAGATAAACCCGCTCTAGCTTATTATAATTGGCAAGATTGTGTGCTGGTTAATCGTATTTTTGATAAAACAAAGCTCATGGACTTCCTGTTAGAAAGAGCCTGTGTAACGGGGCTTTCTGTTGATAGAAGTGGGGGCTCTGTGGCGGCATTTACTCACCTTTATTTACCTTCAATGCACCGCATTGGTTATGTGGCGCCCAATCAAGGTGAAAAGCCTGAAGAACATAGCCCCGGTGGTTTTGTTATGGATTCTACTCCGGGTTTATATGACTCAGTCGTAGTATTAGATTACAAGAGCCTTTATCCTTCTATTATCCGTACTTTTTTAATTGATCCAGTCGGAATGATTGAAGGCGCTTATCAACCTGAAGAAAAACTTGCTGTTCCTGGTTTTCGTAATGCTTGGTTTTCTCGCCAACAGCACTGTTTACCTGAAATTGTGTCACATATTTGGCATGAGCGGGATAACGCAAAATCGCACCAAAATGCGCCGCTTTCTCAAGCGTTAAAAATTATCATGAATGCATTTTATGGTGTATTAGGTTCTGTTGGATGTCGTTTTTTCGACCCTCGCCTTGCCTCTTCCATTACATTGCGTGGTCATGAAATTATGAAAACCACCCGAAAATTAATTGAAGCCAAGGGTTATCAAGTTATTTATGGTGACACTGATTCTACTTTTGTCTGGTTAAAAGAAACACATACAGAACAGCAAGCAAAAGCGATTGGCCACCAATTGGCAAAAGAAGTGAGTCAATGGTGGAAAGATTATTTATTAGAAACTTATCAACTTGATAGTAAACTAGAACTTGAATATGAAACTCATTATCGGCGTTTTTTGATGCCAACTATACGCAATATGGATACGGGCAGTAAAAAGCGATATGCCGGATTGAGCGGCGATAAGATGGTATTTAAAGGATTAGAGACCGTTAGAACCGACTGGACACCGCTTGCGCAGCAATTTCAGCAAGAGCTGTATATGAGAATATTTCATCAGCAACCTTATCAACAATTTATTCGCGATTACGTGGCTGATACGCTAGCAGGAAAATACGATGATAGGCTTATTTATCGTAAGCGCTTACGTCGCAAATTATCAGAATATCAGCATCACGTTCCCCCCCATGTTAAAGCAGCACGTTTAGCAGATGCATATAATCAATCAAAAAATAGACCGCAACAATATCAGCAAGGTGGCTGGATTAGTTATATAATTACCCTCTTAGGGCCTGAACCGTTAGAGCATGTTACCTCAGCACCTGATTACGAGCACTATATCAATAAGCAGTTAATGCCTATTGCAGATGCTATTCTCCCCTTTATACAAGATGATTTTTCTACCTTGTTAAATGGACAAATGACACTCTCATTTTAAGATGTGTCATTTTGCAGGTGACGGCTTGCCTTGCATCTATTAACATAACGCCCCTTTGGTGATAATTATCTTTTCTTTGCTTAAAGAATAGACATTTTTTATCTCCCAGATTTTAATGACAACACCGCAATACTGCATTCATTAATAATTAACTTCTAAATTATATATTTGAGAGCTGAGTTTATATATATGCCTTTTACTCTTGGTCAACGTTGGATTAGCGATACAGAAAGCGAACTTGGGCTCGGTACTGTTGTGGCAATTGATGCCCGTATGGTTACCCTACTTTTCCCTGCATGCGGAGAGAACCGTCTTTATTCTCGTCACGACGCCCCAATTACGCGGGTGATGTTTAATGCAGGAGATACCGTCACCAGTCACGAAGGCTGGAAGCTGATGATCGATAACGTTGAAGAGGATAACGGTCTACTCATCTATCAAGGTGTTCGTCTCGACACTGAAGAAACAACACAATTGCGTGAAGTGTTCCTCGATAATAAATTGACCTTTAATAAGCCTCAAGACCGCTTATTTGCTGGGCAAATTGATCGTATGGATCGCTTTGCACTACGCTATCGCGCTCGTAAATTTATGAGCGAGCAATTTAAACAAGCACAAAGTGGTTTGCGCGGTATTCGTGCCAGCCTTATTCCTCATCAACTTTATATTGCCAACGAAGTGGGTAAACGACATAACCCACGTGTGTTATTGGCAGATGAAGTAGGTTTAGGTAAAACCATTGAAGCAGGTATGATAATCCACCAGCAGTTAATGGACGGTCGTGCTGAACGCGTACTCATTATCGTACCAGAGAGCTTACAGCATCAATGGTTAGTTGAAATGTTACGTCGTTTCAACCTGCGTTTTTCACTGTTTGATGATAGCCGCTATAGCGAATCGCTGCTTGATAGCGATAACCCATTTGAAACTGAGCAGATGATTATTTGCTCGTTAGATTTTGTGCGCAAAAACAAACAACGTTTTGAGCATCTCGTTGAAGCAACATGGGATATGTTGGTGGTTGATGAAGCGCATCACCTTGTGTGGAGCGAAGAAGCACCAAGCCGTGAATATCAAGTAATTGAAGAGTTAGCAGACTCAATTCCATCTGTGCTGTTACTCACCGCAACACCGGAGCAATTAGGGCAAGAAAGCCACTTTGCACGCTTACGTTTACTTGATCCTAACCGCTTCCACGACTACAACGAGTTTATTAGTGAGCAACAAAAATATCGCCCTGTTGCTGACGCGGTGACTATTTTACTGTCTGAAGACGATTTAAGTGTCGAGCAACAAACTATCATTAGTGAAATGATCAGCGAACAAGATATTGAGCCGCTGCTTAAAGCGGCCAATACCAAAGGTGATGATCGTACTCAATCACGCCAAGAGCTTATTCATATGCTAATGGATAGACACGGTACTGGCCGTTTGCTATTCCGTAATACCCGTTCTGGCGTTAAAGGTTTCCCTAATCGTTTACTTCATGCGATAAAAATGCCGTTGCCGACACAGTATCAAACAGCCATTAAAGTTGCTGAGATTATGGCTGCGAAAAAAAGCATTGAAGTTCGTGCAAAAGAGATGCTTTACCCTGAGCGTATTTACCAAGAGTTTGAAGGTGAAAATGCGACTTGGTGGAACTTCGACCCACGTGTTGAGTGGTTGCTGGGCTTTTTAACTGCAAATCGCCATGAAAAAGTACTGGTTATTTGTGCTCAAGCTGCAACAGCGCTGCAATTAGAACAAGTATTACGTGAGCGTGAGGCTATTCGTGCCGCAGTGTTCCACGAAGGTATGTCATTACTTGAACGTGACCGTGCCGCGGCATATTTCGCCTCTGAAGAAGAAGGGGCTCAAGTCCTATTATGTTCTGAAATTGGTTCTGAAGGTCGCAACTTCCAGTTTGCAAATCAACTGGTGATGTTCGATCTTCCTTTCAATCCTGATTTATTAGAACAACGTATTGGTCGTCTAGATCGTATTGGTCAAAACCGTGATATCGATATCAGCATTCCTTACCTTGAAGGTACTGCGCAATCTGTTTTACTTCGCTGGTATCACGAAGGCTTAGATGCTTTTGAACACACTTGCCCAACAGGTCGTACAATTTATGATAATGAATACAATGCGTTAGTTAATTATCTTGCTCAACCTAATGAACTTGCTGATTTTGATGAGTTTATTGCGTCTTGCCGTAAACAGCACGATGACATGAAGCTCAAATTAGAACAAGGCCGTGACCGTCTATTAGAAATGCACTCTAATGGTGGTGAGAAAGGTGTTGAGTTAGCAGGTAAAATTGCAGCACAAGATAACGATCCTGAACTGGTTAATTTTGCACTTAATCTCTTTGATATTGTTGGCATCAATCAAGAAGATCGCAGTGATAGTCTGATCATATTAACGCCATCTGATCATATGTTAGTCCCTGATTTTCCTGGATTACCACAAGATGGCTGCACAATTACCTTTGATAGAGAGCAAGCGCTATCTCGCGAAGATACTCAATTTATTAGTTGGGAACATCCGATTATTCGCAATGGCTTAGACTTAGTGCTCTCTGGCGATACAGGAAGTTGTGCCGTTTCTTTGCTGAAAAACAAAGCGCTACCAGTAGGAACATTATTAATTGAGCTAATTTATGTTGTAGAAGCTCAAGCGCCTAAGCATCTGCATTTGAGCCGCTTCTTACCGGCAACGCCAGTTCGCTTATTGCTCGATTTAAAAGGCAACAACCTTGCTTCTCAGGTTGAGTTTGAAAGCTTTAACCGCCAATTAAATGCGGTTAATCGTCATACATCAAGTAAATTGGTTAATGCTGTACAAAGTGAAGTTCACCATGTACTGAAATCCTCTGAACCACTAATGGAAACAGAAGCGACAGCGCTAATTAGCAAAGCAAAAGCACAAGCAGACCGTGTATTAACACATGAACTTTCTCGTTTAGCTGCATTGCGTGCTGTTAACCCCAATATTCGTGATGATGAAGTTGAAGCCATTGAAAATGAGCGCACGCATATTCTGAATCACTTAGATGAAGCAACATGGCGCTTAGATGCTATTCGCCTTATTGTTGTTACCCACCAGTAAGTATACTGACAACGGGGAGTCTGCACTCCCCGTTATTTTGTGAGATATCCACCATGATGGAAGTTTATAACCCACCAACAGACCCTTGGTTACATGTTCTTTATCAAGATGAACATATTATTGCTGTTAATAAACCAAGTGGATTACTTTCTGTACCGGGTAAAGCACCAGAACATCACGACAGCATTATGTCTCGTATTAAAGCGGAATTTCCTGACGCTGAATCAGTGCATCGCCTTGATATGGCTACAAGTGGTGTGATGGTTGTGGCATTAAATAAAGCGGCAGAGCGAGAACTGAAACGCCAGTTTCGTGAGCGCGAACCGAAAAAAACCTATATCGCACGCGTATGGGGTCGGCTTGAAAAAGAAGAAGGATTGGTGGATTTACCATTGATTTGTGATTGGCCAAATAGACCAAAACAAAAGGTATGTCATGAAACTGGAAAAGCTGCACAAACGTTTTATGAAGTGCTGGAATATGAAGAGAATGCAACTCGCGTAAAGTTATCACCCATTACGGGGCGTTCTCATCAATTGCGGGTACATATGCTGGCGTTGGGTCATCCTATTTTAGGAGATCGTTTTTATGCTCACCAGCAGGCAAGAGTGATGGCACCTCGCCTGCAGTTACACGCTCAAGAGTTATTCATTACGCATCCAGCATTCCATACGCCGATACATTTTGAATGCCTTGCAGATTTTTAGCTTCTGTCACGAAACTAAAACGGTCACCGAACTTAGTGAAGCAAGGAGCAAGCAAAGCGCTAATCCCATAACCCCAACAAGAACACGGACGTTTGACATTGATTCAGTTCCTTTTTTAAGAGAAGAGTGAATGAAATAATTAAATTTCATTTATATTTTACCGTGATAAATAATAAACTCAACTTAGTCTAAGTTATCTCTATCACGGAATAATTCTCTCTTTTCTCATCTTCATTTACAAGATATTAACGAAATCCTTTTTCTTTTTTAATCAAATCGTAAGCTACTTGTATAGATTGTGCTTTTTGTTTTGCAATTTCCATCATTTCAGGTGGTAAACCTTTTGCAACTAACTTGTCAGGATGATGTTCACCCATCAGTTTTCTATAAGCTCTTTTTATCGTTTTAACATCATCACTCTCTTTAATACCGAGGACTTTACAAGCGTCAGATAGCGTTGGGCCTTGAGATGTTTGTTGATAAGCGTTGCCATTTTGATAATGGAAATTTTGGCCAGCCTGCATCATTGCTAATATATGTTCAAAATGTGCGCGCGAAAATCCAAGCTCATCAATAATGATAAACAGCATTTTTCTCTCGTTCGGATGGAGTTCTCCATCTGCAAATGCCGCTTGTAACTGAATTTCCAGAAACATCTGAAGCAAGTCACTGCGACCGACACAACTTTGTCTGACTCGTTGTAATGTTGCACGTAACGGAAAATCAAATGCTTTACCTTCTCTAAAGGCTTGTTGCGCGGCTTGACGAGCTGCACCATGCAAATTCATTCTATCCATTAGACGACTAGCAAGTGTGATATCTGTTTGTGTAACGCGCCCTTTTGATTTTGTAAGATGTCCAAGCACTTGAAATGTCGCAGCAAAGAAAAATGCTTGTCTATCACGAGTAAAACGCCCGCCATTGCCTAATTTACTTCTTTGCACATCGTAAAGATGACCAAGAAAAACACCAATGACAATTCCCCAAAAGCCCACACCAGCAAAGCTACCAATGATAAGGCCTAATAATTTTCCCCAATAGCGCATACACTCCTCAAATCGTCAATGCCCTGCTCACAAATTTGCATTATCATACTATTCATTTGCTTTCACACCTAACGCCAAGCCGACATCAAATAGAAATTTTCTTAAAATAAGCGAAATCCCCCTTTCTCTTTATACAGAGATAATGCTGTTTTCGTTTAAATTGTGTTAAAGTAAAATGAGTGACCAAACGAATAACCTTAGCGTTGTTATACAGCATTAAATACCGCACAAGCGCGGTGTTTTTTTGTTTCTAATAAAGCTATTAACCTATTTCAACACAGAAACATCGAAAAAATGAGGTTAACGCCATTTTTTCGGTTACCGTTAGAACAATGTTCAGGACGTCGGGCTGATGTCGCGTAACTCCCTGCGTTAGTTTCTGGCTGTTTAGCAGTAAGAAGCCACTGATGACGGAAGCACATAAATACTTATGAAAAAAAGTTATCCCACACTGCTGGCCACCTTGGTTTGGGCCACAATATATGGTCAGCCTGCTTATGCTGATCTTGCCTCTCAATGCCTGCTGGGAGTTCCTGTTTATAACAAACCTCTCGTAGAAGGTGATCCTAATAAGTTACCAGTCACTATTAAAGCTAATGATATGCAAGGGGAATACCCGCGTATGGTTAGATATAAAGGTGATGTAGGTATTACACAAGGCAACCAAACTCTCAGTGCTGATAGTGTTGAATTAACACAGACTGAGGGTGAAGTACCATTAAGAATGGTAACGGCAACGGGTAATGTGTCTTACGATGATCCACAAATCATCTTAAAAGGCCCTCGTGCTTGGTCTAATTTAAACAATAAAGACACCGATATTGAAGAAGGTGATTACCAAATGGTTGGCCGTCAAGGCCGTGGTTACGCAGATAAAATGCAAATGCGTGGAGAAAACCGCTATACCATTATGGATAAAGGAATGTTCACCTCTTGTTTACCTGGTGATGATAGCTGGAGTGTTTTAGGTTCAGAAGTCATCTTAGACCGAGAAGAACAAGTTGCTGAAATCTGGAATGCACGTTTTCGTGTCGCAAATGTGCCGATTTTTTACAGCCCATATCTTCAACTTCCTATTGGTGATAAACGTCGCTCAGGTTTTCTTATTCCAAACGGAAGTTATTCTCGTAGTTCTGGTTTTGAATTTTTACTGCCTTATTACTGGAATATTGCCCCTAATTACGATGCAACCATTACCACCAACTATATCAGTCGCCGAGGCTTAAAATTAGATAATGAATTCCGTTATTTAACCACGCCAGGAAGCGGTACTATTGCAGTTGACTGGATAAATCACGACACACAGTATAATAAAGACAAAAACGAAGCGAATGCAGGCTATCTACCTCGTGATTCTGCAAGTCGTTGGTTATTTTACTGGGGTCATAATGGCGTAATGAATAACGTCTGGCGTTTTAATATCGATTACACCAAAGTAAGCGATAATAAATACTTCACCGATTTTACCTCGCAGTACGGTAATACCACTGACGGTTACGCAACACAAAAATTCAGTACGGGTTATGCACAGCAAAATTGGAATGCCACACTCACCACGAAACAATTTCAGATTTTCTCTGAAAATAGAAATGCCAAGGCATACCGTGCAGAACCACAACTTGATCTTAATTATTACAAAAACGATATTGGTCCATTTGATTTTCGTACCTACGCTCAATTTGTCCGTTTTACTAGCGTAGGCGACAATACTCCTGAGGCAAATCGTTTCCACATCGAACCTACCGTTTCATTACCACTCTCAAATGGTTGGGCAAGCTTTAATAACGAATTAAAGCTAATGGCCACTCATTACGACCAAGATATTCCTGATGCTTACAAAGAAAAATACGGGGATGTATTAAAAGATAATGTTAACCGTGTACTGCCCCAATTTAAATCTGATGCGAAAGTGGTTTTTGAGCGCCAGTATAGTCAAGGCGATATCACACAAACTTTAGAACCTCGCGTTCAATATCTTTATGTTCCTTATAAAGATCAAACCAATATCAATAACTTTGACTCGTCACTACTGCAATCAAACTACAATGGTTTATTTCGCGACAGAATGTATGGCGGCTTAGACAGAATTGCCTCTGCAAACCAATTAACTGCTGGGGTAACTTCGCGTTTTTATGATAGCGAACTGGTTGAACGTTTTAACGTTTCTGTGGGTCAAATCTACTTCTTTGAGCGACCAAGAACAGGCCCTTCATCAAAAATTAATGAAATTATTAATAGTAAAGATGAATCAGGCTCTATGGTTTGGGCGGGTGATGCTTACTGGCGTATCTCTGATGAGTGGGGTATGCGAGGTGGATTACAATATGACCGCCGCTTAGGTAGTGTGTCTATGGGTGATGCGATTATGGAATATCGTAAAGATAGCGACCACCTTCTACAGTTAAACTATCGTTATGTAGACCGTGATTATATTCAAGCAACTCGTATTCGTACCCTTGAAGATTCACAGAACAATTGGCTAAAAGATTACCAAAAAGGAATTTCTCAAATCGGTGTGGTGGGAAGTTGGCCATTAGCTGAACGCTGGGGACTGGTAGGCTCCTATTACTTTGATACCAAAGAATCAGAGCCTGTTAGCCAAATGGTTGGTATACAATATAATACCTGTTGTTGGGCCGTAAACGTCGGTTATGAACGCAAAATTGTTGGCTGGAAAGTAGACCACAGCGATATCGATAATAAATGGTCTGTCAATGTGGAACTCAGAGGCCTAAGTAACAATCATAGTTTGGGTAGCCAGAAAATGCTTGAACGCGGTATCTTACCTTATCAAAGAGCATTCTGATGTTATCAGACTACGAAATTGGCTGAATAAATATGTCACCCCGCAACAAGATGCGGAAAACACATAATGGGAAACTTATGAAAAATTGGAAAACGCTGTTTATCGGCTTTATGATCACAGTCGGTGCAGCCACCAGCTCAACAGCATTTGCTGCACAAGAATTAAACCGCGTATCTGCTGTGGTAAATAATGGTGTCGTTTTAGAAAGTGACGTCAATAGAATGCTACAAACCGTGAAGATGAACGCAAAAAATGCAGGTCAAGAAATGCCTGATGAGCAAGTTCTTCGCCAACAAATTTTAGAGCGTTTAGTCATGGATAACATCATTTTGCAAATGGCCCAACAAATGCAAATTGATATTCCAGAAGCTGCTGTTGAATCAACCATTAAAGGCATTGCTGCTGAAAATAATGTTTCATTTGAAAATCTGAAAAAACGCCTTGCTGCAGATGGCATTTCTTATAACGATTATCGTCAAGATATTCGTAAAGAAATGATGCTTGCTGAAGTTCGTAATAATGAAGTACGCCGCCGCATTACTATTTTACCTCAAGAAGTTGATTCTTTAGCCAAACAAATCGAGAACCAAAGTAGTCAAAGTGTTGATCTAAATCTTAGCCATATCTTAATTCCATTATCAGAAAATCCGGCTCCAGCTGAAATCGAAAAAGCAAAACAAGTTGTGGCTCGTATTATGAATCAAATTAAAAGTGGTGCTGATTTTGGTAAATTAGCCGCAACCTATTCTGCCGATCCACAAGCACTCAATGGCGGTAATATGGGATGGGCATCTATTGATGAATTGCCAACGCTTTTCGCTAAAGAGCTCGCTAACGCCCAAAAAGGTGAAATTGTAGGGCCGATTCATTCTGGTGTTGGTTTGCATATCATCAAAGTTAATGATGTGCGTGGTGGTTCAAAAACTATTTCTGTTACCGAAGTTAAAGGCCGCCATATCCTGCTAAAAAGCTCACCAATTATGAATGATGAGCAGGCTTACGCAAAATTACAGCAAATTGCAGCAGATATTCGTAGCGGAAAAATAAGCTTTGCTGATGCCGCTAAAGAATATTCTGAAGATCCAGGTTCCGCATTACGTGGTGGTGATTTAGGATGGTCGATGCCTGATGTTTATGATCCCGCATTCCGCGACGCCTTAATGCGTTTAAATAAAAATGAAATGAGCCAACCTGTTCGCTCAAACTTTGGCTGGCATCTAATTGAACTAGAAGACACTCGTAGTGTTGATAAAACAGATGCAGCAAATAAAGAACAAGCTTACCGTTTACTCTTTAATCGTAAGTTTAGTGAAGAGGTTCAAAACTGGATGCAAGAATTGCGTGCAGGGGCTTATGTACAAATTATGAACGACAATAATGCAAACTAAGCTTAATAAACCACTTGTTATCACCCCCGGCGAACCAGCCGGGGTTGGTCCTGATCTAATCATTTCATTAGCTCAAATGAATTGGGATCTGCCTTGGGTTGTTTGTGCAGATCCTCAATTACTGAAAATCAGAGCGCAATTATTAGATCTTCCACTTACTGTAGTCGAATACGATCCCAATACGCCACCTTTAGTACATATCCCTAGCCAAATCTATATACTGCCAGTACCGCTGATCCATGCTGATGTTATTGCTGGCCATCTTGATGCACGTAATGGGCAATATGTTGTAGAAACATTAGCAAGGGCTTGTGATGGATGTCTTAACGGTGAGTTTTCTGCATTAGTAACAGGGCCAGTACATAAAGGCATTATTAATGATGCTGGCGTACCATTTACAGGACATACAGAATTTTTTGCTGATCGCAGCCACTGTGAACGTGTTGTAATGATGCTGGCAACAGATACTCTAAGAGTCGCTTTAGCTACCACACATCTCCCTTTAAGAGACGTTGCCGATGCAATAACAGGTCAGCTTCTCAATGAAATAATTACTATACTAAACCATGATTTAAAAACAAAATTTGGTATTACATCCCCCCAAATTTATGTTTGTGGTCTTAATCCTCATGCCGGTGAAAGTGGTCATATGGGTCGTGAGGAAATTGATATAATTGAACCGGCATTAGCACAATTACGTGATCAAGGAGTTCATCTTCATGGTCCTTATCCGGCAGATACACTCTTTCAGCCTAAATATCTAGCTCATGCAGATGCGGTGCTGGCAATGTATCACGATCAAGGATTACCTGTGCTAAAATACGAAGGTTTCGGTCGTGCAGTGAATATTACCCTCGGTCTTCCTTTTATCCGTACATCTGTTGATCATGGGACAGCCCTTGAACTTGCAGGTACTAAAAGTGCAGATGCTGGCAGTTTTCGCACCGCATTAAATTTAGCCATTAATATGATACAAAATTGTAATGAATAATAGAGTCCATCAGGGTCACTTTGCCCGCAAACGCTTCGGGCAGAACTTTTTAACCGACAGCTATATTATCGAAAGTATTGTTGAATCCATTTACCCAAAGCCAGGTGAAGCCGTTGTTGAAATCGGCCCAGGGTTAGGTGCATTAACTGAGCCAGTTGCTGCAAGAATGGATAAAATGACCGTTGTTGAAATCGACCGCGATTTAGCTGCGCGCTTAGAGATTCATCCAACATTAAAAGACAAGCTGACCATTATTCAGCAAGATGCTATGACGATAGATTTTGCTGCACTAGCAAAAGAACGTCAGCAGCCTCTACGTGTCTTTGGTAACTTGCCTTATAACATTTCGACTCCTTTAATGTTTCACCTATTTAGTTTTGCAGATGCCATTTCAGACATGACTTTTATGCTGCAAAAAGAAGTAGTAAATCGTCTAGTTGCAGGTCATGGCAGTAAAACTTATGGTCGATTAAGTGTAATGGCACAATATCATTGCCAGATTATTCCTGTTCTTGAAGTTCCACCTACTTCATTCAGACCCGCACCTAAAGTAGATTCAGCAGTAGTTCGCTTAATCCCTTACAAAGAAAAACCTTATCCAGTTAGTGACTTAACGATGTTAAGTCGTATTACTGCACAAGCATTTAACCAGCGACGTAAAACACTGCGTAACAGCTTGGGTGGATTATTGGCAGCAGAAGATATGATTGCGCTTGATATCGATCCGACAGCTCGTGCAGAAAATATTTCTGTTGAGCAGTACTGCAAAGTGGCAAACTGGTTATCGCAAAAGCAAGAAGCATAAGAGAACACCAGAAACAGGAGGCACTATGTTCACCTCATCAAAAGTGGCGATACAAGTACAAAGCGTTTACATTGAAAGTCAATCTTCACCTGATAATCAACGCTATGTCTTTGCTTACACGGTATCCATTCATAATTTGAATAAGTGTGCAATTCGCCTCCTGCGTAGATATTGGTTAATTACTAATGCTCAAGGACATACCACTGAAGTTCAAGGTGAAGGGGTTGTCGGTGAACAGCCTTTGATTGAACCCGGAACACAATATCGCTATACCAGTGGTGCGGTTCTTGAAACGCCAATGGGCACTATGGAAGGTCATTATGAAATGATAGATGCTAATGGCCGATTATTTCAAATAGAGATCCCTGTTTTCCGTCTTGCACTTCCGACATTGATAAACTAATTATGGCTACTTATTTAATTGGTGATGTTCATGGTTGTTACCAAGAATTACGCCATCTGCTTGATAAAGTAAATTTTGATCCTATTCAGGATACTCTTTGGTTAACTGGCGATCTTGTTGCTCGGGGTCCTGATTCACTAGAGGTTTTGCGTTTTGTAAAAAGTTTAGGTTCTTCTCTTAAACTTGTATTAGGTAATCATGACCTTCATCTACTTGGTGTTTTTGCAAAAATTAGTCGCAATAAACCAAAAGATAGATTGAATGAATTACTAAATGCACCAGATATTGACGAACTAATTAATTGGCTAAGGCGCCAACCCGTGTTGCAAGTTGACGAAGAAAAAAAACTGGTGATGGCACATGCGGGTATTACACCGCAATGGGATTTAGAAACAGCAAAAATCTGTGCTCGTGAAGTCGAAGCCATATTAAGCAGTGATAGCTATCCGCTATTCATTAACTCAATGTATGGGGATATGCCAAATAACTGGTCACCAGAACTTACAGGACTTGCTCGCTTACGCTTTAGTACTAATGCATTAACACGAATGCGTTATTGCTTCCCTAATGGTCAGCTCGATATGATTTGCAAAGATAAGCCATTAGAAGCCCCTGCACCGTTAAAACCGTGGTTTGATTTACCAAGCCAGTTACCAGAAGGTTATAGCATTATCTTCGGTCATTGGGCATCTCTTGAAGGCAAAGGCACACCTGATAATGTTTATGCATTAGATACAGGTTGTTGTTGGGGCGGTGATCTTACTTGCTTACGCTGGGAAGATAAGCAATTTTTTACTCAACCAAGCTTATCTACATCACAATAAACATTTCTGTTTTACTCTAATTTTTTAACATAGAATACAAGCGTACAACGGCAAAGTGAATGGCTTGTTTTCTATGCTTTTTATATCTAATGTCGTCACTTTATTCTAATAAACCATTTTTTTTCACTCAAATAATGGTAATTAATTAGTATAAAAGATTTATTTTCTTTCTAACGAAAATAAAACCTTTAAATTCAATTAGTTATTTTTTTATCGTCGTGAATTAAGTGTCTTTTTTAAGTGTTTATAGAATAAAAACACTATATATGTATATATATCTCATATATTATTCTTTTAAAGCAAATTTATTAAAATATAAATAATGATTATTTAATAATAAAGCTATTTTAATTTGTTCTAATATTTTTATTAGAATATTAGAGTTACCTTATAAATATAAATGTATTAATAAAATACAAATAATAAAAAGGGAGATATTTAATCTCCCTTTTTAATTAATTAATGTTATTTTCTTCTTTTTAGTATTTCAAAACAGTAATTATGTGAGTTATTTTCGTCTGCCTCATGATATTCCATAAAAATAGAATCCCATTCATCGGGCTCGTAATCAGGGAAAGTTGTATCACCAATGACTTCCGCATCAATATGAGTCAGATATAATGAACTCGCCATTGGTAAAAATTGTTCATAAACTTTGCCACCACCAATAACCATAATTTCTTCATGATTTTCAGCGGCTTGTAATGCTTCCTCTACTGATTTAACCCAAACAACATCGTTATCAGTTCCTGGTTGGCTACTCAATACTATATTAAGACGATTCGGTAAAGGACGACCGATAGACTCATAAGTAACCCGGCCCATAATAACGGGTTTATTTAACGTATTTTTTTTAAACCATGCGAGGTCACCAGGTAATGTCCAAGGCATTGCCTTTTCCATACCAATAATGCGATCCATCGCTAATGCTGCGATTAAACTAATATTCATTTACACACCTACGGGTAAAGATGGGGAAAAAAAACTGTTCACACTATACGTAAAGCTAAAACCTGAGTCGATACAAATTATGCTTCCTCGATAATAAATAATTGCTTTATACTCGAAGTGTTAACTTAATCATATAAGATACAATCATTATAATATTGTTATATACAAGGCGCTATTATGCTTGAAACTTCTTTAGTCGTTTTTACAATTGCTTTACTTGGGATGATCTCTCCGGGACCAGACTTTTTTCTCGTTGTAAAAAATGCGGCTCGTTATCAACGCTCTGCGGCAATGATGACAGCAATGGGTATTGTCGCGGCTTTACTGGTTCATATGTCTTATTGTGTTGCGGGTATTGCTGTATTAATTACCACAACACCATGGCTTTTTTCTGTGTTGAAATATGCTGGTGCTGCTTACCTACTCTGGATTGGCTTACAAAGCTTACTGTCAAAATCTAATCATACGATTGATGAAAACACAGCAAAGCATTCACAGATCAGCTTTAAAAAAGCCTTTATGCAAGGCTTCTTATGTAACTTACTCAATCCCAAAGCAACGCTCTTTTTCCTTGCGGTTTTCACTCAAGTACTAAGTATTGATTCCAGTATTAGTGAAAAGCTGTGGTATGCATTTATTATTTGGGGTTTAGCGATTATTTATTGGCCTTTATTGGTTTTATTAATACAAAGCGCGCCAGTAAGAAAAATGCTAAACAAAATTCAAAAAAGCATTGATAAAGTGCTCGGGGTTGTATTAATTGGATTAGGAATTAAAGTAGCATTAAGTTAACCTTATCTTCTGAGAAACGCACCTTTATAGGTGCGTTTCTTTTCACTTAGCACTCTAGCCGTTTAAATACATCTAAAATTTGATCCACTCTAATAAGATATTGTTCTTTATCTATTCCTATATATGAATCATCATTAATTTTATTTAAATGTTGGCAAACATAGCGATTAATATCTTTAATAATATTATTTGTATGTTTCATAATTTTATTAAATTGTTCACGGTTTATACCATCTAATTTATATTTATTTATCACATCATTCAAAACTTCTAAATAATATTCTGCCGAACAATAACGATTAAAATATTCTTGTAATTTTTTTACTTCTTTCGTTTCTTCAACTTCTTCAACTACAATACTGATAAGATCTTTTATAAATTCATTAAAATCAATATTTTTATTAATCATATTTTTCATGATATTCTTAAAGGCTTGCTTTAATTCATCAGAACGTTCAATGACATAACTATTTTCTAAAAATAAATCTAGTTGTTTTACTTTCAGGCTAGATTCAAAATCACTTTTATTCTTATTAAAGTAGTCTTCGATAACATCGAAGAAAATTTTCTTTTTTATTTCATTATTTACTTCTGTAATTAGAGAGTTGAATAGAAATAAATAATTTGATATACGAGTTGATTCAATGATTAAATTAAATGGATTAAATTCACACTTATTATCTTCTAAGAAATATGCTATTTTTGTTACTAATAGCAAATCGCCTTTAGTTTTAACATACTGACCAACAAACCAATTAAATGAGTTTAATTTATTATTATCATTATAATCAATAATAAAGTCATGCAATTCTTTTTTGCTAATAGTTATTTTGTCAAGATCCTTTACCTTCTTCCTGCGTATATCATCAGTTAAAAATTTTGATAAATTAAACATCCCTTTTGTTTTAATAAAGTCTATTTTTTTCTCTACATTAAAAATAGACTTTATTTTTTCTACTATTTTATAGATAAAAGATTTATTTTCGACTGATAAAAAGAGAGAAAGATTGATATTTTCTATCTTATTAATTCTATTTCTAGTTTTATTTAAATCAACAATAAGTTTATTACATTCACAATTAAAAAAAGTATCATTATTTATTAATTTAACCATAATTGTTACACCCTGTTAAATAATGATATTTATAATTAAATTAATAAATTTTAATATAAAAAAAAGCCCTTATCACTAAGGGCTTTAATATTTAACGTAATAAATATTAATTAAAAATTAATTTTCAATGTTGCATTAACACCACTAGAACTGATATCGCTGTTATATTGGCCTTGGTAAGAAATACCCAAAGTAGTTGATTTACTTAATTGTGCATCAACACCTAAACCAACGCCAAATAAATTATCTAATTTACCGCCACGTAATGTTGCGTCACCAGAGTTTGATAAGAATAAACGTGATTCAGGGCGATTATCACCAAATAGATGGCTCGCAGAAATATCACCTTTTAATGCCATATTTACATTGCCGGCCATAAATGGATAACCACCACGTAAACCAACAGTACCCACTTGAATATCTTGTGAATCAGTATGAGTAGTAAACTTCATATTACCCACATTCTCATTAATATCATCTGTTGATACACGTAACCAGTTAAATCCAGCATAAGGTTCAATAGAGTATTTATCAGTATTAAATTGGGTATAAGCACCTTCTAAGAAAATTTGAGTGATCTTTGCATCATAACTGGTTGAGTTATAACCTGTATTTTGTCCTACCCAAAGTGTTCTTTTTGCATCTCTATCTTGATTAGTATGAGTAATACCATAATTTAAAGAAGCAACATCATAAAGATTTGATACCCCATAAGCACCGATATGAATATCGTTACTTTCTATTTTACCTTGTTCATTACCTTTATATTTAGTAGAACCCGCACCAAAGAACAGACCGACTTTGGTATTTTCAGTAATATCAATCTCTGCACCTAATAAGCCGGCATAAAAATCAACGTCCATATTACTTTGACCATAGTCAGCACTGCCCCATTGGCCAATACCCGTCATCCAAATACGCGCATTACTATTATCAAGTTGAGCATAACGACCATGGCCTATACCAATTGCCTGATCTTTCACTGTTCTTGTTAATCCTAATACGTTAACAACACTAGCGTTATTCGCATTTAAATACATGTCACTACCCAATGACTGATAGGTTTTACTTAAATCTTTTTCATTCATTGGTAATACTGCATTAAATAATTCACCACTGCCATTGCTATCTAAAGCATTAGCAATAGAACGACCATTTTCATTATTTGCAAAAGTCGCTAAAGAAGTATTTTCTTTCTTACTTAATGTACCTGTAATTGCGTTATCTTTTACGGAAACATTTTTATCAAATAACGCATAATCATTGTTAGTCGCTATATCATTATTAGCGGCTAATATTTTAGTTTTAACTCGATTATCCGTTAAATTATCGGCATTTACTGTTCCGGTTGTAACATTATCATTAAGATAAACATCACGTAATTGTCCTACATTATCAGCACCAACATCTAAAATAGCACCTTTATTCAGCACCAAATCGCCAACATTAACATCGTGCCCAACAGTAACTAAATAAGTTCCTTTATCGTTGATATTAATATTCGCTTTATGGCTTTCATTAGAAGCTAATTGGCCTTTTTGAGTGAAAGTATCGTTATAACGATTAATAACACTTAATTTACCGCCATTCACATTAACAGCTTTCGTACCTAATGATTCAGTAAAACCATATAAAGTACCTTGCTCAACAGTTGTGCCACCACGATATGTGTTGTCACCTGTCATCACTAATGTTCCTTCACCTTTCTTCACTAAAGAGCCGTTATATAAACCCGCATCTATTTTAGCTTGAATAGCATCAGCACGTTTTTGGTAATACTCTTTACGCCATTTTTCAGCATCTTCTTTGCTTACAATATGCGAAGTTGGATCTGGATTGCCGTCATTAATAACAAAATCAGTGCCTAAATTATAATCGCCACCTGCTGCAATTCCTTTATCTTGATATTCCTTCAACCATGCAAGATCTTCTTTTTCACGTAAATCTAATGCGGTTTGTGAAATATCATTTGTCCATACATCTAATGGCACAGCATCAAGTTTATATTCAAATTTACCTAAGAACTGGCCTGGGCCATACATGCCTTTATCTAAATCAGGCGTACCCCAGCCATAACGAATATCTGGAGTTCCTTCATCCGCAGTCCAGCTATCATATAAACTTCCGTCTGGATTACGATGATTAGCGGTTGTAAACATCACATCACGTACTTGCATCGCATCCATCGATTGATAACGTGACATTAGAACACCCATAGCACCGGTAACGTGTGGTGCTGCCATTGATGTTCCACTAAAAGTATTCCAACCTGCGTTACCTTCTTCATCAACAACTGAAGAGTAAATTGCACGACCTGGTGCAACAACTGTCCACCATTTCGCATTACCGGCTTCATTGAAGACTTTAATTAATTGATACCCCGATTTATCTGCGGTTTGTTCAAGACCAGCGACTGCAATCCAATGCTTTTCTGCTTCTGGATTAAAATAAGGATAAAGAGGACGATAATAAGGCTGGGCAAAGTCACGATTCCCCGTTGTGAATACTTGTACGGTATTAGTCCCTTTTACAGCATCATAAGCGGCATCAACAAAAGAAGGTTTATCGCCATAAACTTTCTTGAAATAAAAATATTCATATTCTGTTTGTGCTGTGGTATCAACAGGCATATGTACTGTTGTATTACCACCATCAGGACCTTTTGTTGGTATAGTATTAATAATACGCGGATTAGTTCCCCAGCTATTATTAATTACCTGAGCACCCGCATCGACCATCGCTTTCCAGCCAGTATAAAAATACTGATAGTCTTGATAAGGGCCATAGTTATTACTGTCTGTCGCACCAGTATTACCAAGATAAACATCAGCGCCCCATGCAACACCGTGCATGCCATTACCATCACGGTTAGCACCTACTGTTCCGGTAACGTGTGTTCCGTGTGTATCATTTACGCCTTTTATCCAACCGCCATCTACGTCAAATACTTGGCCTTTTTCATAATTCCCCCCCATTTCTTGAGGATAACGCATTCCCGTTGTGCCATATTCGCCTTTCGCTTTTACAGCATGAAAACGTGAGCCACTCAGCTCTTGGTGAGATAATAAAGCGCCTGAATCCATTACACCGATTTTAGCACCCTGCCCATGAAAGCCTAATGCGTAAGCACTAGAGGCATTCATGGCTGCAAGTCCCCAATCCTTTTGATATTCTTGACTTTCCCAACTTTGTTTATCGCCAAGTTGTCCTGTTTCAGAGTAAGCAACGGAATATCCGGAAAAGAGAAGCGCTGATGCAACAAGAGAAAGTTGAAATACATTTTTATTTATTATATTTTTTTTCTTTGAATTGTGACGATGACTTAAAGCTATTTCTTTGTTCATTCTAATACCTTAGTTAAATTTAAATTAATAACATCAATTAGAAGTCAAAAATAAAGGCGTAAGGATTCTCTGTTTTATATAGAAATAATTACTTGATAGACATCGCAAAAATATAAAAACCATCCATAAAAATAGATAGAATGACTAGTTAATCACAAATATACAGATAGATGAAACGAAGTTAGATCAATACAAACGATTTTACAAACTCTAAAAATTAACGATTAATAAATTTATAGTACCTTGATTCAATATTTAAATAAATTAAATAAATTAAATAAAGAGACAATACATAAGGAAACAATAACCTTAATTTAGTTAACAATTCTAAAAATTAAATATTTTTAGATTATTTAACTTTAGTAAATAATAAATAAAAAGCACTTTTTTTAATTAAGTTTCGTGTTATTCCGCAGGCGTAATTTCTATTTGTCCTACCATACCTTTATCTGCATTTTCTAACATTTGGCTATAGTAAAGAAAAGGAAAGTGTCCGTAAGAAGGCTGTTTTAATTCCACCAATAATTCACTTTGATTTTCAATCCATATAGTGTCTTTCCAACCAAAATCAGCAGGCGATGGTTTTTGTCCATTATGACTAATCACTTTAAAACGGACCCCTTCAATATGAAAAGGTTGCGGGCTAGGCACCGTGACCATCCAACGTTCCCAACCATTTTGCTTACCCACTAAGTCTATTCTTGATAATTCCCATCGGGCATTATTAATACCAGGGGGGCTATCATGCAATTGAATGCTTCTAGGCTGAATCGCTGACGTAATTTGTGTGTCATCTACTGCTAATTGTTGGGGGACTTTATCTGTCATTAATGACATTAATCCCGTTGGTCTAATAGTGAGAATATTCGCATTACGCAGTAAATTTGACGGCTCAAAAATACCTCGTAGCTTGTCCATAAAACCTGCGTTTTCTCCCGCAGTGATTGTGACTTCATTACCCTCAGACATATCAACTAAGATTTCACGTCTTTCACCGGGGGCCATAGGAATAGATTTCAACTCAACAGGTGCGGTTAATAAACCTTGATCAGAAGCGATGAGATAAAGTGAGCGTCCATCATTTGCTTTTAATTCATAACGGCGAGCATTAGAAGCATTAACTAAACGCAAACGGATCCAGCCTCTTGAAACTTCAATATAAGGGTCTTCACGACCGTTCACTAAGAGTGTATCACCATAAAATCCATTTGATGCAGCCTCTTGGTCGTACTGAGGAGCACCAAAATTATCAATTCGTTTATCTTGAATGATGATAGGAAAATCATTCACGCCATAATGCTTAGGTAATGGCAATGATTTGCTTTCATCATCTTCAATGATCCACATTCCCATAAGGCCGTTGTAAACGTGAGGAGCCATTTTGAAAGGCGTATTAGCATGATACCAACATGTTGCTGCTTTTTGACGAATAGGCAACACAGGAGACCAATAAGCCCCCGGAGACATTAGCCTTGCGGCTCCACCGATTTGAGTACCGGGAACTAATAATCCGCTTACCGTCATCGATACAGGTTCATTAAGACGATTGCTATAAATCAGTTTTATATCATCGCCACTTTTTACCTTAATGGTAGGTCCAGGCATTGAACCATTGACTCCCCAAGCCTCAACTTTTTGTGTGCCATTAAATGCCCAATGAACATTTTGCAACGTTAAAAAAAGAGGCTGACCATTGCGAGATTCTAACAATGGAGGGATCGGTAATTGTTTATCAATGGCTGATTCAGCACGAACTGTAAAAGATATTGAGCCCAGACATACCGCAAAGCCTGAAGCCTGAATAAACTGGCGACGACTAAATGACATACTTTCTCCGCAACAAAATACAAATATTCCTAATTCGCAATAAAAAGTGCTGTGTTAGGAAAAAAAAGCTGCTGTGATGTTTAAATACAGGGGACTTAAATGAAATTACGGGAGCATAATAGCGCGGATGTGACATAAATCCTAAAAATAGTTAATACCATAGCGTATTTTCATACATTAAAAACAATATAAGCCTGAAAAACAGGCTTATATTATGATAATTAAGTGAAGTTTATCTCTATTAATTCAATTTACCCGCAAAATCTCGTTGGTTCATTTCTTCAACTTCTTTATCGAGTTCTTCAATTTTAGCTTTCATTATCTGGCGACAATCTTCAGCCAACTCTCGTACCTGATCTTTATTGTATTTAGATACATCTATCGGGGGTAGCATCTCCACAATAACATAACCATTATTCCAACGATTTAGCTTTATTTTGCCTTGAGTTGTAGAGACACACACAGGAATAATAGGTACACCAGCTTGAATAGCTGCATGAAAAGCGCCTGTTTTAAAAGGTAACAAGCCACGACCACGACTACGGGTACCTTCAGGGAACATCCAAACAGAGATTTTCTTTGACTTTATTTGGTCAGCAACTTGAGAAATGGTGCCATGTGCTTTAGAACGATTAGAGCGGTCAATCAAAATATTGCCCGTGATCCAATAAAGCAGTCCAAAAAATGGAATAAAAACTAAGCTCTTTTTACCTACTGTCACAGTATTTGGCTGAACCGCATTCGACATAGTTACCATGTCAAAATTATTTTGATGGTTACCGATATAAATACTTGGGCCATAATTTTGCGCATTTTTGGGGAATCGTTCCACCAGTTTGATGCCGAAAACGCGCGATAACTTGCCAAATAAACGACCATAAGTCATGACATGTTTAGGATTTCTTGGTGAAAACATGCAGTAGATCATGCCAAACGTCACCACAATAATGGTGTACAAAATGACAATGATGCCACGAATAATAGCTAACATAGGTTTTAGCGTCCTAATACAAGTGGGTCAAATGACCCACAAATTATTAATTTAAATAGAGTAATTAATTTGTTTCGATATCAATATGATCTATTGTTTGTGCACCACGAGGTAAAGAAGTTCCTCGGCGCCCACGTTTTGCTTTAAAGCTCAATAATTCATTCATCGACATCGTTAATTTACGTTTACCAAAATGCAATGTGACTGATGCATTTTCTGGCAATATACGTAACCAAGCAACTTTATCTTCGCCACTTGCAGCCTGAGCAGCCGGAATAGAAACCATTTGATTTCCTTTTCCTTTTGCCATTGTTGGTAATTCTGATGCTTCAAAAATAAGCATTCTGCCACCTTGAGTAATGATCATAATCAGATCACTTGATTCATTATTCAATCGTTGTGGTGGTAATGGTAGCGCATTTTCAGGGAGTGTTAATAATGATTTACCAGCTCTATTTTTAGACGTTAAATCTTCAACATGACAAATAAAACCATACCCAGCATCGGATGCCATTAAGACTTTATCAGTACTTTCACCCATGATGACATGGCGTAACTGCGCACCTTTTTGAATTTTAAGTCTATCAGTCAGCGTATCACCTTTACTTCGACCTGAAGGTAATGCATCAATATCAACAGTATAGCTTTGCCCCGTTGTATCAATTAAATGTACAGGTTGATTACTCATCCCCTCTATTGCATCAAAGTAACCATCGCCAGCTTTAAAGCCAACAGATTCGGCATCAATATTATGTCCTTTCTGGCAACGGATCAGGCCATTTTCAGACATAATCACCGTCACTGCTTCAGGGTGAAGATGTTTAAGTGGAATGGGTTCATCCCCCGCATTACCACTGAAATAGTTAATTTCTTCTGCTTTTAGCACTTCATGTTGACCATCAACCGTAAAGATTAATGCTTCATTTTTCGGTGCTAAAATTATTTGCTCAATAACATCACCCTGCTCTTTGCCTAAACTAACTAAGCGAGTGCCACGCCCTTTTTTATTCATTTCATTCAGTTGTTCTGCTGAAATGGCTAAAATACGGGTTTTATCTGTGATGATAATTAACCAATGTTGATCGTTTTTCTTTTGAGCATCAACTAAGAACGGTTCTAATAATTCAGTATCTTCAGAAACAGTTAATAAACCTTTACCTGTTTTATTTTTCGTTTCCATCTCTTCATAAGAGAGAACCGAGCCATAGCCTTCTTTTGTCGCCAGTAAATATTCTTGCCCCGCACTGCCCGCCAGCATATATTTTACGCTTGCATCAGGTGGGAATGTCAGTTTGCTGGTTAAAGGTTCGCCCTGACTACGCCCCGATGGCATATCCATTGGGCTTAATGTATAACTTCGTCCTGTTGAATCAAGAAAAAGCACTGGCTGATTGCTCATGCCACGTACAGCACTATGATAGTTGTCACCAGCACGATAACTCATCGCACTAGGATCAATATCATGTCCCTTTGCATTACGAACCCAGCCCATTTCAGACAATACGATAGTAATAGGCTCTGATGGCAACATATCCTGTTCATTAACCACTTTCGCTTCTTCTTGAGGGCGAATCGGTGAACGTCTGTCATCACCAAACTCTTTTACGTCAGCTTCTATCTCTTTTTTCAATAAGGTATTTAAACGACGCGGTGAGCCAAGTAACTTTTCAATACTTTCTCTTTCTTTTTCAAGCTCGTCGCTCTCGCCTCTTAGTTTCATCTCTTCAAGTTTGGCTAAGTGGCGTAAACGCAATTCTAGAATAGCTTCTGCTTGTATATCTGAAAGCTCAAAACGGCGCATTAGCTCTGCTTTTGGCTCATCTTCATGACGAATAATTTCAATCACTTCATCAATGTTTAGATAAGCAACTAATAAGCCTTTGAGAATTTCTAATCTACGTAGCACTTTTTCTAAGCGATGATTTAAGCGGTTTGTTACTGTTTGGCGACGATAAACCAACCATTCGTTTAAAATAGTGAGTAAACCTTTTACTGCTGGACGGTTATCTAACCCAATCATATTAAGGTTAACGCGATAACTTCTTTCCAAATCAGTATTAACAAACAGATAGAACATCACCTGCTCTAAATCGACACGATTACTGCGAGGAACAATAACTAGTCTTGTTGGATTTTCATGATCAGATTCATCGCGTAAATCTTCAACTAAAGGTAGTTTTTTTGCCCGCATTAATGCTGCAATTTGTTCAAGTACTTTTGCGCCAGAAACTTGATGAGGCAATGCTGTAATCACCGCACAGCCGTCTTCTTTCTGCCAAACTGCTCTCATTCTTACTGAACCACGACCAGTTTTATAAATTTTCTTAATGTCGTCAGGAGCAGTAATAATTTCAGCTTCAGTTGGATAGTCAGGCCCTTGAACATATTGCATAATGTCAGATAATCCTGCATCTGGATTATCCAATAGCATCACTAATGCTTGCCCTATTTCACGCGTATTATGTGGCGGAATATCCGTTGCCATCCCGACTGCTATGCCTGTTGTACCATTTAGTACAATATTAGGTAGACGAGCGGGTAACATTTTTGGCTCTTGCATCGTGCCATCAAAGTTAGGGATCCAATCAACGGTGCCATGCCCTAATTCACTTAATAATGTTTGTGAATATTTGGATAGCCGAGACTCGGTATATCGCATTGCCGCAAATGATTTTGGATCATCCGGAGCTCCCCAGTTTCCTTGTCCATCAATTAATGGATAACGATAAGAAAAAGGTTGAGCCATTAGCACCATAGCTTCATAACAAGCACTATCACCATGAGGATGATATTTACCTAACACATCCCCCACTGTACGCGCTGATTTTTTAAATTTTGCATTGTTACTTAAACCCAATTCAGACATTGCATAAATAATACGACGCTGAACAGGCTTTAACCCATCACCAATAAAAGGCAATGCACGATCCATAATGACGTACATGGAGTAATTGAGATAGGCATTTTCCGTAAACAAGTGGAGCGCTTGGCGCTCTACACCATCATGAGTCAATTCACTCATTCAATATTTTCCTCAGACTCTTGTGGTATCCATTTACACTTCGATGTCAACTTCATCGCCTTTTTCTTGCAGCCAATTGCGACGATCTTCAGAGCGTTTTTTCGCCAACAACATATCCATCATACCAAGTGTTTCTTGATAATTTTCTTCATCAATAACCAGTTGCACCAAACGGCGCGTATTAGGATCAAGTGTTGTTTCACGTAACTGAATTGGATTCATTTCACCCAATCCTTTAAAACGCTGTACGTTTGGCTTTCCTTTTTTACGACTAAGGCGCTGTAAAATGGCATTTTTCTCTGATTCATCAAGGGCATAATGAACTTCTTTGCCCAAATCAATACGATAAAGAGGAGGCATTGCCATATAAACATGCCCTTGTTTCACCAATGCTGGGAAGTGTCGAACAAATAGAGCACATAACAGTGTGGCGATATGTAAGCCATCGGAGTCCGCATCCGCAAGGATACACACTTTACCGTAGCGTAATTGGCTTAAGTCATCGCTATCAGGATCCATACCAATAGCAACTGAAATATCGTGAACCTCTTGTGATGCTAAAACTTCATCAGAAGAGACCTCCCACGTATTTAGGATCTTACCGCGCAACGGCATAATTGCCTGATGTTCACGATCACGCGCTTGCTTGGCCGAGCCACCAGCAGAATCCCCTTCGACTAAAAACAGTTCGGTATAACGAAGATCTTGAGAAGTACAATCTGCCAATTTGCCTGGTAACGCGGGACCTGACGTTAATTTTTTCCTGACTACTTTTTTCGATGCACGCATACGACGCTGCGCACTACTAATTGCCATCTCCGCCAGCAATTCACCAACTTGAACATTTTGGTTAAGCCATAAAATAAATGCATTCTTTACAGCATTGGCGACAAATGCACTAGTTTGGCGTGAAGATAAACGTTCTTTCGTTTGGCCTGCAAATTGAGGATCTTGCATTTTTACAGATAAGACATAAGCGCAACGTTCCCATGTGTCATCTGCTGTTAATTTAACGCCTCTTGGTAGCAAGTTACGAAACTCACAAAATTCACGCATTGCATCCAACACACCTTGGCGCAAACCATTAACGTGAGTCCCTCCTTGTACTGTTGGAATTAAGTTAACATAGCTCTCTGTGAGTAAATCCCCACCTTCTGGTAGCCAAAGCATTGACCACTCAACAGCTTCGTTATCACTTTCAAATTTTCCAGTAAAAGGCTCTTCGGGTAGACGAATAAATTCGGCGACAGCTTCACATAAATAGTCAGTTAGTCCATCGGCATAGCACCAGTTTTCTTGCGTATTGTTAACTTTATCGACAAAAGAAACACTAACGCCAGGGCAAAGTACCGCTTTAGCTTTTAAGACATGAGCTAAACTTTTGGTAGAAAAACGAGGAATATCAAAATAAGACACATCAGGCCAAAAGTGAACGCTAGTTCCCGTATCACGTTTAGCACAAGTGCCTATTTCATGAAGTTCTTCAACTTTATCGCCATTCTCAAAAGCAATTTGATATATTTTGCCATCTCGACGAACTGTAACTTCTATGCGTTTAGATAATGCGTTAACAACGGATATCCCTACTCCATGTAGCCCGCCAGAAAATTGATAGTTTTTATTAGAAAATTTTCCTCCGGCATGAAGGTGAGCTAGGATCAGCTCAATAGCAGAAACCTTTAATTCTGGATGGATATCGACAGGCATTCCTCGCCCGTTATCAATAACCTCGATAGATTGGTCGCCATATAAAATGACATCGACCTTCGTTGCGTGTCCCGCAAGCGCCTCGTCCACGCTATTGTCTATCACTTCCTGTGCCAAGTGGTTCGGTCTAGTTGTATCCGTGTACATGCCAGGACGGCGGCGTACTGGCTCTAGACCATTTAGAACCTCAATATCCTTTGCATTATAACTTGATTGAGTCATTGTATTAATCTGCGGTTCGCTGTTTGAAAATACTGTTTATAATAACAGGTGTTAGCGGCAATATGATATTAATTTTCGGATAGATGCATCAACCTATCTTTTACAGGTTAATCGACCGAAAGGCTAAATTATCTTTAAAAACTGAATAATTTGTGGAAAAAAACGCTCAAAACCAACAAAGGCGTGGTTTCCTTCCGATTCTATGGTTTGCCGACATGCGCCAAGATATGAAACCGCTTGACGATAATCAAGTATTTCATCTCCGGTTTGTTGAAGCAACCAAATAAGTTCAGGTGAGATAATCGAGGGGATACGTAATGCGAGCAATTCATCCATATGATAAGGCTCTAATCTATATTTTTGATTTGTATATGGATTTTCGTTATCACCAAGAAAATTTTGCAGTAAATCAAAAGGACGAATGGCTGGATTAACAACAACGGCAGGTAAATGAAACCGTTGAGATAACCAAATAGAAAGATATCCACCCAATGATGACCCCACTAATCCTAACTTATCATCGGCATTTTCTTTTATTAATGCCTCGATCAACTCAGCCGCTTCTTGAGGATAAGGGGGGAGTTGGGGGATCAATAATTCAATTTTAGGGTGAGTTATCGTTAGCCAATGGCGAAATGCTTGCGCCTTAGCTGATTTAGGTGAGCTATTGAATCCGTGCAAATACAAAATACGAGGCATAACTTAGTAGCCATCTGCATCAAGATCGGGGCAAAATTCAGTCCCCTTCAGACGATAAACTTGAGTTTCTATTTTTCCTTTTTCATCAGGTGAAAGAGATAATTCGAGATAGCGCCAGCCCGGAGATACTGTATCTAACGTGAAATTAGTGCAATGAGGGCGAAATTGAATGCATGTTGAAGGCGTTGCCAATAAACGAATACCATTCCACATTTCATCCATTTCCTGATGAATATGACCACAAAGCATCATTTTCACTTGAGAATGCCCTTTTAAGCGATCAGAAAGCGCCTGAGAATTTCTTAAACTATGTTGGTCTAACCAGGTACAACCGGATGCCATTGGATGATGATGCAGTAAAATAACTGTATCTCTTTGCTTATTACTTTCAAGACAACGAGTTAGCCAATCTAGTTGACAATCCGATAGTTCACCATGAGGAACACCTTGGATTTGGCTGTCTAACAACAATACTTGCCAATTTTCGCCTATAACCACTTGTTTTGCCGACAAAATACCCGCTTGATTTAAAGCGTCAATCATCGCTGGTTGATAGTCATGATTACCCGGCAACCAAACACAAGGTGGTGTTAAGGTTGCAATGCCCTGCGCAAAATGCTCATAAGCTTCAAAGGTTTGGTCTTGAACTAAATCACCTGTAGCGACAATCAGATCAACCTCTAATCCTTGCTCTCTAATCGCGTTTAATACCGCGTGATAACTGCGATAGGTATTAATGCCCAGCAGTTTCCACATTAGCAAAGAGGTGGGTATCTGTAATTTGTAAGATTCTTACGGTGTTTTTCTGCGTCACCGACAATTCAAGCTGGCTTTCCAAAAGGTTTCCTTGTTTCACTTTCAATAGCTGTATTTTAACGCGTTTTCGTATTAAAAATCTGCTAACCACTACACATTTCAAAAGATTACTGAGAAATATTCTCGCTCTCAATCATTCTTTTTGCACTTCATTTTATCATTTAATTCATTTTATATCGTACACTTAACGATAATTGTCAATTTTAATACACCTTTTGGAATACATGCTAAAACACATAACTGCACTTATTAATAAATCAACATTCAGCCCAGCGTTTTCTTAACACAACATGGTGAAGTTGTAACCACTGAAGCGCAATAACGGATGCTGCATTATCAATAGTTCCATCTTCTACCCACTGATACGCTTGTTCTCTGCTCACAACATGAACCCGAATATCTTCATTTTCACAGGCTAATCCATGTATACCTTTCGCGGTTGTAGCATCAACTTCGCCCACATACACATGCATTCTTTCGCTTGTACCGCCAGGACTGGAAAGATAACTAATAATAGGTTCACAACGCGCAACATCAACACCCGCTTCTTCTTGAGCTTCTCGTCTTACAACATCTTCTGGGCTTTCGCCTTTTTCTACCATGCCCGCAATCACTTCTAATAACCACGGGGTTTCGCTAGTTTCATAAGCAGGGATACGAATTTGTTCAATTAATACAACTTCGTCACGTAGTGGATCATAAGGCAGTAATACCCCAGCATGACCACGTTCAAACACTTCTCGTTTAACCTCTTCACTCCACCCTCCTTCAAAAAGGCGATGTTTAAAGCGATATTCAGTTAGTCGAAAAAAACCTTTATATAAATCTCGTTTACTTAAAAGTTTCACATCATCACGAGAGTATAAAAATGGTATATTTTCCTTTTTCTTCATACAATATTCCTTAAGTTATCTTTAAGACTCTTTTTATTGCTTACGTTTAATACAGATTTAAAGAAATTTACCGACAAATCATGTAAGGTTAATCTAAAATAAAAGGATATGGCACAAATGGCTACCCCTAGTTAGGGAAACAATCTGCTAGAATTATCCCAATTAAAGATTAACAGAGGCAACTCAGCGAAACTGTTGCAACAAGGAATTAAAATGAAAAAACTGCTTTCTCTTTTGGTCGCGATGAGTTTGGCAGGATTCAGCACTGCAAGTCAGGCTGAGGATCTGCTTCAAGTTTATCAAAAAGCAAAGGACAGTAACCCTGAGTTACGTAAGTCATTAGCTGAACGCAATCAAGCTTTTGAGAAAATTAATGAAGCGCGTAGCCCATTATTACCACAATTGGGATTAGGCGCTTCTGTAGGTTATAAAAGTGGCTATCGCGATAATAACAATACCGAGTCAAACTCTCTTGGTGCTAATTTAACGCTCACTCAGACAGTGTTTAATATGTCTTTATGGCGTCAACTTAATCTGCAAGAAAAAACAGCGGGTATAAGCGATGTTACTTATCAAACTAGCCAACAACAGCTGATTTTAGATACCGCAACGGCGTATTTTAATGTGCTACGTGCAATAGATTCTTTATCATTTATTGAAGCACAAAAAGAACAAGTTTATCGCCAATTAGATCAAACAACTCAACGTTTTAACGTAGGTTTAGTTGCAATTACTGACGTCCAAAATGCGCGTGCAAACTACGATAGCGTACTGGCACAAGAAGTTGCTGGTCGTAACGAATTAGATAATGCATTAGAAAAACTGCGCCAAGTCAGCGGTATTTACTATATCAATCTTGCATCACTAAACATTAGTCGTTTTTCAACCACACCACCTGATTCAATTGAAAAACTGTTAAAAGATGCAGAAGAACGTAATTTAAGCTTATTAAGTGCTCGTTTAGGTCAAGATTTAGCCCGCGAGAATATTCGTTTAGCGCAATCAGGTCACTTACCAACGGTTGATTTAAATGCCTCTACTGGCGTTTCTAATGACCACAGCCACGGTAGTGGATTACCACCAGCAAGCCAAAGTAGCCGTAATAGCTACACTGGACAAAACAGTATAGGTTTGTCTTTAAGCATTCCGTTATACACTGGTGGCAGAACAAGTTCACAAGTTGAACAAGCTCAATATGGCTTTACCAGTGCAAGTGAACAATTAGAATCTGTTTACCGCACTATCGTGCAAATTGCGCGTTCTTCTTACAACAATATTTCTGCATCAATCAGTAGTATTAAAGCTTATCAACAAGTTGTTGTTTCGGCGCAAAGCTCATTAGATGCGACTGAAGCAGGCTATCAAGTAGGTACTCGTACTATTGTTGATGTACTGAATGCAACAACTACGCTTTACGATGCAAAACAAAAACTATCAAGCGCTCGTTATGATTATTTAATTAACCAATTAAATATTCAGTATGCTCGCGGTACGCTAAACGAGAGTGATTTAATCCAATTAAATAATGCATTGGGTCAAGAAGTTTCAACTTCGCCGGATAATATTATTCGTAACTTAACTAGCCCTACAATTAATCCGGCGCCTTAAGTTAACGCCCTTTTAACGGGTTAAAAATAACAAACCGCTTTCAGTTATATGCTGATAAGCGGTTTTTTACTTTAATTTTTACGATAGTACTTTTCATGTTTTACGATAGTATTTTTCCATTTGTATTAAACTAAACCTCTAAAAAAATTAACGACAATAGTTTTGAAAATAGAGAACTCTGCTGATTTCTTCTGTCTCAACCTTATAAAGATCACAATTTTTCTGTTATCCCTTGTGATAAGGTGTTTCTTATTTATTTTATAAACTATTTAACCTATCCTAGCTTTTATTTTGAACGTTTTACTTTTAATGGATCTTACCAATATGCCAATGAAACGTACCAAATCGATTAATCGTGATGCTTTTCGTAAAGCATTTCGTCCTTATCGCCTTGCGCCCGTCGCTATCGCAATCACAGCTGTGTTCGCTCTTTCTGGATGTGAAGAGAGTGATGAAACAGTTTCACTGTATATGAATGCACAAGAATGTGCGCAAGCTAATCCGTCACAAGCTGCCCAGTGTGAAGACTCTTATCGCACAGCATTACAAGAAGCTCAGCGTACTGCGCCTAAATATGCGACGCTTGAAGACTGTGTAGCAGAATTCGGTGACGCACAGTGTACACAAACTGCATCAATTGACGGTCAACCTGTTAGTACTGAAAATGCCAATAATCTCAATCCAGATAATACTCAAATGGCACAGGCTAACTCAGGTGGCAGCTTCTTTATGCCATTAATGGCAGGTTATATGATGGGTCGAATGATGGGCGGTGGCGCTTCACAACCACTCTTTAGCTCACGTAACCCAACAAGCCCTGCTAATGGTAAATTTGTTGATGCAACCGGCCGTAATTATGGCCCAGCTGTCGGTGGTCGCCAAATGGATGTACCAAAAACCGCAATGACGCCAAAACCTTCGACAACCTCTACAGTGACTCGTGGTGGTTTCGGCAATACAGTTTCGAGACAAGCGGCAACCAATAATAACCGCAGCTCTACGGGTTCATCCTCCTATCGTTCAGGTGGCTAATAACCATGAAACGCGAATTAATTATTGAGCGCCCTGACTGGCGCGAGAAAGCCACGGAGTTTGGCTTCAATTTTCATACTATGTATGGTGAACCCTACTGGTCTGAAGATGCTTATTATCAATTCTCAATGCAAGAAATTGAAGAGCTAGAAGAGACAACCGAAGAACTGCACCAAATGTGTTTGCAAGTGGCCGATAAAGTTGCAAACAGTGAAGAGCTGCTAACTCGTTTTCAAATACCCCGCCACTGCTGGGATTTTGTACGTGACTCATGGAAGACGTCACAACCTTCACTCTATTCACGCCTTGATTTAGCATACGATGGTAAAAGCCCCGCGAAGCTATTAGAAAATAACGCAGATACACCAACTTCACTGTATGAATCTGCCTTTTTTCAATGGATTTGGCTTGAAGACCAAGTTAATGCAGGTCGTTTACCGCAAAATGCTGATCAATTTAATAGCATTCAAGAAAAGATAATTGACCGCTTTGCACAATTACGTGATCAATATGGTATGCGCTATTTGCACATGGCATGTTGTCAAGATACTGAAGAAGATCGCGGTACCGTACAATATCTACAAGATTGTGCGGTAGAAGCACAAGTGGCAACAGATTTTGTTTTTATTGAAGATATTGGCTTGGGTGAGCGCGGTGAATTAACAGATACTCAAGATCAAATCATTAGTAATATGTTTAAGCTTTATCCGTGGGAATTTATGTTTCGCGAAGACTTTTCAACCAAACTCGCTGATGCGGGTATTCGTTGGTTAGAGCCTTCTTGGAAAAGCATTATCTCTAATAAAGCCTTATTGCCAATGCTTTGGGAAATGTTCCCTAATCACCCAAATCTGCTACCTGCTTATTTTTATAATGGTAAAGCGCCAGGATCATTATCTCGCTATGTGATTAAACCGCTGTTTTCGCGCGAAGGTGCAAATATTCGTATCGTTGATCATGGTAAAGATATTGCGGTTGCAGATGGCCCTTATGGTGAAGAAGGCTTTATTGTTCAAGACTTCCATCCATTGCCACAATTTGGCGATAGCTACACCTTAATTGGTAGCTGGCTGGTAAATGATCAATCTGCTGGTATTTGTATCAGAGAAGATAGAGAACTGATTACGCAAGATCTCTCTCGTTTCTATCCACATATTATTTTGGATTGATACAAAACCATTATAATTAAGTATAAAAAGGCTAAATCCCACAAAGTGAATTTAGCCTCTTTCTGCTCTTCAACAAGTTTATTTGATGAATTTATCCAATTTGAAATGTCATCATACTTAATGATTTATTGACGATATCATTATTCAATAGCGTTACTTTTTCACTGGGTTGCCTTAAACCTAAAATATACAACGCAGGTAAAAAATGTTCTGCTGTTGGGTGTGATAAGCGCCCTTCTTCAGTCGATAATATTGTAAATAAACGTTCTTGCATTGTGTCACTTTCTAAGCTGCTTTTTATCGTATCACTAAAAGCCAATGCCCACGGGTAAGGCGTTGCATCGCTGTTTTGCCAATCCATCATTCTTAAGTTATGAACGATATTCCCACTGCCAATAATTAACACACCTTCTTTACGCAATTCAGTGAGTTTTTGCCCTAACTCATAATGCCATTTCGCAGATTGGTGAGCATCTATGCTTAGTTGCACCACAGGAATATTAGCATTAGGATACATTTTTTCGAGTATTCCCCAACTGCCATGATCCAATCCCCATTGATCCATATCGAGCTTTAATTTAATTGGATCAATCAGATCTTCAATTAATGCCGCTAAACTGATCGAACCTTTTGCAGGATACTCTATTTCATAGAGTGCAGGTGGAAACCCATAAAAATCATGAATTGTTTTTGGCTGAGACATCGCCGTCACATAAGTCCCTTCGGTATACCAATGTGCTGAAATCACCAAAATCGCTTTAGGCTGAGGAAGTGTCTCTCCTAACTGCGTCCAGAGGCGAGTATATGTATTATTTTCTAATACATTCATTGGGCTACCATGTCCAATAAACAGAGCCGGCATCATTGTTGTGTGCATAATCACCTCTTATGGCTTTGTTATAATATGGCGATAGAATACTGCCTTCTTACTTGAAATATAGTCAAAGAAGTATGAAATAGTTATTCAAAAAATATGAAAAAAGCCGCCTGAATTTCCTCAGACGGCTTGATATAAGTGTGTGTGTGTTTCAGTGTCGCTTACAACGTAT
This sequence comes from Proteus hauseri ATCC 700826, assembly GCF_001654965.1. GTDB lineage: Bacteria > Pseudomonadota > Gammaproteobacteria > Enterobacterales > Enterobacteriaceae > Proteus > Proteus hauseri. The sequence goes on from NZ_LXEV01000034.1 coordinate 52,778, forward strand.
TATTTTCAGCCAGCTTTTTTCTCCTCACGAAGACGATAAGCGACTAAATCTTCAATAGTCAGTACTGGCATATTGTGCTTTTTAGCAAAAGTAATTACTTCAGGTGCTCTTGCCATTGTGCCATCGTCATTAGTGAGTTCACATAGCACCGCTACAGGTTTAAACCCTGCTAACGTGGCTAAATCAATAGAAGCTTCAGTATGGCCACCACGGGTTAATACACCGCCAGGTTGACCACGTAATGGAAAGACATGACCAGGACGATTTAAATCGCCAGGCTTAGCATCATCTGCCATTGCTGCGCGAACTGTCGTTAAACGGTCTGAAGCGGAAACACCCGTTGTTACACCTTGTGCTGCTTCAATTGTCACTGTAAATGCGGTATGGAAATGGCTGGTATTGTTTTCAACCATCATCGGCAATTCAAGTTGTTGACGACGTTCTTCTGTAATACATAAACAAACAATACCGCTGCCATGACGAATAGACATTGCCATTTGCTCAGTTGTCATTGTTTGTGCGGCGAAAACCATATCGCCTTCATTTTCACGATCCTCATCATCAAGCACCATCACACCGTTGCCAGCACGAAGCGCTTCAATAGCACGTTCTACACGTTCAATTTGAGAACCAAATTCGGAAAGTAGCGTCTGATTCATGGTAAAAAAAACCTCAATAATTAATGAAAGTTACCAGAATCAGGGCAGTCTTAGGAGTGGATCTCTGCTCAATAAATAAGCAGAAACAACAGAGGTGGATACAATTATCCTACTGATGCTATTTTACTCTCTCCCATCCAGACTTTAACTGTCGGCCCCAGAATTACACTGAGTCTGCTGACCTTTGAATTGCAATAGCAAAGCAAAGCGCTCGCGGGCTTTACCTGAATAATTAGGTATTTACCGCCGGTGGGGACTTACACCCCGCCCTGAGATTAACAACGAAACTATACGCTTTAAAATAATAAGAGGCAATGATCTATCAGTAACAATCTCTGTCGAGTCACATAATCGTTTTACGATATACGTGTTATTTAACTCTTTATAATAAAAAAGTAACAATAATCCTCATATCTGGTTTTATTCCCAATGCCTACATATTACACTTAACCTAGCTTTCTATTTTATTAATGAGGACTTCCCATGTTGGACCCAAAAAAAATTGAACAGGTCGCACGCCAGATCCAAAATGTTCTTCCACAAGGACTAAAAGATTTTGGTGATGATGTTGATAAAAAAATTCGTACTGTTCTACAGTCTCAATTAAGCAAATTAGATCTCGTTAATCGTGAAGAATTTGATGTGCAAACACAGGTGCTATTACGTACTCGTGAAAAATTATCACGTTTAGAGCAACGTTTAAATGAGTTAGAAGCGGGACAACAAACTCAAGTGGCCCAAGTTGAAATTACTGAAGTAGTGGTAGAAACGCCAACTGAAAATAAAGCGTAAATTTCCACTTTATTATCCAGTAATAAAAAACCCTGTATCCATAATAAAAAGATACAGGGTTATTGTTATATAATTTACGACTATTTTAATTCAGGCCAATAATCTTTATTCGCGGCAATTAAATCATCCAATATTGCTTTTGCAACGGTTGCACTTGGTACTGTTTTTGACATCGTAATAGCTTGCCAAAGTTTCAAATATGATTTTTCAATCCAAGCTTCAACCACTAATTTCTCAACAGCGACTTGCTGGCTCATCATCCCTTTTTGAAATAATGGAATTTTTCCCATAACCAACGGCTCTGGCCCATGACTTCCCACAATACAAGGGATTTCAACCATTGCTTCAGGATCGAAATTAATAATCGCGCCATTATTTGGCACAATCAACAGCATTCTTTCTTGCGTATTAAACGCTATCGCGGTTGCCAAATCGACGATATACGAAGCATGCTCATCAATCTCTAAATGACCTGCTGATGATTTACCTGCTGCTGTAATTGCTCGACAAGCATCAAATACATTCTTCTCTCTGTGCTCCATAACTTCATTAGCACGAGTATGTTTAGGATCAGAATGCTTAACAACATAATCAGGGAATAAATAATATTTAAGGTAGGTATTTGGCATGGTAGTAGGATCTAACGCCCACACATCTTTAGCTTTACCAAAAGTATCATTCCAGCTTGCTTCAACAGGTTCTCCCGCTACTTTAGGGATATATCCATGCTCTGCAACATGCTTGCGAATAACGGGTAATAAATCATTACCTTGAAGGTCTTCAACTTGAGTCCACCAGCCAAAATGGTTTAAGCCATAATAACGCACACGCATCTCTTTACGAGATTTCAATCCTGCGATTTGAGCCATGCGTGATTCAATACCAATTGGCATATCACAAATATTTAAAATTTTCGCATTGGGTTTCAAACGGCGTGTCGCTTCTGCGACAATAGCGGCAGGATTAGAATAGTTTAGCATCCATGCATCTGGGGAATATTTCTCCATAAATTCAACTAATTCTAAAACACCACCAATAGAGCGCATACCATAAGCAATCCCACCAGGGCCACAGGTTTCTTGCCCTAATACCCCATGACGCAAAGGGATTTTTTCATCTTTTTCACGCATTGGATACTTACCAACACGAATATGTGCCATGACAAAATCGACATCCGTAAAAGCCGTTTTAGGATCTGTGGTATAGAGAAACTCAATATCAGGCGCTTTTTCATTAAGAACAATTTCACACGCTTTAGCAATCGTCTCTTGCCGTTGTGCATCATTATCATAAAATTTGATGGCTCTTAATGGAAAACGTTTTAAGTTTTCAAGTAACATCAAAATAATACCTGGTGTAAATGTACTACCGCCACCTGCAATTACGACTGAGAACTTCTTCATTATATAGCCTCCGACAAGGTGATATTTTGGGTATCTTCTTTCATAAGTTGTTCAATTTTATCTCTGACTTGAGAGACATGTAGCCCAATGATAATTTGCAGAGCATTACCTTTCCGCACTACACCGTGGGCACCTAACTCCTTGAAATAACTGTCTGTATTGACTTTACCTTCATCCATAACCTCAATACGTAAACGTGTTGCACAGTTATTTAAAGACTTAATATTTGCAGTTCCTCCTAAGCCATCTAAAATGCCTTGAGGGAATGCCAGTTTCTGTTCTTCTTTAGATAACGCTAAAGTGTCTGAAGTCTGGGTTTTCTTATTTTTATAATCTTGCTTGCTATAGAGTTTTATTTCTTCTTCGTCTTCTTCTCGGCCAGGTGTTTTTAAATTAAGTTTGATAATTAACGTTCTAAACACCACAAACCAAATAACAGTGAAAATAAGCCCAATAACTATCTGCGTAATAATCATTCCATAGTGATTGTGAAACATTGGGATCCAATTCATAGGAAGGAAATTATCGATAATTCCGCCCCCCATATTTCCAACAACACCAAAGTGGTAAAGCGTAGTCGCTAGCGTAGCGGCTAATACGGCATGAACAGCAAATAATAAAGGTGAGATAAATAAGAAGGTAAATTCTAATGGCTCTGTTATTCCAACAAAAACTGCGGTTAATGTTGCAGGAATAAGTAACCCAGCAATTTTCGCTCTATTTTTAGGTGCCGCCGTAAAATAAAGTGCAAGAGCAATCCCCACTGAACCAAAGACTTTGCTATTACCATGTAAAGCAAACCCACCTTCAGGAAATAACGCTTTTAAAGGTTGTGTGCTTTGACTGAAATACTGCATATTCTGAGCCCAATCGACTTGAATACCATGTTCAGTTATCGCAGGGCCGAAAATAAAAGGCCCATATATAAAGTGATGTAAACCTGTAGGAATTAAAATACGCTCAAGAAAAGTATATATCCAAACCCCTAATGAACCTGAGCTCACCATAAATACTTGTAAGGATTGAATACCAATTTGCACTTTAGGCCAAATAAACAGTGTTACCCATGCTAATGGCAACATTAGAAAGAAACTAATTAAAACAACATAAGAAGTGCCTTGGAAAATACCTAAGAAAACCGGCAATTGTTTATCGAAATAACGATTATGTATTCCCGTTACAATACCAGCAATAATAATAGCGCCAATAATACTTGTATCTAATGTTTTAATTCCAGCAATCATGGTTAGTCCGCTATTACCACCAATTTCATTGCTAAAATCGACACCAAAATAATTGCCCCACACAATTCCCATTGCGTTAATAAAATAATTCCAAGTTAAGAAACTCACCATAACAGCAAGACATGCTCTTGCTTGTGCTGATTTGGCTAAACCTATTGGTAAACCTATTGCAAAAATAAGAGGCATATTACGAAAAACAGTCCAACCGCCTTCCTCAATAATATGAACAATTTGTGCAAATAAATTATCGGGCTGTAATAACGCTTCACTAACAAATAACGGATTCTGTAATAGAATAGCAATGCCTACAACAATACCTGCAAAAGGAAATAGCAGGACAGGGGTAAACATTGCTCCGCCAAATCGTTGTATTTGACTGAGCATAAAAATATCCTCTTATTTACTGCCACTTAAATGAGTATCGATTTATTTCATTTTTATTCTGTAAAATTAGATTAGGTGCTTTTTTATTTATTCTCTCAGTAAAAATAATTTATTCGTGATCTAATTCATATTAATCTTTTAGTTAAAGTGATCTACTTTTTACTAAAATTGCAGATCTCTTTTTATTTTTTGATAACGTTCACATTTTTACTGATAAATTGAACAGTTTATTTATCAATCAATTAGATTAAATAAACCTAAATTTTTTATGTCTATTTTTAACAGTTTAAGAGGTATAAAAGTGATCTATAAAAATCTAGCAAAAAACTTGCGAATACAAATAAACTCAGAAGGTTATCAAATTGGCGAGGCATTACCGGCTGAAAAAATATTGGCAAAGCAATACGGTGTTTCAAGAATGACTGTACGTAAAGCAATTGATGTTTTAGTTGATGCTGGATTATTAAAGCGAAAACATGGCTCAGGAACTTATATAAAAGAAAAAGATTTTCATCATGAAAATGCCAGCTTAAAAGGATTTGTAGAGCTAATGGCAAATACGGGACATAACGTTAAAAGTGAAGTTATTGAGTTTAGTGTTATTCACTGCCCTTTATCCATAGCAAGTAAATTACGAATTAATACTAATGAACGCATATTTTATTCTAGAAGAATACGTTACGTCGATAATAAACCTCTTATTCTGGAAGATAGTTATATGCCAGTAAAATATTTTAGCAATTTAACCTTAAAACATTTAGAAGGTTCTAAATTTGATTTTATTGAAAATGTGTGCCAAATAAAAATTGCGGGGAGTTATGAAACTTTTCATCCTATCATTCCTGATCACAATATCTGCCAGCTACTACAAGTTGAAATAAATATACCTATATTAAGACTTAGCACATTGTCATATAGCGTTCATGGTGATTATATTAATTACTCGATCATGTACCGTAATACCCAAGATTATATTGTTGAATATCATTTAAAAAGAGAACAATAATTATTATCATAAAAGAATATTATTGCTAATACGCTTTTTCACACAAAAAAAAGCACTCCTAAGAGCGCTTTTAATATTTAATGATTTAACACTATTATTTCTTTTTAATCGCATTAATAATATTTGTGGTAGAAATACCATCTTCAAAATTAAGGACTTTAACTTCTCCACCGGCCGCCCAAACCTCTTTGCTGCCTGCGATATCTTCTGGCTTATAATCGCCGCCTTTTACCAAAATATCGGGTAATACAGAAGCAATTAGGCGCTGTGGCGTATCTTCTTCAAAAGCCACTACCCAATCAACGGCACCCAAAGCACCAAGCACCGTCATACGCTGTTCTAATGGGTTAACCGGACGAGTTTCGCCTTTTAAGCGCTTAGTAGAAGCATCACTATTGACCGCAACAATTAGGCGATCCCCTAATTTTCGAGCATTAGCCAAATAACTTACATGCCCTGCATGAAGAATATCAAAACAGCCATTTGTCATGACAATGCGTTCGCCACGTTGGCGAGCCAATTCTACGGCCTTTTTTAATTGCTCTTCCGCCATCATCCCAAAGCCGTTATCAGAACGTCCACGAATAGCATTTTCAAGTTCAATAGGCGAAACAGTAGAAGTACCCAATTTACCAACAACTACACCTGCCGCTGCATTAGCAAGGAAACAGGCTTCAGCTAATGATTTACCGGCTGCTAAAGAGGTCGCTAAAACACCAATCACCGTATCACCAGCACCAGTGACATCATAAACTTCTTGTGCTTGTGTTGGTAAATGTAATGGCGCTTCATTGGCACGAATTAAACTCATACCTCGTTCTGAACGAGTAATTAATAGCGCTTCAAGATCTAACGCTTGAACCAGCTTAGCGCCTTTTTCGACTAATTCTTCGTCACTATTACAAACGCCAACTACTTGTTCAAATTCAGACATATTTGGTGTTAATAATGTGGCACCACGGTAACGTTCAAAATCACTACCTTTGGGATCAATTAAAACAGGCACGCCAGATTTTCTCGCAAGTTGGATCATCTCTTGAACATGAGAAAGTGCACCTTTAGCGTAGTCCGACAAAATTAATGCGCCAATGGAAGGCAAGGCTTGCTCAATACGTTCATAAATAGGCTGTGGATCAACATTGCTAAAACCTTCTTCAAAATCAAGGCGGATCAACTGTTGATTACGAGAAAGTACGCGCAATTTAGTAATCGTTGGATGAGTAGCAACAGAGACAAAATCGCAACGCACATTGACCTGACTTAATGTGTTACTCAATGCTTTTGCTGCTTCATCGATACCTGTTAATCCAACTAAACGCGAATTAGCGCCTAAAGAAGCAATATTCATAGCAACGTTAGCCGCACCACCGGGACGCTCTTCGGTTGTATCCACTTTAACCACCGGTACTGGGGCTTCAGGTGAAATTCGGCTTGTTGGGCCATACCAATAGCGGTCTAACATGACGTCACCGACAACGAGCACATTGGCTTTATTAAAATCCGGCAGCGTTACTTTCATCCCATACTCCACATTATTTTTCAAATAAGCCCAAATAATACCATAACTCGATAACCAAATAGAGAAACACATCAGATTATTGGTTTCATATTCTCTATGCTATTCATCGAGCCATTTCATTTTACTTTGTAATACATTTTGTCGTTCGGGTATAAAACAACTGCTATCCACTATCGCGGGTAGTGCTTGCAACGCAAGATGATGCAACTCATTACGCAAAGTAACATAAGCATGTGTTAATGCTTGAGCCTCTTCTTCTGTCATCACTTGATATTTCGCCATTAATTCAAAAATACGCACATTATCAGACCAACGCGTTAATGCTGGATATTGATGAGAAAAACGTAACACTAAATATTGAGCGATAAATTCAATATCAGTAATGCCACCAGCAGAAAGTTTCAAATTGAATTTATCGGCTTGTGTTGGCGCTAAATGTTGCACCATTTTTTTACGCATCTCTCTTACTTCATCTTGCAATACCTGCGGATCACGCGAAAGGCACAATATTTCATGACGAATTCGTAAAAATTGCTGTTGCAATTCATCATCACCATAAATCATTCGAGCACGAATTAAAGCCTGATGTTCCCATGTCCATGCTTGTGTTTTTTGGTATTCATCGAACGCTTGAATAGTACTCACCAACATGCCTGATTCGCCAGAAGGCCGTAAACGCGCATCGACTTCATACAACACACCTGAAGAGGTTCTGGTGCTAAATAAGTGAATAATTCGCTGGGCTAAACGTAGATAAAACTGGCAAGCATCAATAGAACGTTCACCGGTTGTCACGCTGTTGAGTGGGCAATCCAATAAAAATACCAAATCTAAATCAGAACTGTAACCTAATTCCCAACCGCCTAATTTCCCATACCCAATAACGGCAAAACCTAAACCATCACAATGGGCTAAATGTTCCGGTTCACCATAGCGTTTTACCATATATGACCAAGCTTGATGAACCACAGCATGAATAATAGCTTCTGCTAAATAGGTTAAATGATCGCTGACTTTCATCACTGGCAATACACCGGTTATATCTTCAGCGGCAATGCGTAAAAGTTGTGCTTGTTTAAATTGCCGCAATGCTTCTAAGCGTTGTTCTTCATCTTCTTCTGGTACGCGAAGTAAATATTGGCGTAACTCATCACGATAAGCATCTAAAGGAAGCGGCTGATAGAGCGAGTTAGGATCGAGTAATTCATCCAATAGCAGGGGATGCAGTGCTAATTGCTCTGCAATCATAGGCGATGCGGCACATAAACGAATAACATGGGTTAATACTTCATCAGATTCTTGTATTAACTCTAAATAGGTTGTGCGACTCACAATACTGAGTAAAAGAGGCGTGACTCGCTGCAATATCATCGCAGATTGTGGTTGCTGACAGATTTTGGCTAATAATTTAGGCATCAATAAGTCAAGAACATCGCGTCCTCTTGGCCCAATGGTTCGTTTGCCAATATCTTGGCGAAAAATCTGTAATGTCTGGCAGAGGGTTTCAATTTCTTCTTGAGTCAGCGATTGATGAAATAATGCTGAACCTTCAGGGAAATGGCCTAATAACCAAAATGTTTTAAACGCAGAAAGATCTGCTTCATCTTCATTTTCATCATCATCACCAATTAATTGAGTAAAAATAATAGAAACAGCCTGCATTTTCTGACCAATGTTCTGATAAAGCGTTGCCCAATCGTTATAACCCATCGCTATAGTAAGGCGACTTCTATCATTTTCATCATCAGGTAAAGTTTGAGTTTGCTGATCACCAATAGATTGTAATAAATTTTCTAATCGGCGTAAAAAAAGATAACTTTCAGTCAGTTGCGCCGTCTCTTCTTCAGTTAATAATTCAAGTTTCGAGATAACTTTTAGCACAGATAACAACGAATTACTTTGTAATTCAGGCTCTCTACCACCGCGAATTAATTGAAATACCTGCGTAATAAACTCAATTTCACGAATACCACCAGCCCCTAATTTAATATTATCGATCATACCGCGGCGACGAACTTCACGACTTATCATTGATTTCATATTACGTAGTGATTGGATCACACTAAAATCGATATAACGGCGATAAACAAAAGGTCGCAGCATTTGGCGTAATATCTGGCAATAATCTCTTTTTTCTGCCCCTAAAACCCGTGCTTTTATCATTGCATAGCGTTCCCAATCACGCCCTTGCTCTTGATAATAATCCTCTAGCGCAGCAAAACTCATGACTAAGGGGCCACTTTCGCCAAAAGGGCGTAATCGCATATCAACACGGTAAACAAAGCCATCAATAGTGTGCTGATCTAACGCTTTTATTAATTTTTGCCCTAATCGAGTAAAAAATTGCGCATTATCGAGTTCACGGCGTCCGCCTTGAGTGGCACCATTTTCTGGATAGGCAAAAATCAGGTCGATATCAGAAGAGAAATTAAGCTCAAAACCGCCGAGCTTTCCCATTCCTAAAATAAGTAATGGCTGAGGTTTTCCTGCGCTATCACAAGGTGTGCCCCACTGCTGACAACACTGCTGATAAAGCGTATCTCTTGCTGCACAAATTAAGGTTTCAGCTAATACACTGAGCTGTTTTAGCGTACAAGGCGTATCACATAACAGAAAAAACTGTAGCCACGCAATGCGCACTAATTGTTGATGACGAAATTGACGCAAAATACGCATTAAATCATCTTCATTATCAATATTTGCTAGTTTTTCTGATAATTGAGTTTCATACGTTTGCCATTCAGAACCTATTGGCTCAGCTTGCCTAATATCGATTAACCATTGAGGGTTTACACGCAAATGCTCAGCCGCAAAGGGGCTAAAAGTTAAAAACTGCTGCTCTTGCTCACTAAAAGGTGCTAACTCATTGAGCGAAGAAGATAAACTGCATTGTGTTTTATCCCACAATTGTTGAAACACATCGATAGCAGACATAAATAGGCTCTCAAATTATCAGTAAATTAAGCAATAGATAGCAACCACGCCATTGACGCTAATTTAAATCTTAACCACAGCACATGATAATAATCAGTCGCTGATGTAAATGATAACGGTGACATCTCACTTAACGCTTGCTGCATTGACGCCGGTAATTCAGGCTGTTTTTTACACCAATCTGAAAATAACGCTAACATTGCAGGCATTGTGATTGTCGGCGGTGTTGGATTAGCAAAAATAGCTTCTTCTAAAGATTGAATTGATGACAACCATTTAGTGAGTTGCTGAGCGATAGTTTCATCAGGGGATAAATTAACGACACTCAAGGTTAATGCAGGCTTACCCTTTGCTAGATAATAACCTCTTGCGGCTTTACTACGAGAAGCAAGGCGTAATCCGCCCTTTTCACCCAAAAATGTGGCTAAAGCAATTAAATCAGACACATTGCCTGCCTTTAGCTCTAGTTCAAACTCTTTAATAGGCAGCTCATTTTCACCTGAACGAACCGCACCTTGATCCAACACCACTTCAATCTGGCTATTTTGGTAGTTAACCAACCAAATTTCACGATTAAAATCGGTATTAAATAATACCTGCAAATGCGCTTCTAATTGGGATAAATCGCAATCCTGCGGCCAAATTTCAGCGGGAAAACGTGCTAAATCTAATTTTGGTTGTTCTAATTTCACGTTATATTCAGGACGTTGATGTAAGCCCGCAACAACTTTACCCGCTGTTTTAATTGTCATTTCGTAGTGATTATCAACCCCACGAATACGTAGCCCCATATCCCAACGACGGATTTGATTATCTGGTGTTTCAAAGTAAAGATTAGTCAGCTTTTTAGCGATGCTATGCTGATGAGGAAGCGTTGAAATTCGCTGAATAATATGAGGAATAGCGGCGGATATCGCACTGAGTTTTAATTCTGTCTCTATTTGGCTCATTCTATTTCCCTTAAGTAAATCAATTGATTAGTAAAATATTTAACGATTTTTCATTAAGCAAGTGATAGCCTTATTACGCGGATGAATAAAAGGCAGATTTCCCCTATATTCCATCAGTTAAGACTGTTCTCATTCTGGTTTACTATTTGCTTACGCAAACTTTACTCTTTAGTATCAGTAAAAATATTCTCTTGTATAGATAAAAAAGTTGAAAACATAATGCGAAAATTACCCTTACTTTTTATTTCCTTACTTGGCTTAGGCTTTTCACTAAGTTCACACGCAAATGAAACTCGTTATGTTTCCGATGAATTATCCACTTATGTCCATAGTGGACCAGGAAATCAGTATCGAATTTTAGGCTCTTTAAATTCAGGCTCAACCGTTACTGTACTTTCGCGTAATGCAGCAACGGGTTATGTGCAAATCAAAGACGATAAAGATCGTGTTGTTTGGCTACCTGAAAATCAGCTAAGTACACAACCAAGTATGCGTACTCGTATCCCAGCAATGGAAAAAGAGATCCAAACATTACGTGACAAACTTGCCAATATCGATCAAAGCTGGAATCAGCGTACGATAGATATGCAAAATAAAGTTTCAGGCAGCGATGATATCATCAATGGTTTGAAAAAAGAGAATGAGCAAATGAGAACCAAATTAGCGGTTGCTGAGAAAAAGCTCGATTTTGCTAATCAACAGCTAGATGACAGACAGCGCGATATTATCTTACAGTGGTTTATGTATGGTGGTGGTGTTGCAGGTGCTGGACTTGTTTTGGGTCTGATCCTTCCTCATATTATTCCACGCCGTCGCAAACGTAATGATCGTTGGATGAACTAAAAGCACAGTATTAAGGGTAATAATCCAGTGAAAACATACCTTGTCGGTGGTGCTGTACGCGACCAACTGTTAAATATGCCAGTAAAAGATAGAGATTGGGTGGTTGTTGGTGCAACCCCCAAACAACTATTAGAGTTGGGTTATCAACAAGTTGGGAAAGATTTCCCTGTGTTTCTTCATCCTGAGACTCATGAAGAATACGCGTTAGCGCGCACAGAACGAAAATCAGGTTCTGGTTACACTGGGTTTACTTGCTATGCGGCTCCTGATGTGACTTTAGAAGATGACTTGCAACGGCGTGATTTAACCATCAACGCTATTGCTTATTGCGTTGATGGTGAATATGTCGATCCTTATCATGGTAGAGACGATATCAAGGCCAGATTACTTCGTCATGTTTCCAGCGCATTTTCTGAAGATCCACTAAGAGTTCTGCGGGTTGCTCGCTTTGCAGCACGCTTTGCTCCCTTAGGGTTTAAAGTCGCACCAGAAACGCTGCTATTAATGCAAAAGATGACTCAAAGTGGAGAACTGAATGCATTAACTGCCGAACGCGTTTGGAAAGAGACAGAAAAAGCCCTAGAGAGTAAAGCTCCTCAAGTCTATTTTGATGTTTTACGCCAATGTGGTGCATTAAAGGTGCTTTTCCCTGAAATTGACGCATTATTCGGTGTTCCAGCACCAGAAAAGTGGCATCCCGAAATAGATACCGGTATTCACACCATGATGGTATTAAATATTGCCAGTCAGCTAACTGATGATATTGCAGTGCGTTTTAGTGCACTTTGCCATGACTTAGGTAAAGGATTAACCCCAGCGGAAAAATGGCCTCATCATCACGATCACGGCCCTGCGGGTGTGCCTTTAGTGGAAGCATTATGTCAACGCTATCGCATACCAAATCATATTCGTGACCTAGCCCGATTAACGGCTAGATTCCACGATCATATTCATCGTATTGACAGAATGCGCCCTTCGAAAGTGATCCGTTTATTCGATGCGATAGATGCATGGCGTAAACCAGAGCGCGTTTCTCAATTAGCGATGGTAAGTGAAGCGGATGCAAGAGGGCGTCAAGGTTTAGAAACTCTCGTTTATCCACAAAGAGATTTTCTTCAGCAAGCATTTAATATCGCCAATAGTGTGGATATTAAACCAATTATTGCAAGTGGCTTAAAAGGCATTGCCATTAGAGAAGCGCTTACAAAACAAAGAGAAATCGCGATTATCCAATGGAAATCGCGACTTTAATCCGCATTATTTATAGAGCGAAATTATATAGCGAAATCATTAAGCTTGACGCTCAATAATCACGCCAACACTTTTGGCTTGAGCGACTGCGCCAGGTTTCGCTAATTTAATTTTCACTCTAGGTACCGCAAACTGAGTAATCAAAAGCTGTGCCACTTCTTCTGCAACACGTTCAACTAACTCAAAACGTCCATTTTCAACATAATCAATAATTGCATTACTTACACTTGCGTAATCTAAACAATAAGTGACATCATCAGTTTGGGATGCGCGTTTGTTATCCCAATCCATTTCGATATCGAACACTAGCTTTTGCTTAATTGTTTTTTCCCAATCATAAACGCCGATTGTGGTTATTACGGATAATTGCTCAATAAATACGATATCCATCACGCCATCTCTTATTTTTTCTGCCCATCAGATACCACTTCTGATGAAATATGCGTATTATCCATACATGTCTAACGAACTTACATAAACATTGGAGAATACAAATGAGTGCTAACGCACTTGGAATGATCATCTTCGCCTACTTGTGCGGCTCAATCTCCAGCGCGATTTTGATTTGCCGACTGGCGAGGCTTCCTGATCCAAGAAAATTTGGCTCTGGTAACCCTGGTGCCACTAATGTTTTACGTATCGGCGGTAAAGCTGCTGCTGCCGCAGTACTTATTTGCGACGTCCTAAAAGGGATGATCCCCGTTTGGATCGCCTACTATTTAAATGTGCCTCCATTTTATCTTGGGATCGTGGCAATAGCCGCATGTCTTGGCCATATCTACCCTGTTTTTTTCCACTTTAAAGGTGGAAAAGGTGTTGCGACCGCATTTGGCGCTATTGCTGCTATTGGTTGGGATTTAAGTGGCCTTATCGCAGGAACATGGCTTCTTACTGTGCTACTCAGTGGCTATTCTTCACTGGGTGCGATAATCAGTGCTCTATTAGCGCCATTCTACGTTTGGTGGTTTAAACCCGAATTCACCTATCCCGTTGCTTTACTATCATGTCTGGTACTTTACCGTCATCACGACAATATTCAACGTTTATGGCGCGGTCAAGAAAGCCGTATCTGGCATAAGTTAAAGAAAAAGACAGAAAAGACCGAAAAAGAAATTATTCAAGAAGCAAAAGAGCAAGAAAAAGAGGATTAATCGTCGATTTTATTGAGTAACTCTTTTGATAGTAAAAAAAGCCACTAATTAAGTGGCTTTTTTTACTTTAATGGGCGCTAAAAGTATTTATCAATACTTTATTCACTTTTTAATGCGGGTAATTCAGCTAATGGCCAGCGTGGTCTCACTGTAACGCTAAGAGGCCCTTCAGTGCCGCCTTTAAAGCGGATCATTCCCGCCAGAGCAATCATTGCTCCGTTATCAGTACAAAGCTCAGGGCGCGCATAAAACACTTCTCCGCCAATTTGCTTCATTACTGCTTCCATTTTCGCACGTAATGTGCGGTTAGCACTTACACCACCAGCCATGACTAAACGTTTAAAACCCGTTTGCTCTAGAGCTCGACGACATTTTATTGCTAAAGTATCAACTACCGCATCTTCAAAAGCACGAGCAATATCGGCGCGAGTTTGGTCAGAATCATCATTTTGACGAATAGTATTAGCCGCGAAGGTTTTTAAACCAGAAAAACTAAAATCAAGCCCTGGTCTGTCTGTCATTGGTCGAGGAAAAACAAATCGTCCAGCAACACCTTGTTGCGCCATTTTTGATAACACTGGCCCACCAGGATAATCTAATCCCAGTAATTTAGCTGTTTTATCAAAAGCTTCCCCCGCAGCATCGTCAATAGATTCACCTAATAAGACGTATTCGCCAATACCCGTTACACTAATTAATTGGGTATGCCCGCCAGAAACCAGCAGAGCAACAAAAGGAAACTCTGGTGTTCTCTCTTCAAGCATTGGCGCCAATAAATGGCCTTCCATATGATGGACAGGAATAGCAGGAACATCCCAAGCAAAAGCTAAAGAGCGGCCTATAGTTGCACCAACAAGTAATGCCCCTACAAGACCAGGACCTGCGGTATATGCCACAGCATCAATATCTTTTGCACTTAAATTAGCTTCTTTTAACGCGGCTTGAATCAAAGGAACCGTTTTACGAATGTGGTCTCGTGATGCAAGCTCAGGCACAACCCCACCATAATCAGCGTGAAGTTTTACTTGGCTATAAAGTTGATTCGCTAATAGACCGGCTTTATCATCGTATATTGCGATACCGGTTTCATCGCAAGATGTTTCAATACCTAAAACTCGCATGACGCTTTCCAAATTCTTCCTCGCGTAATCGCGTAATGTGGCAATTGTATCATTATTTCGGTGATTTTATATGCCTTCGCAACATCTTTTACACAGCAACATGTGACAACTTTCTTTTTCTGGTCTATAATTATCCACCTATTTTATGTAATTTAAATGTGTGGTTAGCGACTATCGCTTTATGTTCTTATTAAAAAAGACACTAAAGTGAGAGTTTGCGTTTCAATTTTGTGCATCTCTTTACAAAGTGCCCTGCTTTGAAGTAAAATTCCGCACCATTTTAAATGTCGGCTGGCTTAAATAATGCCAGCGCAAACCGATTTCTATTGAGGTGAGAGGCACATGCCGGTAATCAAAGTACGTGAAAACGAGCCATTTGACGTTGCTCTTCGTCGTTTCAAACGCTCTTGCGAAAAAGCAGGCGTATTAGCAGAAGTTCGTCGTCGTGAGTTTTATGAAAAACCAACGACTGAGCGTAAACGCGCTAAAGCATCAGCAGTAAAACGTCACGCTAAAAAATTAGCTCGCGAAAACGCACGTCGTACTCGTCTGTACTAATATTTTGCGGCTTATCCCGCAACTTATGCAGACACTGTAGTCGCAGTTAAAGGCCGTGCTTTCTCATGAAAGCGCGGCTTATTCTCGTTCAACAACAGGCGTAAAAAGGGCTTATGGCTGGACGAATTCCACGTTCATTTATCAATGATTTATTAGCTCGAACAGATATCATCGATCTTATCGACGCTAGAGTGCCGTTAAAAAAACAAGGCAAGAATCATTCAGCGTGTTGTCCGTTTCATAATGAAAAAACGCCCTCTTTCACAGTAAATAGCGACAAACAGTTTTATCACTGTTTTGGTTGCGGTGCGCATGGCAATGCTATTGATTTTTTAATGAATTACGACAGACTCGATTTTGTCGAAACGATTGAAGAGTTAGCAGCAATGCATGGGTTAGAAGTTCCTTATGAGTCAGGAACTGGTAGTAGCCCTATTGAACGACATATGAGACAAAATCTCTATCAAGTGATGGAGAAACTCAATCACTATTACAGCAGTATGCTAAATACGCCACAAGCACAAGAAGCAAGGAATTACCTTGCTAATCGTGGACTCAGTGAAGATGTTATTACTCGTTTCTCTATCGGATTTGTACCCGCAGGTTGGGATAATGTTCTCAAACGTTTTGGACAAAATGCCGATAATAAAACCCTACTTCTTGAAGCAGGTATGGTAATAACAAATGACAATGGTCGTACTTATGACCGTTTTCGACAACGGGTTATGTTTCCGATTCGAGATCGTCGTGGCCGAGTGATTGCTTTTGGTGGTCGAGTATTAGGTGATGATTTACCTAAATATTTAAACTCACCAGAAACAGAGATTTTCCATAAAGGACGTCAACTTTACGGACTTTATGAAGCACAACAATCTAATGATAACGTCACAAAGCTATTAGTTGTTGAAGGTTATATGGATGTTGTGGCATTAGCGCAGTTTGGTATTGATTATGCCGTTGCTTCGTTAGGCACATCAACAACAGCAGAACATATTCAGTTGCTCTTTAGGACAACAGATAACATTATTTGCTGCTATGATGGAGATAGGGCTGGACGCGATGCCGCATGGCGAGCATTAGAAACAGCGCTTCCTTTTTTAAACGATGGACGCTCATTACGTTTTATGTTTTTACCTGAAGGCGATGATCCTGACTCACTGGTTCGCCGAGAAGGCAAAGACGCATTTGAACAACGTATGGAGCAAGCACATTCATTATCAACATTTTTATTTGATTCACTGGTTCCACAAGTGGATCTTAGCACCCAAGAAGGTAATGGTAAGTTATATAGTTTAGCTCGACCATTAATAGATCAGATCCCAAGTGAAACCTTACGTCTTTATTTATTAAGGGAACTGGGAAGCTTAACGGGTAACCCTGATATTGAGCAAATGGATCGCTTATTTGGTAGAAATCCGGTAAATCACGAAAATGTTTATCAAGCAACTAAATTACGCACAACACCAATGCGTATATTAATTGCATTATTGATACAGAATCCGGAATTTTCTAAATTAGTTCCTCCACTTGAAGGGCTAAATGCTGAAAAAATTGCAGGTTTATCACTATTTATTGAATTAGTTTCTATTTGCCAAGCTCAGCCAGGCCTTAATACGGGGCAAATTATCGAACTCTATAGAGAGAATAAATTCGGTAAACAACTTGAAAAACTGGCCATGTGGAACGATATAGATATAGATGAAATTGCAGAAAAAACATTTACAGATACATTAGACCATCTATTTTTAACAGCAATGGATGAGCGACTAAACTCACTTATTGCCAAAGAAAGAACTGAAGGTCTGACACAAGATGAGCGCGAAGAAGTCCGTTTGATAATACAGGCGCGTGTCAGAAAGTAAAACCAGAATTAAGATTAAAAACACGGCTTAATTGCCGCTATCGGTAGGAAATAAACCTACATTTGCTACGCTGAGGGGACCGTAGCAATCGACATGAAAATGCCCCTCCGTAGTTATTGTTGGCTGAACAGTTATCGCCGACCGACACCAACCCAAATTACTTTGAAGTGTGGATACCGTCTTATGGAGCAAAACCCGCAGTCACAGCTGAAGCTACTTGTCACTAAAGGTAAGGAGCAAGGCTACCTGACCTATGCTGAGGTCAATGACCATCTGCCGGAAGATATCGTCGATTCAGATCAAATCGAAGACATCATCCAGATGATTAACGACATGGGCATTCAGGTTATGGAAGAAGCACCTGACGCCGATGATCTGATGCTGGCAGAAAATTCAAATGACACTGATGATGATGCGGCAGAAGCCGCAGCTCAGGTACTGTCTAGTGTAGAATCTGAGATTGGCCGTACAACTGACCCTGTGCGTATGTATATGCGCGAAATGGGTACTGTTGAACTGCTCACCCGGGAAGGTGAAATTGATATAGCAAAACGTATTGAAGATGGTATTAACCAAGTTCAATGCTCTGTTGCAGAATATCCTGAAGCTATTACCTATTTACTAGAACAATACGACCGTGTTGAAGCCGGTGAAGCTCGTCTTTCTGATTTAATTACTGCTTTCATCGATCCTAATGCTGAAGAAGTGGCAGAAAGCGAAGATGTTAATTTAGGTAAAGAAGACGAAGAAATCGCAAAAGATGCGGATGACGAGGATGAGGACGAAGACGAAGAGAGCGATAGCGACAGTGATAGCGATGATGATAACAGCATCGATCCTGAATTAGCGCGTCAAAAATTCTCAGAACTTCGTGAGCAATACGAAAAAACTCGTCAAACAATCAAAGCTAAAGGCCGCAACCATAAAGACACAGAAATTGAAATTTTACTGTTGTCTGAGATATTCAAACAGTTCCGTTTGGTACCAAAACAGTTTGATTATCTGGTTAACAACATGCGTGACATGATGGATCGTGTTCGTGCACAAGAAAGACACATTATGCGTCTTTGTGTTGACCAAGTGAAAATGCCTAAGAAAAACTTCATTACCTTGTTTACTGGTAACGAAACCAACGACACATGGTTTACTGCTGCTCGCGCAATGAATAAACCTTGGTCTGAAAAACTGGCTGGTATTGAAGAAGAAGTACAACGTAGTTTACAAAAGCTACAGCAAATTGAAGTTGAAACTGGACTGACTATCGAACAGGTTAAAGATATTAACCGTCGTATGTCTATCGGTGAAGCGAAAGCACGTCGTGCGAAAAAAGAGATGGTAGAAGCAAACTTACGTTTGGTTATCTCTATCGCCAAAAAATATACTAACCGTGGCCTACAGTTCCTTGACCTGATTCAGGAAGGGAATATTGGTCTGATGAAAGCGGTTGATAAATTTGAATATCGTCGTGGTTATAAATTCTCAACTTATGCAACATGGTGGATCCGTCAGGCTATCACTCGTTCTATCGCCGATCAGGCTCGTACCATTCGTATTCCGGTACATATGATTGAAACGATTAATAAACTGAATCGTATTTCTCGCCAAATGCTGCAAGAGATGGGACGCGAACCTTCACCAGAAGAGTTAGCAGAACGCATGCTGATGCCAGAAGATAAAATCCGTAAGGTACTGAAAATTGCTAAAGAGCCAATCTCCATGGAAACCCCTATCGGTGACGATGAAGATTCACATTTAGGTGATTTTATCGAGGATACTACTCTCGAATTACCACTGGATTCTGCGACATCAGAAAGCTTACGTTCAGCAACACATGAAGTGCTGGCTGGCTTAACATTACGTGAAGCGAAAGTCCTGCGTATGCGTTTTGGTATTGATATGAATACCGACCATACCTTGGAAGAAGTAGGTAAACAGTTTGATGTTACCCGCGAACGTATTCGTCAGATTGAAGCGAAGGCACTGCGTAAGTTACGCCACCCTAGCCGCTCTGAAGTCTTACGTAGCTTCCTAGATGAGTAATCTATGATTGTGTTTCACTAACTATCTTTAGTGACTGAAGCTCAAAATAAAACGCCTGTGAAATTTAAATCACAGGCGTTTTTTTATCATGAGCTCAATCATAGAAATAAAATGAACAAAAGCAGCTCCCCCTATTTTTATAAAAAAGAACCTTTTTATTTATATTTTTTCCACTCTTAATTATCGCTCACTCCACATCTCAACTATGTTATTGATATAACAGTTATTATTTTATTAATTATTTTCTCGTTTATATTGCACATTAATTGCGCATACAGTCATTCAAAGGCTAGACCTCGTGCCAAATGACACGTATAATCACACTCCATTAAGGCCCCTTAGCTCAGTTGGTTAGAGCACGCGACTCATAATCGCTTGGTCACTGGTTCAAGTCCAGTAGGGGCCACCAAATTTTAGCTGTTAAATCAGCACATCAAGCCACTTCCTAGTAAGTGGCTTTTTTGTTTTTATAGACAAATGGCGACAGAGTTTTTTATCTAGCTCTTCCGAAAGCCAAAAGTTATCGATTTTATTTAAAAATAATTAGTCGTAATAAATTTAATAATTAATAAAAAACAAACAGAATAAAAAAACCATTAAAAAACAATAAAGCCAGATAATCCATTCTCACCTACTCTATGTTAATCAAGCATCTCAAAAATAAATTTTATTAATTATTTCAGTTTCAAAAATATATAACCCACTGAAAAATAATATTCTCTAAATTGCTCTCACATAAAATATGGATAATCAATCTCACGTAAATACGAAATTTTTTTACTATTAATTCATCAATCTTTTATCATATTCTCTTTTACACCCCTCAAGTTTTATCTTTTTATTAATAGAATATTAAAATCCTTTTATCTACAAAAAATATTTTCCTCAGAAAAATACAACATATTATTTTTATATTCATCTATACTAGATAAAATCCTCAAACAACTCATTCACATTATAATTATTATTTTTCCACTACAATATATTAAAAATACATATTTTAAAAATAACCCACCTCTGTATATTTAAATCGCTTCCATTATATTGATGTACATACCACGCTCGACAATAAACATCTGTTATTAAATTAATGGAATAAGCAACAATCACATATAAATATCGTAAATAAACACAGAGGTTATAAATGAAAAATTTATTTATTATCGGTCTTCTTTCTTTTTCAGCATTATCATATGCCGGCGTTGATTTTGATGGTTATTGCAAAACCCTAAATGGAACTGTAAAAAATGGCAAAATTATCAGCCTCACGGTTGTAACTAATAGTTATAATAATGGGAAAAACCCAGTTTTAACCGCCAATATAAAATTTAAGCCTACAACTGGTGGTACATATCATTATGGTATTATATACAATGCAACTGCGCTTTACGATATAGCTAAGGTTTCATATCTGACACAAACAAATATAGCCATATGCGTTGGGAATGAAAACACGTTCCCTGGTAAAGATGCCCTATATATGATTGGATTATCAAAAAATTAATTACCTAAAAATACAAAAAATTATAATTAAATAAAAAGGAAAATAACATAACTCTATAAAGTATTTATAAAATCATAAGAGGTTATAATGAAAAAAATAATTTTAATTATATTATTTGTTTTATTTAATATACAACTATCACACGCAAGACCTGTCAGTAAAGTATATCGAGCAGATTCAAGACCACCAGAAGAAGTGTTTAAAAAAGGATTTTTTGCTTGGGGGAATAATCTTAATTTTCATGCTCATGTAAATGGTGTTTCAGGAAGAAGAGGAAGTAAAGACTCTGCATTTATTCCGACAACATCAAATTTTAAATCAAGTGAAAAATTCGCAAAAGATTTACTCAATGTTTCAACAGACAATAAATCTTATATATATCAAATAAGAGCTACGCATAATTTCTATTCAGCATTAGATACTGTCTATTATTATCATGATAAAATTGAGGAGCGTGTCAGTGACGTGCTAAGAGCCGTATTAACGGCAGAACAAGAATATTCTGCATATATGAATATTCCAAATCAATTAATAGAGCTTGTCACTATCTATACTAAAAAAGGGAGTGATATTATTCAAGAAACTATTACAAATCCTCATTATGCTGTAGAAACAACACAGTCATCAGTTGACCCATATAAAGGCTATACTCCATCAAAAATAAATAGTTTACCTCATCTTGTTATGGGATTATCCATGACAAATATAAATAATGAACTGGCGGAAGCTTCCGCAGTGCTTCCTTCATCTTCATTTACTTGGGGTTCCGTGCTAAGTACCGTTATGGAGGCTGCTGAATTATGATTAACGTATCAAATAAATCATTCATAAACTATCACGTTTCTAATGCTCCTATTTAGTAATATAACCTTATCTTTCTGGTTCATATCTGCAAATATGAACCAGATTTTCATGAAGGAATGTTCATCGTATTTGCCTTTTACAACGTATTCGCCTTTTACAAATAGTAAAACTCACTTCAATATTGCTATCAAAGTGAGCTTGTTTTTAATACGAACATTAAAGCGCTATTTCAAAAGTTAATATTGTTCTTTAATTTGAAACACTGACACTTTATCCGTTAGATTTTGTGCTTTCTCATCTAAAATCATTGTCGAAGTTGCAGCTTGTTCCACTAAAGCAACATTTTGTTGTACGACAGAATCCATCTGATTAATAGCAACTGCAATCTGCTCAATACCGACTTTTTGCTCTTCAGAGGCGATACTAATGCCTTGCATTAAGCTGCTCACTTGAGTGATTGAAGAAACAATCTCCTGCATATGAGCCCCCGTTTTATTTACAAGTTCTGTGCCTTGAGCCACATCCGTTACTGATGCTTTAATAATTTGATTAATTTCTCTAGCCGCATCTGCACTTCTTGCGGCTAAGTTTCTGACTTCCGTTGCAACAACAGTAAATCCACGCCCTTGCTCACCCGCACGAGCCGCTTCAACCGCCGCATTTAATGCCAGTATATTTGTTTGACTTGCAATGTTATTAACCACATCATTGATTTCAGCGACTTTTAATGTACCAATCTCGATTTTTTTCATCGAGTCAATGGCATCATTCATAATGTTTGAGCCATCAACGGCGAGTTCACGCGCTTGCGCAGTAATAGAATTAGCGAGCATCGCATTATCTGTGTTATTCACAACCGCTGTTTTTATCTCTTCCATACTCGCGGCTGTTTGCTGCAATGCACTTGCTTGTTCTTCTGTCCTTGATGAAAGATCTTGGTTGCCCGAAGCAATTTCCGCAGAACCTTTTTTAATCTCTATAGCATCTTCTTTAACAATTTTTATTGTTGAAGTTAATGCTTGTTGCATATCGCCCACGTTAGAGAATAAAACCCCAAATTCATCTTTTCTCTTTTTCGGTAAAGAGAAACTTAAATCCCCCTGACCAACTCTCGCTAAAATGT
This sequence comes from Proteus hauseri ATCC 700826, assembly GCF_001654965.1. Classification (GTDB taxonomy): domain Bacteria; phylum Pseudomonadota; class Gammaproteobacteria; order Enterobacterales; family Enterobacteriaceae; genus Proteus; species Proteus hauseri. The sequence continues at coordinate 75,926 of NZ_LXEV01000034.1, forward strand.
CAGACAGCGTATTAAGATTAAAAATAAAAGATTTATTCACCCAACGAACAACGCCATAAAGTAACGTTAACATAACCAGTAAGGCAATAATCGTTGAATAGATGGAAAGTTGCACCATCCACGCTTGTTGCGCTGCAATGCTATCATTAACACCTTTGGTGATAATAAAGTATTCATCAAATAAATCTGAAAGCCTATTAAAATCACCAGATAGATTTTTTTCTTGATAACTCATCGTGTCGATAGGGTCGATTAACTCATCGAGTAGCGCAAAGAATAATACAGATAGCTCTTCTGAATTTCGTTGAGCATCAGGGCTAATTTTTTTTACTTGCACCCAATGTGAAATCGTTGCTTTAGATTCAACTGCCAACTTTTTAGCTTCTGCAACAATAGCAGCTGTCGTCGTCTCTTTATTATCCATACTCTGCATTAACATAAGGTAATTAACATGAGAGCGAATCGTTGCTAACTCATATCTTGCCTCTTGAACATTGGTGAGTCGCGTATTCAATGAGTTAAGCGACTCAAAGTTATCTTGCATTTTATAAATAAAAAATGATGACAATGCCGACGACATTAAAAAAATTAGTAATAAAATAAGGGAACCAACTTTAGCCGATCTCTCTATACTCATGAAACTATCTACCTCAGTAATCAATTGATAAAACCCACTCTTATATCGGCAAGAAATAGATTTTATTTACTCATTAATCAGAATAATCGGTATATTTTTCCTTTTAATTTCTTCATCAGTGATTAAATTCAGAGTTTTACTCTGACATGGGATCCTCTTTTATTTTTATATCGCCCAATAACACAATCTTTTTCTATTATTTGCTAATTATTCGCTATTTGTTGGGCTCTTCAGCCTATTTTCTATATCATTAATTTTAAAAATCTTTATTTAACAATAGATTACATAAGATAAAATCAAAAAATTTTTCTAATGTAAATATTATTTCGCATACCTTAAGGTAAATTAATAACATTTTTCCCTGAGAAAAAACCAAGTAAAAACACCTAGCTCTTGATTTAAATAACATAGAAAACAGTCCTATTAAAGAAAGATATTTCTTATAAAGATTATTACGCTAGATCGATTTTTATAGTTATTGCTTTTAATAAAAAACGATAAAAAATAAAAATTCAATCATTTATTTTTATCATATAGTGCAAATTTAAAATTTGTTCAGAGTAATCTTACAACCACAATCTACAACCAATACACACAAAAAGAGTAATTTGTATTTCCGCAGTTTTAGATACATCACTTATTGTTCATCTGATAAGTAAAAAATAATAAATAGGCTTTCACTTTGCTAAGTGCTTACCATAAAAATAAAACATTTAATTATTTAAATTTAGATTCGGGAAATTATTTGCTACGGATAGCTTATATTTATTTATTGAAGTGTCGTTATTGATCCCCAGAGACTCATACCATGATAATTAATGGCGCAATTTATGTTAGATCTGATGCCTATAGGTTCTGTCCTTTATCAAGGTAAATAGATTACGAGAGTTATACCCGAAGCTATAAGTGTGGTTTTAACGTTCCTTAAACAGGGTTAGGAAATGTTCATTATTTAGAAAAACAAGAATTAAAAATGATAAATATAACAAGAACCCTTGCTATTAGTTCTGGTATTTCTGCCAATGTTTATAGAACCAATAACACTGCTCTTGGTATAGTATTTTATACAAATAGAAATAGCTTATGTTCTAAACTTTCTTAGAAAGGCCAACGTGTCCTTTCAAAAAAAGAGTTAGAAGGTATAACATATTGGGCGCACCCAGTATTAAATTGCTCATTAATTAAAATTGGCTCTATTCAACCCAGCACTTTTAATTTAACTAATATTGCAAGGATGCAACTTAATATAAATTATCCCGAAAAAGATAAAGCAGATACAGTCAATATTCCATTACGTGCACGTTATATTCGTACTGATGGCCGACTATCAGCAGGTTCAGCTAACGGTGCAGCCACTTTTATGATTGAATATTATTAATCGTTATTCTATTTACCATCACAGCCTAAAAATCTCACTCCAATAGAGTCTATCGGAGTGAATTATTTCAGTCTCAATTACGCTTGTTCCTCAATCTGAAATACCGCCACATTATCCATTAAAAGCTGTGCTTTCTCGTCTAACATCATGGTTGATGTCGCACTTTGATCAACCAATGATGCATTTTGTTGTACTACTGTATCCATCTGATTAATTGCGACTGCTATTTGTTCAATACCCAATCGTTGCTCTTCAGAGGCAAGACTTATTCCCTGCATAATTTTATTCACTTTGGTTATTGAAGAAACCATTGCCTCCATATGCTCACCGGTTTTATTCACCAACACAGTACCATGAGAAACATCCGCCATAGACTCCTTAATAATCTGATGGATCTCTTTTGCTGCTTCTGCACTTTTAGCCGCTAAATTTCTTACTTCGGCAGCAACAACCCTAAAACCTCGACCTTGGTCACCCGCTCTGGCCGCTTCCACCGCCGCATTTAAGGCTAAGATATTGGTCTGGCTCGCAATGCTATTAATCACATCATTAATTTCACCCACTTTCACAGCACCATTTTCTATTTTTTTCATTGAATTAATAGCATCTTTCATAATACTTGAGCCATCCATAGCAATGCTATTAGCTTCTGTGGTGATATCATTAGCCAATACTGTGTTTTCTGTATTATTAGCAACAGCTGTTTTTATCTCTTCCATGCTGGCAGCTGTTTGCTGCAATGCACTAGCTTGTTCTTCAGTGCGAGATGAAAGCTCTTGATTGCCTGATGCAATATCAGTTGCTTCTTTTTTCATCTCCAACGTCTCTTTTTTAACAGTAAAAATAGTCGACGTTAATGCACTTTGCATTTCACTAACATGTAAAAATAAAGTGCCAAACTCATCATCTCTCTTGTTTGGTAATGTGAAGATTAAATTACCTTCACCCACTTTCTTTAGTATTTCCGACAGTAAATTAAGATTAAAAATAAATGTTTTATTTACCCACCGAATAACAAGACATAAAAGAATTGATGTAATAACAAATAACAAAACAGTCGAAAAAACAGAAATTTTAGTCATTAATGACTGCTGAAAACTAATTGTGGCATTATTTTTTGAGGTAATAGTAAAGTAATTATCGAACAATGAAGACAGTTGATTAAAATCTGCAAGAAATACTTTATCGTTAAACACTAGTGAGCCTGTATTATTTAGCGATAATACTAGTTTATCAACAAGGCTATTAAATAATTTAGCGACTTTCTCTGCACTTTTTTGTGCATCATCAGTCATTTTTTTCTCTTTCACCCAATGGGCAATGATACTTTTTGATGTTGTTATAAGTAACTTATTTTGTTGAATAATTTCATCACGGTAAGCATTATTACTTTCTTTGTTTTGTATAAAACTGTTGATATTCGAGCGTATTATCGCCAAATTATATCGCGCTTCTTGTAGATCAATAAAACGCGTAGAGAGCGCTTCAACCTGAACAAAATTAGATTGCATTTTATAAATAAGAAAAGACGATACTCCTGATGAGATAAAAAATATTAACAATAATATCGCCGTGCCAACTTGAGATTTTCTTTTAATATTCACAATAAATTCCACCGCCATAATTGGATTAACTAAAACTTATTTCTTATCGGCTAAATTTCTTTTTAATTGAATAAACAAAAATAAATTCAAGTTATTATTTTAATTAATCTTATTATTTTTATATAATAAAAAAACTCTATTATTTATTTTATTCATCTTTTTAAAAAAATATTTAATAGATTATTAAAAAATTCGACAAATATTATTATTAATTAATAGCTAATATTTTATTAAGAATAAACATAATAAAACAATAAGAGCTTATCTAGCCGATTATCAACTACCGTTCTCTCCTCTACCTCATTTCTGCAACAATGATATAATAAGTAAAATTTTCTTCGAACCCTGATGATTTACGGAGCTTAACTCTACTATGCAACCTCAGTTTGAAAACTCAAAAAACACCGTAAAAACGTTATCAGTGTTTGATTTTGATGGCACGCTAACCTATCACGACAGCTTTATTCCTTTTTTAAAGTTTGCTTTTGGAAAACGTAAATTTTCACGCCGTTTAATCAAAATGGTGTTGCCAACATTACGTTGTTTTAGACGCAAACTGACGCGTGATGAATTAAAAGAAGTGTTAATAAAAACCTTTTTAACCAACATTGATGAAAAATGGTTAAAAGAGAAAGCAGAGGCCTTTTGCCAACTTTATTGGGCTAAATTAATGCGCCCTAAAGGACTGATTGCCGTTGCCGAAGAAGTGAATATTGGTGCTGAAGTCACGATTTGTTCTGCATCACCAGCAATGGTGCTACAACCTTTTGCAGATAAATTAGGCATCAAACTTATTGGCACTCAACTTGAAGTCATTGATGGTAAATTAACAGGCAAAATTATTGGTAATAACTGCCGCTGTGGTGAAAAAATACAGCGTTTAGAAGGTATTTATGGCGATTTAACTCAATACCATTTAAGGGCATGGGGTGATTCGCGCGGTGATCATGAATTGCTGTTAGCTGCTCAAGATCCTCATTGGCGTCATTTTCATACAAAAAACACACAGGCTAAAAAATCGCCAATCAAAGTGACTGTAAAAAAATAACCGGCAATCAACATATAACGAGTAATAAAGCGATTAAAATAAATAGCCCCCGTTTTAAACGAGGGCTTTTTTATGTAATGCTTAATTAATAAACAATAATCAACACATTAACTTAGATATTAACACCGTGCTGTGCGGCTAAAGCACCTAAACCACCTGCAAAACCTTGGCCTACGGCTTTGAATTTCCACTCTTCGCCGTGGCGATATAACTCACCAAAAATCATCGCAGTTTCTGTTGATGCATCTTCAGAAAGGTCAAAACGAGCAATCTCAGTATTATTGTCGTTATTATAAACGCGCATAAAACTGTTGCTTACCATACCAAAGTTTTGTTTACGGTTTTCAGCATCATAAATAGTCACTGCGAATACCAGTTTTTTCACTTCAGCAGGGATTTTTGACAAGCTGATTTTGACTTGTTCATCGTCGCCATCGCCTTCCCCAGTACGGTTATCTCCTTGGTGTTCAACGCTGCCACATGGGCTGACTTTGTTGTTGAAGAAGATAAAACTTGCGTCTGAAAGTACTTTTCCATCTTCACCGACCATGAATACTGACGCATCTAAATCGAACTCAGCGCCATCAGTCACGCGGGCATCCCATCCTAAACCAACCATTGCAACAGTCATTGCTGGTGCTTCTTTAGTTAGTGAAACATTACCACCTTTAACAAGGGAAACTGCCATATCAAAGCTCCTACTTTATTGAGTAAACTGGCAGCCATTTATTTATAATGGCTGTCAGTGATTAATATCTCATAACAATCTATCAAGAGGCATTGATGCCGTATTGTGCGCATACAGAGCCTAAACCACCAGCATAACCTTGACCAACAGCACGGAATTTCCACTCTGCGTTATGGCGATACAGTTCACCAAATAACATCGCGGTTTCTGTTGATGCATCTTCAGTTAAGTCATAACGAGCGACTTCAATTTGATCGTCATCATTAACTAAACGAATGAATGCACCTGATACTTGGCCAAAACTTTGGCGACGCGCTTGAGCATCATGGATAGTGACAACAAAGATAATCTTATCGACATCAGTTGGGATCATATCTAATTTGATTTTCAGTGCTTCATCATCACCGTCGCCTTCACCAGTACGGTTATCGCCAGTGTGAACAACAGAACCATCAGCTGATCTTAAGTTGTTATAAAAAATGAAATCGGCATCGCTACGCACTTTTCCATTCGCTGCTAACAAAAATACAGATGCATCTAAGTCAAAATCTTGACCATCTGTAGAACGGGCATCCCAACCTAGTCCGACAAGGACGTTTTTCATCGTTGGGGCTGCTTTGCTCAGAGAGACATTACCACCTTTAGAAAGAGAAACGCTCATTTTTTAACCTCTTTAATTTTAGATTTTTATATTCTGATTTCTCAAGAATATTGATTATTCTTTTTTACCTTCATCTTCCTTTTTCTCTGGGAATACAAAGCTTGCAATAATTCCAAGAGCTAAAACACCAAGTACTACAAACAGACTGGTTGTCGCGGAGATGCTATATCCATGCTGCCAGATATGGTCGGTTGCATTCAAACCAAGTTTTGCAGCAATAAAGAACAACAGCACAATAACCGCTTTTTCAAGGTAAACAAGGTACTGTTTTAACGCTTCCAACACAAAGTAGAGCGTACGTAAGCCTAAGATTGCGAACATCATTGCACTATACACAATAAGTGGTTCACGGCTTACTGCGATAATAGCGGGAACAGAGTCGAAAGCAAACATCACATCAGAAAGCTCTACGACAGCAACACACAACATTAATGGTGTTGCATATAATGCCGCTTTGGTACCGCGCCCTATCGTAACATCTTTGTTTTCTGGCTTAGCCAGCTCAACATCAACTTCTTTTTGTGTTAATAAGAAAGCGTGACCACTGATTTTTGGCCATATCGGGAAAAATCTTTTTACTAAGCGGTAAGCGAGATGTTGTGAGTAATCTTCAATTTCTTCACTCTCATTACCACTTTTCAGCATCATGACTGCCGTCCAAGCAACAATTAGCGCAAATACAACTTCAACATATGGCCCTAAACTTAATAGTCCTGTACCGATAGCAACGAAAATTCCACGGAAAACGATAGCCCCGATAATCCCCCAATAAAGCACACGGTGGCGGAAGCGATCTGGCACTGCAAACCATGAGAAAATAGCCATCATGACAAACAGGTTATCAACAGAAAGTACTTTTTCTAACGCATAACCCGTTACAAATAGGCTGGCGACTTCTGAACCATGATGAATGTAAAGGAATCCTGCGAATACCATTGCAATGGCAACCCAGAATAACGACCAAAATATGGCATTCTTCAATGAAACCGGCTTATCTGCTCTGTGCATAAATAAGTCGATAAAAATAGCGCCAATCGCAAGTACGATAAAAACAATGACAGTTTCTGTCGGAAAACCAATATGTGTGGATACCATAATAATTCCTGGACGGTTCCCTATATTAAATTAATTACAAACCAAACTCTGCGGGCTCAAAACCTAATGCAATAGCAATAGCACGCACAGCCTCTTTTTCATCATTGTCAAAATCACCATCGCTTTTCGCAACAGCGATACCAACACGAATAGCTAATTGCGCAGCTTCTGGCTGATCTTTCATCGCCAAAATATACTTCATCGTTTCACCTTTACCGATTTCAGTATCAAACTCGAAACTCGTAATTAACTTATTAAAGAATTCGATAACTTCGGAAGTATCAAATACCTTAAGTTCATCCGATGCTTTTAAAAAACCCAACATCTTCTGTTTTTCTTCTGAACTTACACCGTCACTCGCAATCGCGATTCGAGCACAAACGGCAACGGTACCTTGCATAAACTTTTTGTTTTTAAAGCGATTAACTTGTTTAGCTAACTCAGAACGACCTGAATTAAAACCTTCTTTTAATTTATTGAAAAAACTCATGTTGATTTTCCTTTTATCGACTAGATCACTTAGAACCGGCTGTCCAGCGAAATCCCCACCCATAGGCATTATCCATATCACGGTGGCCTTTAAAAAACTCATTAAGACGTTCAACTTTTATCGAGCCGTTCTCGTTAACTAATCGAGCAATGGCACACATACCTCGGCCATTATTACCATCAGTTAAACGCGTTTCGATAGGTGGTTGGTCAGGTACATGAATGGTGACGACACCATCTGTTTTACTCCAATTTGGTACGCCTTCATAAATAAAAGCAAAAATCAGCACTTGCTTAATATTCTTCCATTCGCGCCCATTAACGAAGATCCACTCACCACCAGAAATATCACCTGTACGATCATCACCTTGTAACTCAACATAAGGCTCACGTTGGAAATCACCAAAACCGTTGCCTAATGCTTGAATAACCGATTTATAACCTTGTTGTAATTCAACAAATGCACCGATATCTAAATCTATACCTTTATTGCCACCAAACAAGCCACCAAGTAATCCTGAGTTATTGCTCTTTTCACGGTGCCAATTCAAGTTGATGCGAATTTTGCCGAAATCATCACGCTTTGTAAGGCTAATAGCAGGCTTTTCTTTAGTTAAAGAAACTTTGCTTAAATTCACACTACTTGGTGTTGGTACTGGAGTCGGTGCTGCTGGAGCCGGAGCCGGCGCTGGCGCTGGCGTAGGATCAGCAATATCAACACCAAAATGCTCAGCTAATGGTTTTAAACCACCATTAAACCCTTGTGCGATAAATCTAAATTTCCAGCTATCATTACGACGATATAATTCACCTAAAATTAACGCCGCTTCTTGGCGTCCATTTATTTCAACATTACCATTGGCAACCACTTCATTGTTGGCATCAACTTGAATAGAGAGTCGTTGTAAATTCGCAATAGTTTGTTGTCCGTCGCACGTTGCTGTAAAAGCAATTTTATCAACATCAGGGCGTAAACGAGTTAAATCAACCGTAAACGAAGTGCTATTTCCTGAAGTTGCATAAATAATAGTACGGTCATCATTTGCTGTTTGACCATAAAACACCATATCCGCATCACCTTTGACTTTACCTGAAGCGAAAAGTCTAAACGCAGAAGCATCAACAGCTGCGCCAGATTGAATACGGACAATTAATGTTTGCGTCGGTACAGGAAGATTCCCGCCGGGTGTCATATTCATTTATCGCACCACCGTAGCCAAAATATCAGGCATCATGTCGTTAATTACGCGGCCTCGACAAGGCGCACCATAAGCGGTGAAGTCCCACTGTCCACCATTGCGTTGTAGCGCAGCAATAACGATACCAGTATGAGAACCTTGTTCAGTTAACTTGTAATGAGCAAGTTCTTTGCTTGTTGTTTTATCAACAACACGGCAAAAAGCATTTTCAACTTCATTAAATGTCTGCCCACGGAAGCTATTTACCGTAAAAACCAAGTATTCAACATTGCTTGGTAAACGATTTAAATCGACAAAAATTGTTTCATCATCACCATCGCCATCACCCGTTAAATTATCGCCTGAATGAACAACCGACTGACAGCTTGATTTTAGTTTACGAAACCAAATGGTATCGATTTGATGACCAGAGGCATCAAGCAAAACACAGCTGGCATCTAAATCAATAGAACCACCACCACCGAAAAGACCACCGAGAAATCCTTTTTTCTTAATCGGATCCCAGCCTAAACCAAACATTAAATGACTCAGTGTAGGTGCTTGTTTACTGAGAGAAACGGTTTGATTCTTGCTTAATGAAACCATAATTAACTTCCTTCAGAGGTAGAGTGAAATAACAAAGCCTTTTGCATTTAAATCTTTATGATGAAAATCATCATATCATGATGAAGTAGTTGAGCAAGTTTATTTTTACAACTCCAGATTAAAGTTTTGTCAATTTGTTGATATATAATGTATTTTTATTATTACAACCACTCGAAAATTAAGAATAACCCCAACAGCAATCAGATAAATTATTAGTTTTAAACTTATGTGAAATAAATCATATTATGATTGACACTAATCAAAGGAAACATCATGATTGTAGGATAAGTTTTCTAGCAACCTATCTCACGGTATAAAGATTAATGAACAACACGATTTGGTTAATGGAAGGGTTATCTTCCCAACGCGATATAATTCAAAGTGTTAAACGCTTTGCAGATCAACAACACCAAAAAATTACGTTGTTGGCTTCTCATCGTCATCCACGAAATGAGATTTTATCGCTAGCTGATAATGCTTTTTATGAACCTCAAGATGAGTCTCAACGTCTCGCATTTATCGTAGATACGGTTAAAAAACACCATGTCGATGCCATACATACCGGGCGAAACTGCGCATGGTTTGAAAACCATCGTAACGACATTGAATCATTAGGTGTTAAATTAACAACAGGCGCAACTAACCTTGACCAACTGCAACTTGCGGATGATAAAGTCGCATTTGCGCAAGCAATGGAACAATGTGGTTTACCTGTGGTGCCTTCTATTTGTATCACTTCTATTGATGAGCTAGAAAAGCAGCTTAAAAACCCCGTTTTTGGTGACACCCCTTTGTGTATCAAACCAGTAAAAGGCATCTATGGTATGGGTTTTTGGTGCTTTGATAACACGGTTTCACCAATGGCAATTTTTAGTCATCCTGAAAATCGCCGAGTAAATCCTCAGCAATATCTTGATGCGCTAAAACAAGTTGAACACTTTGAGCCAATGGTGCTCATGCCTTATTTACCAGGGCCTGAATATTCTGTAGATATGGTAGTTGAACAAGGCGAGGTCATTGCAGCAGTCGCTCGTCGTAAAGAAGGGGCGATTCAGCACCTAGAAATCTCTGGTGAAGCTTATGAGTTGGGCAAAGCTTGTGCCACAGCGATGAAAGCCGACGGGATTGTAAATGTGCAAACCCGTAATAATCATCAAGGCCGTCCTCTTTTACTTGAAATCAATATGCGTCCTTCTGGCGGTATTGGTTATACCCAGCATTGCGGCATCAACCTTGCCGGAATTTTTGCCCTACGCCAATTAAATTTAATGAGTGTTGAAGCGGCAAAAGCTGAAAGTAGCCATTTTTCACCAACAAAAATACGTTCAATCACCGATTCTGTTGTGTTTAATTCCACACTGACAAACTTAATAAGTACGGATAATAATTAATAATGAATAGTATGACTGACCCTTTAGTTTACCGTCGTCATCTTACCTGTGGCACATTAAGCGTAACGCCAAATTGCCCAATAGAGTTACTTGATGAGTTATTTGATATTGCTGAAAGACGCAATCCTAAACGTGCTTTCCTTTTTGTAAGTAAAGTATTAGGTCGTCATATTCCAGTTTCACCTAACACCATGCGCAGTATTTACCAAAAAATTGCTACGCAATTTCCTGACACTCTTGAAGGCCCTGTGCTTTTCATTGGCATGGCAGAAACAGCAGTTGGCCTTGGCGCTGGCATTTTTGATGAAGTCAGAAATCGTTATAACAATGCGGTGTACTTAACATCAACTCGTCACCCAATTGATCATGCTGATTTACTGTGTGAGTTTAAAGAAAATCACAGCCATGCCACTGATCACTTGCTCTATTTACCGCAAAATACACAGCAACGTCAATGGGTGCAACAAGCGCAAACTGTTGTATTAATTGATGATGAAGCCACCACGGGCAATACCTTTATCAATTTACTTTCTGCACTACGCGAAGATGGCGGCCTATGTCAGATAAAACAGGTTATCACAGTTACACTGACCGATTGGAGTGAAAACGCTATCGCACAGCGTTCACCATTACCGGTAAAAACTATTTCATTAGTACAAGGAAAATGGCTCTGGGAAGCCAACCCTGATGCACCGTTACCAATAATGCCGAATGTAAATGTGACCGCATCTGGCCATGTCGCCATTACCGGAAAACAGAGCTGGGGGCGTTTAGGAATGACAACGCCTGCAAATGATTTGGGCGCATCTGTTCAAGCATCAGAAAATGAAAAAATTCTTGTTTTAGGATCTGGCGAGTTTGTCTGGGAACCATTCTTACTTGCTGAACGCCTTGAAAAACAAGGTGCATCAGTGAAATATAGCTCAACGACGCGCTCACCAATTGCAACCAATTTTGCTATTCAGTCAGCAATTACATTTACAGATAACTATGGTTTAGGTATTCCTAATTTTGTATATAACGTTGCTCACCAGCAATTTGATCGCATAATTCTTTGCTGCGAAACGCCAACTCAGAGCGTAGATCCTCAGCTTATTAATGCACTACAAAAAGTGGCGCCTATTGTCGAGGTGCTAAGTTATGACTAAACCGGTTATTTTTTCTGACTTAGACGACACATTATTTCAAACGCGTCGCAAAATGGTTGATGAACTTAATTTAGAGCCTTACCAAACTGGTGCGCTTGATAGAAGCTTACAACCTCGTAGTTTTATGACTGAAGAACAAGCCATGTTAGTAAATTGGTTGCTGGAACACGCTGATTTAATCCCCGTTACCGCACGCGGTACAGAAGAAATCAGCCGTGTTTCTATTCCGTTTCGTTCTTGGTCGATAACCACTCATGGAGCCGTCATATTAACCCCTGAAGGTAAAGCAGATAAACAGTGGCAAGCGATGATTACTCAACATCTTTCGGCTTATACTCAACGTTTACTTACCTTACAAAAATTTATTACTGATGTAATGGCAAAACGTCAAATCGATGGTTGGGCACGAATTAACTATGAATATGGTGATTTACCTATTTATTTAGTGATGAAACATAATGACAGCACAAAACTCGATGAACTGAATGCTATAGGTGATGAGTTAGAAGAAACCCTCTCAACCGATGGCTTTTATATTCATCGCAACAGTAACAATATTGCGTGGCTACCTGAACCGATAGAAAAAGGAAAAGCGGTCACTTATTTGCTCGATAAATTAAAAGCTGAGCGAGGTATTTTTCCCGTTATTGGCTTAGGTGATAGCTTAAGTGATCATCGCTTTATGAAATTATGTAGCTGGTTTGGTGTACCTCGTCAAAGTCAGTTTGCAGATGCCATTAATAGCAAAATTTTTGGAGAACAAGCATGATGGATCATAAGCCTTTTTCAGGCTCTTATTTATCGGGTGATGTCGATTTTCTACTGCAACCCGTCAATATTGAAATGACCCCTGTTGAAATAAAAGAAGAACTGATTCAATCAGGTAAATTTCACTATTCCGATATGTTAAGCCAAGAGCCAGAGCCGACTCAGTGGCATTTAGATCTGTTTGAAAAAGCACTTGAAACGGGTGCCTCTCGTTTAGCCAATGAAGTGGTTATGTTAGCGAAAGCGTTAATCCAGCGATTTGGTGATACGCCGATTATTTTAACTAGTTTAGTGCGTGCGGGCGTGCCTTTAGGGGTTATGTTGCAACAAACGCTTCGTAAAATGGGCAAAACCTCTTATCACTATGGCATCAGCATCATTAGAGATAGAGGAATTGATACCCAAGCACTTTCGTGGATAGAAGAACGTCACGGTACGCAAGGTATTGTTTTCGTTGATGGTTGGACGGGAAAAGGTGCAATCACCGGTGAGTTGATTCGTTCACTATCAGGAAGAAAAGGCTACCCAGCTCAACCCCGATTAGTCGTATTAGCTGACCCTTGTGGCTGCGCATGGTTAAGCGCTAGCGATGAAGATTGGCTAATCCCTTTTGGTATTATGGGGGCACCTGTTTCTGGTTTGATTTCACGCTCAATTTGGACTCAACAAGGTTTTCATGGTTTTGTAAACTGCCAACACCTAAAACAATACGAGTGCAGCCGCTATCTAGTCGATACCGTAGCCAAATCTATTGATAAGCTTGATATCCCAAATGTGGATATTGCGACTTTCAAAGAACAACAGTCAGATTTAAAAAAACTTAGCGAAAACGTCGTTAGTTCACTTGCAAAAAAATATGATATTTCAAATATCAATCGTATAAAACCCGGTATTGCTGAAGCCACACGCGCCGTATTACGCCGTGTACCCGATCATGTTTTAGTGAGAAAAATAACAGATCCCGATGTTGCCCTGCTGGTTTATCTCGCTCAGGAAAAAAATATCGCTGTTATCGAGGCTGGAGATGCTATCGGACAATATCGTGCAGTGACTATCATTAAAAAGGTGAAATAATGATTGAACGATTATCCCCTTGGAATTTAGGGGCAACACTCTATATGCCAGCAACACGTACTGACATTGCACAGACTGTTATTAATCAAAAAATTGCAGGATTACGCTCACTTATCATCTGTTTAGAAGATGCGGTAAGTGAAGCAGATATTCCTGTTGCATTACAGAATTTAAAAACGCTGTTAAACACCTTGGCACAAAGCAAGAAAAACAGTGATTGCAGCCATTGGCCACTGCTTTTTATTCGCCCTCGTCATACCGAAATGGGCCAATGGATCACTAACAATTTAGACCTCAGCGCTATTGATGGTTTTGTATTGCCTAAATTTACTCAAGCGTCGCTACCCGTTTGGTGGGACATCATGGAAAACACACATTTGTGTATGATGCCAACCCTTGAAACTGAAGAAGTATTTGATGTTATTCAAATGACTGAACTGGCAAATTTGCTACTTACTCATCCTTGTCATAATCGAATTATTGCTTTGCGTATTGGTGGAAATGACTTAATGAATGTGATTTCCCTGAGAAGAAATCGTCATTTAACACTTTACGATGGCCCTATGGGATATGTCATAAAAATGCTAGTGGCTGTATTTGGTGCTCGTCAGTTTGCACTAACAGCTCCTGTTTGCGAGCATATTGATGATCACCAAATTATGGATAAAGAGCTCGCACTTGATATCGCGAATGGCCTTGTTGGTAAAACGGCAATTCATCCAAAACAGATCCACAAAATTGAGCAAGCATTAATGGTTTCTCAATCGGATCACTCAGATGCATTACGTATATTAAACTCCACACAAGCGGTGTTTAAATCTCAAGGTGCAATGTGCGAACCCGCAACACATCGTCGCTGGGCGCTAAGTGTTTTAACAAGAGCAAAAATTTATGGCATTATGCCTAATCAACAAAATAATGCTCAGCGCTTTAATGTCACGTGATATTAATTTTTATCGCTATTAATATTACGTTTAATATTTAAAATATCTTTTGTTGTTGATATTTATTTTGAATATATTTTACTTACACCGCTATAACTAAAGTTTTATTCTTTAGTTATAGCTCAATAAAAGAGCAATATTCTTTTATGTTGTAATGTTAAAAATAATATATTTTTTCACTTTACTTATTATTTTATACTATATTTAACATATGACTTATTTCAAATTATTCTTAAATAAAGAACATAAGAATATCAGATAATAATGTCTGAATGTTTTAACATACGAATTACAGATAAGTGGTAACTAAGCATGCAACTAAGCACTCGTCAGGTCAGAGTCTTTACACTGGCAACGCTTTTAAGCCCAGGGAAAAAGGTTCCAACAATTAAAATTATTTCAGCTCTTGAATGTTCAGAGCCTACGCTTACTCGTGTATTAAAAGAGATAAGAGACTCCTATGGTGCTGAAATAAAATACAGTAAATCCTCTCGTGCTTATCAAATGACTGAGCGCGGACAGCTTGATAACAAAACATTACGCCGTATGCGAGAAGCATTATCTGCACATGAAGAGCTGCGTCACCATGAAATGGCTAGTCGTGTTTATCTCGATAAAGATAAGAAAAAATCTGTTTCATTATCATTAAAAATGTCAGCATTACGTAAAATAGATAGGCTATCACATTTAAATGACTCAACACGAAGCGAAGCGGTTGAATTATTAGTTGATAACTATATTGAACACTTAATCCTTGCTGCATCACAAAAAGAAAAATAGTTATTCATTATCTGTTCATTTGATAAACTTGATATTTACCCCCCTCTAAATATCAAGTTATTTTATAATTATTATTAACTAATTATTGATTATTTTTAAATATCTTATATTAAAACTCTATTAACACCTTATTATAAAAAATAATTAATTAAATATAAATAATGATACTCATCAAATATTAATTATTATAATAGAATGCTATTATTTTAGTTAACCACATGCAACACAATGAAAAATAAGAAATTTAGTCTAAAATATTTATTTTTATTGTTTTGTGTTTTTTTTCTGATTTTTTATATCCTAATTTAGATTAAATTAACAACCCTCTTTATTAAATACTCGAAAAACGAGTATCAATAAAACAGAAAAAAGAAAATTTTAGTTTAATATTATTTTTATCTTTCTTTTTATAGGATCTTATTTCAGATTAATAATATTGGATGGTCATCACTGCCTTTTTACCTTATTTAAATTAAACTAAGCATAATCTCAATTGAAAGGATACGTGAATCAATTAGTATATTAATGCGTATTCCTATCTAAATTACAGGATAAATGCATGAGAAGATTGCCAGTTTACCTTTTGCTTGATACCTCCGGTTCTATGTATGGCGAGCCTATTGAGGCTGTCAAAAATGGCGTTGAAATGCTCCTATCAACATTGCGCCAAGACCCTTACGCGTTAGAAACAGCTTATATTTCAATCATTACTTTTAATTCATCTGCGCAACAAGTGGTACCACTCACTGATATCATCAATTTTAAATCACCAGAATTAACTGCAAGTGGCACTACAGCCCTTGGTGAAGCATTAACATTACTAACAAACTGCATTGAGCGTGAAGTACAGAAAACTACAGCTGAAACCAAAGGTGATTGGCGACCTATCGTATTTATCATGACAGATGGCGCACCCACAGATGAGTGGAAAAAAGGCATAGAAAAATTCAAAACAGCACGAACAGGTGTTGTCATTGCATGTGCTGCTGGGCAAGCTGCTCAAACCGATATTCTTAAAAATATTACCGAAATTGTATTGCAGTTAGATACCGCAGATCCCTCGACTATAAAGTCATTCTTTAAGTGGGTTTCTGCCAGTATTTCCGTAGGTAGTCAGAAAGTTGATCTCAGCAAAAAAGATATCAGCAATCTTGATGACTTACCGCCACCGCCTCCAGAGGTTAATGTTGTACTTTAAAAAGGAATGAATATGTCTGTCAGTTTAAAAAAAGGACAAGGTGTTAGTTTAAAGAAAAATGAATATGACCTTTCATCTGTCACCATTGGCTTAGGTTGGGATATCAACGAAGAAAAACGTGGGTTTCTTGGCGGGCTTTTTGGTAAAAAAAGTGAAGAGTATGATTTAGACGTTATCGCATTTTTGTGTGGTGCCAATGGCAAAGTTAACGATCTGGGTCAAATTGAAGGTGGCCAACCTTCTCTAGTCAATGGCGATATTATTTTCTTTAATAGCTTAAAACATAAATCAGGACAAATTTGGCTAACGGGTGATAACCGCACCGGTGCGGGTGATGGCGATGATGAACAAATCATTGTTAAGCTCAATACCCTTGATGATAAATTTACCAAAATCGTCTTTATTGTTCAGATTTATAATGGCAAAGAGCTGCAACAACACTTTGGTAAAGTACAAAATGCTTTTATTCGTGCTGTCGATGCCAAAAATATAGAAATGGCACGTTTTGATCTATCCGGTGGAGAAGCCTTTAATAATCAACGCTCAATGCTTTTCGCTGAATTAGTCAGAGAAGAGAGCGGTTGGAAACTTAATGCCATTGGTGAGCCGTCAAGTTCAGATAGCTTTGTTTCTTACTTAAAGG
The DNA here is from genome assembly GCF_001654965.1 of Proteus hauseri ATCC 700826. Taxonomy (GTDB): domain Bacteria; phylum Pseudomonadota; class Gammaproteobacteria; order Enterobacterales; family Enterobacteriaceae; genus Proteus; species Proteus hauseri. The sequence goes on from NZ_LXEV01000034.1 coordinate 93,256, forward strand.
ATTTCACCTAAATGAGAAGATTACCGGTTTATCTTCTTATTGATACATCAGGTTCAATGAGAGGCGAATCTATTCATGCGGTTAACGTAGGCATACAAACTATGCTTAATGCATTAAGGCAAGATCCTTATGCATTAGAGAGCGTACATATCTCAATTATTACTTACGATAATGAAGCTCGTGAATTTATTCCAATGACAGCATTAGAGGATTTTCAATTCTCTGATATCACTGTTCCTAGCTCAGGCGGCACCTTTACAGGGGCAGCACTGGAATGCTTAATCAAATGCGTTGATCGTGATATTAAACGTTCTGATGGTGATCAAAAAGGCGATTGGCGTCCACTGGTTTTCTTAATGACGGATGGCACACCATCAGACTCTTACGCTTATGGTGAAGCAATCAAAGAAGTTAAAAAACGCTCGTTTGGTTCTATTATTGCTTGTGCTGTAGGCCCGAAAGCAAAACATGACCATTTAAAAGCATTAACTTCTCAAGTTGTGGCATTAGAAACCTTAGATTCTAATGCATTTTCAGGCTTTTTTAAGTGGGTATCAGCGAGTGTGGCATCAGGAAGTTCAAGTGCGGGTGTAAATACAGATAACAAAGACACCCTACCGCCGCCGCCACCTGAAATTCAATTGGTATTGTAATCAAACAAAGCAAAGCGTCTTTACTGCGCTTTGCTTTATTTTTATGTGCTCACTTTGTCAAATTTCATATTTTCTTGCGCATAACCGCAATACTTTTATAACGATAAAACGCTCTGATAAAAGAACATAAGGTATAACGATGAGAAGGCTACCGATTTTTTTTGTACTTGATTGCTCAGAATCGATGATAGGCGAAAATCTAAAAAAGATGAATGATGGTCTAACAACGATTATTAGTGATCTCAGAAAAGATCCTCATGCACTAGAAACTGCTTGGGTATCTGTTATTGCCTTTGCTGGAATGGCTAAAACTATTGTGCCACTGACAGAAGTTGTCTCTTTTTATCCACCACAATTACCTCTTGGGGGTGGAACTTCTTTAGGTAGCGCATTAAGAGAATTATCACACCAAATTGAAACTCAAGTTAAAAAAACTACAACAGAGCAAAAAGGTGATTGGAAACCCGTTGTTTATCTTCTTACTGATGGTCGTCCTACTGATGATTACGCACAAGAAATCACACGTTGGAAAGAAAAATACGCCAACAGAGTTAATTTTATTGCTATTGGATTAGGACTCAGCGCCGATCTACATGTGCTATCGCAATTAACAGAAAACGTATTGTTATTTACTGAAGCACAAGAAGGTGATTTTACTCGTTTTATTAAGTGGATAACCATGTCCGTGGTTTCTCATAGCCGTAGTGTTGGCGAAGAAGCGCCACCACTTTTAAGTAAAACAGAACATATTGTTCGTTTAGCCAAAGATGATATTGCTCGCGCTTATGATGAATCCTGTGTCACTTTTGTTGGTCGCTGTAATCAAACCCGCTCAGCTTATTTAATGAAATATGAACGCCCGCCAATGGCTTCTTCAGGTCTCGATTTTAAACTTAATTTAAATGGTTTTAACTTAACGGGTTGCTATCCCCTTAATGAAGATTATTTTACTTGGAGTGATCACAGTGCAACCACATACCAAGTAAACACCAGTGAATTACACGGTACGCCGGGCTGTCCTTATTGCGGTAATGCAACGGCATTTGCAGTCTGTCAATGTGGAAAACTACTTTGTGTTAATGGGCCAGAAACCGTGATTTGCCCTTGGTGCGATAATACTATTGCCTTTAATGACAACAGCAACCAATCTGATTTTGATGTAACACGAGGTAAAGGCTAATGGATAAAACAGCTATGCTGACCAAACTGCTGATTGAGAGCGTTATTACACAATATCGTCTGCCATTATCAGAAGAGACGCTTATTGCGCTGTATGAAGATATTGAATTAACTCAGGCTATCAATGCTATTGCGATGCAAATCAAAGTAAAAGCAGAAGACTCACAAGAAAAAAGTAATACACAAAAAAATGAAGATCCGCTGTTACTTATGCTTTTACCGCCAGCACAAGCAATTATGCCCCAAATAGAAACAGAAGTTACAGCCAATATTGAAGCAGTTGAAATAAATAAAATAACAACGCAAGAAATGGCACTATTAAAACCAGGACAAATTCCGCAACATGCCTCGTCACGACTAACTAAAAAACCCTTTGTTCGTGCACCCATTGCGCAAATTACAATTTCAAATGCCAAAGTCGGCACTGAATTTAATTCAGTTGTTGAAATAACACTAGATACTCATCAAAACGCAGAAATAGGATCTATTTTAATCCCTGATGATCTAGGTATTCACTTTGATCCTAAAACCCAATCATTAACGGGGATACCAACTAAAAGTGGTAATTTTACACTGACTGTAAATTGGATTTCTGAACAAGAGCACTACAGTAACGAGATCTTACTCATTATTAATCCTGATCCTCGTAGTTTATGGCAAATTAACGAGCCACCTGCTGATAGCCCATACCCTAAAAAACATATTGATAGCAAAGTTATTATTGAAGATGGCATACATATTGCCGCAGCTAGCCGTCGTGGGCGCTCTCATGAACATGCAGGTACATTTCGTGATGATGACTTTTATATTCATCATGACAAGCAAAGTAAATGGAATGTTCTCATTGTCGCTGATGGTGCAGGTAGTGCGCGCTATTCTCGAGAAGGCTCACGTATTGTCACCAATATTGTCAGTGAATATCTACAAGAACAGCTCAAGATTGATAACAACCCGACATTAGCGCCTTACCTTAATACCATTCATCAATGGGATAACGAAGATGAAAAAAAGCAAGTAGGAAACTTTTTCTCTCGCCTCTTTCACAATGCTTCACAGCTCGCCGTTAATCACTTAAAAAATGAAGCAATACGCGTTAATGAGCCAGTAAAATCTTTTTCTACCACATTATTAGCCACTGTTTCTTTACAACTTGACGATGCTATTTTTGCCGCTTCATTTTGGATGGGAGATGGGGCTATTGCTGCATTTAGTCCTACTGGTAATGTGCGCTTATTAGGCGTGCCTGACAGTGGTGAATATGCTGGGCAAACACGTTTTCTCGATGATAGTGCAATTAATGATAATGCCTTTAATCGGCGTATTATGATTGGTAAATGGACTGATGTTTCTCATCTTATTTTAATGACAGACGGTGTTTCAGACCCTTATTTTGAAACTGACAACGGCTTAAAAAACACCGATAAATGGACTGCATTAGTTAATGAACTATCGCCTTGTTTAGCCGCACCTGAAAATGCAGATAAAGCACTTGCGCAGTGGTTAAATTTCTTTTCCGCAGGTAATCACGATGACCGCACCATTATTGTGGCTTGGTGATCATTTAAACAAGAGAATTGGTGATTTTTATGGCAGATATCATTACCTGTACAACACAAAGCGGAAAAACAATCCAGTATGTAAATGAAATAATTGGCTCTGGATCAATGAAAGATGTCTATTTTTCCCCTGATAAAACCTATGTCGTGGCCTTTTATAAAACACCACAAAATGTGCAGGCAAAAGATCGTATCGATATGATAACCAGTGCATATCGTCATAATATATTTGAACAAAGCGGGGGCGATTATTGGAAAAATCTCTTTTGCTGGCCTACCGATGTAGTAGAACATCAAGGTAAAATTGGTATTGTTGTTCCAACTTATCAATCGCATTTCTTCTTTAAATATGGCTCTAAAAATAACGACTTTCTGGCGATAAAAGGCCGAGAAAAAGAAGGTAAATGGTTTGCTAGTGCTAATAACCAGAATAAATTTCTCGATCCTCGTGAACGTGGCAATATGTTAAATTACCTGAAAGTCTGTTTATTACTGGCTCGAGCGGTACGCCGAATGCACGCTGCTGGCTTATGCCACAGTGATCTTAGCTATAAAAATGTACTTATCGATCCTGAGCAAGGTCATGCGTGTGTTATCGATATTGATGGCTTAGTTGTTCCCGGAAAATACCCGCCTGATGTAGTAGGAACGCCTGATTTTATTGCACCAGAAGTAGTGGAAACCAGCCATTTACCAAAAGAAGATCCTAACCGTATATTGCCAAATATCACGACAGACCGACATGCGCTTGCTGTACTAATTTATATGTATCTATTTTATCGTCACCCATTACGTGGTGGTAAAATTCACGATCTTAATGATGAAATGCGAGATGAAACCCTTTCTATGGGGGAAAAAGCGCTTTTTATTGAACACCCTACAGATAAAAGTAACACAGTAAAATTAAATCAAGTGAGGCCTTCTTCTCTGCCTTGGGCTGATCCACAAAAAATCCCTTACACCATTATGGGTCCTTATTTAACGCCGCTGTTTGAAAGAGCCTTTATCACGGGATTACACGACCCAACCCAACGCCCAACAGCTGATGAATGGGAAACCGCACTAGTAAAAACGGTGGATTTAGTTCAGCCTTGTCAAAATAACGATTGCGAACAGCAATGGTATGTTTTCTCTGGGAAAACACATCCCGTTTGTCCTTATTGCCACACGCCTTATAAAGGTCAACTACCAATTTTAAATCTCTACTCTTCACGTAAAGCAGGTAGTTTTAGACCTGACGACCACCGCTTAATGGTATGGAGCAATCAATCCCTCTTTCCGTGGCACGTTAATCGCCTTATCGCCCCCAATGAGCGCACTACAGATGAACAAAAAAAACGCGTGGGTTATTTTGTTTATCACAACTCAACCTGGTGGCTAGTTAACGAACGAATTGATGGATTAATGGTATTACCAGAGAAAAAGCCAATCCCAATAGGAGATAAAATTGCTTTAACTGATGGGCTGCAATTTGTTTTATCTACCGAAGAAGGTGGAAGGCTTGTTGTAGTGCAGTTAGTGTCAAATTAACGATAATTAGAGAATAATTCTATTAATTAACAAAGGGTTATTCTCTTTTTATTGATGTAATTTCACACTGCTTTTGTTAAAAAATTAGTTTATATTCGATAATTTGAACTCTATTATCATTTTTAAATTATTAATAGGTTTTCCGGTTTCATAACGCCAGTGTTCCATTGCCTGAAGAAGTGATAAACCAAAAACATCAACAGCAGGAGAATCAAACATCCTAATATTTTGTACTTGCCCATTCTCATCAACATCAAACTTAATCTCTAGACTACCTTCAATTTTTGCTTCTTTAGCTCTCGCGGGATAATAAGGAAGTTGCTGTGATAAGGCTTGCGGTTTTTCCTCGATCTGTTTATCAAATTCCTTTTGTATCGGTTTTTGTATATAAAATTGCGCTTTTAGTCGTGTCTCAAGTGCATTAGCTTGAGCGGTTTGAATGGTGTAATCAGCAAATAAAAAAATGCTACTGACTAAGCTAAAAATGATAAATTTAGTTTTCATTCTTCTTCTTTTAAAATCAGATATAAGATTTATATACATTAATACTTCTAATAATTATTTTTATTTTTATTTTTATTTTTATTTCATTATTTAGTTAAGAAAAATTGTCTAATCTGTCATATTTTAGCTATTTTCTTAAATAAAAGATAAATCACATTTTCTACTCATCCATGCTCGGTTATTGACAAACATTCAATATTGGCTACCAAGATCTCAGTTTATTAAGCCCCATTATTTACAATACCGCACAGTGATAATTGGAGGCATTAATGAAAACTAAAAATAAAATCAATGTGCTAGAACTTATTTCGCCAGAAATGCAGCAAGTCATGCAATTTTATGCAGATAATCCGCAGCCAGCGCCTGAAAGTAACGATTACCCTGCTATGCGTCTTGCTTATAACCAAGATAGACGTTATTGGAATGCCGATGCACCTGAAATGTTTAGCATAAACGATATTTCAGTTAACACATCTTATGGACAAGTGTTAACTCGTATTTATAAACCTGTAGAAAAAACACCAGCAACACTATTTTACCTTCACGGCGGAGGCTTTATTTTAGGTAACTTAGATACCCATGATCGGATTATGCGTTTACTTGCACGCTATAGCGGATGTGCGGTTATTGGTATCGATTATTCATTATCACCAGAAGCATATTATCCACAAGCAATTGAAGAATCAGCGCAAATTTGTCAGTTTTACCACCAAAAGGCACAAAAGCATGGCATAAACATGTCAAATATTGGTTTTGCGGGCGATTCGGCGGGCGCCATGCTATCTCTTGCTGTTGTACTCTGGTTACGAGATAACAACATTCACTGTGGCAATATTTGTGCAGCTTTGCTGTGGTATGGATTATATGGATTACGCGATTCCACCAGCCGCCGACTTTATGGTGGTGAATGGGATGGCTTACGCCAACAAGATTTAGAAGAGTACGACAACGCCTATTTAACTGCATTGGGCAATAGAAATGCCCCTTATTACTGTTTATTTAATAATGACTTAACTTACGATATTCCTCCTTGTTTTATTGCTGGGGCGCAATATGATCCATTAATTGATGACAGCATTACGCTATTTAAAACTCTAGAAGCCCACCATTTACCTTGTGAATATAAAATGTATTCCGGCACATTACATGCCTTTTTACATTACTCTCGTATGATGAAAGTCGCTGATGACGCCATACGCGATGGCGCCAACTATTTTGTAAAACAACTTACTGATTAAAATTCAAGATTACGAATAAAACGATAATCTGCTGACGCCTCTTTTAGTCGATAAAGACTTGCGGGGCGTCCTCTTTCAGCACGTTTTTCACCGGTATCAATCAATAAATCTGCTTGTTCAATACGCCTACGGAATGATTTTTTCTGGATAGCTTTACCTATTAAAATTTCATGTACATGCTGTAATTCAGGCAAGGTAAACACTTCAGGTAATGCAAAACCAGGTACTATTGAATAGAGTGATTTCTGTTTCAAACGCTCTCTTGCTTGATCAACTAATTCATTATGATCAAACGCTAATGTTTTTTGAGCTACGTCCTCTATAGGTAGCCACATAACGCTGTCTACTGATTCAATATGAGTTTCACACGCTTGATGCGCAATTAATGCGGTATAACACACGGTAACCGACCACCCTCTTGCATCACGCTGACTATTACCGACAGCACAAAGTTGTTCAATATAAGGGGGCGTAACACCCGTTTTCTCTTTTAACTTACGCAATACTGTCTCTTCTAAACAACTATCTTTAGCTTCATCGACAAACCCACCAGGTAATCCCCATTTCCCTTTTTCAGGGTGATCCCCTCTTTTAACCACCAGCACCTTTAACATTTCTTCATGGTAAGTAAATAACACCGCATCAACGGTGATAAGCGGAGATAAAAAATCACGACGGTTATAACTGGCTAAAAAATGTTGCTCATTCATGGTGTCAGCTTTATTAAAAAAAGATGTCTCTATTTTAGAGCGAAATGTTGGAAAATCAAATTTTGTCATAAAGACACTAAATCTGTTGACAATGATAGTGTCTATAAGACACAATTCAGTTATTGTCATAAGGACACTAATTGGAGACGTACTATGTTTAACTTAAATTATTTCAAAGCAGATTCATCAACCTTTATTATCAAATCCGTTAACGGCAAAATTCGCCAGCAAGGTAAAGGACTGAGTTTTTGGTATAACGCGGCGACTACCTCAATTGCAGCATTACCTTTAAACGCACAAGAAGCCCCTTTTATCTTTAATTTTCAAACTGCGGACTACCAAGGTTTACGCATTCAAGGACAGATCTCTTTTCAAGTGAAAGAACCTGAAAAAGCGGCTGAAGTACTCAATTTTAACTTAAGTAAAAATGGCAAATCGTATGCCTCAGAAGATCCACTAAAATTAAGTGATCGTGTGGTACGTATCGCTCAAACTTTAATTCAGGCAAAAATTCAAAGTACTCCACTACGAGAAGCCTTGTTGTTGAGTCAATCTTTAGTCTCTTTTGTGATGTCACAACTTGTACAGCATCCGTCATTAGATGCATTAGGAATAGCTATTCTTGATGTCTCTATTGCGGCAATTACACCTTCACCAGAAACATTAAAAGCATTAGAAGCCCAAGCAAGAGAATCGCTACTTAAAGAAGCGGATGACGCTATTTATGCACGCCGTAAATTTTCAGTAGAACAAGAACGCACCATTAAAGAAGCTGAGCTAGAAACTGACTTATCGGTACAACGTAAAAGACAAGAAATCGAAGAAGCGCGATTAGAAAACGAGCGTGCGCTATTACGTGAACAAGCAGAAATTGAAAAAGAGCGATTAGAAGCCAAAGTCAATGCAGAAGCTAAACGTAAAGAATTAGTCGCTTTAAGTGCTGAAAACCAACGTACACAATCACAAGCCGATGCCTATGCCATTGAGGCAACAATGCGTGCTTACCGTGAATTACCCGTTGAAAATCTAAAAGCCATGGCATTAGCCAAAATGGATTCTCAGCAATTAATGGCAATGGCATTTGAAACCTTAGCGCTTAATTCAGGAAAAATTGGTGAATTAAATATTACCCCTGACCTCTTCAGCCAATTTATGAAAAAAGGAAACAAATAATGGAAAATAATAAAGAGGTTAGATTTGTGCTTGTGATGCGCAAAAGCCGCCTACAGGAATTAATTGAACGCTTCAACACTTGGTCACAAGCCAAGTTTTATTTAGAACATAACAATGTTGAGGTAAAGGATTACCTCAACGAACATAATTTGTATCAAAAACAGTTAACTGAAGCAGAATTAATTCTCAAATCATTTGGTCGTTTTCAATTATTGGAAAGAACGTTATTACCTAGCTATCAATTCGCTGCTCACGATATTGTGGTCGTTATTGGTCAAGATGGGCTTGTGGCTAACACACTAAAATATCTTACGGGACAACCAGTTATTGCCATAAATCCAGACCCATCGCGCTGGGATGGCAAACTGCTGCCATTTGAAATTGGACAATTAAAACAAACTGTTATTAATACGCTAAATGAGAAAATGCCTTTTAAAGCAGTCACTTTTGCCCAAGCAACAACTAACGATGGTCAATCGCTATTAGCAGTAAATGACCTCTTTATTGGTCCTAAAAGCCACACTTCAGCGCGTTATATTTTGCAATGGGAAGGTGCGAAAGAAGCACAGTCATCTTCGGGGATTATTGTTTCAACTGGATTAGGCTCAACAGGCTGGTTTCAGTCTATTTTAGCGGGCGCGATGGCGATTACAGGCAACACCTCGCACCCTTTTTTACAAGGATTTAGTTGGGGAGATAAAAAACTACAATTTAGTGTCAGAGAGCCCTTTCCAAGTAAAACAACTGGCATCGCCCTTACTTTTGGCACTATTGATGCAAATTCTCCTTTAGAATTAGAATCGCTAATGCCAGAAAATGGCATTATTTTCTCTGATGGTATTGAAGACGACTATTTACAATTTAATGCAGGTTGTATCGCAAGCATCGGTATTGCTGATATACAAGGGCAACTGATTAGCCCTAAATAATATCAAAGCTTGCATTATTGCTAATTAAACACGCTAATTGCGAATACTAATATCAGTGCAATGACAACGATATCACTTTGAACCAAAGATAAACCTTTTAGCCAAACGCTATCTCAATCAAGCAAAGTTAACACAAGTTAAGTATTGAAATTATTCAAATGGAAATTTTAAAAGCAAAATATTTAAGTTTATTTAGTAACGTATTAGACAATCATAACAGAAAAATAATTATAAAAATCAATATTCAATTAAAGGCTTTTTATAATAAATATTTTTTAGATAATAAATAATGAAAAAAATGAAACAATGGTCATTAAATTATATAAAAAAACAAAAATATATTAAAAATAAAAACTAATAACGCATAACAACAATAACTATATTAAATTTAATTTAGACTCACTAATAAAATAAAGATATATAATAAATAACCTTTCATTTACATTTATTTAACATGGTTGATCTGGATCATAAAATAAATAAGATCTTATTTTTACCTTTCTAAAATATATTTAAACACATAACAACCTCACTTGAATTAATAATAACTACTGTTTCAATCATTAATATATAAAGACCAATAAGAATAAATACGTAATTAAGGTCTTATTAAGATTATCTTTATAGGAATTAATATATCTAATGATAGAAAACCTATTTAATCATTTGCAATTGGTTCATTAAAAGTCAAAAAATAGTATTTAATATAAAAAAATAAACAAAAATAGAAATATAAATCTAAATAAACACAAATTTAAGTTTAATTACGCCAGAATACACGTAGAAAGACATAATAAAAACTAAACAAAATCAATCAAAAAAACCTTAATTTAATAAAAAAACACAATAAAGCATAAATATTTCTTATGCTTCATTTTGTGAGCATAAAAACCTATGAGAATATTCTTATGCAAAATCTTATATTTATTCGTTAAATTAGCCTCCGTACTCTCATTAAGAGTAAAAAAATAAGTATTTTAATTAGTAATAAAAACCCAGTCTTAATTTTTTAATTTCAAAGTAATGGATGTATTAACTCCACTTACTTTCTTATAAAGAATATTGAGAAAATATAAATTAATAAATTTTACGTCATAACTGGAATATAAAATCTAATTTATTAGACACTTAATCTTTAAGCTGAATAATTTTCTATCAATTCATTTTAAAGATGTGCTTTTCATTATTAATTAAACATAAATAAAAATTTCTTTCTGCTTTAATTGCTTGAAAGATACCCGCTCTATTATAGATAATCATTAAAGGATACTGTATGAAAAAGCTGACATTAGCCGTTCTTGCTGTTGCTATTATGGGTGCGACTACCCTTGCTCAAGCAGACACTCGTAAAGCCCAAGCTGTTGCTTCATGGGATGCAAAAGCAATTAAAGATACTCAAAGTATGTTAGTTGTAACACCATTAAAATCATTAACTTTTAATTACGCTGAAGGTGTTAAAAGCTTTAATACTCAAGATGGTGCTTTTGATATCACAATCCAAGGTCAAGAAAAAGCAACTGATTTTAAATTAACTTCAAAAATCATCAGCGACACTTTAACTCGTGCTGCAGATGACAGCGAATTAACAGTTGGCGTTAAATGGAATGGTGCTGAATTAAGCAAAACAACAGATACCACTATGGTTGACGTTGCAGCTGGTACCACAGCAGGTCTGGACTTCTTAGCACAAGACGGTGCTTACAACGGTAAAGACCGTGTTAGTGGTCAAGGCCAATTTGCTTTCAATATCGCTTCTGCAAAAGTCGCCGGTGCTGACGCTAAATTTGCTGATTTAGCTGATGGTTACTGGGATGGCGATGTAAAAGTGCAATTCACTGCAACTTGGGAAGGTGACTTCACTAAAGCTCCATAAGTTATAAATCAACTAACGTATTTTATTAATGCAATAAGGGATGAGCGAATATTCGCTCTCCCTGAAGGATTCGTGATGAAAAAAATAATATTAGCGTGTTTGAGTCCTTTATTTTTTTATAGTCATTTCGCAGCAGCTATTCATGTTGGGGCCATTACTGAAATGATGACCTCTGACCAAACGATCCTAGCTAAAGAAATTGAAAATAATGTCGATCAAGCGCGTTTAGTTGGCTTATCTATTGAGCGAGTTTCATCGCCATTAGAAAATGGTCAAGTTATTCCGATGGACAATAACGAACTACTTTCTTCTCCGGCTAATTTAATTTTACCGGGTAAAACCACTGAGAGTTTTAAGATCTTCTATAAAGGCCCCGCTGACAATCAAGAACGTTATTATCGTTTAGTTTGGCGTGATGATCCCGTCACTGAAGATGGATCAACCCAAAATAAAAAATCAGCCACTGCGACGACCTCTGCCACTATCAGCACCATATTAGTGGTCGCGCCTCGCCAAGAAAATTTTAGCTACCGTTTCGATAAAGAAAAACGCGTAGTCTACAACACCGGTAATAGTGCATTTCGTACTGTAGCCACCGGGGATTGTATGCCCAATGCCGTCACTCGTAATGAAAACAATCGTTGCAATGAACGCTACTACGTGATGCCTGGCTTAGGCGTGAAATTACAACAAGTCGATGTGCAAAGTAAGAAAGCCACTGTCGGTATTTGGCATAAAGAAGACTTTATCATTGTGAATTAATTTTATTTTTTATTTTTATTTTATAAGGATTACTTGTGCGTAAATCCATGGTGGCACTGGGTATTGCTATATGCCTATTGTCTGAGAATACATATAGCCAAACCAATTTAAAGATTGGTCAGTATATTATTCCGAGTGTCTTCGCCACTGCCTTGGAAGAGGGGATGACAATCCCCGTTTACTTACGTTACGATCTTTCACAGCAATCTGTGTTGGAAGAGCAAAGCCGTAATAAAATTGCCGATGCCCTCGTGGTACTAAAAGATAATAATATTGCGATTAGTTCCGTTACACCGACCTTTGATGCTGATGATGCACAAATCGCGTCGATCAACGAAAATGTGGTTCAATTATTAAGTGCTCTGAAAGATAAGCAATTTGATCAGAGCAGTAAAATTGTCCTCTCTCCTGATGCTTCGCTTAATTTTGATTTAAACTCCTTTATCATGACATTGGACGTCAATGAGGCGGGCCTTGCAACGCAAGTGAAAACCCGTACTGAAATGTTGGGAGAATCAACGGTTAGAAATGTTTCTGCTGTTACAACGTATGATTTAGGGGTTTACAACAATCAGCTTAAAAGTCAAAAAGACAATACCAACAGTTACTTATCTATTGATAGTATTGTAAGTTTTGCTGAAAACCACTTAAACCTCAGCGCAACCGCTTACGGTTTGGGCACCGCTAATCAAAGCTTTGATTTTTATCGCGCGATGTTTGAACGTGATTTTAATGGCCGCCGTTTGGCTTTTGGTCTATTAAATACTTGGAATCTGCAATCACTCGCCAGTATGTCAGCACTTAATAGCAGCAAAGTGTATGGGATAAGCTACGGTAATAACGCCTCATCTAAGATCAGTAATTCTCAACTTTCACTCACACCGATCACCGTGTTCTTACCTAGTGCAGGTGAAGTACGCGTTTATCGCGATGGTAAATTAGTCAGCATTCAAAATTTCCCAATGGGGAGCTTCGAAGTAGATACTTCACAGCTTCCTTTTGGTATTTATGAGGTGGATGTTGAAGTGGTTATTGACGGTAAAGTGCGTTCAAAACAGCGCCAAACCGTGAATAAATCCTACAATATGCGTGGCGCCACACTGAATCAATTTCGTTGGGAACTGTTTTCTGGTTATGTTGATTATAAAAAACGCGTTAGAAAAAATAATAATGAATACACGACCAGCAATGGCGATAACACATGGTTAGTTGGGGGAGCTGGCTCCGTAACATTAGGGGTATTCTCTGGGCTAAATTTACAGGCTTCGACCTATGCTTTTGATAATATTGCTGTTTTAGAAAGCAATACGAATCTGCAATTAACCGATACTTTATCCACCAGCTGGCAATCGATGATCGCCAAAGATGGTAGTCATCGTAATATTTTAACCGCGGCATATTCTTTACCCAAAAGCTTGGGTTCATTGTGGGTCAATAAAGAACGAGGAAGCATGAAAGATGATTTCCCAATGTATGATTCCAATAACTACTCTTTTGGTACCACGCTGAATTTCACGCAATTTTGGGAATACGCAGGCTCAATTACTTATTCTTATACCAAAGATTTACGTGACCAAAACAAATCAAAAAGCTTTGAATATTCAACCTCTTTATACACCGGTCGTTATGGTTCAATGAGTTTACGTGCCGGCGTTCAGCGTTATCATTACGATAACCAAAACAGCACCAATGAAAAATATATCACCCTCGATTTCTCATTACCTTTAGCCACTTGGCTCAGTGCGGGGGTTTCTTCGAGCAATGGTAACGTCCGTGGCGAACTTTCTGCCTCGAAAAACTTTGAAGACTCGGCTATTCGCAGTGCAGGGCTTTCTGTTTCAACACTTTTACATGATAAAGATGGTGCAGATAGCGATTTTGCTGTGAATGGCTATGGCATGTTTGATACGAAATATAGCGCCGGTACCTTAACCATGAATCGCCCAAGTAATGACCGACTCAATACCACATTGACCGCCAGAGGCTCATTTGCATACAGCGACATGAATTTCTCCGCCAGTGGCAAACAAGAAAATGCCGGTGTGATTGTAAAAACAGGTATTGATGGCAAAGGGAATATTGCGGCTAATGTGAATGGTCAACGCTTTATTCTTTCTGGTAATAATAACTTTATTCCGTTATCGCCTTATGGCACTTATAAAATTGAATTACTGAATGATAAAAATAGTGAAGACAGTTTTGATATCGCCTCTGGCCGAGTGAAAAATGTGGTGCTTTATCCTGGTAACGTCGCAGTTCATCAACCAGAATTAAAACAAATGGTCACCGTATTTGGCCGCTTAAAAACCCCTGATGGAAAATTGTTAGCCAGTGCACAAGTGCGTAATCACATTGGGCGTACACAAACCGATACTCAAGGGCAATTTGCGATGGACGTTGATAAGCGTTATCCAGTAATTTCATTGCAACAAGACGACAAACAAATCTGTGAGGCAGAGCTTGATCTTTCTTCAGCCCGTGGCGTGTTATGGGTAGGGGATATTATTTGTGACCCTCAAACTATTTTAGCGAGTCGAGATTAAAGGAAACAATGTTATGTTAAAAGCTTGCCTATTTTTAATGCTGACTCTCTTTTCTACATTTTCTTATAGTGCTGTTACTTATAAAAACAGCATCGTGTTTATTGAAAACAATATTGATAATGAATATTTCATTACACCTAAAACCACTGACCCACGTTTTAGTGGCGCTAACGTATTTACCAAATACAGTGCAACTAACCAACTCAGCTTGGGCTATATGGGATATGGAGGTTCTATTCCTCTTTATAATTACTTTGATATTTGGTTAGAAAACTCCCCCATTAAAATGCCATTTATTGGTAACCGTTGTTGGAGAACCTATAAAGATTGTCCTGCTGATGGTGTGCAAAGACCTCAACAGATGCTAAATGATGGTATGTACCGTGCTTATATGAATACCCACGGTGGTGAAGCAGGTATTCCTCGTGGTATTTTTTCTGACTCTTTTTATCAGTATATACGACAACTTCCTATTGGCGCGGTAGAGCTTTTTAACTATTTTTCCTGTTATACCAAAAAAGATTATAACCCTTCATTAGGTGAAACTTGTCGTTCTGTTAAAGGGACTGTTTATGAACAAAGTTTTGCCATCACCAAAGAAGGACATATCAAATTAAAATCCACCAATGCCTTACAAGAGATTTTTGTTGATAGCGAAGGTAATGCAATATTAGGTTTAGGATCTAAATTTTGTGATTTAGGTAAAGATGAAGTTATTTGCAAAATGGTTGATTATAACTTTTCAGGCTCTGCGTTCTCGAGCATGTATTTATCGATGAAAGTCGATACAGCAACATTAAAATTCACACCTGCTCCGTCTGATATTTACCTTTCTTCCGCAGGTGTAGCGCCTCTTTACTATTACTCATCCACAACATCTGTACCTTTATTAATGAAAATAGGTGATGGGGGTGTTTACGTTCACTTTAAAAAGAGCTTTCTTAAGAAGTTAATTCAAAGAAACGTAGATTTATCAAAAAGTCAGGACTTATTTACTTTTAGTTTTACCAATACAGCAGTACCCCAGTCTGGCTTTTATGAATTTACGCCCTCTAATACCATTATTATTAAGCCACGTGATTATGGTGTGAGTATTGTTTCTAAAGACTTAGTGAATAAACCTTATCGTGAAGGGAAAGTGGGAAATAAAGCCCCTCCTCTCATCTTCGATTACATCATTACCACGAGTGCATTTCGTCAAGCTGATAAAATTACCGCATCGGTTGAAGGCCCACAAACTACCATTAGAGGTCAGCCTTATTGCTTGTTTACCTCAAAAGATAAAAAGATAAACGTACCATTTTCAGCTTATCTTTCTTATACCAGTCAAAATGGGCAAAAAATATCAGCAAGAAGTGCCTGTAATAATGCTCCTGTAGATCTTAAAGATGCATTATGGGCACAAACTACATGGCCTGAACCTTATCAATCAGAAGGTTCTTTTTACCGCACCGATTTACAGCTCTCGTTTCCAATGGATGAAGGTGTTTCGCTATTTTCATTGGAAGGTGAAGATTGGTTAGGCGTAGTAGAAGCCAGTGGCTACGTAAATGTATTTGCCGAATGGACGGGTCCTGACGTTCACTAAAAATAGGTTGAAGAGCAGACGCATATCCTTATGCATCTGCTCTTCTATTGCCGTTATCAACATCCATTGTTTTAACGTACTGCTGTCTTGATACCATCCTTAGCTTATTTCCTTACTCAACGCCAACAGTGCAATCCTTGCATATCGCGTTAATACTAGAAAAATCACCGAATACCTTGGTGTTCAAGACTAAAATGATTACCATCGGGGTAAGAAAAATGCCCTCCCCAAGTTCCACCTAATGAGCACCAATATTCCCCTAAAGGACGATAAGCCTCACTTTGTGTTTGATACACCCCATTGATAAATAGATTAAAATCTATCGCTAATCGTTGAGTGTGCAAACTTTGCCGAATTCCTTTTCCATTTTTTGCATTCCATTGAGATTGCTGCGCCGTTCGATAAGCTTCGCCAAAGGTTAATCCATATCCATTAGATTGAGCCCATAAAATTAGCTTAGCCACCATAACAGTAAATTGTTGCTGCTTATCACTTAGTGTCATCTTTTCCCTTCCCTGAGAACAGTTGATTACCACGTTTACGTAGCCAGATTTCAACTAACTGATAGCCCGCAATTCCCAGCGCAGAACCAATTCCCAACACCGCGATAGGATTAATACCCGGCCATAAGATAAGCAATGCACCAGCAACAACAGAAACTGCCGAGCCTAAAATAATTCTGCCTATAAATAAGCGTAACGTGATAGTTTCGTTAGCAACTAGCATTTTACCTAAAGCAATAAAAACACCAACGATAACTAACGATATCAGTGTGTGATCATATTCATCCATGAATATACCTCGTATCTGGTTACAGTATTCAAAACCGTAAAAAGAACCCTCACCTCCCAGTATCAATAAGATAATCTGTACGGAATTCGTAGCCACTCACATCCTTATGCAACGAAATAGATAACTGCTAATGAGATAATCCAAGTTCCTTTTATTTTGGAATATACACAATGCCCTTTATGACAGACAAATATCTATAAAGTTATATTCCTACTAAATTCCTTGTTAATTTAAGATAGGCTATCCATTTTCTATCTCACATCACACAATTATCAAAGAAACAAATTAAATCTAAAATAAATTCAATATGTTGAGTATCTTTGTGAGTGATTTAATCTGGAGTTATTATCTATAAAGTTTGTATTTTATGCCAGTAAGGTTGTTCGGTTAATATCGGTTAAACACCATTAACCGAATTTAACCGAAATATCCACAACATTAAAAACAAATAAACTTGTTTAAACTATGTTTTAGTAATTGAAAACAAATGAATATATAAAAAAACAATATTTATCTGGTTATAATACAAATTTTAGCTAAAATAGGATCTAACTCGTAGTGAATAAAAAAAGAGAAAAACAACATGCGTGTATTAACAATTTTTTGTCCTGAGTGTGGTGAAAAAGCGATGGTTAAAAAAAGTAACAGAAAACACAAAGAGTTATCGGATCTCTATTGTGCATGTAGCGATCCTGAATGTGGGCACACTTTTGTTTTAAATCTTACTTTTAGCCATACATTAATGCCCAGTGCAAAAAACAAAGATGCCCTCTTGTTAAGTGTGATAAAAAACTTGTCACCAGAGCAACGGGAAAAAGCTTTAGCACTATTACAAGGTGTTTAATTTTTCTCTGTAACTCCCTTCTCTTCTTTTTTTATGATCTTGCTCCCATTCTGGCAGGTTAATTGACTATCATGTTCTTATAAAAACATAAATGATGTAGATTCATTTTTAACCCAAACAAAAAATAATTCTTATGTTTATTACAAGCAGCTCGGCTGTTTTGCTAAAAAAGTCATGATTTTATCCAGTCTCTAATCAAAAAAGCACAAGACCTAATATGGAGAATTTATTTTTCCACTTTTAGGCTAAGCCACATTTCAAATGGAGCGTTAAGATGAAAAAACTTATTAATCGTGTTGATGATGTTTTATCTGAACAGTTGCAAGGTTTTGCAAAAGCTCATCCTGAAATCAAATTACATCCCTCTCTTTTTTATGTCACACGTCAGGATGCTCCCATAAAAGGAAAAGTGGCTCTGTTATCTGGCGGCGGCAGTGGTCATGAACCTATGCATGCCGGATTTGTAGGTAAAGGCATGTTAGATGGTGCTTGCCCTGGTGAGATATTCACATCCCCCACTCCAGATAAAATGTATGAATGTGCTAAAGCCATTGATAGCGGTGAAGGCGTATTAATGATTGTTAAAAACTATACGGGAGATGTGCTCAATTTTGAAACAGCAACTGAGCTTCTACATGATGATGGTGTCAAAATTGCCTCTGTTTTAGTTGATGATGATGTTGCGGTGAAAGACAGCTTATATACAGCAGGACGTCGTGGCGTAGCGAATACGGTATTAATGGAAAAGCTACTTGGTGCTGCTGCCGAGCGCGGTGACGCTTTAGATGAACTGGTTAAACTAGGTCATCAAATTAACAATAATGGCTTTTCAATTGGCATTGCGTTAACCGCTTGTACTGTTCCAGCGGCGGGAAAACCTTCTTTTACTCTTCCTGAAAATGAAATGGAATTTGGCGTGGGAATTCATGGTGAACCAGGCATTGATCGTCGGAGGTTTACTTCACTAAACGATACTGTAGATGCCATGTTCAATACC
This sequence comes from Proteus hauseri ATCC 700826, assembly GCF_001654965.1. Lineage (GTDB taxonomy): Bacteria > Pseudomonadota > Gammaproteobacteria > Enterobacterales > Enterobacteriaceae > Proteus > Proteus hauseri. The sequence continues at coordinate 112,127 of NZ_LXEV01000034.1, forward strand.
TTGATTGAAAATGGTCATTATCAGCGCACCATTCGACAATGGGATCGCAATAAAGGCGACTGGATCGAAGAAGTCCAAATTAAATTTCCCCTACAACCCGGTGATCATGTTATTGCACTAGTGAACAATCTTGGTGCTACACCTTTATCTGAACTTCACGGCGTTTATTATCGTCTCACTGAATGCTGTAAAAAATTTGGCTTATCCATCGAACGCACCTTAATTGGCTCTTATTGCACTTCATTAGATATGTCAGGCATCTCCATTACCCTATTAAAAGTAGATGATGAATTACTTACGCTATGGGATGCCCCTGTATCTACGCCAGCGATGGTTAACTAGCCGATTTAATAAAGATTAAAAAGGAATAAAAAATGACATTAACAAATCAGCAAATTATTCTTTGGCTACAACAATGTGCCGAACTTTTTGAACAAAATAGTGATTATCTGACCGATCTAGACCGCGAAATTGGAGATGCTGACCACGGATTAAATATGAATAGGGGTTTTAAAAAAGTCGCAGAAAAATTACCTGAATTTGAAGATAAAGACATCGGTTTTATCCTTAAAAATACAGGCATGGTACTACTCTCTAATATAGGTGGAGCGAGTGGTCCTTTATTTGGTACCTTTTTTATTAGAGCCGCAAAACCGACGATATCACGCCAAAATCTAAATTTAGTCCAATTCACTGAAATGATAATAGACGGTGTTGAAGGTATTGTTAGTAGAGGTAAAGCCGAACCTAATGATAAGACCATGTGTGATGTTTGGTGGACAGTGATTGATAGCTTAGAACAAGCTAATCAACAAAACTTAACCATAAAAGAAGCGATAACACAGGCTTACGCTTCAGCTCAACAAGCAGCTGAAAAAACTATTCCTATGCAAGCAAGAAAAGGACGAGCCAGCTACCTTGGTGAGCGTAGCATTGGACATAAAGATCCTGGTGCAGCTTCTGTTGTACTAATAATGCAAGCGCTTGTTAATAGTATTAACGCGTAATACACAATAACAATAGGATAAAAAGGTCAGCTATGATTAATATCGTTATTGTTTCGCATAGTAAACACCTTGCTGAAGGTGTAGCAGAACTTGCAAGCCAAATGATTAATCCTGATCATTGTCGGCTTGCTGTCGCGGCAGGTGTTAATGATGAAGAACATGTTATTGGGACTGATGCTGTAAAAATTATGACCGCAATAGAGTCATTAGCAGATGCACAATCAATAGTCGTGATGATGGATTTAGGCAGTGCTATTTTAAGCACAGAAACCGCGTTGGAACTACTTGAACCGGAAATAGCTAATAAAGTCACACTTTGTTCTGCACCATTAGTTGAAGGCACATTAGCCGCAGTTGTCGCTGCATCTTCAGGTGCTTCACTGGAAAAAGTGTTAGAAGAAGCCTCACAATCGTTATATCCAAAAAAAATTCAATTAGGTGAAAATTTCTCTCAGCCTCAAAGTAATCTCACTTTGCCAACTAAAATTCAAGGTAAAGAGGCCCGTTGGGTGATACGTAATCCGCATGGATTACATGTTCGGCCAGCGGCCACTCTTGTCGAATTACTTTCAACTTTTCAAGCCGACTACCAGTTAATTAAAGGTGATCGCCGAATTAATCCTTTGAGCTTAAATCAATTATCCTTAATACAAATTCGTAAAGGTGATGAGATAACTTTAATCGCCTCTGGCGAACAAGAAAATGAAGCCATTGCAGCATTTCTTAAGTTAGCTGAAAATGGATTCGGTGAAGACCTTACTTCTTCTTTAGATAAAGTGACATTACATGGCGTATTAGTTCCTCCCTCCTCAATTAAAGCCCCTGCTTTTATTTGGCAAGAAACTCAACTTGTTCCATCAGACGAAGTGACAGGAACACTAACTATTGAAGAACAAACACAACAGCTCACTCAAGCAATACATGAAACGATTAATGATCTGAAAAATTATGCTAAAAAAGCAAAAAAAGAGATAGGCGAACACGTTGCCGCCATTTTTACTGGCCATATCATGATGTTAGATGATGAGGAATTAATAACATCTGTTATTGAGCGCATAAAAAGTAACAAACTCAGCACACAACAAGCTTGGTTTGATGAAATGCAAATACGTGCACAAACTTATCAAAATCTTCACGATCCTTATATTCGTGCTCGTGAACTTGATTTACGTGATCTGTGTAATCAAGTTCTTTACCATCTACAACAGAAAATAAAACCTATTTTTAAATCATCACACCCCGTTATTTTAATTGCTGAAGAGCTATTTCCGTCAACAGTAATAAAACTAGCAAGAGATAAGATCCTCGGCATAGCGCTTGCCAAAGGAGATCATCGTTCTCATAGCGCAATAATCGCCTCAGAATTACAACTATTTATGCTGGTCAAACTAGGTGAAGATTTACTCAATGTGCAACATAACCAGAAACTAATTTTGGAGCCAAGCCAAAACGCGCTCTCCTTCTCTATATCTGCAAACTAATTAAATAACCATGCCTTTAATTTATTCGAGATAAGGCATGGTTATTTTACTTTAAATTAACAACTTTAGTTTCTTATATTTTATAATGAAATTAAAAACAAATTAAGTTAACATTTCAATATATATTATAAATATATAAAAACTAAAAATATAATAATCACTATTATTGATTTAAATCTTTATTGAATAATCGGATTAAGATTTATTTAATCATTTACAACAAATAATGAATATCAATAAAAGACTTAATTGATTAATAATTAATACATTCATTTTAAAATTCATCAAACATGCAAAAATTAAGTTTAATTTAGGGTAATAATAACTTTATTCCCTTATGCCACTTATATATTTGAATGACTAAATAATAAAAACGGTGAAAACAGTTTTAATATCGCCGCTGGCTAGCTGAAACATGTGGTGCTTTATTCTAGTAACGTCGCCGTTCATTAACCAGAAGTAAAACAAATGGTCACCGTATTGGGCTGCTTAAAAACCTGATGCAAAATTGTTAGCCAGTACATAAATGCATAACCATATTGACCCATCGGTTGATGTTTCTCACCCCACCATTAGAGGCTAGCTTTATTGCTTATTTACCTCAAAAGATAAACGTACCTTTTTCAGCTTATCTGTCTTACCTCCCACCAAAATGGATAAAAATATCAGCAAGAAGCGCCTGTAATAATGAGCCTATTGATGGACAGAAAACACATGGCCTTATCCTTATCAGCTAGAAGGCTATTTTTACCATACTGATTTATAGCTCTCGGATCCCATAAATGAAGGTATTTCTCTTTATTTATTAGCATGTGAAAACTGGATTGGTGTCGTATAAGCAAGCGGTTATGTAATTGTATTTGCTAAATGGTCTGATACTGATATTCATTAATGTATAGCCAACAGATATAAGCACCTATTTGTATCCGTTTTCTTTTTATTATGTCTAATAGGATTATCACCACATTATTCTAATTTTGCGGTACTATTAGATAACTTATTTTAAATTCACCATTGGAAAGCCTGTTATGTACACACTATTAAAAGCGATAGGCGCACTAATCTTTTTTGGATATTCTTTTTATGCCAATGCACTTTATGTTGATTCTGAGGTTTTTACTTTAGAATCAAATAAAACCTTTTTTTCACGTACTTATCTAAATAATACCGATAGAACAAACCTCTATAAAATTCATATTTATAAAATTGAAAAACCGGGTGGCAAAGAGAAGGATGAAGTGCAACTTCCCATAGAAAATGGTGAAATACTTTATACACCATTGCAGAAAGTATTATTACCTGGCGAGCATGAATTTTTTAAATTATTTTATAAAGGAGCTAGCGATAATAAAGAGCGCTATTACCGAATTATTATTGAAGAAACTCCGGTAAATTTAGTGCCTTATAATGAAAATACCAAGCAGCCTTTGGTAGTTCCTACTGTTGGATTAAATACAGTGATGGTGATACGTCCTCGTGAGCTTAATTTTGCTTATAATCACGATAATATTGCAGGCACAATAACAAATACCGGTAATACTTATTTCCGTCTACTTCTGAATGATAAATGTGATTCAGAAGAAGAAAATGCAAAAATATTACAATTATTACCCGGTGAAAGTTACCAACACCCTTGGCTTAAGAAAGAACATAAGCAACTGATTATCGCGTTTGATCGTTATATTTCATTAAAAAGTGACTGTTTTAAAGAATAGCTAAAAATAATTATTTAAATTAAAAAGGTCACCAAAGTGACCTTTTATTTAAATAAGATTAAGGTTGATAATTTGGGTTATTCACTTTAACTAATTCTTTATTTTCATTTAATTTGTAATACCAACCTGAATTGATTTTTTGTGCATCTGCAATATTAGCAGGATATTCATTCTCTTCATTCTCGGTGTAAAAAAGCAAAATATCAGGCCGATCATTTATCATGGTTATAACCGCCAAAATACTTTTGATGCCCACTTTAACCCATTCCATATCTTCTTTTACAACAACAATTGATTTGTTATCAGTAGAAACTCGACTCTCTTTACCCAAACAAATAATTTCTTGTTTTTCAACAAGATAATTAACTTTTTCGCTTAATGCTGCGTTTTCAATTCTAGCATATACATTATCGCCCGTTGATAATAATGCACGACAGCCCTTTGAGCCGACTCTATTTTTATCACCCATTGATAAAATAATATTATTAGACGCAGGTGAATAATCATCGATACGAGAATAATTACCTGTAGTAATTAACTTAGCATTAATAACACAATAGTTAGAAGGAGATGTATAAATAGTTGAATCACTTCCAGAAGAAAAGCAAATGCTATTTTCTAAAAATTTATAATCATTATAAGAGTTTGTTTTATGAGTTAACTCTTGTCCTTTTAATAACTCATATCCTGTATAAAAAATAGCACCATTACCAAAAGCACAGTTTACTGATTTATTGCCAGGACAGATAATTGTATTTTCAGCAAAAGTAACAAATTTATTATTGGTCGTAGGAGTAAACTCGGCAGGATTTTCATAAATAACTTCACTCGAATCGCCGTATATTTGAGCTCTCTCCTCAAAACATACAATTTCTGAGTTATTACTTTGGGAATAAACATAAGCGGGTTCAGGCTCTGCCCCCATTGCCATTAATTTAGCATTATCATTAACCACAAAAACATTAGCATTTTGATTAATGTAAGCACTTTTTTCTATATTAATATTTTTCATAATAACATCCTTATTTTATTAAAAAGACACTTCATGTGTCGTCTACTGTCACAAAACACTGTTAATACATACAGTATTATATTTTAAAAATTATTTATGATAAGTCCATCACAAATAATTACACCTCCCTAATTATTATTTTTTAGTTTAATTATCTGATACTAACCTTTATTTTTGTCTATTTTTCTTTACTTAGAGCTACGTTTTTATACTTATTTTTCTTGCTATTTTTCTTAATTGATTCTCATTTTTTTAATTCAATTTATTAAAAAAATAATTTAACAACATAGAATATATTATTTTTTTAAATATATAATTCCTTAGAGTAACTTATTCTTTTTAATATTTATGTTGTTTTACATTAAGAACTCAATCAACAACTGACCAGGTAATATCTTTAATATATTGATATAGTTAAACTTTACATTACTCACCATTTAAAAATATTTATTACATTTTATTCCTATTTTTTACGAACATTAAAATAAAATATTTTTCAAATTCATTTAATAATTTTTCTTATGGATACTCGTTTTTTGACCATCCAAATAGTAAAATAAACATACTCATGAAAAATATTTCTTAGCCGATATAGCTATTAACATCGACTTTACCGTTTAGGAATAAACCATGAAAAAAATGACCTCATATTTAGTATTGTTACTCACTTTTTTTGTTACTCATGCAGTCTATGCAGCAGAGGCTTTATCATTGCAAACCACTGCAAGCTGGCGTGCAACAGCAGTAAAAAAACCACAAAGTGAATTAACAATAACACCTTTAAATGCACTGCATTTTGAATTTGCTGAAAATGAAAAACGTTTTAATTCACAATCAGGATCTTTTGATATTACGGTTAAAGATGCTGAAGGTGCGACCGATTTTAAATTAACCTCAAAAATTATTAGCAATGAACTAAAAAACCCAGCAGATAAATCAGTATTAACAGTTAATACACATTGGAATGGTAAGCCATTATCTACACATAACGAAACAACCATTCTTGATAGTCATAAAGGGGTTAATGGCGGATTAGTTGCAACAAATAGCGAAGAAGAAAAAAGTGAGCTTAAAAATATGCAGAGCGCATTTTTATTTAATTTAATCAATAATAATCAATCAGCACCTTTAGCATCGTTACCCAATGGCTCATGGGAAGGGTCACTACGCATTGAATTTACCAGTAAATGGTCGGGGGATTTTGTGACTCTCGCCTCACGATAATGTTAGTGATTATCTCGCAGCAAAAAATACATTAAAGAGCGCCGTTTAGGCGCTTCTTTATGATTAATTATCTGTAAAATTGATTTTATCCATCTTCTAATTACATTTTCGGTTTGTAGCTATCTTTATCTAAATCATGTTTTTTCATACGTAAATAAAGCTTTTTGCGTGGAATACCTAAATAATCTGCCACATCACTCACACGCCCTGCAAATAGATATAATGCATCTTCAATTAAACGACGTTCATATTCATCGACTAAATTATCAAGAGGCCCTTCTGGTGGAATAATAGCTCGATGCTGCTCACTATCGACCATTTTTACAATACCAACCGCATACAGTTCAGCAACATTACGCAGTTCACGAATATTTCCTGGCCAATCATACCGTTTTAAAATATCGAGATAATTACGATCTATTTTAGGAATAGCGATCCCTAAGCGTTGCGCGCTTTGGCGTAAAAAAGCCCTAAATAGCGGAATAATATCTGGACGTCGTGCGCTTAATGGTGGCAATGAAAAAGTAATTTGCGAGAAATAATAATAGAACTCAGGAATTAATCGCCCGTCAGTCACTAGTTCTTGCGTGTTATTTTCTAAAATAGCGATAGTTCTAAAATGGCGCTTACCTTGACGTTCTATATCTAATAAATAAGAACTTAACCAACGCTGAGCCTCTGAAGATAAATAGTAAGGTGAACGTAAAATCAGCGTGCCAATACCTTCTGCTTCAATTTGAGCAATAACTTGCTTAATATCAGGTAGATTTTGACAATCAACAGTTTGAATACTTTGCTCATTACGTGGACTTAATTCATGCAAAAGCTGAGCAAGTAGATGACGGCCAGTGCCCATTTCACCTTCAATCATTAAATCTTTATCAATATCAGCAATTTGCTGAACTTGCTCTCTAATCGCCGTAATTTGTGCACTATCACCCACTAAACGCTCTTGTGTGGTGTTGATCATGGTGTTTCTAAGCGCAAGGGTTGAGAGTCGTTCTTTGTGCGCCTTAGCCACCAATTCTAAAAAGGCTGGGGGATTTATTGGTTTTTCAATAAAATCATAAGCCCCTTTTTTAACAGCTTCGACAGCTAGCGGTATATCGCCGTGTCCAGTGATCATAATGACGGGAATACGAGGATCAATCTGTTTAATACGTTCTAATACTTCCATGCCGTTCATCGCTGGCATGTAAATATCCAATACCACGGCACCTTGCCACTCTGGCGTTAATGCATTTAATGCTTTTTCAGGTGAGTCAGTAACTCTGGCAACCATACCAGCAAGATTGAGTAAATGACGATAAGACTCAAGAATATCTTCATCATCATCAATTAATAGAACATCAACATCAGGCATCAGTGATTGTGTCATTAGTAAACTCCAAAACAACCATGGCGCCACCGTTTAACGCTGATGCCAAATAAATATCATAACCAAACCGTTGCATAATAGAACGGCAAATAGATAACCCTAATCCCAATCCGACATCTTTTGTGGTGGTAAATGGCGTGAAGAGTTTAGGTAAAACATCGGGATTAAATCCTTTACCACTATCAGCAATACCGACGAGTTTACGTTTAGGGTCAACAGATAACAGATCGATTGAAATCTGACTTTCACCAATGCCCGCTATCGCATCCATCGCATTAACAAATAAGTTAACTAATACTTGCTCTATTTGTGTCGGATCGGCACAGATAGTCAGCTTATCAGGCACATTATTAATTATTTTACATTGCTGTCGTTTAGAACGAGACTCTACCAACACCATAGCGCTTTCCACCAGCTCTTTTAATGGTGCTGAAACAAAACTAATTTCAGATGATGATTTTCTTGAGAAATTACGCAGTGCCGTAATAATTCGATTCATTCGAGCACACAGTTTTTCTATGCGTTCAATAGAATCAGGTAATTGCTCATACTTCTGCATCTGTATAGTGAGTTTTGCACTATACAGATAGGTATTAATCGCTGAGAGTGGCTGGTTAAGCTCATGCGCTAAACTCGTCATTGCCTGACCGACAACCGCCATTTTTGCTGCTTGAACTAACTCTTCTTGTGTCTGAATGAGATGCTTTTGCGCTTGCTCTCTGCGTACTATTTCTTCATTTAACTGCTGATTTTTCTCTTGTAAATCTTGAGTTTTCAGCGCAACAAGACGCTGAAGTTCTAATCGACTTAACTCTTGGCGAGTAATATCGGTAATGGTAACAATATATTTATGTTCTTCTTTATGAGGGTATTCACGAATATTAAATTGCAAGAAATGCGGCTCTCCTGCTTTTATCATTCGGATAATACATTCACTTTGACCTAAGCGATAAAGTTGACTAGTAGAGCTAAACTGTGATTTTAACATAGTGCTAGCTTCACCATTAAAGAGCAGCCATAACGGTTTGTTACTTTGCTCTTTTCCAGTTCCTAATAAAGATGCCGCACTTGGGTTAACCGTTTCCATTCTGCCATCATGATGACACGTAATTAAACTTGCATCGGTATTGTTAATTAAATTTAGCGCATTACTGGTTTCAACTTCCTTCATTTGTCGCCAAAATCGCCGTAAACGCCGACTTAACAAACCAATCTCATCTTGGCCATCAATTAAAACAGGCTCGGTTAAATTTCCTTTCGCCACATTAGCTAAATCGTCACTTAATTTATTGAGTCTTGCGATTAATCGCCTATCAATCAGAATTTTCATCACAATAATACTGAGTAACAGCGATACGACAATAATCACAACAATAACGATTTTTCCGGTTCCCATTAGCTTACGTGTATTCGCGTTTAGCTCATTAAGAGATTCCGTGGTTGCAAAAACATTACCACGTACAGCATCATCAAATTGTGTTAGTTTTTGAGTCAGCTCTGGCGTTAATGCTTTAAGCTTTTTTTCGTTTTCAACATCATCAAGTAAGGTTTGATAAATATCACCACCATAACGAGTGATAGCAATAATTTCTTGCAAGATTTGGCGATGAGCAATGGTTGATGGGAAATTTTTTAGCTTTTGATTTAATGCAATAATCTCATCAATTTTAACATTAATATAGTGAAAGGCGACATCAATATCACGGCTATAGCGTTGATGCGCAATCTCTTCAACTAAACTAATAAGTTCATTTTCCGTCGTAAATAACTCTTGTAAGAGTGTTGACTCAAGCAATAACTGCAAGCTATTTTCTTGAACGTTTTTCTCTTGGATCATCTGACTAACATGCCACTCAATTTCATTGAGTAGCGGTTTAATATCTTCCCCCACAGCATCATGCATCCACGCAAGCTGCCCTAGCAATTGAGCCAGCCTATTTTCGAGTTCACGCCGTTTATCTAATAAAACATCTTGTTCAGCAATAATATTTGTTAACTCATCAACTAAATGAGTATAAAAGTCTCGTTGCGGTTTTTGTTCTATTGGAAACTGACGCAAGTTATCAAGTAACTGATGAATCTCTTGCTTTTGTTGTTCTGAAATTGATTTACGTTGAGTCTGTTCTCGCTCTTTTAATAGCATTTGTAAATTGGTGCTATAACGCTCCATATTATAGCTGGTGGTCAACATAGGTAGAGAATCTCCCACTGACGCATTAATTTGTGTCGCCAGTTTTCCCCACATAAAAAAGATAATTACACCAATAAGTAAGGTGAGTAATGAACTAAAAGTAAACGCCATATAAAGGCGTCTACCTAGTTTGCCAAATTGCTTAGGCATCAATATTTTCATCCGTAATACCTTTCATTAAAACAGCGCTTCCTGCTGTATATCTGTACCACAAGGCGATCAGGGTGATTTGGTTTCTTTAAGTAAAGCCAGTGCTTGCTCTAGATTTTGTGCTTCTTGTGTACGCCATTGATAAAGCACAGCCAATGCTTGATCTGAATATTCTCGTTGATCAGCTTCTTTCATAAATAACGCTTGAAGTGTCGGAGAATTGGCTTCTTTCTCACTAATTAATACTGTACTGGCTATTTCTCTTGCTTTACTGATTGCTAAAACTCGCTCAGGTGTTTTGTTTTCTTGTTTTTCGGCTTCATGAATGTCATTCCATACTTGTCTCATTAAAGGGAAATTATGGGTGATCATTTGGTCAAATAGCGCGTTAACAACTTCACTTCGACGATAAGCTTCATTGCTATTTAAAATAAATTCGGTGTTATTTGCCAGCTCATCGTTATTGCCTAAGATCTCTTTGCTTAGTGGAATTTTTGCCATATCGCTTTTATAAATAATCTCTTGTCCTTCATCGGACAAAAGAAAGGCAATAAATTTTGCCGCCGTTTCACGTTTACTACTTTCAGCCACTATCGCTAAATAAGCAGGCAAAATGATTGATTTATCGAAATAACTAAATTCAACAAAATCAAAGCGTTTTTGGTGATTAAAGGCATAGTTATCAATAATAGGCCCAGCGCCAACAATGCCCCTAGCAATGGCGTCACCAACACGAGCACTACGCGCTGAAATGGAAGATAAATTTCCGCTAGTCTCAAGGAGAATCTGCCAGCCTTTATCCCAACCGTACTCTTGCAATACATTTTCAACCATCAATTGCATAGTGCCAGAGTTTGCAGGCGTCGTCATAGTGAGGTGCCCTTGATAAATTGGATTACTCAGATCAACCCAACTTCTAGGTGCTGGAATACCATGTTTTTGTAAATACTGTGTATTACTCATAATACCAATACCGGAATAACCGACAGTGGTTATTTTGTCATTTAAAATATCGCTATGACGCATTAGCCATTTGGGCGTTTCATACTTAACAGGCAAACGTGCCAGTAAACCTTCTCTATCTAAATGATGAAAAAAGTTTGCTGAAGATGACATAACAATATCAACAGGTTGTGTTGGATACTGCTTCATCATACGCGTCGCAATAGCAACGCGACGATACACAACCTGAACTTTTGTATCAGGATAACGTGCGCTAAAAGCCTCGGTTAAAGGGCGCATTGGTGTATCAGAAAGTGTCGTCAGAATAATGAGAGGCTGTTCATCACTACGCACAGGCGTGATAAACAGCCAACTAAACAGTAAACAGACGAGGCTAAGTGTTATTTTTATTCTCATGACATACCCCTGGTTTTATTTTGAATAAACATAAAAATGTGTCGAACTTCAAACTTCTGATATTTAGCAATATTTATTATTTTTAGCTGATGAGTCTTTAATGACTCATTTGTAGAAATGATACGACGATATCTTCACTCATTTTTAAACCAACACCAAATAGCGATGTTACAAATTTGACTCATCAATTGAGCCGAATGTGTCATCGCTGACTCAAAAACCCACTTTTGCACCAAGATGGCCTAAATGAATAGCATCAGCTCTGAAAACCAAAATCAGCTTCAGACATGAATAATATTCGGAGTCATCTCTATGCTAAGTTTCTTTAAAACCAGAAAGGATCTGCCGCTGTTAGAAGCGTCAAGTGAAAAGATCCGCGCAATATATAAAAAGCATCAATGGCAGGTCTTCCTCGGCCTCGTTCTTGGTTATGCCATGTTCTATGTAGTCCGTATGGCACTCAGTGTGGTGAAAAAACCTATGCTGGATGCGGGTATCGTAACAACGTCTGAGCTCGGTTTAATGGGTTCTGCGTTCTTCTTTACCTACGCATTTGGTAAGTTCTCTAACGGTTTCTTGTCAGATTATGCCAATATCGGACGCTTTATGTCCATCTCGTTGATTGCATCTTCTTTCATTTGTATTTTTATGGGGATGTCAACCGCTAGCCTGTTCTTTATCCTGTTATGGGGTATTAATGGTTGGTTCCAATCTGTAGGTTCAGCACCTTCTTGTGTGTCGATCTTCCAATGGTTCTCACCAAAACAACGCGGTACCGTTTATTCCATCTGGGGTGGTTCACGTAATATCGGTGAAGCTATCACTTGGATCTTAACAGCCACTATAGTGAGCTTCTTCGGCTGGCGTGCAGGTTTCATTGGTGCTGGTATCGCAGGTATTGCTGCGGGTATCATTTTACTGATGATCTTAAAAGACCGTCCTCGTACTTATGGTTTACCTGACCCAGCAACAGCTTATGGCGAAGATTCAGAAACCGTTAAATCAAGTGACCCGAAAGAAACTCGTCGTGCTCAACTATTTGTTTTAAAACAACCTACTGTATGGATTATCGCAGCAGCTTGTGCGGCAATGTACATCTCTCGCTATGCAATCAGCTCATGGGCTGTCCTTTACCTACAAGGTTCAAAAGGATACTCACTGATTGATGCTGGTTTCGCAATGTCTACCTACCCTATTGCTGGCTTCTTTGGCGCAATCTTAGCGGGTATGGCGTCTGACAAACTATTTAACGCTAACCGTCATATTCCTACACTGATTTATGGTCTTGCTAACATCGCAGGTTTCGCACTGATGTTCTGGGGTCCTCAAAACCGTGTAATGGATGCTGTTGCATTAAGTATGGTTGGTTTCGCAATGGGTGGTCTGGTTGTGTTCTTAGCAGGTTTAACCGCTTGTGATCTGATGCCGAAAAACGCAGTAGGTGCAGTAAAAGGCTTTATTGGACTGTTTGCTTACATCGCAGCCTCTGCTCAAGAGTTAATTTCAGCATCACTGATTAAAGTGACTGAAGTTGGTGATATCACTCACTACGACTTCACTACAGTACAGTACTTCTGGATTGGTTCTGCCATCGTTTCCATGATCTTAGCTACGCTGGTCTGGAATGCGAAAAAAGTCACCATGAATTAATGAATTAATTAAGTTGTCACTGAGGGATGCTATTAGGCATCCCTCCTTAAAAAGAGAATGTCATTATGCGTAAGACTAAAATTGTTGCGACTCTTGGCCCAGCTAGCTGCTCAGAACAGATGATTGAAAAACTGATTCTGGCAGGCGCTAACGTATTTCGTTTAAATTTTTCACATGGCACTAGCGAACAACATCAGGCAACAGCCGCAACTATCCGTCAGGTCGCAGAAAAACATCGTGTATTCATCGGGATCTTAGCTGACCTGCAAGGCCCGAAAATTCGTATCGCTAACTTTAAAAATGATTCTATTCAATTACAGCAAGGCGATAGCTTTATCCTAAATGCAGATCTCGATGCAACATTAGGTGATGAGCAACAAGTTGGCTTAGATTATCCGCAACTTGTTCAAGAAGTTACACCAGGGAATATTCTGTTACTGGACGACGGTAATATTCAATTACAAGTCAGTGGCGTAAATAATAATAAAATTGAAACCAAAGTTACTGTAGGCGGAAAGCTTTCTAACCGTAAAGGCATTAACTTACTGGGTGGTGGGTTATCTGCCCCTGCATTAACTGATAAAGACAAGCAAGACATACACACAGCAGCTGCAATTAAAGCAGATTATATCGCCGTTTCATTCCCACGTAATGGCGCAGATATTGAATATGCTCGTGAACTGATTATTGCTGCCGGTAGTAATGCAAAAATCGTGGCAAAAGTAGAGCGTGCAGAAGTCGTTTCCTGTGAAGAAAATATGGACGATATCATTAACGCCTCTGATGTCATTATGGTTGCTCGTGGCGATTTAGCCGTAGAAATTGGGGATGCAAGTTTACCTGGGGCACAAAAACAGTTAATTGCTCGTTGTCGCGCTTTGGGTTGCCCTGTGATTACAGCAACGCAAATGATGGAGTCAATGATTGAAAGCCCAATGCCAACGCGCGCAGAAGTGATGGATATCGCTAACGCCATAGGCGATGGTACTGATGCCGTAATGTTATCTGCCGAAACTGCCGCAGGTAAATATCCGGTTGAAGCAGTAAGCGCAATGGCACGCGTTGCTGAAGGTGCAGAACGTTCTTTTGCTGCTAATGCAGAAAATCCGTGGCAATCACCTTCTTATTATTCACAAACAGGACGTTGGATAGCCTTAGCTGCTGCAACAACTGCATTTCATGATGACAAACATCTTAGTGTTGCGGCTCTAACAGAAAATGGCAAATCAGTGACTTTATTATCACGTTTTATGCCAAATAATACCGTTTATGCATTAACTGATAATCCCGTATTAGCAGGGCAGCTCACTGTATTACGCGGTGTAACACCTGTGGCTTATCAACGCAAAAATCATACTGATTGCGATGAAAGCATCATGCAAAAACTACATGCAGATGGATTATTAACAGACATGAATTCACTCTTAATTACCCGTTTATCTACTTTTGAGAAAACAGGTGATAGCGATTGCTGCCATCTTGTTTCAGTAAAACAAGCACAACCAGCAACAGCTTGAGTGTCTTCCATCAAGGGGCTTATGAGAGAGGCAACCTGAAGTAAATAACAAGAAAAAGAGCACACCAAATCGTTTTAGCCACAAGGATTGTGGCTATTTTTATTTTAATCTTCGCAAGGATAAGCATCTTGCAATGCTGCAATATAAATTAACTCAATAGGGCTATCAGCCTGTTTCTTTTTGACTAAAGGATTTTTTTCCAAGTAGTTATCCAAATGTTCAATCATAAAATCTGCATTTTGTATCGTCTTAGGCGGTGGACAATAAAGTAATTTAAAATCAGTATCTTTATTGTGAATTTTTACTGCAACTGCATAAAAATTAAAGCCGTTAGCAATACCATTAAAGTAAGCTTGAGAAATCGATTTAAACTCTTCGCTGGTTTTTTCCTGCGTAAGAAGTTGTTTTACTTCAAGATATCCACTTAATGTAATTGCTTGTGAATACAGTGGAAATAACAACATTCCCCCAATTATAGTTCTTAATATCACGCCCTTTTTCATCAGCATTCCTTTTTTCATAAAATAAATGATATTTTTATTTTAGTTGTTTTATTCAATTAAAAATATCCGTAGAAAATATCTTTTAGAAACGAGGTCACCGATTAAACAAGTCAATAAATTGTGATCTGTTACGCAATTGGGATGGTTTCCAAACTAATTGGCTGTTTTATACTTTACAAAAAATATAATTAGGTGCATAAATATCATTAATAAACGATTTCATATAAAAAAAACACTTTTTAGTTTTGTTTCTAAACAAATGGAGTAATAGCGTGACACCTAACGTGCCCAATACATTACGGCAAATGAATGCTTCTCTTGTATTAAATGTCATTCGCCATCAAGGCCCTTTGTCACGTGCTCAGATTGCAAAAATAAGTGGCATCACAAAAGCAACGGTATCTGAGATCATCAATGATTTACTTGAAGAAAAAATCGTTTATGAAAGTGGAATTAGCGATCAGTCAGGGCAAGGTAGAAGAGGCATATTAGTTAATTACGATCCTCAGCATAGCCTAGGTGTGAGTGTTGATTTAGGTGGAACAAAAATTGCGTATGCCGTTTTTAACTTAAATGCTGACCTACTTTATGAGTATCAAGAACCAACCTTTGACACGGATGATCGTGAACTCTTTTTAGCAAAATTTGCACAAAGTATTGAGAATGTGATCGATAAAAGCGGCGTAGACCGCAAAAAGATCAATGTTATCGGCGTTGCCACACCAGGGATCATCGATATCAAAAATGGGGTTGTACTTGAAGGCTCACCCAATTTACCACAATGGGATAATTTGCCATTAGCACAACATCTTACAAACAAGCTTGGCGTACAAGTTGTTCTGGAAAATGACATTCGTGCTGCACTTGTGGGGGAAATGTGGAAAGGACGTTGTCGCCACACTCATAGCTGTGCATTAATCGGCATCGGAACAGGTTTAGGTTCGGCACTATTGATGGATGGAAAAGTGATCCGCGGCGCAAACAATGCTGCAGGTGAAATTGGCTATATGATGTTTGCCCGCGATCACCTTTTTCGTAACTGGCGTAATAAAGGCTGCTTTGAAAGCTTTTGTTCTGGCTCTGGCTTAAGCGAACGCATGACAGGTTTACGTGATGAGCACCTTAGCGCTATTGAAATTATTAACGCAGCTCAACAAGGCGACTCACTTGCTCAGTCATTAATTGAAGAAATGGCGGACTATCTTGCTATAGGTATTATGAATTTAGTTGCCATTGCGAATCTAGAAAAAGTGGTACTAACCGGAGGAATGACACGTTCAGCTGAGGCTTTTTTACCGCGTGTACAAGCCAATTTAGATAGACATTTATTTGCTAACACAAAAGTAAGTATCGAGCTTTCTGAACTATGGGAAAAAGGCCCGTTATATGGCATCGCCATATTAGCCCTTGCAACGGCTTACCCTTCTATTCAGTTTATGCCCGAAATCCAACTGAGATAACCCTAAATAAAAGAGTCTATTAAACGAGATGGGAGCAACTCATGGCAGGAATACATCTTCATCCTCATGATATTTTAGACGAAGGCATGTCAGCCATTCTTCAACGCCTTGATGGTATGAAGCATGTGGAGCATCTTTTTGTTGAAATTAATACAATTTTTGAACGCAACCCTTATCCTGTAGGTAACTTGCCTCATAACCCTGTTCATAATGTAGTTATGGGCACGGGTACCCTACACATTAATACAAATACCGATTTTCCTCATCTTAGTCAGCGAGTTGATCCGACTATTTTAGCGGGCGAAGATCCGTTAATGGTCATTAAAAAAGCAACAGATGGCGGGAAATACAAAGTCATACCCTGGGCAAATATCCTCAACGGTGATTTCATTGGCGAGGTAGAAAATAATCAAGTTGTCGATTTTAAAGGGCGTCCACAAGCGCATTGGCTTTGTCCTAATGCCCCTGATGTCGCACAACTTTGGCAAAAGACATTCACAGCATTAAAACAAAACTACGGCTACGATACCTTTTTAATCGACCGAATTCGCTTTCCCGATTGGGCTGGTAAAGAAGTTAATCCCGCCGGATTATTTACCTGTTTTTGCCCTCATTGCGAAAAGAAAATGGTGCAACAAGGCTTAGCGGTCGAGCAAATAAAAAACCGTCTTGCTGCATTAGCTGATTTATTAAAACAAGGTGATTTTGACACCCCAGTTACCGCATTAAAAGAAGAGCCATTACTCAAAGTATGGCAAAAATTTCGCCAGCAAAGCGTAACGCAATTAGTTGAAAAATTGCTGACTGATGCAAAACAAACTGCGGGTGGTATTACCTTATGGCTTGATTTATGGCCACCAGCTTATAGCTGGATTTTAGGGCAGGATTATCATGAGTTAACTCGCTATTGCTCAACATTAAAACACTTTCCTTACCATAAATTAGGCGGAGGTGCTGATGTTCAAGGGCTAATTAATCATTTTGCTCATGATAGTGAGAGCCAAGAACGTGCATTCACCGCATTTAAACGCTTATTCGACCTGCCTTATGACTTATCTTACAAGACATTTCAACAGCAAGGCTTTCCTATTCGATTTGTAGCGGAACAAAATAATCGAGTGCGCCAAATCTCACAACCAAATACCTTTATTTATAGCGGTATTCAAATGTGGAATTTACCCGCAGATCAATTAATTGAAGCAGTTATCGCTGCTGAAGAAAGTGCTTGTGATTCACTGCTTTATTACTGTTATGGCTGGGCTACACAAGCGTTATTTGATGCTATTGGTAAACACAATACATCTGAAGATAAGACCATTATTAAAAAATAATATACCGTAGAAAAACTAGGATTAAATTATGGCGAAACAACAAAAATGGAAAGTTTTTTTCCTCCTGTTTGTCACGATGTTTTTACTCGGTGGCATACAGAACACTAAAGGGCTTATCCTCGAACAAGTTCAACACGATATTTCATTAAATATGAGCCAAGTCGGCTCATTAATTACTTTTTTCCAAATTGGTTTTTTAGTTGCTAGTTTATTAACGGGTTATTTTACCGATAAAAAAGGCCTAAAAATCATGATGTTTATTGGCTCATTAATGATGGCTGTCGGTTTAACCGGAACCAGCCTAGCCTTTAATGTCATGTTATTTTTTGGTTTTTATCTAGTTATTGGTTTAGGTATTGGTTCGATGTTAGTGTCTATCGTTACCGTTATTCCTACTTTTTATAAAGAAAAAGCCGGTATGATGTTTAATGTCTCTAATGCGATGTTTGGCGTAGGGATGATTGTCACACCACTTATTTTACAATATCTATTTTCCCACTCTATTTCATGGCGCGCATTTTATGTCGGTGTTGCAGTGATTGTTGCACTGATCATTGTGGTATTAAGCACTTTAAAAATAGAAAATAGCGCACAAGTTGATATGAAGTTTAGTGACATTTTAGAGTTGCTAACACAGAAATCGTTACTACTGGTTATCTTATTTATTACTTTATATGTTGCAGCTGAAGCAGCATTTTTAAACTTCTTCCCTATTTTTTATACCTCAATGGATATTGGTAATTTAACCAATGCCCAGAAAGCAGAAACCGCAGCCTATGTTATTTCAAGTTTTGCTTTCTTATTTACTATCGGTCGCTTTATTGGTGGCTTTATCAACCTCGCATTAGGTGATCGTAAAACCTTAATTCTGTTTTCATTATTCTCTTTAGTGGCAATTATTATTAGCCGTATTTTTGTACAAGATGTTGTCTATTTATTTATGGTGTTTGGTTTTGCATTATCGGTATTGTTTCCAACGGCTGCTGCGGTGGCAACCAAATTAACCAGTAAAAGCGGTTCTGTGATGGGCTTAATCTATGTTGCATCTGGATTAGGTGGCGCATTAGCGGGGTCACTAATCGGACAAGTATCAGAAAGCTATAGTGTTTCTGTTGGCTTTAATTTAATCATCGTCTTTGTTGCTCTATTCTTTATCCTTTCTCTATTTATTAGAGAACAAAAACAATAATAACGATATTTATGCCTCTGAAGTTTTCCCCTCTTTATGAGGGGATTTTTATTTCTAATTATTTTTATTTGCTAAATTTATTAATATTTAAATTGCCATTTTTTAATGGTGAGTGTTGATTTTTTAATCAGCACCCCAATAATAGTATTTATATTCGATGTTGGAATAGGAGAATATTATGGCAAGTGGATGGGCTAATGATAGTGCTGTTCAAGAGCAAATAGATGCCACCATTGAAGACGCAATTGCAAGAGCCCGTAATAAAATGGCACAAGGTGAAAGTGCTGAGTACTGCGATGAATGTGGAGATGCTATTTCTCTTGCTAGGCAAAAAGCCGTACCCGGTGTACGTTATTGCATAAACTGCCAAGACATCTTAGATAAAAAGAATAATGCATTTAGTGGTTATAACCGCCGAGGCAGCAAAGATAGCCAACTCAGATAATCTCTAGCATTAGTGCATAGAACAAAAAAACTGTACTTCAATATGAATTACTCTCAACTAAAGTACAGTTTGTTTCTATTTAATCAGCCAATTATTTAATTAAATTTTTGCTACTTTCTTTGAACTTTGATTTTGGCTCATCTTAGTTAATATTTTCAAAAAATTATCTATATGCGCACGCTCTGTATTCGGATTCATAAATACAGCTTTCTCACCCGGAATATAAACATAACGATTATTTTTCGCATATTTAGAACATGCAATAGAGTCTACCCAGTTAGTAAATAATCCTTCTCTACCACGTTGTAAGAATAGTTTTCTATGCCACTGTGTATTATGAACCATAAAGTCATAAGCGTCTTTATCCGTAGAGCACGTTAGCTCTAAATCAAAAGCAACATTAGGATCTTTAACTAAATTAGGATCATAAAGTTTAAAACCAACACTTGGCCCTTGGTTTTGTGGCACGATAACCTTTGCATTACCCATTTCTAATAATTGGTGACGCATATAGTTCGCATTTTGTAGACAGTGAGCAATAATGGTTTGATAACCTTCAACGCCCATATAATGCATAGCTGAATAAGCGCCAAAGATCCCCACACCACTACGCGTACATTCGATAGTAGATTGTAAGTGAGTTTGCCCTTCTAGCTCATGTTCAAAGTAAGTAAAGTTTTCTGGGTCGTTTTCTAGTGCAACGAAATCATTACCATTCTTAACTAACACCATACTTGAAGTGTAAGGGACATAACCCCATTTATGAAAATCGATAGTGATTGAGTCGGCATATTTCAGATGTTTGAATTTCTCAACATTTTCACGTAATCCTTCTAATGTCGCGTCATTAATAGCTAATGGATTGCCACTAAAATCATATTCTAAGAAGAATATAATAGGCCAGCCCACAGCGGCATCAACGTGAACGTGTGGCTTAACTGGAATTTCAAACTCTTCACATAAGCGGTCACGCAGCTCACAAACACCTTTAACATCATCAACACCAAAAGTGTCGGTTGTGCCTGTAGTGAGCATAATAGTTGGCACTTTACATTTCACTGTAAAGCAGGCTCTTAATTCGTGTTCTAAGTGATCTAAATCGATAGTGTTATCTTCAGCTACTTTAATACGGATAGTTTTGTTATCCACATCAACACCTAGCAGCGCAAGGTTCGTCATATTAGAATAATGACCGCCTTGAGAGTTGATAATACGATAATCTTGATCAGCAGCCATACCTAAATGCTTAGAATTAGGCATAGACTTACGTAACCCGAATAAATAACCGTATAAGTTACACATGGTACCGCCTTGCGTGAACACGCCCGACGCCACTTCAGGATCATAACCCACCAGCTTTGCAACTTTTTTGATTGTGACTTTTTCTAATCCATCTGCAATACCAGAGTATTCACAATACACCATATTAGGGTTACCCATTAACCCTAATATTGAACCGTAAACACCCGGATCACTTGGCATTGCAATTACGTTTTCAACCGCTAATGGATTCTCCCAGTTTTTACAAAGAGTAGAAACGAGCATCAGCAGTTCATTAGGATCGTTTTCTGGATAATTAATATGCTGTTGAACTTGTGTATCAGACATTAAACGTTCAAATAACTCAGGCCCATTAGAATAACGCTGTAATTGATCCTTATCATTGGTTGTCGTTTTTCTAAACTGTGTAATAGATTGGATTGTTTTATCCTGAAATATCGGCCAATACTTCGGGTTACGGCTGAAAAAGTGAGCAATAACGTCATGGTATTTCTTCTCAAATTCAGCGTTTAGAATGTTAGCAGAAGATAAACCTAATAAATCTTGATTTTTCACTATATTCTCCAAATAAAACCGATGATAACTTAAATTAATTGCATAACAATACTATACAATTTCTTATTAAATAAGTTAGTTACTTATGTGATAACGAATAATCACATGGTAACATTATATGGACAATAATAGTTATATATATCAACAAATTAAAAGAGAATGGAAAGCTATATTTACAAGTAAGGTATTTTAATAATCTCTTTTATGTGATTGAGATCACAATGAAAAATACTTTAATAACAAAGATATTGAATGAAATAATTACAATATGTTGATAAATATATAAAAACAAGCCATTTACAACTAACATACTGATATTACTAACCTCTTCATTCGATAAGTTATATTAATCTGTTTTTTCTATAATAGAACTCCAATTGATTACATTAAATGCAATCAAGCCTTTTAAATTAAAAATAAAACACTATTTTTTATTTATAATTTAGATTATATATTTAATTTTAATCACTACTTAGAAATAAAATTTCACATAAGTTAACTATCACTATTATTTTTCTTGAAATAAAAAAACAGATAACCATAACTAGTTATTTATTCTGTATAATTGATAAATTTTAGTTAAAGTGAAAATATAATTACGTATCTAAACTATTAGGAGTTTTTACTCTACATATTTTTCGGTCTTAGCCGATACTTACAGTAATACTCGAAACAATATGAGGTGGGCGTTAAATGGAGAGAACAATATGAGAGCATCTATTATTGCAGCTGCAGTATTCGTATTAGTAGCCTCAAATGTAGAAGCTAAAGAGTATTCTTGTCAGCTTGAAAATGGAAAATATGTCAGCGTCTTCGCTGAACAAGGTAAACCACCCATTTATCGATATGGCACATTAGCGAAAACTGAGATAACGCTTCCAGTTCCTCAAAAACAAAATAACAATGTTTTTTATGGTCATCAGATGTTTGTGGCAGGTGCCTCTACTTATGTACGCTTTAAAAACGGTAACTACAGTTATGTGGTTTATGATGGTGAGGGACGAGGCTGGTACTTTAATGGTGTGATCATTTATAAAGATAATAATATTATTAGTAAAAAAGAGTGCAAAGAGCCTTCATCTCTTAATTTAGGCGATATTGATAAATATACGATTAAAGTTGATCCTTATTTAGAAACTTATATTTATGCTCCTTAGTTTTTAATTTATTTATTAAAAATAAAACTAAACAAAAAAAGCCCAATTAAAATTGGGCTTTTTCATTTTAAGCAACGAGGCTCTATCGATTAGTCTTCTAATAACAAAACAGATTCTAATGCGATCTCAATCATTTCGTTAAAGGTAGTTTGACGTTCTTCAGCTGTCGTTTGTGTACCTTTCTTGATATGGTCAGATACAGTACAAATAGTCAGTGCTTTTGCACCGTATTCCGCAGCAACACCATAAATACCAGCAGCTTCCATTTCAACACCTAGGATGCCGTATTTTTCCATTACATCAAACATTTCAGGATCTGGTGAATAGAACAGATCTGCAGAGAAGATATTACCCACGCGAACTTTGATGTCTTTTGCTTTCGCTGCATCAACAGCGTTTTGAACTAATTGGTAATCAGCGATAGCTGCAAAATCTTGGTCTTTGAAACGCAGACGGTTAACTTTAGAGTCAGTACATGCCCCCATACCAATAACAACATCACGTAGTTCAACATCAGGTAATACAGCACCACATGAACCAACACGAATGATCACTTTTACGCCAAAGTCAGTAATAAGTTCTTTCGCATAAATAGAGCAGGAAGGGATACCCATACCGTGACCCATTACAGAAACTTTACGGCCTTTATACGTACCTGTAAAACCTAACATACCACGAACACTATTTACCTGACGAACGTCTTGTAAAAAAGTTTCAGCGATGTATTTAGCACGAAGCGGATCGCCCGGCATTAAAACGACATCAGCAAAATCGCCCATTTCTGCGTTAATATGAGGGGTAGCCATAATTCTTCCTTTTAATTAATCTTTTTACTTACTATTCAAATAAATCGGTAGGTATATTGCTATACCTACCGAAGTAAAATTAAAACATCGCTTTACCATAATCGACAGGTGATACACCGAAGTATTTCACAACAGTTTGTCCGATATCGGCAAATGTTTCACGATGACCTAATGAACCAGGTTTAACTTTAGGACCATAAACTAAAACAGGGATATGTTCACGTGTATGATCTGAACCCGGCCAAGATGGGTCACAACCGTGGTCTGCGGTTAAGATAAGAATATCATCACCAGTAACCAATTCCATCAGCTCAGGTAAACGACGGTCAAATAATTCCAACGCTTCACCATAACCAACTACATCACGACGATGACCATAAGAAGAGTCAAAATCAACAAAGTTGGTAAATACGATAGTGTTATCACCAGCTTGTTTCATTTCTTCTATCGTTGCATCAAACAATGCATTAATACCGGTTGCTTTCACTTTTTTCGTAATACCTACGTTAGCGTAGATATCCGCAATTTTACCGATAGAAACTACATGCCCTTGTTTCTCATCAACCAGTTTTTTCAACATGGTTGGTGCTGGTGGCTCAACGGCTAAGTCATGACGGTTACCAGTACGTGCAAAGTTGCCTGGTTTGTCTCCAATAAATGGACGAGCAATAACACGACCAATATTGTAATCGCCTTTATTTAATTCATCACGAGCGATTTCACACAGTTCATACAGCTTATCTAAGCCGTAAGTTTCTTCATGACAAGCAATTTGGAATACTGAGTCAGCAGAGGTGTAGAAAATCGGTTTGCCGGTTTTCATATGTTCTTCACCCAGCTCATCAAGAATGACTGTACCTGATGCATGGCAGTTACCTAAGTAACCCGGTAATTTTGCACGCTTAACGATGTTTTCTAACAATTCTTGTGGGAAAGAGTTTTTCAGATCTTTAAAGTATCCCCAATCGAACAGAACAGGAACACCCGCAATTTCCCAGTGGCCTGACGGAGTATCTTTACCAGAAGAGATCTCACTTGCATAAGCATACGCACCGATAATATCTGCGTTCTTATCTAAACCAATAGGGAATTCACCAGCAGATTCTTCTGCTGCTTTGGCTAAACCTAAACGGCATAGATTAGGTAAATGAAGAGGACCTTTACGACCGTCTTTATCTGCTTTACCTTCAGCAAACGCTTTTGCGATACTACCTAAAGTGTTTGAACCTTGGTCGCCAAATTTCTCCGCATCACCGGCAGCACCGATACCGAAGGAATCTAATACCATGATATATACACGTTTCATAATTCTCTCTCCTGTGTCATTTTCCGTAGACCACGGATATGTCACTTATAAATCGTAATTGAGTTCTTATTCGCTGATTTGGCGGTAAACCATTGGTGATGCTTCACGTTTGCTGTCACCAATTTTTATTGCTTTACGTACTTCAGCAGCGGCTTCTTGCCATGATTTTTCACTATTAGCGTGGATCATCGCCAAAGGCGTATCAGAGCTGATTTCAGCACCCAGCGCTGCGATATCGCTTAATCCAACACTATAATCAATAGCATCAGTTGCTTTACGGCGACCGCCGCCTAGTGTCACAACAGACATACCTAAAGCACGGGTATCCATTTCAGTAACAAATCCCGCAGTTTCAGCGAATACAGGTTTACTTAATACCGCAGTTGGCAGGTATTTATTGTAGTTTTCAACAAAGTCAGATGGACCTTTTTGGGCTGCAACCATACGACCAAATACTTCAGCCGCTTTGCCATTATCCAATACATCTTGCAGTTTTTGACGAGCCTGTTGGCGATCATCTGCTAAACGACCTGATACTAGCATTTCAACACACAAAGCCATGGTAACTTCAAATAAACGTGGGTTACGGTATTCTCCAGTTAAGAATTGAACCGCTTCACGAACTTCAACCGCATTACCTGCGCTAGAAGCCAGAACTTCGTTCATATCGGTTAACAGCGCTGTGGTTTGACAACCAGCACCATTAGCAACTTTTACAATAGACTCCGCCAGCTCTTCAGATTTCTGATAAGTTGGCATAAAAGCACCCGATCCAACTTTAACGTCCATCACTAATGCATCTAAGCCTTCAGCTAATTTTTTACCTAAAATTGATGCAGTAATAAGCGGAATCGAATCAACTGTTGCAGTAATATCACGGGTTGCATAGAAACGTTTATCAGCAGGTGCTAAGGAGTTAGTCTGCCCGATAATTGCAACACCTACATTACGAATGATATCGCGGAACTTTTCATCATCAGGAAAAATATCAAAACCCGGAATTGCTTCGAGTTTATCAAGTGTTCCACCTGTATGGCCGAGTCCACGACCAGAAATCATAGGTACATAACCACCACAAGCCGCGACCATTGGCCCTAACATCAGTGAAGTGACATCACCAACACCACCTGTTGAGTGTTTATCAACTATTGGACCATTTAGGTTTAAGCTTTTCCAGTTAAGCACTGTACCGGAATCACGCATAGCTAATGTCAGTGCAACACGCTCTGGCATAGTCATGTCATGAAAATAGATAGTCATTGCTAACGCAGCAATTTGACCTTCAGAAACAGTATTATCTCTGACACCGTTAATAAAAAAGCGAATTTCTTCCTCAGTTAAAGGATGACCATCACGCTTTTTACGAATAATCTCTTGGGCAAGAAACACTGCAACCTCCTGGCTTTATAGTACTAGTAACGCCCATGCTTATTAGCCGTGGGCGTATTTCACGAATGGATTAGTAACCACTAGACGATTTTTGCTCGCCATGACCTAAAGTGGCTAATAAATTACCTAACAAGCTTGACGCGCCAAAACGGAAGTGACGGGCATCAACCCAGTTATCACCCATAATGCGATTAGCTAAAGCAAGGTATTGAGCGGCTTCTTCTGCGGTACGAACGCCACCAGCAGGTTTAAAGCCAACTTCTTTGCCAACACCCATGTCGTGGATCACTTGGATCATTAACTCAGCACTTTCCAGTGTTGCATTTACAGGCACTTTACCTGTAGATGTTTTAATAAAGTCTGCACCTGCTTTAATAGAAATTTCAGATGCTTTACGGATCAGCGCAGGATCTTTCAGCTCACCCGTTTCTATAATTACTTTCAGTAATGAACCCGCTTCAGCACATGCTTCTTTACATGCTTTAACGATATCAAAACCGATTTGTTCGTTACCTGCCATAAATGCACGGTAAGGGAAAACAACATCAACTTCATCTGCGCCATAAGCTAATGCCGCATTGGTTTCTGCTAATGCGATATCTAAATCATCATTACCATGAGGGAAGTTGGTTACAGTTGCGATACGAACGTCTGGTGTACCCTGTTCGCGTAACACTTTACGCGCTAAAGGAATAAAGCGAGGGTAGATACAAATAGCGGCCGTATTGCCTTCTGGGCTTTTAGCCTGATGACACAAAGCAGTCACTTTTGCATCAGTATCATCATCATTTAATGTAGTTAAATCCATCAAAGACAGCGCAAGGCGCGCTGCAGCGGTTAAATCTGTCATAAAACTCTCCAACGATGTTTCTCAAGCCCTTTGGGCTACGCTTAAGGTTAGCGATTAATTTTGTTGGCGAGCGGACTTGGTTCCTTGAAGATGTTGTTGCAGCTTAACACCACAACGACAGCTGAGATCCTTCTCACCGCGCTATGCTCACTTCGGCGACCCGTCATTGAGCTTTCGCCATTCCATGAAGTTTCAGCACATCTTATTTGAACACGCTAAGGAACAATTAGATGTGCTTTACATCACACTAATCAAATGCAACTTGCAATCAATGACATTAAAACGTGATAGAAGTCACTATTTGGCTATTTTCTGCTTTAATGTTACTCGAATATCGCTATTAAGTCGTCGTTATAACGCAAAAAAATCTTAATCTAAACAAAACAACAGACTAATCGGCGATATTCAGTACAATCTGCGAAATATCTCTCATAATAAAAGTAGTTAACATCACACTAGAAAACAAACATAAAAGAGCAGATAGATGAATAACCTATCTGCTCTTAATCAGAAAAATAATTACGCAGCAACAACAGCCATTGCGGTTAATGCAAAGAAGAATCCAGCAATTGTCGCACTCATTAAGTTAGAGAGCGTACCTGCAAGTACAGCTTTCATTCCTAAACGAGCAACATCTTTACGGCGATTAGGTGCCATACCGCCCAATCCGCCTAATAATACGGCAACGGAAGAAAGGTTGGCAAAACCACATAGTGCAAAGGAGATGATTACTTTAGTTTGATCAGAAAGTACCATTAATCCAGAAGCCAATACATTGGCATCTTCTTGAAGATACTTACTAAACTCAGAATAAGCATAAAACTCATTGATAACTAATTTTTGACCAATGAAAGAACCCGCGATAGTCGCTTCATTCCAAGGCACACCAATCAAGAAGGCTATTGGGGCAAATACCCAACCTAAAACGAGTTCTAATGAGAAATTCTCATAACCGAACCAACCACCGATACCACCAAGAATACCATTGACTAATGCAATTAAGGCAACAAATGCTAATAGCATTGCACCTACGTTAAGTGCTAGTTGTAAACCCGAAGATGCACCAGCCGCAGCTGCATCAATAATGTTTGCTGGTTTTTCTTCATCACTCATTTTATCGAGTGCATCTTTTTGATCGTCAGGCGTTTCAGTTTCAGGGATCAGTAATTTAGCAAATAATAAACCACCAGGTGCAGCCATAAACGACGCAGTTATCAAATATTCTAATGGCACGCCCATACTTGCATAACCCGCAAGTACAGAACCAGCAACAGAAGCTAATCCACCACACATTACAGCAAATAACTCAGAGGTTGTCATACGCGCAATATAAGGACGCACAACCAGTGGTGCTTCGGTTTGTCCAACAAAAATATTTGCTGTTGCTGACATTGATTCGGTACGCGAAGTTCCTAGAACTTTTTGTAAACCGCCACCAAGAATTTTAATCACAATCTGCATAATGCCTAAGTAATACAGTACTGCGATTAATGAAGAGAAGAAAACAATAACCGGTAAGACACGTAAAGCAAAAACAAAGCCGCCATTACCAAATAGCTCGAACATTTTATCTGATACTAATCCAGCAAATAAGAAACTCATCCCATTATTGCCGTAATCAATAACATTCTTAACTGCATCAGAAACCGCAAGAAGTACCTCACGCCCTCCTTCAGAGTAAAGAACAAATGCCCCTAAGCCAATCTGAATAAGGAATGCGCCACCAACGGTGCGTAATCTAATAGCTCGTCGATTGCTGGAAAAAAGAATAGCAATTAATACTAACGTTACCATTCCGACCAAGCTCATAATGAGTTGCATTGAAGGATCCCTGTTCACCTAAAAAATTTAATGGATTATCAGTAATACTTGAATTCAAGCCTACTGACTCTTTTACGAAATAATTATACCCAGTCCAGAAAAAGAACCGTCTATATCCATCACACTTAAAGCTCGAAAAAAGTAACATAAAAGTTACAAATGAGACATAGATCACAATAAAAGGGAGCGAAAAGTATAAAAGACAATTTTACGAGAAGGAAAATATCATCTAATTAACAAGATAGGTTTATTACTAATCAACCATTTATAAGAATATAAAAGTAAAGATGTTTTATTTAATTAGTTAAATCAATAATATAAAATCTATTTAGGTGGAAGTTACTCAGCTTAAATTCAATTCAAAGAGACAATATCATCCGTTAACCGAAATAATTGTAGACTATTCAAATAGAGTTGCTCTGCAATAGCTTCTGGTGTTTCTCGACGTAGCTCACAAAGTTGGTAGAAGACATGCTTAATACGCTCAGGTCGATTGGGTTCGCCTTGAAATCCACTTACCGGCATATCGGGCGCATCAGTTTCTAACAATAATCTATCTAAAGGTAATGAAGTAATTGCACGACGCGTTTTTTGTGCCCGTTCATAGGTGATTGTTCCACCCACACCAATAAAATAGCCAAGTTCAATAAACTTTTCTGCTTGCTGTTGACTACCTGCAAAACCATGAATAACCCCTTTACGAGGCACATCATAACGGCGCAACAGTGCATGCAATTTGTCATGACTTTTACGTGAATGAAGAATAACAGGTAAATCGAATTGCGCAGCGAGTTTAAGTTGTTTGATTAAAAAAAGTTCCTGCTTTTGTGTTTGGGGTTCAGCCATATAATTATCTAGCCCAATCTCACCCACAGCAACACAACACGAAGCAGTTTCTAATCGTTCTTTTAATTCAATTAAATGCTGCTCTGTATGCTCATCGATATATAAAGGATGTAATCCTAACGCACCATATAATTGATGATATTTATTTGATAATTCAGTGATAATATCCCAATTCCAACGAGCAACTGCGGGAATAATTATTTTTTCTACATTAGCAAGATGTGCCAACGACAAACTCTGAGTAAGGTCTTGTTGAAAGAGAGGAAAATCAAAATGGCAGTGGGTATCAATAAACTTATTCATTCTTGGACACTCCGTACATCAGGATGCACACTTCGAGTCCCTTTTTGAATAATCTGTGCTTCTTCTGCTTTATCTGATTTTGCTTCATTTTCAAATAAGCTGAAGAGTTTTTTATCGTGCTGTTTGAATTTTTTATGAGAAAAATGTTGCCCTATCGTCGCAAGAAAATAGCGTCCACAACGGCGACCAACATGATAATCATGATTTAACGCATTTAAACGACTTCCTAATGCACTTGATTGCAATGTTGTGGGTGGAAATATCTCAATAATGACAACATCTTCTGGCGGAGACTGAATAAATTCAAGCGTTTGAGTATAGGTTTCAATATGCACTTGAGCCATATGCGTAAAACGTTGTAGACGGCTATTCTCAAACCATTTCCCCATTCGTTCTACCCACTCTGTAGTGTATTGATATTCTGAAGGTACGGTGCGAACAACAACAATAGTGCGACATCCTCGACGATAAGCTTCTCTTACAGGAATAGCATCACTAATACCGCCATCATGATAAACAACATCATCAAACAGTACACCATTGCGATAAAAAGCAGGAATAGCACTAGATGCTTTAATGATATCGAGCCAAGTCATTTCATCTGGTTGAAAATAATTAGCAGCAAAATTATCAGCACGGCACGCCACCATATAAAATTCACGCCCTGCATCAAATCGGCGCAAAGCCTTGTGCATATCTAAGGGCATTTCTTTTGCTGTCGTGTCGATATACCAGTCGAGATCGAGTAGATTTCCTCCTCGCACAAAGCGAATAGGATTAAAGAATTGGTTATTAGTTGTATAGCGATTAATTATCTTACGCGCATAACCGCGCTGTCCACATGCAAAAGCTGATAAATTTTGTGCGCCCGCAGAAACCCCAAGTAAAACATCAAAAGGGTCAAATTGTGAACGCATAAATTCATCAAGAACACCCGCAGTAAAAATACCACGTTGCCCACCCCCTTCGCATACTAAAGCCACTTTGCCTTGAGGAAGGGATGACTGAAATTCGAGTGCACTTATATCATTTAATGTGACAGGTATATATTTCCCCATAATGTCTCCTTTATACAACTTAATAAAGGATACCTGTACATTTTTTTTGCGTCATTATTTTTACGTATTAATGCAAAATAAATCGAATAAAGTTGATTTTTTTTACTAATAAACGCATTTAAAAACCATTATTTTATATTGGCTGAAGAATCAACGCTTTTAACACCTTCAACTTTTTCAATAATTTGAATTAGCTGTGCTTCTTGTTCTTTACTGCTAACAAAGCCAGAAATAAACACATGACCAAACTCAGTACGAATAGAAAGTGAATCACTATCAATGCTTTGGATAGGCAATAATGTATCTTTAATTTTTTTAGAAATAGCGGTATCACTAAGATAATGACCCGTTGTATTTACTCCGCTATTAATTTCACCATACCAAGATGATTCAGCGAGCGCATTAGCACTAAGCAGAGATAACCCTACAACCATAACGAGTAATCGCTTTATATTTTTTTGTTTTTTCATTGCTCTCTCCTTAATCACAATAAGTGGATAGGAAATATGTATATTTGAGTTAAGTAATACAAATTATTGGCAAATAATGTATTCACCCTAATGAACAACCAAGGTTAAATAAAGCAAAAAATAGCAAATAAAGAGTATTCCTAATAACTTTATTCTAAAAAAGTCATTAATAACTACAAATAATCTTATAGATAATTATAAGTAACGATATATTTTGGCGTTATGCTAACAGAAAAAAAAAGGAACAATTCTCTATTAAGAAGGACTTTTAGATAGGATATTAACTAATGCAGAAAATAGTCATCATCATAAAAATAGACAAGAAACAAGCCAATAACGAGTAAACAGTATAGAAAAACAGTAAAATTAGGCCACAAAAAAGTCATGCAAAAATGCATGACTTTTTAATCAATAAGTACGCTTAACTTAAAAATTAATGTTCACGAGTTTGATGGAATTCGACATCAGGATAACGTTCACGAGTTAAGTTTAAGTTAACCATTGTAGGAGCAATATAGGTTAAGTTGTCACCACCATCGAGCGCCAAGTTTTGCTCATTCTTACGCTTAAACTCTTCCAGTTTTTTCTCGCTACTGCACTCAACCCAGCGTGCTGTTGAAACGTTTACTGACTCATAAATCGCTTCAACGTTATATTCACTTTTCAGTCGAGCAACCACCACATCAAACTGAAGCACACCAACAGCACCCACAATTAAGTCATTATTAGCCAGTGGTCTAAATACTTGTACCGCGCCTTCTTCTGATAACTGAACCAGACCTTTGAGTAACTGTTTTTGTTTCAGTGGATCACGTAAACGAATACGGCGGAACAATTCTGGTGCAAAGTTTGGAATGCCAGTAAATTTCAAGATTTCACCTTGTGTAAAGGTGTCACCAATTTGAATGGTACCATGATTATGCAAACCAATAATATCGCCAGGATAAGCATGTTCAACATGAGAACGATCACCCGCCATAAAGGTTAGTGCATCGGAGATAACCACATCTTTTTTGATACGAACTTGATGCAGTTTCATGCCTTTATCGTACTTGCCAGAAACAACGCGTAAAAATGCAACACGGTCACGATGTTTAGGATCCATATTGGCCTGGATCTTAAAGACAAATCCACTAAACGTCTCTTCTGATGCAATGACTTCACGGACATCCGTTTTTCGTGGCATTGGCGCTGGTGCCCATTTTACCAAGCCATCAAGCATATGGTTTACACCAAAGTTACCTAATGCAGTACCAAAGAAAACGGGTGTTAACTCGCCAGCTAAAAATGCTTCATGATCAAATTCATGAGAAGCGCCGAGTACTAATTCCAGTTCATCACGTAATTGTTTTGCTAAATCGTCGCCTATTGCAATATCCAAATCTGGGTTATCTAATCCTTTAATAACACGAGAATCTTGAATAGTATGACCTTGCCCTGTCTGATAAAGGTAAGTTTCATCTTTGAGAATATGATAAACCCCTTTAAACAACTTTCCACAACCAATAGGCCACGTTACAGGACTACATGCAATTTTTAATTCTGTTTCAACTTCATCCATAACTTCCATTGGATCACGAATATCACGATCCAATTTATTCATAAAAGTTAAGATTGGAGTATCACGTAAGCGAGTCACTTCCATTAATTTACGTGTACGATCTTCAACCCCTTTTGAGGAGTCAATCACCATTAAACAGCAGTCAACGGCAGTTAATGTACGATAAGTATCTTCAGAGAAATCTTCGTGTCCTGGGGTATCGAGTAAGTTAACTAGGCAATCAGCATAAGGAAATTGCATCACAGAAGTTGTAATCGAAATACCACGCTGTTTTTCCATTTCCATCCAGTCAGATTTTGCATGCTGGTTTGAACCACGCCCTTTTACCGTTCCTGCGCGCTGAATGGCTTGTCCGAATAACAACACTTTTTCAGTGATGGTTGTTTTACCCGCATCGGGGTGGGAAATTATGGCAAAAGTTCTACGACGAGCAACTTCTTGCTGAAAAATAGGATTAGACATCAATGGTAATCTTCTGGTTGATAGACGGATGAATGCAAGGCACTGATATATTTAGATAAATAATAATTAAGTGGCGGTTAAAGACATTCAATCCGTAAGTTAATCTTAATTGGCGGCTATTTTCGCCTATCTTGTCTGCATAAACAATCGATGGTTGCTATTTTATCTGCTGAAGAGATTAAAGCCTAGTGATTGTGATAATTAAATCACATGCATTTCACCCAATAACCTATAGAATCCACTCCATAGTCTTATATTTATAGGCGACTTTCTTGTTCATCATCTCAACAAAAATTGATTAACAAAGTAAATAAATCACAACTGGGAGCACAAAACACATCAAGAATGTATTAATAAAGCAAAGAATTAGACGCTTTATTTTATGCTAAAGGATGAATGAAGATAAAAATTAGAATAATAAATTGTCTCTCCTTGATTTTAATATCATCTATTTTTTATAAAGATGATTTTATTTAAAACAAAAGTAAATAGGTGCTTTACTTTATTTATCAAAATATTTAGGTTTTGTAACATTATGCTAATAACTTAGATAAAAAATACATCTATAACAAAAGTTAAATTATTTAGATAAATTCCGATTAAGGTAACAAAAAGAATAAAATTAAATAAAATTCATACAAATTAAAAATTATTTATTTAAAATAAAAATAAAAAAACGCCCCAAATAAGGCGTCTTAAATTTAACTTAAAATAATATTTAATTAGAAAGAAATAGGATAAGCCATTATTATCGCATCTTCTTTTCCTGTCTTTGTTGGATAGTAATTTTTACGTACAGAGACCGAATTAAATCCAATAGATTCATAGAGATTAAACGCTTTTTTATTTGATTCCCTTACTTCTAACCACAAAGTCGAGATATTTTTTTTCTCAAGCGTATCAATAAGTTCCATTAACAATGTTTTACCTAAACCTTTCCCTTGATAATCAGGATGAATGGCTATATTAAAAAGTGTTGCCTCATCTAATATTAATTGCGTAATTGCAAAACCTACAATAATATTATCAGTGCAAATTTTCAGATTAAAATAATTACTTCCTTGGTTGCTATAAAGAGTAGCTTCACTCCAAGGGAATGAATGACTTAATTTTTCAATTTGCCATGCCAAAGGTAAATCAGCCGGCTCTAGTGGTGAAATAGTCTTCATATTGGTAGATTTGTTTCCAAAGATCGCGTTTTGCATCGGCATCAAAATATAATTGATGTAACGAAGGGCTTCTCAAAGAAGTATATTGAGAGGGAAGAGAGAGATCAGTGCCTAATAACCAACAGGGAAGATCAAATGATTCTGTGAGCATGCTCACATCATCTGTTGTAATACAATAGATTTCACTTTTATCTATCCCCATGGCGCTAAAAATATCAGAGAAAAGCCCGTTATTTAGATCAACGGTATTATCAGTAATGATAAGTAAACGTGTTGTCCCCGGAAATTGAACAGAATGATCGCCTTTAAGTACAGCAGGCTTACGTAATACCCACTGATTAATTCCAAGTTGGGATAACATTCTGTCTTTACGGCTCATTATGCTTACCTATCAAGTGTAGAACAACGGTACATAGTATCAGAGGGCATAATCTACGCCAATAAATAGCGTCGGTTTCTTTATATCTGATATCATGCGTCTCATGTTTTTTAAGGAGTAATAATCATAATGTCCTCACTGTCCCCTGCAAGCGAAGTTATTCTTCGTCACCTTGATCATTTCGCAGACAGGCACGTACTTATTGCGGGCGATCTTCAAGACACACTAGCGTCGCAGATTCAGGCAAAAAGTGTTAGAGCTTATACAAACCAATACCACCAATGGTTACCATTACTGAAATCAATGGGTGATAATGCACTGTTTGGTTTAGTTGCAGATCAATCATTTGTTAAATATTGCGATACTCTTATCTACTTCTGGCCTAAAAATAAAAATGAAGCCACCTTTCAACTTCGTAGTCTGTGCTCTAATTTACAAGTTGGAACAGAAATTTTTATCGTTGGCGAAAACCGTAGTGGTGTAAAAAGCGCGACCGAATTAATGAATGGTATCGCCAAACTGAAAAAAATAGACTCCGCTCGCCGTTGTAGCCTCTTTTTTGGTACTCAAACTTATCAAACACTGTTTGATCGTAATAATTGGTGGCAGACTTATCGCCATAACGATCTTACCGTTATGGCTTTACCTGGCGTATTTAGCCAAAGCGCATTAGATGAAGGTAGCCGATTATTACTCTCTACATTTGATGATGCTATGGTTGGTGATCTACTCGATATGGCTTGTGGTTGTGGTGTATTAGCCACCGTGTTGGGTAAGAAAAACCCTATGCTAAAACTGACTCTATGTGATGTTAATGCAGCCGCTATTTCTTCAAGTATCGCAACATTAAACGTTAATGAATTAGAAGGCCGAGTTATCGCAAGTAATGTTTACTCTGCGGTTGAAGAAACCTATGACTGGATTATCTCAAATCCGCCTTTTCATGATGGCTTAGGTACAAGTTACGAAGCCGCAGAAGATATTATTCGCCTAGCACCTAACTTCTTGAAAAAAGGTGGAAAACTGAGAATAGTTGCAAACTCATTTATCCCTTACCCAGATATTCTTGATCATGTATTTGGTTCTCATGAAGTTCTTGCTTCAACAGGTAAATTTAAAGTCTACCAAGCAACGAAGAAAGTGTAATAACAAGCCCTGTTTTGACTAGGCAGGGCATCAATTTTTATGATGTTTTTTTTCATCACAAGAAAAGTTTATTGTAAAAAAATAATTGACGTCATAAATAAAAAACCTAAGATCCCCTGTCTATCTGTGATAAATATTTTAATAGATAAGATAGCAAATTGAGTAAGATGCGAGGGTGGCGGATTTGGTAGACGCGCTAGCTTCAGGTGTTAGTATTCTTACGGGTGTGGGGGTTCAAGTCCCCCACTTCGCACCACTCAATTTATTCCTTTCTTGAGTGTTTCGATATTATTATCTCTCACAACTATCCATTATAAGACGTTAAAAGCGTGATTAAACTGTAGGTTAATACAACACCTGCGGGGATGATCACCCACATGCGTAATTTTTGATGAAATAACATCAGTGTTGATAACAACATTGAGATAACTAAAACTAGTGTAAATGCCGCTGTGCCTGCAATGGAGTGAGTTATTACTGTTAGTAGTGAAGAGACAGCTAACATTTCCCATAAGCTAATACGTGAAGTCCAAGAAACGGATTGAGGTAAGCGCGTTGATTTAGCCATAATGTCACACCACTAATGATAATGATTTTCATTATTATATATAACACTCCTGCTAAATCAACGTATAACAAGAAAAAAAATAATGCTATATCCTTAGTTTTTAAGAGGTTAAGTCAATTTTTATTACAGTGAAAAATAAAAAACGCCTTACCGTTATACGATAAAGCGTTTGATAACATAGTAGAATTTGCTAATTCAATTAAGCATTAGCCATATCCATAAAATCAAAAACTAAATGGATATCTTCTGGCTCTCTTTCATATAATTCAGTATCCGGAACATCAATTAAACGGCATCCCAAATGTTGATAGAAATTGACGCTATTTTCAGACGGTATTGATGAAATATATAATCCACCAGCACCTTTCTCTTTTGCATATTCTACACAGTAATTAAATAATATCCGACCTAAGCCTTGCCCTCGTTGTTGGTGGCTAATATGTAAAAACGAGAGCTGTAAAAGCACCGCATTTTGACCTCGCCATTGCGGATCAACACTGGCAGCAGCAATTAATTTATCTTGGCTAAAAATACCCCAAAAAGGTGCACCTCTATCCACACTTTCAACTAATATTGGCGTGTAATGTTCAGCTTCACCTTCAGGCCAATCTTTCATATCAAAACGTTGTTTTGATAAAACTAATTGTCCCTCTTTTAAGATATAGAGCTGCTCAATAAGCTCGGTTCTATCAATTTCCCACACTAAAGGAATTTCATTGCGTGTTAATTGACGAATATTGTTTTTCATTATTATTGATTAACCTGTTCTGAAGATGATTCACTTCGTTCTAATGCGTGATAAGCCACTGCACAGAACAAGGAATTCAACCGTTTCATATCCCCCAACAAACTGGTATGCAGCGAACTTGTTTCAATACTTTGCATATTATGCAAATGAAGACGTTCAACATGAGCAAACGAGTAACGTTGGTTGAGTAAACGAAAACGATGTTTTGCTCGACGCAGTTTGCGAGCATGTTCCATATTGCCGGAAACAAAAACCGACATCGCCAGATTCAGATTACTTTGCAGACGCTCAAGGAGTGTCTGTAATTCACGACGTCCTTCCTCCGATAAAAACAAGTGATGGTTTAAACCTTTACTCACCACTTCAGCTGACATGCGCGCAATAATAGCTGATGATTGCTGTAAATTCATCGCTGTATCAATAATTTCAGCCCAACGTCGAGAGTCTTCTGTCCCTAAATCATGCTGCTGAATTTGCGCCATATACAATTTAATACTGCTATGAAGTAATTCGACTTCTTCTTCTAGCTGGCTAATTTCCCTTTTTTGCTGACGATCCCCTTCCATTAAGGCATGAAAACGTTGCAGCATTTGTTCAACAACATCCCCTAATCGCAATGATTCTCTTACCGCATTGGCGATAGCTAAAGAAGGAGTATCAATAGCTGACGGATCTAAATAGCGCGGTGCCATTTCAGATTCTGTGGTAGGCAATTCAGGGATTAAACGCTGACATAATTTTGCCATTGGTGCCACAAAAGAGATCATCAGCAAACAGCGCCCAAAATTATAAATCACATGGAAATAGATAATAACTTCTGCGGGTGAAAAACTATATTGCTGGATCTTTGTTGCAATATAGGTTATCCAAGGAAGAACAATTAATGCACCAATTAATTTAAAGAATAGGCTACCTAATACAACTTGGCGTGCTACAACACTTTGCCCTCGACTACTCATTAACGCCAATAATCCACTACCAATATTGGAACCAATCACAATACATAAGCTGATGTATAAAGGCATTAAGCCTGTGGCACTTAATGTTGCCGTTAACAACACTGCGGCAAGGCTGGAGTAACTTACCATCGCAAATAATGCGCCAACTAATAATGCTAATACCGTGTCGCCACTTAACGAGGTAAAAATCGCCTGCATTGCACTGGCATGAGTAATGGGTTCAGCTGAGGTAACAATAAGTTGCAGTGCCAGAATGATCAAACCAAGGCCAATACCTACACGCCCTAATTGCCCAACTCGCTCTTTTTTGCGACTAAGGAACGTGATAACCCCAATTAGAATTAACAATGGTGATAGCCAAGAGAGATCAAAAGTTAGCACCCGAGCCATTAAAGCAGTACCAACATCCGCCCCCAGCATAATGACTAGAGCAGGCGTAATTGAGATAAGCCCTTGAGTAACAAAAGAGATAACTAATAGTGCAGTCGCATTACTGCTTTGCACTAAAGCAGTTACACCCACGCCAGCAAGAAAGGCATGGGATTTTTTATTAATACTTTTACCAAGAATTCGGCGCAGATCAGAGCCAAAAACGCGCATAATTCCAGTACGAACAATGTGTGTACCCCAAACAAGAAGTGCAACGGATGAGAGTAAATGAAGCAGTGTCAGCATAGAGAAATAACCTTTTTTTATCGTTGTTTATTTGACTCTGTTCTCCTTCAATCTCATAAAAAAGAGAAAGACCATGAGCAGATAAGTTATCTGAGAAAAGATTTTTTGCCGAATAATGCCTCAACAAAAAACAGATGTTACTAGGCAAAAAGATATTGCAAATTAAGTGCAATAATCAATGGAGAAATTAAGAATTTTGTATGAATGAATATGTAAGTCTCGATGATTATAGCAGAAAAGGGAAAATACTCAAAACCAGCATAATAATAACCTATTGATTTATTATCATTTTATTCTTTTTCGACTTAAAAATAAAAAAACGCGACTAGAGGGTATCTCTCTAAGTCGCGATAAAATACAACAAGTTTAGTAAGGCAATTCGACTACAACATCAGACAGACTTATCAGATAAAATTGATATTATTTCAATCCCATCGCATCACGCATAGTGAAGAACAAGTCAGTTTGGTCAGTTAATCCCACAACATTAGCCGCATATGGGCCATAAGCAGCTACGCGTAATTGTGCACCCGTATGTTCTTGTGACTCTTCCTCTGAGTTACCATAATTCACTACCATCACCGCACCATCTTTAGTGATCAATGCTTGTGTTAAGCCACTTGATTTCACATCGGCTTCAATGATTTGACTAGAGTGAGCATGGTCTGCGGTAACAATCACTAATGTATCACCATTTTTCTTCGCAAAATCTAAACCGATTTGTACCGCTTCATCCAATGCCACCGTTTCACCGATTTGGCCACAAGGGTTAGCGTTGTGATCTTGCTTATCAATAGAGGCGCTTTCAACTTGTAAGAAGAATCCATTTTCATTTGTTTTCAGCACATCTATCGCTTTCTTGGTCATTTGCGCCAATGTGGGTGCATTTGGATCAAGTTTAGAGTTAGGTTTGCACTCTAAAGGTGGATTATTAAGATTACCGTGATAGGTTGCTTTAGGGCCTTCCCATGCTACTGCCATATTTCCGTCATGGAATAAGCCTAATACCGGTTTATCTTGATTCGCTAAAGTGATCGCATCTAAAGATTTAGCATCTTTTACAATCTGATAGCCACGTTCTATCGCCTGCTGCTCTAGCGTTTTTCCTTTATAATCACCCGCTACAGCCGTTTGAGCAAAACTTTTAGCACCACCACCTAATGTGATATCGGCACGAGTAACTAATAGCTGTTCAGAGATAGAACCTCTACCGCCATTTTCTAGCGCATTCGTTGAACATTTTTCTAACGTTTCAACTGGGCCATAGCATTTACGACCAGTAACGTGAGAATAAAGTGCCGCGGGTGTCGCATCTTGAATTTCAGATGTTGTAACATTCCCTGTTGCCTTTCCATTGGCTTTTGCTAATTCCAAAATGGTTTGGTGATCTTTACCGAATACATCAATCCCTAATGCACCATTATAAGTTTTTACACCTGAAGCCCAAGCAGTTGCAGAAGCAGCAGAGTCCGTCACATAATTAGGTTTTTGTGTTTTTCTATCAAGCGCATAGTGTGTGTATTGACCCGTAATTGGTAGGGCATCGATGCCTTTAAAGAAACCACCCGCACCTTCGGCGTAATTACGCGCAACGGTGATTTCAGAATCCCCCATGCCATCGCCAATAAATAAGATAACGTTTTTAGCTTGATTATTATGTAACGCGGCTTTTAATGCCTCAGTTTGATCCTGAGTCATACGGCGAGCACCGCCAAATTCAGTAATATTACCTTTTGCTGCGCGATCTTGAGCCAAAATGGCATCCGCAGCAACGGGAGCTGCAAAAGAAGAGAAACTCGCACCAGCCAATAGCGTTGTTACAATAACGGATAAAATAGAACGTTGGTAACGATGAGACATAGCTTTTTCCTTGCACTCAAAAGTAAAAAACATAATTAATGTTTAAGTCAGGAAAAGCTTACGGTAGTTAAATGACAAAGAGATGAAAACTAAAAGCGATTTTGATGACAGCTTTATGACGAGTTAATGACAAATAAAAAGCTTACGACCAATTATCAGCAGTAAGCTTTTAATATTTTTCTAATACACCAGATTAATATTTACCTTCAGTTAACGCTTTGGCGCCAATATAAAGCGTTTCACACCAAGAAATATAATCGTGACCACTTGCCATTTCTAACGATTTTACAGAATATCCTTTGTTTTCTAATACTTGTTTAAGATGGCGATTATTATTTAAAATGCCGCCTAAACCGCCACGAGATTCAAATAAACCGGCTTCTAAAAAAAAGGTAAGCGGTTTTTTATCCGCTTGATCAAATTGTCGGATCAACCATTCGGGATCTTCTTTTTCTGGCGACCACCAAAACGATCCAGACATACTTAATACTTTACCAAAACGATCAGGCCGATTAAAAGCCACCCAAGCAGAAGCTAAGCCACCGTAACTAGAGCCTGAGACTATCGTCTCTTCACCTGATACTCGAATGCCTTTCTCTTTTTCCAACCAAACAAATAATTCGTCGGCTAAAAAGCGATAAAAATCAGGATTAGGCGGTAATTCAACACTACGACGATCACTATCAATGCTATCAACAAATAAGATCATCATAGGAGCAAGTTTGCCCTCTTCGATCTGTTTATCAAAAAATTTATCAATGCCGTATTGTCGACGATAAGTTTGTCCATCAAACAACACCAACATCCTTGGTATTTTCATTAATTGCGCAGGTTGATATAGGGCTATTTCACGCTCGTTATTTAAGATTTGGCTGTTAAAACGAAAAACCTCTGTTTTCCCTTTTATGGTTCGCTGCAAAATATCTGGTAATTGACACTCTCTTTGTGCATCTAACGAGAGCAAAGAAAAATGGTTATAAACATCTTCTGATTGTTGAGGTGACGCTTGAGGATTTAAAGGATCTGCTTGTGCTGTGGTTAAAATAGCACGACGTTGTTCAAAGGCGGTTGAGCCTTCAATAATGGGTACATCTGGCGCCAGTTTATATTGCATTAATGTATCGTTAGGTACGATATAGCTGCGATACCAAATATCACTATTTTCTAAACGTGTTAGTGGATCATGATTACCCGCTGGTGATCCTAATAAATAAACATTCGACTTAGCCCCTTGCCATAAAAAGGTCACTAACTTTTTATCATTATCATAAGGTTCTATTAGTGGTGCACCTTGTTGACTAATGTACTGCCAAAATGCTTGGAGCGTCTTATTATTCAGATCTTGCGTTAACACCTGCAAACGTGGGCTAATAGTTGCAATATTTGCATTTTTCTCTAACGGCTTATAAGGCTGAGTGGTAAAAGTGAATTGCCACGATGTACTTGCTTCGCCTTGGGCAATTAATTGATACTGTGCGGTTTCCGGTGATAAAAAACGGACTTTTTGCTGACCATCAGCAGGTACCTCTTTTAATAGACTGCGAATATGAGTCCCATCTGGTTTTACTAAACGCAGATGTTGTATACCTTCTATCTTTAAATCGACATAACGCTCTTTTGTTAGATCCAACGTAAAGCAATGTGTTTGGTGATTATCAAATTGCCCTTTTGTCATTTTTCCTTCAATTAGAGGTAAGCAATCTGATAAAGCAGAAAAAGAAACCATTAGCGCACATATCATCAGAGGAATTCTCACTTTATTTTTCTCGTTATTACTCAGTGAGAAATTATAGTAATGATAATTGTTATCAATTCAATGAAAATTCATTGGTGTATAAATTTGGCGCCTTAGTAAAAAATAAAAACACCACA
This sequence comes from Proteus hauseri ATCC 700826, assembly GCF_001654965.1. Classification (GTDB taxonomy): domain Bacteria; phylum Pseudomonadota; class Gammaproteobacteria; order Enterobacterales; family Enterobacteriaceae; genus Proteus; species Proteus hauseri. Next base: position 154,980 of record NZ_LXEV01000034.1, read on the forward strand.
ATTCCTTGATATTATTGTGGCGTTTTTATTGCTGGAAATAATATTAAAAACGTTTCTATCAACGCTCTTCTAATGGATAACTACGGAAACTCCATAATCCCAGCGCTTTTAAGCCATCACGATAAATACCTTGTAAGTCTGATTTACTTATTTTTTGCAATTCTGCTAATGGCTTATCTGGTGCGACAACCGTTAAATAGGTGATATCACTTGGGCCACTTTGCCAACTTGCTAATGTAAAGATGGCATCAGCGCGACGCACATGACTACCCGAGCTAATAATGACTGCGGTTTTAATACGATGCTTAGTTAAGGCATAACGGCTAAACAAGGCATTTTCAACGGTGGTACGCGCATAGTTATCTTGGAAAATACGCTCTGCTGGAATACCATTTTTCACCAGCCAATCTGCCATTAATTTACCTTCTGTTTGATGCGCTTTAGGCACACCACCTGTTACCACAATCATCGCGTCGGGTAATTGTTTTGCTACTTCTAAGGTTTTATTTAGGCGCTCAACTAAAATCTTGTTCATTGTACCATCTGGATTTAACGCATAACCCAATGTCACAATGGCATTATTCCCTTTGGTTTTATTAAGTTTTGCTAAATCAGCTTGAGTGAGTTTATCGCTTAATGGCATTTTACTCACGCGGTCTATTTCAGCGAAAAAACGTTTTATTTCATCGGCTTTTGCTGGATTTAACGATTTTAGTTTATTGAAATAAGCTTCGCTCTCTTTATCTTTACCTTCAAAACGCGTCCACGAAGTGACATAGATTAACGCATCAATATCATCAGGTGCGGCTTCTAAAACCTGTTTATAAATAGTGACAGCACGTTCAATATCATTGTTATAAACATAGGCACTTGCGGCACTAAACAACAAATCTAAGCGATAAGGCTCTAGTTTATAAGCCTGTTGTAGTTTTTGCGCCACAATTTCCATATTGGACGGCAATTTTCCCGTAAATCCAGCATCAGAAACACGAGCTGGAGACTTAAAGGCTTCTAAAGCATCTTGAATTAAGATATCAACAGTTTGACGCTGAGAAACATATTGTTGATAGCTATTATCTGGCTGGTGGACTTTTTGATACGCCAATGCACTTGATGATGCTGTAAAACCCAAAGCAGCTATCGCTAATGAAATTACAGTTTTCTTGATATGCAGCGAAACACGGGAAGGTTGTGCCATTTTCTTGTCCTTTTTACGAAAAATATTCTACATCTTCACCTAATAACATAAAGATAAACATAAAGATAAAAATGTGGATCCTCACACCTTATGGCAAAAGAAATACACACAAATCAATCTATACCTAGCATCTATAATAGAGATCCAAAATTAATTTTCAGTAACCTTTTTCACCTTATTGAAAAAAATAGCATTATTATGTATATAACTCTTTTTACAGTTTTTTTTATGTATTTTTCTCTTTTAATAAGCGATTTAATTTTGAGAAGCAATCAATCATGGAGTATCTACCCGCAAGATTAATCATACTTCGTTTGAGATGGTGGTAATTGGAAGGATGGTAAAGGACATAATTTTTACGTTATTAATAACAACGCCATTTAAATAGCGTTGTTATATTTGGATATAAATCTATTCAATATGCTTTGATTGCATCATTAATAATTCTCTGACTAATTCAACGCAACTAAGAAAACGTTCGTCATAATCAGGCGAGTTCACTTTAATATATTCAATACTGTTTTTATCAAGCATTTCCATTAATAACGTTTGAAAACGACGGCGGTCTTTCTCACTCCCCAGGCTACGCAACCCATCAGCCACCCAAGGAGTGTTATTTTCGAGTAAAATGACTAAATCAAACCGATATTCATCAATAAGTGCTTGAACAAAGGGGTGTTCTTTGTCTTCATAACGCAAACAAAATGCTTGAGTCGTAACAAAATCCGTATCAATAAAAGCAACTTTGTTGGCATATTTAACCGCAAAATCAATATATTGTGCTTGCCCTAATGCGATTTTATCGTAGTCGGAATATTGCAATGCCATTTCATCGCCACCTAAATGGGAAAAAACATAATCACGCCCATATTCCCACGCACTTGTAGTATTAAAAATATTAGCGAGCTTATTAACTAAAGTTGATTTTCCACTCGATTCCCCCCCTAAAATAGCAACAGTACGCACAAAGAAAGGTTTTACTTCAGTAGGAATATATTCCCAATATTTAAATGGCGCTTGGCGAATTTGTCGGCCACTGATATTCATAAATGAACGTTCTGGGTCAATCAGTACCGTTTCGATGCCTAAGAAAGTATTGTATTGATGCGCATCATCACGCTCGCTGGTATAAACAAAATCTGGCGTTATCTGTTTTTCATTTAGAAACGCTTTAATACCTTCACTCCACACTTCCCAACCATCTGGCTGCGGCTCAATACCATGTTCATCAAACTCATGAATACGAATATTTTTTTGATATTTAAATGTTTGTAATAACCAACGTAATCTATCGCTAACCGTAGGCTGCTGTGACATTGCACTATTAATAAATAGCTCTTTATCACGTGGATCGTCGTGACATAAAATAACGTGTAGCTCATCAACTTGGCTACATGCTCTTTGAATAAGATAAATATGCCCTGTATGAAGTGGGTAAAATTTACCAAAAATCACACCAATAGTTTTCTTTTTTATTGGATACTCTAAGCCTAAAAATTGATGCAATGCAGACATTTTTTGAGCACTGGGACTCTTAATTTTATTATTAATAAGTTGGCTAAGATAACCTTTTGTCATATCACTTTCATCAGCAACTTGCTGTAAGGTATAACCATTTTTTCTAATAGCCTGTTTGATATAATCAAAAGATCCCATTCTATGTTCCTTTAGTTGTCTTCTAAATCGTCAAGTACTGATAACGCATCTGATAGTTTTTTTACGCCATAAACTTTCATATCAGGGGGATTTTTCTTTGGCATATTCGCTTGCGGAACAATAGCTCGTTTAAAACCATGTTTTGCTGCTTCAGCGATACGTTCTTGCCCACTTGGCACTGGGCGAATTTCTCCCGCCAATCCAACCTCACCAAAAATAACTAAGTCTCGTGGTAAAGGACGATTACGAAAGCTAGAAACTAAAGAAGATAACAAGGCTAAATCTGCACTCGTTTCTGTGACTTTTACACCGCCAACTACGTTAACAAAAACATCTTGATCAGACATTTGTAATCCACCATGACGATGTAATACCGCTAATAATATAGCTAATCTATTTTGTTCTAAACCTACAGCAACCCGGCGAGGATTCGATAACATCGAATGATCGACAAGTGCTTGTATTTCCACCAGCAAAGGTCTTGTACCTTCCCATACAACCATAACAGAGCTACCTGATGTCACTTCATCACCACGACTTAAAAAGATAGCCGATGGATTACTCACCTCACGTAAACCTTGTTCTGTCATGGCGAACACGCCCAGCTCATTGACCGCACCAAAACGGTTTTTATGACTGCGTAACGTTCTAAAACGCGAGTCTGTTTCACCATCTAACATAACCGAGCAGTCAATACAGTGTTCTAGCACCTTTGGCCCCGCTAATGTGCCATCTTTTGTTACATGACCCACCATAATAATGGCGATGTCATTGGTCTTAGCAAAGCGAGTCAAATAAGCCGCGGTTTCTCGTACTTGCGCCACACTACCGGGGGATGATTGAATATCTGCCATATGCATAACTTGAATGGAGTCGATCACGATTAATTTGGGTTGTTCTTGTGATGCAATTAAACAAATTTGCTCAATGCTGGTTTCTGACAGCATATTCAATTCGGCTGTAGGTAATCCCAATCGATGTGCTCGCATGGCTACTTGTTGTAATGACTCTTCACCGGTGACATAAAGCGTTTTCATCTCTGTTGCTAAGCGGCACATGGTTTGTAGCAACAGTGTACTTTTACCTGCTCCCGGGCTCCCACCAATTAAGATGGCACTACCAGGCACAACACCGCCGCCTAATACGCGGTCAAACTCTTTAAATCCGGTTGAGAAACGCGGTAACGCTTCTAAACTAATTTCAGATAGCTTTTGAACCCGACTAACACCTTTTGCATCACCCGCAAATCCGCTAAAGCGCTCATTACGAGAAGAAGGGGCAGCCGCAAGTCGTATTTCTGTTATTGTGTTCCACGCATTACACGCAGAGCACTGTCCTTGCCAACGAGGATAATCTGCACCACATTCGTTACATACAAAGGCTCTTTTTGCTGCTTTTGCCACACTTCTCTCCCGTTTATGACTCAAATCCTAAATTACAGCTCATACCAGAAAAACTTAGCGCTCTTCGTGTTTTAAACCACCACTTAAAATACACATCACACCCATTAAATCGGCATGACGAATAGCGACTTTTGCCTGCGCATACACTTTTGGTTTTGCATGATAAGCAATACCTAGCCCCGCTTTTCTGATCATTTTTAAATCATTTGCACCATCGCCAATAGCAATGGTTTGTTCCATTGGGATATCTAAATCTTTCGCCAATCGCGCAAGCACTTGTGCTTTATATTTGGCATCAACAATTGTGCCTTTTACTTTGCCCGTTAATTTACCATCTTTAATTTCAAGTTGGTTGGCAACCGCGGCCACTAAACGTAACTTTTGTTTTAAATTATCAGCAAAATAAGTAAAACCGCCTGATGCTATTGCAATATGCCAGTCCATTGCTTGGAGCTTACGAACTAAGCTGGTTAAACCCGGCATCAGTGGCAAATCTTCCATTACTGTTTGTAAAATAGCAGCATCTGCCCCTTCAAGTTGCGCGACACGCAGTTTTAAGCTTTCACTAAAATCCATTTCACCTTGCATTGCACGTTCAGTGATTTTAGCCACTTTATCGCCAACCCCTGCAAGGCGCGCAATTTCATCAATGCACTCAATCTGGATGGCGGTTGAGTCCATATCCATCACTAAAAGTCCCGGTGAACGCAAACGCGGAATTTCACCCAATGGCACGACATCTAAACCACATTCATCAGATAAACGGCGAATACGACGCGTTAAACTGCCAGCAATTCGAACAACTTGATAATCATCAATACGCCATGAAGAGACAACAACAATAGCGACCCCCAGTTTATGTTGGAACTCACTTATTCTTTTTTTATCGAGTTCACGCCCATAAAGTAACCAACCGCTATCGCCAGCACGATAATCAAGTGGCATTACTTCTTCACCACTTAATGATAACGGTAGACCCGGCCATTTACGGATCTCATCCGGTAAATAGCAATAGGTCAGACTATTTGACATACTTATTCTCCTGTTTTCCCCTGTCGGAACAAAATAATCGTTATTCAGCCTATTCTATCTCTGGCTCATCTGGCAACATGCATATACTTGCTTACGCAAAAGGATGAACATGCTTAAAGATAAACTAAAATTCAAACTACAAAAAACGGCGATTATACTGATTTGTATCGCATTATTGGCATTTCTTATGCAAGGCGCGTCTTATTTTAGTCGTGCTAATCAACATGCCCGTATTACTCAGTTTGAAGAGCTTGCTAAAACGCTGGCAGAACAAGTTGCGTTCTCTTTATCCAATTATATGGATGACAGCAGCAAAGATAACGTAAATCCCCTCATTATGGCTAATTTAAATCATCTGACTCACAATAGTCGGGTGCTTGATGCGAGTCTCTATTTAGAAGACGGTACACAAATCGCCCATAGCGGTGAAAACGTCACCGTTAAAGAGCGACTCGCATTGGAAGGGCAAAAAAGTGGTGGTTCATTTAATCATCAGCTTGTTGTACCTGTACCAGGTAAAGATAAACCTAAAGGCTTTTTAAGACTCACTTTAGATACCCACCAATTAGTGACCGAATCAAGCCAAGTCGATAACACCACTAACTTATTACGAGTTATGTTATTAGTCGCATTGGCCATTGGCTTTTTGTTATCTCATAATCTTTTGCAACTCACGCCCGTCCATTGGCAACAATCGCCTTATTTACTCACGGCAAATTTGTATTCTCGCCCTGAAGAAGATGAAGAGAAAGATGGAGAGGAAAAAGATGAGAATAATACAAAAAAAAATAAAGATGAGAACAGTACTGAATTTAAAAAGCCCATCGATATAGAAACGGATAACAAAGAATTAGCCGCAGATAATAATGCTCAGCAAGATACCAGCGATGATATGGAAAAAATCGACAGTCTGAAAAATAACAAGACATAAAGCATCTATTTAAATTTATAAGAGCTAGCCAATTGAATTTAATCGTTTTATTGCTAGCTCTTTTTTATTTTTAAAATCCGTTTAATCGTATATTAGCGTGAAAAGTGAGTCTTTTCGTGCTATTCCCTTAATCTTCAAAGGGGATTTGTTTAATATCACAGAAATACCTTTATCGATTCATTAACCTAAAAGAATAAGTTTTGGATCTTTTTCTCGTTCTTTAAGTACCGAGGTGGTTATGACTGAACAATCTGTTATCCAACGTTGTCAACAAATCGTAGAAAACCCAACCCTTTCCCCTGAACAAAAACGTCATTTTCTCGCTTTAGAAGCTGAAAATATGCTGCCTTATCCTGCACTTCCTAAAGATGCAGCTAGCGCATTAGATGAACGGGTCATTTGCGATATGTATGAAGGTCATGCACCTTATAAACCTCGTTATGTATTACCTGATTACGCGAAATTTTTAGCACAAGGTTCTCACTATTTAGAGCTAGAACCTGCACAAGATTTTGATGATGCTTTAAATATGCTGACCATTCTTTATCATCATGTTCCATCAGTTACCTCAATGCCCGTTTACTTAGGACGTATTGATAAAATTTTACTGCCTTATGTCGGTTCTCTTACCGAAGAGCAGCTTTATCCTAAATTAAAACGTTTTTGGCGCTATCTTGATAGAACACTGCCTGATGCGTTTATGCATGCCAATATTGGCCCTGAAGACTCGATTATTACGCGATTAATTCTAAAAGTAGATGTCGAGCTTCAGCAAGTGGCTCCTAACCTCACTTTTATTTATGACGCTAATTTAACGCCATCTGATTTATTACATCAGGCAATCACCAATATTTGCCATAGTAGCAAGCCCCATATTGCCAATGGCACATTACAAGATGCTGTCTTTGGGAAAGATGAATACGGTATTGTGAGCTGCTATAACTCATTACCACAAAGTGGTGGCGGTAGTACGTTAGTCCGTATTAACTTAAAAGAAGTGGCAAAGCGCAGCCAAAATAGCCAAGATTTTCTTGAAAATATATTGCCGTTTTATATGCAAAAACAAATCGAGATTATCGATGCTCGCTGCGAATTCCTGTATGAAAAATCAAACTTCTTTAAACAAAGCTTTTTAGTGGAAGAGGGTTTGATCTCGCCGGATCGCTTTGCCCCGATGTTTGGTATTTACGCAATGGCAGAAGCTGTTGCTTTATTACTTGAAAAAGAAGGCAAAAATGCGGCTTATGGCGATAATGAATCAGCCAATCAACTTAGCTATGTTATCAGTGAAAAATTAGCGCAATTTGTTGCGGATACACCGGTAAAATATGGTTGGCAACAACGCGCTATGCTACATGCGCAATCGGGCATTAGTTCGGATATTGACACAACTCCTGCAACGCGTATTCCTTATGGTAAAGAGCCAGATCCTGTTACCCACTTAATGACTGTTGCACCACATCATGCGTTTTATACTTCAGGTATTAGCGATATTTTAACGGTAGATGAAACCATTAAACAAAACCCAGATGCATTGATGCAACTCTGTTTAGGCGCTTTCGCTTCAGGCTTAAGAGAATTCTCAGCAAACGTGGGTGGAAATGATTTAGTGCGAGTCACCGGTTATATGGTGCGCTTATCTGATTTGAAAAAATACAAAGAAGAAGGCTCTCGTTTAAACACCACTTGGTTAGGCGATGAAGCCACCGCGAACTGCCATATTACTGAGCGTAAACCACGAGTTATCAGTTATGAACAGCAGATGCGTTTCGATAAATAAAATTCTGCCCTTTTCTTGTGTCGATGGCCCGGGCAATCGCCTAGCCATCTTTTTACAAGGGTGTAATCTACGCTGCAAGAATTGTCACAATCCCTACACTATGGGGATCTGTGACAATTGTGGCGACTGTATTCCCACTTGCCCTCAGCAAGCACTTACTCTGCAACAAGGAATTATCAGTTGGAACAGCAACAGCTGTGGACAATGTGATACTTGTATTCAACAATGCCCCCGCCAATCTAGCCCAATGACATTAAGTTATACCGTTGATGAATTAATCGCTATTACACGTAAATACGCTGCATTTATTAATGGTGTAACAGTAAGTGGTGGCGAATCAACACTGCAACTTCCCTTTCTTATTGAATATTTTAAAGCAATAAAACAATCTCCCGATCTTCAGCATCTCACTTGCTTAATTGATAGCAATGGCACGCTTTCTATTAACGGCTGGCAAAAAATAGCACCTTATATGGATGGGGCGATGATCGACTTGAAAAGTTGGAGTGAAGACTCACATCGTTATTTAACGGGTCGAGGAAATAAACGAATTAAAGAGTCAATAAAATGGTTAGCGAATAATAAATTACTTACAGAATTACGTATTTTATATATTCCGGGAAAAACTGATTATTTAGAATATATAGATGAACTTTCTTGTTTTATTAATTCACTTGGTGAATCAATACTAATTAAAATTAATGCATTTCATCAACATGGAGTCTATGGTGTTGCCAGCACATGGCACTCAGCCAAGAAAGATGATATTTATCTATTACAAAAAAAACTAATATTGAAAGGGATTAAATTGATAAAAACACCAGAGATTTATACATAAATAAAATAATAAAAATTTAAAGTATCACCAAAATAAATAACAATAATAATAATTATTATTTATTTTTTAAAATAAAGAACACTTATATTGACAGAATTATAATCCATAATTAATCTCCAGAAACCTGCTGATAAAATATGGAACTATAACTCATGCCTATAAAAAAACAGAAATTAAAAACATTAATAATAACACCTCTTATTCTTAGCTCAACATATTGTTATTCATTAAATAAAAATGCAAACCAATTAAGTGATACTGAAATTAAAGAAATTAATTTCAGTTTTTTTGATGCTGGTAAATATAATCTTTCAATTGAAAGTAATAAACATCATCATGGTACCATGAATGATAGATTTCTACCGAAAGTATTAACATCAAAATATCAAAGCAGAAAAATAATATCATATAAAGATAAAATAGAATTTAATTATCTTTCTGGAGCTGGAGGAATATTTAGCACTCTAGACCTTAAAGATTTCGATAATATAACACTTCTCTCTCTCTCTGAGGATGGTCGTTACTTAATAGCTCATGGCCAATATTATAAAGATAGAGATAAAGATATAATTTATAAAAATAAAAATAAAAATACAGCTGATCTATTTTTTGTTTATGATACTTATTTAAAAGAAACGAGTTTATTTACTAACAACGAATTTTCATATACTGTTGAGGATGATTATTATTTTACAACTAAAGATGGATTATTTAGCCTTTATTCTGAAGATATGAACCCTGAAAAACGGTATCTTCCAATTAATGAAAAAATATTTTTTATTTATGATATTGTAAATAAAAAATCGATACCACTTAATGAAATTGATAATTCCCCCCTAAAAAATCATATAGAAAAAGATAAATTCACAGCATTTAGTAATTTAAATTTTTTTGGTAAATTTATAGCGTTAACACCAAATCTTACTAGCGTTTCTCATAGTGGAAAATATCTTTATGGTACTTTAAAGCGAGAAAACCAAGAGAGTAACAATGTTAAGCTTGCTTTTATCTATGATAAATCAAGTGATAGCATTAACACCATTACCACATCAGGTTATGGTTCATCAAAAATAAATGCTGTTTCTAAAAATGATATTTTTGTTGGTTGGACTGAATCATTAGTAAAATCTATAGGTCAAGCCGATAGTTATCTTATCCGCCAAGCTTTTATCTATGACTCATCAAAAAAAGAAGTTCACATTCCAAATATTAAACCTCCAATGGAGAGCAATAATTATTATAATTCAGAAGCAATGGATATTTCAGAAAATGGCGATTTCTTTGTTGGATGGACAGAATTCAAAAACAGTACGCATGTAACAGTAAATCAACATTTTAAATCAGAATATCCTAGAAGTGGATTTATATATTTTATTAACAATAAAGAATTAACATTATTAGAAAGTAATTACGAAACAGAAGCACACTCTATATCTAAGGATGGCAATACTATTTTTGGCGTATCAAAAAAACCAAATAATCGCTGGGTTACTGTCGCATGGGATATAGATAGAATGTCAAAAGAAGATTTAAATAATAATAAAAATAGAAAAGCAATAGATATTAAATACGATACACTTCTGGCCAATAATGACATAACTAAAATTAAAAATTTTTCTGATTCAGCAAACAAAAAAATAACGAAACTTACAGATGAAATTAATCAAGCGATACTTAATCAAGAACAAGAAAAAAGTAAATTAAACACTAAATTAAACTCTGAATTAAACACATTACAGATAGAAAAAGAAGAAGCGAGAAAAGAAAAAGAGAGAATTGAAAAACTTATTGATGATGGCGATGGCACCATTAGTAGTGAGTCTGAAAGATATAATAAATATAGCGATAAACATAACCTCTATAAAGATAAAGAAGAAGAAAAAATAGAAGAAATAGAAAAAAAATCACACTATTAAATAATAGTAAGCCTGAAGACTTATTAAATGATAACGAATTTAATAACAAGCTAGGTGGTAACAAACTAAAACTACTAGATAAAACACTAAAACTAACTGAATATGAATATAAAAAGAGTAAGGCAACATTAACATTAAGTACGCTAATTCAAAAAAATAAACAAGCACCAGAGCAAGACCGCCTAAACAAAGTACAAGCGGAGAAAGACAAAGCAGAGCAAGATAAAGCAGAGCAAGACCGCCT
>NZ_LXEV01000035.1 GCF_001654965.1 Proteus hauseri ATCC 700826
CTGAGAAAGAAAAAACTGAGCAAGATAAAGAATTAACTTCTGTAAAAGATGAATTTAAACAACTAACAAAAGAAAACAACAAGCCATCAATTGTTATCAGCAAACCTATCGACATTGAAAATACTTATAAATCAATGCAATTAATGGCTGAAAACGGTTATAAACTGATGGATATGCAACAAGGGCAGCTGCGTTATCTTACATCTGCAATCTGTTCTGTTAGTAATGAAAAAGCCTGTATTAGTGGCTTTACCCATTATCAAAATTTGAATAAATCAAATGCAACACAAACAGGAATAAGTGGTGCTTATCGTTTTGATATTAATCGAGTTCCTTTCGTTATGGGGTTAGCAATTGATACAGATGTATATTCATCATTACCAAAAGGATACCAACACCAAGGATATCCATTACCGCTTATCGGTTTTAGCCTTGATTTAATCCCTTCTTTAAATAAAGAACTGATTAGTAATGCATTACATTTATCCTTAAAAGGCGCTTATTTAAATCGTAAAGTATCAATTGAACGTCAGCAGTTAGAAGACACTGAAATGGGTAAAGGTAATGCTAAACTTTCTGGTTATCATATTGAGTTGCAGGGCTATTACCCATACTCAGCAACCAATGAACTAACATTAACTCCTTTTGCAGGTATTACATTTAATGAAATTTCTCGATCTGCGTATAGCGAGACAGAAGGTGCTAAATTTATCGCTCATTATGAAAAACTAAAAGAGCAGGCTCTGTCTGCTAAATTAGGCGTAAATCTAGATTATTTATTAACTCCATCCCTCACACTGAATACAAAAGCGGGTATGTTCTGGCAATTATCGCAACAACAGCGTGATTTCCGCAGTCATATTAAAAATTTAGGCCAGCAACATATTGAATATGCAGGAAATAAAAAACAGTTAAAACGACGTCCATTCGCTAATATTGGATTAACGTATCAAATTGATAAACAATCATTAGTCGGTACATCAGCAAATTGGGAAATAACAAAGTATCGTTATCACGATATGCAGTTTGGTGTTAATTATACTTATCGCTTCTAATATTTAATCATTGATGAGATAAAAGCAGATCTTCCTATGCATTAATGTGTAGGAAGATTTTTCATTTTCAGGAATTAAATTAAGAGATTAAAGTGGAAAAATATCTGATTAAAATAACAGTGAATCACTTGTTGTAGAAAAACCTTTTGTTTTATCAACCCACCAAACTTTGGTTGATACTTTTTCTAAAAGCGCTTTATTGTGGCTAAAAATAATCAAACTTAAAGGGCGACGCAGGCTCTCATTAATTAATACTTGCCAGATTTCAGCTTGAATTTTTGCATCTAATTGCGCAGTGACTTCATCAGCAATTAATATTTGTGTGCGTGGATCAAGCGCCCTTAATAATGCAATGCGCGCTAACTCACCACCAGATAATTCATTAGGCCTACGCGATAACCATTCTGATTTTATTTTTAATTTTTCAAACCAACTTTCATCAGGGCACCACGCATCACGCACGCTATCGCCTGTAGCGCGAAAGGGATTAAAACATTTATCTGGATGTTGAGGCACTAACTGAATTGGGCAATAACCTTTACTCGGCAATGGTTGTTGATTAAAAAGAATTTTGCCACTTGTAGGTGCTTGCCACTGGGCTAATACTCGCCCCAGCGTTGTTTTACCCGTTCCACTAGGTGCTGATATTCCTAACCTCTCTCCGGCATCTAAAGAGAACGAGAGGTCTTGCCATAACAGCTTACCTGCTTGCTTAACAGATAATTGTTGTAGCTCTAAAAGCGCCATAGGAATAACTCCAGTAATAATCTATTTCTTGAAATATTTAAAAATAAAACAGATAAACTGACTGCAATAATTAGTTTAGTGAAGTTTCATGTTGAGATAAGAACTGCTGCTCCGGTAACGCATTCCACAGTGTTTTCAGCCATTCACTGCCTTCATAATGATGGAGTGAAACGGCAGGAATAATTTCATTAAGCTCCCCCTGATTTAGCACCGCTATCGTATCAGCAAAACGAGCCGCTAATGCAAGATCATGAGTCACCCACAACACCGATTTACCTTGATTACATAGTTCTCGCAAATGACCTAATAGCAAGCTAGCGTGTTCGTCATCAAGCCACGATGTTATTTCATCAGCCAATATATATTGTGCGTTAGATAATGTCGCGTTACATGCCAAAATTCGCTTTGCCATTCCGCCAGAAAGTTTCGCTGGATAGGTTTTTACTAATGAGCTAGAAAGATGATAAAGCCCAAGCTGCTCGACAATATCTTCGGTTGTGATATCAGCACCACTTAAACGCGCAGAACGGCTAAGCTGCTCACCGATACAAATCAATGGATTTAATGCCGTCACACCTTGTGGAATATAACAAAAAGTATTGCCACGATAAGCAATAAGCTCTCTTTCTGTTAATGTGTGGCCGTTTAATTTAATTGCACCACGAACACGCATATTAGCGGGCAAAAGCCCTAACGCACTTTGCAGTAATAAGCTTTTCCCCTCTCCACTTCCACCAACTAAAGCAAGCATTTTCCCGGGTTTAATATCCAGTGATATCGATTTCAGTAAAGGTTGCCAACTGCGTTTTCCTAACCAACGAAACTGAGCAATATCAATGGAAAATTGTTCAAAACTTAACATCCTGCACCTCTTAACCAAAGCTGTTGCATCGCTTTGGCAAATTGATCAAATATCAATACCAGACACATTAAAATTAACCCCGGAAATACCACCATCCACCAAGAACCCGTACTTAAATAACGTAGTGCATCAGCCAATAACAAGCCCAAAGAAGGCTCATGCGCAGCTTGTCCAAAACCTAAAAAGCTTAATGCTGCACTATGTAATACCGCATGCGGAAACATCAGCAATGTACCAACAATCCATTGTGGCAATAGCATGGGCAGATAATGTTTTCTCACACATTCAAATGGAGAATTACCAATACGACGCGACAACATCACATAATCGGCTTCACGAACTCGCTGAATTTCGCCACGTAAAATCAGTGCTAACTTAGGCCAGTGAGTTAATGCTACAGCCCAAATAACGCCTTGCTGACCACCGCCAAGCGTAAAACAAATTAGAATAAGCAACAGTAAATGCGGTAACGCTAAAAGGGTATCAACAATCCCTCTTACCAGAAAATCACAATATGAGTTAATCGATGAAATACCAGCAAAAATAAGTGCTATCGATCCACTCACTACAGCACTGGTTAAACCGATATTTAAGCTACTTAACATACCTTGAAAACAGCGCAGCCAAAGTGAACGACCGAGATTATCAGTACCGAACCAATATTGTTCAGAAGGCGCCTGATTTCTTGCCAAAAAATCCATTGCAATATCGGTATGAGAAACCGATATTCCATACAACACCAACCCAATCAAGGCGAGAGTCACTAATAAAAGTCGCAATAGAGGCTTATTTGGGTCGTAAATCATGAGTCTCGTAAGATTCCTTTATTAATACGTCGCAATAACGAATTAGAAATAGTATTACCAATAAAGATCAAAATAGTACTGAAAACCACAATGCCCATTAACAGTGGAATATCGCCACGTAATCCTGCATCGACAGTCGCTTGTCCTAAACCGGGATAAGCAAATACTTTTTCAGCTAATAATGAGCCACCAAGAAGTTCACCAATTGATGCAAACTGTAAGCAAAGTGCAGGTGTAATGGCATGACGTAGAACATGAAATATCATCATAGCCCAACCTTTATCACCTTGCGCTTTAGCAAAATGGATAAACTCACTCCCCATTACTTCCGCAACTTTAGCCCGGGTGTGAAGTGCAATATTGCCAGTACCTAATAATCCAAGTGCGATCATAGGTAAAATAAGGTGAGATAACCGCTGACTAACCGTTGCAGCTTCAGCACTACTTCCCATAGGCCAAGCACAGCAAATTGGTGCCCAATGTAAGGTGACAGAAAATAGCGACAATAATAATAAGCCAACCCAAAATGTGGGTAATGAAGCCAAGAGATAAGAAAATGTCGAAATTATTCTATCTGGCCAACGGTTAAGATAACGCCCAGCCACTAATCCCATTAAAACACCAATAGCACCAGAAAAAACCCATGCTGAAAATAGCAAAATAAACGATGGCCCTGCACGCTCTCGAATAACATCAATCACAGGCATGTTATAAAGCATCGAATAGCCAAAATCCCCCTGAATAATCTGGCTAAACCAATACCAGAATCGCATCCAAAGAGGTTGGTCTAATCCCCAACGAGCTGCAATCAGCGGATATTGCTCGGGTGGCACATTGAGCAAATCACTGCCGATATACGCCTTAATGGGATCAATAGGCGAAAAACTTAACAAAATAAAAACACCCGCTGTTGTTACCAACAGCAGGCATAAGAGCCGCAGGAAAAATCCCGCACTTTGACGTATTACTGACAAGTCCACTTCCAAGTATCTACACTATTTAATAATGACCATGAGCCATGAATTTCTGGTGTGCCTGTCCCTAAATCAATGCAAGGATCCGTTAAATAAGTATGTTGAACATTCATTAGCCATGCCCATGCGGCATCACCTTTCACACCCACGCCTTGTTTGCCATCCCATTCCACGGCTTTCCAATGAGGTACAGCTTCTTGCCATGTATGTGCATCCAATGCAGCTTGAAGATGCTTTTCAACTTCAGGGTTTTTGTAATAGCCCGGATTGTAATAACCCACACCCGCGGCATTCGTGCTGTAGTGATGATACAACTCCATCGGATCAAGACTACCCCAGCCAAATAGGGTTGGATTGGAGTGCATATAGCGCTCTACGGTATCCCAGCTGCCTGATTTTAGATCCATTTGAATACCCAAGGGTTGCACTAAAGCACGGATTGACTCGGCTAAATCACGACGAGTCGCATCACCGCTGGTATACCATAAGGTGAGTTTGGCTTCTAAACCGTCTTTTTCACGAATACCATTTTTATTCAGCTTCCAGCCCGCATCTTCAAGAATTTGCTTGGCTTTCTCTACATCACCGTCTTTAAATGCAGCTTCGCTTTGATCCCAAGGCAGCCCTTTTACACCGGTATAAGCAGGAATAGCGTAGCCATCGAGCACTTGTTCCGATAATAATTTGCGATCAAGGGCATAGTTAATCGCTTTACGAATAGCAATATCCGCGGTGATATCATTACCAATATCATAGCCTAAATCGTTCTTTTCACCGGATTTCACCATTGGAAAAACGATACCCCTATTCTCAACGCTTGGGCGTTCCCATAATTTGATATTAGGTAAGTTTTTCGCAATTGCAGCCGTTGCAGGTGGAATACGAACAATACCGAGTTGCCCACTTTGCGCCGCGGCAAAAGCAGCATCTTCATCAAGGAAGACAAAAATCAGTTTTTCAAAGTCGTTTTTCTGTCCAGCATAATAAGGATTAGCCTCTACTATTAGCTGCTGTCCTGGCTGAAAACTCACCATACGATAAGGGCCTGCACCTATTGGTTTTTGTGCATAGGTTTTTTCATCATATTTATCAGCGGAAACAATACCCAACGAACCTAATACATTAACGAAGGTACTTTGTGGTGCTTTTAGCGAGATGGTAACGTGCAAATCATCATCTGCTTTTGCAGTGAGGAAATTACCCATATCCACTTTACCGCCACTTGCTGCTGCATTGTTATAAGTGAAAACAATATCTTTTGCTGTTAATGGCAAACCATCGGAGAATTTTAAATCTGGCTTCAGTGTCAGTTTCCATGTTTTACCATCTTCACTTGGCTGATAATCTTTTAGCATATTGCTATACCAAGTCAGATCTGCATTTTGTTTTAATAATGGGCTATGAAGTAATAAGTAGCTACCATGACTCCAGCCTAGCATTGGATCAAAGCCCTCGGTTGGCTCTTCACCAATGGCTAATTTTAATGTTTGTGCAGATACTGTAAAAGGGGTGCTAAATGCGGCTAAACAAGTTAGTGCAACTAATGATTTTCGCCAACTAAACCGAATACACATAAATATTCTCCGATTTTTTAGATATGACTTACCACCAGTCTCTATCAGTAAAAGAAGAGGCTGAAATAAGGTAATGGTTGTTATTATGAGGTACTGCAATAACGCGCACAGACTAAAGAATTAGTCGCCAATATCATAAAGTTTTTCATTCAAAGACTCGAATAATATTAGCCACTTTATTGATTTTACATAAACTTTTACTAAGCAACACGACTCATTATGGCAAACTTCTAGCGAGGCCACATTATTTTTCTCGTAAATAAGTTATATAATTTATACTGATCCTTATCGGTGAGCATAAAAGAGAATAAAATGTTATTTTTACGATATTCTATTAATCTGTTTCCCTTCTACTTATTGCCAAAATAATAAAACACCTAATGCGCCTATTTATTATTGAGAAGCTTTCTTAATTTAAAATAGCGTCGTCCTAAACGCCAACGTAATCTGAAATCCTTGGCATTTTTCCAAATTAACGCCCAAATACCTCGATCAAATAACTCTTGAACCATTTGGCTTTTAATTTCAGATGACTGAATACAATTAATAGAATGGATAATACCTAGACCTTCTTTCGCAATTTGCCAATAACAAGCATTAATACTTTTAGCAATTTTTTCATGCTTAATATTAATCGCATCCAACATTTCTACTATTTTCATATAATTATGTATTGTTCTAACATGGATGCTGTCATCCTGTTTGGTATGAGAAACAGAAGCAGAGTGAATAAAATAGTTGTAATAACACTCATCAATATATTTGACTCGTTTAGCCGTAAGTAGCACCTCCGTTGTCCATGGAATATCTTGATGATGCAATCCGGGTTCAAATCGATGGCCATGAGCTAATAAAAACTCTCGACGATAAATATTTAGCCAAGTGACATGCAAAAATTTTCTAGAGCCTAGCGCGATTTTTAGCCACTGAGGTCCGGTTAATATCTCTGTAGTACTTAATCGATTTGAGGGAAATATTTTCCTAGAAGGCCGTCCATCTTCATAAACATAATTCCCATTACAGGTTAAAACGTCTAAATTATCCTCTTGAGAAACTTTAAGCATTCTGCCATACATTTTGCAATCAATAACATCATCAATATCTGGAAAAACAACATATTGACCATTTGAAATATTAAATCCTGCATTACGTGCTGATGAAACTCCCTGATTATTTTGAATTAAAAGAGTAACGGATGGAAATTTACCCTTCCATTGATTAATAATATCAAGAGAATTATCTTCAGAGCCATCATCAACAAGTATAAGCTCCCAACTTTCTAACTTTTGATTTTTTAAATAATTGAAAAAACTATGTAAAAACGGACTTCCATTATAAATGGCAACAATGATACTCAATTGAGGGGCAAAGAGAGACATATAAAAAACCTTTTATTCTTGCTGAAATAATAACCACTTAAAAAATATTCCGCATGAGAATAACAGGTTTAATTCGTTTGAAATGTTGAAAAATTACCTTGTTCTTAATTTAGCTTTCAGATAAATATTTGAATTTATGCTAGCTAGCCGCATAAATTAATCTAAACTTAATTAAATCTATAACCTTGATTAATGAAATAATAATACTTATTTAAAGTTATATTTTTATTCATTTAAAAACAATAAATTAAAATCTATTAAAATAATTTTTTAAACTAAGTTCTAATTCATTATTAAGTTTTAAAAAAAATACCTTAAATAGCAAAACATCCGCAAATGCGGATGTTTCTATTTTATATTTATAGGTGGATACCTGTACTACTGTTTATTTATTCACTCTCATCTTCATCACAAACTTCAAGTTCAGGAAAGTAATCTACTCGCCATGACTTGATACCTTGATAGACTTCATCAACGGCATTTTTTACTGCTTCCGTCATTGGATAATAAAATCCAACCAGATCTGGCTGTATTCCTAGAAATGTAATATCTGGAATATCATCTTTTAATTGATCGATAAGAAAATTAAGCGGCATATTGTGGGTGCTCATAATAAACATTTCCGCTATATAATCAGGATCTATTACTCTGATTTCGCCCGGTTTTAAACCGATATCTGCCGCATCAACAATGACAACGCACTGAGGTTGTAACTCCCTCACTTGATAAGAGACATTTTCTGGAGCACTGCCACCATTAATCACAATCCATCCTTCAATAGGATTAGTTTCCATTAAATCGGCTAATAGCGGCCCTGCACCATCATCTCCCATCATGCTATTGCCAACAGTTAACACAACCTTCGGCGCTGTCATTTGTTTACTCATGGCTTTCTCTTCACAATTAAATAAATAGCAGGTTCAACGACAATTTCACCCAGCAAATCAATTAATTTTTGGCTCCATTCACTAAATATAGGATCCTCATTTTTAGTGATAGGATCAAACGCCAATGCTAATAGATGGGTGTGCTCAGAGTTAATATTGATCTCACCAAACGTCAGCAATCCTTGCATTTTTCTTTTTGCTTCGCCTTCAGGAAGAAGGGCAATCCATGCTTTATATTTTTCAAGTGGGCAAATTAATTCCGTTTTTAAGCAGTCAATCATGCCAACATGGTGGCCTATTGCCAGCGAGTAATACATCACTTGCTGGGCTTCTGCTGGCACATCATCGTCGCTATCAACAAATTTCTGTCTTAACGACCAAAAATAAACATTTGCATCATCAGACATGGGCTGCTCCTTGGCTTAATGAATGAACCAGTCGTTTTACAATCTCAGATAATCGAGGATCGTTCGCTTGGCGTAACCATTCATCCACTCTACCACTCACCTCTTGTACAGTTGCACCATCAAGTAAAGTGAGGAAATGGTCACTGATTTGTCTTCCTTGATAATAACCCGCAAGGCGGCGAGCTTCGCGCTCAATCATAACTCGCGCATCTAATGGGATCGAAGGCAAAATAAGTGATGCTTGCTCGTTTTCAACTTCCGTGTGTGAAACACCTTTTAGTTTTTGATCAAGCAGACCTAATGCAACCGCAAAACCATAAATTGTTGCGGCAGGCGTTGGAGGACAACCTGGGATCCATACATCAATAGGAACGATAGATTCACTACCACCCCATACGCAGTAAAGATCGTGAAAAATACCGCCACCACAACCACATGCGCCATAAGAGATACAAATTTTTGGATCGGGTGCTGATTCATAAGCACGTAATGCAGGCACACGCATTTGGCGCGTTACGGCCCCAGTAAATAATAAAATATCTGCATGACGGGGAGATGCGACGACTTTAATACCAAAACGTTCAGCGTCAAAAACGGGGGTAATCGCTGAGAAAATTTCGATTTCACAGCCATTACAACCACCACAGTCGACACGGTAGACATAAGCTGAGCGTTGAATATCTTTCAGCAACGTCTGTTTCAGCTTTTTCACCTGATCATTTAATGTGATGGGTTGGCTAACATGATGATTTACGGTAATTTCTGGTAGACTCATTTTTTTGTACTCCCGATATTACCCATACTTAAATTTTCTTGGCCATCGGATAACAAGTTATGTTTACGCTTACAGTCAGGACAGGTTTCAAATTGTGGACGCATCGATTCCACCGTTTCTTCATCCCAACCAGAGTGCACTAACAGCGCCATAGCATAATCGACAGATTTTTTTGGCGTAAATGGCTGATGACACTCTCGGCAACGCAATAATTTAAATGTCCCTTTAATATAGAGATCCGATTTTTGAGTTACTGCGGTTTCAAACATATCCGATAAAACAATGGCCCTTGTTGGGCATACCTCTTCACAGCGACCGCAGTAAATACACCGACCGAGAAATAGTTGCCAGTAACGCTCACCTGTTTCCAGATTATTTTCCATCGTTAATGCATTGGCAGGACATGCCGCGGTACACGCACCACAGACAATACACTGCTGAGCATCATACTCAGGCTTTCCTCTGAAACCATCAGGTAAATCCAGCGGCTTAAATGGATATTTTGTCGTTGCTTCGCCTGTTTTAATAATGGTTTTAAACAATTTTAACATCGTTCATTCCCTCACTTGAGCGGCGAATTTTTACGTTCAATGCTATAACGTTCAATTTCTTTATAAGAAACTGTTTTTGATTTACGTTTTTTCACATCAACGAGCGTTACCCTGTCAGTACAGGAATAGCAAGGATCAAGGCTACCAATAATTAATGGCGCATCAGAAACAGTATTTCCTTGCAACATATAACGTAATACAGGCCAATTAGCATAAGTCGCAGCACGACAACGCCAGCGGAAGAGTTTTTGGTTATCACCCAACATACTCCAGTGAACATCCTCACCGCGTGGTGCTTCAGTAAAACCAAGTGCAAATTTGTAAGGCTGATAAGTAAAGCCTTCGGTTAACAATGGCCCCTCTGGTAAGTTATCCAGTGCGTATTCAATCATTGATAATGAATCAAGCACTTCTTTGATACGAACCATCACGCGAGAGAATACATCGCCACCTTCATAACTAAATAGTGTTAATGGAAGATTGCCATAATCTGCAAATGGGTGATCAAAACGAACATCACGTTTAAAACCACTGGCTCTGATCATTGGCCCTACTGGACTAAAGTCACGAGCAACTTTTCTATCTAAAATACCCACACCGACTGTACGCTGCTCCATATTCGGCGTAGATAACAAAATATCAACCAGTTCAGTGACTTCACGACGCATCTCTCTGATTAACATAATGGTTTTTAGACGTTGGTCTTTTAAGATATCGCGACGAATACCACCAATTAAATTCAGACCATAAGTTTTACGTGCACCAGTCAGCATTTCTGCAATTTGCATTGATTTTTCACGAATGCGGAAAAATTGCATAAAACCAGTATCAAAACCAGTAAAGTGACTAGCTAAGCCAATATTTAATAAGTGACTATGAAGACGTTCAACTTCTAGCAAGATGGTTCTAATCGTATGAGCACGACGAGGCACTTCGATGCCTAATGCATTTTCTACAGAGGTGACATACGCAACACTGTGAGTAAAGCCACAAATACCACAAACACGGTCTGATAAGAATGTAACTTCATTATAACCCATTCGGGTTTCAGCCAGTTTTTCCATACCACGGTGAACATAGAACATGCGGTAATCTGCATCGACAATGTTTTCACCATCAACAAATAAGCGAAAGTGTCCTGGTTCATCTGATGTGATGTGCATTGGACCAATAGGCACAACACGCGCATCTTTTTTACCATCATTAATAAACGGATAAGTTTCTGTTTCTGTTGTTGGTGCTGGACGTTGACGATAATCCATCGCATCTTTACGCAGTGGATACATCTCATCTGGCCAATCATCAGGTAAAACTAAACGACGTTCATCAGGTAAACCAACGGGAATAAGACCGTACATATCACGAATTTCACGTTCACCCCAAACAGCAGCAGGAACGCGTGGAGTGACAGATGGGAATTCTAAAGTAATCGGGCTAACATGGGCTTTGACTACTACCCAACATTTCTCGCCCTCTTCCATTGATAATGCATAATAAACGGCATAATCGCCATTTAAGCTACGTTCATCGTTACCAAATAACACAGGTAACCAACCACCTAAACCGTAATACAGGTATTCCACCACTTCAGGCAGTGATTCCGTTTTTACTGTTATCGTCAATTGATCAGCGGTTTGACGCTCTTCATCAAGAACGGCGGATGGAAATTTCTCCCGGACTTTAGCAACATAACCTGCACCGAGTTCTTTTCCTTCTTTTCTACTGACATAATTTTGATAGCTCACGTTACATCTCCTGAACCGATGTTGATTGATTGCTGATTAAAGCCTGTGGCCATGTATAAGTGGGTGATTCGCTGTTATCGATATTCATCACTATATTGGCCGCGTTTTCCAGTAATTCACTGACTGGCTTAGGAATGTGTGTACCCATTAACAGCATGAGTGCAATCAGAATGACCATCGGTAATGTGGTTAAAATACCTAGCTCACCTTTTGCTACAGCATCTGGTTTTTTACCAAATACGGTTTTAGCAACCATGCGAACTAATCCACCTAATACCACGGTTAATAACAATAATAATAGGATAGTTAAACCAATATGCCCTGCGGCTAAACCCGCAACCACGACCATAAATTCACTGATAAAGACGTTGAAAGGTGGCATTCCCCCTAAAGCTAATGCACCACCAGCAAATAACGCAGCGCTAAATGGCATCACTTTAAACATACCTTTAACGACATTTAAGTCTCTTGTGCCGTATTTCAGCAGCACGTTACCAGAGCCACAGAACAGTAATGCTTTCGCTAAGCTGTGGTTTAAAGTATGGAATAAAGCGGCAAGAATACCAATTGGTCCACCAATACCGAGAGCCACGGCAATTAACCCCATATTTTCCACACTGGAATAGGCTAAAAGACGTTTCATATCGCGCTGAATAAGAATAAAGAACGCCGCGATAGCCACAGAAAGGAAACCGAAAATCAGAAGTAAATTACGAGTGAAATCAGTACCAATTGCAGCATCAATAATGATGTAGTAACGAATAATAATCAGCAGAGCACAATTTAGTAAAACAGCAGATAACAGCGCACTCACTGGGCTTGGCGCCTCACTGTGTGCATCTGGTAACCATGCGTGCATTGGGAATAAACCTGTTTTGGTACCAAAACCGATTAAGATAAAGACAAAGGCCAAGTGCATTAATGTAGGATCAAGTTGATCGGTATATTTCAGCACTTCAGTCCAGAAGATGGCTTGATCAGGATCTGGCATAAAACTGGCGGCATTGGCATAAACTAAAATCGTACCGAATAAACCAAATGCAACACCCACACTACAAATGATGATGTATTTCCATGCAGCTTCTAAAGAAGAGCGTTGGCCATAAATTCCCACTAAGAATGCAGAACTCAGCGTTGTCGCTTCTATTGCTGCCCACATTAAAATCAAGTTATTACTGGTGATAGCTAATAACATGGTGAATAAAAAGAGGTGGAAAAAACCATAATAATTACACAAAGTACGAACAGAGATTTCACCCTCATCGACTTCATGATTCATATAACCTATTGAATAAAGCCCCGTTAAAAAGCCGATAATGCCCAAGATCACAAGGAACAACGCACCTAAGCTATCAACATGAACCCAATTTGCTGCTGTCAATATCTCGCCATGAGTCATTACATCAGCCACAGTACCCAGTGCGGCAACCAGCAGTACTGTAATACCTATCGCATGAATGCCAGTCACAACAGGACGAGCACCAGCTTTTAATAACGGGCTTAGAAATGCCAGTATCGAAAATACCAGCGGTGCAAACATTAAAATTGTTAACATGGTTGTTTGGTTCATCTCCTCACCCCTTCAGCGCGGTCAGTTGATCCACGTTCAGTGTGTTGAGCGTGCGGTAAATCTTACGAGCTAGAACTGCCATCACAATCACCGCAAAAATTGCGTCTGTTGCGATACCGATCTCCACAAGTTCAGGTGCTCTCCACGCTAATAATGCCAAGGTTAAGTGAGAGCCGTTTTCCATTAAACAGTAACCAAAGGCTTGTTTTAGAATATTACGCTGGGTCACGATACACAGCAGACCTAACATAAAGTGTCCCAATGAAACGGCTAACGCAGGTTTCAAATCAACAACCATTGGTATTTGAATTGGCTCAACCACAAACCAGCATAAAATAACGATAACAGCCGCCAGTAGCATCAATAGAGCCGGACTAATCACGCTCACATTTGCACTGGGATCGGACAATTTACGGAATGCGAATCCCATAATCAGTGGTACTAGCAGAACTTTAGTAAAGAAGGCAGTAATTGCCCAAAGTGTTAATTGATGTGCATCTAGCGTATTTGCCAAGGTGACAAAAATCATCACCAAAACAAAAGATTGTAGTGCATAGAACCAACAAGAGGCGATTGGCTTTTTCGCACCAATAACCAGCAGAGAGGTTATCATCATTAACCCCGCCAAATTATTTACAATAAGAGCTCCAGTCATGATTTATCTCCCTTATCCTAGCCAAGTGACCGCGATAACACTGGAACAGAAAGACATAACAATCAGCACACCAATCACGATTTGCATCGCAATAGGAACAGGTTGTCCTTCTGCCACTTCATTACTTGGTTTGCCAGGAACAACACGACCAAACCAGTAGATAAACCAAGTGAAACTCGCTACAGATTCAATCAGTACCAGCACCATAATTGGTGTCATTACCCAGAAAACACTCGATAACTCAAAACCGGCAGCAAAGATTGGGAATTTACTGAAGAAGCCATTAAGAGGTGGAACACCGGCTATCGCTAATGCGGCGACACAAAAACCCACACCGAGTAATGGATACTTATTAATTAACCCTCTTAAGCGCGGCAGCATGCGCGTACCACAGCTATAACTCAGCGCACCAGCCACTAAGAAGAATAAGCTTTTTGCAAAAGCATGGTTAAAGATATAAGCAACACCACCATTAAATGCTTCACGAGGTCCAAAGATAGAGATAGATAACGCAAGGAAGATGTAAGAAAGCTGGGTAATGGTTGACCATGCCAACAGGCGTTTCATATCTTTTTGTGGCAGATACATCATAAAGCCATAAATCAGCGTAATGACTGCCATGGTGATACCCACCCAACCAATGATATGAGGTACCTCACCGCCAGAAAGAATGGCACGAGCAAAGATATATACCCCAACTTTAACCATTGATGCAGCGTGTAAGTAAGCACTCACAGGGGTAGGTGCTTCCATCGCATCAGGTAACCATGCTTGTAATGGTAACTGTGCTGATTTCCCCCAAGCAGCAAATAAAATGCCACCGAAAACAATCAGTTTTGTTGGTTCATCAAGCGTTGCGATAGCGGTTAACTCAAAGCTTCCGGTGCTGACAAACAAAGTCGCAGCAGCAAGATAAAGACCAATAGAGGCAACGTGAGTAATCAATAACGCTTTCATCGCTGAACGCAGTGATTTATCCGATTGGTAGTAACCGATTAGTCCCCAAGAACATCCCCCTGTGATTTCAAAAAACAGGAGTTGACCAAGAATAGTCGAAGAAAGCACTAAACCCGCCATTGCGCCAATAAAGATTAATAAGAATGCGTAATAGCGACGAGTACCATCGTGTGGATGCTCACGGTTGCCACTGGTGAGATAACCAGTAGAGTAGAAACTAACTAGCAACCCTAAGAACACAACAGCAAACGCAATTAAGGTACTTACACGGTCGATAGTAAAACCAAACAGTGCAACATCACCGTATTGTACTAGCGTAATTGTGGTATCAACTTTGCCTTCAGCCAAAAACTGCCAGCCAAGGAAAACCGTACCGAGTGTTGCGAGCAGTGCGAACAGTGTACACAACCACTTCGCCATCCGATTTGGCATTAAGGACGTAATCAACGCCCCCGCAAATGGGATGAGTAAGGTCGCAAGAGCTATATTTTCCATTGTAATCATCGCTCCTTATAGACCAGTTAAATAGAAAACAAGAGCCAGTGCCGCAACACCGAATCCTAACCATGTCACGTGATGAGTCAGCAAGAAGCGACCACGCGCTAAACTGTTCTCAACCAATGACGCCAATACAAATACAACAAATAATTTCACTGCCATCAGAACTAACGCAATAATTATTGCGACAAACGTAAACTCACTTGCTTTACCAAAAGGAATAAAGACTGCAAGGAAAAGCTCCGCAATCACGACTTGTTTAAGACCAATACCAAGCTTAACTAAAGCAAAACCAGAGCCAGAATATTCAGTTAATGGCCCTTCTTGTAACTCTTGTTCTGCTTCTGCAACGTCAAACGGCATTTTGCCCATTTCAATAAATGAAGCGAAAGCACAGGCTAACAGCGCTAATAATGTTGCGGTTGGTGATACCCAACCTTGCGCTAAAGTCGCACTGATAGTGCCTACGTTGGTTGAACCAACGACCAAGGCAACAACAATCAGCGACAGCACTAAGATAGGCTCAACTAATACACCCAGTGTTAATTCACGACTTGCACCGATACCCGCAAATGGGCTTCCTGAATCCAAACCCGATAAAGAGAAGAAAAAACGAAACAGTGCAAACAGATAAATCAGGGCGATTAAGTCAGCAGCACCACCAAACAGCGAAGTTGATGTAAACACGGGCAGCGCCATTGCAACCACCAGCATGCTACCTAACAGCACATAAGGCATTATTTGGAAAATAACGCCTGATTGTTCAGGTGCTACAGATTGACGTTTAAGTAACTTAAAAATATCTCGGTAATCTTGCAAAATTCCAGGGCCTTGACGAGAGTGCATCTTGGCGCGGATCTGGCGAGAAATACCGGTACATAATGGTGTTATTGCTAACAAAAATAGTGCTTGAATAAGAGCAATAATCCCCATCATGAACGTTGGTGCTTCTTGGAAAGTCATGAGTCCCTCTCCTTACGCTGCGATAACTAAAAGCAAGATGACCAGCGCGGCTACAACGTACAGACAATAGAGTCTAAAATCCCCGCCTTGTAGGCATTGGATACGTTTAGCAAAACGTTGGATACCACGAACCAGTGGATAAATAATGCGTTCATCCCAGAATGGTTCGACCTTTTCAGCACCGAGCTGTGTTTTATTAAAACCACGCGACAGTAATGGAGATGGATCAAGCTGTTTACGCATACGATAAAGCGGTGCGAACATACTACGTAATGCTTGAGTAAAACCACCTGCTGATACTGCCATGTCTTTTTCCCAGTTATAACCACAAGCCCAAGGGTTACCTTTACGGCGAAATGCAGGCTGACCGCCTTTTATGCCGAGGTAAATCAGGAATGGAATAAGTGGTAAGGCAATTAATAAAATAAATGTTAAGGCAGGAGAGAACATGGCTTGTGATGCCGCATCAGGGATCAGTAGCGAGCCTTGAGTCACTGTTAATGCGCTGGTTTCACTTAATGACATCGCAATATTGGCGATAATAGGTGCTACGAATGAAGCACCAACCCCTAAAACGATACAAAAGAGCGCTAACAATCCCATCGCAATGGTCATTGGTAGTGGAACTTCTTTTGCTTTAGTCGCTTGTTCACTACGAGGACCACCACAAAAGCTTACGCCATAAACTTTCACGAAACACATTGCAGCAAGAGCGCCGGTGATGGCTAACATAATAATCGCTATCGGGCCACTTAAGCGCATAACGAAGTTACCTTCGTAGCTCATCGAGAAAAGTGATTGATAGGTATACCATTCACTAACAAAACCATTCAGTGGTGGTAAAGCTGAAATCGCCATACAACCAATTAAAAAGGCGGTTGCAGTGTAAGGCATCAGTTTTGCTAAGCCACCCATTTTATCCATATCACGAGTGTGAATTTGGTTAATAATGGCACCCGCACCAAGGAATAATAAGCCTTTAAATACGGCGTGGTTTAACAAGTGGTATAACGCACCTAATAAACCAAGCGCAGCAATAACAGAATGATTTGTTGCAATTCCCACCATACCAACGCCAACACCCATTAAGATGATGCCGATATTTTCAACGGTGTGCCACGCAAGCAGACGTTTCAAATCATGCTCTGCTAAGGCATACATCACACCGAGTACAGAAGAAACTGCACCAAATGCAAGAACCACAATCCCCCACCACATTTCGGTCGCACCAAGTAAATCGATACCCACTTTAATTATCCCGAAGATACCAATTTTCACCATCACACCAGACATTAATGCCGATGCATGAGAAGGTGCTGCGGGGTGAGCTTTTGGCAACCAGCTATGTAATGGCAACATACCGGCTTTGGCACCAAAACCAAAGAACGCCAGTAAAAACACCACAGAAGCCATTGCTGGAGAAAGAGAAAGTTGACGGAATGAATCAAAATCGAGGCTACCACTTTCACGCCACATCAAGAAGAAGGCAATCATGATAAGGACTGAGCCTGCGTGAGCGATAAAGAAATAGAGTAAACCGGCATGAATAGATTCGTCATCTTGGTCAGCAATAACTAAGAACCAAGATGCAAGTGACATCATTTCAAACAGGATAATAAAGTAAAAGGCATTATCCATTACTACCAGCCCAACCATTGAAGCAATAAATAGATTCATAAAGAATCCCATGCTCCATGCGCCACGACCTTTATATTCTTGTACATAGGCAAGAGAATAAAGCGCACACACGCTGACGAGTAGAGAAATAACAAACACCATAAAAGCAGCGAGCATATCCATTCGCACAACAAATGCGGCAAATTCAAAAGGCCCTGCTGCGGTAAAACTCACGGTTTCACCATTTAAAATTACGGGTAATGCACTAAGAATACCCAGCACACCACCAATTATTGCGCTGATACCCGAAATAAGGATTGCCAGCCCTTCCTGCTTTTTTAAAAACAGTGCAATAATGCCACCAACAACATACAGGATGACTGACCACAGCAGTAACTGAAGAGGTTCCATATTACTTCCGCTCCTGTGTCAAAGTAGATAAAGAGTCAAGGCTCGCCATCGGTTCCATTGCAGTTCCTAATCTGCGTGCTTTTACCTGCTCATCAAGGCTATCTTCTTCAACTAAATGCAGGGCATCTGTTGGACAGACTTTGACACAAGCAGGGCCATCATCAGAGAAACTACATAAGTCACATTTCACAGCGATAGCGCGGACGCCTGCATTCCATGCAATAAATGGGTTTACTGTTGGTAAACTACCAGGGACATCAGCCAACATCTCTTCAGGTACGTAATAATCAAAAACAGCCGGTAAATTAACGGGTTTACTGCCCGATGGTGTAATCGCACCAAATGGACAAACAAGACCACATAACTTACAGCCAATACATAAACTCTCATTAAGAAAGATGGCATTATCTTCATGAGTGATGGCATTGACTGGGCACACGCGAGCACAAGGAGCATCCTCACAGTGCCGACAAAGCATCGGGGCTGTTTGATCCTCCACTTTAACCACTGTAAGACGCGGATGCGCCTGTAAACCCACAGCTTGGTGAACTTCCGAGCAAGCTGCCATACAGGTGTTACACCCTATGCATCGTTGTGGCTCTGCAATTACAAAGCGATTCATTCGCCACATCCTCCAAGAAAAACATTTAACAGCAACGCTGTCGTCAATTTTTCTTTAAATAAAGCATTTTTCGTGCCAAGAGAGGATTGAATTTATTTTTCATAAAAATCATATAATTATAAAAGTATAGATTTTCGTTATAAATAAAAAGAATAACGATAAATGACGAATCGACAGTTATGACGTTGACAGTGAGAAAAGATGTAAAACAGGATCGTCATTAAAAATGACACAAAGATGGCGTAACTAAATGATAAAAACAGGTAAAAAAGAAGCGTAAAACAAAAAACTGAATTATCTTTTAAATCTCAATAACTCAGCTCTGTTTAATTGTTTGATAAAAAAAATAAATAAGTAATTACGGCATTAATGGTGATACTAATGGTTCTCTATTATCATTAATAACCTGACCAAAGCGTTCACTGCCTTTATTCCAATCAGCAATTGCGTTTTGAATCTCTTCTTTGCTTCGGCCAACAAAATTCCACCACATTAGTATTTTCTCATTTAAAGGCTCACCGCCTAAAAAGAGGATCTGGCTATCGTTACTTAATTCTATGGTTAATGAACTATTTTGGGTTTCGATATAGGCTAATTCGTTGGCATTAAAAACTTCATTCCCTATTGTCATTTTTCCCGTTAAAACAAAAAGACCATATTCAAATTTTTCTTTTAGCAGTAATGATATGCAAGTGGCTTTCTTTGCAGTTATTCCCATTCCAACCATTGGTAATAAGCAAAGTACAGAGGAAGTATAGTGTTGATAATCACCAATTAATAACGTGAAGTTTGCATTATCAGATTGCCATTTAGGTAAATTAGGATAATGGTCAAATCGTGGCGGCATATTTCTTTTGTCTTTAGGTAATACAATCCATAACTGCGCAAGATGAACTTCTTTTTTATCACCATAACTATCTTCTGAATGACTAATACCATGACCTGCTGTCATTAAATTAACTTGGTTAGGACGAATAACTTGCTGATAACCTAAACTATCGCGATGTAATATTTCTCCTTCTAGCATCCAAGTAAATGTTTGCAAACCAATATGAGGATGTGGCGCGATAGCGAGCTTATCTACACTGCCATTAAAAACAGTTGGACCTAAATGATCAAGAAAACACCAAGGGCCAATCAAACGTTGCTTTTTATCTGGTAAGGCGCGATAGGTCTCAATTCCACCTACATCGCGAGTTTTAGAGATAATTCGTAATGGGGAATTTGCCGCATCTGAGAGTTGATGTTTCATTGTTCACCTACTTTTAAATTGAGAATTAAACAATTAAAAATGCATAGTCTTATCATTTTAGCTATTTATCTCAGTCTAGACGCTAAGCTTATTTCTCTCAATAAGGATAAATTATCCTTTTAATAAAAAAATAAGCCTGAATATTCAGGCTTATAGTAAATTATTGAAGATTTTTTTAGTTTTTATAAATTTTCTTTTCAACTTCTTTCATTGTATTTAAACCACACTGCAAATCCTCAGGCGTTGCTTCAGTAAAACCTTCGGTAAAGGTTGCTGATAAATAAGCATCTACCATCATTTTAGCTTTAAATGGTGTTATTAATAGTCCACCCATAGCAAGAATATTGCAGTTATTTATAACTTTACAAAAACGTGCACTTGTTACACTCTCACAAACACCACAATAAACATTTTTATGTTTATTAGCACTTATACTTACACCCATGCCGGTTCCACAAAAAATAAAACCAATATACTCAGGATGTTCTGAGATAATAGCCCCGACTTGATCACCTACATCACAATAACCTATAGGCCCAGACTCAGTAATATCTTTTATTGTGTAGTGTTGCGCTAATAGATGAGATTTAACTGCATCTTTAAGATCATAACCTGATGGGTCGGCGCCCATAATAATGGTTTTCTTTTCCATATAACCTCCTAAATTAATTTAAGAATTACTGGTAAAAAACCTAATCAGTTGATAATTAAGAACTAATAAGTTTTTTATTGATAAAATCATTAAAGAGAATACTTAAAGTATAGATCATATATCTATATTAGGTTTATCAAATTGAATTTAATTAAAAGAATGGCTTATATTATGATATGGAATCTAATTCCATAATAAGATGCATTATCACTAAATCATAACTGAATAAATGACAATAAAGATGATAATTCGGTGGTAAATAAGAGTAAAAAAATAAAAGAGATATTTCAGAGTAAATAATTATATTGGAAGTGGTTTCCCTAGTACAACAAAATATAAAATAAATATCAATAATATTACAGGATTACAGTTTTTATCTATACTCCATAAATATCTCTTAAAGGAAATCAAAATAACTTATAAAATAAATATTGCTGTGGGTTATCTTTACCAAAACAACCTACCACTACATTCTAAAAAAATGGTTATTTTTTGCCAATTCCAATTGAGCATCGTTCATTCTATTTTGGCATTAAGTGGAAATAAATCAGAGATATTTGACTGATGAATAATAACATAAAAAATAATATGGCGCAGTAATACAAATCACTCAATATTTTAGAAAGAAAAATCGTTTATTACATCAATAAATATGATTTTAAAAATAAAAAAACCGCAAATATTGATTTCTTATTTGCGGTAATTTATTTATCGCGCATCATGCTTGCGCTGAGTAGAATAATCAGCCGATTATTTTACGCGTGATACATATTCGCCTGAACGAGTATCAACTTTAATCACTTCACCGATTTGTACAAACAGTGGCACTTTAACCACAGCACCAGTGCTTAAGGTTGCTGGTTTACCACCTGTACCTGCGGTGTCGCCTTTCAGACCTGGATCTGTGTCAACGATTTCTAACTCAACAAAGTTTGGTGGAGTAACAGAAATTGGGCGATTATCCCACAGTGTTACGATACACTCTGCTTGGTCGATCAGCCATTTGGCATTGTCGCCAACGGCTTTTTCGTCTGCGGCTAACTGCTCGAAAGTTTCGTTATTCATGAAATGCCAGAACTCACCATCGTTGTACAGGTAAGTTAAGTTGATATCCATGACATCAGCACCATCAGCAGAATCAGTAGATTTAAATGTTTTTTCCAGTAATTTATTAGAGATCAGTTTGCGCAGACGCACACGAGCAAATGCCTGACCTTTACCTGGTTTAACAAATTCACATTCAGTAATGACGGCTGGCTCGCCATCTAACATGATTTTAAGACCTGAACGAAAATCGTTGGTATTATAAGAAGCCATGAATATCCTCTAACTTTTTTAATTTAAAATGGCATAGCCAAAAAATGGCACACATTGTAACTCATAATCACCCCACCAGAGAAGTCTGGTTAACACAACTCGCGCAGGCAATCAGTGATCCTGTTGAATTACTCCAACTTTTAGCGTTGGAGCATCACGATGAGCTCCAAAAAGGCGCTCAAGCGCGACGGCTTTTTCCTTTACGGGTTCCCCGTGAATTCGTTGCACGCATGAAAAAAGGCGATCCTAACGATCCATTACTTTTACAAGTATTAACTGCAAATGCTGAATTTACCCTAACACCGGGATTTTCTACAGATCCGTTAGATGAGCAACAAAATGCGCTGCCGGGTTTATTACATAAATATCAGAATCGTGCATTGCTTCTGGTCAAAGGTGGTTGCGCTGTCAATTGCCGTTACTGTTTTCGACGCCATTTTCCTTATGAAGATAACAAAGGAAACAAAGCAAACTGGCAAAAGGCAATAGAGTATATCAAAAATAACGTAAAACTCGATGAAATCATCTTCTCTGGAGGCGACCCTCTGATGGCAAAAGATGACGAGTTAGATTGGTTGATTTCACAATTAGAAGCGATACCGCATATAAAACGCTTACGCATTCATTCTCGTTTACCTGTAGTGATCCCCGCTCGCATCACTCAAACATTATGCGATAGATTGCAGCGCTCACGATTACAAGCATTAATGGTACTGCATATTAATCATGCCAATGAAATTGACGATGCATTAAGAGAGGCCTGTTTAAAACTAAAACATGCCAATGTGACATTATTAAATCAAGGCGTTTTATTGCGAGGTATTAACGATAATGCGCATACTCTTGCCGATTTAAGCCGTGCATTATTTGATGCAGGTGTGATGCCTTATTATCTTCATGTTTTAGATAAAGTGCAGGGTGCGGCTCATTTTATGGTATCTGATATAGAAGCCAGAGAAATTATCAAAACATTAATGAGCTTAGTTTCAGGTTATATGGTTCCAAAATTAACACGTGAAATTGGCGGAGAACCAAGTAAAACATTATTAGACTTAGGCTTGCGTCAGCAATAACTTTTGCCATTAAATCATCATGAAAACAAAAAAGCTGTAGTTCAGTTTAGTGACTACAGCTTTTTATTATCTATTAGCAAATACACAATTTGTTTATGCCGATTACTGGCATTTATAAACTTGTCCACTCATCTTGCTATCTAATGGTGCAAAACTATCAACAATACTTCCTGCGCCAGTACCGACGTTAAAAATAACATTACCGCCCATTTGAGCAGCTTTGTTACGTAAATCGTTAGCAGCACCACGCAGTGATTGGCTTTCAGAGCGGGAACCCGATAACCAGTTATTTTGAACACCGGTAACAGTTCCTAATAACTGGCATTCACTGCCTGGCTGCGTATCAGTGATTTGTACCTGTGAGCCCGCAGTGGTCAACGTAGTTGTCGCAGAACACCCTGCTAACAATAAAGCGGCAGCGGCTCCCAATAACAATTTAATTCGCATGATTCCCTCATTTATTTGAGTGTCAGTTCAGTAATGACAACAATATACCTTGTCATCCCTCTAATGCGCAAAAATAAATCACCATCTCACTTTAGTCAGCAGTCTAAATAAAATATTTTCGCTTTAAGCTTATTTTAACTTACAGATTCAGCTTTGAGATAGACAAAGCAGTATTGTGGCTATTCTACACCGCTTTCATACTTTTAAAATGCTTTGATAGATTATCAACCTATACAGTGCGAGTATGAGCACATTATTTGTGTATTTGATAAAAACCTTCAGATAATTTTTCATTCTCTGAAGGTTTTATAGGATCCTTAATTTAAATGATGATTTAATGCTTCTTCTTTTAAATCGAGCTCATGACGTAAGCGATGATAAATATGCTCATTAATATGTCTCGATTTACGCAATTGCTGTAATGCATCTCGCTCTGTTTTTAACGCGCTACGTGATAATTGGCGTTCCATACTAAACAACCTTTTGAGATCAAGCGCACCAACTTGTGCATCGTCTTCGTTATCAAGACGACGATTATAAATCTCGAGTAAGTGTGTGCCTGCTTCGATACGCAGTGACATCTCATCAAGATCTTCACAAGGCTGATTCATCAGTTCGTTAATATGTGCTATCGCCGCTTCATTTAAGGCTAAACGAGTGCGAATTTCATCATCTTCATAAGGTAAATCTTCTGATAATCCTTTGGTCAGTATAGGTAACGCGAAAGTAGCTATCAATAACGAACAAAGAATAACACCCATCGCTATAAAAATAGCGAGTTGTCGGTTTGGAAAAGGCGAACCATCAGACATCAATAGTGGTAATGTTAAAATACCCGCTAAGGTGATAGCACCTCTTACGCCTGCCGTTGCCATTACTGCCATTAAACGAATATGATGACGCGATAAACGTTTTTCTGGATTACGGAAGACGGTTAACGACATTGAAATCCACACCCATGAAAAACGCAGAACCGCAAGTCCAATGGTAATAATGACAACATAACCTAAAACACCCCAAGGGCTTGTAGAACCTGCTGATGCGGTCACTTCAGGTAAAGAACGCCACATACCTGGCAATTGCTCACCCAATAAAATAAAAATCATACCATTTAATGAGACTTGAACTGTATCCCATACCGCTTTACTTTGCATTCGTGTTGCGGCTTGCATACGCCCGACAATTTTTTCGTAGTGCATTGCAATACCTGCAACCACCGCCGCTAAAATGCCTGATACATGAAAATGTTCAGCAACTAAATAAGCAAAAAATGGCATTAATAAACTAATTAAGATCTGAATAGCCGGATCTTCACCAGTGCGTCTAACTAAAAACTGATTTAGTCGCCCGATTAAGCCAGCAACGATAAGGCCAATCACCACACCACCAAGAGCAACTAATAAAAATTGCCCCGCAGCAGAAACAATAGAAAATGAACCTGTAAGTGCGGCAGCCACAGCAAAACTAAAACAAACTAAGCCTGTGGCATCATTAAGTAGCGACTCGCCTTCTAAAATATGTGTCATACGTGAAGGTAGTGGCGAATTGACAGTCATGGCAGAAACCGAAACCGGATCGGTAGGTGACAAAATTGCCGCTAATGCAAAGGCTACTGCTAATGAAATAGAAGGAATAAGCCAATGAATAAAAAAGCCCATACCAATAACAGTGACCACAACTAAACCAATTGCCAGAGACATTATCGGTTTAATTTCTTGAAATAGCGCTTCTTTAGGAATTCGCCATCCATCTAGAAATAGTAAAGGCGGAATAAACAAAAGCAAGAAGAGGTGAGGATCAAAAGCAACCTCAAAACCGAAAATAGAAAGACAGGCACCTAAGGCTATCTGAATGATAGGTAAAGGAATTTTTTCTGATAATAATCGAGAGATAAACACACTCACGATTACAGCGAATAAGAAAATCAGCACAATGGCGACAACAGACATAGTGAATACCCCAATTTATATAATATTTTATATCGGGTGCAGTAAAAACGATCTGTGATCTAGTTGTAAAGAAATAAGTTGTATCTAATTATATAAAAAATCAATTATCTGATAATTCTGAAGTAAAACAGCATAAAAAAACCCGAGCCTAAGCTCGGGTTTTTGGTAAAACAGCGGGGATGATGAATTACATCATACCGCCCATTCCACCCATGCCGCCCATACCACCAGCGCCACCTAAATCCATTTTATCGTCTTTAGGTGAATCTGTGATCATCGCTTCAGTGGTGATCATCAGACCTGCGATAGACGCAGCGAATTGCAGTGCAGAACGAGTCACTTTAGTTGGATCTAAGATACCCATATCGATCATATCGCCATAAGCATCAGTTGCCGCGTTATAACCGTAGTTACCTTCACCTGCTTTCACGTTGTTAACAACGACAGATGGTTCTTCACCTGCGTTAGCAACGATTTGGCGCATTGGTGATTCCATCGCACGCAGAGCAACACGAATACCAACAGTTTGTTCTTCGTTATCGCCAGCCATTTCACGCAGTGCATTAGCAACACGTACCAGTGCAGTACCACCACCAGCAACAACACCTTCTTCAACTGCTGCGCGAGTTGCATGCAGAGCATCGTCAACACGAGCACGTTTTTCTTTCATTTCAACTTCTGTTGCAGCACCTACTTTAATTACTGCAACACCGCCAGCTAATTTAGCGACGCGTTCTTGTAATTTTTCACGGTCGTAATCTGAAGTTGCATCTTCAATTTGTTGACGAATTTGAGATACACGGCCGCTAATTGCATCTTGATCACCTAAACCATCGATAATAGTTGTGGTGTCTTTATTGATAACAACGCGTTTTGCTTGGCCTAAATCTTCTAACGTTGCTTTTTCTAATTCCATACCGATTTCTTCTGAAATCACAGCACCGTTAGTTAAGGTTGCGATATCTTGTAACATTGCTTTACGGCGATCACCAAAGCCTGGTGCTTTAACCGCTGCAACTTTTACGATACCACGCATGTTATTAACAACTAATGTTGCCAGCGCTTCGCCTTCAACATCTTCTGCAATAATAAGTAGAGGTTTGTTTGCTTTAGCAACACCTTCTAAAACAGGCAGTAATTCGCGAATATTAGAAACTTTTTTATCAACTAAAAGAATGAATGGGTTTTCTAATTCTGCTGTACCTGTTTCTGGTTTGTTGATGAAGTAAGGAGACAGATAACCACGGTCAAACTGCATACCTTCAACGACATCCAGTTCATCTTCTAAACCAGTGCCTTCTTCAACAGTGATAACGCCTTCTTTACCTACTTTCTCCATCGCTTGAGCGATTAAAGAACCAACGGTTTCATCAGCGTTTGCAGAAATTGTACCTACTTGAGCGATAGCTTTAGTATCTGAACATGGAACAGATAGGTTTTTCAGTTCTTCAACTGCTGCAATAACGGCTTTATCGATACCGCGTTTCAGATCCATCGGGTTCATGCCAGCAGCAACTGCTTTTAAACCTTCGGCAATAATTGACTGTGCTAACACTGTTGCAGTTGTAGTACCATCACCTGCCGCATCATTGGCTTTAGAAGCAACTTCTTTCACCATCTGTGCGCCCATGTTCTCGAATTTATCTTCAAGTTCAATTTCACGCGCTACAGATACACCATCTTTAGTAATAACAGGTGCGCCGAAAGATTTATCTAAAACAACGTTACGACCTTTAGGGCCTAAAGTTACTTTAACTGCATCTGCAAGAACATTAACACCACGTAACATTTTATTACGAGCATCTACACCGAATTTGACGTCTTTAGCTGCCATCGTATATTTCCTTTGAATTCGTTCAGTTTAAGAAGATCTTAAAAGAGAAAAATTATTCTTCAACAATTGCTAAAATGTCGCTTTCAGACATGATAAGCACGTCTTCGTTATCAATTTTTTCTGTTTTAACGCCATAACCGTCGTTAAAAATTACGATATCACCAACTTTAACATCCAATGGTTTAACTTCGCCGTTTTCCATAATGCGGCCATGACCAACAGCTAAGATTTCGCCACGAGTTGATTTACCCGCCGCTGAGCCTGTCAGTACAATACCAC
Organism: Proteus hauseri ATCC 700826; assembly: GCF_001654965.1. Lineage (GTDB taxonomy): Bacteria > Pseudomonadota > Gammaproteobacteria > Enterobacterales > Enterobacteriaceae > Proteus > Proteus hauseri. The sequence continues at coordinate 27,859 of NZ_LXEV01000035.1, forward strand.
CAGCTGATTTAGCTTCGACTTCTTTACGTTTAACAATAACACGGTCATGTAATGGACGAATCTTCATTAATAGATCTCCTATAAAAAAGTCCATATCAGGATTAAGGTTGATACCAGTGCCTAAAATGAACCAGTACCATGACGATACAGGTGGGGGCATCCGGTAAAACTTCAAGGGGAGAAGTGTATTTTTTTTTCAAATTTTCCCCTTTTTAGTCGATTATGCTTTAAGTCAACTATTTTTTGTCAGAATAATGGTCGTTATCCTGATGATCAGCCTTATTATTCAGTTGGTTACTAGGACTATCTTCTTTACGCTGAAATTCCCCCTCAAAGGTACTTCCTCCCTGACCTGAAGAAAATCCACTTTGCCCACTTCCTGGCGTATAAATTCTAAACCGCGAAATCAATTTAGTCACTAATAGCGCTTGAAGTGGTGGGAGTAATAACAGTAAGCCAAGAAAGTCAGTAAAGAAGCCAGGGATCAACAATAAAATACCCGCTAAAACCAACGAAACACTTTTTACCATTTCAGCAGCAGGCACTTCACCCATTGCTAATTTTTGTTGCATAGAGGCAATATTTTTTACGCCTTGGTTTTTAACCAACGAGATACCGACACAAGACGTCAGTACCACAAGGAATAAGGTTGTGAGTACGCCTATAGATGAAGCGACATGTACAAAAATCACCGCTTCTATATAAATAAGAAGACAAATAACAATCAATGGGAGCCAACGCACTTGGTTCTCCTTTTATAAAAAAGATTCATATTATTAATAGAAAGGAGTGTGAACTATCTCTAAGCTACTAGTTTACAGACTCGCTTTTCCTCAGTTTATCTACATAATAATGGGGAGCATAATACTCCTTTTCAAGGGGCCTAAAAAAGAGAGCGATAACAGCAGGATCCATGAGATAGATCACAAAAAGAAAATAATTAAACGTTATTTACTTATAAAGTGATCCAGCTTAAAGGTATTTGTTTACAACCCGAATATGATCGTGTCAGTACCAAGCAAAACGGTAAGTTATATTACATTATTAACCGTTAACGATATATTTTATTAACAAGCGCATAACTAGACAGTTAAAATTTTAATAAGAAGGTTCTCATGTCAAATAAAACTCGTATCGAAGAAGACCTGTTAGGTAAAAGAGAAGTTCCAGCTGATGCTTACTACGGTGTTCACACCTTACGTGCTATCGAAAACTTCTACATCAGTGATCGTACAATCAATGATGTTCCAGAATTCATTCGCGGTATGGTAATGGTGAAAAAAGCCGCTGCATTAGCAAACAAAGAGCTTCACACTATTCCTCGTGAAATCGCTGATACGATTATCAAAGCCTGTGACGTTGTATTACAAACAGGTAAACACATGGATCAATTCCCAGTTGATGTATTCCAAGGCGGTGCTGGTACTTCATTAAATATGAACACCAATGAAGTTATCGCAAACATCGGTCTGGAATTAATGGGTCATCAAAAAGGTGAATATCAATACCTGAATCCAAATGACCACGTGAATAAGAGCCAATCTACAAACGACGCTTATCCTTGTGGCTTCCGCGTTGCTGTTTATAACTCTATTATTAAATTAACTGAATCTATCGAACTGCTAAAAGCAGGCTTTGATAGAAAAGCAGTTGAGTTCAAAGATATCCTGAAAATGGGTCGTACTCAGCTACAAGATGCTGTACCAATGACTTTAGGTCAAGAATTCCATGCTTTCTCTGTATTAATGAAAGAAGAAATTAAAAACCTAAAACGCACTGCTGAGTTACTGTTAGAAATGAACTTAGGTGCAACGGCTATCGGTACAGGTCTGAACACTGCACCTGGCTACCAAAAACTATCTGTTGAAAAATTAGCAGAAGTAACGGGTTTAGCTTGTGTTCCTGCAGAAGACTTAATTGAAGCAACTTCTGACTGTGGTGCATATGTCATGGTTCACGGCGCGTTAAAACGTTTAGCTGTGAAAATGTCTAAAATCTGTAACGACTTACGTTTACTTTCTTCTGGTCCTCGTGCAGGTCTGAAAGAAATCAATCTGCCAGAATTACAAGCAGGTTCTTCTATCATGCCAGCTAAAGTAAACCCAGTAATTCCAGAAGTTGTTAACCAAGCTTGCTTTAAAGTAATTGGTAACGACACTTGCGTCACTATGGCTGCTGAAGCAGGTCAATTACAATTAAACGTAATGGAACCCGCAATTGGCCAAGCAATGTTTGAATCAATCTCACTGTTAAGCAACGCATGTCGTAACTTAGTAGAAAAATGTGTTGATGGTATCACTGCAAATAAAGATATCTGTGAACACTTTGTATTCAACTCAATTGGTATCGTTACTTATCTGAACCCATTCATTGGTCACCATAACGGCGACATCGTTGGTAAGATTTGTGCAGAAACAGGTAAGAGTGTACGTGAAGTTGTTCTAGAACGCGGTTTATTAACTGAAGAACAACTAGATGATATTTTCTCTGTTGATAACTTAAAAAATCCGGCTTACAAAGCAAAACGCTTCGATGATTAATAATTGTGTTTTATAACATGACACTGTTAAACATAAGAATGAGCTCTTAAAAATACAAGGCACGAACTCTTTAAGAGGCGTGCCTTTTTACTTGGTTGTAAAAACAAAAATTTAACTTATCTTTCTCATTTTTTTAATTATCTCAAGGAGTAAACGCTATGTTAGCCGTAGAATTGATTATCGTTCTGCTGGCCATTTTCCTCGGTGCGAGACTTGGGGGAATTGGTATCGGGTTTGCTGGTGGTCTAGGTGTGTTAGTTTTAGCTGCCATCGGTGTTAAACCTGGTTCTATCCCTTTTGATGTTATCTCCATCATTATGGCTGTTATTGCCGCAATCTCTGCAATGCAGGTTGCTGGTGGTTTGGATTACCTTGTTGGCCAAACTGAAAAACTATTAAGACGTAATCCAAAATACATCACAATTCTTGCGCCTATTGTGACTTATTTCTTAACCTTATTTGCAGGTACAGGGAACATCTCTTTAGCAACACTGCCAGTTATCGCTGAAGTTGCAAAAGAACAAGGTATTAAACCTTGCCGTCCTTTATCAACAGGTGTTGTTGCTGCTCAAATCGGTATTACTGCGTCACCTATTTCTGCTGCGGTTGTTTACATGGCCTCTGTCATGGAAAACCCAGCCATGGTAGGTGAAGGCCACACTGTAAGTTATATCACCCTGCTATCTATCTTATTACCAGCAACCTTCCTTGCTATCATCCTGATGTCATTTATCGTCTCTTGGGTATTTAACTCAAAACTGTCTGATGATGCTGTCTATCGTGAGCGTTTAGAGCAAGGTCTGGTTGAATTACGTGGTAGCCAAGCTCGCAGAGAAACATTACCAGGAGCTAAAGCTTCTGTAATGCTATTCTTACTGGGTGTTATTTGTGTTGTTACATATGCCATCGTCAACAGCCCAAGCTTAGGTATCGTGAAAGAACCGTTAATGAATACCACTAACGCTATTCTTATCATTATGCTGAGTGTTGCAACGCTGATTACTGTCTTCTGTAAAGTAAAAACTGACAGCATCCTTAACTCAAGTACCTTTAAAGCGGGTATGAGTGCATGTATCTGTATTCTGGGTGTTGCATGGTTAGGTGATACTTTCGTTTCAAGTAACATTGATTGGATCAAACTGACTGCGGGTGATTTAATCACAGGCCACCCTTGGTTATTGGCTGTAATCTTCTTCTTCTGTTCTGCTCTGTTATATTCACAAGCTGCAACAGCGAAAGCATTGATGCCAATGGCTTTAGCTTTAGGTGTAACGCCATTAACCGCTATCGCATCTTTCTCTGCGGTTTCAGGTCTGTTCATTCTGCCAACTTACCCAACACTGGTTGCAGCCGTTCAAATGGATGACACTGGTACGACTCGTATTGGTAAATTAGTCTTCAACCATCCATTCTTTATCCCTGGTACTATTGGTGTGGTATTAGCTGTCGGATTTGGTTTCCTCTTCAGCAGTATGATTTTGTAGTTTGATGTAAAAAATAAAACATTGCAAAAAGCGCTAAACTGTTAAGTGTTTAGCGCACAAAAAATAAAAAGAGAATACCTCATTCATGGAATGGGGTATTTTCATTTTAGGCGAGATAAAACCGACTAATAAAGATCCTCCTTACCTCTTTATCTTTGAGTTACCTACCTTTCATTTTGCACATAAATCTGCTAATTATGGTGTTTTCGCTATAACGTGATTTAAGGAGATTTCCGTGCAACGTGAAGCGTTATTAGATCATGTGCTTATCAAACTAGAACAATATGGTTTGGCAGCATCTTTACCCGAGCTTCTTCAAGAGTTAGATTTATCTCCACAGCAACTTCACCCATTTTGGCCAGATAGAGACGCCTTAATTTTTGATTGTTTACGCCATCACGGCCAACAAATTGATATTTGGCAACGCCAAGTGATGTTAGATGAAAACCTCACTGTCGAACAAAAACTACTTGCGCGTTATGACCAACTTGCAATGCGTCTAGAGAAAAACCGTTTTCCGGGTTGTTTATTTGTCGCGGCCTGTAGCGCATACCCTGATGAGCATTCTCAAATACATCAACTCAGCCAACGGCAAAAGCAAAGCTCTTTTGATTACTCTAGAGCGCTACTACGCCAACTTGATATTGAAGATGACGAATTAGTCGCTAAACAAATGGAGCTCATCCTAGAGGGCTGTTTAAGCCGTTTAATGGTAAACCATCATTCTGACGACATAACAACAGCAAAACTATTAGCACAGGATATTCTTAAGATTGCACAATGCCGTAAAAATGGCGCCTTAAGTTAATCAAGCGACTGTTTAGAAAGATAAAGGTGATTGTTTTTTCTCATTCACCTAATTTTTTCTATTTTTTGCCAGAAAGCGAATCTAAATCATCATAAAAAGAGAATTTTTTCAGTGAGATGATAAAAAAACAAATAATGTTACTGATTGTTTTTTAAACTTTTTTCATTAAAAAAGTATTCATGTCGAAAATTTAAACTCAGATAGAATAAAAAGAAAGCAAACGAACTTATTTTTTCATTTTTTATAAAAAAGACGTTGACGCATCACGCTGAATACGGTTTAATGCGCCTCGTTGCCCGGATAGCTCAGTCGGTAGAGCAGGGGATTGAAAATCCCCGTGTCCTTGGTTCGATTCCGAGTCCGGGCACCATATTCTAAAGAACCCGCCCAAAAGGCGGGTTTTTGCATTTATAGGCCAATAAATCTCGGTTTACCTCCCCCTTCTTCACTCACGCCTTTAAATTCTGATGGATAAAAATTCCGTTTAGTTTTTCAACCCTCTTATTTTTTAGCTATTAAAATAGTACTTTCATTTATATAAAACAGTATGCCGGTAAAAAAGAATTCAATGGCTTAATTGTTATCAATAATAAATTAAGTTAAATATATTAATTCTTATAAAAGGAAGATAAATATGGGAAATGGAATCGAAGGGTTAATGATAAAAAATAGATTTACATCCAAAAATATTTACAAAATAAAAAATTCTCAAGGAAGTCAGGAAATAGCATCCAAGTTGAAATAATAAACTTAGGAAATGGATTTTTAAGATTACGCTTTATTTTTTACTTATCACTATTTTTCTTTGTACAGCTGCTTATTTTCTTCAAATATTGATTATCCCATTCTACTAATAATTACATTTTTATTGCAATATGTATTTTTTTCTTTATTACCGATATTAAGATATAAATCCTTTATGTTTATAAAAAACGCCAAGGGAAATTAACTTAGTTATTATACTGAGGATCAATATAAACATCGTAAGCCGAATTTATCGTCACTGCATCAGCCACTACTTAAAATAATAATGAATAACCACTGGCTTACTGATAACTATGCACATAATCAATATTTATATAGTAAAATAATTTTCATAAACCTTTGCGTAATACTCCAATATATAATCCATAATCTGAAAGTAATAAATCCACACTACCATAAGCTAAACTTTCCATACTATTCTCATACCCTAATGCTTCAAAAGTATTTTTATATCTAGTGCTAACAAGCCCCTTATAATTAAGATCACGATAATATAGCTCGCATGTTCATGAATATTTTAAGCCAATAAACAACAAAAGTAGCACCAGCAACCGCAGTTAAAGGAGCACCAACTAGAGTTACATTTTCAACAACAAAAATAATTGCACCAACAAAAACTTGAATAGTTCCGGTAACTAAGTCAACACCTTTTAATACATAATCGAAAACATCATCACTATTTTTTTATTTCAATCGCCACATACTGAGTATAATTGTTATATAGCAATAGATGCTCTTGATATTTTAATATCTTTCAGTTCATTTTCCATAATAGTTAATATTTTTC
>NZ_LXEV01000036.1 GCF_001654965.1 Proteus hauseri ATCC 700826
CTTTTTCTTTTTCTTTTTCTTTTTCTTTTTCTTTCAACATTTGAATACTTTTTTATTTCACTACTTAAGTTTTTTGTACTTTCTTTTATACCTCCTATATCTCTTTTCCTAATTTGGGCATTTTTTATAAATATGATAATGTCATTGTCACTTTTTCAAGTTCATTCTTTTTTATCATCGCTTGAGTATTATAATATCTTTTTGTTGCCTGAATATGAGTTCCATACATATTAATAATCTTGTTTATTCCATATACTGTACCCACTAGTTTCCGTGAAAAAGTGTTGCCATGATATACTTTCATATTTAAAAAATATAATTTTTTGCGGTTGGCATTCATTGTGAGTTAACGGATTTTGAAAAATCATATCAATATGGCTTATCGTTGCTTTGGCTATTTTAATTTGAAAATAAAGAGTAAAACAACCATTACATCTGTCTTATATAAATTAAAAATACAATCTAATTCCTCATTGTCAGAAATAGCTATTCCTAATAATGGGGTAGATTTATCTCATATTTTTTTATCGTTATAGGGAAATCACTGACATTTGGTTCTCTTGAAAGCGAATGACTTAGTTTATAAATATATTTTTCTATAGGAGTATATTTATATTTCATCTTAATCAATCAAAGTAATAAGGACGCTTTACTCTTTAATTTCTTCAAATAATCTAATGATTTAACAATTTAAACACGCTATCCTATTAAGCTAAAACTAGCGGATATTATTTATTATAACAGGACAAATACAAATGGAATTTCCTAAAGACCGAGTTTTTCACTCCCTTATCTGTGTATTTGCTTTTATAATCTATTATTTTTCACCTTTTATTATTCTATTTATTCCTAACGTAAAAGATTTTTTACAATCAAATTATTCAATTACATTAGTAACTTTTCTTATCTACCTTCCCTTTAGCCTTATCATTTGGTTTGCTTATCAGAAAAATATCAAATTAATGCCACTAGGTAGCGTTCATTGGCGAAAATTAATAGCACCATTATTAGCACTTATCGCCTTAATCTTTATTAATGGTTTTTTAGGCACAGAAGAAAAAGAATGGATAGAGTTAACTAATAATATTACTGGGTTTGCTTTTTTTCTCTTTGTTCTCTCCATTATATTTATTGCACCAATTACGGAAGAGATAATCTTCAGAGGCTTTCTACTCAATGCCGGTATGTGGTATGGCAATACAGGAAAGTGGATTGCCATAATCACTTCGTCTCTACTATTTTCTACCATACATACGCAATACCACTCTCTTAGCACATTTACACTTATTTTTATTATGGGTATTATCTTCTGTCAGGTAAGAATAAGTACTCACTCTCTTATTGCTCCAATAGTACTGCACAGTCTGTACAATACACTGGTAATTACCTTTTCTATAATTTAGCGTTTTATACATAATAAAAAGATTAATATTTATATAAAATACTTATCAGCACGCAATTTATGGATAAATAATAGTTAAATATTTTGTCTTTAACCTTTAGGGAATGATCCGATATTATAAAAGATAATAAGTAATATTATTCAACCACAACGAAATAACTTATATTAAAGTTTATCGACCATAAAAATAGGCTAATAAACATAGAATATAGAGATAACCACATGCTTTATAAGTGATTTAAAGTATGATAAATATTATTAATGTGATAGTGAAATCGCCACTTTTTAATTAAGGGAACTGCTTATATGAATTTATTTTTCCAAAACAGCCTAACCTTTCCGTGCATTATTTTTAGTGCACTACTTATTATTATTCTTTTCTACTGGCTATGCGCTGCATTTGGATTATTAGATATCGACTTATTCAATATTGATAGTGAATTTGATATAAACGCAGATGCTACCGGATTTGCAGGTTGGCTAACTAAATTAGGCTTAGCCGGTATCCCTATTACCATTATATTAACCTTCTTTACGCTTTTTGGTTGGTTTATCAGTTATTTTAGCGTTCATTGGTTTATTCGCTATATTGATACCGCTTTACTGCATTATTTTGTTGGTTTTATTCTATTTATTGTTATTGCCTTTATTTCACTTCAACTTACGGCATTATGTTTAAAACCAATCCGTAAAAAATTAATAATGAAAAATAAGCCAAAATCAGTACACCAACTGGCAGGAAAATTAGCGACCGTTCGCTCGGATAAAGTGACTGAAATTAAAGGTGAAGCCATTTTAGAAGACGGTGGCGCAGGTTTAATCTTACAAATCAGAGCACCTGCAACAGAAAATATTAAACGAGGTGATAGCGTTATTATTATCAGTTATGACGCAGCAACTCATAGTTATCAAGTCGTTACGGAAGATGAATTTCGTCGCTAACCCTTTATATCGATGAAAATACATTTAGCTAACAGACAATATTTAACACGACGACATCGTTGAACTTATGGAGAAAGAATATGGACTTGGCTTTTATAATGCCTTTTTTGACCATTATTGGCTGTGTGATCCTAATAATTTTAGGATTATTTGGACTGTTTAAGGCATTTTATATCAAGGTTCCACAGGGTACTGCATTAATCGTCAATGATATGACCTCGCAGCCAAAAGTACATTTTACGGGCGCATTGGTCTATCCCGTCATCTATAAAAAAGAATTTATGCGTATCTCTCTTCTGACATTAGAGGTAGATCGTCGCGGTAAAGATGGCCTTATCTGTCAGGATAATTTACGTGCTGATATCACCGTAGCATTCTATTTACGGGTTAATGAAACGACTGAAGACGTATTAAAAGTTGCCAAAGCCATTGGGGTTGAGCGCGCTTCAGATCACCAAGCTGTAAGCACCCTCTTTAGCGCAAAATTTTCTGAAGCATTAAAAACTGTAGGTAAACAGTTTGATTTAGCCAAGCTTTTTGAAGACAGACAAAACTTTCGTGATCGCATTGTTGATGTTATTGGTAAAGATCTCAACGGCTACGCATTAGAAGACGTTGCTATCGACTACTTAGAACAAACACCAAAATCAGCTCTTGATCCGAATAATATTTTTGACTCTGAAGGTATTCGTAAAATAACTGAAATCACAGCTATTCATAATATTGAAACTAACCAAAAAGAGCGTGATCAAGAATTAGCTATTCAGAAAAAAAATGTTGAAACACGTGAAGCGAGCCTAGCATTAGAACGCCAACAGGCTGACGCAGAAGCGCGCCAAAAACGTGAAATCGATAATATTCGTGCTCGTGAAACCTCAGAAACATTGCGGGTGCAAGAAGAAGAACGTTTAAAATCAGAACAAGCGAGAATTCAAACTCAGCAAGAAATTGAAATTCGTGAAGAAAATCGTATGCGTGAAGTTGAAGTTGCACAACAAAATCGCACACGAGCTGTTGCTATTGAAGAAGAACGAGTCAGTCGTGCGCGTGAATTAGAGATAGTTGCTCGCGAGCGTGAAGTAGAGCTACAACGCATTGAAAAAGAAAAAGCCTTAGAAGAAGAGCGTAAAAATATTTCAAGCGTGATCCGTGAACGTGTTGCGGTTGAAAAAACGGTTGCTCAAGAAGAAGAACGCATTAAAGAAGTACGTGAAATATCAGAAGCTGAACGTATGAAGCAAGTCACAGTGATTAATGCGCAAGCTGAAGCAGAAGAATCGTTAGTGCGCCAGGTAAAAAAAGCCGAAGCCGATGAAGTCAGCGCCAAACATAAAGCCGAAGAAATAAGCACAATGGCAAAAGCTGAACTAGAAGCTTCTGCCAAACAAGCCGAAGCGAAAAAACGCCTTGCTGAAGGTATAGAAGCTGAACATGCTGCATTAGGTTTAGCCGAAGCACGCGTTCGTCAAGCCACCGCTGAGGCCGAAGAAAAAGAAGGTTTAGTCTTAGCCAATATCACAGCAGAAAAACTGTTAGCAGAAGCCCGTGGCTTAAAAGAAAAAGGCTTAACAGAAGCACAAGTGATGGAAGCTAAAGCACAAGCTGAGCAACAACAAGGTTTTGCTGAAGCCAAAATTTTAGAAGAAAAATTGATGGCTCAAGCACGTGGTGAAGAACAACAAGCCAATGCTAAAGAGAAATTAGGTTTAGCGGATGCGAAAATTCTTGAAGAAAAACTAGCAGCGCAAGCACGAGGTGAAGGACAACTAGGTGCCGCACAAGCTGAAGTCATTCGCCAACGCTTGAAAGCAGAAGCTGATGGTTTAACGGATAAATTCAAATCAATGGATCACCTCAGTGATACTGCGCGTTCTCATGAAGAGTTCCGTATGCGTCTTGAGAAAGAATTTGAACAAGCTATGGCATCAATTGACGCCAATAAAGAAATTGCTCGCGAACAAGCTGATGTATTGGCCGCAGCGCTGAGCAAAACCAATATTGAAATTGTTGGTGGTGATGGCAGCTTCTTTAATACCTTCTCTAAAGCACTGAGCTTAGGTAAAGCCGTTGATGGTTTTATGGATAAGAGCAGCTTTGCCAAAGAGAACGTTGAAAAACTAATTAATCGCACCAAACAAGATAAAAAAATGGATATTGCTTCCTTATTAAATAACCCAGAAGTCCAAGATTTAATTAATGGATTTATGGCAACCAAAGGATCAAGTCAACTTGCTAAAAATGTGACGGAAAAACCAGAACCATCAGCAGATGACTCATTTTAAATAAAGGAATACAAAAGGCATATAACTTAGTTATATGCCTTTTAATAATATTTATCGATTAAGCCAAGGAAATCCGTTATACCATGTCTGATATTCAGGATACGAACCGCGAACAGGAAATACTCGACAGCGCTGTTGCACAAGGTGGCGCGTATGAAATATTACGCAAACGTCTAACAGAACAAGGTCAGCAACTTCATCAACAGGCAGCGTTATTAAACCAACATCGCTTAGATGAATTTGGTCAAAGCCAAATGGATATCATTGGGCGCATTCGTATTCGTACTGAAAATAATTGCCAAGCAAGAGATATTGTTCGCGTTGGTGATTGGCTTCTTTTTGGCTATAACGTATTTCTTGGGCTCAAACGAGAAACGCATATTGAAGATGTCTTTTCGCTCTATCGGTTAACAGAAACTGAAGGTGAATTTGATGTTGAAGCTGTCGCTTATGAAGACACATTTTTAAGTGACTATCGCTTTGTTCAGGATTTCACTGAACTTTATACCTACTATAAAGATACGCAATTACTCCAATTAGTTGAACGTGATGGTAAATTACTTGCCAGCTTTCAAATAGGTGCACGTATTACTGATGTTCGTGTTTTTCGTTGGGCCATTTCCAGTGATAAGCAACGAATTGAATATATTGATAATCGCGGCGAGCGCGATATCGCCCTTCCCCCTGCTTACGATTTTACTTGGGTAAGAACACAAAGAGAAAACACCGTTAATGGTCGTTTTCCTCATATTAATATTCTCGATACTGTTTTTGTTGAAACTACAGGTGGCGATCTCACCATTAAATGTGAAAATAACACCGAAGATGGCTTAGGTATTTATCGCGAAGCGGTACTAGATAAAAACCAATCTCTTGATGATGCACTTATTGAATATGCACAAACAGGCAGCTTAATTTTATTAAAAATCCTGCCTTATCGCGAAGAGAACTGGCGTTATCTGGTCTATAACACCTTAACTCAAAGCGTGCAGCGCATAGATGCTATCGGGCAAGCTTGTGTGCAACTACCAGAAGATCATGGAATTATTTTCCCTGGTGGCTATTACCTACAAAATGGTGAATATAAAACCTTCGATCAACCTATGGAAGGCATGTATTTTCGCCGTTTGCGCCGCTCACCTAATGGCGAAGATGTACTATATGTTTTCTATTCACCAACACAAGGCCGCCTAGCTCTATTTAATTACAATATGATTGAACGTAAGTTAGCTGTGCCTTTAGTTGGGCATGGTTACGCGATGTTTGAAGATGGAAAAATGGTGTTATTTGAAGGTGAAAGCGAAGAAGCAACTCGCGTTCACCCAATGCAAGTTTGGCAAACACCGTTTTATTCTGAAGAATTTGCTGATAAACAGCCTCCTCGTAATGGCTTTTATGGTCGTATAGGTAATGCGGATTTAGTGCGAGGTATTTCTGAAATATTGCATGTGGCAAAAGAAATAGAGGGTAATCAAGTCTCTATTAGTCGCTATGAGCAACTTAGCCAACAAGCTAAAAATCTACTCGATCTTTATTACTGGTTTAACGACGAACATTGTTTAGGTATTGGAAAATTACTAAAAGAAATCACCCAAACCAGCGAATTAGTGCTTGATGAATATGAAAAAGTTGAAAGTATTCGCCAACAATCTGCTAAAGCAATAAATGAAGCCATTAGTCGGCAAAAATCGCTAATTTCTTTAACTCATCCAGATAGTTGGAACGATATTCAGCAATTTGTTGATGGATTAAATCAATTAAATGCACATCGTGGCCATTTGATTTCGTTACGTGAATTCCGTTATATGGATTTAACGAAGCTCAGTGAGATGGAACAAGAAATCACCGATGCACAGCAACGTGTTTCACAAGCTACAGCCGTTTTTCTTGCTAGCGAAAAAGCCTTACAACCTTTTAAAACACAGCTTATCGCTTTTGAAGAGTTAATAGAGAAAGCACAAAACAGCGCCCAGTTAGATATTCCAATGAATGACATGGAACAAATGTCCTCAGATTTGGATATGTTATCTAACTTAATGGCCTCGCTAACATTTAGTGATATTACTCAGCAAACTCAAATTATCGATGCGATTTCACAAATTTATGCGCAATTAAACCAGTCACGAGCGCGCTTACAACAAAAAAGAAAATCACAAAGCAGCGTTGAAACGGTCGCACAATTTGGTGCGCAATTTCGCCTATTTAGCCAAGGGATCACCAATGCGCTCTCTCTTGCGACTGATCCTGAGCGTTGTGACGATCAACTCTCTCGCTTACTGGTTCAATTAGAAGAACTTGAGAGCCAGTTTAGTAGCTACGATGAATTTTTAGATGATATTCTGACTAAACGTGAAGAACTTGTAGAAACCTTTGAATCACATAAACAAACGTTGATCGACGAACGTCAGCGCAGAGCACAAAATCTATTAACAGCGGCTGATCGCCTATTAGAAAACTTACAGCGCAGAACCGCAAGGCTTCAATCTCAAGATGAATTAAATGCCTTTTTTGCTTCAGATCCTTTAGCATCAAAGACAAGAGAGATCATTGAAAAACTAAGAGAAATCAATGATAACGTAAAAGCAGATGATATTGATGCGCGACTAAAATCCTCTCGTGATCAAGCTATTCGCATATTACGTGATAAAACCGATATTTTTGAAGATAACGGTAACATTATTAAATTGGGACCTCGTCATCGTTTTAGTGTTAATACACAAGAGCTTGATCTGACGATTTTACCTAAAGACGAAAAACTGTGGTTATATCTCACAGGAACAGACTTCCAAGAACCGATAGAAAATGCGGAACTTGAACAGCTTAAACCCTATTGGGATGCATCACTTGAATCGGAATCCGATACCGTTTACCGAGCAGAATATCTCGCTTATTCAATTATTTATGCCGCAGCAAAGCGTCAAGATAATCTGACTTATGATATTTTAAAAAATGCGCTGACTGTACCAGATAAACTTGAAAAGCTAGTACGTGATTTTGCAACGCCACGCTATAAAGAAGGGTATGAAAAAGGGATCCACGATCACGATGCTATCGCTATCTTAAAACAATTGATCCCGACAGGAGAAAGTGCCGATCTTCTGCGTTATAACCCAACAGCTCGCGCAATTGCCGCTATTTTCTGGGAAAATACACAACATAATGAATATCCTGCACTTTGGCCTGAACGTGCGAGAACAGCGCTAAATATTCAACAGCTTTTTCATAATGACGATGCATTAATTGACCTACAAGCAGAAATTGAGGCAGATATTCGCTTATTCTTAATTGATAATCCGATTTCATGCCAAAGTTATACGCCAATACAAGCAGCTGAATATCTTAGTTTTATTTTGGCAAGAACCCCTATTGAGCTTGTTTATAGTAAATATGCCAAACAGCTAGTTGTTGCACTACAAAGTCGATTAGAAGAAGCACATATGTGGATCGATTTTAATCGTTCACAACAAAATTTAGGTACTCGTTATGCTCAGCGCTGGGCATTAATCCAAAATTGGTTACAAGGACTATGTTCTATTGAGCAATATGCCTCTCTCACTCCTTACATTCCGGGTGCTATTGCTATTATTATTCTGGATAAAGTCGCTTCAGCACGTTATAGCGAAGCTTGCCTCTACTTTACGGTAAATGGATTATTGGGCGAACACCCAACAATTAAAAACCAATCACTATCATTAAGTTTAGATGACTACTTTAGCCGTATGCGAGGGCAGCGAAAAACCTTTATTCCTGCATTTCGTCAATATCAAACCTTACGCCAAAAAATCGTGATCGACCAACGCGCGCGTTTAAAACTTCATGAATTTAAAGCTAAACCGTTAAGCTCTTTTGTGCGTAACAAACTGATTAATGATGTTTATTTGCCTATTATTGGTGACAATATGGCAAAACAAATTGGGGCATTAGGCGAAGGTAAACGCACCGATTTAATGGGATTATTGCTGATGATATCCCCGCCGGGTTACGGTAAAACCACATTAATGGAATATGCGGCGGCACGTTTAGGGCTAATTTTTATGAAGATAAACGGCCCTGCATTAGGACACAACGTACTATCACTAGATCCTGAACAAGCCCCCAATGCAACCGCCAGACAAGAGCTAGAAAAACTCAATCTCGCTCTTGAAATGGGAAATAACGTGATGCTGTATGTAGATGATATTCAGCACACTCACCCTGAATTTTTGCAAAAATTTATCTCATTGTGTGATGGAACAAGACGTATTGAAGGTGTTTGGCGCGGAAAAACCAAAACCTATGATATGCGTGGAAAAAAATTCTGTGTGGTCATGGCAGGCAACCCCTATACCGAATCAGGAGAAATATTCCGCATCCCTGACATGCTAGCAAACCGTGCTGATATCTATAATTTAGGTGAAGTATTAGGTGGAATGGATGACGCATTTGCGTTGAGTTATATCGAAAATAGCCTAACGTCTAATCCCGTTTTGGCGCCATTAGCGCTACGTGATTTAAACGACCTCTATCTTTTTGTTGATAAAGCGATGGGAAAATCCGTCTCTACTAACGCACTAAGTTACCCCTATTCAGATGCAGAAATTAGTGAAATCGTTTTAGTACTTAAACACTTAATCACATTACGCAATGTTATCTTAAAAGTGAATCAACAATATATTGCCAGTGCAGCGCAATCCGATAAATATCGCACAGAGCCGGCATTTCGCTTACAGGGTAGTTACCGTAATATGAATAAGCTTAGTGAAAAAGTCTCTTCAGTGATGAATGAAGACGAACTAGAAAGACTACTTGATGATCATTATCTTGGTGAAGCACAATTACTAACAACAGGTGCCGAAGAAAACCTATTAAAACTCGCTGAACTGCGCGGAAAATTGTCAGAAAAAGAGTCGATACGCTGGCAACAAATTAAAAAAGACTTTATGCGTAATAAAGCGTTGGGTGGTGATAATGCGGATATTGGCGACCGCGTTGTTAGCCAATTAGCCAATTTAGTTGAGAGCGTACAAGAACTTGGAAAGTTAGCTTAACTAAATGAAGTAAAGTTATTGAGTAAACCTACTATTAATTTATTTTAGTAGGTTTACTCAGAAAAATAGTGTTTATTAAAATATTTCACTTTACTTTACCCTATTAACAATCATTATTTTAATAATGAATTAACTATTTAATAATCATCCTATTATTATTTTAAAGCATATTAGTTATATAGTATAATAAAAGAATACATCTACTGCATTAACGATAAAAAACCATTTAGTTAACAAACCACAATCTTAATTACATAATTTATATATTTAATCATTCAATGAAAAGAATAAAATAAAAGAATTTTTAATAAGAATAAATATAAATAGTTTTATGAGATCTCTCTCTAAAGATAAGAAATTAACTTAGGATTAATCATCATAGAAATGATAGCATCAAAAGTGCTATAAACTAACTTTATAATTTATAATAATTTTATTTTAATAGTTGAAGTTCAAGAAAATATATTAGCTTCAATTTATTAACAATCCAGACAATATAAATAAACGTTAATACTAATATCAACGTATTATTTCAAATAAGATTATTATGAAAAATTATTCTATTTTTATCTGGATTAATCCAGGTTTTATGCCAGATAAGTAGCAACACAACAAAAATACTTTCAATAAAAGTGGGCGTACTATGAAAAGCATGTTTACGACTAGGGAAGTCCCTGACGTAGATCGGTTTTCCGTATTCAGGGATACTATAAAAGACCGCTTTTTATCTTCTTATGAATGCAATGAGGTCGAATTACCGCCTAACTCTCGATTCTATGCCAATATCGTCGAGCAGCAGGTGACAAATATTCGTTTTATTCAGCTAGAATCCAACGGGCACTGGGCGAGTAGCCGTCCTTTATCTCATAAACTCAGCCTTGAGGAGCATTTCCAAATAGAGCTACAGCGTTCAGGTACTAGCCATCTTACTCAAGATGGTAGAACTGCATTTTTACGCCAAGGTGACTTTTGTATTTTTGATATGGCAAGACCGGTTTCTTGGTCTTTTGATAACGACTATTCGCTATTTAAAATTTTAATTCCAAGAGAAAAACTGGCTTCACGTTTAGGAAATACGCAAAACCTAACCGCGAGGGCTATCCGAGGCAACAGCATTACCGGCTCTTTAGTATATAGCTTTGTTATGCGCTATATCCCTTTTTTAGATTCAATGCCGCCACAACATGCGCAACAACTTGCTGATATTTTGCTGAATTTAATTACCTCGGCATTTAGTGAATACAGTATCGCAACACCACCACAAAGCCTTGGGCGCTCTACCTTATTTTATTTTGCTCAGCATTATCTTGAGCAGCGGCTTTCTGATCCTGAATTAAGCGTCAATGAATGTGCTAATGCATGTGGGATCTCTGTGCGCTATTTGCAAATGCTCTTTAAAGAACAAAATACTTCTGTTCATCGTTGGATACACCAAAAACGTCTTGATAATTATAAAGCCGCATTAGTTAATCCATTATTAGCAGAAAAAAATATTACCCAACTTGCTTATGAATGTGGATTTAGTGATATTTCAAATTTAAGTCGTAAATTTAAATCTGAATTTTTCATGACACCATCGGAATATCGTAAAATACATTCTTTAAGATAACTAATTATATTATTTGTTCTTTACTCTTGTTTTATCGCACCCTTTATATTATTTCTGGCAGGTTATATTAAAGGGTGCAATACTATGTCATTATTAGCCGTAACGAAATTCAATACCTAATGTGCCACAAGGATATTCCCATTTAGCTAATACAGTATCGCCACATAATACCCGGCAAGTGCCGCATTCTAAACAGCCAGCATAATCAAAAAGATACTGCCCTTTTTCATCTCGTTTATATAATCCAGCGGGGCATGCCTTCATTAGTATTTCAAATTGAACTGGGTCGATATTTTCATTTAATACAATATGTGGATTTTCTTCATCTACATTAAATTTATTAACCCCTAATTTAACATCTACGTTTACCTTACTCATAAAGATCGTACTCCCTTAAATCCGTCTTTAATTAAATTCATTACTCCGACTTTTTTAACTTGAGACAGTATTTTCTTACGAACAGGTTTTTCAGGCCCATTAATCACAAATAAGTCATGCATGACATTCGCAGCCATTTGTGGGTAATCAGTAAAGAATCTTGTATTATCCAAGAAAGAAGGTAAGTCTTTATACAGCTTCATATCTTTCATCACAAAGCTGTCATTTAATAAAGATTGATAACAACTTAGCTCTTTTTGGCTATAGCTGTTTTGCTCTTTCGCCAGTAATACCGCTTTTGCTGCTGCTTCTCCCGATGCTATCGCTAAATCCATCCCTCTTACGGTATAGCCAACATTCAGACAAAATCCAGCGGCATCACCCGCAACTAGCACACCATCTTTGACTAATTCAGAAACCATATTCATGCCGCCTTCTGGCACCATATGTGCTGAATATTCTAATAGTTTTCCATCTTTAATTAATGGCGCAACAATGGGGTGTTGTTTAAAATCTTCCAACATTTGAGGTACTGTTTTTTCGAATTTATCGACATTATGTAGCCCCAGAACCAGTCCTAATGAAACCGTATTTTTATTGGTATATAAAAAACCACCACCTAAATATCCACCTGATGGAGCACCCGCAAAGAGCCATGCTAAACCATCATCATTAGTACAACCAAATCGGTCTTCCATTTGTTGTGGCGTGAATTCTAATAATTCTTTTACACCAACAGCTACGGTGTGAGGATTAACTTTTTGTGTCATGCCTAGCTGTTTTGCCAATAATGAGTTCACACCATCAGCCAAAATAACCACATTGGCTTCAATCTCATCATCACCGGCTTTAACACCACAGACTTTTCCCTCTTTTACTAAAACTTCATCAACACGAACCCCGGTTATCACCTGAGCACCAGCATCTTCAGCCTTTTCCATTAACCATTGGTCAAATGAAGAGCGTAATACCGTGTAAGAGCGTGCAGAAGCCTCTTCTTCTTGGGTATGTTGATAATCGAGTGTCACGCCATCTGTCGGCGTTAACATAGAAATTTTTTCGCGGGTAACCACGCGTTCTACTGGGGCTTCTTTTGCAAAATCGGGGATAATTTTTTCTAAGCTATGTGCATATAATCGTCCACCCGTCATATTTTTGCTGCCAGCAAAATTACCACGTTCTACGACTAAAACATCACAACCAGCTTGCGCCAGTACATAAGCCGCCGTACCACCTGCAAGGCCACCACCCACAATAATGGCGTCAAAAATATCGTCTGACATACTTTTATATCCTTTTATTATGTTTGGTCACTTGGCAACAAAATACCAAGTGACCGATGGCAATTAACCACCAAGCTTCGCGGTTAATGCAGGTAATACTTTGTAGAGATCGCCAACAATACCGTAGTCTACGACATTAAAAATTGGTGCATTTTTATCTTTGTTGATCGCAATAATGGTCTTAGTACGATCAACACCCACCATATGCTGGATTTGCCCTGAAATACCGACAGCAATATAAACATCAGCCCCTAATGTCACACCCGATACGCCAATGTAACGATCATGTTCCATCCAACCTTCGCCTTCAGCGATAGGACGCGAACAACCAACTTCACCTTGTAATGCTTTTGCTAAAGCCGTTGCTAAGGCGATATCATCAGCCTTAGCAAAACCACGCCCCACACCAACAACACAATGCGATTTACCTAAGTCAACACTACTACCTTGTTTTGGTTTACGTGCTAATACTTTTAATGCATGGGCTGGTGCAACAAAGGCACTTTGCACAACTTGTGCATTGGGTGCGCCAGTTATTGCTTCAACATCCAACGCACTCCCAACAGTCACCACCGCATAAGAAGAACGAATTTCAGCCGTTGCATGTGCTAAACCACCGTAAACCTGATGTGTTGCCAGTAGAGTATTGTTTTCAACACGTAAACTTAATGCATCACTAACAACACCCGCCTTCAGTGCAACACCAAGACGCGCCGCAATTGCTTTAGCGCGTTTTGATGCTGACAATAACACCAATGAATTAGCCCCTGCTTCTTGAATAATTTGAGCAAAAGAAGCGGCATAATCTTCAGTAGCCACATTGTCTTGTGGTGCAAAACAATAAACGCAATCAGCACCTAAACTCACACATTCACGCGTGTTTTCATCATTACCAATAAATAAAACATTAACCTTTTCACCAAATCCACGAGCAAACGCAATCAACTTTGCTAAATCATCCGCTTTTTCGGCATAAACAAAGGTAGTTGGTAGTAAACTAGCCATTTTAGGATCTCCTTATTGATTAAGCGCTTGGCGTAAATGTTCAGCAAAAGCAGCGATATTCTCGTCAGAATCACCTTCTAAAATAACACCGAGACGATCTGCCTGCTCTGGTGCACAAATCGCTGTTTGCACAACAGTTGGCACAGAAATATCAACGCCAATATCCGCTAGGCTCCACTTTTCTACTGGTTTTTTATTTGCCGCTAAAATCGCTTTCATTGAGGGTAATTTTGGTGTGTTAATACTGGATGTCACAGAAATAACTGCCGGTAATGTCAGTTCAACTTCTTCAGTGATATTTTCTAAATCGCGCTCAACAATGATTTTGTCGCCTGCAACGGTGACTTTGCTGACCGCATTAACGCAAGGTAAACCTAAAAATTCACCAACGGCTAAACCTGTTTGTTGAGCATATAAATCGCCAGAACCTTCACCGAAAACTAATAAATCAAAGCCCGTTTTTTTTGCGGCTTCTGCGATAATTTTAGCGGTATCCGTTGAATAGAGTGCGTTACATACATCATCAGAAATAACCGCTAATGAGTCAGGGCCACGAGATAAAATATCTTTTTTGATTTTCGCGTTTTCGACCATCGCCGTTGGCCCAACACTCAATGCAACAACACTGCTATCGCCTTGTGCGGTTGCAATTTCAACCGCAGTTTCTATCGCGTTTAAGTCATATAAACTAATTTTTAAACCCGCATTATCAGTTGCGAGTGTACGATCAGGCCGTGTTGTGATGTCTTGTTCGTCATGAACAACCTTACAGCAGGCAATAAGTTTCATAATTCAAATTCTCCATTCAGATGAATGAAACGGGTTAATAGATTTGTATGTAATTAAGCCAAAATATGTTTTGCGATGACCATGCGTTGCACCTCACTGGTGCCTTCAAAAATTTCGGTCAATTTGGCTTCTCGCATCAGGCGTTCAACTGGGTAAGATTTGGTGTAACCCATACCGCCATGTAATTGCACCGCTTTTTGAGTAACATAAGTCGCGGTTTCAGCAGCATAAAGTTTTGCTTGTGCTGATTCGCGGGTATAGGGAAGTCCGGCCATTTTTGCCGCAGCTGCGCGATAAACCAGCATACGCGCACAATCCACACGGGTTGCCATATCGACTAACACCCACTGAATACCTTGGTTAGCAGCGATAGGTTTACCAAATTGAATACGTTCTTTGGTGTAAGTAATGGTGGCATCTAATGCACTTTGTGCGATACCTAATGCAAGCGCTGAACAACTCAAGCGTCCACCGTCTAAGGTTTCCATTGCGATATTAAATCCTTTACCTTCTTCACCTAACATCGCACTTGCTGAAACCACACAATCACTAAAGCTAACAGAGCATGTCTCAGAACCATTCATGCCCATTTTGTCTTCTGGTAAACCAATGCTCATACCGGGGTTATCACGCTCTACTAAAAATGCCGTGATACCTTTTACGCCTTTGCTTTTATCTGTCATTGCAAAAACAATAAAGAAAGCACCTTGAGGTGCGGCTGTGATCCACAATTTAGAGCCGTTAATCACATAGTTATCGCCTTGGCGTACTGCAACTGTTTGTTGTGCTGCCGCATCACAGCCTGCGCTTGGTTCTGATAAACAGAAACAACCCAGTTTTTCACCAGAAACCACCCCCGGTAGAATGCGAGCTTTAGTTTCTTCATCTGCGTATTTTTGAATAACAGGCCCTGTTAATGAACATTGTGAGCCCATAATCATGGCGTGAGATGCACTGACTTTAGCCATCTCTTCTGTCGCTAACACATAGCTCAGCGCATCGGCTTCTGTACCGCCGTAAGCTTCATCAATATTGAAACCAAAAAGCCCCAACTCAGCCATTGGCGACACACTTTCACTAGGAAAACGGTGTTCTTTATCAATTTCACCTGCAATAGGTTTGATGTCGTTTTCAACGAACTCTCTGACCATATCGCGGATCAGAATTTGTTCTTCGGTTAGCTGAAAATCCATGTTTATTTCCTCTGAGAATATTTATGGTTATCTCTATGGCGTGCGATTTCGCGTTTGTCGTCTTATCACACGCATTAATGGGTCAACGTTCTTACATCGTCGCTATAGATGCGGGTAAAAAGGTGTACAGCAGCAACATAAACATCATGGCTAACAGTGGGATAGCTAAGGTTAATGTCCCCACAGGACCATAGCCTTCTTTATGGCTGACACCACAGACACTAAAGACCGTAATAATCAGGCCGTTAAATGGCGGTGTGGTACTCATGGATGCCATAGTGGCAACACGGTGTAATGAACCTTGGTCGACAACAGTGGCTGGGAACATAGTGGCTATCATTGGCATCGCGATACTTAGCGCTCCAGAACCAGAACCACTAATAAACACCAGCGCACCGACTGAAATTGCGGTCACCACCAGCGGATTTAAGCCAGATTGGGCGATAGCTTGGAAAGACTCTTTAAATGCAGGTAAGGTCATAACTAACGCACCAAACCCAACAATCACAGCGGTATTAAAAAGAGATGTCACCCCTTCCATTGTGCCGGCGGCTAAATTTGGAACGAGTTTTTTCCAATCGAGATAACGTAAGTAAACAACTAAGGCGGCAATAATGGCGCAGAACAGCGCAATAGCCGGATCCCATTTCAGAATATTCAATACAACTAACAAGATAAGCATCGGTAACAAAGCAACAAGCACGTTAGGTAATTTACGATTTTTATTACCTTCATCGGCTTTGGCGGTTTTTTCGTCTTCAACCCAACCTTCACCTTTTGCTTTTACGCGCTTAAATAACCAAGTGAGGTAAATAATCACTAAAGTGATTTGGAACAGCGCAGTTAACATTCCTGGCACTAAGCCTGCGGTTGCTGATGTTCCTAAGAATTTCATTGGGATAAGATTTTGGATCTGAGGTGATCCTGGCATTATCATCACAAATGTACCGGCACCGGCAAAATACACCGCAGGGATCAAGCGACGAGGAAGATTTGCTTTACGAAATAGACTGACCATCATTGAATAGACAGTAAACAGTGCAACGAAAACAGAAACACCGCCATACGCTAAAATGGCACAAGCTGCGACTAATGAAGGAATAACTGCTCTTTCACCAAATTTACCAATGATAAAAGAGGCTACACTGTCGGCAGCGCCACTAATAGCGGTTAACTTACCGAAAATAGCACCCAATACGAAGATGAAGAAGAAACTACCAAAATAG
This sequence comes from Proteus hauseri ATCC 700826, assembly GCF_001654965.1. Classification (GTDB taxonomy): domain Bacteria; phylum Pseudomonadota; class Gammaproteobacteria; order Enterobacterales; family Enterobacteriaceae; genus Proteus; species Proteus hauseri. The sequence goes on from NZ_LXEV01000036.1 coordinate 17,137, forward strand.
CCACCTAATCCACCGGTATACACTTGTAAAATTGCATCAACGGGATTAAGCATATTCGGAGATACCAGCCATGCTGTCACCGCAAGAAAAAGGCTGGTGGTAAAAACAGAAATAAAGATGTGTATACCTTTCATACACATAATCATCAATATCGCTAGCCCAATGACTAAACAAAGAATACCCATAATTGCCCCACTTATATGTGTTAGGGTTCAATTGGCCTGAGCAATAACCACAGGCCTTTTGTTAATATTGATTAACATCGTTAAGCCGACAGCACATCAGCAAAAGTTTGCAGTGCTGTTCTTGCCTGCTCGTAAGTCTTAGTTTGCTGATCAATTTCAATGATGATGGAAGGAATGCCTTCTCTATCAAGAAGCTTCTTCACGATAGGGGCATCAAATTCTTCAGGATCACAAAATTTAGTCAGTAAATAGACCACGCCATCCGCGCCTGTGTTTTTCACCATATCGGCAATTAAACGGCCGCGTTTTTTCTCGGGGTCATATAATAAAGAGCACCCTTCTAACTTGGCGATTTGTTGTGCCATCGCTTCATAAGGAGAGCCGCTTTCTGGGATATCTTGGCGAAATTGGCGTGACTCATGCGCAACTTCGTCAGCCACTACCGCCATGTTGTTATCAGCAAGAATTTGTAAAATAGAAGGGCTATCTGCAATGATGCCGGTTACAACAACTTTGTGCCCTTTCCATGCCTGTGGCGATAAAGCTTTGCACTGTGCTGTAATGGCTTTAACCGCGTGGGTATGCTCAACTACATCCATAAAATAACCGCTTTTAATCACGGTATTACGCCGTTGTGGTGTCACAACATGTGGATGTTGTGCCGCAATCTCACAAAACTCACGCAATGCCGCGCGACGTTGATTAAATAGATGAATTGCATTTTTTAGTGCTTCTTCTGTTACTGGCTGTCCTGAAATTTCCCCAAGTTGTGCAGCAATTTTTTTATACTGCTCCGTTAAAAAAATAACACCTGCTGGGGTATTGCGATTTTGAGGATGTACCAATTGAATAAATGGCACTTGTGGTACACCCGCTTTCCAGTTTTGTCCTAAGCATTTTAAGGTATCGCAAAGTGATGGAATTAATGCCGCTGATAACTTATTCAGTGCACCATCTAATCCCATTTCCAGAGAAGAAAGTGCTAGTGCACAATAAAATGGCGGAAAATATTTTTTCGCTTCTGAAATTTCCCGCCCTTCAGCACCCCAAATACCAAAAGGCACCATGCCTGCGGCATAGACAATCTCATTTGGTGTATATTCAGGAAAACAACCGATAACTTTTTTACCACTACGAATAAAACCATCGAGTTGAGCAACAGGGTTATCCACAACCGCTTGCAATTTTTCAAACATCTCAGTTAATGCGTTCATTAGATGTTCTCCTTTTTCATTGCCGCTTTGTTGGCTGCCATAATTTCAGTCAGCGCTTCAACTCGAGTCACATACTGTGCTTCAGAAAAAACACGTGGATCAGCTTGGTCACCATCAAAGGTAACAGTTGGGATTTTTAATTCATGACGAATGCGTCGCTCAATTTCGGGCATAATGCCACTCCAGAGCTTGCAACTGCGGTTAACGTGAATAATGGCACCATCCACTTTATTTTGACGGCTGACATCAATACGCATATCAGCAGCACGTTCAACTGAGACACAGTTAGGCACATAAGAATAAGCACGCATCATCTCTTCACTGTTTTGGTAAATCACACCAAATGCGGTGGCGTATACCGTTGCAGTCACGTTGATGCCTTGCTCTTTCAGTGGCGTTGAAGTGGCGCGTAAGTAAGGCCAGCAAGCAATACCTTCAAACAGCACGCGATATTTCTCTTCGCCACGATAAGTCGATTTTTTCTCTTTGATATTTTGTTCCATTTCTTCACACAGTTGCTCAAAAGCAAGAGCTGCTTCGAGTTTTCCACGTGCACAAACAGCCACGGCCATGTGATTAAAGAGATCAAAACCGTTCATTGGTGAGGGTTCATATTGGCAATATTCCGCCGCTTTTAACCATGCACGTCCTGTACGTTGAGAGATTTCACAGACTTCCTTGAATTTCTCCTCTGAGAATACTTTACCTGTCACTTTTTCAAGCTGTTGAATCGCATCGTTAAACTGTGCTTGAACATAATTTACCGTTACATCGTCGGTGTCATAGTCATTTTTATAAGGAATATCGATAAGGATCATCGGGATATTCAGCTCATAAGCGATGTTTTCATACCATTTGATCATGCAGTTACAGATGTTGTTACAACACAGCAAGAAATCAGGCTGTGGCATGTCCATCTCTTCGCACTGTTTGATATCCATGTAAGAGAGACTAATGCGCGCATAAGCACAAATATCGTTGGAATAACCCATACTTTCTGCGTGTTCACACATTCTTAAACCTGCACCTTTTGCAGCAATGGCGGCGGCTTGGTTTTCAGGATAAACAACACATAAACCCAGTGTTTCAGCAATTTCTTGAGGGAAGTTAGAAGCACACCACCCAATTTTTTCACCACTGTTTTTAGCATCCCAAGCACGTTGATAAGCATCAGCGGCTATTTTTTGCAGGCGTTTTTTCGCTGGAATATAATCCGGCGAATTCATATCTACATTGCTCATTGTGATATTCCTATTGTTAGCGAGCCATCTTCGATTTGCTGGCTATACGCTTCAAAGGCATAAATGGCAGCACCTATCGCGCCGTTATATTGTGATAATGGCGAGGTCGCGATAGCGGCATTTAGTTCTTCACTAACATAACGAACAACTTCAAAATTACTGGCAACACCGCCGGTCATAACCACTGGTGCCTCAACGCCAACACGTTTTGCAAGTCCTGCAATTCGGCTGGCAACAGAGCGGTGAATACCATTAATAACGTCGGGTATTGTTTCGTTATTAGCGAGATGAGAAATAACTTCGGATTCGGAGAACACAGTACAGGTTGAGCTAATTGTCACTTTTTTGGTGGATTTCGCCCCTTCTTGTGCTAGATCTGAAATACGTGTTTCTAATACACGCGACATCACATCTAAAAAACGCCCTGTTCCTGCTGCACATTTATCATTCATGACAAAATTTAATAAACGACCAGCACCATCCATATGCAGCGCCTTCACATCTTGGCCGCCGATATCAATCACCGTTTTTACACCGGGAAACAGGAAGTGCGCACCTTTAGCGTGGCAACTTAATTCACTCACCTCTTTGTTGGCTTGTTTAAGGGAGTTTCGGCCATAGCCTGTTGCACAGATCCAGTTGATCTGACTGAGATCACCACCAAACTGGGCTAATACCTCATTGATCGCTTTTTCAGGCCCCGAAGTTCCAGCCCCTACTGACGCCAATGATTTGGCAACTATCGTATTGCCATTTTGCATGATGATGCATTTTGACGCCGATGATCCGATATCAACGCCCATTGTGAAGATGTCCTGTTGCATGCCTTTGCTCTCCTGAAAGTTAGAAAAATAAACGGCTTACTCTTTCCACGTTACGATGTCTTTGCTTGCTTCAAGGCGTGCAATGTCTTCCGCGCTATAACCTAATTCAGCGAGAACAGAAGGTGTGTCTTCCCCTAATAGAGGTCCACGGCGGTATTCAGGTAATCCACTTTCTAAGAAATCAATTGGTGGGCGAACTAACGCTTTTTCACTGCCATTTTTATATTTCATGTTGTAGAAGGTGTTGATAGCCCAGGCTTGTTTATCTTCCAACACTTCTTCCCAAGTTTGAGCAATACTGAATGGGATATCATTCTTAGTGAAAATATCAGCCCACTCTGGCGCTGTTTTTTGCTCAATTTGTTGCCAAATAAGGTCATATAACTCTGGTGAACGATTATTTTTCGCCACTTCTTGAAGGCGGGTATAACGCGCGTCTTCAGCAAGATCTGCGCGACCAATACAAGAAATAAAGGTGGCGTAATAAGCGTCATAAACTGGCATACAGACTTGAATAAAGCGGTCGTCTTTTGTTTTATAAGCAAGAATAAATGGGCTGGTGGTAGTGCGGCGGTCTATCGGATAAGCCTGTCCATAATCAGGATATTGTGCAGCTTGGATCATAATCGCTTGAGTATAAATAGAGGTGTGTAGCAAGTTAGTTGAAACATACTCACCTTTTCCAATATTTTTAGCGCGAATATAAGCGGCTAATACACCAGAAACTAAGCCTAAAGCACATTGGTGATCACCAAGACCTGGGATCACATTCATTGGCACAGTACCTTTTTGATACAGCGAACCTAAAATACCACCACGCGCAAAGAAAGCGGTGTAGTCAAAACCGGGTAAATCTTTATCTGGCCCTTCATCGCCATAACCGGTCACACTGGCATAAACCAGTTTAGGAAAACGTTGTTTTAATGTTTCATAATCAAGGCCTGCACGTTCTCTTGCACCCGGGCGCCAGTTAGTTAAGAAAATGTCTGCTTTTTCTAATAATTCAAATAGGATTTTCTTTCCTGCTTCAGTTTTTGTATTTAATACAATGCCGCGTTTGTTCGCATTTTCTAAATCAAAACTGGTGTTTTCATGCTGATCTAATGGACGGCCTTCAGTTGGTGCGGTATAGCGCAGATTATCACCACTTGGCGATTCAATTTTAATTACATTTGCACCCATATCAGCCAAAATACGCCCTGCTGCTGGAACTGCAATAAAGGTCGCCAGTTCAACTACAGTGACGCCTTCCAGTGCTTTATGACTTGTCATTTTTTCTCCTAATTTTTTAGACTTCGTACTGCTGTTGTCGAAATATTGAAAAAACATTTATCATTTAACTCGCAATTTTTGCTTGCTGACCCTTGGTGGGTGAGCCATAACCCAATTGCTGCTTTAGTGCTTGCACATCAATTTTTCCGCAAGGGGTATGAGGAAATTGCGTAAAGAAATGGAGTTCTTTGGGAATTTTGTAACGAGCTAATCGTTCTTGTAGAAATGCGCGTAATTCAGTTTCTGATACGGTATTACATTGATGGATACAGATTGCCGCTAAGACCTCTTCACCTAAATCAACCGAAGGAATACCAAATGCTTTTGTTGCTTCAACGCCGGGATATTCCGTAATAGCTTCTTCGACTTCACACAAACTAATATTTTCCCCACCACGCACCACAATCTCTTTCATTCGATAGGCGTAATGGTAATAACCTTCAGCATCGACATAACCGATATCACCGGTGTGTAACCAACCTGCGTCATCTAAGGCTTCTTTGGTTTTTTCAGGTGCATTGTCATATCCCATCATGACGTGAAAACCACGAGTGCAAATTTCACCTAATGTGCCAATCGGGCAAATTTCACCATTTTTAGGATTGATAATTTTCATTTCGACAAAAGGCAATGGCTGCCCAATCGAGCCGCGTTTTATCGCTAAAGGATCGTTAGGTAATGTTTGTGTACAACAAGGAGAGGCTTCCGTTTGACCATAAGAGACACTAATGCCCTTCATGCCGAGAATATTTTCAATGTCGTCAATTAATGCAGGTGGAAAACTCGCACCCGCGACAATGCCTTTGTTTAAGCTTGATAAATCGTATTGAGAGAACTGCTCATGATGCATTAAGCGTCTGAAAATAGTAGGAACGCCATGCATAACAGTACAACGATAGTTTTGTACGGCTTTTAATACATCTTCTGCGCAATAGTTATCTAATAAAACCAGCTTGCAGCCTGTTGTTAAGGCAAAAAATAGACATGAAGAGAGCCCAAAGCAGTGAAATAGCGGAACCGCAAGACAAATCACATCGTCATGCATAACACCTAAGCGCTGTGCTGACAGCATGGCATTATTAATGACATTATATTGGCTTAACATAACGCCTTTAGGCATTGCGGTACTGCCAGAAGTCATTTGAATGGTCAGTAAATCGTTTACGCTAACTTGTTTAATTGCATTTTGATAAATAACATCGGATATACTCTCAGCAGCCCGTTTTAATTGCGACAAAGATATACTTTTTTCAGCACTTTTATTTTCCATGCTAATAAATAGGCTTGGTAATACTGCTTTATTCTTGTCTGACTTATTAGAAAGACAATTAATCACATCAATAAAGTTATTGTCTTTAAAACCATCAGCAAAACACAGTGCTTTAATTTCGGTTAATCGACATAAATCAAATAACTCTCTTTTCTTAAAATGAAAGTTAATACAAACAACCGCAACACCAATTTGAGCCGCAGCAAGAAAACAGATAATCCACTCAGCACTATTGGCAGACCAAATACCTAAACGATCACCTTTTTTTAAACCAATTGCTAAGAACCCACGAGCAACGCAATTAACTTCAACCTGCAATTCTTGCCAAGTTAAGGCTCTTTTACTTTGGTTTTCAATCAGTGCTGTTTGTGAAGAATATCGTATTGCTGCATTGTTTAGACATTCTTCAACTGTCATCTTTAATAAGGTCATAAATACCTACTCAACCGCTGTTTTTATGGTGTTTGCCTCTGTAATGGTCTTATTCTGGGTAGTGGAAATTATTCATTCTTGGTAAATAACGAACTGTTTTTCGTCATTTGAATAGCACGGGTGAGATTTGTGATTGGCGTCTAGATTTAGCGGGTTAAATATATTTACTAATTAAAGATTAATTAATTGGAATGAAATAGATTTGAAACTGATGCGTTATAAATGTGTTATTTATAATAATAAATAAAAGGAGATAAAATAAATAATAAAAATGATAACTCATTTACTACTGAATTATTTTTCAATGTTGATTTCTTTTAAACATAAAAAACACTTATCAATTAAAATTAAAAACAACGTCAATAAGATAAAAGAAAAGAAAATAAAAACACTTACAATTAAATTAAGTAACATATTTATAAAGACCTTATAAAATATTTAATAACTCACTCTATTTAATTTTGTTTTTATTTTCTTTAAGTTAGATAATAATAAATTAATTTCTTTTTTATTAATGCGTTACATTTAAATAATGAATGATTATTTGTTGTAGTCTTCCGTTTTAAATAACTTACAGAAAAATAACAACTAAAAAGAATATTTATATAATAGACACATTATATAATTCAGCATCATAGAGTTAAACTATTTCTTACCCCGACGCATTGGCATGGTTGAGGTTTGATTTAACGTCAGCCCCTTAGTTTCTGGCGCAAATAATACTGAAACAATCATTCCAAATAAAGAAATTGCAGCCCCCACTAACATGGTGGTGTTGATACCATAATTAGCGATAAATGCAGGTAATGCGCAGGTTGAAACCACGGTTCCTATTCGGCTAATAGACATTATCACACCTACCGCAGAGGCTCGAATATCAGTAGGAAAGAGTTCATTAGGATAAAGCCATTGTAATATACCAGGCCCACCAGAAAAGAATGCATAAGTCGCAAAAGCAAGTATCACAAAGATAATATTTAAACTAGGGAAAATACCTAAAATGAAGAGTGCCAATGTCATCATGGCAAAACTACCAATTAGCAACGGTCGTCGTCCCGTGCTGTTAAGCCAAAACATCGCCGGTACACAGCCAAGCATAAAGAATAAACTAATTAAAACATTTCCTAATGCTGCACTTCTTCCTGCATCCCAGCCTAATAATCCCACTATTTGCGGACCAAAAGTATAAATAGCGAACATTGGTATCACTTGGCAAGTCCAAATAACCGCAACAAATAGAACAAAAGAGAAATGACGTTTATTAAATAACTCAATAAATCGCGTAGTTTTTTCTTCTTCAGCGTCAAAAACAACGGGTTCACCAAAGAGTTTAATCATCATTTCATTGCATTCTTTAATTCGCCCTTGGCGTATTAACCATAGTGGAGATTCCGGCAAATCAAAGCGACCAATTAAAATAATGACACAAGGAATAAATGCACTGCCTAGCATCCAACGCCAGCCATCTTCAACATCATATAAAAGATAGCCCACTAAATTGGCGCAAGTCGCTCCGATATACCACATTGCAGCAATAAAACCGACAGCAAAGGCGCGTTGCTTTTTATTAGAAAACTCGGTGATCATTGAGGTAGCAATAGGATAATCTGCACCAATAACAATCCCGATTAATACCCGCATCACTAAAAGGCCAACCGGCGTAGAAACAAACATCGTCGCAATAGAAATTAAACCAATAGCAACAATATCCACAAGGAACATCTTACGACGGCCTACTTTGTCACAAATATAACCGAATAATGATGTACCAATAAAAAGTCCGGCTAATGTCGCAGCGCCTAATAAGCCTATCCATTGAGCATCAAGCTGTAATATCGGTGTGAGTTGCTCTAGTGCAACACCAATAATCACCAACACATAACCGTCAAGAAAAGGCCCGCCACTTCCCCATAACATCACTCGACGATGCACTGAGGAAAAACGAATATCATCAAAGTTTCTGGGTTGCATGACTGCATCCTGGTCTATTTTTTAAAAAGTAAAAAGAAAAGCTCCCAGGTCGGAGACAACACTGGGAGAAAAGTAGCGAGCCGTCATCCGTAACGATATTCCACGCCAAATGTACCACGTGGGTATTCCCATTTTTCAAGCGCACTATCTAAACCGAGAATTCGACAAGTTCCACATTCTAAACAACCAGCATAATCAAAGCTGATGGTGCCATCTTCTTGTTTTTTATAAAGTCCGGCAGGACATGCTTTAACTAAGGTTTCTAATACTTGCATATCAGGTTGTTCTTTGACGACAATATGTGGATTTTCTTCATCGACATTAAATTTATTGATGCCCAATTTGACATCGACATTCACTGGAGAACTCATATTGCTTTTACTCCTTTGATCCCGTCTTTAATTAGGTTCATCCATCCTACTTTTTTGGTATGACGCATTAGGGTCTTGCGCATCGGTACTGGTGCGTCCCCGGTGACAGTAAAGAGATCTTTCGATATACCAACCACCATTTCTGGATAAGCGGTGAACATACGAGGGTTATCAAGTAAATCAGGCATACGCTGATACGCTTTCATATCACGCAACGGACCATCTTCTAAATAGTTGAGATAGTCATTAAGCGTTGATTTACTAAAATCATTTTTTGCCATTGCGCTCAGTACGGTTTTTGCTGCTGCTTCACCAGAAGCAATAGCTAAATCCATACCGCGAATAGTAAAGCCTAAATTCATACACATGCCCGCAGCATCACCCGCGATTAAGACACCGTCACGCACTAACTCTGTTTGCATACGCAGACCTGCTTCAGGCACAACATGCGCGGCGTACTCCACCATTTTTCCGCCTTCAATAAGCGGTGCCACGACAGGGTGATGCTTAAAGTCTTCCAACATTTGTGGAACTGATTTTTTTGCATCTTTTAGATGATGTAAGCCACAAACCAACCCCAAAGAAAGCGAAGATTTGTTGGTGTAAAGAAAACCCCCCCCCATTAATCCATCAGTGGGAGAACCGGCAAATAACCACGCCGTACCTTCGTTATCTTTAAGATTAAAGCGATCTTTAATCACACTTTCTGGCAATTCGATAATCTCTTTAACGCCCACAGCGACATTTTCAGCCGCAACACGTTTGGTCATTCCTAACTGCTCTGCAAGTATCGAATTAACACCGTCAGCTAAAATTACCGCTTTGGCCTCTAACACATCACCATCGGCTTCAACACCAACAATTTTGCCATCACGCTCTACGAGTTTATCGACACGGATCCCAGTAATACACTGTGCACCTGCATTCTCAGCTTGCTCCATTAACCATTGGTCAAATTCACCTCGTAGCACAGACCAAGAAACCGTTTTAGGGTTTAATTCTTCTCCATTTTGGTAGTCGATAGTCATTGCACCGCTTTCAGTCATAAAAGAAAGTTTTTCATGCGTGATAACACGTTCTACAGGCGCTTGTTGAGCAAACCCGGGAATGATGCGTTCTAGGGTATGTGCATACATACGACCACCCGTTACATTTTTCCCGCCAGCATAGTTACCTCTTTCTATTAGCAATACCTGTGCGCCTTCTCTTGCTAAAACAAGAGCCGCCACAGAACCCGCTAATCCTGCGCCAACAATAATGGCATCGAAAATATCTTCGGAATCGGACATAACATCTCCAGAACTTGCGATAAATGGCAGAGAAGTTATCTCCTCCGCCCAATAAGTCAGTTTGATAATTGGCGAGTTAACGCAGGTAAGATTTTCATTAAATCTCCAACAATGCCGTAATCTGCAAATTGGAAGATGGGTGCGTTTTTATCTTTATTGATAGCGACAATAGTTTGTGCACCATTAGCCCCCACCATGTGCTGGATTTGGCCCGAAATACCCGCTGCCAAATAAAGCTCTGGTTTAAGCATTAGATTAGAGATCCCAACATAGCGCTCGTGCGCCATCCATTTCTCGTTTTCAGCCACAGGACGAGAACAAGCAATTTCAGCACCAATGACTTTTGCTAATTCTTCTGCAATAGCGATATTCTCTTTGCTGCCAATACCACGCCCAACACTGACAACAAAACGCGCTTTGTCTAAATCAACAGCGTTAATTTCTCTTGGTTGAACGCTATCGCGCACAATAGTTTGAGCAGGTGCAATCCATGCCACCGCTTGTGCAGTACCTGTTGCTGAAGCATTCTCTTGAGCGGGTTCAAAAGCACCCACACTCGCGGTGATAACACAATAAGGCGTTTTCAGGGTTTCATCACCAAAGGCTAAACCACCATAAACCATGTGTTTTGTTACTAATGCATCTCCATCTGCATTTAAAGATTGTGCGTCGTTAGACACAACCGCCTCTAAACGATGACCTAAACGTGCGGCGACTAATTTTCCGCGACGTGTATTAGGCAATAGCACTAAACCTGCATCACCTTTTTGTCTGATGGTTTCAACCATGCTTTGTGCATAATCTTCAATAATGCAATCATCAGGTTTACCTTCTAATTGAAAAACGGCTGTTGCACCTAATTTAAAAGCAGCAACGCTTTGCTCATCATTAAGCGTAAATACATTGATAGATTGACCTAATGAACAAGCGCCCCCCATTAATTCCGGTAAACGGGAAAGTGCATCACTAAATACCCAAATAGTTGAAAACTGGCTCATAACTCCCCCTATTACTTAAGAATTTTTCGTAAATGTTCTGCCAACTCAGCAATCTGATCGTCGCCATCACCTTCAATAATGATGCGCTGACGGACTTTTTGTTTTGGTGCAGCCACTTTTTGCTCTGAGCGAGGTGTAATGCTGTCTAAACCAAGATCGGCAACACTCCATTGCTGAACGGGTTTTTTAGCCGCACCCAAAATAGCTTTCATGGATGGAATTTGAGGAGAGTTAATATCAGTAGAAACGGCAATAACCGCAGGGAGAGGCAGCGTTAATGTTTCAATTTCATTTTCCAGCTCACGTTCAACGGTAATGAAATCATTAGAGAGAGAAACAATTTTGTTAATACCATTAATTGCAGGAATATTTAGCAGTTCACCCACCAGCAAACTCACTTGTTGTGAACTAATATCCGCAGAACCGTCACCACAAAGGATCAGGTCATAGCCTACTTTTTTAGCAGCAGCGGCTAATGCAATCGCTGTTTGATAAGGAAGAGAGGCTTCAAATTGATCATCCACCACCACCACTAAATCATCCGCGCCACGAGAGAGCACATCTTTACGCCCTTTTGCATTCGTTAATGCTTTACCTCCCACGCTTAATGCGGTGATTTGAATACCATCAAGTTGAGATTTAAGCTGATTCGCCGCTTCAATGGCATTTAAATCATATTGGCTAATTTTGGTGTTAGCACGAGAAAAATCCAATGAACCATCTGCGCTATTTACTGTAATATCCTGCTCATCGGGGACACTCTTGTAACATGTAATAATCTTCATTACATCTCCTGAAATTAATAAATAATGTCATTTACTCTGGCAATGTAATATAGAATTAACACAATTAAGAGATTAAAAAATTAAACCTAGGTCACCAATATTGAACATTATTAAATAAAGAATGGAGTTAGCTTTAATATTGCCAACTCCATCACCAATATTGAAATTAAAGTTAATTAAATGAATTAACGTTCAATATTGTTACCTTGATCAACAATATTGAACCTAATAAGCATAAAGCTATTTAGCATTCAATATTGCCACCGAGATCAACAATATTGAAAGTCGTTATATAACAAGCCTATTACATAAGGGATTTTTTAAAGAATTTACAACAAGTTACAATGAAAATAAAACGTTATAAAACGTAACATAAAATCGACAAAAAGAATAGTGTGAAGTGAATAACAGAATAGATTTCTTATAATATCCATTATTCCTCATCATTAATTGATTTAAGAATTAGCTAATCACTTTAATTTTCTATTATGATGTTTTTCGAATAGACGAAATATTTATTAATAAACAAAACTGCTTTATTAGATATTAGGAATTAACAACACTTAACTTCTGCGCTAAATACATTTGGAAAATTTACCTATGAGCAAAGATAATAAAAAGGCTGGAATAGAACCGAAGGTTTTTTTTCCGCCATTAATCATTGTTGGTATTTTATGTTGGTTAACGGTACGTGATCTTGATGCTTCAAATGAAGTGATTAATGCCGTTTTCAGCTATGTTACCAATGTCTGGGGTTGGGCCTTTGAATGGTATATGGTCATCATGTTCGGAGGTTGGTTCTGGTTAGTGTTTGGTCGCTACGCGAACAAACGTCTTGGTGAAGACAAACCAGAGTTTAGTACAGCAGGCTGGATCTTTATGATGTTTGCTTCTTGTACTTCTGCTGCCGTCCTTTTTTGGGGTTCAATTGAAATATACTACTACATTTCAAGCCCACCTTTTGGTATGGAAGCTTATTCCACACAAGCAAAAGAAATTGGCCTAGCTTATAGCTTGTTCCACTGGGGGCCATTACCTTGGGCAACTTATAGCTTCTTATCTGTCGCTTTCGCTTACTTCTTCTTTGTTCGCAAAATGGAAGTTATTCGTCCTAGTAGTACCTTAACGCCACTAATTGGTGAAAAACACGTTAATGGTATTGTTGGTACTATTATCGATAACTTTTATCTTGTGGCATTAATCCTCGCAATGGGAACCAGCCTTGGATTAGCAACACCATTAGTAACTGAATGTATTCAGTATTTATTTGGTATTCCTCATACACTGCTATTAGATGCCATTATTATCTCTTGTTGGATCCTGCTTAATGCTATTTGCGTCGCTTTTGGATTACAAAAAGGGGTGAAGATCGCCAGTGATATTCGTACTTACCTTAGCTTTTTAATGTTGGGTTGGGTATTTATCGTGGGTGGTGCAAGCTTTATCGTTAACTACTTTACCGATTCTGTCGGTACGTTAATGATGTATATGCCTCGTATGCTGTTCTATACAGATCCTATCGGTAAAGGTGGATTCCCTCAAGGTTGGACTGTTTTCTATTGGGCATGGTGGGTTATTTACGCCATCCAAATGAGTATCTTCTTAGCGCGTATTTCTAAAGGTCGTACTGTTCGTGAACTCTGCTTAGGAATGGTGTCAGGTTTAACCGCAGGAACTTGGTTAATTTGGACAATTCTCGGTGGTAATACCTTACAACTGATCGACCAAAATATTCTTAATATTCCACAGCTGATTGAACAATACGGTGTACCTCGCGCCATTATCGAAACATGGGCGGCATTACCGTTGAGCACAGCGACAATGTGGGGCTTCTTTATCCTCTGTTTTATTGCCACTGTCACCTTAATTAACGCCTGTTCTTACACACTGGCTATGTCCACTTGTCGCTCAATGAAAGAAGGCTCTGAGCCACCTTTATTAGTGCGTATCGGCTGGTCTGTACTGGTCGGTGTTATCGGCATCATTCTATTAGCGCTTGGTGGTTTAAAACCGATTCAAACCGCCATTATCGCCGGAGGATGTCCACTATTTTTCGTCAATATCATGGTCACCTTGTCCTTTATTAAAGACGCCAAAGTGCATTGGAAAGACTGATCCCCTATAAGCAAGACACATTAAGAGGTTATTAACATGGATTTTAGATTAAATGATGAGCAGGAACTGTTTGTAGACGGTATACGCGAACTAATGGCAAGCGAGAATTGGGAAGCTTATTTCGCACAATGTGATCGCGAAAGTAAATACCCAGAGCGTTTTGTCAAAGCGTTAGCCGATATGGAAATCGACAACCTGCTTATTCCTGAAGAGCACGGCGGATTAAATGCGGGCTTTGTGACTGTTGCCGCAATTTGGATGGAATTAGGCCGTTTAGGCGCACCAACTTATGTGCTTTATCAATTGCCGGGTGGATTTAACACCGTATTGCGTGAAGGAACACAAGAGCAAATCGACAAAATTATGGCTTTTCGTGGTACGGGTAAACAGATGTGGAATTCGGCAATCACAGAACCGGGTGCTGGCTCTGACGTAGGTAGCTTACAAACCACTTATACCCGCAAAGATGGCAAAGTTTACCTCAATGGTAGCAAATGCTTTATCACCAGTAGTGCTTATACCCCTTATGTGGTGGTAATGAGCCGCGATGCTGCATCTCCTGACAAACCTATTTTCACAGAGTGGTTTGTGGATATGAGCAAGCCAGGTATCAAAGTAAATAAATTAGAAAAACTGGGTTTACGTATGGATAGCTGTTGCGAAATCACATTCGATAACGTGGAACTTGAAGAAAAAGACATGTTCGGTCGTGAAGGCAATGGCTTTAATCGCGTAAAAGAAGAGTTTGATCACGAACGTTTCCTCGTGGCGTTAACTAACTACGGCACAGCAATGTGTGCTTTTGAAGATGCGGCTCGTTATGCCAACCAACGAGTGCAATTTGGTGAAGCAATTGGTCGTTTTCAATTAATTCAAGAAAAATTCGCCCATATGGCGATCAAACTCAATTCAATGCGCAACATGTTATATGAAACTGCATGGAAAAGTGACAACGGCTTAATTACCTCTGGTGATGCCGCGATGTGTAAATATTTCTGTGCTAACGCAGCTTTTGAAGTGGTTGATAGTGCAATGCAAGTATTAGGTGGTGTAGGTATTGCGGGTGAACATCGTATTTCTCGCTTCTGGCGTGATTTGCGTGTTGACCGCGTATCTGGTGGTTCTGATGAAATGCAGATCCTGACATTAGGACGTTCAGTACTTAAACAGTACCGCTAATTAATCACGAAACACACTCTCATCATTAAATGAGAGTGTGTTCACTCAGACCACTTACGAGGTGACGCTATGACAGAACACTTACCAATGCCACAATTCGGCCCGCTTTCCGGGGTACGTGTTGTGTTTTCAGGAATTGAAATTGCAGGGCCATTTGCAGGACAAATGTTTGCAGAATGGGGTGCAGAAGTTATTTGGATTGAAAACGTGGCATGGGCTGACACTATTCGTGTTCAACCTCATTATCCTCAGCTTTCGCGCCGTAATCTTCATGCACTTTCTCTCAATATTTTTAAAGATGAAGGGCGTGATGCATTTCTTAAATTAATGGAAACAACCGATATCTTTATTGAAGCCAGTAAAGGCCCAGCTTTTGCGCGCCGCGGTATTACTGATGAAGTGCTGTGGGAACATAATCCTAAATTGGTTATCGCGCATTTATCTGGTTTTGGTCAATATGGTGATCCGCAATATACCAATTTACCGGCTTATAACACTATCGCACAGGCATTTAGTGGCTATTTGATTCAAAACGGTGATAAAGATCAGCCCATGCCCGCATTCCCTTATACCGCTGACTATTTCTCAGGTATGACAGCAACCACTTCGGCGCTTGCTGCACTGTATAAAGTACAGCAAACAGGTAAAGGGGAAAGTATTGATATCGCCATGTATGAAGTGATGCTGCGTATGGGGCAATACTTCATGATGGACTATTTTAATGGTGGTGAAATTTGTCCTCGTATGACCAAAGGGAAAGATCCTTATTACGCAGGTTGTGGCTTATATCGTTGCCAAGATGGTTTTATCGTGATGGAAGTTGTCGGTATCACACAAATTAAAGAAATCTTCCAAGATATCGGACTTGCTCATCTTCTTGGTACACCAGAAGTGCCTGAAGGTACTCAACTTATTCATCGTATTAATTGCCCTCATGGTCAATTATTTGAAGATAAATTAGATGAATGGTTGGCTAAAAAACCTATTACTGATGTTTTAAAACGCCTTTCAGAGCTCAATATTGCTAGCGCTAAAGTACTGACAATTCCTGAGCTTGAAGATAATCCGCAATATGTGGCTCGTGAATCTATCACCCAATGGCAAACCATGAATGGCGAAACCTGCAAAGGGCCAAACGTCATGCCGAAATTTAAAAATAACCCAGGAAAAATATGGCGTGGAATGCCATCTCACGGCATGGATACTTCTGCCATTTTGAAAAACATCGGTTATGACGAAGAACAAATTAGGGGGCTGGTCGATAAGGGGCTGGCTAAAATTAAAGAGTAATACCGTTAAATGCAGGCCCAGCTAAAACACCAATAACTGAGCCTATATTGACGACAAAAGAATGGGATAACAGTTTAATGGATGTAATTGGCAGACAAAACTTACGTCAAATGTGGGATGATTTGGCTGATGTTTATGGTAAAAAAACAGCGCTAATTTTTGAATCTGCACAAGGAGCAGTCAGACAATTTAGCTATGCTGAATTAAATGAAGAGATCAACAAAACAGCGAATCTCTTTCATGCCTATGGCATAAAAAAAGGCGACCACGTTGCCTTACATCTAGATAACTGCCCAGAATTTTTCTTTTGTTGGTTTGGGCTCGCCAAAATTGGCGCTGTTATGATCCCGATTAATGCGCGTTTTATGCACGAAGAGAGCGCATGGATAATCAATCATTGCCAAGCCCGCGTTGTTGTTACTCGTGATAATTTTTATCCTATTTATCAACCTATGCTACAAGATGAGCAATCTCCTTTAACGCAACTATTTTTAATTTCTGACAACGAAATTCCTGCTGAAAAAGGTGTTATTGATTTCTTAAAACAGAAAGCCGTTCATCCTGTTACCCTTAATCATCACACGCCTTTAAGCGTTGATGACACTGCTGAAATTCTTTTCACCTCAGGCACAACATCTCAACCTAAGGGTGTTGTTATTACTCACTATAATCTGCGTTTTGCAGGTTATTACTCATCATGGCAAAACGCATTACGCGAAGAGGATATTTATCTCACTGTAATGCCGGCTTTTCATATTGACTGCCAGTGCACAGCCTCTTTAGCTGCATTTTCTGTTGGTGCCACTTTTGTATTGCTTGAAAAATACAGTGCAAGAGCCTTTTGGAAACAAATTCTTAAGTATCAAGCCACGGTAACAGAATGCATTCCCATGATGATGAGAACCTTGATGGCACAACCTGTTTCTTCTCAAGAAAAACAGCATCAGTTACGTGAGGTGATGTTTTACCTTAATCTTGCCGATGAAGAAAAAGACGCCTTTCTTGAACGCTTTAATGTTCGACTTCTTACCTCTTATGGCATGACCGAAACTATTGTTGGCTTAATCGGCGATAGACCCGGTGATAAACGCCGTTGGCCTTCTATTGGTAGACCCGGTTTTTGTTATCAAGCACAAATTAGAGATAAGCAAAATAACCAAGTCGCAGATGGCAAGGTGGGTGAGATTTGTGTAAAAGGCGAACCCGGAAAAACCTTATTTAAAGAGTATTACAACCGCCCTGATGCAACGGCAAAAGCCTTTGATTCTGAAGGTTGGTTACATACTGGAGATTATGGTTATCGGGATGATGAAGGCTTCTTTTACTTTGTTGACCGCAGTTGCAATATGATCAAACGCGGTGGCGAAAATGTCTCTTGTGTTGAAATCGAAAATATCATTATTGCGCACGCTAAAATCCAAGATGTTGCGGTAATTGGTGTGCCTGATGATATTCGCGATGAAGCCATTAAGGCATTTGTAGTGCTTGTCGAGGGTGAAACGCTGAGTGAAGAAGAATTTTTCCTTTTCTGTGAACAAAACATGGCGAAATTTAAAGTGCCATCGTGGGTGGAATTTCGAGACGGTTTGCCGCGTAACTGTTCAGGAAAAGTGATTAAAAAGCATTTGAAATAAGGTGTATTACATCGACGTATTACATAGGTTGATTACATAGGTTGGTTTCAGAAATAGCAAAAATAACCTCAATCATAAATTTTTATTTTTGATGACTAAAAGGAACAGAATATGAGCCAATCACTTCATCTTACAACCCGAGGTCCAGTACTTGAAATTGTATTAGACCGACCAAAAGCCAATGCGATTGATGCAAAAACAAGCCATGAAATGGGTGACGTTTTTCTGCGTTTTCGTGATGACCCGAGCTTACGTGTCGCGATTATCACTGGTGCTGGCGAACGCTTCTTTTCCGCCGGTTGGGATTTAAAAGCAGCAGCAGAAGGTGAAGCGCCAGATGCCGACTTTGGTGCGGGTGGCTTTGCCGGTTTAACCGAGCTTTTTGATCTCAATAAACCCGTCATTGCGGCAGTTAATGGCTATGCTTTTGGTGGTGGTTTTGAATTAGCCTTAGCCGCTGACATGATGGTATGTGCTGAAAATGCCTCTTTTGCGCTACCAGAAGCACAACTCGGCATCGTGCCTGATAGCGGTGGCGTATTGCGTTTACCAAAACGTCTACCTCCTGCGATAGTCAATGAGATGCTGATGACAGGACGCCGCATGACAGCTGAAGAAGCACTGCGCTGGGGTATTGCCAATCGCGTTGTCAGTAGTGAAAATTTAATGGAAAGTGCACGTGAACTTGCTGACCAAATTGCTAATAGTGCGCCATTAGCTGTTGCTGCACTAAAAGAGATTTATCGCGCCACCAGCGAACTTTCTATTGAGGATGGCTATAAATTAATGCGCAGCGGCGTATTGAAAAATTACCCAAGTGTCTTACATTCAGAAGATGCAACCGAAGGCCCGCTCGCTTTTGCTGAAAAACGCGTACCTGAATGGAAAGGCCGGTAATTATCATCAGCATCGATAATACAATAAAAAGGAAAACTGATGAGTATCTATGCTTTTGAAGGTCTTATTCCTGTAGTTCATCCTACAGCCTATGTGCACCCCTCAGCCGTATTAATTGGTGATGTGATTATTGGCGCAGGTGTTTATATCGGTCCTCTTGCTTCACTAAGAGGCGATTATGGGCGCTTGATTGTTGAAGCTGGCGCTAACCTTCAAGATGGCTG
Source organism: Proteus hauseri ATCC 700826 (assembly GCF_001654965.1). Taxonomy (GTDB): domain Bacteria; phylum Pseudomonadota; class Gammaproteobacteria; order Enterobacterales; family Enterobacteriaceae; genus Proteus; species Proteus hauseri. The sequence goes on from NZ_LXEV01000036.1 coordinate 36,328, forward strand.
CATTATGCATGGTTATACCGATCTGGATACCATTGTGAGAGAAAATGGACATATTGGGCATGGTGCAATTTTGCATAGTTGTATTATCGGGCGTGATAGTTTAGTCGGCATGAACAGTGTAATTATGGATGGCGCGGTGATTGGCGAAGAAAGCATTGTTGCGGCAATGAGTTTTATAAAAGCAGGTTTTCAAGGGCAACCTCGCCAAATGTTGATAGGCAGTCCTGCAAAACACGTGCGTGATATTACCGACGAAGATATCCAATGGAAGCGTATGAACACGCGTGAATATCAAGACCTAGCTGTTCGTTGCCGACAAAGTTTAGTAGAAACCACGCCTCTAACAGAGCCAGAACTTAATCGTCCTCGGTTAAAAAGTACCACTGAAGTTAAGCCCAAAGGCCTGTAACAAACAGCGACAGGCGTGATAAGCGCCTGTCGTATTTTTAAGCGGAACCATAATCAAACAATACAGTTACCGACGTTGCGATTTAGACAGCATCCATTGCCATTTTTGCTCATGATTTAATCCATGAGGGATCATATCTGCCATTTTTTCAGGTGAGCTTGGGCTATTTTTGGTTTGAAGATGGCCTTTCAAACGAGAATAAAGCTGAGGATCGATATGACTGACTTTAATCATACGCTGGCATTGGCATCCTCTCCCCTCAAGCTGATTAGGAACACTCTTGGTTTCACATTCAATTTCTCGTACATCAGAAAGAATGTAAGAAACAATATTAATGGCATTACACTGAGGAATATCGAAATTCTTAGCAATCTCTTTTGCGCTAACCCAACGCTCTTGTTCTTGCACCCAGTCTGCGATTAACAAATATAGAGGTTTATTCATGTATTCTTCACACATATTTACTCCAGTATTACCAATAAAAGGTTATTTATCTCAAAATAAAGATAATAACTGCATATGTTAATTTTTATTGCACTGCGGAGTATCAGTTTTCCCTGTTAATTTTGGTAATAAAAACTATATTTAAATATAATATTTAGTTTTACATTAACAACCAAACTCTTTAATTAACACGTTTTTTACAACTAGATATTTTACTATTAATTTTATAAACAATAAAAAATAAATTGAATAAAAAAGGATTAAAAATCCATTATAAAATAATAACGGAATTAAAGCTTAATATAGTAAGCTAATAACCAATTGATAAATAACATTAATTTATAATGGTAAAATAAAAATTTCAGATTGTATTATTAATCCATTTCTAGACTAAGATTATAGTAATAGATTTAAATTTAGATTACCAGAAAGGTGACTTATAATTAGATATAAATCAATAATTAGATTTCCCTTCATCTGCTAGCCATAAGTGAATATCACAATAACACATTAGAAAAACTAAAGAATGTTGCTATCAAAATGATTCAATATTCTATTATCATTTATTTGTTAACCCATTAAACTTAATCAACCAATTATATTACTAAAACAAACTTAGGTAGTATAAATAAGTTATTAAAATAAATAACAATAGATAATATTACTATATATCTCGTCTTATAATAGCGATATATACTGTTATTATTTTTAATAGTGAATTTATCTTTTAAAATAGCCGATTAATTAAACACGTTGTTTTATCATTCTTTCAAAGATTATCACCAAACTAACAATAGAAAAGCGCTATTATTTTTCAATAGCGCGGAATAGCTCTTTATTATAAATAAAATTTATAATAATCGACGTTCAAAAGTGCTTTGCCAATCATCTGCAAACTTATTCACTGCATCATCCACAACTGGCGAATGAATAATTGAATAAGCAAGTTCAACTGGCAGTGTTACCGCAGAAGCACCTGCTAATAAACAATCGACAACTTGGCGTGGCGTTTTAAAACTTGCCGCTAGGATTTTTGTCGGTAAATTATGCATGGTGATTAAAGTTTGTAATTCTTTGACTACCCTTACACCATCAGAACCTTGTCTATCCATGCGATGCACATAAGGGGCAATATAATCTGCGCCCGCTAATGCCGCCATTAAACCTTGTGAAACACTGTAAATCGCAGTACCTAATACCAGCATATTTTTTTGTTTCAATTGTTTAATAGCAATTAACCCCGCTTCGGTTACAGGGATTTTAATCACCGTATTATCAGCAATATTTCCAATGCGCAGCGCTTCTTCAATCATAGTATCAACATCACTGGCAATCACTTGTGCGAATATACGCCCTTTACCGCCCATTGCGGCTTTTAATTCGGGCAATAGCATTTCAATATCTTGCGCAGATTTCGCGATAATGGAAGGATTGGTGGTGACACCTGCAATAGGAAGAACTTGAGAGAGTTTTCTGACTTCTTCGATATCCGCTGTATCTAAATAGATTTCCATAATCGCGCCTCAATGATATTGGTTTTAAACTAAATAATTATAGGTATAACGTAGAAAGTAGCATTGTGCACGATGGATTTCTAGTCGATTTAATGAAAATAGCGCCATGTAAAGGCGCTATTGAATAAATTGCGATAATAAATAGCTATTATTTTTGTTTAATCAATAAACAAGCACTAATCTTAACTTAATTTATATCTCAAATTTAAAGTTAAAATTTAAACTTGTTTATATTTTAAATATAATAAGATAAGACCAATACTAGTATTGATAGTAAATAACCATTTCAATTAAATTGATTATTTTTTAAATTCGGCATCAATGACTTGATAAAATGCATTCCCTGTATCTGCAATATCCCAAACGCCTAAAATAACTTGATACCCCGTTCTTTTTGGTATATTGCAGTTTAATTCTACTGTTTTCATTGGTACTTTTCCATTATCAAATCGCTGACAAAAAGGGGTTAAATCAAAATCATCTCGAGTAAGAGGTTTATTGAAATCCCACTCCGGTTTAGTAATAAAAAACCGCCATGAAGCGGTACTATGTGGGGCTGTTAATGTCCATTTAAAGGTATATTCTCCGCTTTCTATATCAACTTTATGCCAACGGTCGACACCTTGTTGATTTAATTGAGAAAATTTAGCATCTCCTCCGCTCGCAATTTCGCCATCTTTAGGCCCCGTCTCAGGAAATCCCTTAGGGCCTTCAACAGATTGTGGCTCATATTGTATATCGCCACAGTTTTTATTTAAGCTGTTGCCTTTGGATGAACAAAGAAAAACTCTGCTAGGTGGCTTATCTATATAGCCATGTTTTAACGTCACATCCGCTGACGCTGTTGAAATAAAACTAGCTGATGATAATAATAATGTTGCAGTAAATACCATAAGTTTATTTTTCTTCATAATAAAGCCTCAATAATTATTAAAATTTTTTAAAATATAATGATTATGTCAATCACATTAGATATTAGTCAAAAATAGACAATTAAAAATACGCTTATGAATATTTGTGAGCAATATCGCGATTTAATTTAATATTAAAATGGGACTAACACTGCTATTTAATATTTATTAGATGATAATTTATTATAGAAACAATAAATAAAATAACCTCTTAATACAATATATAAAAACACCAAACCTTAAATAACCCTTGATTAATACCACTGTTATTTTTTATTATCTAAATAAATTCTAACAACCTTTTTTCAATAATTATTTATCTTAAGTTAGATATTGTAAGTATAAATAAAAAAGTCGCATTGTGAGAGAGGGATTTCTAGTGGGGAAAAATATCATCATTAGAATAGCTTTAGAAAATTACCAGAGCGATAAATTAATATCGCTCTGGTATACTTAAAAAGACTTCTGTGTATTATTATTTTGATAGCATATTAGCGTTAATAATATAGCGATGAGACGTACCAAACCTTTCTGGATTATTCATATAGGAGCTTCCTTTTGGTAAATATTGCAATGAAGTAATTTTCATCTTGTTATAAATAGGGAATGTTACTTCACCTTCAGACGCATATAAACCTTCAGAAACGCCAGCATGCCCTTCATCAAGATTGAAGTGCCACATAATGCTTTTACCTGACACATAGCCCATTTTAGGATCTTTTGCTGTTGACATTATCAATGAAGATTTAATATCTAAATTCATCTCTTTTGATATTGCTTCTGCTTTTCCTTCTGACTCTTTTATAAAACCTGAAAGCCATGAATAACTATTTGATACTACGGGCGTATCTCCCCTAAATGTTTCACTTACCGTTGCTTTTTTATATCCTGACCATTCAGTATCAATCTTCCCTAATATTTTTTGCACTTCAATCGCTTTATCATGATCGATATCTCTGGCCGCAGGCTTCATATTTTGACCTATTTCAGTCCATTTTTTGACAAATGTATCCATATCACTAATATTGCTAAAGTGCTCAATACCTAGCTTCTGTAATGTAATCGTAAATGACGAATAATAAGGATATTCTCCCCCTTGCTGTTTCCATAAAGCTGGATCTGCTTTAATTTCCCATTTCTTTTTACCTACAGCTTGAGGTTGTGCTGATGGAAATGGTGGTGGCATATTACCAGGTGCGGATGGAGCTAATGGAGCACCTCCCATTATTGGTGGCGGTGCGGGTGGTGCCATAGGTGGTGCGGGTGGTGCCATAGGTGGCGCTGGTGGTGCCATAGGTGGCGCTGGTGGAATTGGTGCCCGCCCATCAGGATCATGCAAAGTCACCGTGTTATTGCGCACCATGCGGTATAAATTCAGCCCATCAATCGTACCTGCGGGATCGGCACTTAACCAACGACCAATCCATGGCTGATAATAACGATAACCGTAGTAATACATACCCGTAGAGTCTTTTTCTTTACCTGAATAACGAATCGTTTTGTAATTGGCTTCTACCGCATTTTCGCTCGACCAAATGGCGGTGCCACCATAAGGATAATATTCTTCATAACTGACTAATTGCCCTTGACCATCGGTTTCTAATCCACTGTTACCCACACCATCATCATAGCTATAACGTAGTGCGTTATTTTCAATCCCTTTCGGCGTGCCGATTTCCCAACACAGTGCGCGCACTTTGGCACTGGTGCCCGCGTTGATTTGAACAACGGCATATTTTTCCGTCACAGGGTCTTCATTCACTTCCCATATTTCAATATTCGGTAAATAGTGAGTAGTAACTTTTTCTAAATTACCGTAAGAAATCTTGCGCCCTCGTAATTTTGTAATACGTTGCCCTGCACTATTATATTGGTAAGTTTCACCCTCATATAAATAACCACCCTCTATTACATCGTTTGTGGCTTTTAAATGATTACGGCTATCCCAAATAATATTTTCGCCATTCAGAAGCTTAGTTAAATTACCACTCTCATCAAAATAATTATCGATTTGATGAGGATCAGAACATTGAGATTTTAATAATGCGCGATTGGTTTTAGATGAAACAATAATATCTTGAGTAAAACTTTGTTGTGCCGTCGGAGAGTTATGACGAATTTGTGTTAAATTACCACCACGATCATAAGTATATAAGCGAGTGTAATTGGTGTAACTTTGCACATCTTTCACTAAGGTCGTTACAGGCTGAGATTGCATTGAAGCCGGTGTTTGCTGATTGGCTGTTTCTCGACCTGAGGCACTCACTAATTGATACAGTGAATCGTAAATATAGCGATTTTCAGGCACGATTTTTTGATTACGCCAGTAACGTGTGGCTTCGGCATCGTTTTTCACACAAACAATATTACCAACAGGATCATACTCATAACGTAAATCTTGCATAAGCTTCGCACCTAATACATGACCTTGAGGGCGCTCTGTTTTTACATGTAATAAACGCTGTGTTTCAGGTTCATATTCATAAGTGGTCACTAATCCATTACCGTGCTCTTCACGCAGTTTTTGCCCCGCAGCGGAATAAGAAAGTGAACGTAAAATAGTTTGTTCAGATTGTCCTTTTAGCGTCAGCCAACTCTGTTTAATAAAACCTGCAATATCATAATGAATACGGCGTTGATGTCCTTCACAATCAGTTTCAGTTAATACCATGCCAGTTGCATCATAAATATATTGGGTCGTACGCTTTTCTTTTTCCTCAATACTATTTATTTCATTATTTAAATCCCAGTTAATATAACTACCATAATGTAATTGTTGCGCTTCGGATAACACGGCGCCTAATAATGAAAAGCTGTCAACCGTTTTTCTTCCCGCTGTATCAAGGTGTTCAATACATTTTCCAATTTGGTTATTAGCAATATATTTTTCATCATTTGCTCCCCACATTAATTTTTGAATAACGACTGTATCTGAATTAATTAAAGTACCTTCTTCAACTTGTTTTAAATAACGGACAAATCGTTTATCACTGTATTTATACGTTGTGACTGTTTCTTTTTCATTAATCTGTTGTGAGATTGTCCCTTCAATATCATTAAGATTAAAGCTAATACCATTATCAACACCTTGTGAAAGTGACAATGCTCCACCTAAACTGATCGTTTGTTGAATATTGGATTGAATAGTGGCGTCTGATTGCTGAATTTCATGCAATCTTGCATCAATACTTTGCTGTAAATAACCGCGAGCATGATATTGATGACGCGTAATACGCTCATCAGTTTGGTTAATTGCATCGGGATGACGACAATAGTTAATTTCACGGATTGTTGATCCGCGATTATCAAGAACCACTACCGTTGGGGTTCTTGTGTGTAATTGTTGATTTGACATATTTCTATAATTCCTTAATTTATTTTTTATTTATAACTCTATATTTTTACGTTGTTTCTTTTACGACTAATAAGTTAGCGACGGCTTTTTTATCGGTATTACATTTTTCTAATACCAATAATAAGCGTGCCACATAATCGGGATAATCTCCCCACACTTGCACATTAAAAAATGGCGCAGAACACGGTTGTAATAAATGTGTTGGTACAAACTTATTGGGCACTTCCACGATGGTTGATGGTGCTTTGTTGCAGCTGGATAACAGCACTAGGCACAGACTCATTAGCACAAGGCGTATGTGCCATAAGCTGGCGTAGCTCTTGGCGTATAACATGATTTTCTTCCTCTAAATAACGTTGTTCCTCTTGTTGGTGCGTGAGTGTTTCAGAGACTTTTTCTGCTTGTTTATGCCACTGCAATAATTGTGATTGCAGTGTTCGTTGTTGATATTCAAGCTGACTATTTTGTTCCGATAACTGATTAATTCGATTGTGTTGATAACGGATCACCAACAATGTGACGACAATAATCAGCAACACCCCGCCTTTCACGCCTAGGCGTAAAAAAGCGGCAATATTCATGGGTATACCTCTCGACAAAGCTCGTAATGAGGCCCATCACGAAACGACACCCAATCACCTCCCCAATTAATTGAAATACCTAATTGTTCAGCAGCTTTCTTCATCGCTTTTGCTACTGATCCAAACGCTGACCAATCTTGCCAAGGAATAACACCATTCACTAACGGAACAATATCCACTGCATGCCCAGTTAAATGACGACTATTGAGCGTTTTGCTTTTACCTTCTTTCATTAACTCTTTTTGTCGAATCAATGAACGCACACCTTCAATAACGACAAAATCATACTCACTGAATGTCAGAGCCAGATAAACAACGCGGACTAAATCTTGATGTACGTCGTTTAGGTTATTTTGGCTACGTTGACTTAATGTATGGGTATTCATTTAGGCTCCTTAAGGTTATTCATGCCAAAAATACGATTCCATAGCCAGATCAACGTCGTGCTCCCCATTGATCCAAAAAGTCCTGCGATCATGTAAGACATATAGCGACTTGCGCCACTTTCGAAGCTTAATAAGCCCCCTAATAACCCTGTAAATACTGAAATCACGATCTGGCTACCAATGCCACACCAAGACCACTGAATTTGCTTTTGTCTAATTTCCATTAGATACCTCACGATACCTCCCCAGGCTGAAAATCCACCGATAATCATCCAAGCCAGCGCATCGCTTTCAGATGGGATTGCTACCAGCATAATAAAATTCCTAAATAAAGCGGATTAAGCGATATCACCAATTAATCCGCGTAATAAATAACCTACACTAAGGTGTCATTTTCATCTTCCTGAGCGACAAACCACGGTGTCACTATCGTATTACGTTGATAGCTCTTTGCGGTATTCACTCGATATAAGCGACCTAATGCATCGTAATAATGGGTATCCGCAAAACGATTTGGCTGAGATGAACTATCCGAAATATAACGCCAGTCATTAAGAAAATAAGGCTGATAAACGCACTTTACATTTCCTTTATTGTCATATTCTGTTTCACCTGAAATTGCCCAACGTGTTGTGGTACTTTTTTGTTGTGCCTGTTGTGTACGATCAACCACCAGCTCACCTTTTTCACTACGCAAAAAGGCCCCACCCGCTTCAACTCTGACGGAAGTTTGCAATAAGCGGCCAAAACCATCGCTAAAAGTGATTTGTTGGCGAATTTGCTGTTGTGGATCGCTGTCATAACGGTCTGTCATGATTTGCAGTGCATGAGGCGGTAATTTTGAGGATGCAGACATCCAACTGTCGGTGACATAAACAAAACCTGTGGCAATAGGTAGGCCTGATGTCAACGCCAAAGCATCCTCTACGGTTGTCGGCATAGTGAAGGTTTTGTCGCTATAACCGCTTTGTTGACCATTTTCGGTACCTGAAAAACGCATTGTGATAACACGACCAAAGCCATCAAATGTCACTTGATGAAGATTATGGTTTTCATCTGTTATCGTATTAGGGGATAAAAAACGCCAATCGTAAGTGAGATGAAAATCTTGTACATTTAAGGGCGACTCTTTCCCCATTAATACGCAAAATTGCTTATCCCATAACAAATTATAATCACAAGAGAGCAGCGTTTTTTTGTACACCAGTGGCTTATAAAACTGCGCTAATGAACCATAGGTTTTGATCCCTAATAACGGTTTTACCCATAGTTTTTTGCTTTTTTCTGAATCATCAGCCAATAAATAATCTTTTTGCTGATAACCCGCGTTTTTCATCACTTCATCCAATTTTAAATCAGGATAAGGCTGTGAAATGATTTTGGCAGTTTCTTCGTCTAACTCTGCTGTTTCGCTATACGCTAAACGGATTGGAAAATCAGGCTCAGTTAATGTCACTTTGCCTTCAGCATCCAAATAAGCCAGCTGTTGTTGCCCAACAAAGACAGACTCCGCCTTTTGTGCCAGCAAATTGTTAGTTGCTAGTAATGCTTCTACATTCAAGCCATCTTTAGGCTGCTTTTCTGCTCCATATGTCCAAATATCTTGACGACTTGTTGCTATAACACTTAGCTGATAAACCTGTCTTTCAGGGTGATTAATATGATGACATGTTTGACGCGATAAGCTTAACCGTAAGTTTTGTTGCTGTTCGTCATAACTTGATGCCCATAACGTTTCAGGCAAGCTTTCATAATGCTGATAAGGATTTTTAGCGCCTTTAGCACGTCTTGGATAATCAATAGAAACGGATTTAGTCACAAAACCATAGCTATCTTGTTCTAAGGTAATTTGTTGATGACACGCGGGGTCTGCCGCAATACGTTCATAATGATATTCACGACTTTCAACGACAGAAGGCATCACCACGGGTGAGCGCCCTTGTGCTTCAATTAAACGCACTTGTGGCCGCTGCTCTGTTACTGCATAAGGAACATTTGATACAGCAGTATTATCTAACCCATACACTTCTTTTCTTAGTAACTGACCTTGTAGCCCGCGCTCAAGCCAATACGTATGTTGTTGACGCAGTGAGTCGTCACAGACCTTTTCTGCGTCGCCTTCACCTTGGGTAAAACGTGGTAAAAACAACGGAAATGCCACACTGTCGCCTTGCCAAAATTCATCAGAAAATTGAGCATCAACTGAAGATTTTCCGGTTGAAAACCACTGACGGGTTAACGCACTTGGCGTTTTATCCGTTGTATTTTCTTCACTTTTAAATGACTCAGCATTAGTGACTTCAACACAACCAAACCCACGAAACTCTTTCTCTTTGCCATCCCATACACCATGACGATAGTGATAAGTTTGAGTTAAACGACTTTGTGTAATTTCATCGACAGTTTCAGTTTTCCAAAGTGTATGCAGCGCGAAAGGCAGGTGACTGACTGTTTTAACTTTACCTTGCTGATTTTGCGTTAATTTTTCATCTAACCAATATTGCGCTGAACTGCGGTAATGCAGATTTTGGATCAGCCCCATGTTGTTATTAATCGATGTTAATAACCACGGTTTTTGATTTTGCAAAGAAAGCACCCAATGCTGCGGTGCAGGATAAGATTTTGTCAGTAAAATACTGGCCACACCCAAACCTTGCACATCGGCAACTTGCAGCTGGCAATGGTTATCAAAACGCATATCTTTAGGTAGTGCGATATCATCACCACGCACAAATTGATTTCCACTGTGGTTAAAATAAACCTCTAAATGGGTCGATTGGGCGTAAATAATATCGGTTGTACCACTACCATCTAAATCCGCTAAATAGAGCTGATTAGGATTAAATTTAAGGCGATCAGCAGAGAAGCCTGGAATAGTAATAGGCGCGCTAAATTTGCCATCACCAAGATGAACCCAACAACTTACGCCTTGGTAATCAATTTTAATCAGGTGTTGCTGACCCGAACCTAAGACATCACTAAATGCCACTAAGGCACGACGATTAATATTCTTAATCGGCAAAATCACACCATCGGTTTGCATCACTTCTTTACTTTTTTTCCACCCTTGGGCTGAACCGGCATAAAGGCGAATACTACGAGGGCCAATTAAGGCTAAGTCGGCAAAACCACTACCTGTTAATGAGGTGATTTCAGCTTTAGGATGAAAATATTCCATCGGTAGCGCATCAAGTGGTACAAAGTTGAGCCAATTTTCTGCTTTTGTTTCATCTTGTGTGTAATAGCCATTCACCTCACCTTGTGTGACTAACCATTCCAGCTTTCCATCACCCGTTACATCAGTCAGCATCGCTGAATTTCGTAACGATGGGATAATAGGAAGTTTTTTAGCTTTATCCCATGACATCGCATTAGGGTTTTGCTTATCCATTTTTCTCATTGGCGCGCGATACCACCAAGCGCCGCTATCTTGATAAAGCACCCCCGCAAGCCCTTCGCCAAATAGATCGACATATTGATAAGGCTGTTGTGGCGTAAATGAAGCAAGTTCATCGAGTGATTGCCACTGTGCTTGTTTAGTCGCGCCTACCCTGTGCCAATCAAATTTTACTGGCGGTAATGTCACTAACGATTGAGTGTCTTTATTGTCGTTAAACGCCGATTGTTGTGCTGAAACTAAAACAGTACCTGATGCTGACTCATCGTAAGTGAGCGTTAATCGGGCGACTAATTCGGGTGTCTCTGCTAATGCAGTTTGTTTTTCTAAACTTTCAATACGGTGATACATCAGCACTTGGCGACATAAACGACGAGTACGAATTTCAAAGACATAATGGAAAAGCGAAAAACAGTCTTTACGCAATGCCCATGTTGAATTGCTCTGCCACTGAGGATAAGCGGACAACGCACTACTACGCTCACCGTAATCAAATACCAGTGTAAATAACGCATTGTTAGGTAATGTGTTATCGGTTTTTACACAAGAAAAAGCACGTTCACCGATAGAATTACCGTAATAGACCTTATCTAAATAACGTTGTGTATTAGCATTTGTATGTGATTGAATTTCTTGTTTATCACACCCTTGTTCATCTTCAGAGCGATAGTGATATTCAATTTGCTCGCCGGTTGCTGAAACCGAAGCATTTAGGTTCCATTGGGCGATATGTGCACTGTTTTGGCTATCTACAATCTGTGCTGTGGTTTCATAACCAAATAAATGTGCATCCCCATTTGCGCTATACATTACCCAAAATTGTGTTGGTGTATTCGCTGATACTTTGCTGTCATTGAGTGACCAATATTCGAAACGACTAAAGCTTTTTTCAATACGAGAACGATAAGCGGTCACTTGATATTGATGGGCTAATTTTACGCCTAATAATTCATTGTGTTGTGCCGCTTCAATTTCACCGTTTTTATTCATAATCGGCACAATAACTTCGCCATCCGCACCAATAAACTCATCTAATTGAGTATAAGTTGGCACACCTTTTGTCGTACGACGACGAATAGACATCACACCAACAGACCAACCAAAACCAAACGCGCCATTACCGGCCTGATTTTGATAAGTTAAGCCTAAAGAAGGGGCATAACCACGGCCTTGGCTAATCGGTAATGGCAAGCTAAAAGTAGCTGCGCCATCAGGGCCAACGGCGCCCATATTGCCGGTTAATCCTGTGACTGCACCACCCCCTTTGGGTAAATTTGGCGCATCAAAGGTCAATTTCTCTGAATTTTGCATGTAGAGCTCCTGACAGGCTCCCTAAGGAGCCTGTAATTAATTAAGATTTGGATAATTAACGAATGGTGTAATTAATGTGGAGAATGATATCGCTCAGTGTCAGTAACATCTCTTTTTGCTTATCTGTCGCATCAGGGAAGCTTAAAGTCAGTGTACTGGTGTCATTCACTGGTAAACCTTCAAATGGCAGATAACTCGCATCATTGAAATTCAGTTGGAATTGACCACTGTCATTCATGCCATGAGAAATCGCAATTGCATTACAACCTCGTGGTTTCACTGCACTACCGCCGTAACTCAGCACTGCTCGGATATTCTGATAAGCACCTGTTAATGCCGGTAATGTCACACTAATTTGTTTAACACGGCGTAATTTACCTAACCCCGCAGGATAATCTTTCTCTATCGCCAAATCAGAGAGCTTAATGGAGGCTTGTAATTGACCCTCTTTCAGCCTAATACCATTTTCTGCTGTACCAAGCTGTGTTTTCGACTGATTAATCACATCTGCCACTTGCTCAAAACCAAACTTATCGCTGCTTAAGCCTTGGTACACATCATCTAACGAAACAATTTTGGTGATTTCCAGCGCACGTTTATCTTTCTCAAGATAGCTGTTTTCCATTTGAGTCAGGTTATGCATTAAGCCTTCACCTGCCATCAAACCAGAATAATTACCTTGCCATGCACCAGGACGAATAAAGGTTTGTGTTTCACCTAAATCATACTGATAAGCCAATTCTGCCATACGACAACGAGAGATGGTTAAATCATAGAAAGGCTTATAAATCGCCATTAATTTACCGCGTAACCAGTTATACAGGGCTGTATTGGTAAATTTATTTTGTAAGAAGGTTAAATGCTCTTGCGCTTGCTGCTGTTGTAACTTCATGCTGTCTAACTGCAAATTCGCGGCTTCTTTTCGTACTTTCAGGGCGGCAAGTTGAGCATTAAACTGCTCTAATTCGGATTTTGCGGTATCACGTAATGAGCCCCACTCGTCATGACGACGACGATAACACTCTGATTGGCTTAATCTATCTGCCGCAATACGAGTTGCAGAGCCAGATAATTGCAGACCAATGGATGTGGCATTAAAGAGAGCACCTAAACGCGAGCTCCCAACTGCAAAACCGTAAATATTCGGCACTAAATCGGCAGCTGCCCCAGCAATATTTAGCCCTTGACTGGCAGTATTGAGCACCGAAGAGGCTAAATAGAGATCCATTGCTTGCTGTTCTGGTGTACTGATATTCTCATCATACAGTTTGCTATAGTGATCAACGCGGAGTTTTGCACCAGCCCGTAACGCTTTTAACGCTTGCTCGTTATAAGTAAACTCTTCAATGCTCTTCACTTGATACTTCATGTTTTGCAGAATAATTTCACTACCTTGTGTTGTGAGTAATTCTGACAATGCTTGGGCATCTTGACGTTCGGTAATGCTAGACAGCGAACTACCAAACTGCATCAGCTGATTAACCACAGATTTTGCGCTATTTAAGATCACAGGGAAGCGCTGTGTTGGCATCACCGCATTTGGTAATGCACTACCACCTTGTGATTGATTGATGGCGGCATTTTGCAGTGCTTTTGGATCAGCCGGTGTCGCATAAATTGGCAGTGACAGTGGTTGCCCATCAATCGATAAATTGTGGCGTAAATTAAATAAACGTACTTTTAACGTGTCATGGTACTGCGCTAATTTCTCATTAATTTGTGGCAAAAACAGCGACGTTAATGAGTTGGCAGTACGCGGTGATGCGGTTTCTTCATTGATAACGCGTGTTGGTTGTTTTGTTTTTGAGGCGGCTTCCATTAATTTAGGGGCAGACCAAACGTTGTCACCTCGTAGTTCCGTTTCATCACCCAGTAATTTCAGCGCCTGCATATACCACATTTTGGCTTCATTTAAGGTGTCGCGCTCTAAAACACGGTAAGCACTGTCACCACGCTCCATAAGAATATCGAGGCACTTCATAAAGGTGGCTAACTTATAATGCATCGGGTCAGTTTGTGCCACGGCATCCGGGTCGGTTGAATCCAGTTGTTCTTTATCCCAAGCGGTATCGATTAAGAGCGGTTGTGAATTCCAAACGATATCAGTATTTTGACCGCCGGTAATATACCCATTTGGACTAAACACATAACGTAACCAGCGACTTGCTTCATCGTAGTTATGTCCTTGCAGCATTACATTAGCAACCATCATTGGGGTGTAATAGAACAATTCCCAGAAATAGAGCGCATTAGCCCCATTAAAGTCCATAGTGCTATCACCTTCCCCCTCTAATGCAGGTTCAGGTAAACGTTGGCTACTCAACGTTAAAATATCATCAATGCCTACATTCGCACGTTTGACTAATTGACGTGCAAATAATGTATTTAAACGGATTAACGTAGATGTATTTTTAAATTTCATAGAAAGATATTGAGCACCTTTCGTATTTGTCTTTATATAAATTACATCGCCATGATCAACTATTAATATTTTCTTAATATCAAAACTAAATTCTTTTTCAAATAAAATGCTGACTTTTTTACCTGTAATGGCAATTTTAGCATCTAAAAAAGAGGTGTTATCTGTCAAAAACTCACTGGTTGGGATATTTAAACTAAGAATATTATCCTTGCTATTATAGCTATTATCCCCAACATTAATTGTAGATGAGCTAGAAGACCATGCTGATAATGCAAATTCTCTTTTACCACTTTCTGTTCTAGAGTTTAAGGTAATTAAAATATCATCAATCTCATTTAAGTAATTAATATAGAGTTGCTCTATATCTATTTTCATAGATTCGCCAAGTTTTTTATCTTTTAATCCAAGATCTGCTGATAAATAGGTATTTTCCAACCTCAGTAATGAACAACAAATCATAAAATTTTTATTAGAAGGATTAAAATCACCGTTATAAGTATTTGGTATTAATTTATCAGTAGTTGAAAATTTTATTTTTTTATCTACACCTTTTAAAAAGATACCTCCTCCAGAAATATAAAAGAAATTTTGGTTATAATTATCAGATTTTTCGGTATAATAATCATCAACCTTTCCTGATTTAGTATCATAAATAAATAAGCTTCTTTTTTTCTGGTATTAATAGCAAAAATTAAAATAAGATCATTATAATTATTGAAAGTATCACCATTAGCTCTCTGTGCTAAAGGTGTTGTGAAATAATATATATCTGAAGGATCGACAGAATTAGACTCAAAAATTTTCTTTACCATCTCATTTCTATCAATAATATTATTTACATGGCAATTAACAAATGCTGACACAGCACAACTGACACTATTATCATTAAATTCAACAATCTTTGCTTTATTAATTTGACTACCATCAAGAGAAACAATATCACTTGTCGTTATATTGTTACCATTTGGTTTGGAAGGCTCTTTACTTATTACATATGATAAGGTTGTTTTAATAAAAAATTTATTATTTATTTTTTTAGTTACAAGATCACTTTCCGAATAAACATCAAAATAATCTTTAGAACTGGCATAAATAGCACCAGCAATATCTTCAGGAACAGATATTTTATTCATTTCCTCTTCAATTTTAAATACAAAGCATTTAGTTTTATCAAGTTTATCTGGATAACCTTTGTCCATTTGATAAAATGATAATATCAACTCTTCTTTGACTGCATCACTAGATAAGTAAAAATTAATACTTTCAATATCAAAAACATTATTACTTAATTCAAAATTAACCGCTGAACTCCAACTTCCATCATAACGAATATGAGAGAGTTTTAAGCTATATTTAATTTCTTTTTCAATTTTTCCCGCAGTTTCATTTTTTGCAGTTTCAATTCGTTCAACCCAAGCAACATATAAACGGCTATTAAAAATTACTGGTCGAATTAATCCATTATACGGATTCAACCCATTTTCAATTTTAGTCCACTCAGTCCAGGCATTGGCAGCCATTTTACCGTCTTTGATTTTACTATGATCAGCACTGCGCCAATAATAACTCATTTGATCAGCAGGATTACGACCAATAAAATAAGTAACTCCATCATCCAATGTGACACTATCATGATAACCACTTAATACTTCTAAATTCGCAATTTGTTCAAATGAAGTTAAATAAGTTTTAAAGGCATCATCTACCGTATCGCGGTTCACACTATTTTGGCTAATGGATTGCAATAAGGTATCCATCATTTTGGTTTGCCCAATACGCATGGTTGGATCAATATAGTTTTCAGGGTAATAAACTAATTTAGAAATCCCAGCCCATGTGCTATAGCGTTTATTAAACTCATTCCATTGCGCAAAGAAAGTGCGACCCTTCACATTCTTATCAACATCCTTTTCATCACCTGATAAGCAGTTATTAATATAAAACTGAAGATTGGCAATTGCCTGCGCAATTGGTGTTGTCATAATCTCAGCAGAAACTTGATTATCAATTAATAAGTGGTGATAAACATCATCACGACCCGTTAACGATGGGCTGTTACTTTGATTGGCATAATAATGGGTTAAAACGGCTGCTTTTTTCTCATCCATTAATTGAATAAGTTGCATAGTTTTATCACTATTTAAACCCGCCTGCATAATTTGGCTAAGTTTATTCCAGCTATCATACGTGCCAGAGACATTATTATTTTCGGTGTATTTTAACTCAATGAATAATTTAAAATCTTTCGGGGAAATACCCAGCATCTTAGATAATTCAAGATATTGAATAAGAACAGTAATATTTTGAAAATCTTTTAAATTTTTTGTTGGTGTCAGTGACAAAGCTTGATTAAGAGTTTCTTCATCAATATTTAAAATAGAAGCCATTTTTTCAGCTGTTAATGACTGATTTTTAATTCCAGTTAAAAACTCATGCGCCATATTGCCACATTGTGAAATAAAATGATGAAAATCAGTGAGATGTTTTATTCTTTCAATCGTTAATGTGCGACTTTCTTTAGGATAAAAAATTTCAGAATTAAAACTAACAAACTCCAATTCACATTTATTGAATCCAATTTTATTGGATACCAAAGTGACTTTTTTAAGTACATTAAAAAATAGTGCAATATTTTTCTTATCTTGTTCAGTTAAAGCATCTTTTATAATTAATGGTAGAATATCTTTTAAATGAACATTTTCTTTTTCAATATCAACCCACGTTAATATTGAATTTGCTTTTTCGATAGAATCAACACCCATTTCAGATGCAATAAATGAGGCAACGACTGAGAATTGTTCCGTATAGTCATTTGACGTATTTTTTAATATCGTTTTTAAATTATTAATTAACACGTCTAATTCAGAACTATATTCAGAATCGTATTTTTTTGAGCAAATTAAAAATAATTCACTAATGCTCCATTTTTCTTTTTTAGAAAACTTTATATATTCATTAATAGTATGAATTAAATTACCTAGTTCATCTGAAGTAGAATTAGATTTTATTGCGCCATTAAATGGTGCAGGTAAAATATCTATAAGCAATACTAATTCATTAACAGATAAACCGTGAATTTTTGCTATTAAGTGGAGACGATAAAGTAAAGAAAGATCTTGTAAATTACAATTAAACGTACTCATGACTTTATATGTCAATTGCCATAACATCTTCAATTCAATATAATTCACATTAAAAGCACGTTTTAAAATATTTACACGAATTGACTGCTCTGGAGTTAACGGATCATAAAAACTGATCGCTTTATCATCGTCAATCAAAAGCGTATCATTAAGTGGTGGATTATTAAATAATTGATCAAATTGAGAAGGTGATTTATCTAATGATGTTTTAGAAATTAAACCTCCATTAAGCACAATCGCTTGTTCTACTGTAATGGGGTAAGTATTCATCATCATTTGCAAATGAAAAATACTGCTTAACGTTTCTTTATCAATATTTAATTGAGTATTTTTAGATTGAATGGCTGTGATCACAGATAACAATGGCATTTCTGTGGCTTTATGTAATCTAATAATTTTATTTAATTTTAAAATATCTTTATTCGTCAGAGTTTCTTTTTTATTAAATACTTTGATAACAAATTGAGCATCTTTAATATCAATATTATAATATTCAGCGATAAAACGAGGGCTATTTAATAATTCGCTTTTAACATTACCAAAATTTTTCTTAAACAGCGCATCCGTATCTGTATCAACATTCTCGGTTAAAAGATTATAAAGTTCAGGGGAAATATCAGCTTGAATAGAGGCTAATAACGCAGAATCTAATATTTTAGTAACATCAGTAGCTGACATTAAACCTTCAAGATTTTTATCTTGAAGCATAATTGCTTGACGAATGGTTTCATAAGGGTGGTGATAAGGTGTCCCACCGGTTAAACGGTTGGTGGCTAATTCACGAAATAGATCTTTACCACTGCCTAATTTACTCTGCAATGCTGTAGTTAAAATTTGATTTGATAAAGAGAGGGTAGAAACTTCTTTATCCATATTATCTTGAGATAACACTAATTGCGCTAAATCAGGGCGACGTTTATCCAAGTGATAAATTGAATTTTCGGCATGTAAGGCTTTTGCTTCACGATAAAGTTCAGTTAAATAACCTGCGGGTGAAAACATCGATGCCACTGATTTAGAATCGACATAATGGTTGTCTCTATTTGGGATCCAATCACCTAATGCACGGCTTCGTGCTGATTGTTGTTGAATACCTAAAGCCACGGCATTTTGTACTTGTGGATTATTACGAGCTAAATGATGAGCTTCATTAAGCTTATTAACTTTTACCGCTTTTTGTGCGTGTGTGTATAATTTTTTTGCTTCATGCCAGCTTAGTTTTTCTTCGCTTAATGCACGAATTTCATGAAGTGATAATGGAGCTAAGTCTTTAAGTGAAATAGATTCTGAAGTGTTAGAATTCATTTTCATTAAAAGTGTATTAATGGTTTTCATTAAGTTTTTCCTAATATTATTTATTTAAATTTAATTTAAAAATAGAAATTAAAAATAGAAATTAAAAATATCTATCTTTGCGTCGAAAATAAAAATAACAGAAAAAACAAAATAGAAAATTGAACTATTTTATTCACTGAGTTGAGTTTTTTTATGCTTCTTAGGTTTCACTCGGAATTTCACTAAAAAATAGAAAACAAATAATACTAAAATTTAAAGATTATAAAAAACAAACAATCGATTGATTTTATTACTAGCCATTAAATTTATTACTCGCTATTAAATTTATTTCCAATACTTTTATATTTTTATCACATTTTATATATTATCCATTTTTCTATCATTTTTAGTCGGGCTGATAGAGAGATTGACAAATATCAATAAAACGAATGCAAATAGGCAGAGTATACGTATATCGATATCAATTATTAGCGCCTCGGAGTACTTAGGGAACAACACCATGTTTTTCTCAAAAAAAATCAATCAGTTCTTTGCTGTTGCGAACTGTCAGAGCCTTGTAAAAGCAGCCGATTTAATTAATGTTACTCCATCTGCATTACGCCATGGGCTTAATGAGCTTGAAAGTCAAGTAGGTAGATCACTCGTTAAACGTTCTAAAACAGGCGTAACACTAACCCCTACAGGGAAAGCATTATATGAAAAACTTTTCCCGTATTATGAAAAGATAAAAAGTATAGAAAACCAAATTTCAAGTACTAAAGAAGATAAGCAAAACCTAGCAATTAAACTTGATGGCCTTTATTACCCAGATTTAAAAACAAAATTATTGTCAATTAAACAAAATAGTCACTGTTATAATCTGTCTTTAACCGATGGCTATATCGATAATATTGAAAATGAACTGTTTAAAGATGGGTTTGATTTAGTTATCTCTTCTCTCGATTTTGAATATTCAAATAAAAATATTCAATCTGTGGATTTATGTACCCAAAAAGTCGGTATGCTGACCCACAAAATATTATTAGATAAGCATAAAAATCAGAGTATGAAGCAGTTTTTTAAGGAAGAAACACTGATACAAAGAAGTAGCACATTGCAAAATCCTATTTTTATATCAACGATTAATCGGCTTAAAGAAAAAGGTTATCAGTGTCATACCTTAGGTTTAACAGAGATGTCAGATGTTTTGCACTTTATTAATGAAGGCGCAGGTTACTGTTTTATTCCAGAAAATGCGCACTTCATTTCAAGTATTACTAATGAACAAGTGCAATTTATACGATCACCTTTTCCGTTTGATGTGTTACTGCATCAAAAAGTCTATTTTAAAAAAGATAACCAGAAAGACTTGGCCGATATTGCCATGACATTACGATAATCATGACATTACGATAACGCTGTTGAGTGCCTTAATTTTTTGACATTTTAGTCTATTAAAATAAGGCGCTCATATATTCAGAAGTAAATCCTCGATACTGCAGATACCTAATTTGTTTACTTTTTTCTTTAAAATCTTTTGGTTTATTCGTACCAAATTTGCGCTCTTTAAGTTCTTTGCACAGTTCGTACCAATCTGTGTCGGTCTCTTCTAATACACGCTCTATAATTTCAGAGGGAAAACCTTTTACTCTTAATTCTTGGCGAATACGTAAAGGACCATAAGATTTATTAAGGTAACTACGAAAAAAAGTGTACACAGTGCGGCTATCATCAAGATATTGGCTTTCTAATAAGCGTTCCATAACTTGTGGCAAGCACTCTTCATCGGTAACTGTTTCTTTTGCTCTATCTGTTTCTCTTATTTTTCGTTCTAAGCGCCGTTTAAGTTCAGTTGCGCCATAATCACGACGAGACAACATAAAAACAGCGTATTGGTATAACTCTTCATAGGTCATATAAGTTCCTTAATAAGGTAGCTCCATGCTAGGTGATTATTATTATCAATAATCACTAGGGGGTTATAACAGCTCCCTACTTTTGATGCCAATTTAATCAGGTAAATAAGTAAATAAAATATAATTAGTTCTATTTCTGACTAGAATTTATTTTTCTCTTTTTAACATTCACTAGTTTTATTAAGAATAGATTAGGAGATATAAGGATTTTTATTAAAAAATTACTGATCTGTCCCGCTATAACAGCAAATATAAGTGTATTTATCTCTACTTCGCACATATAGCTGGTGACCATTAACTTAAAAGAGATTAAAATTTTCGGCTACTCTTTCTAATTACTTATTTTCTAATTTTTTTGTGGGTTATGTATGCACTTTTCCAATTTAAATAAGGTGGTTTTCACTGCCTCTCTTCTCGCCACTAGCTTATCTTATGCAGACAGTGACCGCCCACTGTTCTCTTTAAGCGTTAATCAATCAGGTGGTACTGCCTAAAATAATGAAGGATCATTAGATACGCGCACCCCAGCAAGCCAATCTCGTGTTCTTCCTATTTGGGGTGATGAAGCCCGCGCCCGTGGTTATGATTTAGCTGAGCCTTTTGGTGCAAGCTATAGTTATATGAATCTACGCCAAGATATCGTTGTGGATAAGATTGGTTTTATCATGCCTAAAAATCCGGATACAGCTGGCGCTTTAAAAATTGATGCGGGCCATACTCGCGAAAAAAGTGAAACCCATATGCTAAAACTAGATAGCTGGGTTTTTCCTTTTATGAACGTTTATGGCTTATATGGTCGAACTAAAGGTACATCAAAAACAATCCTGAATGGAGGTAGTTTTGCTGGTATGCCTTTACCGTTTGTAGAGGGTATGCCTTTTGACCTTGATTTTAAAGGTGATACTTATGGTGGCGGTTTCACTTTAGCAGGGGGTTATAATCAATATTTTGCTACTTTTGACTTAAATTATACAAAGACAAATCTTGATATTTTAGATGGTGATATCAAAGCATTAATAATTTCACCTCGAGTAGGTTATGAATTTGTATTTTCACCTCTAATTGCCGGACAAGGCAATACAAAACTACAAGTGTGGACAGGTGCAATGTACCAAGATATTACCCAACGTTTTAAAGGTGATATTAATAAATTAAACCTTCCCCCAGCATTTGCTGGTTTAATCCAAGCATTAGATGATCCTGGTATGAAATTCGACGTTGAACAGCATCTTGCTCATAAATGGAGCCAGACTTTAGGTGCGCGTTTAGAAGTTACTCGTAATTTTAATGTTATTACTGAGCTTGGTTTTAATAATCGTAATAGCTTCTTTGTTTCAGGTGAGTTCCGTTTTTAATGGTTAAGTACCCTTTTATTTTTGGGCTGGCATTTGCCAGCCTCTTTATTTCGCACACAGCACAAGCACAACTCTTTCCTGATAGGCAACAAATAGACCAATGGCTTGCCGAATTAGGGGGCGAAAATAGCTTTGATCACAGCAAAACTATTGACTGGGGGATTCTTCCAGGACCTTTTTATACGCCAGAATTAGAATTTGGTGTTGGCATCGCTTTAGTAGGGCTTTATCAAGCAGATATGCGCCCCGATAGCAAAATATCCTCAATTTCATTAAGTGGCTTTGGTTCATCAACCGGTGCTTTTGGCATGACTTTTAGCAACTACACTTATCTTGCGGATGACACTTGGCGCTTTTATCTCACTGGCACACTAAATAATGTACCAACGAATTTTTGGGGAACGGGCTATCACGAAGGGCGAGTTAACGAGCATTTTGGGGAGTATCGCTCTCAAGAATTACGCCTAACCCCTACACTACTGCGCCAAATCACTAAGAATACTTATATTGGTTTGGGATGGGATTACTCTAACTTACAAGCAGCGGCACCAGATAATCCATTCAAACAATATATGAATGAACGTAATTTACCGTTACGTTCCACCAGCTCAGGATTAAGTGTGCACTTTAGTTATGATAGCCGTGATTTTTTGCCTAATGCTCACCAAGGGCAGGCTTTTGATATTAGCTATACACACTACTCCCCAGATACGGGTAGCAATAATCGATTTAATGCAACTCAACTACAATATAATTACTATTATCCTTTAAGTGATAATTCAGTATTAGCATTTGATAATTACGCGCGCTTTACTTCTGGCGAAGTACCTTGGAGCCAACTTTCTAAATTAAGTAATGGACATCAAATGCGTGGTTATTACGAAGGGCGTTACCAAGATAACCATGTATTTTCTAGCCAAATAGAATATCGTCAGAAGCTGAATTGGCGTCATGGTATTGCACTATGGGCAGGTGGTGGAACGCTCAGTGATCAAGCGCGTGATTTAGGTAAAGGTCATTGGTTGCCAAGTATTGGTATCGGCTATAGGTTTGAATTTAAACCACGTATGAATGTGCGTTTGGATTTCGGTATTGGTAAAGAGAGCACTGGCTTTTATTTTCAGGTTGGCGAGGCATTTTGATGTTGAGGTTTTTTCCTTTTCTTAAAATTATTGCTTTTTTTCTACTGCTATCGGGCTGTACCAATGTTGCTTCTGTAAAACCGCTTTCAGCTAACCTTGAAACCGAAACACAAGAACAAGCCGCTCAAGCTTGGCAAGTACCTGCGCCACTTGAAGCGCCTAATGGCTTAAGGCCATGCTGTGCTTTTGGCTACAATTTAAAAGTCAAAGCGTTAGGGATCCCCATTCCTTTTTATCGTATTGATAATGTGGTTGAAAGCTCAACATTAGGTAACCACCGTTATAACGATAATTTTTGGTTAGGCACCGCAGCAGTATTTGGAATTGGTAGTGAGAAGTCTGGCTTAATTTATTCTCATAAAGGAGGATTTATTGATATTGCCCATGTCCGCGATACTGCCGATTACACTTATTACTTATTTACCCATATTTATCCTAACTTAGGAAAAGAGTGGACTCTCACTCTTAGTGATGAGCTAGCAGAACGTAAAATTTATTTTAAAGCCTTTACACCGCCTGAAGATAAAGCACAACGTTACACCTTAAGCGCTTATCTTGCAGCCCGACTTGGCTTTCGCCTTGCTGTATGGCATGAAATTGCACAATGGTATGGATTTCGTTCGGTTCCCGGCTTTTCAGAAAGCATTTCGGCCTTCTCCCCTGAAGATCTTTATTCTAACTTGATTGGTGCACGCCTTGCTCTTACGCTGATTGTGAATGGTCACGCCACAACACTAGAACACTACAATCAATCTATGCAGGGTATTATTCCTTCAGCATTAGCTCAATTAGAAGCTCAACCTCGCGCACTAACCCAGCAATGGTTTGATGTTATAGATGGTCAATGGTGGGATAGTCAACAGCGAATACCTGAAAAATTTCTCGTGTTAAAGCGTGATTATAATATTTCAGATAGACGTGTTCCGCTGTTACCTTTTGAAGAAAATAGCGCACCTCATTTTCTTACACTACCAAGTGTTTACTTGGGTTATAACTTAAAACAATTAGCAGAATTTCAGCTTTGGAAAACAGAACATATGGAAGATTTACCTATTCCTAAAACCTACTGGAGCGAAGCGGATTTTACTGATTTAGCGGAAAAAGCGCTTCACACAGATAGCAAAATAAGCCCAAAAACAACAAAATTTGAGTAATTTTTAAACAAAAAGTACATATTAAAAATCCCTTTTTAAAGTAAATTTGAGTTAAATTGCACTATTTTTCATAAGATAAATTAAATATTACCGAGGAAAAGCATTTTTTGTTAAAACAAAAATTGATTATAAAACGGTATGTTCCATCAACATAAGTGTTTTTACTTAGTAAATCACTCGTAGTTATCCTAATGTGAAGCGATATTTTGTAGCTATGAAAAAAGTAATTTGCTAGTATTCGTTCGATTTTTATCCAGTTAAACGAGGAGAAGCAATGCCCTCTCAATTGATGAGGACAAGTGCCGTCTTCGCTTTCTTGATTTCACTACTCTTTACTGGGGCAAGCTTTGCTTCCACCAGTACCGGCAGTTCCCATATGCTGCAGGAGTATTCTCTCAAAGGTGTGTCGACATCATTGCCTGATTTGAGAAAATATCCTTCGGGAACACAGCGTAAGAAAGCGTTTTTAAATGTCATTGTTCCTATTATTGAACAAGTCAATAATAAGATATTGCAGGATCGTGAGTGGTTACTCGCTCAACGTAAAGCCCAGCACTGGGGCAGCGCAGATTTAAAAAAACTGCGTGATATCTGTCAATACTATGGCATTACATGTACCAGTCCAAAAAAGGTAAATTGGGATTCGTTAATGGCTCGCGTTGATATTGTTCCGACACACTTTGTCGCAACTCAAGCAGCTACAGAATCTGGCTGGGGAACATCAAAATTGGCACAACAAAATAATAATTTATTCGGCATGCGATGCGCAAGTCAGTCTTGCAATAATGTACCAGGGAAAACCAAAGGCTATGCAGCCTACCCTGATATTGAAGGCTCTGTAATTGCTTATGTGCGTAATCTTAATACGCACCGTGCTTATACTTCGTTGCGTTCATCAAGAGCACAACAAAGAATGACACAACAGCAACTTGATTCGCGTCAGTTAATCACTGACTTAAGGGGATATTCAGAACTTGGTTCAAGTTATAACGATTATCTCACCGAAATGTTCGACTCAAATAAAAAACTGATCTCTCAAGTTCAGTTGCAATCGAAGCCGAATAGTTAAGCCTTAATAGGCTTTCATAATGAAAAAAGCCACTTTTCTGTATAAGGAAAAGTGGCTTTTATTTATCACAATATAATCTTTTGATTGAAAGCCTGCTAAGAATTCATAATATATGGGTAAACATGTTTGATATGACTTTTGAACCATACCCTTAGAGCCATTTATGAATTTTTTTTCATTCGAGTTTCTCGGAGCCTTTATTAGCTTTTTTGTTGTCTATTGGCTCTTCCAAAAGCAGGTCAAAATACAAAATATCTTACTTATAACAGTAAGTTATGGGTTCTTATTTTATGCAGATTATCGTCCTGCGATAGTCTTATTAAGTTATACACTCTGTATTTATTTAATTACCAACATATTAACCCGATATACTTCGGCTAAAGTTATTTATTGGCTATTAGGTATATTGGTAGCCATTTACTTTATCCTCTTTAAATATTACTCATTTTTCCAAGAATCTTTGACTCAAGTTTTTCAGCAATGGGGACTCAGCGTTGAGCTTCCACTGATTGAGTTACTTGCGCCATTAGGGCTCTCTTTTTATATTTTTCATTCCGTTAGTTATGTGGTTTCTGTTTGTAAAAAAGAAATCCCCAAAGCCCCGTTTCTTGATGTCGTGCTCTATCTGTGCTTTTTCCCTAGCATTGTTGCTGGACCAATTAATAGAGCTAAAGAGTTTCTACCTCAAATTCAAGCGCCAACCCGAAAGATCATTGATTATAAAGGGGCGTTAATGCTGATTGTCTTAGCCATTATGAAGCTGTTTTGGTTAAGCGGCTGGTTTTCCACTAACTATGTTGATCCGGTATTTAATGCACCCGATTTAGCGCAGAGTGGACAAGTATTAACTGCAATTTATGCTTATGCATGGCATATCTATTTTAACTTTTCGGGTTATACCAACCTAGTGACAGGTATTGCATTATTACTTGGATTTGTGGTTCCTCGTAACTTTAATGCACCTTATTTAGCGATTAACTTAGCGGACTTCTGGCGTCGTTGGCATATTAGTTTATCAACCTTTATTCGTGATTACGTCTATATTCCTTTAGGGGGAAATCGCAAAGGTGCGATAAGACAAAATTTTAATGCTTTTGCAGCAATGGTTATTTCAGGCTTATGGCATGGCGCAGCAATGACCTTTATTATTTGGGGTGCTATTCATGGTGTTGGTGTGGTGTTATTAAATATTAAACACCGCCTGTTCCCTGCGCGTAAAAATGCGGCACCTAACTTTTTATCTTCATTAAATATGTTGTTGTCATGGATAATTACATTCCATTTTGTCTGTTTTGCTTGGATATTTTTCCGCAGCCAAACTGTTAGTGATGCAATAGTACTTATCCAACAACTTTTTAGTACAGGTGCTTGGGCCTCATTACAAGCGCAAGGATTAACGCTAACAATGTTCTGGGGTTTATTCCTCCTCTATCCGTGCTTTGTCACATTAAGAGACGTTATTATCCGACTTGAACGTAGAATACCGTGGTATGTCTATCCAATTCCTTTAGCGCTTATTTTGACTGTCATTTTTATGTTGTCTCCTGATGGGGTTCCGGGGTTTATTTATGCCAGCTTTTGATTTCTGTTCAAATTTAAAAAAGACAGCAAAAGTTGCTTTTATGGCACTTGCAACTGCCTTGTTACTCATTTGGCTAAACCAAACCTCGTTAGAGCGTTTTTGGCAACAGCAATATCATCGTCCTGCACCTTGGTCTGGATTATCTAATCATTACGGGTGGCAAATTGGTGGTCAATTGCGTGACGGAATTTTTATCGCTGCTGAAAGTTATGGTGATTATCTACGCATTCATCACCCAGATAATCAAGCCAAACCGAGGGTGAAAGTCGATGTGATTGAACAGTTGCCAGAAGGCTTTGCTGTGGGACTGCATTTTTTCAATGGGTATACTCGTCCTGCTTATCAGTTAACTCAGCGCTTTCCGCAATTATTGCAACGACAACATGCCAAAGGTGCATTACCCTATATGTCAGCAACAGACATTTCTAATGCTGCTTTAGAAGCACCAAAACCGATAGTACAAAAAACCGAAGTCATTTTATTACCAAAAGATAAAGTCTTATTTGCTGGCGACTCGATGATGCAAGGTGTTGCGCCTTTACTTAAACGCCAGCTTCAATCTGATTATAAAATCAGTAGCATCGATTTAAGTAAGCAAAGCACAGGTTTAGCTTACCCTCGTTTTTTCAATTGGCCACAGACCATTGCCAACCGTTTAGCAAGCGACGATTCCATTAAGCTTTTAGTTGTCTTTTTAGGGCCTAACGATCCTTGGGATATGCCACCTGACGGTGGGGGTCGTTATCTTAAATTTGCCAGCGAAGCTTGGGAGTCGCTTTATCGCGCCCGTGTTGCCGGCATTATGGAAAATGCGCGTCAAAATAATGTTACTGTCATTTGGATTGGTCCGCCTAATATGCGCAAACAGAAGTTATCAGAAGGTATGGCCTATCTTGATAAACTTTACCGTGAAGAGGCCGAAAAACAGGGCGAAATTTATCTTTCTGTCAATGATATGTTTAAATATGAGAAAGATATTTACTCTGATTATATGGGTGATGGCAGCAGCCAAGTAAAATTACGTGCTGGCGACGGGATCCATTTCAGTTGGAAAGGCCAGCAAATTATTGCCCAACACGTATTCTCGCGAATTCATCTTCAAGAAGAACCGAAAGATGAAACCGTAGATGATGTAGATACAAAAGATAAAAATATGGTTATCTCAAATGAAACAAATAACGCACATCCTTGAGCGTAGAACCTTAGTCGGTAGCGCAATTATACTGGCTTTAGTTTCTCTCTTAGTGGCTTGTAATCAAGAGCAAGAAAAAACCGTTAAACTGCCGACATCAACGGTGTTGCCAGCTGATGGTTCAAGACAGCTTTATAATTATCATGACCCGAACTTTACTCGTTTTGTGCAAAAACTAAAGCAAGGCCATCAAACTGTACATATTGTTCAGTTAGGTGATTCGCATACGGCGGCTGATTTCTTTAGTGGCAAGTTACGTGATCGTTTTCAGGCGGATTACGGTAATGCGGGAATTGGTTTTGTGCCACCCAATACTATCCCAGGGCAGCGTACTGCCAATATGCAATATCAAAGTGATAAAAAAGCCTGGACGTTACTTTCAAGCCGCAAAGATAGTGATCCTGATTTCCCACTAGGTGGATTTATCAGTGAGCCTCAAGCAAAATGGGCAAAAATACAGTTATCAGAAAACCCAGCGACTCAGCAACGCTATCAATTACAAGCGTTATATAAAGCCCCTACAGCAGCGCAAATAAGTGTTCAGTCGTCAAATTCACGAACACTATCGTTATCGCAAACTCATGGTGAATGGCGATTTTCAAACCCTACACCGGTCACCTTCCCAGTGAATGTTACGCTAAATAAAAGCCAGCCAGTAAAATTAGGGGGGTGGTTAATTAGCAATCAAAAACCGGGGGTGATGCTATCTACTTTAGGTATTAATGGTGCAACTATTAATATGATGGATAAATGGGGTAGCCAATGGACGGAAACGTTAGGTCAATTACATCCTGATATGGTGATTTTGGCTTATGGCACCAATGAAGCCTTTAACGATACTTTTGATTTAGTCGCTTATCGTCAACAGTTAACCGATAAAATTCGCCAAATTCGCCAACAAGCTCCTAATAGCGCGATTTTATTAATTGGCCCTTCCGACTCTATCAAAAATAAAGAAGCGCCAGATTGTCGCTCTCAACAGCCACAATGGCTAACTGATATTGTAAAAATCCAAAAAGAAGTTGCTCAGCAAGAGAAAACACTATTTTGGGATTGGCGTAATTATATGGGTGGTGAATGTTCCATTAAGGCATGGGCAATTTATGATTTAGCGCGACCAGATGGTGTCCATCTTACTCGCGAAGGTTATGAAAGCAGCGCAAATACCTTATATGGACAGTTATCAGCACTAATCAAAAAAGGCTAATTTGTCTTTTATGATGACTAAAAAGGAGCTTCTTGCTCCTTTTTTAATTTTAGTAAGAAAAATCACTAAATTATTTAATTATTGAAGGATCCCAGCAATACATCAACATATTTAATCACATTAACGCTGGCTTGTTCCATTTGCTCAATATAGTGTTTTACTGCATTTTCATCACCGATTAAATTTGCAGCTAATGCCTGACGCCCACATTGGTGCACTAATTTATGTGGTTCTTCTAAACGGCGAAAAGCTTCTGTGCCGGCAAATTTACGTCCATCACCTTGGTAATACCATTTTCCTAAGCGACATTCAGTATGTTGATTAACACAATTTTCATCATCATTATTGAGTAAATGAACATAAATTGCTTCTTTCCACAAAACATGATCAAGTTTAACGGTGTTAAAAAATTGCTGCATCGACATAAATTGGCAGATATGTTTAAGCTCACCTGCATGTTCTGCAAGCGCACTTAAGTTTTCATGCCCTTCAGTAACAATTTTTTTAACTTCTTGTAATTGTTGCTGATTTTTTAATGTATTTTCTTTTACCGGAATAAATCGAGAACTGACATTATTATTAATTGTCGCAATAGCCGAAGCTTGGCGCTGAATTTCTAACGACAGTTTTTTCATTTCTTGAGCTAATACTGAAAAACCCGCACCCTCTCTACCAATATGTCCCGCTTCAATGGCTGAATTAATAGATAAAATATTTGCCTGACTTGAAAGCCGGTCAATATTGTTTGCGCTGTCTTTGATTTTTTTTAACCAACTAGAGAAGTTTTCAATTTCTTCATTGCTATGGGTAAAATGCCCATCAATTTCATTTAAAAATGAAGCCAATGATTGAGCATTATCTAACATGTCATGAAATAGTTGCTCCATCTCATCTAATAACACAAGCCTATCATGGAGTTTTTGACTGGATGTCAAAATGGAATCTCTGATAAGAGTAATCGTATGAATATTACAATCAGTATGTTGAATAAACAGCGTATTATAATCGACCATAAAGTTATGATCCCCACCTTGTTCACTAAGCAAATAAGGCTGTAGATTAATTAGCTGCTAATTATTTTCTGTCATAATTTATCGTTATTTATAGCAATGAAAAATGGCACATATATCGATGTGCCATTTCTAAAAAAGTGAATACTCTTTTTTATAAGAAGGCGAAGAAAACCATACCAATAATCGCCCCTGTCGTTCCTAAAATCGTTTCCATCAATGACCACGTTTTTAAGGTTTGTGATTCTGTCGCGCCAGTAAATTTACCGTATAACCAGAAACCAGAATCGTTTACATGACTTAAAATAATAGAACCACCCGCGATACAAATAGAAAGTGCAGCCATTTGTGCACCGCTATAACCTAATTCACCAATAACGGGTAAAACTAAGCCCACTGTTGTTAAACAAGCCACTGTTGCGGAACCTTGAATCACTCGCACTGCGCCCGCTAATACAAAGCACGCTATTGCAATTGGCATTCCCGCACTAATTAATGAATTACCTAAAGCAGGACCTACACCAGAATCGACCAATACTTGTTTAAAAACGCCACCCGCACCGGTAACTAATAAGATAATACCCGCAGGTTGAATAGCCGCAGAGCAAATCTCCATCACCTTTTCTTTACTCATACCACGGCGGATCGCTAAGCCATAAATCGCAACTAAACAAGCCACTAAAATCGCAATAAAAGGATGGCCAATAAATTCTAAGATATTGTATAAACGAGTACCTTGCTCTACAAAACGTGCACCAATGGTTTTACATCCCACTAAAATTAAAGGGAAAAGAACCAAAGCAAGACTAAAACCGAAAGAAGGCATTTTGTTATGACCTAAACTTGGTTCTTCTAAATCTTTTGGTAATTCTAATGTAACGTAACGACTAATAAAGTTACCAAAAATAGGGCCTGCAAGTAACATACTCGGGATCGCTGCAGATAAACCAATTAAAATCATCCAACCGAAATCAGCACCCATCTGGTCAGCTAATAACATTGGTGTAGGGCCTGGTAATAAGAAAGCGGCCGCCGCTGCAACACCCGCAAAAAGAGGAATAGCCATTTTAACGACATTGCCGCCAGTGCGACGAGCAACAGCAAATACCACACCAATTAACAGCACCACTGCAACATCAAAAAATAAAGGTAACGCACAGATAAGACCCGCAATACCTAACGCATAATTAGCGCGCTTTTCACCAAAATATTTTAATAATCGAACTGCTATTTGGTCTAATGCACCAGTTTCGTGTAATACCTTACCGAACATGGCACCTAATGCGACCACGATAGAGAGAAACCCAAGTGTACCTCCCATCCCGTTTTGCATGGTTTGGGTGATTTTTTCTAACGGCATTCCTGAAAAGATACCGGCACCAATAGCAACAATCATTAAGGCGATAAAGGCATGTAAACGTGCGTACATAACAAAAAAGAGTAGCAGTAATACAGAACCAACCGCAGTTAATACAAGCGTTAAAGTGCTCATACTTTATTCTCCTCAGAAAGCGCCGTTACTGATTTAACGGTGTTGATTACTTGTTTGATAACCGCATCAAGAGGCGCTGAAATATCAATTTCATACACATCTTTTTCATCTTTCGTTGGTTCTTCTAATGTTTCAAACTGAGTCACTAGCATTTGAGGTTTAAAGAAGTGCCCTTTACGTGCTTTTAAGCGGCTTTCAATCAGAGAATAATCACCTTTTAAATACAAAAAGTGTAAGCATTGGTTGCCGTCTCTTAGCAAATCGCGATACTGCTTTTTCAATGCAGAACAAACAATTAATGAAACTTCATTAGTACGTTGCATCGCAAAGGCGGCATCATTTAATGCTTTTAGCCAAGGTTTACGATCTTCATCATTTAGCGCATTACCTGACGCCATTTTGGTGATATTGGCACGAGGATGAAGAAAGTCTCCATCTAAAAATGCAGCGCCTGTATGCTGTGCAACACCGCTTGCCACCGCAGATTTACCGCTGCCTGATACCCCCATTAAAATGAACACATGGTGTAGGGATTGGGTATCGCTCATATATTGCTCCTTAAGGCAGACATTGATGTCTTTTTCTTGTAATGTTACCCGTAACTGTTACGGGTAACATTACCTGAACAGTGAAGATAAAAACAACAGCGAAAGTAAACTAAGAAGTGAAAATGTGAAGTTACTCGCAAATGAATATCGAGTAATCAACAAAGTTACAACAAATTGCCTTATTACTGATAAATTTTCGCGACATTATCTCACGCCTAATAAAGAACAATATCTCATAAAACCGACAACTCGCTTATAAAGATAAAAAAGAAAAATATGATTAAAAACTTATGGCAATAAAAAACCCTATTATTTTATAAAAATAATAGGGTTAAAAAATCTTTCTAATTTTATTTTTAATATAAATCAATCACCTAATAGCACTATATACTTTCGCCTGTAATAATGCGAAAGCCAACATCAATAATTTGTCCACGAGTCGTTTTGCCTTTCATTCGTTTAAGTAATAAATCAGCGGCTTGCTGACCCATTTCATCACGAGGCGTAAAAATACTGGCTAAACGTGGCGTCATTACTTGACCAACATCATGGCCGTGAAAACCGGATATCGCTATCTCATTAGGTACGGCAATACCTACACGCTGACACTCAAACACAGCCCCGATAGCAATATCATCGTTGGTACAATAAAGCCCATCTAAATCAGGATATTGCTGACGTGCGGCGTGTAATAACTCAGCACCTAATGAATAAGAAGAGCTTTTAGGTGTCATCACATTGCCTGTTGGTAGGTTGGCATTGTGCATCGCTTTTTCATAGCCTTGCAAACGCATAATTGTACGCTCATCTTGCCTTGCACCGAGGTAAATCACTCGCTTACAACCACGTTGGATCATCTCATTTACCATTTGGTAAGAGGCTTCAACGTTATCTAATCCCACCGCAGAATCAAAACACGGCGATACACTATCCATAATTTCAACAACAGGAATACCCGCTGTCTCTAGCATTTTTAAGGTTCTAGGTGTGTGATGACGTTCGGCAAGAATAAGCCCATCAATATTATAAGAGAGCAAAGAAAGCAGACGTTCTTCTTCTTTTTCAGCACGATAACCATAGTGCGCTAACATAGTTTGATAACCATATTTATCCGTTACCGATTCAATACCTCGGATAACTTCAGCAAACACTTGGTTAGTTAGCGAAGGCAATAACACACCTATCGCATGGCTAGTCGCGTTAGATAAAATATCGGGAGCACGATTAGGAATATAATTAAGGCTATCTAATTCACGAGCAATTTTTTCTCGTAAAGCTTCAGAGACCTGTTCTGGATTACGCAAAAAACGACTCACTGTCATTTTAGTGACACCAACTCGATCCGCAACATCCTGTAATGAGGGGCGCTTTTTCTTCATTTTATATCGTAGTTATCCGCAAACATCATCATTATTACTATGCGTTTTATTTTTCAATAAATCGATTATATCCCTACGTTATACACTATTTTGCATAAAGTTTATCGGCTGTGTAGTGAGATTTGATTTTGTCTGCCAATCCCTTGACTTAAACCAAGAGAAATATAGTATCTTTCGCTATATAATAGATGAAATAACGATATCAATATAAAACAATATAACAGTGTAAAATTATGGCTATCAATCGACGATTATTTCTTACCTACCTCACAACTATCGCAACACTTTCAGCGCTGCCTCACTCCGTAAGAGCGGCAATTACATCTCGTATCGCCGCACAGTTTGGACATATACCCGCACCTGATGCTATTCATCGGGTAATCAGCGCAGGTCCACCAACAGATCAACTATTACTGGCGTTAGCGCCTGAAAAACTGTTGGGTTTTTCCTCGCTAAGTTTAGAAAAAAGCCCAATATTTGCTGAAGAATTACGTCAATTACCTCGCTTAGGCCGGCTTTCAGGGCGAGGAAGCACGCTTTCTTTAGAAGCATTAATGAGCTTAGCCCCTGATATTATTCTTGATGTGGGAAATGTTGATGAAACCTACCGTTCATTAGCAAAACGCGTATCAGAGCAAACGGGTATCCCTTATGTTTTGATTGATGGCACACTAAAAGATAGCCCAGCACAATTAAGACAAACCGGAGCCTTGTTAGGAGTAAATGAAAAAGCAGAAATGCTGGCATTAATTGCTCAACAATATATTGATGATGCGTTGTTGTTTGCTTCACAGCAAAAAGAGAAACCTCGTTTTTATCTTGCTCGAGGAGCAAAAGGGCTACAAACAGGAACCAGAGGTTCTATTCATACCGAAGCAATTGAAATATTAGGTTTTGAAAATGTGGTAGATGTACCTGATTTTACGGGACTAACTGATATTTCACCCGAACAGCTATTAATGTGGGATCCTGAAATTATCATTACACAAGATGAAAATGCCTATCAGCAAATCACACAAGACTCAATATGGAAAAGCACCCAAGCTGTTAAAAACAAACATGTACTGCTATTTAAAGGGCTGCCTTTTGGCTGGTTAGATGGGCCTCCTGGCATTAATCGTCTATTAGGTATGCGCCGCTTGCAAAGTCATTTTGACCCTCGATTAGAAAAATCAGTCGCTAATGATCTGCAAAACTACTTTGCTCATTTTTACCATACGCAATTAAATGCTGAACAATGTCAGCAATTGCTGGGGTCTTCATGAGTCAATCGGCACGCATCACGCTTTTGTTGGCGTTATTTTTTCTTACTGCGTTAATCGCTATTACTAGTGGTAAGTATTCACTTACCACTCATGAGTTGTGGACACTCATCAGCAACAAAATCTCAGGCAGCCTTGAATATAACCGCACTGAAACTGTTTTTTGGCAGATAAGGCTTCCTCGTGTCTTAGCCGCCATATTAATTGGTGGTGGGCTTGCATTAGCGGGGGCGGCATATCAAGGGATGTTTCGTAATCCTTTAGTTTCTCCTGATATTCTAGGTGTTTCTTCAGGTGCAGGTGTTGGTGCGGTTTTAGGTATTTTTCTTGGGCAATCGATGTTCTCTATTCAGCTTTTCGCCTTTGCTGGCGGGCTTGCTACGGTTGCCCTCGTTTACTTTATTGCCAAATTAGCGCGACAGCACGATCCTGTTTTATCTTTGGTTTTAGTAGGAATTGCCATTAGCGCATTATGTGGCTCTGCCATTTCGTTAATGAAAATTCTCGCCGATCCTTATACTCAACTGCCTTCTATTACATTTTGGTTGCTAGGCGGGCTTTCTGCGATTACAGCTTCTGATTTGCTTTCTGTCGCACCACTGATGTTGATAGGTTTTATTCCTCTAATTTTACTTCGTTGGAGAATGAACATACTTAGTTTATCCGATGAAGAAGCACGATCACTGGGGTTAAATGTTGAAGTCACACGGCTTGTGTTTATTCTTTCAGCGACATTAATTACGGCAAGTGCTGTCTCTATTGCGGGAATTATTGGTTGGTTAGGATTAATCGTTCCTCATATTGCTAGGTTGTTAGTGGGTGCTAACTTCAGTCAACAGTTACCTGTTTCCTTGCTTGTAGGCGCGATTATGCTGTTAATCACTGATACATTAGCTCGTACTATCGCCAATATTGAACTTCCTTTAGGCATTTTAACATCTGCTATTGGTGCCCCATTCTTCTTGATGTTATTACTCAGAACAAGGAGAGATGGATGATTATCGCAAAAGCAGATCAACTCGCCATTGGCTATAAAAATAAAGCCTTAATAACAAACCTCTCATTTAGCATCAAACAAGGGCAAATTATCTGTCTATTAGGAGCGAATGGCTGTGGTAAAACCACATTAATGAGAACCTTGCTCGGCTTATTACCTGCAATCAGTGGCTCGATTACGATAGCGAATAAATCGCTAACAGAGTGGTCACCAACAGAGTTAGCCAAAGTCATTGCTTATGTGCCACAAGCTAGCCATATTCCCTTTGCTTTTAATGTAATCGATATGGTGATTATGGGGCGTGGGGCGCATTTATCTTTTTTTTCTATGCCTAATAAACAAGATAGAGCTATGGCGATGGAAACCTTAGAAATGCTTTCGCTTTCTCATCTCGCCAATAGAACCTTTGATACCCTAAGTGGTGGCGAAAAACAGATGGTATTAATTGCGCGAGCATTAGTGCAAAAACCGCAGCTGCTGGTGATGGATGAACCAGCTGCGAGCCTAGATTTTGGTAATCAAATCAAACTGCTTACCCAAGTTAAAGCGTTAAAACAGCTCGGCATTAGTGTGTTTATGTCCACTCATCACCCACAACATGCGGCAATATTGGCTGATGATGTCATTTTACTCACACCTCATACCCAAGTTTTGCAAGATAGTCCGACTATTTTACTGACACCCGATAATTTAGCGCACCTTTATGGTGTAAAACCAACAGACATTCAGGCGCATTTTCACGCCTACTCAGATAATAAAAACAGAATATAGGCAAGAATATGAATACGATAGAAACAACAGATTTTGATGAACTATATAAAAACCATATGGCACAGGCTGAAAGAACCAAAAAAGAGCCTGAACATTGGGATAAACGTGCTGAAAAAATGGCAGAAACCTGTGCTAATCCTAACGATCCTTATTTAATTAAATTTCGTGAAATGATGGATTTTACCGGTGCTGAAACATTACTTGATGTCGGTTGCGGCCCTGGCTCTATCAGCATTCACGTTGCAGATAAATTCAAACAAATCATTGGTATTGATTACAGCACTGGAATGTTAACTGTTGCTAAGCGCAGAGCCGAACAAGCAGGCATTAATCACGCGCAATTTATCACTTGCTCATGGGAAGATAGCTGGGATGAACTGCCTCGTTGTGATATCGCCGTTGCTTCTCGTTCTACGCTAGTGATGGATTTAAAAACCGCACTGATTAAGCTTAATCGCCAAGCCAAATTGCGTGTTTATACAACTCATACGGTTTCACCGACCTTTGTTGATCAACGTATTATTCGCTTGTTAGGTCGTGAAGTTCCTACACTGCCCACCTATATTTATGCGGTTAATATGCTTAACCAAATGGGTATTCACCCTAGAGTTGATTATATTCGTAGTCGTAATTGTCAAAGTAATTTCAATACACTAGAGCAATTTATTGAAGGTATTAATT
The DNA here is from genome assembly GCF_001654965.1 of Proteus hauseri ATCC 700826. Classification (GTDB taxonomy): domain Bacteria; phylum Pseudomonadota; class Gammaproteobacteria; order Enterobacterales; family Enterobacteriaceae; genus Proteus; species Proteus hauseri. Next base: position 74,233 of record NZ_LXEV01000036.1, read on the forward strand.
TCTCAGTAGGCCCATTAAGTGAAGATGAAATCGCCCGTTTACAAAAATATTACCACCAGAGTATTAAAAATGGTGTTTCACTGATTTCGCCAACCCGCGATTGGGCGATGGTCTCTTGGGATGTGGTACCTGAAAGTGAGTTATTGTTATGATTTATTACCCTGATGCCTTTTTAGATAACCTATTGATGGAAGATATTCAATATGGTGATTTAACAAGTCGCGCGCTGAATATTCAAGACAAACCGGGTGTTATGACCTTTACACGCCGCGAAACAGGCTGCATCAGCGGTATTGAACTTGCTCGTCGCTTACTTGAAAAACTAGGCTTAAACGTAACAACACATCTGCAAGACGGTGATTTTGCCGAACAAGGTGCTTTGCTAATTACCGCTGAAGGCCGTGCTGATGCGCTTCACCAAGGCTGGAAAGTGGTGCAAAACGTATTAGAGTGGAGCTGTGGCGTTAGTGATTATATGGCGAAAATGTTAGCTATTTATCATCGCTATCAACCTAAAGGACAAATTGCCTGTACGCGCAAAAATATCCCTAATACTAAATTGCTTGCGACACAAGCGGTGCTCGCGGGAGGTGGAATTATTCACCGCCAAGGCTGCTCAGAAACTATTTTACTGTTTGCGAATCATCGTCGCTTTTTAGTTGAACCTGATAATTGGGCGCTGCATGTTAAACAATTACGCCAAGCAGCCCCTGAAAAAAGTATTGTTGTAGAGGCCGATGATATTGAACAAGCAAGAGAAGCGCTAAAAGCCCAGCCAGATATTTTACAGCTCGATAAATTCTCAATTGAAGATATCGCGCTACTTCAACAAGAAGCGCCTAGAACTGCCCCTCATTGCCATCTTTCATTGGCTGGCGGTATTAATCTTCATACGATAGAAAAATATGCACAAACAGGCATCACCTTAATGGTAACGTCTGCACCTTATTATGCTCCACCGGCAGATATTAAAGTTCGTCTGCGCCCAAAAGATTAAATAAAAATAGCAACTTACAAGTTAGTAAGTGTTTACGTATTTAGTCAATAATAAACAAAGGCAATACGCGTTGTAAATACAGTGAAGTAAACTACAAGGAGGCGGTAGTGTCGGCATAGAGGAAATCTCGCCGTACTTGAGTCACTTTCAACGCGATGAATTTGTTTGATAAGCAAACCGAGTACTTACAAGTTAGTAAGTGCTCATTTTATTTATTTTTACGCATATCGTTATATAAAAATTTATATATAGATTGTGAATTGAGATTGGAATGATGAAATTAAAACCTCTATGCTGCTGTTTATCTCTTGCCCTACTACCAAATATTACACTTGCTGATACTACTTATGGTCAATCAACGCCTGACTTACTCACGGTTTGGAGTAGCCCAATTGCAGCCAATCCAGATGTGCTAACGCAATCACAAATGCTGGAACAAAATAAAGTTAATGCGGCACAAGCCATTTCAACATTACCCGGCGTTGTGATGCAAAAATCAGGTAATCGCAATGAATACACTATTAAAGTACGCGGATTTGATAGCCGCCAAGTACCAGTATTCTTTGATGGTATTCCTACTTATGTACCTTATGACGGCAATTTAGATTTAGCGCGTTTTACCACAAATGATCTTGCCAGCATCGAAGTTAACAAAGGCTATACCTCATTACTGCAAGGCCCGAACTTAATGGGTGGCGCGATTAATATCACCACAGCAATACCCAAAAAACCATTAGAAGGCAGCATTGCTTATTCTCAAGGTTTTGCGCGTGGCGCTGATTACGCACACAATATGAGCGCACGTTTAGGCGTTCGTAACGAAATTGGCTTTATTCAAGTTAGCGGAAGTCAATTAAAACAACGCTTTACACCAATTCCAGGTGCTGATGAAAATAATGTAAATGCGGGAACACATGGCCGTCGTGCTAACTCAGCGACTGACGACAAACGTGGCATGATAAAAGTAGGCTGGACTCCACGCGCCTCTGATGAATATACCTTTACTTATATTAAACAAGATGGCGAAAAAAATAGCCCACCCAATACCAGCAGTAATGCAAAAGGTAAATATAAATATTGGGCATGGCCTGATTACAATAAAGAGAGTTTTTATTATAACGGGGTGACGCAAATTACAGATGGCATCAATCTGCAAAGTCGTGCTTATCACGATAAATTTGAAAATACCCTCTATATGTATCCTAAAAAAGGTAACTATGTTGACTATAGCCATTACGACGACTACAGCACGGGTGCCGCATTACAATTAGGTATTGATACTCGTGAAAATGACCTGCTCTCTTTTGCTGCGCACTGGAAAGATGACGTTCACCGCTCTCAAAAAGAAAAAGGTGGCGATTGGATGCGTTATAAAGACAGAACATGGTCACTCGCTTCTGAGTACCAATGGGCGGCAACTAACGATTTAGATTTAGTCGGTGCAATTAGCTATGACTGGCGTGATAGTGTTGACACTGATAAAGGCGCTGACGATAACAAACAAACCGCATTTAACTGGGAGATGATGGCAAAATACACCTTAGTTAATAATGATGCGGTTCGTTTCTCTGTTTCTGATCGCAGCCGTTTCCCTACACAAAAAGAGCGTTACACCACGGAAAAACCAAAAGATGGCTCAAAAGGAATTATCAATCCTGATTTAGATCCTGAACGCGCACTCTCTTTCGATTTAACCTATGAAGGACATATCAATGACAAATGGGGTTATCAAACAAGTGTTTATTATAATCGTGTAAGTGATGCGATTATGGCACACACGGTCTATCGTAATGGCACGACTTTTTTCCAAAACCAAAATAGCGGACGTATTGATTATGTTGGTTTAGATTTAGGTACAAAAGGTAATGTGGCTGATTGGTTAGAACTTGGCTTAAACTATAGCTATATCCATAGTGATCCTAAACAGATTGAACACATCGAAGGCTTACCAAAACACAAAGCTTATATGTGGGTTACTTTTATTCCCGTTGAACAAGTTCGCTTTACTATTATGGAAGAAGCACAAGGCTGGACTTATAACCGTATTGATGAAAATGACAAACTGGCAGGCTATGCAAAAACAGATCTTCGTTTAGATTATGATTTGGGTTATGGCGTTTCTGCTAATGCATCAATCAATAACCTGTTCGACAAATCTTATGAATATACTCAAGGTTATATGGAAGATGGTCGTAATTACTGGTTAGGTGTTGAATATAAATTCTAATTATAATTTACATATAAAGCGCTGCTATTTATAGATAACAGCGTTTTTTTATCATCCATAATATAACCATCATTTTTATTCCATTAATAAAAATTAAAAACGTAAAAAACCTTTAGCCATTTCTAATAAAGTATTCATTGTACTACTAACAATTTTAACAAAATTATCAAAATTACTATTTGCAGCACTATACTTTTTAGAGAGTTCTTCTAGGTTTGTGTTAACTCTTTTTTCTAGTATATCAATGGATTTTTTTATTAAATCAAATTCAGTCTGTAACAGATTAATACTTGTTGAATTCACATCTCCAACATTTTTTAACGTATCTAATAATTTAGTTAAATCTGATATATCAGGTTTTATAACTAAATAAACATCATAACCATCCATATCCCAATCATTGATAGAAATCCCTTTTATTTCATTAAATAGTTTTTTTATTGCACTAACAACATTACGTGCCTCATCTTCTGTATAATCAATACTATTATTATGAATTTCTCTTCTATATTTATTATCTATCTGTTTATAAAAATAAACTTTAAAATCCATTAAAATAGTTGAAGTATTATTCCCGTATTTAACATTTATCCCTTCAACCTTTGCATAAAATTTAGCAAGATTGAATTCAACATAACCATCTTTACTGCCCGCTTTAACACATTCACTTAATGAAGATAACGCCTCTCGTACTTCATTGACATAATTCATATAACTAGAAAAAAGATCTTTTAGAGTATCTAAGTAATCATTTTTTCCTACCACTATAGAATTTTTAACTTCATAAAAAAAATCATGTAATGAGTCAGAGGATGAATTATTTTTATCATCTGAATTTTGAATTAATGATATTTCCTCCGTTAACACTCTTACATTATTACTATTTTTCGCATAATTATTTTCATTAACTATTGCATTTTCTTTAAGTGAATTACTATTCTCATTATCAGTTGGATGATATATATTAAGATTATTATTTTGATATTTTAACTGTTCTTTCGCTTTATCTATTTCTTCATTAAAATTTTCTTGCTCAAGATATCTACCTTCTACATTGAAAATATTTTCGCTTTTTCTATCAAGCGTTTTTTTATTTAATCTATTTTTATTTTCATTTACATTATTATTTAAATTATTAACTATTGAATTTAGCATTATTAATCTCTTATATTGCGTACAATAAAGAAGCGACTCAAAAGATAAAATAATTCTTAAGAGTTGCATGTTAAGTATCAGCATAATTTACATCTGTTTTTTCAAAACCATAAAAATATAATTATAAAATTAATATAAAAAACTAAAATCGTAAAAAACCTTTAGCCATTTCTAATAAAGTATTCATTGTGCTACTAACAATTTTAACAAAGTTATCAAAGTTACTATTTGCAGCGCTGTATTTTTTAGAAATCTCTTCTAGATTTGTATTTATTTTTTTCTCAAATGCATCGATTGATTTTTTTATTAAATCAAATTCAGTTTGTAATATGTCATGCCCATCAGTGTTATCAGGTAGAGCGTGTCGCAGCTTTTGTATATCTGAAACATCAACACTCAAACTGAAATAGATATTAATTTTAGGGTCTTTAGATTTATCCTTTTTATTAAATATTAATCCTTTAATTTCACTTAATGTTTTTTCTACTGCTTGTAAACTTTGGTTAACAGCATCGTAATTTTCATAATAAACATTAACACCTTTAGATCCATCATTAACATTTCTGTTATATCCCCCCTTACCATCACTTTCAAATACTAAACCAATATCACTTATTAATGTGACGGATGGCATATGTGATATTAATTTACTTAAATTATTAAATAAATAGGATTCATCAAAATTAATATATCCATCTTTACTTCCCGCTTTAACATGCTGGCTAAGTGAAGATATTATAGTTCTTACCTCATTGACATAATCCATATAATTAGAGAATAATTCTTTTAGTACATCTAATCCATCATGCTTACCTACAACTATAGAATTTTTAACTTCATTAAAAAAATCATGTAATGAATCGGATGATGAATTATTTTTATCATCTGTATTTTGAATCAAGGATATTTCTTCTGTTAATACTCTTGCATTATTACTATTTATCGCATATTTATTTTCATTAATTATTGCAGCATCTTTAAGTGAATATTTTTTTTCAATATTAACAACAGAGTTTGTATCAAAATTATTAATTTGATATTTTAACTGTTCTTTTACTTTATATTTCTCTTCATTAAACTGTCCTAACTCTAACTCATTATTTAATTCATTAAAAATACTTACACTGTCTCTTTCAAGCGTTTTTTTATTTAATCTACTTTTATTTTCATTTATATTATTAATCGCTGGATTTAGCATTATCAACCTCTTATATTGCGTACAATAAAGAAGCGACTCAAAAGATAAATATATTCTTAAGAGTTGCATGTTAAGTACCAGCATAATTTATATCTGCTTTTTCAAAACCATAAAAATATAACTACAAATTATATATAAAAACTAAAATCGTAAAAATCCCTTAGCCATTTCTAATAATGTATTCATTGTACTGCTAACAATTTTAATAAAATTATCAAAGTTACTATTTGCAGCGCTGTATTTTTTAGAAAGTTCTTCTAAATTTGTATTGATTCTTTTTTCTAACGTATCAAGTGATTTTTTAAAAAGATCAAATTCAGTTTGTAATATATTACGACATTTTGCTTCTTCTTTTTTTCGATCATTCTCCACTCTAATTCGTTCTACTTCACAATCAATTACTATATTAATACTTTCTCTATTTAACACAATAGGGACACCAAATGAAGAACCAACAATAGCCCAGTCGTTATGCTTTTTAGTTATTTCCTCTTCCTTTTTCTTTAATTCCTCATCTGACAATATACCTTTAATTTCAGATACACTAGTATCGATACTATCTATAAATTTATTAAAATCAGACAAGTCAACATTAGCGATTAATTTAATATCAATATTTTCTTTTATTTCTTTATCAACTTTCGTTATTTGTATTCCTTTTAACTCTTTTAATACTTTTTCAATAGTCATTATCGCATCATTAACTTGATTTTTATTACGATAAGATAATTTACTTCCATTTATTTCTCTTGTATAAACACCATGATTCTCATGTTCAAAAATAAAGTGGGCGTAAAAAAAAGAGTTTTCACCTGTCATATTTTCATATTTATTCTTAATTTCACTTAATTTCTCATGAAACAATTTAAAATTCACACTAAGATATCCATCTTTACTAGCCGATTTGGTGTATTGAGTTAACGTAGATATTACATTTCTAAGATCATTTACATAATTCATATAGCTCGAAAAATTATTTTTTAAAACATCTAAGTAATCATGCTTTCCTGCAACAATAGTGCTTTTCACTTCACTAAAAAAATCACGTAATGAATGTGATACTGGCGGTGTATTATTATTTACTTTAAGTTCCACTTGTTGAATTGTTGATATATTCCTTATTAAGTTGTCAACATTATTATTATTAACTGCATATTTACCCTCATTAATTATTGACTCTTCCTCTATAGAAAAATGTTTTTTTGAATAATCTGGAACCCTAGGAATATAATCTTTTATTTTTTCCTCTAATTTTTCTTTTACGATCTCAATTTCTTTATTAAACTCTTCCTTTAAATTTTCTTCATTCGCTATTTCACATGAGTAATTTATATCTTTTTTTATATTTTTATTTATATTAACTTCATTATTATTTTTATAACAGCTAGTTGGGTTTACCATTTTATCCTCTTAAAGTTGCAGCGATAGAAGATGCAGCATCTTGATTAGCCCGAATAATAGCATCCATTGCTTGCACTAGTGCTTTAACAATGTCTAATGCTTCTCGTTGAATATCATTATTGTTATTAGCAACTTGTCCCATAGCATGAGTTCTTGCTTCTAGCACTTTAATATCACCCTCTATACGGTGTGCATTCATTTGAATTGATTGGTCAACTATTTTTGAAATAGGATCAGCTAATGATGTAAGAAGTGTACCCTTAATCATCATGGAGTTTGTGTTTGTATTTGCAACCGTTGACTTTCCTAACCCTTTTATAGAGGTAAAAGCACCTATACCATGAATAGCCATTGAAACAGCAGCACTTGAGATAGCAGCACCTAACATAAGATCTGCTTTTTTATACAGATCGTTTTTCATTTTATCTGCTATATCTAAACTTATTTGCATAAATAAATTGCCGAGTTCTCTTGAAGATTCGTATTTTTTTATCATATTTTTTAAATACTGAATCATCAATCCGATAATACTCATCATCTCATCAGATAAAAAATTAAAATGACTTGATGATATTGGATTATTTTTTTGTAAGTTATTATCGTTCTGTAACTGTTCAATTAAAGATTGTACATTTTCCACTTCGGCTTCTGGTTTTTTTAATTCAGGTTTAACCTTATTAATTTTCTCTTCACTTACTTCTACATTTTTAATAGCATAATGAAAACCATCCTCATTATTTTTAAGTATATTATCATTTATTTTTTTAGTTTCAACTTCCTCTTTTTCACTAACTAAATCTGCAATAGTATTTTTTTTAAAACTTATATTACTTATATTACTTATATTACTTATATTAGTTGCCATATTCATATTTCTCCAAAAATATCAAATAGAGATATTTTTTATAATATTTGATTTGGTTTTATTACTAATAGATGATTGTTCACTCATTGCATTCAGCATTTCAGTAAGTGACTCAACTTGTTCATGATAACTCTCCATTAACCTATCCATTAATAGTTGAATAATTTTTAAAATCTCCTCAAGCTTTTTACTTTCGGCTACAGAACGAATAATTTTATCTGTTATTGTTGCAGTATATATATTCACTATATTTGCAGCACCGGCTGTCATTAATTTTGATACCGCTAAAGTTTTATGTACTAAATTTAAAGCTTCTCCAGCAATATTCTTAGATAAAAATTTATTAAATGTTTTTAGCATCTCTTCCATAGCTTCAATAATAATTTGCTTAATCATTTTTCCTAGCATTGCTTCAAGAAAATCATTTAATATTCTCTTTAAAGTTTCTTTAACTTGTTCAGTAAATACTTTTTGCGCAACACTCGTTAATGCATTAGAAGCTGGACCTGCCACAAAACTTAATGCAACAGCACCAATAAGAAGAGCAACTCCGGTAATTATTTTAATTGCCATTTTTAATTTATTTTTCATAGCCTCTTTCATTTTTTCTAGCATGTCAGTAGGCATACCAAAATCTTTTAAGATATTGAGGCTAGTGTTCAACATATCAACAATGAAATCGGCAATTTTATCTATCGCCTCACCTATCGCTTCTGAAATAGGCTTCATCGCTTCTTCCATAAAAGAACTGCCATGAATAGCCTGATAAATCTCATCTGCGACAGTTAAAGTCACACTTGCTACCATCATCACAACCGCAACACCAACCAGTGCTAACGAAGCTCCTGCAGTAAAAATAGCCGCAACACCAGCAACAAGCGTTAAAAGTCCTCCTAATATCTTTAATCCAATACCAGCCCAAAATTGGATTTCTTCTTGTTTTTTAATTTGGGCTTTTTGATCTTCAATTTTCTCTTTTAGTGTTCTTGTTGTAACATCTTGCATCTCATCAAATAATTTTTGCTCACTTTCAGAACGTTGCAGCATGACTTTCATTGTCAGTTCACGAACCTTAGCTAACAAAAAAGTTAATAAAGCCATCCCAGACAAAGAGTCAGACATTATTTCTAGTTCAATCTTACTTTGAACGCCAACAATATTACGATATTGCTCTTGTAAACTAATTAAACTATCGCTAATTGATTTATCCTGGTTTTTATTAATCAATGCTTTCAGTTCATTGTGATGGGAAGAGATTGAACTTAGCTTATCTTCACTCATCACTACATTTGGCATAAATTTAAAAGCATTATCTAAGAAACTAGAAATTTGACTATATAAATTATCTAGTTCAGATAAATCAAACTTACTAATATCACTAGGTAAATTCATAAATGAAAAGTTGCTTTTTAAAAAATTTTCCATTTCTGCACGACTATTAATTTTCTTACTAAGAAGATCTTTTAGAACTGAGTTTTTAATATTTTTATTAGCTAAAAATGCGGCAAGATTACTCTCTGTTGTAATTTTCCTATCCTTTATCTCTTTATTGATTTCCATCCAATAATCAATAAAAGCATCTTTATATTTATTTACTTTATCTAAAGTAGGTTTATAATTTTCTCTTAACCCATCAACGCCTTTAGAAAGATCTTTTAATCTATTTAGATAATATTCATATTTATCTGTATTTTTAATTTTATCTAAAATATTTTGGTGTATAAGGTTTTGATAAGATAATTGAAGGTATAAGAAGTCGTAAGTTGAGTTTTCTTTCTTCGATGGCTCAGTACTTAACTTCGGGGTTGGACTATTTTCTATCTTATTAGATAATTTATTTTGCTTATTGGATAATATCGATTCATGTTTTTTTTCTTCTAAATGAGAACTTAATAAATTATTATTTTCATCATCATAAAAATTTTTTCGAACCGTTAATAATTCATTTTTCTTATTCCTAGATAAAGAACCCTCTGTCATATTAGAACTTTTCAAGATAAAACCCCCTTGTTTATCTTGAACAGAAAAAGCGCCAATTTTATACTTAGAATCAGATTTTAAATCAATTTTTTCATTGCTTTTTTCTTGTTCCAACGGTGCTCTTAATATAGGTGCATCATTATGTTTTTTTTCATCTGAAAGTTTATATGTTATATAATGAGAATTAACAGTTGCAGCGACTCTTTGAGACTCATTAATATTATTTTTTTTCATTTTTTCCACTTCATGACTAATCAAAGAGGAGAAAACGACCTTTATATTATGGTCACTATTTATTTTCTCACTCATATTGTTCTTCCTTATTAGTTTCTTCAATAAGAATAAGTGGTATATCTTTTAATGACTCTAAATAAACTTTGGCTTTTTCTTTTATTGATTTATCATTTATTTTTTCAAAAACTTGATTAAAACAATATTTTGCTTTTTCTTTTTCACCTAAAGATAAATTACATTGTCCTGCATAAAAAACCGGTCGATAATCATTTTTAGCATTAAGATAAGCTAGTGCATAAAGGTCAACAGCAGCTTGGTATTGTTTTTTCAATTGATTAACTGCAGCTAACCCCATGATATAATAGACATTATAAAAATCATAAAGACATAAAAATTTGAAAATAGCCTCAGCTTCATCCAGTTTTCCTTTCTGGTAGAAGTCATAAGCAAATGAATAAATTCCTTCCATAAATCCTTCTGGAATTGAGCTTTCGTCCTTAAGTGAAGTTCCATTTTGAACAATCGAAACAATGTAGCTTGCTAATTGGTCAAGTTCTTTTTCTGACATTTTTTCATATAATGACATTATGTTAATCCTTTCATCCAAGATGAATAATTAATGGTTAGATACTAAATAAGTTATTATTTAATTACTTTAATAAAACACACACCCATATTTATAAAAATAAACATGTTTTTTATCATTTAAATTCAAACTATAATTAATATTTAATTATTTTTTATATAATCCATTTCTTCTCTTAGCATACCTTCTATTTCTATCCTCTTAAGCCAAATTAAAATATCCATAACATCTAATAAATCGTTATCCATCATTACTTCAAATAAATGATATTTATGATAAATTTTTCTTGCTAGTTCAGGATAACGTACAACAGGTGTACCAATTTTTTTTGCATAAGTCTTAACAGCCAATGCTTGTGCATTTATACAACGTAATGAAACTAAAGGCATAATGCCATTATCTGGTTCGAAATAGATACCAATAGCAACATGCGTAGGATTGACAATTACAGCTGACGAATCACGAATAACTTGCTTCATTGGTTCATCAAGTAGTTCTTGATGTAGCTGTTTACGTGTTGATTTTATTTCTGGATCACCCTCCATATTTTTATTTTCTTGTTTTACTTCATGCTTTTCCATCATCATATCTTTCATAAAGAGAAAAAAATCAGCAATAATATTTAAAATAAGAATAGGTATAGATAACACAAAGAAAACAAATATAAAATTAATAACAAGAGAACACCATTTATCAATAACCTGTTCTAAACTAGATCGATATAATAAAAATACCTCATGCCCATGTAAAATAACAAATAAATAACAAGTAATAAAAAATACAAGTATAAATAATAATGTTTTAAAAAAATCCTTTACCGTTCTCATATTAAATATTTTTTTAAACCCAGAAATAGGATTAATATGATTAATGTCAAACTTTATAGCTTCTGTCGCTAACTTAAATCGTGATGAAAATAATGAAGGAATTGTTCCCGACAAAATAGTAACAGCTAATATAGGCAAAACAATGTCAAAGAATATTTTTACTATTATTTCTACATAACTTTTTAACGTGATATTTCTAGGATGCAGTAATAATGATTGATAAAACCGACTAAATTCATCTAAATTAACTTGATGGAATAGGTACATAATACCAACAATATAAACTAGACCTGAGGTTAACTCTTTACTTTTAAAGCTTTGGCCTTTCTTTGCTGAGTCATCAAGCTTTTTCTGAGTCGGTTTTTCTGTTTTTTCAGCCATGATAAATACTCATAAAAATTTCATAAAAGTATCTATTATTAAAAAATTCAGATAATTCATTTGTCAGTGCAGAAGTAAAAAATAATAATAATGATACAAATGCAATTATACCTTTTATACATAATGATAATGAAAATGCATTCAACTGGGGGCAAAATAAAGAATAAACACCTAATGCAACTTCACTTAAAAACATAATAACTAAAACAGGAGAAACTAAAATAATTGCAGTTTTTATCATATTATTTAACCAATTACCGATAAAAACATATCCAATTTTATTATTAAAATATCCAATCGGAAAAACATCGTAACTATCTTTTAATGTGTTCATTAATATTGGTAACCCACCTGTTGATAAAAAGTAAGCTACACAAAATAACCCTGTTAATGATGCAAATTCAGAAGATTCAATACCTGTGGTTGGATTTATAGTATCACCAATACTGGCCCCTCTTTGGTTATCAATAAACTCACCAAAAGCGGATGCTATCCAAAATGGTGTAGCAAGTAATAATCCAATAAAAATGCCAACAATTAATTCACTGATTAAAACAATACCCCATAAGTTTCTTATAGATTCAACAATTAGAATGCTAGGTTTTATACCCATAGCCATATAAAAAACAACGATATATTTTAATAATTGGCTGTTTAACACCCGACTATTTAAAAATGGTATAAACATAAAAGTGGGAAGTAATCTCGCAGCTAGCAAAAAGATATCAACTAAATAAAATTTTATATGTTCAAATAATATTAACATACTATTTATCCTGATAATCCTATTGTTATCATCTCTTTTGCATACACTAATATTTTATCACTCATCCATCCCATAGTTATTAATAAACAAACAAGAACACCTACTAATTTAATACCAAAAGGTAATGTTTGTTCTTGTACTTGAGTAATTGTTTGCAATAATCCAATAGCAAGTCCAATAAAAGTTGCTATTGCAATAGGTCCAGCAGAAAGTACAATAACCAAGTAAATGGCTTTATTTGCAGCATAGACCATATCCATTAATTCACCGCCATTAAATCCAAATATTGATTAATTAATCCTTTCGATAATAATGTCCAACCATCCATTGCAATAAATAAAATTAACTTTAATGGTACTGATAATGTAATTGGGCTCATCATCATCATACCTAGTTCTAATAAAATACATGAAACAACTAAGTCAATAACAATAAAAGGTAAATAAAGATAAAATCCAATAATAAAGGAAGACTTTATTTCACTTAATGCATATGCAGGTAACAAGGATAATAAAGAGCTCTCTATATTTTCTTTATTACCATCACCACTAGGTCTATTGCCTTGAGCTTCTTCAAAAAAACTTAATAATTCCGGTTCGGAATATTTATATAAATATTGTTTATATTCTCCTAATGCATCATCCGAAAACTGTTCAAAAGAATCGGGTGATGATATATCAATAGGATTATCTATAAGGTATTGATATGTATTTTTTGCTATAGGTGTCATTACAAATAACGCCATCATCAACGCAATAGCATTAAGAACCATATTAGAAGGAACTTGCTGAACACCAAGTGCATTTCGGGTCATAACAAGAACAATAGAGAATTTTAGATAGCATGTTCCAGCTGCAATAATAAAAGGTGCTAACGTCGCAACAGCTAATATTAAAATTAAGTTTGTTGAACTATCCATATATTTACTCGCAAGAAGGATATAAATGCTGAATTTCTACAGCAAATCTTTCACCAACCTGAATAAGTTCACCTTGAGCAATTGGTGTTCCATTTACAGTCAATGTAATATTACGAGAAGTATTTTCTGGTAATGAAATCTGCTGTCCTGCTACCAAACTTTCGATTTCCTCAATCAATAAAACTTTACTAGCCAATAAAAAAGAGACAGTAACTGGAATCGTACCGATAGATTTTAGATCTTTCTTTTCTTGTGATACCTCTTCAATATTTGTTTTTTCTTCTATTTCTAAATCATCAGATAGTTTATTTAATTCCACAATATCTTCCCCCTTCCATTTGAAGCCCATCCATTTTTTTTCACCAATGAAAAGCAACAATGAAACATTATCAATTAAAAAAATATCACCTAAAGAAAGCGTTCTTAATAAGGAAATTGATATTTTACTGTAGCCAAAATTAAACTTAGCTATTGATCCTATTCTTTTTCCTGATAAAGATACCCATTCATATTTTCCTTTTATATTACTAATAAATACATCACCTATTTCAGTATTCACTACAGGGTAAAGTATTTCTTTTTGATCATTTATCAAAATATTATCGATAAACAGCATCATTGGTTCTTTTGAAAAAGGAAATAATATTTGTGAGAAAATCATAGAAAGAAGTGATTGTAGATAAGAAAAAGGCACTAGTGTCCAATCAATATTTTTTTTAGGATAAGCAATATCCATAGCTTGATTAACCGAAACTAATCCAGTAAATGAGCCAGAAAAACTTTCTCCCTTGATTACAAAATAGTGTTCAGATACTTTTACTGCTTGAGGAGTAAATAAAGATGATAATATTTTTATTGTATCGTTATCTTTATTATTGAGCTCTACCTTTTTTAAATCGAGCTCGCTAATCATTCTTTATCACTCTCTTTATCAACACTCGAGTCAATAGCATTAATATGCCAATGCATACTTTTATTCTCAGAATTTAATGCAAGAGAAAGTCGGCCTTGATATTGATTAGAATTATCTATAGATGATTGATAAACACGCCCTGTAGATGCAATTAATTGCACTTGTCTATCAATGAAATTAATTTTCATTTGATGGATATCACTTCCCCATTGTTTGAAAACATAAGTAATACTTGGTGGCTGAGTAATACTTAATACATGTTTATGTAATATTTTCCACGAAGAGATATCAAGTATTTTGTCTGTTGTTTCAGATAACGCTATCGATGGTGAGGTTTTTGGGTTTGTAACACTAGAAAATATAATACTTTCTGGGTCAGCTATTTTTTCTTTTTTTCTCTTTGCCTCTATTTTTACATCTGAATTTATTCCTTCATGTAATGATGATATTCCGTTTTTCTTAATGTTTTTAATATTACTACTATTTTTGTTTATTTTGTTGCTAAAAATATTTTGTTCTACTTCAGTGTATTTAGATTTAACATCGGAATAATCATCATATTTATCTTTAATTAGATGTAAATCGATAGTATTTTTTTGTGATTGAGATTCTTCGAAAATTTGTGATTGAGGCTCTGCTACAAAAGGTGCCTTAAATTGAGTATTATCTGCATTTTCAAATTCACTTTTTTCTTTAAAAAAAGAAGGACTATTTTTATTTTTTACACCTAATATCTTAGAATATAAATTACCCTCTACTTTTTTTGATATTAAGGTGCTCTTTTTATCTTCTATTTTAATAGTTTTAGATATATCCACTTTGGTCTTTAATTTAGATACTTCTTTTTTTTCTTGAGAATTTAATTGCGGTCCTTGTTCAGAAACATTCGTTTTTATTATACATGTATGTACATGATGATTTTTATTCTGAATGGAATTTACACCTTGTTTAATATGTAATCTCTTCAAATCATTATAGGTATAATAAAAAAAATCTTGTTGATTTAACAACAAGCCCTCCGTATTTTCAAGTTGTTTTTCATCATATTTTTCTTCTTCAACATCTTTATTTTCATTTACTTCTTCAAATGAGTTTTTTTTTGTTAATATACTTTCTTTTTTACTTAAGCCCTCCATTAAATTTAATTTTTTCTTTAATTTTATTATATTTTCAGGCGATAGTTTTGAACTATCAAAACTGTCGTACATTACATGGTCTAGTTTTAATACAGATTTTAAAATACCATTTGAATTCAATTCACTCATTGAATTCAAACTTATTTTATTACCGTTAGATATTATGTGAATCATATAATGCCATCTCCTGTATTTCATTTTGTTCTAATCGTTCAATATATAACTCTTTTTCTAATGCTTTTCTTTCAAAATAAAGCTTCATTTTATTTTGTTTTTTTATACTACGCAGTCTATTTTTTTTTAACTCTAGACTATCAATTTTTAACTGATCTATTTTATATTCAATTTCTTTAATTTGAGCAGTGCTGTAATTTAATGATGATAAAATAATAGCTTGTTTACGTTTCTGTTGATTTAGTGAAATTAAAGAATAAATTCCTGCTTTTTCATATGTAGGAACCTCCTTTTTTAAGGCAAGAAATAATTGTTGTTGCTCTAGTTTTTTTACTTCAGCTTCAGTAATTAACTGTTGATTCTTTTTTTGCTCGTTTTCTATTCTTTTTTGTCGTTTCGCAATAGTATCAATTAATTGTTGCTGGTTAAGAGGCAAGCGCATAGAGTTGTTTCAATGTTTGTTGAAATTCAGCATTTTCTTTATATGATTGAATAAGAAAAGCTTCAATTAAAGCTTGCTTATTAACTGCATCATCATTTAATTCATTTTCACCATGATGATACTCACCAAGCTCTTGTAGTAATTTAATATCCTGCAAACGCATCAAAATTTGTCTTATTTTTAACGCTGCATTTTGTTGCTGAATACTAGTGATTTGTTGAAAAACACGACTAACACTTCCTAAAATATCGATAGCTGGATAATGTCCCGAAGCGGCAATCTTGCGAGAAAGATAAATATGCCCATCAAGAATAGAGCGGATTTCTTCACCAATAGCATCAGGCTCATCATCACTTTCTAGTAAAACCGTGTAAAATGCCGTAATAGAACCACTATTTGTAACGCCTGGTCGTTCTAAAATAGCAGGTAATTTATCAAATACAGAGGCAGGATAACCTTTACGAACTGGCAGTTCACCGGCGGTCAACGCAACGTCTCGCAATGCTCTGCAGTAACGAGTCATAGAATCAATAAATAAAACAACATTTTTTCCTTGCTCCCGAAAATATTCAGCAACTGTTGTTGCAACTAAAGCAGCATTACAACGCTCAATAGCTGGCTGTTCCGATGTTGAACAAATCAATACCGTTTTTTCACATCGTTTATCTTGTTTTAATTCTTCGATAAATTCTGTAACTTCTCTTCCTCTTTCACCAATTAATCCAATAACAAAAACATCAGCTTGAGAAAAACGAATAAACATATTCATCAACATTGTTTTGCCCGTCCCTGCACTTGCGAAAATTCCCATTCGTTGGCCTAATCCACAACTCAACAATCCATCAACAGCTCGAACTCCTGATTTAAATATCGTTGTAATTGGTTTTCTTTCACTAAATAAAGGCGGATGACCTTCTATGGGAAAATTCGTATAAAATACATCGTCAACAATTTTATTATCATTAAAACGAAACAAACAATTTCCTTTTATATCAATCATACTGCCTAATACATTAGGACTCAGCGCAACAGAAAATGAATTTCCCGTTGGCTCTATAATTACCTGTAAAGAATATCCCTGAGAGCTCCCCATCATACTTAAAATAGTCACGCCATTTCGAAATCCAATAACAATGGCTTCACCAATATTTTTTTCACTGGTAATAGATTCTTTTATTAGGCAAATTTCGCCAATAAATACATTACGCAGCATCACTTCAAGAATATTTCCTTGTATTCGAGTGGGATGTGCTGCGTAATGAAAAATAGAAAATGCGTTATTCATTATTAACCAATAAATTGCTGATGTATTCTATTCATAACTTGGAAATACTCATCAATTGCTTTTGCCATAGATTCGCCATTTTGTAGGGCAATAGGCATAAAAGAAGCACGTAATTCTAATTCTGATTCAACTTTTACTAACGCAGGTTGCCCCGGATAAAAGCTTTCAGTTTGATTGTTAATATTATCGATTAACATTTCAGATCCACATTGCTTTAATAAGCTTTCATCATAATCACGTAATACGGACCAAATCATAGGAACATCATCCACAACTAATAAATTAATGTCAGGCATTTCTCCTAAACTAATTGTAATTGTTGAGTGGTTATCAATAGACTTCCCTTCTGAAAAAAGATCATTGCGACCAATTACATTCATCGAATCCATTATTAAACTGGCAAGATCAAAAGACATAACATCTCCTAAATAGATTGCAAAACATTAATTTCAATATCTGATGATATTTCATCATAAGATAATACTGATAATTGTGGATATTGGGATTCCAACAATTTCCTTACAAATCTTCTTATATCTATTGCGGTTAAAAATACATAATTTTGGATATACTTTATATCATCTATCGCCAGTGTTATTTTTTCTATTATCATATCAAGTTCACTTGGCTCTAAATTTAGAAACGTTCC
The DNA here is from genome assembly GCF_001654965.1 of Proteus hauseri ATCC 700826. Classification (GTDB taxonomy): domain Bacteria; phylum Pseudomonadota; class Gammaproteobacteria; order Enterobacterales; family Enterobacteriaceae; genus Proteus; species Proteus hauseri. Next base: position 92,368 of record NZ_LXEV01000036.1, read on the forward strand.
TGAAGAACTTTGCCTTATTCCACCTCGAATAATATCTTCTAATTCATGAGATAATATAATTACATTAATACAATTATCTTTTGAGAAAAAATGACTAATATAGCGTGAGAGTAATGTTCGAATATGTTCGGTTAATAGTATTGGATCTTTTTCTTTACTACCCCATTGAACTAACCCACCAATAATTGTTTTTATATTTCTAATAGGTATTTTCTCTTGTATAAGGCGCTGTAATACTTCATTAATTCGTTGAATAGAAACTTGTCGGTAACATTCTTTCAAAAGCTCTGGGGATTTCTCTTCTATTTTATCTAAAATATTTTTTGTTTCTTGTATTCCTAAAAACTCAACAATATTTAATGTCATTAAATTGGAGAATTTTTTATAAAAAAAATACTCTGGTGATTTTAATATATACCCTAATTCTTCTAAATTTTCTTTATCTTTTTCATCTATCCAATAATTTTTTATATTTTCATCTTCTAATTCTATCATTTTAAATCCTAGCGAGATAAATTCATCATTAGGATTTTCAACAAAATTCAAAGGAAATGGACAATCAAATTCTTCCGCTTTTACTTCATTAATTAAAATAAGAACTTTATTTTCATCAATTACTTCAGAATAATGAATGTTTATATCAGGCAATAATACACCATACTGTAATATAAATTCTTTTTTTAGCCACTTATCAAATACTATTTTCGTTAGGTATGTTTTTTTCTTATCTGATACTGTAATAATTAAAGGTATTGTTTCTGCTTGTGAAAGTGAAATACTTTCAGTTAATAAACTATTTTCCTCTTCATCTTTCTTTCCAGAAAAAAGATTCGAAATCAACCCTTTCTTACCTTCTACTTCTTCTTTTTTATCTTCACTACTTTCATTATTAAGTATAGTTGTTTTTTCTTTTTTCTTATTTTTCCATTGTTTTCTAAAGAAATAACCTCCTAGCATTGCAGATAATATAAGAAAAACAGGGGTAGGAAAGCCAGGTAAAAAACCGATAATAAAAGCAAGTATTGCTGTAACTAGTAAAGCAAAATCTTGAGCTAATAGCTCATTCATTATGCTAAAACCTAAGTTTTTATTTTCACCTCCAACTCTAGTGACTATAAACCCAGCACTAATAGAAATAAGTAATGCAGGTATTTGAGCAACTAATCCATCACCGATTGTTAATAGTGTATAGGTATGTAAGGCTTGCGAAATAGATAAATCCATTTGTGCCATACCAACAGATATCCCCCCTATTAAATTAACAAAAATAATCACAATACCGGCGATTGCATCACCTTTAATAAACTTCATTGCTCCATCAAATGAACCATAAAGTTGGCTTTCTTGCCCTAACTCTTTTCTTCTTATTTGCACCTCTTCATTAGTAATGATGCCTGATTTCAAATCAGCATCAATACTCATTTGCTTTCCTGGCATACCATCTAAAGAAAAACGTGCAGCAACTTCGGCAACTCGCTCAGAACCTTTCGTAATAACCAAGAATTGCACAATAGTAACAATAGAGAAAACGACAAAACCCACAACTAAATTTTCACCAATAACAAATTCACCAAAAGAAGTAATAATTTCACCAGCATCAGCATCTAATAAAATTAATCGGCTAGTACTAATAGAAAGAGCTAAGCGAAAAAGCGTGGTAATGAGTAATAGTGCAGGGAACGTCATAAAGTTCAATATTTTTATAATATAGAATGAACTCATAAAAATAAGTAGAGCAATGGTGATATTTAATCCTATTAAAAAATCAACAATATAAGTTGGTAATGGAATAATTAACATCATGATCACAAGGATCATAATAGCTAGCACTATAAGTTCTGGCCTATTTTTTATTGCCAAAAGAAATCTATAAATCATAGAATTATCCATTAATTATTATTGGTTTATTATATTATTTTCTTATTTGATATTGTTCTACATAAATATATTTATCTATAAGCTTTTGTATTATTATTTGGCAACTTTCTCTAAACTCATCAGATAAATATAATGATTCAGGATACTTATTAAACATACTTTTTATCTCTTGTAATAACTTCATTTTTATATTTATAAAAAAATTAAGCCATTTGTTATTTAATAAGTCAGATAAAAATTTATTCATTTCTTCTGGATATGTCATTCCATATAGTATTATTTTATAAAGATCTTTTTCCGTCATTGTGTTCTTGAGTTCTTCTCTAGAAAAAACCCTCATACTTATATCAATAAAGCTATATAAACCACGTAGTTTATTAACACGCCCTAATAATTGACCAAATTCTGAGCTTTGAGAACAACTTGGCATTAATGATTGCATATCACAAACCAAACTTTGAGTAAGAAAATTTAATATAATATTGCATTGAGTAATATCATACTCATTAATCCATAATTTAAAAAAATAAATAGGATCTAGATCTAGATTAAGATAGTTACGATATAATCCTCGTAAAGAGGATGGATTTAAAGAAAGTAATTTAGCAAATGTTTTCGCCTGAAGAGCTACATTTATCCCTGCGCGAATATTTTTTGCATTTTCACTATTGAGTAAGTAATTTATTTCATTCTCTATACCTGCATCTAATTGCGCACCTAATTTTTTTTTTCTTAATAGCTCTCGTAATGCCATGATGAGGTCACTTTCATCGGGGAATATTTTACGTAAAAAGCTAAGCAATTCTTGCAAACTTCGTCCTGATTTTTTAAACATCATCATTACTTTATTAAGTTTTCTATCTGCTCCTTCTTCTGTTATATAAAGAGTATTTTTACCTTTATCTGCTTTTCTATCTAATCGTTTACTAAAATTTTGTGAAAACTGTGTCGCAACCATAGACATATCATCAGCGATCTCAGCTAACTGATTTTGATAATTTTGTTTTTCACTTATATTAGGCTGTTTATATTCTGTTTCTTGTTGACTTTTTTTACTAATATGACTTTCTTTAGTTGCTATCGTTGTAGAAGTAGTACTATTAATCGATCCAATCATTACTTTATCTCATAAATATTTGAAGTTGCTGCAATGCTTGTGATGTTTTCTTATTAATAGGTTTAAATGGACTTTGAGTTAAAGATTCCATTAATTCTGTCTCTGTTTTTTCTAGTAAACGAGGCTGTAGCATAAATATACGCACCATTTTATTATTATTATCAGAATGATAACGAAACAACCCTCCAATTAACGGTATTGAACCTAATACTGGTACTTTAGACTCAGCTTTAATATTATTCTCACGAGTGTAGCCACCAATTAATAAACTTCCCCCCTCTGAAACACGAGCAACAGTACTAATATTTGTTCGATTAATAACCGGTAAGTTCTCAACTTTTTCATCATCACCATTACTATCTTTTTTCTCTGCTCCATCTTCAAGATCAATGACCATCTCAATTTCTTTATTCAATTCATTTATTCTTGGTAATACACTAATCATTGTTCCAAAAGTCGTTGATTCTAATGAAGCAACTCGCTCACCTTTAATTTGAGTATAAAATGTAGTGTTATTATCAAAAATAGCTGGTGTATTTTCTTGAGTTAAAATAATAGGGCGAGAAACCATTTGAGCTTCGCCATTTTCACTTAATGCTTTAATTTTTGCCAAAAAATTTAATCCAGATGCAGCACTTAAACTTGCAGAATTAAAAAAGAATGAACCTTTATTTGATCCATAGCTTGCTTGCCAATTTACACCTAAGCTATCTGCCGTATTTTTAGAAATATCAATAATCCATAACGATAATTCTACTTGTCGTTTTGGCTTATCTAGTTGAGAAATTAAATTACTGATTAATGCTAATCCTTCTTTGCTAGTTTTAACTAATAAACTATTTGATGCAGGTAATGGCACTAGCTCAACATTATATTGACCTATTTTTGTGATAATTGAAGAACTCGATAAATTATCGATTTGATTATCCTGTTCATCATCAGTTTCTCCATTACTTTCTAGTGATACATTTGTACCGCCTACTATATGAGCAGATCTCGCATTCTTTGTATCGTTAGCTGATGACATAAATAATTGCTGTAGAACAGAAGTAATCCCTGGTAATACCACCTTTTCGTCTCGTAAAGAAAATGTTCTGTCTTGAACGAATATATTTTTTAATTGAAAAATTTGTACAAACTCATCGCCATAACGAGAGCTTCCTGTTGGTACTTGATTATTAGTACTTTCATTTATTTGTTCTTGAGCATTATTATCTAAATAATCAGCCGCAGCCCTTACTAATTTAATATAAATTGGAGCACCAGAAATATAGAAGGTTCGTTGATCTCTACCAGATCGTAATGGAAAGCGTTGATCATATAATCCAACATCTTGTAAATAGTCTTTAAGCTCGTTCATATCTATGTTTTTGACTTGAAAAAGCTCTTGCCGTATTTCGTTATTGTCATAAACATAAACTGATTTACCATCGTTAAAATAAAGTAATGACATTCTTCTTACTATCAACTCAAAAGCTTCTTCAGGTGAAGAAATGTCAAAATTTCCTGTTATTCTCATCTTTTTAACAGAATTACTGAGAATGAATGGTTTATTTAGTTTATCTGATAGCACATAAAAAAATTGTTCAATCCTTGTATCTACAGCTATAAACATATCTGGTTTTTTAACCTGATGTGTATAAATTACTTTTCCTTCTGTAGCCTGTGTTTGAACAGTAAAACTACAGCATAGAACTAGTGCAACAATACAATAAATCTTATTTTTTATTTTCATAAAGAAGATGACCAATTCGACGAAATTCAGTCGGAGTAATACCAAATAGCATCTTAATTTCATTAGAAAAATGAGATGCCGAACTAAATCCGTTATCTACAGCAATTTGGGTTAAAGATTCATCAGTCGATAATGTGGTTAAAATAGATGATGCCGCTCTCCACGAACGTAATTGACTTTTACCGCAGTTACCTAAATAACGTTTACACAACCGTCTAAAATGTGTACCTGATACACCATACCGCTCTCCTATTTGTGCAATATTGCTTTTTTTCTCATCTAAATAACTAATCAAATGCAAAATAAGCCAATAACTTTCACTATGTCTTATCGTGACAAAAAGTGGTTCTAACTGACTTTCTTTTTTTAATGCTTCACTAATCAAAACATATTCCAAACTTCCATTGACATTTTCTATATAAAAAATCTGTTGATTAATATCAAATTCAGATCCTATTGCTGTCATTTTTGAAAAATCACGAGCGTAATCAATAAACGCCAATAATCGAGCACAAATAAAAAAAGAACGTTTTTCTATTTTCCATGAGTTATTTTCAAATTGAAAAACAACATCACTTGTTTTCGCACTATAAATAAATGCATTTCCTTTTATTACTTTATTATTTTTTTCATCACATATTTTAATAGGAAACTCATTACCATCAGGAATGCAAAAGAATAATGAATTCCCCATTAATATATTTTTATCACCGCTTATTTTTATATCATTAATCAACATGCTAAATACCTCAAATAATTTCAAAAATAATTAACCGCATAGACTTGTTAATGAAAGGAATCTTACTTTTGTTATTTTATATGTTCTTACAATAATATCACCAATAATTAACTATAAAAGTAAACAGTACGATGTTTTCGTTTATTATTTAAAAAAACACATCGATAAAATAAAATCAGATAACAAATAAAAAACATGTATCTTTTTTAAAAGAATTTTTCGAGGAAAATAACTAAACTATATTTATATTAAATTAATAATGTTTTATTATCAGGCTAACTCTATGTTCTATTATTTATATATTCTTCATGGTCCATTGAAAGGAACAATATTTCCCTTGACTGCTAACCATTATTTTATCTCTCTATATAAAAATCAATCAGAAGATATCAATAATGATAGCGCTGTACTTCACATTCCTTGTTATGAAGAAGCAGAAGAAAAAACACTATCTATTACACTTGATACCTCAGATATAAAAAATAATAAAATTAAAATAGAAAATAGTAAAATAGCAGATGAAATAGGAAAAGAATTCCAATTAGAGATAGATAAGGTTTTTTATCTCAATGATATTCCTATTTTTTTAATTAGCAACAAGGATAACTCACCTTTATCATCAATTCATTTAAAAAAAACAAAAAAAATCTCAAAAAATAAAAAAATAAAAATAGGAACATTTTTATTAATAATACTACCTTTAATTTTATTTTTTTTATTTATATCTCCATCATCGATTACATCTATTGAAGTAAAAAAAATAGCACCAAATTCTTTAGAAAATTTAAATCTAAAAGGATTTAATGGGAAGAATGATTATTACTGTGTTTATGATGATACATTTTCTGAATGGAGCAAAAAACCTCAAATCTATAGTAATATTATATATATAGATATCAAAAATATTAAATCATCACTCAATAATAAAATTTATAACCTAATATTAAAAAACAAACAAAAACCTATTATTAATTTTATTTATCATAATGTAAATGAAGAGATGAGCATTATAAAAACAATAAATAAATCTTTTCCTTTAAACTGCCAAGCTAATATTAATAGATTTTCACTACCTAAAATAATTGATGATATTAATAAATTTTCATTTACACAAAGTATTGGTTATACCATACAAGAAAAAAAGAATGGAATTATATTTATTTTTGATGATAAGTTAACATCTGGTAACAAAGCCATTCTTGATAATTATATAAAAAAACAGACTTCTATTTTTGGTAGAAAATTTATTTTTTATAATGAAAATATAGACGATATTTATTTAAAAAACAAATCAATGTTACAAGAAGATAAAGGGTATATTTTTATTAACAATCAACATCGCTATTTCCCACAAGGATTATAGCAAATACTTAAATTAAGAGGATTTATATTATGTCAGACGCAAACCCACCAGCCATATCAAATGAAGATGTGAGTTCAATAAAAAATATCGATGAATATTTTAAAGACCCGGTAAAAAGCCAAAGCGATGCATTAAAATCTGCATTAGCAGCTTTAAAAACAGATAGTTCAAATGCAGCGTCATTAGCAGACTATCAAGCAAGATTAGCTGAATATAATATTACTCGCAATGCAGAATCAACATCGATTAAAGTCGTGAAAGATCTAGCAATGAGCATTATTGGTAATATGCGCTAATTTTAATATGAGGAAAACGTATGGCTATTACGCCTATTACTTCCGTTAACTTATCTTCATTGAAAAATGAAGATAATAATAACGATGAAACGCTGTCATCCATAATAACAACGAGTGTTGCTAATGGGTTTCAATATGAAGCTCAGATTCAAGAGAAATTAGCATCACTCAGTCAGCTTTCTGATATTCAAAGCTATACAAAATTACAAACAACATTAAATGATTATACGATTACTATGAATTTAGCGAGCACACTTGCTCGTAAATCACTAAATATTGTTGAAACATTACTCAAGGCACAATAGTAATGAAAAATCGATATTTACTCTTTGTTTTTCTATTCAGCTTGGCTTCATTGTTAAGTGGTTGTAAGGAGCAATCACTACTTACCAATTTAGACCAACGTCAGGCCACTGAAGTCCAAGCTGTTTTGCAAAAACACCAAATACCCAGCACTCGTGCAGCTCTTGGAAAAGGGTTATTTGATATTGCAGTAAAACAAGAAGATGTAGCTCTTGCGATTCAAATATTAGAAGAATACCAGTTACCCACTGTTGCTCGCATTGAAGTCACTCAACTTTTCCCTTCAGATGCATTGGTTTCATCACCACAAGCAGAAAAAGCTCGACTGATCTCAGCAATTGAGCAACGACTAGAACAATCTTTACTCGTTATTGATCATATTATTGATGCAAGAGTTCATATCAGTTACCCACTTTCTCCGACTGATCGTATTATTCCAAAACCTCACTCTTCTGCGCTTATTTTTTATGAAGACAGCATAATTAATAGCGATCAACTTGGCGAAGATATACGAGCCTTTATCCATAATGCATTTAACGATATGGATGAGGATAATATAACCGTATTACTTTACCCGAGAAATATAAATAAATTCAATATGATAAGAAAAGAAACCTCATCAGAAAACAACTTTCTACTCTCTAATCTGTGGATCTTCTTTTCTTTATTATTAGTAGGAGTTGTCATTATTTTTGCTGTCATTCTTATGTTTTATCGTCATAAAAAAATGACTCTAATTGAGAAAGAAAATGAATCTAACAGCTAAACAATTTGAGCTATTTGCGGGCATTATGTATGACCCTCTGAGCTATATTCACTCTAGCTATCCTACATTAGCCTCTACAAGCGATCATTCAGTCTGGCAAAAACTCGCAAATAGTAAATTAATTAATCAATATAATCTAATGACCGAATTAGATTGTCCTATCAATAGTATTACAGAAAAAATAATTAATTATTGGCACTTACTTCCTCGTTGTGCACTATTTCTTGGTTATTTTTACTCGCGTAATTCTATTTTACTATCCGAAAATTATTATCGTTTAGATAAATCGCTACAGGCATTTTTATCATTATATCCTATTGTTAATATAAATAATGATAATCAATTTCAGGGAGTACCGCCTCTCACCATTGGTTATCATTTACTCTTTCATTTTATTTCTACTATTTCGTTAGCATTATCCCAACGATTTATTTTTCTTTTTGATATTCAAATGTCACAAATAACATTATCTGATTCTCCTGTTTTATCTCATTCTCTTTTTCTTTTGGTATTAAATTATGCTGCGCTCACTGCCTGAAACACTTTTAAAATACACTTGTGAAGGTGTAATTATACAAGCCCGTTATATTCGACAACTGGATGATATTCATAAAATAAACCTAGTAACAAAAAATCGAGCTAAAAAATTAATTAAAGATATAGATAAAAAACTAGAGTTAAAAAAAGAAATTTTTATAAAAAAAGCATATAGCAACGGATTAAAAACATTACTGGGAGATATATTACGATTTTGTGCACAATATCAAGATAAATTATCACAGTATGAAATAAAACAAAGAGAACAAATAACGGCAACTATTGCACAATTTTTTCAGTCACCAGAAATACAAATTGAATTAACCCAACGTCTTATAGCTATATCGCCATCAAATAAAAAGATCACCTTGGAAATACCCGCTACTTTAAAGGATTACCTCGAAAAAGCGCTTAATAATCAAAATATAGAATTTGTTACTCATAATAGTACCGTGATATCAATGAATACAGGTGATCAAATTACCTTTTTTGATCCTGCTCTTTTAATAAAAGATCTACAATCGCAGTTTCATCAACCTTTTACTGAAAGCTATCAACCTATTTTTAATAAAGAAATCAAAGAGATATTAATTAATTATATTTCTAAATTCGATGAGCTGGATGATACACAAGTTCAACCTAATTCTAAATTCGACTCTGATATAGATAGTGAGGTCAATAATGAAGATTGATGCCTTAAATTCATCACATAGCCTACATAATCAGCAATCAATACAGCGACCAACATCAATTTCTTCATCCTCGTTAGGCAATGCTCAGTTTGATCCATTAATGGCGACATTAAATCCCTATTTCTATCAGCAACTACAAAAAGAGTCCATTAACACCCCCAAAGATGTGCTGAATTTCCTTAAGCGCTTTGATGTAAAAAACGAAGTAAATCAAACATTAAAAGAAAAACGTCAACTCGCACTCTTAACTTATACTCATCAAAAAAGTGAACTAGAACAGACTGAGAATAAAGAGATAATTAATCAAGCTTTACTCTCTTACCTTTCTTTTCAAGGTATTTATCATCAATTTGTATTAGAAATGACGGGAATGATAGATAACCAAGAAGAGTACGCCGAATTTTTCAAACCTGATAGCACAACATTTTCATTATAAATTATAAAATTTGCGCTCCTGGCCCTTTTTCACCCAATACATCATCTGGATTACGCAATGGGCAATCACTTAAAGAAAGGCAACCACAGCCAATACAGTGATCAAGCCCATTGCGCAGCCGTTTAAGGCGACGAATTCGTTCATCTAATCTCACTTTCCAATCCGTTGATATTTCGTGCCATTGATCTGCGGTTAATTTACTGTTAGGTGGGTATTTTCCAAGGATCTCTTGAATTTCTTTTAATGGGATCCCCGTACTTTGGGCAGCTTTAATAATTGCAATATAACGCAATACAACTGGTGGATATCGTCGCTGATTACCTGCACTTCGATAACTTTCAATCAATCCTTTCTCTTCATAAAAATGCAGTGTTGATATTGCCACACCACTTCGTTTTGCAACCTCTCCAACAGTTAATGCGCGATTAAAATCTATTTTCTCTTTTTCCATTCTTCCGCTTGACCTCAACTTAACTTGAGGTTTTATAGTCACCCCCTCTTCTCACTAAGTCAAGTCAGTGGGATAGCTGATTTAAATTTTTAAGCTTGTTGAGGATCGATAAATGCCTAACTCAATTGCCCGTATTCTTGAAAGCCAAACATTGTGGTTCATTGCCCGGCTATTAATTTTATTACTATTTATCTCATCTGGTTTTGCCAAAGTATTTGATTATGAAAATAGTTTGGCTGAAATGCGAGCGGCTGGATTAAACCCTGATTGGTTTTTTAATATTGCCACCATAATTATTTTATTTTCTAGCTCATTTTTAGTGCTCTTTGAGAGCTATTTATGGCTTGGTGCTGGCGCATTAGCTGTTTTCTTATTTTTGACCATTGTGATTGTACATACGTTTTGGAATATGACAGGTGATGTAGCCATGTTGTCGATATATTTCGCCATAGAGCACATCTCAGTCATCGGCGGATTAATGGCAATAGCAATAGCGAGTCATTTCAGAGCGTTATGGAAAAGAACCAACGCATAAAAATAGAAAATTATCACTAGGGAACCTGCAACAAAATGAATAAAAAAACAACCCTGTCTCTTTGTGTATCACTGCTTTTATTGAGTGCTGGTGTCATGGTTTATGCCACTAATACAACCTCTAATAAAGATGAAAAACAGCAAGTTACTTACCCACCAACGAAAGTCGCATTAGCTATTGTGCAAACTTCAGAGCTTCCTAACAATATGCAAGGTGTGGGTGAATTAGAAGCAGCTCGACAAGTCTACCTTGCCGCTGAAACCAGTGGTCGTATTGCAATGATTAATTTTGAATCAGGACAAATTGTTAAAGCAGGGCAAGTACTTGCAAAACTAAATGACGAACCTGAACAAGCTGAATTATTACGATTACAAGCGCAACTCATAAATGCTGAAAAACTCTATTCACGTACTCGCCAGCTCTATAGCAAAAATGTGGCAGCAGCCGCGCAATTAGATAGCACATTATCAGAACGCGATATGATTGCCGCCTCTATCCGTGAAGTAAAAGCGCGTATTGCACAAAAAACTATTAAAGCACCTTTCGATGGCATTGTCGGTATTAAACAAGTTCACGAAGGACAATACCTGAACGCGGGTGAACGTGTTGCCTCTTTGGTTGATGCTAGTCATCTAAAACTAAATTTCTCATTAGATGAACAAGTTGCACCACAAATCTCAACAAAACAGCCAATTAATATTGAAGTAGATGCTTATCCCAACATCATATTTTCAGGGAAAATTAATGCCATTGACCCACTCATAGGGCCTTCTCGTACTGTACAAGTACAAGCTGTTTTACCAAACGAAAACAATCAATTGAAGGCGGGTATGTTTGCTCGCGTTCAAGTGACATCTCCAAATAGTCCATCGGTGTTAACCGTACCGGAAACCGCTGTCACTTATACAGCCTATGGAGATACCGTGTTTGTAGCGCAATCCGACAATCAAAAAAACCTTATCGCTAAGCGTGTCTCTGTGAAAGTTGGATTGCGCTACAACGGCCTGATTGAGATCAAAGAGGGATTATCTCTTGGCGATCACGTGGTCTCATCTGGTCAAATAAAACTCAGTGATGGCATCGCGATTGAGCCCATTGATCAAGATACACTGACTCAATTAGTCAGCACTAAGCCATAACAGGAGATAATAATGAAGTTTACCGATATTTTTGTTCGGCGACCTGTATTGGCGTTAGTCGTCAGCACACTGATTTTTTTGTTGGGTGCTTTTGCATTCAGTAAATTGCCGATTCGCCAATACCCAATGCTAAAAAATTCAACAATTACAATAGCAACGGATTATCCCGGCGCTTCATCAGAATTAATGCAAGGCTTTGTCACTCAACCAATCACGCAAGCTGTCTCTTCTGTTGAAGGTGTTGATTATATTTCATCATCTTCAGTACAAGGAAAAAGCTTAGTTACAGTAAGAATGGAGCTAAACCGCGACCCGACACAAGCACTTACGCAAGTGATGGCAAAGGTAAATCAGGTTCGTTATAAGTTGCCAGAGCAAGCTTATGATCCTGTAGTAGAGCTTTCATCTGGTGAATCAACAGCCGTTGCATATGTTGGTTTTTCTAGTGAACAGCTCTCTATTCCTGAACTAACCGACTATCTTTCTCGTGTTGTTGAGCCCATGTTTTCATCTATTAATGGTGTGGCTAAAGTTCAAGTATTTGGCGGTCAACAACTGGCAATGCGCTTATGGTTAGATGCTGATCGACTGGCAGGACGCAATTTAACAGCCAGCGATGTGGCAGAGGCTGTTCGTCGTAATAACTATCAAGCCGCTGCGGGTAAAGTCGAAGGCGAGTTTGTTATTGCCAACGTTTATGTGAATACTGATTTAACTAATGTTGACGAATTTAAAGATATGGTTATCAGCAACGATGGCAATAGCCTTGTACGTTTACGCGATATCGGTACAGTTGAATTAGGCGCTGCCGCAACAGAAACTAGCGGCATAATGAATGGTAAAAAAGCAGTTTTTCTAGGTTTATTCCCAACACCGACAGGTAACCCATTGGTGATTGTAGATGGTATTCGTGAACATCTTACCGATATTAAAAAAACCTTACCACCCAATGTAAATGTTGAATTAGCATTTGAAACATCGCGTTTTATTAAAGCCTCGATCAGCCAAGTTGTACAAACCTTAATTGAAGCGATTTTGATCGTGATCGCCGTGATCTACCTCTGCTTAGGATCATTTCGTTCGGTTATCATTCCTGTTTTAGCGATCCCATTATCAATGCTGGGTGCGGCGGGATTAATGCTAGCATTTGGTTTTAGTATTAATTTACTCACTTTATTAGCGATGGTATTAGCAATTGGTCTTGTGGTAGATGATGCCATTGTAGTGGTTGAAAACGTACATCGTCATATCGAAGAGGGATTATCGCCTGTACAAGCGGCATTAGTTGGGGCGCGAGAAGTTGCCGGCCCTGTTATTGCGATGACAATAACGCTTGCTGCGGTTTATGCGCCAATTGGATTAATGGCCGGTTTAACCGGTGCTTTATTTAAAGAGTTTGCCATCACCCTGGCTGGTAGCGTGATTGTTTCAGGTATTGTCGCCTTAACATTATCACCAGTGATGAGTTCGCTTATGCTTAAACCTAAAGAGAATGAAGGCAAAATGGCAAAAGCCGCTGAGTTTGTCTTTGATAAAATGGCGCACTATTACGGCTATTTATTGAATTTTTCGTTAGCTCGCCGTTGGATAACCGTTCTTTTTGCCTTAGCCGTTTTTGTCAGCTTGCCATTTTTATACGGCCAAGCAAAACAAGAGCTTGCTCCATCAGAAGATCAAGCCAGCGTGTTAACAGCAGTGAAAGCACCACAACATGCAAATTTAGCTTATGCAGAACATTTCAATCTAAAGCTTGATGAAATTTATATGAGTCTGCCAGAAACAGACAGCACATGGATAATTAACGGCACAGATGGCCCATCAGCAAGCTTTGGTGGTATTAACTTTGATGGCTGGGATTTACGTGACCGCAATGCAGACCAAATTCAAGCTGACTTACAAAATCGGGTTAATAATGTTGAAGGAACCAGCATTTTTGCTTTTCAATTAGCCTCATTACCCGGGTCTGTGGGGGGATTGCCTGTGCAAATGGTACTACGTAGTCCATTAGGCTACCCAATATTGTTTGAAACCATGGAAAATATAAAACAGCAGGCACGAGAAAGTGGTCTATTTGTCGTGGTTGATAGCGACTTAGATTACAACAACCCTGTTGTTCAAGTTGCAATAGACAGAGCTAAAGCCAATAGTTTAGGCATTCGTATGCAAGATATTGGTGAATCACTTTCTCTGTTAGTGGGCGAGCACTATATTAACCGTTTTGGTATGGATGGTCGCTCTTATGACGTTATTCCACAAAGTGTGAAACACCAGCGTTTAACGCCGGCTGCGCTGGCTGGGCACTATATTCGCACTCAAGATAATGTCTTAATTCCATTATCTACTGTGGTGAATATTACCACTCAAGTTGAACCTAATAAATTAACGCAATTTAATCAACAAAATGCAGCCATTTTCCAAGCGATCCCCGCACCGGGTGTCACCATGGGGCAAGCGGTCGCATTTCTTGAAAACGTGGCAGATTCATTACCAGCAGGCTTTAGTCATGATTGGCAATCTGATTCTCGCCAATTTACTCAAGAAGGAAATACGTTGGTTTTTGCGTTTATTGCCGCACTGATCATTATCTATTTAGTGTTAGCAGCACAATATGAAAGCTTAGTTGATCCGCTGATTATTTTGATCACTGTTCCATTATCGATTTGCGGTGCATTAGTACCATTGGCTTTAGGTATGGTAACACTCAATATCTACACACAAATTGGTTTAGTCACATTAATAGGACTAATTAGTAAGCACGGCATTCTAATGGTGGAATTTGCTAATGAGCTGCAAATTCATAAAAATCTAAACCGTCGTGATGCGATTATTGAAGCTGCAAAAATCCGCTTACGCCCTGTATTAATGACCACAGCAGCAATGGTAATTGGGCTTATTCCACTGTTATTTGCCAGTGGTGCGGGAGCGAATAGCCGCTATGGATTAGGACTAATTATTGTATCAGGTATGTTAGTTGGCACACTGTTTACCCTGTTTGTATTGCCAACAATGTACAGCTTCTTAGCCCGAAACCACCAAATTAGTGCACAAACTGAACGTCAAAAACAGCTAGAAAAAGTGAGTGAGTTGTAAGTCAGATATATAACAAGAAACAATAATGTCGTAAAAATAATCCCCATTGTGAATGCAACGGGGATCTTTTATAGCCATTTAAACAAATGTTATTTTATTTTAATATCATCATTAAGTAGCGGAATATCATTATTTATTGCATATTTCAAGAGTTCAGCAATTTGCTCAGGCTGATAAAGCGCTCTGACACTGCGTTTTTCCCTTAAATCAGAGATAATACTTTCTAAGCTTTTTCCTCCTTTATTCCCTGATTGTTCTGCTTTCATCATTTCCATTAGAGCAATAAATTCCCCTGTTCTTCCTAATCCAGCAAGACAATGGACAGCGATATTTTCTTTTGTTGGATTTGTTTTTAAATTGTCAGCAATAATATCGATGGTATTTTTTAACTTCGTTGCATCTATCCCTGTATGATCAGCCCAATCATAAATATGGACAAAGTTTATTCTTCTCTTTTCATTACTGTTTTCTTTAGTCACTAACTTAGTATATGTTTTACAATCTAAACATGCTCCATTGGCTTTACTTAAACTCCACTTTTCAATATGACTAGACTTTATATCACCTAAGTCTAAATTCTCTCTAAAATATTTAAAGCCTTCCTTTTTTAAACTATCTTCATTATATTTAACACCCATTTTAGGGAGTTCTTTTCTTACATAATCTTTTATTTCACCGCTATCATCTTTTATATTTTTCATATCCTTTATATCTTTCTTGTCTTTTTTAATATCGTTTTTAATATCATCATTCGATGCTAAAACATAAACTGTATTTATCTTTTCATTAAAGAACATATTGAAATAATGATATAGATTCTCTTTAGTATTCAAAGGATATTGGGATGCAATAGTTATATTAGGAGAATTATAAGAACTAACATCATTCGCCAGTAATGATACATTGCCAGATTTTATTAAAGTATCTGTACGATACGTTAATTTATTACTGTATCTAGAATTTTCAACCGATTGATAATCAGTTGAATTATATTTTAAACCATTTAAGTTATTAAATAATATTTTAGCTTTTTCATTATACTTATCTGTTCCAGTACATTTTTCAACCGCAACTAAAAATTTATCTCTAGTATCATTCAATGTTACTTCTTTATTAGAGTGAGAAAAATTAAATTTTTGTATATCTGTATTATTAGCTTGTCGTCTAAAAAGTAAGCTCTTATTTTCTTTATTTATTCTCTGGGACTGTAATAAATGAGGCTCATTATTTACTATTCGTATTTTATATGACAAGTCAGTAGGAGGACTATAAGTCGTATTTGATAATTTATATATTGGTGAACCTGCTGGTGGTTTATGAAGCAGTATTGGCTTAATTTCTTTATCGTTATTTTTAATACTTATTATATTGTTCCAAGTACTATTTTTTACCTCTCCACTTGATCCTAATGAAGTTGTAATAGGTACACATCTTAAATTAACTGGTGATAATAACATATCTATTCCCTTAAATATAAAACTGTATTATCTTATTAGAGAACGAGTTGATATATAAAAAAAACACCTTTATAAACTTTATAAAAAATAAAAATACCGATACTGTTTAATAACATATCGGTATTTTTATTTAAAAGGTAAAGTATAATATCTAATTTACAAATTTTTCTTACATCGTTGAAAATGTATTCATAATTATCCCGCCTGAGATAATTAATGCCATTGAAAATATAGCCGGTAAGTCTGGTTTTTGTTTATATAAAATCATGGCAACTAATGTTACACCCACAATACCAAATCCACACCATAATGAATACGCCACCCCCACAGGGATATATCCCATTGCACGCGTTAAGGCGAAATAACAAATACAGTAAGCAGTAATCACTAAAACAGAAGGAGCTAATTTACTAAAGCCATTGGTTTTTTTAATCATAGAGGTTCCTGTAATTTCAGAACCAATAGAGAGTGCCAGCCATAAGAATCCGGTAAGCATAATTGTTATCCTTATTTATATTAATAACGTTGTTATCTATTTTTTATTTGCTAATAAATAACATTATTTATTGGCTGACGATGCAACTTGTTTAACCGGTTGTGTTTCGGTGGTTTCTTCTTCCTCTTCTGAGCCCATTTTGGAGAAGAGATTCATAATCACGATACCACTGGCAATAACCGCCATACCTATCATTGCTGCGGTATCAGGGTGCTGACCATAAAAAACCATACCCAACGAGGATACAACTAAAATACCCGTGCCAGACCAAGTAGCATAAGCTAGACCAACAGGAATATTTTTCA
The DNA here is from genome assembly GCF_001654965.1 of Proteus hauseri ATCC 700826. GTDB lineage: Bacteria > Pseudomonadota > Gammaproteobacteria > Enterobacterales > Enterobacteriaceae > Proteus > Proteus hauseri. The sequence goes on from NZ_LXEV01000036.1 coordinate 109,703, forward strand.
CTGCGCGTGATAATGAGTAATAACAAATAACATAAAGCACAACAATAAGACCTAATAATAATGTTTTGGTTGTACCTTCACTATTATCAAACATTTTTAAGGTAGAGGTTGCTGAGGTTTCTGAAATAATAACCGCCAGCATCCAAAGCCATGATTTAGCTTTTGGTGACATAATAAGACTCCTGAGTTATCAGATATAATTTAATATTAATTTTTCAAACTTTTTAAATATTCAATTGCAGAATCAGTTAATTTATTCTGAGATAAACTATATTCTTCGGGCTTCTTCATTACTTCGTTCAAAGTAATATAGCGATTATCATTCTCTTTTTTTATTTCAGGATAATGTTCAGATTTTTCATTAAGATTAATATCATTATTAACTAAATAAGTTTCTATTTCATTGATAGAGTAAAAACAAATACCTAATAATTTTAATCGATTAATATTTTCCTGAATAAGCAGGTTATACTCTTTATTTTTATTTAAACCTAAAATCTCATTTAATTCACTTTCTGGTTGGCAAAAATAAGGTAGTGCTATAACGGGAATATTTTTAGCCAGTGCTGAATGAATTAATTTCCCTTCTTCACTAATAAATAATCCATTAACAATTTCACCCACCAGCTTTTTATCGAAATAGGGAACAAATAAAGCACGATAAGAAGATAATTGGTTGATATCAAATTCATCCGCTTTATATATATCACCTAGATGACGCCATTTCGACAAATCATGACAGGCTTGAGCTTGTGCTGTGACAAAAAGAGAAAATCGAAGTGCTGAAAAAGTCCCGATACGTTGACAGATTTCATCTCGATATCCTGGCGCTGGCGTTAATGCCAGCAGCACCGATTTTTTCATTCGTTTTTCTATTTCTGCTACAATCCTTTCTATTAGCTGATTGTCCATTACGTCACCTCATTGTCTTAGCTGACAATAAACACGCTGTCGTTATTGCGAAGTCCTGCCGCATTCGCTTCATCAGTATCAATATGAAATTCCAAAACAAAATTGCTACTTACACGAACAACCACTTCATCAAAAATCAGGCTGCGTTCACCTTCTGTTTTAACGTGCACTTTTTGCCCATTGCTCACATTTAATACTGTCGCATCCACTTCACTCATATGAATATGGCGTTGAGCGCAAATAACTTGCTCTTTCAGTTCAACATAGCCCGCAGGCCCCATTAAAACGGCATTGCCAGAGCCAACTAAATCACCCGATTCACGCACTGGCGCTTTAATACCCAAAGCAAAACAGTCTGCTTTCGAAATTTCTAATTGACTTTGTGGACGAACAGGTCCCAATACACGTACTTTACTAATTGAGCCTTTAGATCCCACCACAATCACACACTCTTTAGCAGCAAATTGCCCTGGTTGTTTCAGCTCTTTAAAAGGAGTGAGCTGATAACCTTGACCAAATAACACTTCAACATCTTGCTGTGAAAGATGCACATGACGATTAGAAATACCAACAGGGATAGCCATTCCTTGTGTTTCTCCCATCGCCAAGTATTGGGCCGGTAAACGAGAGAGAATTTTTCCCATGAGCTGTTGATTAATCATTATTTTTTACCTTTACGACTCTCTGGCTTGTTCTCTTTTTTACTACTTTCTGTTTTATCCGCTACCGCTTTGGTTTCAGATACCACATTGTATGTAAGAGGATCAGCCAGTTCTTTTACTGATGAAGACACTATCGGTTTTTCTGCGATTTTTTCTGCCACTGTATCAACTATGTTATTTACGACAGTTTGAGATTTAACAGCCTCAACCGATGATGCTTTTTTCTTACTTTTGATGGTCAATAATTTAGTAATAACACTTGGCTCAGGTCTTGCGATCACCAATGATCCAATCACTAATTCAGATTGACTCACAACCTCGACACCATGATCTATTGCTGTTTTCACTGCACTAATTTCACCTTGAAAACAAACAGATACCAACCCTGAACCCACTTTTCGGTATCCAACAATTTCAACATTCGCTGCTTTACACGCGGCATCTGCGGCTTGAATGGCGGCGGTTAATCCTCGTGTTTCAATAACACCTAAACTTTTCATCATTCTCTCCTACTTAGTGACGGACAAGACGGATATCGAAATCAAACTTCTTAAAGAAGGCTTCTAAGCTGTCTAATTCTTCTGGCGTATAGCTTGGATCGTTTTTCATTGGATAGATCATTTCCAATTTTTCGTATTTATTACGTCCAAACTGATGATAAGGAAGAATATCAATGCGCTGAATATTGCCGCGTTTCGATAACTCCATCGCGTAATTTATTGCACCAGTAATGGCATCATAAGAGTCGTTATAACCGCGTACTAATGGCATACGGATCACCACATTTGCGCCTAATTCCATTAATCGTTCTAAATTACGACGTACATTCTCATTACCAATACCAAATAACGCTTTATGCTGATGAGTATCGATGTGTTTGATATCAAAAAGAAATTGGTCAACAACCTCTGCTAATTTTTCATAATTAGCCACATTCGTTGTACCTTGTGTTTCAATGGCGGTGTTGATCATCATCTTTTTGCATTCACGCAATAGCGCAACAGCGAAATCAGTTTGTAAACTCATCTCTCCTCCACCTATCGTGACGCCACCACCTGAAGAAACATAGAAATCGTAATCTTGCATAATGATCGACATTAATTCAGAGACAGAAACATCTTTTCCCATAATATCAAGCGCATCGGAAATACAGACTTCTTCACATTTACGACAACCAATACAATCTATTGCACGATCAACCCGGTGAACTTGTTTTCCATTTTCATTGGTTGCCATGTAATGCACACCCGCAGGACAAACATCGACACATTTACCACAATCAACACATTTATCGTGGGAATACATCACTTGGAATTCACTGCTAAGACCTTCTGGATTTGAACACCAAGGGCAGCGGATATTACAGCCTTTTAAAAAAACCAGAGTACGAATACCATCACCATCATAAATAGAGTATTTTTGGATATTAAATATCCGGCCTCTAATTTCTGCCGCCGTTTCCATTATTGCGCCTCCAAATCAGCATCAAACATCCTTGTTCGATAAATTTAAATCTTGTCTTGTCGATGAAAAAGGATGGTGTTTTGCCATCCTTAATAGCTATGATTTAGAATTTCTCAATCACAGTACGACTGATAATTTCATCCTGAACTTCTTTACATAATTCAACGAAGTAAGCACTGTAGCCAGCAACACGAACGATTAAATCGCGATATTTTTCAGGCTCTATTTGTGCTTTTTTCAGCACTTCATTATCGACATAGCTAAATTGCATCTGGCCATTACCCAGAATTGAAGCGGTTCTTAGTAAGGTGATTAGACCTTGGCGGCCTTCATTGGTATCTAACAATCCTTTCAAAAATTTGAAGTTATGAACCATACCGATATTCATGGTTTCAACATTCATTTTGCTGATAGATTTGATAATCGCAGTCGGACCATGTTTATCAGCACCTTGTGTTGGACTGATGCCGTCAGATAACGGTTTCCATGCTAAGCGTCCATTTGGTGTGGCTGCGGTTAACTCACCAATTGGCGTATTGTTAGAGATAGACAGCGTACCGTGACTCAATGTGGAATAGAGCATTTTGTATTGACGACATTCGCGCTCAGTCCATTCCGTAATATCTAATGCGTATTGGTCAACAACATCGTCATCGTTACCAAATTTTGGTGCATTTAAGCAATCGCGTAATAGCTCTTCGTGACCCTCAAAATTAGCTAATAGCGCATCACGAATTTGTTCTAAGCTATATTTCTTATCGTCGTAAACCAATTTGCGAATAGCGGCCATTGAATCAACATAGGTTGCTAAGCCAGAGAAGATAAGACCCGGGCCGTGGTTAACCATCGCACCACCCGCAGTAACGTCTTTACCCTGTTCCATACAGCCTTCAACTAACAGCGACATCAATGGTTTTGGCGCAACATCACGGTGTACACGCTGGCTAATAACAGTACCTATCGCAGATAAGCGAACGATATGCGCAATTTGTTCTTTAACCGCTCTGTCAAAGTCTTCATAAGTACGTAAATCACGTAAATCGCCAGTATCTAAGCCTTGATAGCTATCAAACAGCACCATACGACCACGATTTAATACGAATTCAATCGCAATTGGCCATTGGGTGTAACCTGTTGATGTCCATTGATAAATACGACCTGATTTTTGTGGCTCAACACAACCCATTAAGCAGTAGTCACGCGCATCTTCAAAGTCGAAGCCTTTACGTAGCATCATTTTGATATGAGAATCGTCGAAGTGGCATGCAGGGAAACCCATACCCGCTTTAACTACATCAACGATTTTTTCCATATATTGTGGTGGTGACTGGTTATGAATACGGCATGCCAATGAAGGTTGATACACTTTCACAAAGCGCACGGCATCCATAATTAGGAACGTTAAGTCATTACACGCATCGCCACCAGAACGTTTTTGCCCACCTACGGTTAAGTTGATAAATGGCTGATAACCAGCAAAATATTTTGCACCTAACTCACTCGACATCCACATTAACTCAGCACATTTGATGATAAAGGCTTGCATCATCTCCAGTGCTTGCTCTCGGGTTAAAACACCTGTTTTGATGTCGTTTTCATACATTGGGAAGCAATATTGGTCTAATCGACCTAAAGAAAGACCGGTTTGGTTCTCTTCAACTTCAAACAGTGATTCAACAGTCCAGATACTTTGCAATGCTTCTTGCAACGTTTTTGGCGGATTAGCAGGTACGTTTTCATTAACTTGCGCGATGGTTAGTAACTCTTCACGGCGTTGTGGATTGCTCTCTTTTGAGGCCAGTTCACGCGCATGCTCAGCAATACGATGAGCATAAGCAATAACCCCTTCACAACTTTCAATCGATGCTTTATAAAAATAGATACGGTCGATATCAGCAGGATTATCCATGCTTAATTCAGCCAGTTTTGCCTGAGCATCAGCTTTAATACCATTCATCCCTTTGGTAAATAGTAAAACGTCATAACCTGGGCAAGTATCGCCACCACCGTTGATTTGGTGATAAGAAAGATCACTGACAAAGGTTTCTCCGCTAAATTCCCAAACACCCGCTTCGCGATATTGTGCTTCACAAATTTCATCAAGAGAGCGGCCTTCCCAGAAAGGAACTAACTCTTCGCGGATCACTTTTTTGTCTTCTTCTGAGATAACAAAGGGATCTTGTGGACGCGTGCTCATGGTATCAAGTTCATCACGAACCCAACGCCATGCGATATCAGGAGAGAAAGCGCCAGCACGCGGTTTTCCACAAGGATGCCCAACAATCAGCTCTTCATCTTGAATTAAAATTGGTGCGGTTTCACAAGCTCGACGGAAAGCTTTAGCTCGCAGCAAAATTGGTGGTAAACCTGGGTTTTCACGTACGATTTCAGTAAACGCTAAAGCTCTATAAATAGAAACACTTGGGCGCGCTTCTAAATAGCGATTACGTAAACGTTGTAGGCGAGGCGTTAAGCCTTCCATTACTTTAAATTCGCTATCAGCTTGTGCTGTTGGTGCAACAAAACCTGCTGATGGTGCAGAATATTCAGGCTGGCTATTCATACGTCCGTTATATAAACGAACTTGTAGGGCGCTGTGTAATGTTGAAAGGTTAGTTCGAGCTGACAACAACATTTCTGATAATTCATTAATACTAATGCGAGGATCGTTGATATCAACGCCATGTACCATCGCATCAAACATTGGGTAGCCATCAACTTCTTTCGTTGCACGAACTTCTGAAAGCTCAGCCAACTTCAGCCATAAACTTTCAACAATTTCATAAGCCTGTGCTTGTGTTAAACGGCCTTGATCGATATCACGTTGATAGAACGGATAAAGTGCTTTATCAAACCCCATTGGATTCACGGCATAGCTGCCGTTTTCCAGATGTAAGATTAATTGCAGTAAATAGAATACTTGGCTTGCTTCTTTAAATGTTTCAGCTGGTTTTGCTGGCACTTTGCGTAAAATAGCTGCATTTTCTAGTAATTCGGCTTTACGGTATGGATTACCTTCCATTGCCGCTAAATTTTCTGCTTTTGCAGAAAGAATTTGAGCAAAATACAGTGCCGCATCACAGGCATAGATAGCTGATTTACAGAAATTTGCTTCATCCATGCTGCTACGATTTACCGCACTACCAATGCTTCTAATTCTGTCTTCAAGTTGCGCTTTAATCGCTAAAAAGCCTTGATTAACCACCAGCATATAATCTGGTGATCCAACGTTATTTTGGCCACTTAAAAAGCGGTAAATAGAAGCACTGCGAACTTCTTCTTCAGTGTGAAAAATAGCACCACGAGGCGTCGAAGATTGACTACCAATGAGCAATTCATCTTGTGCGATGTAGCTTGGAAAATGACGAATAAATTCATAGAAACGCTGCGCTGGTTTAATCGCTTGTGGTACACCGGCAATGCTGCTGTCTAATGAATCAAAAATGGTCGCACGCTCGGTGCTTATTGAGCTATTACGTGAGACTAAACGTTCTGCCAGCATTTTTACGCGTGGCGTCAAAGAATATTTGGCCATGTGGGGCTCTCCTGATGTTCTTTACTTGACCTAATCGGTATTAATTCGGTTGAGCATTAGCTGTGTGATACACCGGCAAATGCCTGACGATATAATGTTTCTAATTGGTGTGTGTTTACGTCACGCGGATTTGTTGGCGTACAACTATCACGCAAAGCCTGTCCGACCATCTCCGTTAAACGGGTATAAAAGTCCGCTTCACTAACACCGGTATCGCGAATACTCTTCGGCATACCCATTTCATCTTTCAATACATTGATAGCAACAATTAAACTGGTTACCCCTTCTCTTACTGTATTGGCTGGTAGCCCTAAACTTTGAGCGAGATAGGCATAACGTTGTGCTGCTTCACTACGACAATCGCCGTGAAGATTGGCGTTAAAGGCGACGACATGTGTCATCAATAACGCATTAGCTCGGCCATGAGGCACATGGAACACGCCGCCTAACGCATGAGCAAGGCTGTGCGTAATACCTAAAGAAGCGTTAGTAAATGCCATACCCGCAATACAAGAGGCGTTATGCATTTTTTCGCGAGCTAACAGGTTGTCACCTTGGTGATGACAATCAATCAAGTGGCTAAACACTAACTTGACTGCTTTTTCTGCCATTGCATCGGTAAAATCAGAGGCTGCTTTAGATACATAAGCTTCGAGCGCATGGCACAGCACATCCATACCGGTATCAGCAGTAATTGTCGGAGGTACAGATTTCACTAACTCAGGGTCGAGAATGGCGACATCAGGCAACATAAATTCATCAACCAAAACCAGTTTTTCATTACGTGATTTAATCACTGAAAATGAGGTTACTTCTGAACCTGTACCACTGGTCGTTGGGATCGCAATAAATTGCGGTTTAACTCTGTTACTCTCTTTACGGGTATGCCAGAGGGAGTACATAACGGCTTTCGCGGCATCGATAACAGACCCACCACCGAGTGCAATAACCAAGTCTGGATAGTTGGCATCCATCATTTTCATACCACTGACAATGGCTGAAATATCAGGATCAGATGCCACATCATCATAGACTTGAAACTCAATCCCCCGTTGCAGTAGCTTGTCAGTAACTTTATTTGCAAAGCCAAACTTCACCATTGCTTTATCTGTCACCACAAATGCGCGGCGGGCAGTTAACCCAGCTAGGAAATTCAGTGCATTGGTGCCAAACTGAATTTTGGGCTTTATCAGAAACTCACTCATGTCGTTATTACTCCTTACTGTCCCGATAAACCTTCTCAACAATGGCAACCACAGACATCGCTTTGTAACGATCTTTATTCAGTGCAAAGTACTCTTCAGCCAACACAACATCGTTGATACCCGCACCTACACTATCCACTGCAACATAGGTTTTGTTTTTCAGTGGCTTAAGCTCATCATCTAACGTTGCTATCATCAGCAGGTTACTACCTTTGAGTTCTGGGCTTTTTTGTGTCGCTACTACGTGTCCGATAACCTTTGCGAGGATCATGGTTTATATCGCCTTATATCAATGAGTTATTTACTCAGACGTCCGAGAACTTCCTTGATAATGCGTTCCACGTTTTCTTCGGTAATATCACCTTGTGCCACCACTTGTTGCACACATTCACTGGCTTGCGCATAAGAAGATGTCGCACCAAAGCGATCATCACCTTGAATCTGGCGCTGCGCAGTTGCACACTCAGCATGAACAGGTGTTAAAGAAGATGATTGAAAACGAGCGTCTTCAAGGATGCTTGTTTGATGAGTCGAACTTGCAACAGAACAAGCAGAAACAACTGACTGAGCCGCTTCTTGTGCTAAAGGACAAGGTTGTTTTAATTCTTCAACGGTGCGTACGCCATAACCCACTTTACGAATATTAAGTAAATTCATTGGGCCAACGTTGTCAGAACTAGAACCGCCACCAACAGCACCACAGCCTAATGTTAATGCAGGCGTAATATTGGTTGTTGCACCAATACCGCCTAATGCAGCTGGGGTATTAATTAAAATACGGTTTACTGGTTTTTCTAATGAGAACTGACGAATAACATCTTCGTTTTGAGTGTGAATAACTAAGGTATGACCTAAACCTTCGTTAGTCAGCAAATCAACCACACGATCACAGGCTGACTTCCAATCTTCTTCGATATACATACCTAAGATTGGGCAAAGTTTTTCGCGTGAGTACGGATTTTTAGGTGAAACCGTGTCTTGCAGCGCGATTAATACGCGAGTACTTGCTGGTACGCTAAAGCCTGCTCGTTGGCTTAAATAAATCGCATCTTTACCCACAACCGCCGGGTTAATTGTGCCATTTGCGCGTAATAACATTGAAGCCACTTTCGCTGCTTCTTCGTCATTCATAAAGTAAGCACCTTGCGCTAATAATTCGCGATGTACTTCGTTATAAATGCAACGTTCTACAATAATGGATTGCTCTGATGCGCAGATAACACCGTTATCGAATGTTTTACTGGTGATGATATCGCTCACCGCTTTTTTGATATCCGCACTACGCTCGATAAATGCAGGACCATTACCAGGGCCGCCACTGATGGTTGGCGTACCAGATGCATAAGCGGCACGTACCATGCCTTCACCACCAGTCGCTAAAATTAATGACACATCTTTGCTGTGCATTAATTCTTTGGTTGCTTCTAGTGTCAGTAAAGTCACGCCATCCACAATACCTTCTGGCGCACCCGCTTCATATGCCGCTTTTTTCACGATCTCTAAGGCACGAAAACTACACTGTTTTGCATTAGGGTGTGGTGAAAAAATAATCGCATTACCCGCTTTCAGTGCAATCAGGGTTTTATAGATAATGGTTGATGTTGGGTTAGTTGAAGGCACCAGTGCGGTAATAACCCCTAAAGGCACGCCAACATCCATGACTTTTTTCACTTTATCGTCATTGATAATGCCAACGGTCTTCATATCTTTCATATGTTCATACACACGCAATGACGCGAAGGTATTTTTCAGGACTTTATCTTCCCACTTACCAAAGCCTGTCTCTTCGTTCGCCATTTTTGCTAGCTCTTCTGCGTGGCGAGCTGCTTCAAATGCGATGTGTTTTACAATACTGTCGATTTTTTCCTGCGAAAATTTAGCGAAGATATGCTGTGCGTTTTTCGCATTACGAACTAGCTCACGAGCCAGTTGTCTGGATTGCAAATCTTTATCTAATGCAACCATGGTATCCCCCATACAGGAGTTAAAAAATTTAGCTGAATAACTTATTTTTTTGCTTTGCTGCACCTGAATAATCAGGCTTTATGCTGCTCGGCAATTTTCTCGATATCGTTATGCGGTCTTGCAATAACACGAGAGGTCACAACAGTGCCGATGCGTTTTGCCGCTTCAACACCAGACTCAACCGCTGCATTTACCGCACCGACATCACCTTTAACCATGGCCGTTACCAGACCTGAACCGACATTTTCATAACCAATCAGTTCAACATTGGCGGCTTTACACATCGCATCAGCCGCTTCAATGCAGGCAACGAGACCTTTGGTTTCAATCAGACCAAGTGCTTCTTTCATATCAATTTCCTTCGTTATTCAGTCACTTTGTACTGGGCAACGATTTTTTGAATATCGTTGTGTGGACGAGCGATTACTAATGAAGTCACTACAGTGCCAACACGTTGAGCTGCTTCTAAGCCGGACTCTACGGCCGCTTTCACTGCACCTACATCACCTTTCACCATCGCGGTTACTAGGCCAGAGCCGACATTTTCATAGCCAATTAACTCAACATTGGCGGCTTTACACATCGCATCAGCCGCTTCAATACAAGCAACTAAGCCTTGCGTTTCGATAAGTCCTAATGCATCACCCATACGTTCTCCTAAGGCAAAAATTATGCCTTGTGCTTGATAACAATCTTGTTGATGTCATTGTGAGGACGAGCAATCACGAGTGATGTAACCACTTCACCCACGCGTTGTGCTGACTCCACACCTGAATCCACAGCAGCTTTCACTGCGCCTACGTCGCCTTTCACCATCGCAGTCACGAGACCTGAACCCACATTTTCATAGCCAATTAGTTCAACGTTCGCGGCTTTACACATAGCGTCAGCAGCTTCAATACATGCCACCAGACCCTTGGTTTCGATCAGACCTAATGCATCACCCATTTTCATTTCCTCCGAGAAGCCGTTTAACGGTTTACGTTTGCCCATTGTGTCTGCGTGGTGATTTTTTAAACGCAGACTTTGGTTTCAAAACCACTATAACGGCCAAAAAATAAAACGACATATAAATCCAGATTATGAAAAGATATAGAATTTAACTCTGCCATTTAGACTTTTTTATCTCCTTATTTATATCTCTATGCTAATAATTTCTTTTTTCCATAGTTTAAAATTTATGAGAATTCATAAAAAAAAGATTAAAAAATAGGCCAATTAACTTTGTTAGAAGGATGTTGATAAGGTGCAAAAATCGAGTATATCTAAGAGGAAAAGATGTGCGGAATATCACTGATATTTGAGCGTGAGATCAATAACAGAAAAATGCTAAATCGAGTCTATATACAAATCGTGCTATTTCTTTGGCTATAACGTATCTTTTCAACAACACAAAGAAATAAACCTATCGCGATTATAAAAATGTAATCACTCAAGAGATAAAAAGCTTAGGAAAATCTGTATTAAATTATCGACAAATCACCAATAGGCTTGTTAGAAAAATAATTACGTAAATGACATACAGGATTGAAAGAAATAACTGCTATCAGTGAGTAAATGAATAAATGAATAAATGAGTAAATGAATAAATGAGTAAATGAATAAACGAGTGAGTGAATGAGTAAATAAATGAATAAAGAAGTGAGTAAGTTATTTAACCAAAGATTTAACCAGTAGCAATTAAATACCCGACAACATACGGGTATTTAATAAAGTGAAATCAATCAAATTTACTACCAGGTTTTAAGGTACAAATATAGAGTGGTGAATTTAGCGAACTTAATAAAATAGTTTTTTCATTAAGCTTCTGGGCATTAAGAAATAACCCATCATGACTATCTGACATTTCGCGCATAAAATAGTCAAAAATAACATCTGGTGATTCATCTATCGAAGAAGCGCTTGATCCCCACTGACTGACAAAATAGTGTCGTTCTGTAGGTGAAACTCGCTTGGTTGTGTAATCAAATTTCACATAGCGCTGTAAATAAAGCCAACCCGCTTTAGAATCTGTATATCCTTCAACAACTATCGAACCTTTACCATTGGCACCAAATGAGAAGTGAATATTACCATTTACATTTTCTGCTTCCATATTTTCAAAACGCATAATGCCTTTGGTTGAGCAAACCATGACACCTTCATTTTTTGCAGAAAGAAATGTTGTAGCTGAATATAATGCGACCAAGATAAAAATCAGGGCCGAAAACAGACATAAAAGTTTCCCTGAGATTTTCATTAGTATTTCCAAGAATAGTAAAAGTAATTGTCGCAATAACTAAATGGATTATCTTCGTTCTTTGCACAATGCGCTAAAAATACGCGCCCTAATCCATTGGTTTGTAATTTATCCCCATAAAAGAAAACAAATCGCTCACCTTTTACACACTGTAAATTGAGCTTGTTTCGTACTGCATCAAAATTTTGCACGTAATTATCACTTACCGCTGAATTAATCATCGCTTCATTAGAGAGCAATTCACAATCATTATGCGCTAATGGAGTAAGCGTAATTGGTTTTGAATGATGTTGATTAAAGAAAGTAATTATCACCAAAAATAACGCCCCAAAAAGAAAACCAATACTGGCTAAATACCAGCAAATATCTGGTCGTTTTGCTTTTTGTTGCAAATTTTCTGATGATAGATTCTCTTTACTGTTTTGGCTTTCCTCTGATATTACTTCTACTGATACAATCTCTGATATATTTTTTACAGATAACGATTGTTCATTATTGGGTGTGGCTGTTTCTGTATTAAGTTGAGTTATGGGTAATAATGTTGAATCATCAATTAGCTCTATCGAGATATCAGGATTAAACTCTAATCGCCCTTTGGCAATAGTGACAATAATATTTTCAATACCATAATGGCGAAACGTTTTGCGTAATAAACTCAAATATTGGTTTAAATTACTATTTGAAGATACCAGCCCATTATCATCCCAAACGCATTTTAATACTTCATCGCGATTAACCACACCAGGATGCTGAATAAAGTAAAATAATAACGCATTGGCTGTAATAGAAAGATGCGTATCTACGCTATCTTTTTCTAATGAAATTGCGCCATCCGTTGCGTCGTAATAAATTAAGGCATTTATTTTGTATTTCATTGTGCCCTCATTCATCCTGATTAAAATTACTGATTTGCTGTGTTTGCCATATAGTCAAATGTCATCTCAGATAATCTTTCAACTAATGCGCTACGCTCTTCTTGAGAAATAGTCGGACCTTCTGTTAACTCAGATAACCAAAGCCCATCAGCGGCATAACGAATTAATGTTCCTAAATAACTATTATCTAATTTATCACCTTTAGCTAAATGTTCTAACATCCAGTCACGCCAACATTTACGCATAATAGGTTCATTTGGCATTGCTAAAGACAGTATGGCTAATTGGCGGCTTTCGTCTGACTGTTTTAAATCAGAAATATAGGTTAAATAAGCGCGAGAAAAACGCCCTACTTCTATAGGATCATTTTCCATAATCACCGCAATACGACTATCCATAATACCTAATAGACGTTTAAAAACCGCATGGACTAATTCTAGCTTGCCAGGAAAATGATGAAGTAATCCACCTTTACTTACCCCTGCTTCTTTTGCTACGGCATTTAAAGAGAGAGAAGCTATTCCTTCATTAGCCACAATAACGCTTGCCGCTTCCAATAATTGTTCTTGAACGCGGATTGGGTCTTTTTTTCGGTGATGCGCAGTTGTATTCATGACAAGGATAATACCGACCAGTCGGTATGTTCCTTATTGATCGAAATCAATTTGATTTCGACTGATGCTTATTATATGTAAATAATGCAGTTGACTTCACATTCCTTTATTTTTAATCAAACTTAATTTAAAAATTTAAATTAATTTATAGACTTGATCTGGGTGATAAATTAATAAATTTTAGATAAATTAAGTTTGATTTTCATCAAAAAAATAACTGTATTGATTAACAAATTAATTAATAATTGCAAATAAGATAAAAATAAAGAAACTAATATTTAATTGATTTCTTTATTTCAAATTAAATTTATTTTTGTATATATGATTTTATATTTTATCGTGACTATTTGTTTTTCCTAAAAAAATAAAATAACCACTATTTAAATAGTCTTAAATTTATTGCTAATTTATCTTTTAGATTCAGATGAAAATGAATCTATGATGTCATCCTTCTTTTCTTTACCAATCTCTTTACTGTAAGGTTAACTATAAATTCCTTCATCAGTAAGATCAATTACATCACTATATATAGGATTAACTGTTACTAAGTTATTTTCACTCTCCAATTCATTAATATTTCTTATTAAATCAAGAACATCATAATTTATTTTGTCATATATATGGTAATTTGGATCATCTGTTATTGATGCACCAGTAACCTCACTTTGTATATTATTAA
>NZ_LXEV01000037.1 GCF_001654965.1 Proteus hauseri ATCC 700826
CTATTACTGAGTTATTTTCACCCTTCGAATATTTAAAGCCTTTTACTAAAGTAAGAGACTTTTCATATATTTCAGCATGGTCAGCATGGTCATCTAAATTATCTTTTTTACATTTGCTGTCTAAAAAACACTTTAGAGAGGAGAGCGAATTTGTTTTTCCCTTATCCATACTATGACAATAACTTGCAATATCATATTCAGATGAATAGAATTCCGATTTCATTGAACTCTGTCTAAAAGGAGTACTACTATTAAATAATCCTATTACACTAGAACTAAGACTAGAAAAAAAATCAACAATATTATTGATTGACTTTAGCACTCCTGTAGAAAATTGACTAGCGGTATCTCTAATAAATGAAACAACACCCATAATATATCCTTATATTAAATAGATGAGTATTAAATTTAAGTGTCAGATATTAATAAAACTACAAAGTTTAAATATAAAAAAACCTCCTTTAAATAAAGAAGGCTTAATGTTAATTATTTGAATAGCTAATTAAATACTGGCTTTTAATGCCTGTTCTAAATCATCTAAAATATCGTCAATATGCTCAATACCAATAGATAAACGAATTAAATCTCGTGAAACACCTGCTCGTGCTAATTCTTCATCATTTAATTGGCGATGTGTCGTTGATGCCGGGTGACAAGCTAATGACTTAGCATCACCAATATTTACAAGACGTACAATTAATTGTAACGCGTCGATAAATCTAGCACCTGCTTCTGCACCACCTTTGATCCCAAAAGAGAGAATACCTGCGGGCTTACCTGACATATAACGTACCGCTAAATGGTGTTCAGGATGATTGCTTAATCCTGCATATTTTACCCATGCCACTTGAGAATGACTTTGCAGATATTCTGCCACCTTTTGCGCATTTTCAGTATGTCTATCCATACGTAAAGCCAGCGTTTCTAAACCTTGTAAAATTAAAAAAGCATTAAAAGGTGATAATGCTGCACCTGTTCCACGCAAAGGTGCAACACGACATCTTGCTATATAAGCAGCAGCACCAAAATGCTCAACATAATTCACACCATGATAAGAAACATCGGGTGTATTTAATATTTCAAAGCGATCTTTATGTTCAGCCCACGGAAATTTACCAGAATCCACAACAATGCCGCCAATCGAATTACCATGACCACCTATATATTTGGTTAACGAATGAATAATAATATCCGCACCATGTTCAAAAGGACGACACAAATAAGGTGTTGCAACCGTATTATCAACAATTAAAGGCACACCATGACGATGAGCAGCATCTGCTAATGCTTTAATATCAACAATATTCCCACTTGGGTTTGTTATTGTTTCGCAAAATACCGCTTTGGTATTTTCATCAATTAGCGCTTCAAGTGCAGCAATATCATCATGAGGAGCAAAACGCGCTTCAATACCAATTCGTGGAAATGTATGCGCCATTAAATTATATGTGCCGCCATAAAGCTTAGCGACAGAAACAATATTGTCACCCACTTGGGCAATAGTTTGAATAGCGTAAGTAATTGCCGCCATACCTGATGCCACAGCAACAGACGCAATTCCGCCTTCTAATGCCGCAACCCTTTTTTCTAATACGTCATTGGTTGGGTTCATTATGCGGGTATAAATATTTCCAGGTACTTTTAAATCAAATAGATCAGCACCATGTTGCGTATCATCAAACGCATAAGAAGTCGTTTGATAAATAGGCACAGCGACCGCTTTTGTGGTTGGATCAGGTGAATAACCGGCGTGAACAGAAAGTGTCTCAAGTTTCATAGCAATCCCTTTTTGTTGCATTTGTTCTTATCGTATTACTTAGATACTAAATCGAAGTAGGATCTTTTAGTTTATAACTAATATAGATAAGCTGATATTTCACCTATCGCATAGTGAAATTATTTCAACTTCGATTAATTAACTGAAAGACGAATAGAATTCACTTCTCAATAAATACGCAATTTGGCTTATATTGAAGCTAATTTTCGTGCTATTTAGCCATTTTAGGTGATTTAATCCTTTTTTGACGAGTGGCTAACCAGCAAATTAAAGAGCCCGCTGTCACCATCATCACACCTTGCCAAAAAGAAAAAGAGAGTGCGGTTGATAATAATAAAGATGAGAATGCCGTCGAAATTACAGGAGTAAAATAAGAAAGAGTCGCCAATAGCGTGACATTACCTTTTATCATTCCCATCGTCCAAGCGGCATTAGCCAGACCGATAGCGGCCCCCGTAATTAGCAATAATAAAATACTTTTATTATTTATCACCCATTCAACGGGCGATGAAAAGATGTATTGCCCCCACAAGGCTAATGAAGTCAATAAGAAGAAAGGAACAATGCCGTTATACCCGCCAGAAATAAGGCGCGTTAAGTTACTATAAAATGCCCATAAAATAGCGCCAGAAAACGCCAATATATAACTAACAGGATTAGAACAGATATTTTTCCATAACCCATCTATTGTTAATGGGTTATCACCACTCACAACCCAAATCAAACCACTAAATGAGCATAATAATCCGATAACGAGTAAAATTGAAAAACGCTGCTTATTGAGTATAACCGCCAGTGCTAATGTAAAACTTGGCCATAAATAGTTGACCATACCCAGTTCTATTGCTTGCGTTCGATTTGATGCAAATCCAAGCGCCAATGATAAACAGACTTCATAGGTGACAAATAATAAGCCTCCCCAGAAAAGATATTTTTTAGGATAAAGCGATAACTTAGGCCAACCGAATAATAAAATAAGGAAAAGCGTTCCTGTTGAGTAAATTAATGCGGCACCCCCCACAGCACCAAAATACTCACTGATATTACGAATCAATCCAACAATCGTGCTCCAAAGTAAAATAGCAACAATGCCATACAACGTTCCTTTTGATGAGCTAGAAATCATTTTGTGCCTTCACATGTTAGATTTTGTCATTAGAGTCGATATTAAAACAGAATCCAATTAATTGCTTTAATTACTATCATACAAAAATTCAAAGAGCCTCTGATCAATGAAACATCTTGTTACAATTAATAGCAAAGATAAAAAACACCATTCTACTCTCGCTGGTTGTAAAAAAGGGAGTATCAATTAAAAATGAAAAAATTATCGTTTTTAATTTCAATCAAAAATGAATAAATATTATTTCTATTTTTTTCAATGAAAAATAAATTCATATTTTTTATTTTTATAAAAAATCTTTCCATTCTATATTTCTTACTCAAAAAAATATAAATTTTTGTGATAATGTATAAATAATTTCAGCTTGAAATATGTTCTATGAAACATTAGTTTATCAGTAAATACATCACATCTATTTAAGATGCTCCTTATTAGATCAAATCAAACAAAAAAAGATAAAAATAAAAACAATAAATATCAATGAGATAATAAAGTACACAAAAATACATTAGATAAAATTATGAATTATCTTGTTTTTTAAGTTAAAAAATATCTATAATTATTAATTGATCAATAGGCTTTAACTATAAAAAATCACAAAAATGATCGTTTAAAACGATTTCTCTAATTTATTTAACACATTTATAATTCATGAAAATTTCACTTAAGTGAGCCCAGTAAAGTCATTATTGTTTTTTAAATAACATCATATTTATGGGATAACCTATAGCATTTGAAATAAAATTATTAATATTTAGGTTATTTAGATAAATGCTCTTATTAAAAAAATTAGAGTGAGCAATAAAAAATCGCCAAAAATTATAGTGACTCATTTATAATTATTTTATTACTTTTGATTGATATCTTAATGCTAAGGATGGCATATCTTTTTATCAAAAAAAATAGCCATATGATTTATTAGTCCGTTATTTTAAATTATTATGAAAAAGGTACTTATATTGTTAACCTTCCCTTTATTTATAAAAACAGCTTATTTATATAGTGTTAAATTATTTTTTCTATATGTTTTTTATCACTATAATATAAAAAAAATAAAATTTATTTCTACTTCCATTGAACAATTGAAACAATCTTTAATTAATCGCATAAACTCTAATAACGAAAACTATATATTAAATCTGCCAACACATTATATCACGACTGGAGCATTAAAACCTGATAAAACAAACGGGTTAGCCAGTCTGACTTTTTCTTATCAATAATGATTTGAATTTTTAAGGCTGATTAAATGATTGATAACAGCAAAACCATTAATTTTCGTATAGGACAACGAATACGCCATTTACGAAAAAAATTAAAATGCTCAGGAACATTATTTGCTCAAGAGTTAGGAATAAGTCAACAACAACTTTCTCGCTATGAACGAGGAACAAATAGGATCAGCATTGAACTTATTTATCTAATTTCTGAAAAGTTTGATGTTCATATTAGCTATTTTTTACAAAGTAATTATTTAATTAATATTGAACAACAACATAAAACTCAAGAAAAAAATAATCGACTTGTTGCTGAATGCTGTATAAAAAAATAATATAAATTATACTTATTTTTTTATTATATTTTACTAATTCTGCCTCTCTATTTTATTTTTACTATGATTTTTAATGGAAATTTTTATCTCACTTTGACATAAAAAAAGCCACCTAAAGGTGGCTTTTTAGCAATAAAAACGTAATTAACGTCCTGCTTTTAATTTTTGGTAATAGCTTTCGTATAATATTGTGGCATCACCCACATCATTTTGCCATTCACCTTTATTAATAATCTCTTCACTTGGATAAAGTGAGCTATCTTCAGTAATAACATTTGGCAGCAATTTTTGAGCCGCTAAATTAGGTGTTGGATAACCAATATTTTCAGCGACTTTTGCTGCAACCTCAGGACGTAATAAGAAATCGATAAGCTTATGAGCGCCTTCAACATTCTTTGCATTAGCAGGGATCGCTAAGCTATCCATCCAAAAAATTCCACCTTCTTTTGGCCACACCATATCAATAGGCGCACCCGCATCTCGTGCAATAAAGGCAGAACCATTCCAAATCATCCCTAAATTAACTTCCCCTTGCATATAAGGATTAGCAGGATTATCAGAATTGAAAGCTAATACATTTGGCATTAACTTTTGTAGCTCTTTATAAGCTTCTTCAATCTGTTTCGGATCAGTAGTATTACCTGAATATCCCAGCTTTAATAATGCGATTTGGAAAACTTCGCGGGCATCATCCGTCAGCAGTAAGCTATCTTTATATTCAGGTTTCCATAAATCAGCCCATGAAGTCACGCTGCTCGCATCAATTTCATCGCCATTAATCCCAATGGCTGTAGCACCCCAAATATAAGGAATGGAGTAGTCATTTTCAGGATCAAAAGATTTATGTAATAAACTTGGATCAAGGTTATCAAAATTGGTTAATTTTGATTTATCAATCTTTTGTAACATCCCTTCATGACTCATTTTAGAAATAAAATAAGTTGAAGGAACGACCAAATCATAAGCCCCATCTTTATAGGTTTTTAGTTTGGTATACATGCTTTCATTGGATTCATAGGTTGAATAGATAACCTTAATCCCAGTTTCTTTCGTAAACTGTTCAAGTAAACCAGGCGGCACATACTCCGTCCAGTTGTAGAAATATAATGTTTTACTATCATCAGCCGATGCTGTACTGATGCTCAATGCCATTACGCTGGCAGCAAGCACAGAGGACCACTTTTTCATTTATGTTTCCTTCAGTGGTTGATGCGTTAATATCAAATAGGCAGTCAGCCTACCTCCAACAGATTGGTCCTATAGACCCCAAAAAGTACGAAAAATCGTACTAATACGTGTAAATTACGCCGTTTTCCCTGTTCTATCTCTTAAGATCAACTGGCTAATTAATACTAATACTAATGATAGACCTAAAAGGATCGTTGCTAACGCATTAACCTCTGGTGATACGCCAACTTTTACCATTGAGTAAATTTTTAATGGCAATATTTCGTAACTAGGGCCAGTTACAAAAGAGGAAACCACAACGTCATCCATCGATAATGTAAAACTTAATAACCAACCTGAAGCTATTGCAGGCATCGCAAGAGGCATAATGATTTTACGTAAAATAGTAAATTCACCTGCACCTAAATCTTTAGCCGCTTCTAACATTTTTACATCAAAACCACTGAGTCGTGAGTAAACCGTTACCACAACAAAGGGTAAGCAAAATGTAATATGTGAAAATAACAGCGACCAAAAACCTAATGAAACACCCAGTATCATAAATAATACAAGCAATGAAATTGCCATCACGATATCTGGAGACATCATCACAACAAACAGCATACCACCAACAAATTTCTTACCACGAAAACGATAGCGATATAACGCAACAGCGGCTAACGAACCAATTAATGTGGCAAAAGTGGCTGATGTTACAGCCATTGTTAATGAGTGCCCAGCAGCTTGAAGCAGGCTATCATTATTAAATAAAATGGTATACCAATCTGTGGTAAAACCTTTCCAGTTAATCCCGAAGCGTGATGAGTTAAATGAATTAACTATCAGAATGATAATCGGGATATAAAGATACGCGTAAATAATGGACATAAATCCACCACGCAATAACCGTCCTATCATTCTATTTCTACCTTCTTATGCAGTAGCTTCACGGCGCGATAATAAACAAATAGCATTAACCCCATTACCAGCGTTAAACAAATACTGGTCGCTGCACCAAATGGCCAGTCTCGAATATTTAAGAATTGGCTTTTTATTACGTTGCCAATTAATAAGTTTTTCGCGCCGCCCATTAAATCCGCGACAAAGAATAGTCCCATTGCTGGCAACATCACTAATAAACAACCCGCAATAATACCAGGCATTGTGAGTGGAATAATAATGCGGATAAAAGTCTGCAATTTATTCGCACCTAAATCACGCGCTGCTTCTAAACAAGGTTTATCAAGCTTTTCAATGCTGGAGTAGAGTGGCAATACCATAAAAGGTAATAAGATATAGACCAATCCCAATACAACGGCTTCAGGGGTATAAATAATTCTTAATGGTTTATCAATCAGACCAATCCACAATAGAAATTCGTTAAAATAGCCTTTAGTGCTTAGGAAAATCTTTAATCCATAGATACGAATTAATGAGTTAGTCCAAAATGGCACAATCAATAAAAACAGCATTAACGGTTGTAATTTTTTAGGCATTTTTGCAAGAAAAAAAGCAAAAGGATAACCTAACAATAAACACGCTAATGTCGCCACTAACGCCATATTGATAGAGTGCAGCAGAACTTCTGCGTACATGGGATCAAATAAGCGATAGTAGTTATCGAGTGTAAATACCATTTCAACCAAGTTAGCATCATTACGGGTTAAAAAACTGGTCGCAATGATCATGATATTCGGCAAGAAGACGAACACCATCAACCAACCC
The DNA here is from genome assembly GCF_001654965.1 of Proteus hauseri ATCC 700826. Classification (GTDB taxonomy): domain Bacteria; phylum Pseudomonadota; class Gammaproteobacteria; order Enterobacterales; family Enterobacteriaceae; genus Proteus; species Proteus hauseri. The sequence continues at coordinate 7,345 of NZ_LXEV01000037.1, forward strand.
ACAACACCCGTAATAACGATGTTTTGAAATAGTTTACGTGTTTTCTTCATCAGCCAGCACGACCTCCCAGCTTTCAACCCAAGTAACTGCAATTTTTTGATCTAACGAATGGTCTACATCAGGGTCATCTTCATTAAAGAATTCACTGACCATCACCATTTTGCCATTTTCCATTTCAACAACAGAGTCCAGCGTCATCCCTTTATAGTTACGCTCACGTACATAACCAATAAGTCCAGGGAGGTTCTCCAGATCATGAATTTCTTCTACACGAAGATCTTCTGGCCTTAGTAATACTTTAAGTTGCTGATTAGGTTTCACAGGCAATGTCGTGTAAATATCACACTCATGCCCTTCAACATCTGCTCGAATACATGCTTCATCAATACGATGTAAGACACGAGCATCAAAGATGTTTATTTCACCAATAAACTGCGCAACAAACAGGTTGGTTGGCTCTTCATAAATCTCACGAGGTGTGCCATCTTGCTCAATTCGCCCTTCACGCATAACCACGATGCGATCTGACATTGTCAGCGCTTCTTCTTGATCATGAGTAACAAAAATAAAGGTTATTCCTAATTTTCGTTGTAAGGCTTTTAATTCATTTTGCATCTGTTTACGTAATTTGTAATCCAGCGCAGATAATGATTCATCAAGTAATAAGACTTTTGGTTTATTCACAACAGCACGAGCAATTGCAACACGTTGTTGTTGTCCACCTGAAAGATGTGCAGGACGACGTTGGGCGAAATCTTCAAGTTGCACCATACGCAATGCTTCTTCAACACGGTGATTGATTTCGTCAGCAGGTCTTTTCTGCATACGTAAACCAAACGCCACATTTTCAAACACAGTCATATGTGGAAAAAGTGCATAACTTTGAAATACAGTATTTACAAAACGTTGTTCAGCAGGGAGATGAGTTATATCCTGCCCATCGAGGATGATTTGACCATCATCAACGTCTTCCAAACCTGCGATTAAGCGTAAAACCGTCGTCTTACCACAACCTGAAGGGCCAAGTATTGTTAAAAACTCGCCATGGTTGATAGTGAGATCGAGGCGGGAAATGATTTGTTTTCCGTCGAAACCTTTACTTAAGGATTTTAATTCGACAAGTGGTATCAGAGATGTTTTCTCAGTCATTTAAGGTAATACTCTATCCCGAAGAATAATGCAGATAGAACCGCCGCCGGAAAAGACTGTGTGAGCTGCCGGAGCATTATGCTCCACAGAAGCCCAAAACCAGCAACGCCGTATGTATAATAGTACAAGGGGCAAATGATAAACGCAGCGACGTCAAATTGAAAGCAAAAAGGCACTTTAGATATGAAAAACTATTCATATTTGAGCAATTCCTCATAAATCATCTTTTTATATTTATAAGGAAAAAACATAATAAAATCAGAAAGCTAATATTTATTATATATTAAACCGATTCATTCATTTTTATGATTAATTAATTTTTGCCATCTAAACAACATAATAATAGCGTATTTAAACCAAAACCTAGCTGATTAACTTAATTAGTTCACTATGATAGCAATAAAAATAACAGACTATTTAAAGGGCTATTAGGTTGTTTTCCCTATTATTAAATTTCTATTTTATTTTTATTATTTTGATTAATATTTATCCTTAAAAAGGAAATCCCTGATCACAAATCCATTATGATCAGGGGCAATAAGAGATATGACACGCTCCGCTACTCTGACAAAGCATTTTATTTGTATTTTTCAAGAAGTACCGTTCTTATTTGCGCTTAGAAAGCGGTTTTCTTGATAACACTTTCTTTCTCAATAAAGATTATTTGCTTATTAATATTGTCATTAACGACTTGAATTATTACCCGCCCCTTTTAAACAACCATTGGTGCAACAATAAAGCCAAAAAGTACACCAGCAATAATTCCGCCTAGGCCCGGTAGCATAAATGGATGATTTAATATGTATTTTCCTACTCGCGTTGATCCTGTTGAGTCAAATTCAATCGCAGCAAGTGATGTAGGATAGGTCGGTAATACAAATACACCAGTAACTGCAACGTAAGAAGCCAAAATAGCCCATGTCGGTACATCTAAAGCTATCGCCAGTGGAATAATTAATGGTGTTGTTGCGCCTTGTGAATATAACAACGCACAGGTAAAGAAAAGTACGGCAGCAAGTAAAATAGGATAAGCCGTTAAAATATCCCCTGCGACAGCTTTTATTTCTTCAATATGAAAATCAACAAAAGTAGTACCTAATGTCACGATCCCTAAAATAACCGCTAACGAACTCATGCCAGAGCGAAATGTTGGTGTCATGACAATGGCATCAGGAGACGTTTTACAAAAGACCACCATCAGACAAGCTGCACTTAACATACAAATCACGATGATGTCACGTGTTCCCATTGTTTTTCCCAAATCAAAACCTGGACGTAATTCTGGGAAAGCCGCAAGGACTACGACTGCAATTGTAGATAATAAGAATAATACGACAGAAAATTTAGCCCAAGCGGTATCATTACCTTTTTTCTCTTCGTACTTTTTAACTAAACCCGCTTTTAGACGCTCAATATAAACTTCATCATCTTTTAATTCACACCCTTGGCGAGACGCAATAAACGCAGCGACCATTGCGGCAACAAATGATGCGGGTAAACAAACCGCCATTACAGTGATAAACGACACACCATTCACTTCCATGATCGTCAACATAGCCGCCATTGCAGCACTAATGGGTGATCCTGAAATAGCAACTTGTGAAGCGACCACAGAGCCAGCAAGGGTACGTGAAGGACGAACACCTGAGTCTTTAGCAATTTCAGCAATAACCGGTAAGGTTGAGAAAACAATAAACCCTGTTCCTGCTAAAATGGTCATTGTCCAAGTAATCATTGGCGCAATAATATTTATATATTTAGGATTCTTGCGCATAAATTTGCCCGCAAGACGTACTAAATAATCCATCCCGCCTGCTGCTTGTAATGCAGATGCCGCAACAACAACGGTCATAATAATTAAAATGACATCAACAGGAGGAGAGCCTATTGGTAACCCTAATCCAATAGTTAATATAACTAATCCTAATCCGCCACATAAACCAATACCAATTCCTCCCATTCTAATACCGAAGAATATGGCACCTAATACCACAAGGATTTCTAACCAAATCATAATTGGCTCCAGTAGATATTTAAATTAATAATTCTATTTATGAGATATATATTGTTTAAATTTAATTATTGTGATTGCGCTTATTTATTTTTATTAATTACTTTATGGCTACATTATTAAAAAAATATAAAATTCCATTAGCCTAAAATTAATTTCGCTGCCTTTTTTGATACCAATTAATACCCGCATGAACTAATGCACTGGTTGAATCAATATACTTATCTTTATATTTATCAATCTCTTTATTCAAAATAACAGGTACTTCTGTACAACCAAGAACAATAACTTCGGCACCTTGTTTAAAAAGCTGATCTGCTATTTCTTTCATTAAATTTTCAGCCTTTTCTATTTCCCCCGATTTTAATAAGTAAATACTTTTCATTACTTTTTGTTGTTCTTCTTTATTGGGTGTTAAGCAATTCAAACCTAGCTCTTCTATTTTTTGTTGATATAACCCCATATAAACCGTTGCATTAGTTGCAAGTAATCCAATGTTTTTTTTCTTGGAATTAACGACCTCCTGCATTGTGGAATCAATAATGCTAAGCAGCTCAACATGGCAACTCTCTTTTAATTGAGAAAACCAGTAATGAGCCGTATTACATGGAATAACAATGCATTCTGCACCTGCGCGTTCTAATAAATGTAGATAGTTTTGCATTAATGGTAATGGGGAATTTCCATCATGCATTAATGCTTGCGTACGATCAGGAATATTAGGAATTGAAGAAATAATAAGTGGAATATGCTCTTGATCACAATTAGCTTTAGTAAAAGCAATAAACTTATTAAATAAATCAGCAGTCGCCGCAGGCCCCATTCCACCAAGAACACCAATTAAACCTTTCATAGAAAACTCTCTTTAGTGATAGCCATTTGATAAAAATCATTAATCATTTTCTAAAAAATAAAATAACAAAAGTTGATTACTAATAACTTCTATAAAAATAAGATGATTAATATCTAAGCTTGTTTTTAGCTAAAAGAGAAATGCAAGTAAGTATGGGATTATGCAGATCCCGCATTAAGATTTAAATTACACTTGCTATCTTTAATATATATTTATCAATTAAATTAATAAGATAAATAACATTACAACCAGATAAGCCTAGTATTGATATTTAATTTTATTATGTCGTAATAACTAAAGTGAAGGTGCAATGCATAATTCGAATTAGAATAAAACATAATAAGATAAATTTAATAACTAATATTTAACCATAAATATAAGAATTAAACGTGAATAATGAACATTACATAAAGAATAAATAAAGGGGAAAACATTATGATGAAGAATATAGAAACTAAATGGCTTTATGATTTTCTAACGCTAGAAGCTTGTCGTCATTTTTCACATGCAGCAGAGCAACGTAATATTTCGCAACCTGCGTTTAGTCGACGAATTCAAGCATTAGAATCCGCCATTGGTGTGCCATTATTTGATAGAACAACACTGCCTTTACAACTCACAGAAGAAGGTAAACTTTTTCATTCACAAACGCGAAGTCTTTTACAACAGCTAGAATGTAATTTAAGCGAATTATCTGGCTACAATATTTTGAGTATTCCTAATATTAATATTGCTGCAGCACATTCTTTATCATTAACTTTACTTCCTAAGCTTATTCACTCACTTTCACAATTTAGTGAAGAGTTTGTTTATCATGTAGAAGCCATCGATGTTGTTCAGGTCGTAAACGCCTTACGAGAAGGTCGAAGTGATTTTATTATCTCCTTTTATGATGAAGATTTAATGCAGCCTCCATTTTGTTGTTTAAAAATATTTGAATCTGAAATGTATCCAGTATGTGCAGCAACAGCAGATGGTAAACCAATGTATGATATTTATCAGCCTCAAGTTCCTTTATTAAATTACACCGATGCCTCTTATATGGGCCGTTTGGTAAATAAACGGCTACGCGAAGTCGGTGAAATTACGACTCGTACGCTTTTTATGTCTTCTATGAGCGAATTATTAAAAAATATGACATTAGATGGGCATGGTATTGCTTGGTTACCTATTTACTCAATTGAACATGAGTTAAAAGAAAAAAAACTCGTTCGCCTTAATACTCCTGAATTAACAATTCCGATAGAAGCATATATTTATCGAATGGATACTCGACTCAATAAAACAGCAGAAAATTTTTGGCAGATATTAAAGAAAAGTCTTCCTCACCACTTAGTTAAAAAATAGTTTTCAATTATTAAAAATAAAAGACCACCTTTAATTTTGGTGGTCTTTTATCTTACCTATAAAACTCGCTCTTTTATTATTATTTTAATTTTATAATTCTTTTTAAGTGTAAAATAGCATTATTAACATTAGGCAAAGGCCCTATATTATCTTTCAATAGAGGGAAAGTTCCTGTTTTAATTAATAAATTGCGCATTTGTATTGGGCTTAAAACATTTTGTGTTTTGTTTTTATACCATGACTGAATAACCGCAGCAGCACCCGCAACTAATGCACTGGCTGACGATGTTCCACTAAAATTAGCTGTATATGTATGGTTTTCATCGCTATGAAATAAATCTCCATAACCTGCTGTTGTCACTTCTTCCCCCCATGCTTGCACATGTATGGGGGACCCATAAGTTGAGAAAGGTAATCTATTTAATGTGTAGGGAGAACCCGCGCCTACACGTATTGAGCAATTATCGTTACGTTTTCGATAATTGGCATAAGCGGGTAAATCAAGATTAACACCTCCATTTCCTGCGGCCATAATAACAATAATACCTGCATCAGTTAATGCTCTAGTGGCCTCCCAAATATGCATCTCATAATCAGCTGGTACAAAAGCTTGTTGTTCACAAACTGTTTGCATTTCATACAGAACAATATCACCTTCATTTAATATTCTTTTACTTGCAATAATGGCGTCAATTCGCCCACAAGTAAGTTCTGATATGGCATAAAACATATCTAATTTATGAGCTAACCCCGTGATCCCTTTTCCATCCTTTTTCCCCATAATGAGTCCAGCAACAGCTGTGCCATGATCAGCTTGATTTGTTTTTTCATTAAAAGGCAATAAAGGCGTGATATTATTTGTCGCTAAGTCATGATGAGAAAGATTAAAATCCCATTCAATATCCGCAATTTGAATACCTTGTCCATAAGCTTTTTGCTGCCATGCTTCTTCTATTCCTAATCCTTTTATTTCATAACTATTTAATACTTTATTCGGTGTTTTTAAGTAGTGCTGATGCTGAATAAAATCTGGTGTAAAACTTGGCGGTTCCACCGGTTGAATAGGAATAATTTGTGTATATTCAATATCAGGATGTTGTTTTAATATATCAATTATTTTATCTAACGAATATTCACTATCGTAAGGTGGAACAATATAATAGTAATTATTTAACTCATTAAAATTAATCGCGATTGATACTGTATTTACTCTTGGTGGTATTTGTGATATAGCGGGAACAACAGGTATTAATAATATCTTCGATAAAAAATCGTAATACTTATTACAACAATCATATAATGAAAACCTTTTATTATTATAATTAGATTTATTTATATTCTTTGTTTTTATCAGGATTTTTCTTTGAATATTCATACTCAATGCTCCTTTATTATTTTTTTGCTTTTATAGCGTAAATAATTGAACATTGACTATTTTTATTTTTGATAGGAACAATATAAAATTAAGACTTAACTTTACTATTACAATCTCGTGAGGCTGATTAAAGATAAATTATCCTAACGAGATTGTAATAGTAAATAAAAATAAGTAATTAGCTAAAATCAATATGTAAACGTAATTTATTGCAACAACAACATTTAAATAAATACCCCTGACATGCACCGTCACTCCATAAACGATCAGGTAAATCAGACAACTCAAAGCCGATATTATTAATATCTTGTTCTAAGCAAACAAACTGTTCTAATTTATTAGCAATATCTTTCCATTCAACATAACCAATAAAAGCACAAGGCTCGCCACAATGTATTAACCAATGTTCTTGCTGCCAACCGTGATAACCTGGTGTTCGCTTTGTTAATTCATCAAGTGCATCTTGAGATATCTGGGGCAAGGTAGAGCCACAATATTCCCCTTCATCATCATATAATGTTTCTCCGCCTTCAATACTCGCACTATCTTGAAATTCACCATTAAATGTTTTACTCGCTGAGCCATCAGCAATACACCAAGGGCAAAGTACATCAACATCTTCTACTGAGTAAAAAGGACTCGCATAATAAATATCGGTTTCTTTACCACAGCTATCGCAAATAACCGTGTTACCTGTTAGAAATGCTTCTGTTTTTAATGGTTCAGGATGATACTTAAAATAAGGCAAACTTCTTTTTTTTGATGTCATTATCGTTTCCTTTTTGCTGCTGATTGTTTAGTTTCTATTTTATAAAAAAGTAATTTTTATCTAGAAAAACAATATAAAGCGTATTGAGATAAATTTATCTTTATATTGTACAGTTAAATAACTAAGGGAAGAGATTGTTTTGCAACTTGCTTGTGCTCTATAAAATAAGAGAACTCATACACACGCTATTCTCTATGCTATAATGCGCGCTTATTTTATGCCCTTATCTTAAAATAGGGTTACACTAGCGCCTAAATAGACGAAAGAATCACAGCATGTCCGAAACGAATTTATTAAATAAAACAACAAAAAATCATGATGTTAATAGCAATTCAAAAACGTATAATTTAAACCGTTTTTCGGTTGCTCCAATGCTTGATTGGACTGATCGCCATTGTCGTTATTTCTTTCGTCAATTAAGTAAAAATACGTTGCTTTATACCGAGATGGTAACAACAGGAGCCATTATTCATGGCAAAGGCGATTACCTAAAATACAGTGAAGAAGAACATCCCGTTTCTTTGCAATTAGGGGGAAGTGATCCACAAGCTTTAGCTCAATGTGCAAAATTGGCACAAGAGCGTGGTTATGATGAAATTAACTTAAATGTGGGCTGCCCTTCTGATCGCGTACAAAATGGACGTTTTGGTGCTTGCTTAATGGGAGAAGCACAACTCGTTGCCGATTGCGTAAAAGCAATGCGTGACGTAGTAGATATCCCTGTTACGGTTAAAACACGTATTGGTATTGATGAATTAGATAGTTACGCATTTTTGTGTGATTTTATTGAAAAAGTAAGTGCAAATAATAATTGTGATACTTTTATTATTCACGCTCGTAAAGCATGGCTATCTGGCTTAAGCCCGAAAGAAAATCGAGAAGTACCGCCACTGGATTACCCGCGAGTCTATCAATTAAAACGCGATTTTCCACATCTAACAATGGCAATTAATGGTGGTATTAAGTCATTAGAAGAAGCAAAAGAACATTTAAAACATATGGATGGCGTAATGGTAGGTCGTGAAGCTTATCAAAACCCATCAATATTAGCGCATGTGGATCATGAATTATTTGATAACCAATTAGCTATTGCTGACTCTGTTAGTGCTGTAAGAGCTATGTATCCTTATATTGAAAAAGAACTCTTACAAGGTACTTATCTTGGTCATGTTACTCGCCATATGTTAGGGATTTTTCAAGGCATTCCTGGTGCAAGACAATGGCGTCGTCATTTAAGCGAAAATGCACATAAACAAGGTGCTGATTTGTCTGTTTTAGAGAATGCACTAAAATTTGTGACTGAGAAATAAGACACAAAATAAAACCAGCCTATCAAGGCTGGTTTTATTTATTTTCATATCAATTAAAGTAAAGAAAAAAAACGATTATAGTTTGCAACTAAATAAGCGATTTGGAATTCAAATGCTTCTTTAACTTCACATTTTCCTTCTTCACTACCTTCTTTTTTCTTAATATCAAAGAATGCGTTTTGCATTAATTGAACTGATACATCCATAGATTTTTGAAATGCAGATAAATTATTATTTTCACCAAAACGCATAAATAACGCTTCAATTTTTTCATCAGCAACATCACGAATAAATTGTAATTCAACATTACTTACACGATTATCTTCATATATAAAATCAATAAAGTCTTTTAATTCATCCTTTTGCATAAATACTCCACACTTAGTTAATGAAACCCGATAGAAATATAAATTAAAAGAGAGAAAAATAAATCTAAAATAAAAATAATGGTTATTTCTTGATAATGAAATAAGAAAAATAAATTATCTAGATTAATTAAAGATTAAAATTTACCTAATCTATTTAGGCAAATTTTAATCTTGAAATAATAATTAAGGAATAAGTAAACTTGAACCTTGAGATTGACGACTCTCAAGGTAATAATGCGCTTCTTTAGCATCTGCTAAAGCAAATTTTTGATTCTCTGGCACACTCACATCAATTTTACCACTACCAATCAAATCAAATAGTGCAGCACTAGCCTGATCTAACTCTTCACGAGTCGTGATATAACCTGAAATCGATGGGCGAGTTACGTATAACGAACCATGTTTATTTAAAATACCCAAATCAACCCCCGTTACTGCACCGGATGCGTTACCAAAGCTCACCATTAAACCACGGCGCTGTAAGCAATTTAATGAATCTAACCACGTGGCTTTACCGACAGAGTCATAAACTACAGGTACTTTCTGATTATTGGTCAGCGCTAATACTCGTTCTACAATAGATTCAGTTTGGTAATTAATCACCTCCCATGCACCCGCTGCTTTTGCTGTTGCTACCTTTTTATCACTACCCGCGGTACCTATCATTTTGGCACCTATCGCTTTTGCCCATTGGCTAGCGATTAATCCAACACCACCCGCTGCCGCATGAAATAAGAAGGTTTCTCCTGCCTGCAATTTATGCGTTTGATTGAAGAGATAATAGACCGTGAGCCCTTTTAAGAAAGAGGCTGCAGCTTGCTCAAAAGAGATATTATCAGGCAGGCGAGCAACTTTATTTTCTGGTACATTATGCGTATCGCTATATGCCCCTAGTGGAGATTGCGCATATACAACTCTATCCCCTTCTTTTAGTGAAGTGACGTTAGCGCCCGTTTTTATAACAATGCCTGCTGCCTCAGTTCCTAATCCACTTGGGAATTGATTCACTGGATATAACCCGCTACGCACATAAGTATCAATGTAATTAATGCCAATTGCTTTATTGGCGACTTGTACTTCATTATCGCCAAGAGGTGCTGGGGTAAATGTTGCTAGCTCAAGAACATCTGCACTACCATGAGCTGCAAATTGGATGCGTTTAGCCATTGTGATCTCCATCATTTTTCTAGGGTAAAATAAGCGAGCGTTCTAAAGACCTGAAGAGATAATGACAAATGAAAGTTATTTCTACAAGGCACAGATAATTGGGTTAGCGTATACTGAAGCGCTGATTGACTTTTTTTCGACTTTGCGCAGGATTTATGGCCAGAAATAAGACCACTGACAAGCTGATGTCTGATATCAAAGACCGACAAATGGAGGGGCTGAAACTTCCTCCCCATTCGCTAGAAGCCGAACAGTCCGTGTTAGGCGGTCTGATGATAGATAACGAACGTTGGGATAATGTCTCTGAGCGTGTTACCGCAGAAGACTTTTATAGCCGACCTCACCGTACTATTTTCATGCAGATGCAGCGGTTGCTTGAGTTAGGTAAACCTATTGACCTAATTACTTTATCAGAAGCATTAGAACAAAATAACGAACTAGAAAATGTTGGCGGTTTTGCTTATTTAGCAGAGCTTTCCAAAAATACGCCAAGTGCGGCAAATATCAATGCTTATGCTGATATCGTCCGAGAGCGTGCCGTTGTTCGCGATATGATAAAAGTTGCCAATGAAATTGCAGATGCTGGCTTTGACCCACAGGGTCGCACCAGTGAAGATCTCCTTGATTTCGCTGAATCAAGAGTGTTCCAAATTGCAGAAACTCGCGCCAATAAAGACGAAGGCCCAAAAGCTATTGATGCTATTTTAGAAGAGACTGTCGAAAAAATAGAACAACTGTATCAAAAGCCTCATGATGGTGTTACCGGTGTTTCAAGTGGTTATCAAGACTTAGATAAAAAAACAGCAGGATTACAAAAATCTGACTTAATTATTGTTGCAGCGCGTCCTTCTATGGGTAAAACCACTTTCGCGATGAACTTATGCGAAAACGCAGCAATGACAGAAGATAAACCTGTATTGATCTTTAGCTTAGAGATGCCTGGCAACCAAATCATGATGCGTATGTTGGCATCTCTTTCACGGGTTGACCAAACAAGAATTCGTACCGGCCAGCTTGATGATGAAGATTGGGCTCGAATTTCAAGCACTATGGGTATTTTGCTTGAAAAACGCAATATGTATATTGATGACTCTTCTGGATTAACGCCGACTGAAGTGCGATCTCGTGCTCGCCGTATTTATCGTGAGCATGGTGGTTTAAGCCTTATTATGATTGACTACCTGCAGTTAATGAGAGTACCTTCACTCTCTGATAACCGTACTTTAGAAATTGCTGAAATTTCACGTTCTTTGAAAGCACTAGCTAAAGAACTGCAAGTTCCTGTCGTTGCACTTTCACAGTTAAACCGTAGTTTGGAACAACGTGCTGATAAAAAACCAGTGAACTCTGACTTACGTGAATCAGGCTCTATCGAGCAGGATGCCGACCTTATTATGTTTATTTATCGTGATGAGGTTTATCACGAAAATAGTGATTTAAAAGGCATTGCCGAGATAATTATTGGTAAACAGCGTAATGGCCCTATTGGTACAGTACGACTGACATTTAACGGTCAGTGGTCTAGATTTGATAATTACGCAGGTCCTTCTTACGACGAAGAATAACGACCTAGCATGACCTCAATTAGAAGGAATTTTGGAATAATATGAAAGCGGCAACTGCAGTGATAGACCGCCGCGCTCTGCGTCACAATTTTCAGCATGTGAGAGACTATGCACCACATAGCCGCCTGATAGCTGTCGTGAAAGCAAACGCTTATGGCCATGGGTTACTAGAAACAGCGTTCACCTTAATGGATAATGCTGATTGTTTTGGTGTTGCACGTATAGGAGAAGCACTCATACTGCGTAGTGGCGGTATTGTTAAGCCTATACTGCTGCTAGAAGGCTTTTTTGATGCCGCAGATTTGCCTATCTTAGTTGTTAATCATATTGAAACAGTTGTCCACAGCATTGAGCAACTTGATGCTTTAGAACAAGCTGATTTAGAAGAACCTGTGAAAGTGTGGATGAAGCTAGATACAGGTATGCACCGTTTAGGTGTACGACCAGAAGATGCTGATGCTTTCTATCAACGCCTTTGTGCTTGTAAAAATGTGCAGCAACCGGTCAATATTGTAAGCCATTTTAGCCGCGCGGATGAGCCTGAAATTCCTGAAGTGACACTTAATCAAATCAACCTATTTCAAAACTTTATCCAAAATAAAACAGGAGAGAAGTCCATCTCTGCTTCTGCTGGTATTTTATTTTGGCCACAAGTCCACTATCAATGGGTTCGCCCTGGCATTATCACTTATGGTATTTCACCTACAGGTGATGAAAAAACAGGAACTGACTTTGGTTTAATCCCCGCAATGACACTGAAAACCAGTTTAATTGCTGTACGTAAACATAAAGCTGGTGAACCCGTCGGTTATGGTGGTACATGGGTAAGTGATAAGGATACTTATCTTGGTGTTATTGCCATAGGTTATGGTGATGGTTATCCACGTAGTGCACCTTCAGGTACGCCTATTTGGATTAATGGCAGAAAAGTACCTATTGTTGGTCGTGTTTCTATGGATATGATCAGTGTTGATCTGGGCTCTGAACTTGTTGATCATGTGGGTGATGAAGCTATCTTATGGGGTGATGTTCTGCCTGTTGAAGAAATTGCCAGATATAGTGGTATTAGTGCCTATGAGTTGATCACCAAATTAACCTCTCGCGTCATTATGGAATACCTAGACGAACGATAATACACAAGATATTGTATAAATCTGACACACAAAAAGTGATTGGAGAATAAGCCGTGTTTCAACAGGTTGAAGCGTTTCCGGGAGATCCCATTCTCTCATTGATGGATGTTTATAATAAAGACCCGCGTCAGGATAAAATTAATTTAAGCATTGGTCTTTATTATGATGAAGAAGGCAAAACCCCTATTTTAGGAACTGTTTCTGTTGCGCGTCAGCAACTCAACGCCATGACACCCACCGCAACACTTTATTTACCGATGGAAGGCCTCGCACCTTATCGCAGTGAAATACAGGCATTACTCTTTGGTGCTGATAATCCACTGATAGCCGAGAAAAAAATAGCGACAATACAATCGCTAGGTGGATCAGGTGCATTAAAAGTAGGTGCTGATTTTCTACATCGCTACTTCCCTGAATCACAAGTTTGGATTAGTGATCCTACATGGGATAACCACGCCTCTATTTTTGCTGGCTCTGGCTTTAGAGTGAATTACTACCCGTATTTTGACCCAGAAACCAAAGGCGTTAAATTTGAAGCGCTGCTAGATTGCTTTAAAAATCTACCAGAAAAAAGCATTGTACTCATGCACCCTTGTTGCCATAACCCAACAGGTTCAGATTTAACCACACAACAGTGGGATCAAATCACCGAAGTATTAAAATCCCGCCAAGCAATTCCATTTTTAGATATTGCTTATCAAGGATTTGCTGAGAATTTAGATGAAGATGCTTATGCTATTCGTACTATGGCAGCAGCTGGGTTGCCAGTGTTAATCAGTAACTCATTTTCAAAAATCTTTGGTATTTACGGTGAACGCGCAGGCGGATTATCTATTGTTTGTGGTAATGCGACAGAGTGCGAGCACGTTTTAGGTCAGCTTAAAGCGGGAGTGCGTCGTATTTACTCAAGCCCAGCTAATTATGGTGCTCAAATTGTTAATCAGGTACTTTCAGACCAAGTATTAACTGCGCAATGGCAAAAAGAAGTTGCTCATATGCGTGATCGCATTAAAGAAATGCGCACAACACTTGTTGAAGCACTTAAGGTTGCACTACCTGAAAAAAGCTTTGATCACCTATTGCGCCAACGTGGCATGTTTAGCTATACCGGATTTTCACAATCACAAGTTGATAGACTGCGTGATGAATTTGGCATTTATTTGGTTGGTACTGGTCGTGTTTGTATGGCTGGTGTGAATACCAATAACGTGCAACGTATTGCTCAAGCCTTTGCTGCCGTGAGTATCTAAATGAAAAGAGACCTACTAATAAAAATAAGTAGGCCTCTTCTTTTACTGTTTTTACTACATCACAATGTCTACTGCCACTTTAGGCTTTTAATCTATTATAGGCTGATAGCTTGCTTATTTTCCCCAGCATGTCGACGTGCTTTTTCTTCCATGATCTCAATAATTTGAATATCTGTATGTTGCATAGCATGAGTTGCTAATGCACAAAGATTTGCGATTGAGCTATCGACATCATCACTCACAATTCCGTCAGTTCCTGCAACACCTTGATTTTGCATCGCCATTAAGACAGCTTTATAAGCTGACGCAGCACTGCTCGATACCTTCATGGCACAACTATTAGAAGCACCATCACAAATGATGCCGCTAATGTCGCCAATCATACTGTTGATAGACATGCTGACGGTATTAAAGTCTTTTGTGAGTAACCATGCCATCCCTGCGGCGGCTCCCATTGAGGCGGTAGTCGCAGCACAAAGAGCAGAAAGTGGAGGGAAATGACTATGAACATAAATCGCCATTAAGTGTGATAAAACTAATGCACGTAATAGAGTTTCATCATCAGCCTTAATAAATTCGGCAACAACCATTACAGGCAATGTCGCTGCAATACCCTGATTACCCGATCCTGAGTTACTCATTGCAGGCAATACAGCGCCCCCCATTCGCGCATCAGATGCAGCAGATGCACGTATCATGATTTCATTAAGTAAATCCTTACCTAATAAACCTTTTTCCTGCTGACAAATTAAGGTACGACCAATAGCTAATCCATAGGCATTACGAAGCCCTTCTTCTGATAATGCACCGTTTAAGTGAGCAGCATCGAGCATAAACTCGATATCACTTACCGGAACATTCAGCGCAAATTGATAAATATCTTCTGCACAAACATCAGTAAAAGGTTTATTACTAGCACATTGACTATCATTTGTTAGCGATGTTTTATCTTCTGCAAAAACAACGCTGCCATTGCATTCGCAACGAACAACATGTGTATGCTCTCTAGCAATACTGACTGTTGCATAACCAGACAGGCCATACACTTTAGCTTCAGAGTAAAGTACGTCTTCACAAGGTGATTTCACACCCACTGTAACCTTACCTTGAGCAACTAGTGTTTTAGCTTGCGCTACTGCATCGGGAGAGGCTTTTAGCAGAACTTCTAATCCTGCTTCGGGATCTCCACCTGTGGCACCAAGTGCAGCCGCAATAGGCAAACCGGCCATTCCCGTTCCAGGCACTGTTACGCCCATTCCGTTTTTCATTAGATTTGGCGAAACCCATGCTTCAATACGTATAACTGGCTCACCTAACAATGCAGTGGCTTTCGCGGCTGCAAGTGCTAACGAAATCGGCTCAGTACAACCTACTGCGGGTTTCACACCTTCACGTAATTGACGAACAAACTGTGACCATAAATGAGAATTTCTATTCTGGCTCATAACCTAACACCTTGGATTAATTGTAGTTTCTAAAAACAACTCCTGATAAAACCGAAGCTGGCGACTATGAGAATGCCAAGAACGGAGAGATGCAGAGCAGTAAACCAGTAAAGATAATCAGGTAAAGTGAAGCACCTTTGTATTTATGCAACATCGGTACTTTATAAACCAAATAAGCAGGGATAAGACAACCCACCATACCGAAGATTGGGCTACAAATTGAAGTAAAGCTCAGTACAGGTGCGTTAAGGATGATTGCCCCCCATGCTAATAGCACAGCGAAAATCATGATGCCGTTTTGTACCCATTTTTGGTTAATATTTTCAGCGGGAATATAACGCTGAAGGATGTTCATCACAATCCCTTGTGTTGCTTCACGGAAACCTAAGTAAACACCAAAGAATGCAGTCATTACTGCGAAGATGTTTAGCATTACGCTAACAACCGTTACCCAACCACCAGGGAAGAATTTTGCAGCAATTGCTAAAGCAGAAATATTTTGTTCGTAAGCTTTAACCGCTTCATCATGACCCATCGCTAAAGTGAATGAGATTGCATAGAAGAATACAGTACAGAACAGCACACCAAAGGCGATATTCATTGCACGCAATGCTTTATGACGAGCAACTTCACGATTTTTATTGCGGCCACGGTAAGAAATCACCATTGGACTTAATGTTTGAATAAATAGGATTGAAGTGAGTGTAAATGGCAGTGTAATAATCGCTTCTTTAATTAAACGTCCTGCTGGTGGTAACGCACCAACGTTGTAAAGATGCCACATACCAATCATTGAGATCCCTAATGCAGCGACCACAAGCAGCTTAGTAAGTACCATGAAGCTGGATACTTTAAACAATAATTGTTCACCACGAGAAGAGATAGCCACTAATGCACAGATTAAAATAAGACCATAGAATGGGTTTTCTGATAATAAACCTTCTGTCACACCAAAGGTTTGTAGGTAAGAAGCACTGTCGTTAGTAATAGCGGTTGAATAAACAAACATCCAAATCACTAGCATAACGAAGTAAAGCGCACCTAATAAAATACCCCAGTTTTTACCAAGGTAACCGGTAATAACACTCGGATAGTCTTTACATTCTGGAGATTCTGCCAACGTATTGATAAATAAACGTTGGAATAAATACATTGCTGGATAACCGATAACCGATGAAAGTAAGAAAACCCACAATCCCATTAAGCCAACCTGAACAGGTAAAAACACAATACCTGCACCGATAGCCATACCGATACTCATAATGACCCAGCCCACATCATTGCTGTCGAATTTAATTGCTGCGCGCCATTGTTCTTCTGTCATACCTGCGCGGCGTGCACCAGCACTAGTTGCGGGATAGCTTGTTGTCTCTGTTTTTGAGGAAGCCGTTTCCATGTTAGTACTCACTTTTTATATTGTAATTGTAAATAGCAAAACGAATTTGGGGGTAAAAAAAGGTATTTTCATATTGCGATGACACAATAACCTTACAGCTTGCAGGTATTTCTAGTTATGGCTAAATGATAGGGAATATTACGGAGAAAAAAGTTGTTATAAATCGTGATAGACAGAAATGAATTGGAAAAGTTTTCTCTTGTAAGGAGAAAAGTAGGATTATCTGTTCAAAGAGAACAGTAAATAATAACCTTCCACTTACTGCAACCCTTATAAAAACATAACCACATGATAATATTGGCAAACCTGCTATTGTTATACAATATTAGTCAAGTATAACAATTGAAACAAATCCCTAAATAAACTGTGCTGTCTATCACGATACCCTATGATAATCTTTTCTATTTAACATCTTTCTACCGTATTTAGTTAATGTGTAGTTAAAAAACAGCATATTTAACTATTTAATTTGTTTTTCATAAAAAAAGCGCATTTAGATGATAAAAATATATGAAGAGGATTATCGGCAGAAAGGGACGTTTTTCTAGGAGAATTAAATTCTACAATATTGCTTTGATTTTTTTGAAAGAAAAAGCGCTACATAATGTCATTGACTGACAGTCTGTAGCGCTTAGATTATAAAGGAATAACTAAGTTAGTTATTAATAACCACGTTCTAAAATTGGCTTCAAGAATCTTGCTGTATGTGAGCCTTCAAACTCAGCGACTTTTTCTGGTGTACCTGATACTAAAATCTGTCCACCACCGCTACCACCTTCAGGCCCTAAATCGATAATCCAGTCAGCCGTTTTAATAACATCAAGATTATGCTCAATCACAACAATGGTATTACCTTGATCTCGCAGCTGATGAAGCACTTCAAGTAACAGTTCAATATCAGCAAAATGAAGTCCCGTTGTGGGTTCATCCAGAATATATAGCGTTTGCCCTGTACCACGTTTTGACAATTCTTTCGCCAGTTTGACTCGCTGAGCTTCACCCCCAGAAAGTGTTGTGGCTGATTGTCCCAAACGAATATAAGAAAGCCCGACATCAATAAGCGTTTGTAATTTACGTGCTAAAGCAGGTACGGCATCAAAGAATTCTCTTGCTTCTTCGATAGTCATGTCTAACGCTTCGTGAATATTCTTTCCTTTATATTTCACTTCCAAAGTTTCACGGTTATAACGTTGACCTTTACATTGATCGCAAGGTACATATACATCTGGCAAAAAGTGCATTTCAACTTTAATAACACCATCGCCTTGGCAAGCTTCACAACGTCCGCCTTTTACGTTAAAACTAAAGCGACCCGGTGTATAACCACGAGTACGAGATTCAGGCACTCCTGCAAATAACTCACGAATAGGCGTAAATACACCAGTATAAGTTGCAGGGTTTGAACGAGGAGTTCGTCCTATTGGGCTTTGGTTAATATCAATAACTTTATCGAAATGCTCTAGTCCTTCAACATCTAAATAAGGTGCGGGAATGATATTGGTTGCACCATTTAATTGGCGCTGTGCGATAGGGAATAACGTGTCATTAATTAACGTTGATTTCCCTGAACCTGAAACACCAGTAATACACGTGAATAATCCAACAGGTAATTTCAAATTAACGTTTTGTAGGTTATTCCCTTTAGCACCTAAAATAGTGAGCATTTTCTCACGGTCAACAGGTACTCGTTGTTTGGGTATTTCAATACGGCGTTCACCACTTAAAAATTTACCCGTGAGTGAATCGGGATTATTAATGATGTCTTCTAGTGTTCCTTGAGCAACAATTTCACCACCATGAACACCCGCACCTGGCCCGATATCAATGACATGATCAGCTGCACGGATCGCGTCTTCATCATGCTCAACCACGATCACGGTATTACCTAAATTGCGCAAGTGGATCAGTGTTTCAAGTAGGCGATCATTATCTCGTTGATGTAACCCAATTGAAGGTTCATCTAATACATACATCACACCCACAAGACCTGCACCAATTTGGCTTGCCAAGCGAATACGTTGCGCTTCACCGCCCGATAAAGTTTCAGCAGAACGCGACAGCGTTAAGTAATTTAAACCGACATTAACTAAAAATTTAAGTCTGTCACCAATTTCTTTCAGCACTTTTTCAGCAATCTTAGCGCGTTGACCGCTAAGTTTTAAATTTTGGAAAAAGGTCATCGCATGACCAATGCTGTAATCAGCAATTTCAGGCAGTGTCGTGTTTTCAACATACACATGACGTGCTTCACGGCGCAAACGTGTACCACCACAAGAAGTACAAGAACGATTACTAATATATTTAGAAAGTTCTTCACGTACCGCGCTTGATTCTGTTTCGCGGTAACGGCGTTCCATGTTATTTAATACACCTTCAAATGGATGATGACGAACAACCACATCACCACGATCATTGGTATATTTAAACTCAATATTCTCTTTGCCTGAACCCGTTAAAACCACTTTTTGGATATTATCTGGCAGTGAATCAAACGGCGCTTCAACATCGAAATGATAATGTTCACCTAAAGATCGTAACATCTGAAAATAGTAAAAATTACGACGATCCCAGCCTTTAATCGCACCACCAGCAAGGGAAATTTCACGATTTTGGATGACTAATTCCGGATCAAAAAATTGTTGTACACCTAAGCCATCACAAGTAGGACAAGCACCCGCTGGGTTATTAAATGAGAATAAACGAGGTTCTAATTCGCTCATGCTATAACCACACACTGGACAAGCAAAATTAGCAGAGAAAACAATATCTTCGGCGTTGTTATCGTCCATATCAGAAATAACAGCAGTGCCGCCAGAAAGCGCTAATGCGGTTTCAAAAGACTCCGCTAAACGCTGAGTCAGATCATCTCGTACTTTAAAACGATCTATAACTACTTCAATAGTGTGTTTTTTCTGTAGTTCTAGTGTTGGTGGATCAGAGAGATCACACACTTCGCCATCAATACGAGCACGAATATAACCTTGTGTAGCAAGGTTATTGAGCAACTTGATATGTTCACCTTTTCGCTCTTTAACAACTGGGGCAAGCAACATTAAGCGCTTACCTTCTGGTTGTTCTAAAACGTTATCTACCATTTGGCTGACGGTTTGTGCCGCCAATGGAATATCGTGATCAGGGCAACGAGGCTCACCAACTCGCGCAAATAATAGACGCAAGTAGTCATGAATTTCAGTAATAGTACCCACCGTAGAGCGCGGGTTATGTGATGTCGATTTCTGCTCTATCGAAATAGCGGGTGATAAACCTTCAATATGATCAACGTCTGGCTTTTCCATTAATGAAAGAAACTGACGTGCATAAGCTGAAAGCGATTCAACATAGCGTCGCTGTCCCTCAGCATAGAGGGTATCAAAGGCTAAAGAAGATTTACCTGAGCCAGAAAGCCCCGTAATAACAATAAGTTTATCGCGAGGAATGACCAAATTGATATTTTTTAGATTATGGGTGCGAGCGCCCCGTACTTCGATTTTATCCATGAACATATCCCGGATTAAGAGAGTCGCCGAAAAAGAAATAATCGGATTATTATTACACAAAACCAACTGAATGGATATACAGTATATAAAGTGAAACTTGATGATAATGTAAACGCACGGTTTGAAACATAAAATCTCGACGATCTCCTCAAATGAGAAATTCATCAAGTTCATATTCAAATTTTAGCGTACGTGATAAACTTATTCGCTTATGATTTCAAAAAATTTACTTTCGCAGGAGTACCGCACATGGCGAGCAGAGGCGTAAACAAAGTTATTCTTATCGGTAATTTAGGGCAGGATCCAGAAATCCGTTATATGCCTAGTGGTGGTGCAGTAGCAAACCTGACACTGGCAACTTCAGAAAGCTGGCGCGATAAACAAACCGGTGAAATGAAAGAAAAAACCGAGTGGCACCGTGTGGTAATTTTCGGCAAGTTAGCTGAAATTGCAGGCGAATATCTGCGCAAAGGTTCACAAGTTTATATCGAAGGCCAATTACAAACTCGTAAATGGCAAGACCAAGGTGGTCAAGACAGATATAGCACTGAAGTTGTCGTTAATATCGGTGGCACCATGCAGATGTTAGGTGGCGGCGGTCGAGGACAAGACAACGCACCTTCACAAGGTAGCCAAGGCGGTTGGGGTCAACCACAACAGCCACAAGCATCACAACAATTTAGTGGTGGTGGCGCGCAATCTCGCCCAGCTCAACAACCTGCTGCCCCAGCACAAAACAACGAACCCCCTATCGACTTCGATGATGATATTCCGTTCTGATAGATTTATCTAAGAACTGGTTCGTAAAGAATTAGCCCAGCTTGTCGCTGGGTTTTTTATAATTAGTAAATTATATTTTTTCTTATATAAAGCGCTTTACCTAATAAAGCAGCCTTATACTAGGTGTGTAAAGTAAGCACACATCATTCACATTTATAATCCAAATCAAATACAAAACTGCTTTTTTATCCAAATAAAATGCCAATAAACAATGTGTAACAAAAAAATAAACAAGCAAAGTTATTTTCATAAAACCCCACTTTACACAAAGGTTTACTCTTGAAAAATATGGTAGGATCTGGGCAATTAATAACGTCTGAGAGCATCTTATCCCCATGAATGAAGAGAAATTGCTCGCTCAGGCAGAAAAGATCTGCCAGAAACGAGGTGTTCGCCTGACTTCACAACGTCTGGCAGTATTGCGTCTGATCATGCAGCAACCTTCTGCTATCAGCGCCTACGATTTATTGGATTTACTACGCCAAATTGAGCCACAAGCAAAACCGCCAACGGTTTACCGCGGGCTAGAATTTTTACTCGAGCAGGGATTTATCCATAAAATAGAATCCACCAATAGTTATGTGCTGTGTCATCATTTTGATGATGTTGAGCACACTTCGGTGATGTTGATTTGTGATCGCTGTTTATCTGTTACTGAAAAAAACAGCCATAAAATCGAAGATGCAATAGCAATTTTAGCAAAGGATGGTGGTTTTCATTTACGCCATAGTGTGATTGAAATTCACGGCTTATGTTCACAATGCCATGAAGCACAAGAGTGTACACATCCTGAAGGTTGTCATCATGACCATAGTATTGATGAAAATCTTAAACATAGAAAAACGGGCGACTATAAGCCACGTTGATAGCGTTTAGAACAAACAAAAAATGCAGATGATTTAGTGAATAAACACATCATCTGCATTTTTATAAAATAAGTTGTTTTGACTTACTTTGGTACAAATTATAACCATTCACCGTTACGAATAACACCTACAGCTAAACCTTCAACAGTAAAGCTTTGTTCACGTAAATCGACAATAATGGGTGAAAACTCAGGGTTTTCTGCATGAAGCTCAATTTTATTACCGCTTTTCTTAAAGCGTTTTACCGTAACTTCATCTTCAATGCGGGCAACAATAACTTGTCCGTTATGTACATCTTGGGTTTTATGCACAGCAAGTAAATCGCCATCCATAATACCAATATCTTTCATCGACATACCATTAACACGTAATAAGAAGTCTGCACTTGGCTTAAATAATGCAGGATCTACTTGATAATGGCTTTCGATATGTTCTTGCGCTAAAAGAGGTTCGCCAGCAGCAACTCGCCCAATTAATGGCAAGCCATCTGGCTCTTCTTCTAGTAGCAAACGGATACCTCTAGATGCACCAGAGATAATTTCTATCACGCCTTTACGAGCAAGAGCTTTTAAGTGCTCCTCTGCCGCATTTGGTGAGCGAAACCCAAGTTGAGAAGCTATTTCAGCCCGTGTTGGTGGCATACCCGTTTGCGAAATGTGATCACGAACCAAATCGTAAACCTGTTGCTGCCTTGCAGTTAATGCTTTCATTCCGCCCCCTGTTTGTTTATACAGTCAGACTGTGAGTATATACAGGTATATGCAGATTTGGAACCACAAATGAATATAAAACACTCATCTTTAGATTATTTTCAGGCTAAAACCGACTTTTTTACCTTTAAGAGAAAAAATGCCCCCAAAGAATAGTTCCCCAAGTAAATAATCCCAATATAATAGCAATAAGAACGGCGGCAGAGCCCATATCTTTGGCTCGTCCTGAAAGTTCATGGTATTCAGGGCCAATGCGGTCTACAACAGCTTCTATTGCGCTATTAACCAGTTCTAAAATAACCACCAGCACGACGGAACCGATGAGTAAAATGCGCTCTAGCACACTGACATCAATGAAAAATGTAAGGATAATTGCCACTAACATTACAACGGTTTCTTGTCTAAATGCAGCTTCATTAAGCCATGCTGCACGAATGCCCTTGTATGAATAACCACCCGCTTTTATGATCCGGGTAAAACCTTTATTTTGATTAGCCATAATAAACTCTATCGAAAACAAACTATTATTTTGCCACTTTTCTCTATTAATATTGTCACAGCACCACAGATCTCAGAAAGACTTTCTGTTATGCTTTCAAAGTATTGCTAATAAGAGGCTACAACTATTTATGTCAGCTTGGCGTAAAATATATTATAACACATTGAATTTACCACTAAAATTACTGGTAAAAAGCAAGCGAGTCCCGACTAATCCTATCACAGAATTAGGGTTAGATACGTCGCGATCTTTCCTTTATGTTCTGCCTTATCATTCTAAGGCTGACTTACTTACATTACGACAGCAATGTTTGTCTTTAGGCCTGCCTGATCCACTGCAGCCAATAGACATTAGCGGAACCAAATTACCTGCCTACGTCTTTATTGATGATGGCCCAAGACTCTTTCGCTATTATTCACCAGATCCGCGTAAAGACTCGGTAAAAACGTTTCATGCGTATCTCGATGCGCATCGCAATAACCCTCATCTTGATATAGAGATGTTGCCTGTTTCTGTGATGTTTGGTCGATCTCCTGGTCGAGAAGGTCATAATGGCGTTCCTCACCTAAGATTGCTCAATGGGATCCAGAAATTTATGGCGATCCTGTGGCTTGGTCGAGATAGCTTCGTTCGTTTCTCGCCAACCGTCTCGATGCGAGATATGGCAAATGAACATGGCACTGATACCAGTATAGCGAGAAAACTTGCACGTGTTGCTCGTATTCACTTTTCTCGCCAACGCCTCGCTGCGGTTGGTCCTAAACTGCCAGCGCGCCAAGATCTCTTCAATAAATTATTGGCATCAAAAGCCATTGAAAAAGCAATTGAAGATGAATCAAAAGCGAAAAAAATCTCGTTGGATAAAGCTCGCAAAAATGCCACTGATATTATGGAAGAAATTGCTGCTAACTTCTCTTATGAAGCCGTGCGCATTAGCGACCGAGTATTAAGCTGGACATGGAATAAGCTCTATCAAGGTATTAACGTTTACAACGCTGAACGTGTTCGCCAATTGGCGCAAGATGGACATGAAATTGTCTATGTACCTTGCCATCGTAGTCATATGGACTACTTGCTTCTTTCCTATGTACTTTATCATCAAGGGTTAGTACCACCGCATATCGCAGCAGGAATTAACCTTAACTTCTGGCCAGCAGGCCCGATATTTCGCCGCTTAGGGGCATTCTTTATACGAAGAACCTTTAAAGGCAATAAGCTTTATTCCACCATTTTCCGTGAATATTTAGGTGAGCTATTCTCTCGTGGATACTCTATTGAATATTTTGTTGAAGGTGGACGTTCACGAACAGGTCGATTGTTAGATCCTAAAACAGGAACTCTTTCAATGACTGTTCAAGCCATGTTACGTGGTGAAACTCGCCCTATTTCTGTAGTGCCTATTTATATTGGTTATGAACACGTTATGGAAGTGGCTACTTATGCCAAAGAATTACGTGGTGCAACTAAAGAAAAAGAAGGCTTTATGCAGATGATCAAAGGGTTACGTAAATTGCGTAATCTGGGTCAAGGCTATGTTAACTTTGGTGAACCTATTTCTGTAGCACAATATCTTAATCAAGTTGTGCCACAATGGCGTGACGATATTGATCCTATCGAGCCACAACGCCCAAGCTGGTTAAACCCAGCGGTAAGCTCGTTGGCTGATAACATTATGGTGAATATTAACAACGCGGCATCGATTAATGCGATTAATCTCGTTTCAACAGCACTACTAGCATCGCGTCAGCGTGCACTCACCAGAGAACAGCTGTTAGAGCAAATCGATAGTTATCTTCAACTGTTGCGCAATGTTCCATATTCAAGCGATATGATTGTTTCTGATAAAAATGCTGAAGCATTATTAGAACATGCGCTGCAAACAGATAAATTCCAAGTCGAAAAAGACAGCCTTGGCGATATTGTGGTGCTTCCTCGCGAAAGTGCGGTATTAATGACCTATTATCGCAATAATACGATTCACTTGGTGATAACTCCGTCATTGATCGCCAGTATTATTCTGCACCACGAACGTATCCATCGTGATGATTTAATGAAACAGGTTGAGTTAATTTTTCCTCTTATCAAGTCGGAACTATTTATCCGTTATGAAAAGGAAGAACTTCCTGAAGTCATTAATACTCTGATTGCAGAACTGTGTCGCCAGCGTCTTATTAGTTGTGATAATGATGGCTTACTACGTATCAATCCAGCACGTATTCGTCCATTACAACTTTTAGCGGCCAGTGTGAGAGAAACCTTACAACGCTATGGCATTACCCTCTCTTTACTGAATTTCGCACCAGAAATCAGTCGTTCTTTACTCGAAAAAGAGAGTCGTATCTTGGCTCAGCGTCTTTCCGTGTTGCATGGTATTAATGCACCTGAATTCTTTGATAAGGCAGTATTCTCAACATTAGTCTCGACGCTACGCGAAGAAGGCTATCTCAACGATAATGAAGATATCCTAAAGGCAGATGCTTCTGCGCTTTACCAAGTGATTGCGAAATTGATGTCACCTGAAATTCGTTTAACTATTGAAAGCGTAGGCATTGCTGAAGATAACAATACAGCAATTCCTGAAGATAAAGAGACGACCAAAGCAAGCTGATAAATAATTGCTTATATAGATTGATTTTGGCGACAATATTAATCTAATAAAAAGTAAAAGGGATAAGCCGTGGCTTATCCCTTTTTATTTTATAAATCACTAATAGTTAGCAGTAAACTCAACTTAAAAATAACTAAATACAATACCCGCAAATAAAACAAAGCCAACATAGTTATTATTCATAAAGGCTTGAAAACACGGGGCGCGTTCACGCTCTGCAATAAGTTTTTGTTGATAAATAAACAGCGCTGTAACCAATAAAAGAGACCAATAATAGATACCTTTTAGGTTTAAAATAATACCGATAGCCACTAATAGCGCTAACATTATTAATTGTAAAATACCAATAATAATTTTGTCGTAATGACCGAATAAAATCGCAGTAGATTTCACGCCAATTTTCAAATCATCATTACGATCAACCATTGCATATTGTGTATCGTAAACGACTGACCAAATAATATTGACCAAAAACAGCAGCCAACATACAAAAGGCAAGCTTTCAGAAACAGCAGCGAATCCCATTGGAATTGACCAACCAAATGCCATACCTAAAATAAGTTGAGGTAAGTTACTGAATCTTTTTACAAAGGGATAAAACCATGCCAGCGCTAATGCAGCAACAGATAACCAAATGGTCATCGTATTTAATGTCAGCACTAATCCAAATGAAAAAAGAACCAAAACAATAAAGATTATTTTGCTTTCTTTTTCTGTTACGACTCCACTAGGTAAGGGTCTGTTTTTAGTTCGTTCAACACTGCCGTCAATTTTTCTGTCAGCAAAGTCGTTTATTACACACCCAGCGGCACGCATAGAAAACACACCAATAGTAAATACAATCAGGATATGCCAATCAGGAAAGCCTTTTGCGGCAATCCATAAAGCCCAATAAGTTGGCCAAAGTAATAATAGCGCTCCGATAGGCTTATCTATACGCATTAAACGGCTATATGCCTGCCATTTATTGTGCGTCATACTTCCCTCCAATTTTTAGCTCCCCTTAACTACTTTTCATACACTGGTGATGCTGGTAAGAATACCTCGGTTAATAATAAAGGTTTATCTGAAAGCTGGAAACGAGAACGGCGTAACCAATACCCATTTTGTTGCCCAATATGAATAAAATCACGACTTAGTGCCGTTTCCTGAAACAAATAGCGCCCAAGAGGAACCGTTCTCAAATTCACAAGTTTGCGATCTTCACCTGTCAGTGTCTCTTCTGGTACTAAAGTACGTCCTAACAACCAAGGCACTTCATCACCACACAGCACAACTTCTCTTAACCAATAGCGCCGACTTTGAGGTAAACAGGCTTTCTCATCATCGGGTTCAATAATATCGATAAATCCTTCTTGATAAGGCATTACCGTGACTTTTTGACAATGCTGCTCAAAACGCCGAGTCATTGAGCCTAATTCCATTAACCAACTTAATGTCTCTTCTTCGACATTAGATTGTTCCTCACTAGATAGCCAATGGATAGGTATATGGGTAATTATTGATTTCTTGAGCATTCTTTCATCATCAAACGTTGATGATCCTAACTTTGTGAATCATTATGCCTTAAGGATATCATGATGTGACTACTGGAAGTTAAAAGCTAATAACATTTCGCATAAATAACCTAAAAAATAGCTAAGAACAGAAAATTATCCAACAACTTCCAATAAGAAAAAAAGGAGGTTATATAAACCTCCTTTTATCTAACCTATTACATACACTCGTTTTATTTTATTAACGCCATGCTTTATAACGATTAATTAGGTTGTTTGTTGAGCTATCATGGCTGTTAACACTTTCCTTACCTTTTAATTCAGGAAGAATTCGATTAGCCAATTGTTTTCCTAACTCAACCCCCCATTGGTCAAAGGTGAAAATATTAAAAATAACGCCTTGAACAAAAATCTTATGCTCATACATCGCAATTAATGCGCCCAGTGAATAAGGGGTAATTTCTTTCAGTAAAATAGAGTTTGTCGGGCGATTACCTACAAAAACTTTAAAGGGTGCAACATAATCCATAGTTGCAGGATCTTTTCCTGCTGCGGCAAATTCAGCGTCAACTTGTTCACGAGTTTTACCAAAAGCCAGTGCTTCTGTTTGTGCAAAAAAGTTAGACATCAACTTAGCATGGTGATCACTTAATGGATTATGACTAATTGCAGGCGCAATAAAATCACAAGGGATCATTTTTGTACCCTGATGAATTAATTGGTAAAACGCATGCTGACCATTAGTTCCTGGTTCACCCCAAATAATAGGTCCAGTTTGATAGTTAACTGCGTTACCATCGCGATCAATATACTTACCATTTGACTCCATATTGCCTTGTTGGAAATAGGCTGCAAAACGATGCATGTATTGATCATAGGGCAGAATCGCTTCAGTTTCTGTACCAAAAAAATTGTTATACCAAATGCCAATCAGCGCGAGGATCATTGGTAGGTTATTTTCAGCAGCTGTCGTTTGGAAATGGTTATCCATTGCATGGGCACCTTCCAATAATTGCTCAAAATTATCATAACCAACGGAAAGAGCGATAGACAAACCAATAGCTGACCATAATGAATAACGACCACCAACCCAGTCCCAAAACTCAAACATATTCGCAGTATCAATACCAAACTTTTCAACTTCAGTACTGTTCGTTGATAACGCGACAAAATGTTTGGCAACAAAGGCACTGTCTTTTGCTGATGCTAAAAACCAGTCTCTTGCTGAATGCGCATTAGTCATGGTTTCTTGTGTTGTAAATGTTTTAGAGGCGATTAAGAATAGTGTTGTTTCTGGGTCACATTTTTTCAATGTTTCTGCGATATGCGTACCATCAACATTAGAAACAAAATGCATAGTAAGGTGATTTTTATATGGGCGCAGCGCTTCCGTCACCATATAAGGGCCTAAATCTGATCCGCCAATCCCGATATTGACTACATCAGTAATTGTTTTACCTGTATAGCCTTTCCATTCACCACCAATAATACGCTCACTGAATTTTTTCATTTTATTCAGTACCGCATTAACTTCTGGCATGACATCTTTACCATCAACAATCACTGGGGTATTGCTACGATTACGTAATGCAGTGTGTAATACGCCACGATCTTCAGTGCAGTTAATTTTTTCACCAGCAAACATACTTTTTATCGCGCCAGCAACATCACATTCCTTAGCTAAAGCCTGTAATTTTTCTAATGTTTCTTCCGTAATTCGGTTTTTTGAAAAATCCACTAGAATTTGATCTGAAAACATTTTGGAAAAGCGTTCAAAGCGAGATGGATCCTGTGAAAACAATGTTTTCATTTCAGTGTTTTTGATCACTGAAAAATGGTCTTCTAATGCCTTCCATGCCAAGGTATGAGTTGGGTTTACATTTTTCATTCACAATACTCTCTTAAGGTTTCAATCTAATCTCATCAGATTGTAGCCTGACATTTAATAGTTACAGTCTATTCTTTCTCATTTGATGATATTGGTCAAAAGCATCCAGTAATTCTAGTACTAATTACTAACATAGGTAAAAACGATAATAATCGAGTGATTATTAATTAAATTGATTATTCTTCACTCTGCATTGACTCTCTATTCAATAACCGATATTTCTAATTGTGTCCAACATCTCATTTTTGCCTAAAGGAATACGACAATGACCGATAATACTGCTATGCCCTCTTCTTCGCCTTACACTATTGCTAAATTTGGTGGCACAAGTGTCGCAAACTACTCAGCGATGGAAAAATGTGCAGATATTATCCTGAAACAAAAGTCAGTGCGTGTTGTGGTTCTTTCGGCTTCTGCGGGTATCACTAACCTATTAATTGAACTGGCAGCAGGTGTTGAACCATCTCAACGAGAAAAATTACTTAAGCAAGTGCGTGATATTGAGTATGCCATTATCAACCAGCTATCTCAGCCTGAAATTATTTCTCAAGAAATAAATCGACTACTTGAGAATATTGAAATGTTGTCAGAGGCGGCCTCATTAGCAACTTCTGATGCATTAACAGACGAGTTAGTCAGCCACGGTGAATTAATGTCAACATTACTCTTTGTTGAACTATTACGTGAAAAAGGCGTGCGTGCAGATTGGTTTGATGTCAGAAAAGTAATGAAAACTAACGACCTATTTTGTCATGCAGAGCCTGATATGACGCAATTAACCCAACTCACACAAAGCTTAATTCAACCACGTCTAGAAGAAACGGTAATTGTGACTCAGGGCTTTATAGGTCAAGAATCGAAAGGACGAACCACGACATTAGGTCGGGGCGGTAGCGACTATACCGCAGCATTAATTGGCGAAGCGTTAGGCGTTTGTCGAGTGGATATTTGGACTGACGTTCCTGGTATTTACAGTACAGACCCAAGAATTGTGCCGCAAGCACATCGAATCGACCAAATTGCCTTCGATGAAGCCGCTGAAATGGCTACCTTCGGTGCTAAAATATTGCATCCAGCCACGCTATTACCGGCTGTGCGCAGTGGTATTCCCGTTTTTGTAGGTTCAAGTAAAGCCCCAGAAGAAGGTGGCACATTGGTTTGTGCACAAACTGAAAACCCACCTGTTTTTCGCGCTATTGCACTGCGTAGAAAACAAACTTTACTCACATTACACAGCCTGAAAATGCTTCATGCACGTGGCTTTTTAGCTGAGATATTTACTATTTTATCGCGTCACCATATTTCGGTTGATGTAATAACCACATCAGAAGTAAGCATCGCTTTAACGCTAGATACAACCGGCACCACAAGCTCTTCAGGAAGTCTCTTAACCAATGCATTATTAACTGAGCTTTCAGCCCTGTGTCGTGTTGAAGTTGAAGAAGACTTAGCTTTAGTCGCAGTGATTGGTAACGACTTATCACAAGTGAATGGATTAGGCGTTAAAATCTTTGGCGCATTAGAAAACTACAATATTCGTATGATCACCCACGGCGCAAGTACACATAATCTTTGTTTATTAGTAGATGGCAAAGACGCCGATAATATTGTACGTAAATTGCATGATACGTTGTTTTAATTAATCATTTTATTCCTATCTATAACAGAGAGATAAGTAATTATTTTTCTGTTATTTTTTAACCTTATTTTTATAAATGGCATAAGTTTTGAAGTTACTTTATTTTCTTTGATTAAAATAAAAAATTCATGTAATTAATGGAATAATCCCAATGAGAATAAGTAATAATCTAGATATATATAGCACTATAAATAAGACCGCCAATAAAACATTCGTTTCAAAAGCAAATTTAGAAAAAATAAAAACAAAAATTGACAGTCTTTATAACTCTCCCATTAATAACAACAATATAAATAATAACCAAACTCTTAATCTCTTATATCAAATAGAAAACAATAGTATAAAAACAACAAAATATATACCATCAGAAATAAATATAGAATACTTAAATTCAATGATTAAAATTCATAATAAAGTAAATAAAGAAGCGCCACAAATCAAAGGATATACTATGATATTAAATTCTCTTGAGATAGATAAATATAAAAAAAATAGTAAAACGAGAGACTTTATATATGAAAACCTGATTAAAAAAGAACTATTAAATGAAGTTGACACTTTAGAGAAAAAAATCAAAACAATTGAGATATTTTTAAATTTTATTTTAAAGGAACATAAACTTTATTTTAATAAATTAATGAGTAAATTAGAAAGCTTGGATGTGAAAAAATCATTTGAAGATAAACGAAAAGAGTTTAATAATAAAAACTCGGCTCTATCAACATTAATTGAATTTAAAAAACCAGGATATTTTGATAAACAAGATATCTCAGAAATAGAAAGAAATTTAGCTAAAAAACAAGAACATAATAAAAAATTAGACGATATAATTGAAGTTTTAAAAGAAATTACGTCTCTCTATAATGATAATGATAAAAAAACGACAACAAACACGCCTATCACCTCTGAAAGCATCTTAAAAACTATCAATAATCATATTGATAAATTAAAAGAAATAAATTCAAAAAAAATTTAACTTATTAAAAAGGCTTCTTTCTCTAAGAAGCCTATTCTCTATTTTTAATACACCCGATAACCACCATATTTTTTAGCAAATAGATTAAATTTACCAAAATCAATTAACGCAATTTCTAAAGAACGATGCGCAAGATGAGACATCTTTGCAATTTTTTCGACAAAGACACGATTCTCTTCAAGTAGTTTAACCGTTAATGTTGATGCGATAATTTCACACTCTTTAGTAGTAATAATCCAACCATCATTAGTGGAAAATTTATAAATAGGAATGCAGCCTTCTTTTTCACTCTCTTTAGCTAAAATTGCTTCTTCTTCTTTCATTGCTTGTTTAAATAGCTGAATTTCTTCTTCAACAGGCTCTGGTGACGTAGGAATTTTATGATAAATATAGTCACCAACTTCTTCTATTCTAGCAGGTGTCATTTCAGCTTTTAGCCAGATTTTATCAAATGCTTGATCGTCAATAGTGGCATCGATATCTAAAGCGCCCGTTAACTGCATCAGATTTAAAAAAGCATTAATTAATACTTCATTTAATGGATAAGTACCTTTAGCTAAGGTAGGAAAAGGAAGCTCAGTGCCAGCAGGAGGGGTTTGCTGAAGGTATAAAGTATAGCTCATCATAATATCCTTTTTTCTGATACAGACTCACAGCTTAAACAGGTTTAATGGGAACTGCCAGAAAAAAACCAAAGAGAGAGTAATATCTCTTTGGTTTATATAATAACTTAATGTGATTAATTAGATTATTCCACGTCATATCCCAAATTAGGTGCTAACCAACGTTCAACTTCGCTGATACTCATCCCTCTGCGTTTAGCGTAATCTTCTACCTGATCTTTTTGAATTTGAGCTACTGCAAAATATTTACTCTCAGGATGACTGAAATACCAACCCGAAACAGAAGCTCCCGGCCACATTGCATAAGCATCGGTTAGTTTCATACCAATGCGATTTTCTACATCAAGCAATTGCCAGATTTTAGCTTTTTCAGTGTGTTCAGGACAAGCTGGATACCCCGGAGCAGGCCGTGTACCTTGATACTTTTCTCTAATTAACTCGTCATTAGAAAGATTTTCATTAGGGCTATATCCCCAAATTTTCGTTCTAACTTGCTGATGGAGATATTCAGCAAAAGCTTCTGCTAATCTATCTGATAACGCTTTTACCATAATTTTATTGTAATCATCATGGGCATTATCATAAGCATTAGCCAGCGCATCTTCTTCAAGCCCACCCGTTACCGCAAAAGCACCAAAGTAATCAGCAACCCCACTTTCAACTGGTGCCACAAAATCAGCTAAACAGTAATTAGGAAACTCTTTTTTCTCTGTTTGTTGACGTAAATGACAACTGTGTAATAGCTCGGATTGCCGACTTTCATCTTGATAAATCACAATATCATCACCAAAGCGATTAGCTGGAAATAAACCTACTATTCCTTTTGGCATTAATCGTTTCTCTTCGCTCAGTTTATCAAGCATAGCATTGGCATCAGCAAATACACGTTTCGCCTCTTCACCAACGACCTCGTCTTCTAAAATACGTGGATATTTTCCTGCTAATGACCACGTCATAAAAAATGGCGTCCAATCAATATATTCACGCAATATTTCAATGCTTGCGGTTATCTCTTGTACACCTAATTGATTCGGTTTTGGTGGCGTATAGTTTCGCCAATCAATCTGTAATGCGTTTGCTCTCGCAATTTCTAATGAAACAGGCGGTGTGCGCGGTTTTTTTCTTGCATATTGCTGGCGTACCACTTCATATTCGCGACGTGTTTTCGCAACAAAACCCGCTTTTTGCGTTGCCGATAATAGTGCTGCAACCACGCCCACTGTGCGCGATGCATTCTGTACATAAACGGTAGGATGACTGTAATTAGGTTCTATTTTCACTGCGGTGTGCGCTTTTGATGTAGTTGCCCCCCCAATCATTAATGGTAATGAAAAACCTCGCCTTTCCATCTCTTTTGCCACATTTACCATTTCATCAAGCGATGGTGTAATAAGCCCAGAAAGCCCAATAATATCGACTTTTTCATCAATAGCAGTTTGTAAGATTTTATCGCAAGGTACCATTACGCCTAAATCAATAATTTCATAGTTATTGCACTGCAATACCACACCAACAATATTTTTACCGATATCGTGAACATCACCCTTTACGGTTGCTAATAATATTTTACCCGCTGAACTACCCGCTTGTTTTGATGCTTGAATATAAGGCTCAAGATAAGCAACAGCCTGTTTCATCACTCTTGCTGATTTCACCACTTGAGGTAAAAACATTTTACCTTCACCAAATAAATCACCGACCGTATTCATACCATTCATCAACGGTCCTTCAATAACCTCGATAGGGCTTGAAGCTTGTTGGCGACATAATTGCGTATCTTCAATAATAAATTCTGTTATGCCTTTTACTAATGCGTATTCTAAGCGTTTTTCAACATCCCATTGTCGCCACTCGGCAAGCTGATGATTTTGCTCATCACTTTTACTACCGCGATAACGCTCTGCCAATGCGAGTAAATTGTCTGTACTTTCTTCATGGCGATTTAAAATGACGTCTTCAACCGCATTACGCAGTTCGTCTGGTAATGAATCGTAAATAGCGAGTTGTCCCGCATTTACAATTCCCATATCCATACCGTTTTTCACTGCGTAATAAAGAAAAACCGAGTGAATAGCTTCACGGACTGGATCATTTCCCCTAAATGAGAATGAAACGTTAGATACCCCACCAGAAATTAAGGCATAAGGGAGTTGAGATTTAATATCCGCACAGACTTCAATAAAATCAACAGCATAATTATTATGCTCTGCAATGCCTGTTGCGACAGCAAATATATTAGGATCAAAAATAATATCTTCTGGAGGAAAACCAGCTTGCTCGGTTAATAACTGATAAGCTCTGCGACAAATCTCAATTTTGCGTTCTCGAGTATCAGCTTGTCCTACTTCATCAAACGCCATAACCACAACAGCGGCACCGTATTTACGTACCAATTTAGCGTGTTCAAGAAAAGGGATCTCACCTTCTTTCATCGAGATGGAGTTAACAATTCCTTTGCCTTGAATGCATTTTAATCCCTCTTCAATCACTTCCCATTTAGAGGAGTCAATCATCACCGGAACTTTGGCTATATCGGGTTCACCAGCCATCATATTAAGGAAGCGAGTCATGGCTTCAATGGCATCTAACATGCCTTCGTCCATATTGATATCAATGATTTGGGCACCATTTTCAACTTGCTGGCGTGCTACATCAAGCGCTTCTTGATATTGTCCCTCTTTTATCAAGCGCTTAAATTTGGCAGAACCTGTTACGTTGGTTCTTTCACCTATGTTCACAAATAGCGAATTTTCATCAATAATTAATGGCTCAAGACCCGAAAGGCGGCAAGCCTTTTTAATACTTGGTAATTGTCTTGGCGGAATATCTTTTACAGCTTGAGAAATCGCATAAATATGTTCAGGTGTTGTTCCACAACAACCTCCAACAATATTTAAAAATCCGGCTTCAGCCCACTCTTTAATTTCTGCGGCCATTTCTTTCGCATCTAAATCATATCCACCAAATGCGTTAGGCAACCCAGCATTAGGGTGAGCACTGACATAAGTTTCAGAAATTTGTGAGAGTGTTTGAATATATTGGCGTAATTCTTTAGGACCTAAAGCACAATTTAAGCCAAAAGAGAGCGCATCTGCATGACGCAATGAGTGATAAAACGCTTCTGTCGTTTGACCTGTTAACGTTCTTCCTGATGCATCGGTAATAGTGCCAGAAATCATCACAGGTAGATCAATATTAAGTGCTTCAAATTCACTTTTAATCGCAAAAATAGCAGCTTTAGCATTGAGTGTATCGAAAATAGTTTCCACCATAATTAAATCGATACCACCTTTTACTAATCCGCGAATAGCTTCTCGATAAGCAACCACCAGCTTATCAAAAGAAGTATTACGAAAAGCAGGATCATTTACATCAGGAGAAATAGATGCTGTGCGATTTGTTGGCCCTAAAACACCAGCAACATAACGCGGTTTTTCCGGCGTTAAAGCGCTCCATTTATTTGCGCTACTTTTGGCTAAACGAGCGGCTTGTTCATTAATCTCGGCGCATAGTGATTCCATTTGGTAATCAGCCATGGCAATAGACGTTGCATTAAATGTATTAGTTTCAATGATATCAGCACCGGCTTTGAAATAAGCATCGTGAATATCACTGATAATTTCAGGCTGAGTCAACACAAGAAGATCGTTATTACCTTTTACATCACAACACCAATTAGCAAATCGCTCGCCACGATAATCGGCTTCATTTAATTTATACTGCTGGATCATGGTACCCATTGCACCATCAAGCACTAATATCCGTTGTTTTAATGCCGTAGTAAGTTGTTGAGTTATGCTTGCCACATTATTGTCCTCGTAAAAAGACTACTTTTGTTATTTTTATTTCGTTGTTTTTTTATCCTACCATATCTTTTTATAAAGATTTCTAAGACAAAGATGAGAGATTTTCATCTTCATTATAAAATTATTGATAACGAAAAAAGGACAACCCTAAGTTATCCTTATTAAAATTGCTTATTCGTATTATTTAAAAATATTTATTAGTTATAGAAAATAAAAATGAAACAACCAATAGGTGAATTATTTATAGGTAATTGAAAATCTTCCAATCAAATATACTTAATAGGTGTAAAAAGGATTATTTAAATTATAAGAAATCTATTTAATCCATTTTTTTAAAGATAAAAACACCAATTTTAATATTGATAATAACGATTCATTATTTTTCAACTTATTAATCTAGTTTTATATCCATCGAAATGTGCGATAACCTACAAAAACACACAGATCAGAGGAGTTTTATTACACTATATAGTTCATAATAGCGCTTAATATGGACAGCATTTCTGGAGTGTAAGCATGACAGTCTCCCCTACAAATAAAAAAGTTCGTAAGACGAAAACACCTGCTACTCAAAGCACTGCACAAGGAGGGCCCGTTCAATCATTAAGTCGTGGCCTAACGTTATTGGAATATATTTCCGAATCTCCTGGTGGTATTGCTTTAACTGATCTTGCTTTCCAAGCTGGATTACCTAATTCAACAACACATCGTTTATTGACTACACTTCAACAACATGGGTTTGTGCGCCAAGTAGGTGATTTAGGACTTTGGGTTGTAGGCACTCACGCGTTTATTGTTGGTAGTAGTTTTCTGCAAACTCGTAATCTTTTAGTTATGGTGCATCCAATTTTGCGCCAGTTAATGGAAGACTCTGGCGAAACCGTTAATTTAGCAATTCTAGATCAAATTGAATTTGATGCGGTTATTGTCGACCAAGTGCAATGTAATGCGTTAATGAGAATGTCGGCACCTATTGGTGGAAAATTACCTATGCATGCATCCGGCGCAGGTAAAGCTTTTCTTTCGACCTTACCAGAAAACAAATTACTGCCATTACTACAGAAAAAAGGGTTGATGGCCTATACCCCTCACACAAGAACCCTACCATCATCATTGAAAGAGAATTTAGAACAAGCTCGCAAACAAGGATTCTCTTTTGATGATGAAGAACATGCATTAGGTTTACGTTGTATTGGTGCCTGTATTTATGATGAACACCATCAGCCTTTTGCCGCAATTTCACTTTCAGGCCCGGTATCACGAATGACTGATTCTCGTATTACTGAATTGGGCGCACTTGTAATTAAAGCGGCTAAACAGGTAAGTCGTGAATATGGTGGCGTAAGAGATTGATTTTTAATATCTTCCTTATTACTACTAATAATAAAAGTCATAAGGAAGATATGCTGCATACTGCTTTTATAATTATTTGCTTCTCATTCTTTATTTTTAATCTTTATCAGCCAATTTTTATTGAATGTTGAAGAACTGTTACGTTTCAGCAAGAAAAAATTGATGTTGATCACAGATGTTACGTTTGCTGCATCAAGAGTATTGCAACTCTATTTGTTACCCGTAACAATGTTACCGGTAACAAAAACTGTAACTAGGGTTTCAAATGATGAGTTGGCGAAATATTTACAAGCTCATCTCCCTTGAGTAAACAAAGGATGCATCACTATGAGCCAGAAAAACCAAGATAATTTTTATGCCAATTTTGCTCCACTCAATGAAACCGTAAAACAAGTTACAGAACGTATCATTGCGCGTTCACAACCTACGCGTCATGCATATCTGCAAAAAATTGAAGCGGCAAAAAGTCAAACCGTACACCGTGCTCAACTCGCTTGTGGGAATTTGGCTCATGGCTTTGCAGCTTGTCAGGCTGACGATAAAAATCGCTTAAAAAACATGGTTCATAATGATATTGCCATTATCACTTCTTACAATGATATGCTTTCCGCCCATAAACCTTACGAACTTTATCCGCAACAAATTAAAGCAGCATTGCACTCTGTTGGTGCTGTAGGTCAGGTCGCAGGTGGCGTACCTGCTATGTGTGATGGCGTAACTCAAGGGCAAGATGGAATGGAGTTATCGCTACTTAGTCGCGATGTGATTGCCATGTCAGCGGCGGTGGGTTTATCTCATAATATGTTTGATGGTGCGCTTTATTTAGGGATCTGCGATAAAATCGTTCCTGGTTTAGCAATGGCAGCGCTCTCTTTTGGTCATCTTCCTGCGATTTTTGTTCCTGCAGGTCCAATGACAAGCGGTTTGCCTAATAAAGAAAAAGTGCGTATTCGCCAACTCTATGCAGAAGGAAAACTAGATCGTGATGCATTGTTAGAAGCTGAATCGGCATCTTATCATAGCGTGGGTACTTGTACTTTTTATGGCACCGCTAATTCTAATCAAATGGTTATGGAGATGATGGGTTTACATTTACCTGGTGCATCTTTTGTTCATCCTGATACCCCTTTACGTGATGCTTTAACTGAAGCCGCGGCACACCAAATTGTTCGCTTAACAGAAAATTCAGGTCACTATTTACCTATCGGCCATCTTGTTGATGAAAAAGTAATTGTGAATGGCATTATTGCATTACTTTCTACTGGTGGATCAACCAATCTCACTATGCATTTAGTTGCTATGGCTAGAGCCGCAGGCATTATTATTAATTGGGATGATTTTTCTGAGCTCTCTCAAGTTATCCCATTAATTGCTAGAATTTATCCTAATGGCCCAGCTGATATTAATCAGTTCCAAGCTTCAGGCGGTATTGCATTAATTATTCGTGAATTACTAAAAAAAGGGTTAATTCATCGTGATGTAAATACTGTTGCTGGCTTTGGCCTTGAACGCTATACCCAAGAGCCGTGGTTAAATAATGGTCAATTAGCTTGGCGAGAAGGCGCTATCAGTTCTTTAGATAAGAATGTTATAGCTGATATCAATACCCCTTTCTCACCTCACGGCGGTACTCAGGTAATGCAGGGTAATTTGGGTCGAGCTGTAATGAAGACTTCTGCGGTGCCAGACGAAAATAAGATAATAGAGGCACCCGCCGTAGTGTTTAATAGTCAGCATGACATTACCGCAAAATTTGAAGCGGGAGAGTTAAACAAAGACTGCGTTGTCGTTGTCCGTTATCAGGGCCCCCAAGCTAACGGTATGCCTGAATTGCATAAATTAATGCCACCGTTAGGGGTATTAATGGATAAAGGCTATAAAGTTGCATTAGTCACTGATGGACGCCTTTCAGGCGCTTCAGGAAAAGTGCCAGCAGCGATTCATGTCACTCCTGAAGCTGTTAATGGTGGATTATTAGCAAAAGTATGTGATGGCGATATTATTCGTGTTAATGGTAAAACTGGTGAATTGACCCTACTCGTTGATGAGCAGGAACTTAATTCACGCCGAGAAGTTAGCATTGACCTTAGTACTAATAACATAGGTTGTGGTCGCGAATTATTTGTTAACTTACGCCGCCATTTATCAGGCGCAGAGCAAGGTGCTTGCTGTATCGATTTTTAGTACCTAACGACTTACTAAGAGCGAATGCATACCGTTCGTTCTTCAATCTCTAATTAGGGAATACAAATGATGAATCATTGGAATACAAGTGCAGAATCTGTACTGAAATCAGGGCCTGTTGTTCCTGTTATTGTAATTAATGATATTAAAGATGCTGTACCTGTTGCTAAAGCGCTTGTCGCTGGTGGCGTAAAAGTATTAGAAGTTACACTACGTACAGAGTGCGCAATTGAGGCTATCCGACTTATCGCTAAAGAAGTTCCTGAGGCGATAGTTGGTGCTGGTACGGTTATCAACCCTCAGCAATTAGCTCAAGTTACTGAAGCGGGAGCTCAATTTGCTATTAGCCCAGGTTTAACCGAAGCGTTATTAAAAGCTTCAGTCGCGGGCACTATTCCATTAATTCCAGGTATTTCGACAGTTTCTGAATTAATGTTGGGTATGAGTTACGGTTTAAAAGAGTTTAAATTCTTCCCAGCAGAAGCCAATGGTGGCGTTAAAGCATTAAAAGCCATTGCGGGGCCATTCTCTCAAATTCGTTTTTGTCCAACGGGTGGTATTTCACCAGAGAACTATCGTAACTATCTTGCGCTAGAAAGTGTGCTTTGTATTGGTGGTTCGTGGTTAGTCCCTAACGATGCTGTAAAATCGGGCGATTATCAACGTATCACTGAGTTAGCAAAAGAGGCTGTATCTGGCGCTCAGCGTTAATAATTTTATGATCTAGCGCTCAATGTTGCATTATTAATGTATTTATAAAAAACAGGTGTTTCCTCTTACACCTGTTTTTTATTTCTGAATATCCAATTTTCCACTATGGCGATAATTAAATCGTTTAGTTTGTGAATAGGCATAAACATCCTCAATATATCCATCTCTAATTCTTTGCTGTTGTTGCTGCCAATAATCGGCTGATAACAGGTCTTGGTGATGCTGTTCAAAATAATGACAAACTTGTTTATCACTACATAAAAAATAACGAAATTCTTCAGGAAAAACATCATTTAAACCAACGCTATACCAAGGTTCACTAGCTAATTCATCTTCAGGATAACGAGCCGGTGGAATTGCTCTAAAATTCATGTCTGTCATATAACTAATTTCATCATAATCGTAAAAAATAACACGATGGTGACGAGTCACACCAAAATTTTTAAACAGCATATCGCCAGGAAAAATATTAGCGGCAATAAGTTCTTTCAATGCTTGACCATAATCTTCGACAACAGCCTGGAGTTGATTGCTATCACATTGTTCCATATAAATATTTAATGGTGTCATTCTCCTTTCCATATATAAATGGTGGATCAGCAGCTTATCACCAAGATCTTCTAATTTATTAGGGATCTCTTGTTGAAAGATCGTCATTAATTCAGGACTGATCCGTTTTTTCTCAATAATAAAATTCTCAAACTCTTGAGTATCAGCCATTCTTCCTACACGATCATGTTCTTTAACTAATTGATAGCACTCTTTCACTCGCTCAGCAGTGATTGTTTTTTGAGGAGCAAACTTGTCTTTAATGACTTTAAAAACGCGATCATAAGTTGGTAAGGTAAACACCAACATCACCATACCTTTAACTCCTGGCGCTTCTATA
Organism: Proteus hauseri ATCC 700826; assembly: GCF_001654965.1. GTDB lineage: Bacteria > Pseudomonadota > Gammaproteobacteria > Enterobacterales > Enterobacteriaceae > Proteus > Proteus hauseri. The sequence continues at coordinate 49,008 of NZ_LXEV01000037.1, forward strand.
AATTGCTCTGAGGAAAAATTCATAAAGGCAAGATATTCACGGTAATACTCAGTTTTACCGTGTTTTTGGCAGCCAATAGACATATAAAGTTCTGCGATAGATTTTCCTGGTAAAATATCTCGTAACCATGCCACGAGCGCAGAAGGAAATGGGGCATAGACCATAAAATATGAGCGAGCAAATCCAAATACGATACTGGCTTCATCTGCTGTTATTAAACAGGTATCAATAACTAATTGTTGCTCAATATTATGAATAGGTAATAAAAATGGTGTGTAGTTTCCATTAACAATAATTTTACCAATCAGCCATGCTGCTTTGTTTCGATAAAAAAGTTCATTGGCTATTTGAAAAGTTGCACTTTTTAACTGTTGCTCTGAAAACTGAGCATTAAGCAATTGGCAAATAGATTGAATATCTCTGGCTTTATTTTGCCAAGGCAAACGTAGAGGTAGACGCGATACAATATCTTGCAATAATTCTGATAAGTTTGTTTGTATTACAAACTGTTTAGATAATGGCCTTGGCGCATGATTAAAGCGGTATGCTGGTTGAGAAGAAAAAACAAATAGATTTTTTTTATTTAACTCACGATGATGAAATAAGCGACAATAAACTGAGTTAAAAAAACTTTCTGCAATTTCAAAACGGGGATAATGAGGTAATAATTGAGTATACTTTTCTTTCACTTTTTGCAGAAAAAGGCTTTCTTTATCAATATCATGTCGAATACATTTTAATTGAGCCACAACCAAACCAACATGATTATCGTATAAACGAATTCGTTTTTTCATTACCAGTTGTACACCATGCCAATCTGCCTGCTCAAAACGATATTGAGCACCTGCCGTTATCTCTAGAAAGCGGCCATATTGTGCATCAAAACCTTGTAAAATAGTTTGAGCAATTAAATCTTCTGATGTCATCAAATAACCTCGTAAAAAAGAGGAGCATCCTGCTCCTGAATTATCACCACAAAAGGTATTAACGATATTTAATCAAATTAAAACTGTTGCTCTTCTGTAGAGCCCGTTAATGCGGTTACTGAAGACACTCCTCCTTGAATAATTGTTGTGACTTTATCAAAGTAACCGGTACCAACTTCTTGCTGGTGGGATGCGAAGGTATAACCTTTAGATTGTGATGCGAACTCTTTTTCCTGCACTTTTTCTACATAGTGCTTCATTCCTTCACCTTGAGCATAGTCATGAGCTAAATCAAACATGTTGAACCACATGCTATGAATACCTGCCAAGGTAATAAACTGGAATTTATAACCCATTGCAGAAAGCTCGTCTTGGAAATGAGCAATGGTGTGATCATCTAAATTCTTCTTCCAATTAAAAGAAGGTGAACAGTTATAAGCCAACATCTTACCCGGATATTTATCATGAATAGCTTCAGCGAATTTAGCCGCCATTTTCAGATCTGGTGTTGATGTTTCACACCACACTAAATCGGCATAAGGTGCATAAGCAAGACCACGACTAATAGCTTGATCAATACCAGCATGAGTACAGAAAAAACCTTCTGATGTACGTTTTCCTGTTAAGAAGGCGCTATCGTAAGGATCACAATCAGACGTTAATAAATCAGCAGCATCAGCATCTGTTCTTGCAACTAATAGAGTGGGTACATCAGAGACATCTGCCGCCAATCTTGCTGCAACCAATTTCTGTACAGCCTCTTGAGTAGGAACTAAAACTTTTCCCCCCATATGACCACATTTTTTTACTGCGGCAAGCTGATCTTCAAAGTGAACACCTGAAGCACCTGCTTCAATCATCGCTTTCATTAATTCAAATGCGTTAAGCACGCCACCAAAACCGGCTTCTGCATCAGCAACAATAGGTAAAAAGAAATCAATATAGTCTTTATGTTGAGGCCCAATACCATTAGACCATTGAATTTGATCTGCTCGTCTAAAGGTATTATTAATACGCTGCACAACATTAGGCACTGAATCAACAGGATATAAAGATTGGTCTGGATACATACTTGCGGCAGTATTTGCATCAGCTGCTACTTGCCAACCTGAAAGATAAACTGCTTCTAATCCAGCTTTAGCTTGTTGTAGTGCTTGCCCTCCCGTTAATGCGCCGAGTGCATTTACATAACCTTTTTTCGATTTTCCATTTAATGATGACCAAAGTCTTTGTGCGCCGCGTCGTGCTAAGGTATGTTCTGGGTTAACTGAACCTCGTAGCTTAATCACATCTTCAGCGCTATAAGGTCGAGTAATTCCTTTCCAGCGAGGTTGTTCCCACTCTTTCTCTAATTGGGCAATTTGCTCTGATCTACTAATAGTCATAAAAACAGCTCCTATAAATACGGTAGTGATAGTGTTTGCAGTTTATAAATACGTTTTACGTATCTTTTTTAATTTAAAAGTTGGTAACCCGGTAAGGTCAGAAAATCGACCAATTCATCTTGGGTTGTAATATTGTCCATCAATGCAGCAGCTTCTTTGAAGCGGCCTGATAAAAAACGTTCTTCACCTAATTCTTGGCGAATCACATCAAGCTCTTCTGTTAGCATTTTGCGAAATAGCGCTTTGGTAACAACTTGTCCATCAGATAATGTTTTCTGATGACGGATCCACTGCCAAATAGAAGTACGTGATATTTCGGCTGTAGCTGCATCTTCCATTAGACCGTAAATAGGGACACAGCCATTTCCTGAGATCCAAGCCTCGATATATTGCACAGCGACACGAATATTTGCTCTCATGCCCTTTTCAGTTCTCTCACCAGTACAAGGGGCAAGTAACATTTCAGCCGTAATTTTGTCATTGCGCTGTACATCTAACTGATTTAAACGATCCCCTAATACTGCATCAAAAGCGGCTAAAACTGTTTCAGCAAGCCCTGGATGTGCTATCCAGGTACCATCGTGTCCGTTGCTTGCTTCAAGCTCTTTATCGTCATAAACCTTTTGTAAGATCGCACCATTTTGCTCAGGATCTCGACTTGGAATAAAAGCCGACATCCCTCCCATCGCAAAAGCACCGCGCTTATGGCAGGTTTGAATTAATAGGCGGGAATAAGCACTTAAAAATGGTTGGGTCATCGTGATCCCTTGTCTGTCAGGCAACACTCGATCAGGGTAGTTTTTTAATGTCTTGATATAACTAAATATATAATCCCAGCGACCACAATTAAGGCCCACAATATGCTCTTTCATATGAAATAAAATCTCTTCCATCTGAAATACTGCGGGTAGCGTTTCAATTAATACAGTTGCTTTAATTGTACCAATCGCTAAACCAAAACGTTTTTCTGTAAAATGGAAAACATCACTCCACCACTTAGCTTCTTGCCATGTTTGCAATTTAGGAAGGTAAAAATAAGGACCACTTCCTTTTGCTAATAACGCCTTGTAGTTATGGGTGAAATAAAGAGCAAAATCAAACAAACAACCAGCAATAGGCTCGTCTTTCCATAACACATGTTTTTCTGGCAAATGTAACCCTCTTACACGCGCAATAAGTACGGCAGGTGAATCTTTTAACTGATAACATTTACCTTGTTCATTGGTATAAGAAATAGTGCCTTTAACTGCATCTCGTAAATTAATTTGCCCATCAATAACTTTTTCCCATGTTGGTGCTAGTGAATCTTCAAAATCAGCCATAAATACTTTTACATTAGCATTTAACGCATTAATGACCATTTTGCGATCAACTGGTCCTGTGATCTCTACGCGCCGGTCTTGTAGATCCTTAGGAATTGGATTTACTTTCCACCCTGAATCAATAATGGAATTAGATTCCGAAATAAAATTAGGAAGAAAACCATTATCAACTTTATGTTTCCAGTTATTCCTTTCATTTAATAAAGCCTCCCTTCTCCCAGAAAAATGATTCACCAAATCTGTTAAAAACTGTTTAACATCATGATTTATTATATCTTTATCTTGTTCGCAAAAAGGCTGAATAAAACTTAATTCTTCTGTTACTAATGTTTGTGACATTTTGCATTCCCCTAAAATCTTTTGCACACCAGATTAAGATTAATGCAGTTTTTACAAAAATCAAAAATGAATTCCATTTTTATTTAAAAAATATTTAACAATGTGATTACATCGGCGTTTTTTTATTGTACAAATTTGAGTGTTGCAGTAATTACTCGAGGATCATTGAGTAGATGAAATATTGAACGATTAAAATCTCAATTTCATTGCTGATTTTACCTATATAACTTTTACTTATATGAATATTATTCATTAACAATATGAAGACCTCGACATTATAGAGGTTATTAGCTAAATTTAGGCTTCTAGATGTCTAGATGTTTCAGTAGAGGTTGTTGAAATGCCAATTAGAGTACCTGATGAACTCCCTGCAGTGAGTTGTTTACAAAAAGAGAATGTGTTTGTAATGCCATCCAGTCGAGCAAGTATTCAAGATATTCGCCCACTAAAAGTGCTATTACTTAACTTGATGCCAAAGAAAATAGAGACCGAAAATCAATTTTTACGCTTACTCTCGAACAGCCCTCTTCAAATAGATATTCAATTATTACGTATCGACGACCGTGTTCCTAAAAATACCCCCGTAGAGCACCTTGATACTTTTTATTGTGATTTTGAGCAAATTAAAACACAAAATTTTGATGGGCTTATCGTTACAGGTGCACCATTAGGATTGGTTGAGTTTGAAGACGTTGCTTATTGGAATGAAATTAGTGAAGTGATTAATTGGGCAAAGGAGCATGTTACATCAACTCTCTTTATTTGTTGGGCAGCACAAGCTGGACTAAATATTTTATATGACTTACCTAAATACACCTTAAAAAAGAAAATCTCAGGAGTATATAGTCACACAACTTGCGATCCATTAGCGCTGTTAACGCGCGGATTTGACGAAACATTTTTTGCACCACATTCTCGCTATGCTGGATTCCCAATAGATATTATTAAGCAAAACACAGATTTAGAGATCCTTGCAACTTCTGAAGATGCAGGCGCTTACCTCTTTGCTTCAAAAGATAAAAGACTCGTATTTGCTACAGGCCATCCTGAATATGATCCAAATACGCTCGCTGATGAGTATCACCGAGACGTAAAAGCAGGTCTTGAGCCTCAACTACCTGAAAACTATTTTCCTCATAACAACCCAGATAAAAAACCTATTGCATCATGGCGTAGTCACGGACATCTGCTCTTTGCTAATTGGCTCAATTACTACGTTTATCAAATTACGCCGTTTGATCTTGCTGAAATGAATCCGACACTCGAATAAACAAAAAACCCCAAAAATAAATTTGGGGTTTGATATCACAAATAGACTTATTTAATATTATTTGTAACGATGAGCCAAAGCATTAGCTGCGATCATTGCATTATAAACATCATTTTCAGTGATCTTCATTGGCATATTCCCCATGGTGTCACCTTCTGCACAAGCAATTTTTGCTACCATACGCCATTCACTCTCAATAAATTCTTTCATCCCCATATCTTCAAGTGTTAATGGCAGCTCAGCTGCTTTAATAATACGGATAACTTCATCTATCTCTTCTTGCGGGGCATTTTCCAGTACTAACTGAGTTAATAAGCCAAAAACAACTTTTTCACCATGCTGAACATGATGCAGTGATTCAACTGCAGACATACCATTATTAACTGCATGAGCAGCTGCTAACCCACCGGCTTCTGCACCAACACCACTAAGATAGATTGTTGCTTCAATGGTTTCTTCCAATGCAGGAGTTGTAATTTTATGACGAATAGCATCCATTGCTTTATCGATATTTTCACTCAATACTTCAAAACATAACTGTGCAAGTCCAAGCCCCGTACGCGATGGACGTTGATTAACTAAGTTCAGGCCATCCGCTTGATAACAAGCTCGAGCTTCAAAATAAGTTGCTAACGCATCACCCACACCCGCAGAAAAAAAGCGTTGCGGCGCAGAAGCAATAATGGCTGTATCTGCAATCACAACATCTGGATTTTGTGGCAAGAAGAGGTATTTATCAAACTCACCATTCTCTTTATAAAGAACAGAAAGAGCCGTACAAGGTGCATCTGTAGAAGCGATAGTAGGAAATAAAATAACAGGAATATGCTGATAATAAGCAACTGCTTTAGCGACATCTAAAGTTTTACCACCACCAATACCGATAATCACATTCGCTTTATTGCTAATAGCTAATTGCCCAAGTCGATTAACTTCTACTTCTGTACACTCATAATTAAATTTTTCAACAAGTGCAGATAAACCACTTTCTTTAAGTGAAGGGATAGCTTCTTTATTTACTTTATCTAAGAAAAATTCATCACTAATGATAAAAGCATTATCACCAAAATCTTTGACGTATTTTCCGACAGAGCTAAGTAATTGACTACCAATAAAGAATTTTTTTGGTGAAGTGACAGAGCGAGGTAATATAGACGACATAACTAAATTCCTTTATTTTAGATTTTGCTACAAACAAATAGTAGCAGAATTAGTATTTCATCTTACCTCTCATCAGAATATGAATCTAGTAAACTCTCTGATAGATATTATCAATCGAGTCATAGTTATGATTTTAATTTAGTTTATCTAAAACAATAAGTTAGTTTTAGATAATTAAAAATAAAACAGGCAGAAAAACTACGCGCTATTACTTATAATAAAATAATAATATATTTATATTAAAAATCAGTTTAGGAATATCAATGACACTTATAAGAGAAAAGCTCACATTACCTGCGAATGAAACTAAATTATTATTACATTCATGCTGTGCACCTTGCTCTGGTGAAGTCATGGAAGCATTACAGGCTTCGGGCATTGAATATACTGTCTTTTTTTATAATCCTAATATTCACCCTCAGAAAGAATATCTAATACGTAAAGAGGAAAATATTCGTTTCGCTAAGAAACATAATATTCCTTTTGTTGATGCAGATTATGATACTGATAATTGGTTTGAACGCGCAAAAGGAATGGAAAAAGAACCGGAGCGTGGAATACGCTGCACAATGTGTTTTGATATGCGCTTTGAAAGAACTGCACTTTATGCTGCCGAAAATGGTTTTTCTGTTATTTCAAGCTCGCTAGGTATTTCACGTTGGAAGGATATGAATCAAATTAATGATTGCGGAAAACGAGCGGCAGCACCATATCCAAATATGATTTATTGGGAATATAACTGGCGTAAAAAAGGGGGTTCAGCTCGAATGATAGAAATTAGTAAGAGAGAACAATTTTATCAACAAGAATACTGTGGTTGTATTTATTCATTACGAGATACAAATAAATATCGCAAGTCTCAGGGACGAGGGTTAATTAAGATTGGTGTTCAATACTATACGCCATAAAAACTCAATAATATAAAATAAGGCATCATAAATTTGTGATGCTGTAAAAAGTACAATGCAATAAATCGTTATTTGATATACAGACATGTTATATTCCCACTATAACTGCATATTATTTTACTAAGGTGATTTTTGTGGAAGACGCTGTCGTTCTTGTAGATAAAAATGATAATGAGCTTGGCACAATGCCTAAATTAGAAGCTCATATTATAGGCGCCTTACATCGAGCCTTTTCATTGTTTATTTTCAATTCAAAAAAACAACTACTTATTCAGCAAAGAGCTATTACTAAATATCACTCAGGAAGTTTATGGGCAAATACATGCTGTAGCCATCCTCGCCCTAATGAATTACTTTCACAAGCAATTCATCGACGCTTAGATGAAGAATTAGGAATGCAGTGTGATGAAATTCGGACCATTGGCAC
>NZ_LXEV01000038.1 GCF_001654965.1 Proteus hauseri ATCC 700826
ATGGGGGGTGTTTGGTGCTTAAAATCGTGCTGATGCGTTCTGATGGTGACTGACGGGCGGTTTTAAGGTGTAAACTCGCCCGTTTAACATAATGGGTCTTATCGGAACCATGAATGTAGCTCCAATTTAGTAAATCTTTGTCCCATGTTCCATTACATATTTTACAGGTATTTTAGGGTTGTTAATATCTTTATGCCCATCTGAATACCATTTCCTTTCCCATTTATCATAGTAAAATTCTAGATCTTTTGGCTCTAATCTGTATATAGCTTCTATTGCGATACCACGGTATATGGCAAAAATCCAAGGTACTTGTCTATATTTTGCAATAATTACAGGATTCATGTGGTGGTGAGTTGAAAAACCTTTAGTGAGGTCTATGTTTATTGATTTTAACTCGTATTCTTGTCCTGCGTTATCTACAGCATCATTACCTTCTCGTCCTGGTAGTACTGTTAATCCTGTAATTAGAAGGACTTGAAGCAACTTTCCACCATTATCTTGAAAAATATCATTTATTCCATGTTTTAATGCTAAGTCTTGATATTCCTGTATATGCGGCCAAAGCTCTAATAATTTATTTAGATCTGGGTGACTCATTTTCGTGTTCCATCATTAGTATTGATATAGAAACATTTAAGGCATTTGCTATTCGCTCAATGTTGTCTATCGATATATTCCTTTCCGCTCGTTCAATTGAACCAATGTAGGTTCTATGGATTCCCACTAGATCAGCTAAGCTTTCTTGGGATAGACCTAGCTCGCCTCGCATTTTTTTTACATTCTTTGCAAGGGTTAATCGGGCTGATAAAGGATTTGTATTTCTGCTCATAGACGGGATAATGATGGTATGATGACTTTGAATCTACAGACTATGAGTAGCAATGATATGTTGAATTTTGGAAAAAAACCTGCCTACACAACTAGTAATGGGTCTATGTATATAGGTGACTCATTGGAGCTATTAGAATCATTCCCAGATGAAAGTATTAGTCTGGTTATGACTAGTCCTCCCTTCGCATTACAACGAAAAAAAGAATACGGAAACTTAGAACAGCATGAGTATGTGGATTGGTTTTTGTCATTTGCTAAAGTGGTTAATAAGAAACTAAAACCGGATGGAAGTTTTGTTGTAGATTTTGGTGGGGCGTACATGAAAGGCGTTCCAGCAAGAAGTATCTATAACTTTAGAGTTTTGATCAGAATGATAGACGAAGTGGGTTTTTTTCTTGCTGAAGATTTTTATTGGTTTAACCCATCAAAATTACCAAGCCCTATAGAATGGGTTAATAAGAGAAAAATAAGAGTTAAAGATGCAGTGAATACAGTATGGTGGTTCTCTAAAACAGAGTGGCCTAAGTCTGATATAACGAAAGTTCTAGCTCCATATAGCGATAGAATGAAAAAGTTAATTGAAGACCCAGACAAATTCTATACACCAAAAACTAGACCATCTGGGCATGATATAGGGAAGTCGTTCTCTAAAGACAATGGAGGTTCAATTCCTCCTAATTTATTACAAATATCAAACTCAGAATCAAATGGTCAATATTTAGCCAATTGTAAGTTGATGGGTATTAAAGCGCATCCCGCTAGATTCCCTGCTAAGTTACCCGAGTTTTTTATTAGAATGTTAACTGAGCCAGATGATCTTGTTGTTGATATTTTTGGCGGCTCTAATACTACTGGTCTAGTCGCAGAAAGAGAATCTCGTAAATGGATCTCGTTTGAGATGAAACCTGAATATGTTGCGGCATCGGCGTTTCGTTTTTTAGACAATAATATAAGTGAAGAAAAAATAACTGATATTTATAATCGAATCCTTAATGGTGAGTCTTTGGATTTAAACTCTATTATCTAAATTTTAACTCGACCTTTTTGATAAAAAAGTAGTTCCCTGTAGGGGCTTAGATCAGGTAGTCTTAGATATGTAAAAAAAAAACCGCCTCAGCAAAGGCGGTTTTCTTAAAGATTGGTTCGTAGAGCAGCAACTCTTTGAACCGAGGTAACAGGGTCTGAACACCGCTGAAACCAAATTCTGTTCTATCAGTTTAGCCGTAATGACGGTGACACTTCAAGGATTTCAGCAAACAATTCTGCACTCTTGTTACCAATGGCTATCGCCAGTGGCGTTTTTACGTGTCTGTCAGGGTTGGATTCAAGAGAACAGTTACCTGAACAGGCGTGATAGTCGGGCTAAACGGGGAGTTCGTGCAAATAGCCCAGCTTGGAGCGAACCACCTAAGCAAGCGCAGTACCGGTACAGGGAAGCTGAGAGATAGCGCCCCCAAAGACAGAAAGAGCGGATTAAAACCGGCTGTAAACTTGTAAGGTGGGAACAGGAGAGCGCACGAGGGAGCCGTCAGAGGGAAACTTCTGGCATCTTTATAGTCCTGTCAGGTTTCGCCTATCTTGACTAGAGCACCGAAAATCAGTCGATTTTTGTGAAGCTCGTCAGGAGGGCGGAGCCTATTGTAAAAGGGCTACTCTCCTCCTAGCTTTGCGCTCAGTTGTTGGTGTAGTGACTCTGCATGCTCGTGGAGTTCTTCGCAGAGGTTGGTTTCTGCATCGAGTTTATCTGAATTAAGTTCATTAAGCTTTTCCAGTAAGAGTAGACTTTGTGCCTGTAAAAATTTAGCCATGTTTACGACAGCTTTTTCCTGCTTTGTCATCTTTAAAATTCCACTATTTCCTCGCTGATTGTATAAAATCTTATCTGCTGTTAATGTTTAGGGCAAGGACACACATCGTTATCTCTGCGCGATTTCCTCGTGACCTTGCAATGGGCTTTGCCCCTTGACCCCAAAGGACAACAACATGACGACCAAACGCACCGAAACCGTGATTATTCGCCTGACACCTGACGAGAAACAATCGTTACTTCTGCGGAAAACCAAACCCCGTTTAGCGGAGTGGTTACGTGAACTGGCGTTAGGTCAGAAGCCAAAGCGTCAGCCGAAAAGTGTAGATCCTGCACTGTTGTTTGAGCTTAACCGGATAGGGGTGAACCTCAACCAGATAGCCCGCCATTGCCATCAGGCTCCGGTCTCTATGGCGACGGTCAATATCGCCTTAGCGTTACGGCATATTGAGGCACAGCTTCGGGAGGTGTTCGACCGTGCTGATTAAATTCTTTGGTAACAAAGGCGGTGGCAGTCCGAAAGCCAGCATGGATTATCTGCTTCGTGAAGGCAAAGAGGACACACAATTTCAGATCTTACGGGGCGATCCTGAATTGTCGCAGTCTATTGCGGAGAGTTGCGGATTTAAGAATGCGTACACGGTGGGGTGTCTGTCATTTGAGGAAGAAAATATACCCGACCATCACAAAACCGCCATTATGGACAGATTCGAAAAGCACGTTTTTGCGGGGCTGGAGAAAGAGCAGTACAACATTACATGGGTTGAGCACACGGATAAAAACCGGTTAGAGCTGAATTTTTACATTCCTAACGTCGAGCTGACCTCACAGAAACGCTTACAGCCGTACTATGACAAAGCCGACAGACCGCTGATTGAAAATTTTAAGCAGGTTATCAATCACGAATATGGACTGACCGATCCCCGTTCGCCGGATAAACAGCAAACGCTGATAACCCGTGCGGATTTACCGACAGAAAAACGGTCAGCCCTGAAAGAAATTGATACCGGCATATCGGCATTTGTGCAGAAAGGGATGATCCGTAACCGTGATGATGTGATTGACGCACTGAAGCAGTCGGGCTTTGAGATAGCCAGAGTGACACCGAAAAACCTCTCAATCAAAACAGAGGGGCAAAATTTACGTTTAAAAGGGGCGTTCTATGAGCAGGATTTTAAATTTAGCGCAGACGTTCTCCGAGAGTGCCAGACAAGACAGCGAGATTATGACGGAGAAAGTGAAACTCGCTATCGAACAGCACGAGAACGACTTGAAAGCGCAACTGGCAGACGCCAGCAGGAATTTGAGCGAAAGTATCCAAGCCGAGCAGACGATATTGATCAGGCGTACCGTGAGCGTGTGGAAATTACCGTTCATCATTCTGGGCTTACTGGTGCTGATATTGGCAGGGATCAGTCTGTTTCTCACGTACTGGAGCGTGAACGAATACCAGAACCTGACCGAATGGAAACGGTCAGCCGAGATATACCAGACGCAGAGCCACAATATCAAACTGACCAACTGCACCATGGACGACAAGAGCAAACGACCGTGCGTCGCCGTCGATCCTGCATATCAGAACGAAAACTGGGGCGGGAAGAACGAAGCCTACCGAATTCTAGCGAAGTGAGCCACCATGACCGAGACAGAACAACTCTTAGAGAACGCCTTGAACACCTTGTTACAACAGCAAGAGACCGTTATCAGCAATTTATCTCAGCGTGTCGGGGAACTCGAGACACAGAACAGTCAGTTAGCCATGCAATACAGGGAAATCAGTCAACAGTTAGCGACTTTAACCGGACTGCTGAACAGGTATCAGAACGGCTGACACAGCAGATCCAGCGACAGGAGCAGAGTCGTAGTCGGGGTTTCAGTATCGGTTTTTAACGGATAAAACCGCTTCAAGCCACAAACAAGTTTGCGACTTTCATCGGTTTGGCGATGAAAGTCGGACGAAAAAACGGGATGTTAAAAACGCCCTCAAACGTCACAGAAACCGTTATAAACTTTCAGGATGGATTTGGGTGTT
>NZ_LXEV01000039.1 GCF_001654965.1 Proteus hauseri ATCC 700826
TTTAATGCCTGGCAGTTCCCTACTCTCACATGGGGAGACCCCACACTACCATCGGCGCTACAACGTTTCACTTCTGAGTTCGGCATGGGATCAGGTGGGACCGCTGCGCTATGGCCGCCAAGCAAATTCTGTTATTACCCGTTACGCCAATTTCTCCGCGTAACCAGTAATTTCAATCTTAAACAAGCTTACTTCATCAAATTTCGTCTCTCAGACAAAACACCTTCGGTGTTGTCAGGTTAAGCCTCACGGTTCATTAGTACTGGTTAGCTCAACGTATCGCTACGCTTACACACCCAGCCTATCAACGTCTTAGTCTTAAACGTTCCTTTAGGTCACTCAAGGTGACAGGGAAGACTCATCTCGAGGCAAGTTTCCCGCTTAGATGCTTTCAGCGGTTATCTCTTCCGCACTTAGCTACCGGGCAATGCCATTGGCATGACAACCCGAACACCAGTGGTGCGTTCACTCCGGTCCTCTCGTACTAGGAGCAACCCCTCTCAATCTTCCAACGCCCACGGCAGATAGGGACCGAACTGTCTCACGACGTTCTAAACCCAGCTCGCGTACCACTTTAAATGGCGAACAGCCATACCCTTGGGACCTACTTCAGCCCCAGGATGTGATGAGCCGACATCGAGGTGCCAAACACCGCCGTCGATATGAACTCTTGGGCGGTATCAGCCTGTTATCCCCGGAGTACCTTTTATCCGTTGAGCGATGGCCCTTCCATTCAGAACCACCGGATCACTAAGACCTACTTTCGTACCTGCTCGAGCCGTCACTCTCACAGTCAAGCTGGCTTATGCCTTTGCACTAACCGCATGATGTCCGACCATGCTTAGCCAACCTTCGTGCTCCTCCGTTACTCTTTAGGAGGAGACCGCCCCAGTCAAACTACCCACCAGACACGGTCCCCGATCCAGATTATGGACCTAGGTTAGAACATCAAACGTTAAAGGGTGGTATTTCAAGGTTGACTCCATGCAGACTGGCGTCCACACTTCAAAGTCTCCCACCTATCCTACACATCAAGGCTCAATGTTCAGTGTCAAGCTATAGTAAAGGTTCACGGGGTCTTTCCGTCTTGCCGCGGGTACACTGCATCTTCACAGCGAGTTCAATTTCACTGAGTCTCGGGTGGAGACAGCCTGGCCATCATTACGCCATTCGTGCAGGTCGGAACTTACCCGACAAGGAATTTCGCTACCTTAGGACCGTTATAGTTACGGCCGCCGTTTACTGGGGCTTCGATCAAGAGCTTCTCCCTAAGGATAACCCCATCAATTAACCTTCCAGCACCGGGCAGGCGTCACACCGTATACGTCCACTTTCGTGTTTGCACAGTGCTGTGTTTTTAATAAACAGTTGCAGCCAGCTGGTATCTTCGACTGGCTTCGGCTCTGTCCGCAAGGGACTTCACTTACCGCCAGCGTGCCTTCTCCCGAAGTTACGGCACCATTTTGCCTAGTTCCTTCACCCGAGTTCTCTCAAGCGCCTGAGTATTCTCTACCTGACCACCTGTGTCGGTTTGGGGTACGATTGTTGGTAACCTGAAGCTTAGAGGCTTTTCCTGGAAGCAGGGCATCAATTGCTTCACCACCTTAGTGGTTCGTCATCACACCTCAGCATTAAGTGACCGGATTTGCCTAATCACTCTGCCTACATGCTTGAACCGGGACAACCGTCGCCCGGACAACCTAGCCTTCTCCGTTCCCCCATCGCAGTTACCACCAGTACGGGAATATTAACCCGTTTCCCATCGACTACGCTTTTCAGCCTCGCCTTAGGGGTCGACTCACCCTGCCCCGATTAACGTTGGACAGGAACCCTTGGTCTTCCGGCGTGCGGGTTTTTCACCCGCATTATCGTTACTTATGTCAGCATTCGCACTTCTGATACCTCCAGCATGCCTCACAGCACACCTTCGCAGGCTTACAGAACGCTCCCCTACCCAAC
>NZ_LXEV01000041.1 GCF_001654965.1 Proteus hauseri ATCC 700826
CATTACTGCGACGCACATTGGTAATTATGGATCCATCTTTAGGGCTTATAAAAAGTTTAAATGAATTTGCAAAGTCATATTTAATATTAATCCCAGTCCCCCAAGCTGAGAAATAATTATCGCCCTCCCCGCCGCCTTGCCTAAAAAAGCAACTCTCCGTTCTTGTGTTGTCTAAATCAATATTTTTTAACGAGATAGCATCGCTACCGATACCATAATCACCAGCAAGCATCATCGCACCACTTTTTTCTGGAATTTTAATCTCGTGAGTTTGAGATTTTCCTGCATTAAGAATAACGTTACCAGCATCACGAGCCCTCATTCCTAATTTATTATCACCATCCACGGACGTAATATATTTTGACGAAACTGCGCCCACAAATAACTGTTCACTTGATGATGATTTATCTGCTCGATTTGCAATATCCCCCTGCATCTTCTTAATGCTATCGAGAGTAATAGTCTCACCATTTGGCATTTCTATTTTTGTCTGTCCCGTTTCAGACATCCATGTATTCATTGCATCGAGGAAATATTGTGTGTACGCATTTATTGCGACCATGGTTCGTGCTGCATCACTATTATTATCCGGCTCAGTGATATGAATTGAGAATGGGGTGTTATTTACTGTCGCTAATGCAGGGTGCGCTAATACTAATTCGGTGTCGGAATTAACAGATTTAATCATATACGGAATATTAGTATTTCCCGATTTAATTAAAATAGTCATTCCAATATTAATGGCTGGATTATTATTTTTAAATTTAGTGCCAGAGCCTTTGACAATAGCAGACCCTGACACAGTAGAAACTGTGCCTGTTGTGTATATCATTTTATTTATTCCTGGTGATTGATTATTTTATTACATCAGTTGATTCAGGGAGAACAAAGATACGTCCGCGCATAATGAATACCGTGTATTCATTCGCACCCTTCCACGGTATTTTTATGCCAACGCTACTGACTGATTTTCCTGCCGGTATTTGTACTGTAAATTCATTACACACGAATTCATCTTTGAGTTGATTAACCGGATTACCAGCCCATACAGATACAGGTCGTTCCTGTAGAACGCCATCAACGTAAATGTCAGCCATGCCACGCTCACCACTCATTTCATACGCGTAATATCCCATCAGTGCGCGGTTAGGTGTTTTTGTCCCATACCAGTCAGGGATATAATCCGTTTGATTCAGAGAGCCACTTACCCATACATTACATGGTTCATCTCTCTGCTGAACCCTAAATAATTCCCTAATTTCATTCCCTTTCCATTTATCATTGATATAAATTTCATCTGAAACTGAAACAATATTTCCTATTAATCTTCCAACCTTAACCGTTCCATTGAAATTACCATCGGCACCATCAATTGTTCCCCTAAATATCGCATTATTAAATTCAGCATCTCCTGTTGTCGCGTCAATTATAAATCCTATTTTACCTATCTCGTAATTTTTGGATTTAATCGCCTCAGAAAGCACCATTTCACGCACATTTGCTTTATCTAAAAATGCCTCCCTAATAAACAACTGCCCATTTTTGGCATACATGAATAATTCCATCTTGCCGTTAACGGGGTT
>NZ_LXEV01000042.1 GCF_001654965.1 Proteus hauseri ATCC 700826
TGTCTAAAGAAAAATTTGAACGTTCAAAACCGCACGTTAACGTTGGTACTATCGGCCACGTTGACCACGGTAAAACAACTCTGACTGCTGCAATCACTACAGTTTTAGCTAAAACTTACGGTGGTGCTGCTCGTGCATTCGATCAAATCGATAACGCACCAGAAGAAAAAGCTCGTGGTATCACCATCTCTACTTCACACGTAGAATATGACACCCCAAGCCGTCACTACGCACACGTAGACTGCCCAGGTCACGCCGACTATGTTAAAAACATGATCACTGGTGCTGCGCAAATGGACGGAGCTATTCTGGTTGTTGCTGCGACTGATGGCCCAATGCCACAAACTCGTGAGCACATCCTGTTAGGTCGCCAGGTTGGTGTACCTTACATCATCGTATTCCTGAACAAATGTGACATGGTTGATGATGAAGAACTGCTGGAATTAGTAGAAATGGAAGTTCGTGAACTTCTGTCTCAGTACGATTTCCCAGGTGATGACACTCCAGTAATCCGTGGTTCAGCGCTGAAAGCACTGGAAGGCGAAGCTGAGTGGGAAGCAAAAATTGTTGAATTAGCAGAAGCACTGGATTCTTACATCCCAGAACCAGAGCGTGCAATTGACAAACCATTCCTGCTGCCTATCGAAGACGTATTCTCAATCTCTGGTCGTGGTACAGTAGTAACAGGCCGTGTAGAGCGTGGTGTTGTTAAAGTTGGTGAAGAAGTTGAGATTGTTGGTATTAAAGACACAGTTAAAACAACTTGTACTGGCGTTGAAATGTTCCGTAAATTACTTGACGAAGGTCGTGCAGGTGAGAACGTAGGTGTTCTTCTGCGTGGTACTAAACGTGAAGAAATCGAACGTGGACAAGTACTGGCTAAACCAGGTTCAATCAAGCCACACACTAAATTCGAATCAGAAGTTTATATCCTGAGCAAAGATGAAGGTGGTCGTCACACTCCATTCTTCAAAGGTTACCGTCCACAGTTCTACTTCCGTACAACTGACGTAACTGGTACTATCGAATTACCAGAAGGCGTAGAAATGGTAATGCCAGGTGACAACATCAACATGATCGTTGAACTGATTCACCCTATCGCGATGGACGACGGTTTACGTTTCGCTATCCGTGAAGGTGGCCGTACAGTAGGCGCAGGTGTTGTTGCTAAAGTATTAAGTTAATTTCTAACTTATTGCTTGAAAAGGGCATCGAATGATGCCCTTTTT
>NZ_LXEV01000043.1 GCF_001654965.1 Proteus hauseri ATCC 700826
GTCGCTGCCGCAGCTTCGGTGCATGGTTTAGCCCCGTTACATCTTCCGCGCGGGCCGACTCGACCAGTGAGCTATTACGCTTTCTTTAAATGATGGCTGCTTCTAAGCCAACATCCTGGCTGTCTGAGCCTTCCCACTTCGTTTCCCACTTAACCATGACTTTGGGACCTTAGCTGGCGGTCTGGGTTGTTTCCCTCTTCACGACGGACGTTAGCACCCGCCGTGTGTCTCCCGTGATAACATTCTTCGGTATTCGCAGTTTGCATCGAGTTGGTAAGTCGGGATGACCCCCTAGTCGAAACAGTGCTCTACCCCCGAAGATGAGTTCACGAGGCGCTACCTAAATAGCTTTCGGGGAGAACCAGCTATCTCCCGGTTTGATTGGCCTTTCACCCCCATCCACAAGTCATCCGCTAATTTTTCAACATTAGTCGGTTCGGTCCTCCAGTTAGTGTTACCCAACCTTCAACCTGCCCATGGATAGATCACCGGGTTTCGGGTCTATACCCTGCAACTCATTCGCCCAGTTAAGACTCGGTTTCCCTACGGCTCCCCTATACGGTTAACCTTGCTACAGAATATAAGTCGCTGACCCATTATACAAAAGGTACGCAGTCACCCCATAAAAGAGGCTCCTACTGCTTGTACGTACACGGTTTCAGGTTCTTTTTCACTCCCCTCGCCGGGGTTCTTTTCGCCTTTCCCTCACGGTACTGGTTCACTATCGGTCAATCAGGAGTATTTAGCCTTGGAGGATGGTCCCCCCATATTCAGACAGGATAACACGTGTCCCGCCCTACTCGTCGAGTTCACAATAACAGCATCTTCAGATACGGGGCTATCACCCTTTACTGCCGGACTTTCCAGACCGTTCTCCTGATGCTGCTATTGATTAAGACTCTGGGCTGTTCCCCGTTCGCTCGCCGCTACTAGGGGAATCTCGGTTGATTTCTTTTCCTCGGGGTACTGAGATGTTTCAGTTCTCCCGGTTCGCTTCATGACGCTATGTATTCACGTCATGATAATATCCATTGGATATTGGGTTTCCCCATTCGGAAATCGTCGGTTATAACGGTTCATATCACCTTACCGACGCTTATCGCAGATTAGCACGTCCTTCATCGCCTCTGATTGCCTAGGCATCCACCGTGTACGCTTATTCGCTTAACCTCACAACCCGAAGGTGTCTT
>NZ_LXEV01000044.1 GCF_001654965.1 Proteus hauseri ATCC 700826
AAATACGTCATTCATTCTTTCTTTGTCTAGTGCATTTTCCCAGCGAGCGACAACGATACAAGCACAAGCATTGCCGACTAAGTTGGTTAAAGCACGACACTCAGACATAAAGCGGTCAATACCTAAGATTAATGCCATTCCTGCAACAGGAACACTGGGTACAACGGATAAGGTTGCGGCTAAAGTAATAAAGCCTGCGCCTGTAACGCCCGCAGCACCTTTTGAACTGATCATTGCGACCAATAGTAGTGTGATTTGTTCGGTGAGCGAAAGGTCAATGCCTGTTGCTTGAGCAATAAACAGTGCAGCCATCGTCATATAAATATTCGTGCCATCGAGGTTAAATGAGTACCCCGTTGGAATAACTAAGCCGACAACAGATTTTTTGCAGCCTACATTTTCCATTTTGCGCATTAAGCTAGGCAATGCAGCTTCTGACGATGAAGTTCCTAACACCAGCCACAGTTCATCTTTAATGTATTTAATTAAAGAGAGAATAGAGAAGCCGTTATATTTTGCCACAGCCCCTAATACAACCAATACAAAGAGCAGAGATGTAATGTAGAAGGTAATAACCAGCATCAATAAGTTACTGATTGAAGAAATTCCGTATTTACCAATTGTGAATGCCATGGCGCCAAATGCACCGATAGGGGCTAATTTCATTAGCATACCGACCATTTTAAAGACAGGCTCAGAGAAGTTTTGTAAAAATTTCAGTACAGGTTCACCACGAGTACCAATTGA
>NZ_LXEV01000045.1 GCF_001654965.1 Proteus hauseri ATCC 700826
CAATCTATTATTGGATAATAAATATAGCGTTTATTCACACCTAATAATGAATATTAAATAATTCAGGTTAATAGATCATCTATTAATTTTGTGGGGGAGAAATCCCCCGCAGTTTCCTTATTTAATTGTTGTGTTTTAATCTAAGCACCCTAATTTATAATAAGAGGTAACAGAGAATGTTACCTCTTATTTTATTAACCACCACCTTAACAAATCAATTATTTTATTAAAATAAGAAATAATAATATGTTTATTTATTATTGATAATAAATGTGTTGTGCCAATTTAATAGTTTGTTATTCTCTGCGCGGGTGCTTGGATCAATCTGGTTCAAGCATTTAGCAAACACCAGAAAGAGAAAAGCCCCGGCATGTAATTAAACATTAACCGAGGCAGACTCAAAACCAACAATTTGATTGTGCCTCCATTCTTATCGGAGTGCAATAGGAAATGAAAAAATATTCTTTAGTCGGGCTGATGATCGCGACAATGATTATACCCAG
>NZ_LXEV01000046.1 GCF_001654965.1 Proteus hauseri ATCC 700826
GGCCAAATCATGGACAGTGATGCGTTTTTCTGAAGTTGAAGAAAACGGCAAACTGGAATGGTTAATTCGTAAAGATGGCTGTATGCACTGTGCAGATCCGGGTTGTTTAAAAGCCTGTCCTGCTGAAGGCGCGATAGTTCAATACGCTAACGGTATTGTGGATTTCCAATCTGAACATTGTATTGGTTGTGGTTATTGTATTGCGGGTTGTCCTTTCGATGTGCCTCGCATTAACGAAGAAGATAACCGCGCTTATAAATGCACATTATGTGTTGATCGTGTTGAAGTTGGTCAAGAACCTGCGTGTGTAAAAACATGCCCTACTGGCGCGATTCATTTTGGTTCTAAAGAATCAATGATCAATCTGGCTAATGAGCGTGTGGAAGAACTTAACACGCGTGGTTATGAAAA
>NZ_LXEV01000047.1 GCF_001654965.1 Proteus hauseri ATCC 700826
GAAATACCGGTATAGGCTTGTAGCTCAGGTGGTTAGAGCGCACCCCTGATAAGGGTGAGGTCGGTGGTTCAAGTCCACTCAGGCCTACCAAATCGTATTGATACTGCGTTGTGAAATCACTCGTTTACTGATGTAAACTTCGTGACTCCACGCCTTGTTTCATTGCGATTGGCTCAATTCTTGCTTAGCGGAGCATTTCCAATAAGAAAGAAACCTGAGTAACGAAATCGGTATTAAGAATGCATTATGGGGCTATAGCTCAGCTGGGAGAGCGCCTGCCTTGCACGCAGGAGGTCAGCGGTTCGATCCCGCTTAGCTCCACCATAATCTCTTTAAAATATAATTCAGAGTATATTAGCAATAGTATACTGCGAATTATTTT
>NZ_LXEV01000048.1 GCF_001654965.1 Proteus hauseri ATCC 700826
AAGTTCTATATAATGAAAAAGTGACAGATAATCTGATAGAACATGAATTTGATCATTTATACCTTGGTTTCAGTGATCAAACCCCTCAGTGTAATCCAAATGAAGTAATGAATTATCGTTGGATATCTCTCGATTCTCTGTATCAAGATATTGAAAAAAACCCCTCTGATTACAGTGTCTGGTTTTGCTATATATTAAAACATATGGGATTTCATCAATTTACACGTTGGAGCCAAGGTATTATTTAATAATTATCTTTAAATAATCCAAGAATAATCCAAGGTTACAGAGTGATAACGATTATTTTTCACTTTTTAAAAA
>NZ_LXEV01000049.1 GCF_001654965.1 Proteus hauseri ATCC 700826
AAAATACACCAAATTGTTTACTATTATTCTCTGGCTTCTCACCTAAGTCAAATTTAATATTACACATATCCCTTTACATATTTAACATATTGATATGTATCATTATTTTTATAAATATAAACTATTGGTTACTTTGTTTAAAATCTTGAAATAATTTTTTTTACTTTTTTCACAAAGTGTAGTAGTTACACCTAGAGCTATGTGCTCTTTTTCTTAAATTTATAGAATAATTATCTAAAAATGACATTACTCAAGTGGATTATTTTTAACAAAACAATTTGGTGTATT
>NZ_LXEV01000050.1 GCF_001654965.1 Proteus hauseri ATCC 700826
CTCTCGAAGACGACTTTAAAGGTCATGGCTACACAAGCATCAATTCGTTGTTGGGCAGTGCTCGTAATGCTCACATACTTACGTATGCTGCGCTTACTGCGCGCTGTCCGCCTAGAATTGCTGTTGCTCGCTCATGACACTCGCCTTGGAGTATCACACATTCAAGGTCTGAGATTTTGAGAGACTCATCAATATACCTCGGTGATATATTGATTTGTTTTCAATTTTTCAGCTTGTTCCAGATTGTTAAAGAGCATAAATAGTTAAAATAACTTA
>NZ_LXEV01000051.1 GCF_001654965.1 Proteus hauseri ATCC 700826
TTTATCCCCGTGTATACGGGGAACACGTTTTACAGTGCTATCAGCCTTCTTAATCCGACGGTTTATCCCCGTGTATACGGGGAACACATAGAAAACTGTCGTAAATCATATATGGTCACCGGTTTATCCCCGTGTATACGGGGAACACTATGGATTCCAATTAAGTACAAGCAATATGAACGGTTTATCCCCGTGCATACGGGGAACACTTCGTTTATTACTAACCAACGTTACGTTAGTGCGG
>NZ_LXEV01000052.1 GCF_001654965.1 Proteus hauseri ATCC 700826
TTCGATAAATGATTAAATTAATTTATATATTGGTCTTTTTATGTGCTTTTTTTAGCTTGAAATAAAAAATACTTATTTTTAGCAAAATTAGCTTTTTTGCAGAAATTGACTTGTTACCAGGATCAATAGTTGAAATGAATAGGAGAGGTTATAGAGAGAAATAAAAAAGACCACCGAAGTGGTCTTAGTGAAAAATAAAGGAAAAAAAGGAAAAAAGAAAGACTAGCGAA
>NZ_LXEV01000053.1 GCF_001654965.1 Proteus hauseri ATCC 700826
TATTGATAGCCATTACTCTAATATATTGTTTAATGCAATTATATGGGATGATAATGCAAGAGAGTTTACCGGAATTAATTTAAAGTTGGGGAAGCCAATATGCATTAACGGTATTATTAGTGAGTATAATGGAATTCCAAGAATTACTTTGAAAGAAAAATCACAGTTAAAGGGATAAGATAATCATGAATTTCTTTAAAATAATATTAGTTATTTTGCTATCAATA
>NZ_LXEV01000054.1 GCF_001654965.1 Proteus hauseri ATCC 700826
TTATTTATTTTACAGTTAATTTACTTTTTTTTAATAAAAAACATAAATAACTAAAAATCACCACCCCTATCTTAAATTAAAAATTACTTAATTAAAATCAACCTAATTAAATTCTATAATAAGCAAATTTAAATACTAAATTTACTTATTTATTGAGTTTCATTAATAAATTAATTTTTTAAACTCGGTCATATGTAATAAGAAAATAAATA
>NZ_LXEV01000055.1 GCF_001654965.1 Proteus hauseri ATCC 700826
ATTAATGGGAAGCACTTTTAGACAGTAAATTTATCACTAATACACCCGCAATAATTAATGCCATACCAACAATAGCAGGTAAGTCTAGTTTTTGTTGGTAAAGAAAAATGGCGGCAACTGAAACCAATACAATACCTAATCCGCTCCATATTGCATAAGCAATACCTAACGGCATAACTCTTACCACTTGAGAAAGTGCCCAAAAAG
>NZ_LXEV01000056.1 GCF_001654965.1 Proteus hauseri ATCC 700826
TTAATATCATCATCAGAAAGTAATTATAATTTTATGGGTGACCCTAAAAATGGCTTATGTTATGGGCTTAGCCTAAACTATTTATTAGAGGTTAGATCTAATGGATTAGAAGGAGGAACTAAATATTTAAATTGGCTAAAGGAGAATGCATATGCTTATGTGAATAAAAATAAAAAAATATATAATGATTTCGATATGCTATTA